>CAYUSB010000001.1:0-327831 GCA_964447205.1 uncultured Myxococcaceae bacterium
CCTCCTCGCGCTCCTTCGCCAGGGAATCACGGAGTAATTCATGAGACGGCCCTGGAGGCGTGGCAGTACCGGCTGCGCTCGAATAGATGAACACGAATGTCCCAATCGACTCACGGATGGCTTTCTATGGAAGGTGGGTCGCCGTGTCATTTTGGCTGGCTGTTGCGTGGAATTCCGGCGCATGTAGACAATCATCCATGCCGGTTCGAGTCTCGAATGATGCGAATGCAGCCGACGGATTGTCAGAGCAACCACCTGTTAGCGAGCACACCACCTTTCAGTGTGACATTCCGTGCGCCTCTCTGGGTACACAGCGGATCTTTCAATGTGGCATCCTCGAAGCCTACTGCGACTCGGAGGAGTACGACCAAAATCGGTCCTATTGTAGCTTTAGAGCACCCTTTCGCTCCCACTCCTCCTCTGGCAACCCACCAGGCTGGGGATTCTCCGTCGATTTCTCGATTAATCGCACCGCATGCTGGACTATACATGTCTCTTGCGTCGACGGCATCAACGGATCAGTAGTAGCACAGGTGGATGGCAGAGATATTCACTTGTCCCCACCAAATAATAGAGAGTGCGCAATGGCCCTTATTACACCACAAAACTGATATGCGGGCTTCAAACTACCGCTGACAACATAGCGATCCATCGACGGCGGATTGTATGTCATGGGTCGGTGTTCAGCCGAAAGGCGTCGTGGGCGGCAGGCGTCGGCGGGCGTGTGTCGCGGGGGAGGTACTTTAGGGGACGATCCCTCTCCCCCATTGATTCTCTCGATACGCGGCCCCCCTCTCCGATGGAGAGGGGAATCGAGTACGCGCGAACCGCAAAGGGAGAGGAGTCCGTTCCCCACGTAGCCTGGCGATCATCCCGCTGCCCTCCCCCGCGACCTACCTCCACTGACATCAACCCCCATGGCCGTCACAAAACGCAGCCCCCTCCCCCAAACCTCCTCGCAGTCCTCTTGACGCTCGTCGGCAACCTGGGCGACTTTCCGAAGCATGAGTTCCAGCCCTCCGCCCGACGACCCTCCCTCCAACATCCCCAGCATCGTGGAGCTTCCTCCCCCCGACAGCGCCCCTGCCTCAACCCTCGCCCCCTACCGTGACGGCTACCTCCGCATCGTTCGCGGCTGGTACGAAGGCCTCGCTGACCTCACCCCCGACCACGTGGCCGCCGTCGAAGGCGAAATCTCCGACGAAGCCGCCATGGTCCGCGGGACAACCACCTCTGCGTCGGATGTTCTCGACGAGAGCCTCAACGCCCTGGTGCGGCTCGACGTAGTGGCCGTGGTGTCGGCCCACGCAAAGCCCATGCGTTATGGGAAGTTTCGCGTGCGATACATCTTCGACAAGCTCTTCCAACTGGAGGGAGCCGTCCTGGCCCAACGGGCTCAGGCGTCGTCCTGGTCCCTGGCCCAGTCAGAGCTTGAGCGCGTCACCGGCCAGGGCCGCATCGTGCGCACCAAACTCCTCCAGGGCTTCGAACGGCTCCTGCGCCGCTATCCCTCTCTCACCGCGACCCTCACCGAGTCGCGCGGAGGCAGCAAGGACGCCCCCCTGGTCTCGGCCTCCCTCGAATCCCTCGCCGCGCTCCTCGACGCCTGGCTCCAACTGCCCGACTTCGCCCTCCGCCTGGAGTCGGTCTCCTTTGGGGCCGACGACCTCGCCGAAGCCCGCAAGGCCATGGAGGCCATCGAGGCCCAGCGGATCCGCGCCGCCCAGAGCCCCGCCGCCTCCCGCGACCTCCCCGCCACCAACGTCATCGAGGGCCGCCTGATGACCGAACTCCACGAACTCTACCGGGCCCTGCACGACGGGCGGGACACGGTTCCGACCCTGCCCCGGATGGTGCTCGGCAATACCCTGCGCCGGGTCTTCGTACAGCTCCGCGGAGCCCCCCTCCCCGACGAGCCCGAACCCAAGCCCGAACCCGAGCCCCCGCCCTCCGTCTGACCCCTCGCGCGCCCCTGCCTATCTGTCCTCTGTTTAATCTATATTTCTTGGCACATCCCGTCTTTTGCTCCGAAAAGGACTCCCGCGCCGTATACAAGTGGTCCCGCAGTTACATCAAGCGCCGCTTCTGTGTACACAACTGCGCTGCGGTGTACACAAGCTCCTCCGCAGCGTACGCAGGCCCTCCCGCAGGTGCTGCGACTCCTCCCGCGGCTGCAACAACCCTTCCCGCGGCTGCATCAACCCCTCCCGCCGACGCCGCGACTGCGCTCGCGGGCGCCGCGACTGCCCCCGCCGTTGCAACAACTCCTCCCGCCCCGGGGACAGATCCACGCGCCTCCTCCGCGGGCCCTACAGGCTCCAGAGCACCGCGAGCGAGAGCTCGACCGCATCGAAGGGCTCTGCACGCACACCGACGTCGCCCTCCCAGGTGTCGATCAGGGTATAGCGCTCGCCTTCGAGCCGAAACACCTCGAGGGTCCTGAGGGCCGGGTCGACGAGCCACACATGCCCGACGCTCTCGCGGCGGTACACCCGCATCTTGGCCCCGCGGTCGTAGGCCTCGGTGCGCGGCGAGAGAACCTCACACACCCAGTCGGGCGCCACGGTGAGCGCGGCCGGGGCCTCGTCGTCGAAGGCGTCGGCGGGGAAGCGGTTCCGGCGCCAGCCTGCGAGGTCGGGGGTCACGATGTCGGGGCCTTGCCCGAGGTGCAGCTCGGGCTCTGGCAGAAAGACCCAGCCGCCCGGACCGTCACTGCCCCGGTCGAAGGGTCCGTCGAGGGTGGCGTTGAGCTTGCCCGCGGCCCGCGCGTGCCGCGGTCGGGGCCTGGGCATGACCGAGAGCATCCCGTCGATCACCTCGGCGACCTGCGTCGACGGGGCGTTGAGGTAGCCCGCGATCACATCGGGGTCGAGGTTGGGAAAACGCGGGTCGCGCGCCCGCCCTGCGTCGCCTGCCATGCCGCGCACCCTACACCCGCGCGAACCCTCCGTCGCCGCGCATAGCCCCCGTTGCGCGGCCCGGCCCCGCGTGACACGCCCCTGCGATGCACCCCGCCCCGCCCGTCGTCGAGGCCACCGCCGACACCTTCGACGCGCTCGTGTACGCCCCCCGCGACACCCTGGTGGTGGTCGACTTCTGGGGCACCGGCTGCCCCAACTGCGCGTACTTTGCCCGGGACGCCCCCCTTCTCCTCGCCCAACTCGCGGGGGAGCCGGTGCGTGTGGTGAAGCTCGACGCGTACACCTTTCCTGAGGTGGCCCAGCGCTTCGGGATCTACGGAATCCCTACGTTTCTCCTCGTGCGCGACGGCAAGCTCCTGGGCAAGATGAGCCAGTACCACGGTCGGGCCTACTGGCTCGCCGTCGTACGCGAGCACCTCCCGCCCCGCGCGTGATCGGTATTACGGGCAGCGGCCGCTCTCGACACACATCGTCGCCCGCGCGTCGGCGGTAGCACAGCAGGCCTCGCTCGATCGGCAGCCTGGGCAGGGGCACGTCCGGCACGCGTGGACCGCGTAGTAGCTGCGGCAGCGGCCCGCGACACAGACCTCGTCCGCCTCGCAGTCCTCGCCGCATCCTCCGCAGTGAAACGGGTGGGTCTGGGTGTCGACGCACCACCCCTCGCACATGCGGAGGGGAGAGGAACACATCGAGGACGGGACGCACACGCCTCGCACGCACGCCCGCTCAGGGCCGCAGCGGGTCCCGAGGGCCCCGCAGTCGTTGGGGTTGGATTGTAGGTCGGTGCAGGAAGACCCCGAGGCGGTGGGGGTGAGCCCCGGACGGCACACACACGTCCCCGCCGCGCAGACCTGGTCGTCGCGGCACGCGTGGTCACGCCGTCCGCAGTGCTCGGGGTCGTAGCCCAGATGGATGCAGACGCCGCCGTGGGAGACCGAACCCTCCGGACACTCGCATCGGCCCCGGTTGCACGCGGCCCCGGTCGGGCACCTGCGGCCGCAGCCGTTGCAGTGTGCCGGGTCGTTCTGCGTGTCGACGCAGGCCCCGCCGCAGGAGCTTCGCGGCGAAGCGCAGACGCACGCCCCCGCGACGCAGCTCTGCCCGGCCGAACACACCCGGCCGCACTGCCCGCAGTGTTCTCGATCGGACTGAACCCTCACACACACCCGGGCCCCGTCGCCTTCGCAGCAGGTTTCTCCCACCCCACACGCGCACGCGCACGCCCCGCGGGTGCAGACCAGGCCCGCCCCGCACGGGGCGTCGCAGGCCCCGCAGTGGGCGGGGTCGGTGTTTACGTCGATGCAGTCCCCGCCGCAGGCCACCCGCCCCGCAGGGCACCCCCGGTCCGTGGCCGACCCGTCTCGAACGGGAACCTCGGCCCCGCTGGGCGCATCGCGCATCGCGACGGGGACGTCGGGGGCGGGCACGTCGAGCACCACAACGGGCGCGTCGGGGGCGGGCGCGTCGAGCACCACAACGGGCGCGTCGGGGGCGGGCGCGTCGAACACGGCGACGGGGGTATCGGGAGCGGATGCATCGAAGACGGCGACGGGGGCGTCGGCCCACTCTCCTCCGGGGACATCGTCGGTGCCGCTGCGGTACAGACGGGATGGGTCGGGGTCGACGAGGATCGAACAGCCCATCAGTACGATCACGCTGAGCACGAGGGAGCCGGATCGGGCGGTGTTCATGAAGGCTCCCTGGATTGCGTGGCGTGGCGTGGCGTGGCGTACGATGCACGGCCCCACCGGGTCGCCAGAATATGTGTCGGCCTTCTTCCCTGCGCCAGCCCTGAGGATCGACGCAGCGCGCGGGCGCGGTTGTAGGGCAGCGGGGGTGAGGTTCGACAAAACAACTCACGCATACATCCCATCGAGCTGCCAGCGCCCGGCGCTGCGGTCGTACGCCACCAGGTACACCCCTCCGTCCTCCAGCTCCACGTCGTAGCCCTCGTGCTCGAACCCCTCCCCCCACCAGTCGCCCTCGACCCGCCACGGACCCCCACAGGCCCGCACCGCCCCCGAGACCTCCCCGGCCTCGATCCGCACCAGGCGCCCCGCTTCCAGAGACACGGTGGCCTCCTGGGGGGGACGAAACACATGAAGGGCCAGGGTCAGCGCCCCGCCCGCCTCCGTCCCCTCCGTTCCCGCCCCCGCCCGGGCCGTACGCGGGGGGTCAAACACCGCCATGGCCACCGCGTAGGGTCGGTGTGTGTCCGGAGCCACCGGAGCCCCCACCCGATCTTCGCCCACCAACGCCACCAGACGGGTCAGGGTCAGGGCCAGGCGCTCCGGGGCCGGTCCCGGGGGCTCAAACAGCCCCCCCTGAACCGCACGCACAGAGCGCGGCAGGGCCACCACCCGCAGCCCCTGCACCGGCCCTACCGGGGGATGGGCCTCCAGAGACCCCCGGACAAACTTCACCAACGAGGCCACGTCCCGCGTCGGAGCCCCCACCGACACCGCCCGGGCGTCCCGAATCCCCTCCGTCAACGCAAGCTCCAGTTGCAGCCCCCCCACCGCCAACGAACGCCCCGCCAGACGGGCCACCAGCGCATCCAACAGACGACGAATCCCAAACAACAGCGGCTCAATGTTCTCCACGGCGTCTTCGAGGGTCAGGGCCTCCTCAAACCGCGTCGGGATCACCTCCGGAACCAACGGCCTCCCCTCCCCCCCCTGAGCCACCCGCACCGCCCGGGTGGCCTCCTCCCCGAGCCGGATCCCCGTGGCTTCCAACGGCAACCGCGCGAGGTCTCCGAGGCGGGTGATCCCGAGTTTGTACAGGTCCGCCCGGAGCTCGTCCGACAAGGGCAGCACATCCACCGGCAACGGGGCCAGAAAGGCAGCTTCTTCGCCCGCTCGCACGATGCACGAAGCCCCCCGTCGGGCCGCCACCGCGGCCACGGACTTGGTCGACCCCACCCCCACCGTGGCCCGCAACCCCACCCTCCGAACCGCCTGTCCCAAGGCCCCCACCACCGCCGCCTCCGTGGCGAAGATCCTCCCCAGGTCGCTCACCTCCACCCAAAGCCCCTCCCGGGCCTGCTCGATCCGGGCTCCCACCGTGGCCACGGCGTCGACGAGGGCGCTCCGAGCCCCCCGGATGGCCTCCAGACTCACCCCCCGAACCATCACATCGGGCAACACGGCCCGGGCCTGATAGCCTGTCATCCCAGGCCCGACCCCGGCCGTTCGGGCAGGGCCTGTGACGGCCAGGACCGGGGCCACCCCGTAGCCCGCAGGCAAAACAGCCCCCGCTCCGCCTGCAACATACGGGGCATCGACCACCACGAAGGGCCTTTGGGAGAGGGAAGGCTCGAGCCGGGTCCAGGCGGCCAGGGGAAAGGCCGCCACCCGCACAAACGCGACCCTCACGGGGTGGTGGCCCCGAAGCGCACCGACCGCCCGACCCCCCACCCCCTCCGATGTCGTACGAGCACAATCTCTCCCTCCACGGCCTCCAGGAGGTTACGCCCCCCCACCCAGCGCACCCGCCGCGAGCGCATCCCCAGGGACACCGCCGCGAACGAGCCCGGGGCCTGGGCCGCCGATCCGTCGGTCACGGCCAGGAGGGTCGTCCGGGTGGCCTCCGCCCGCCGGGCCAGACGGGCCCAGGCCGACCCCGCCACCCGCTCGCCCCGTTGCCCCCGCGGAGTCGCCCCCACCAGATACAGAACCACCAACGAAAACCCCCCGGCATCCAGCAATAGATCGACGGCCTGGAGCCCCGCCAACACCCCCCGCGGACGCACCCACAACACCCGCGGACGCAGGGCCGGGTCGATGTCCCCGGGGTTGAGGGCGTCGACCACGTCGATCAGTGCCACAGGCTCCCCACGATGTGTTGCCTGATCGAGGAGATGGAGGGTGAGGGCCATCCGCCCCGAGGCCGGAGGGCCCGTCAGCTCGATGAGATGACCCCGCTCCAGGCCGCCCCCGAGCAGGGCGTCGAGGCCAGAGACCCCCGTGGCGATCACCCGCGGACGGGCTCCCCCCTCCGCCCCCGTCGGAACCACCCCCACACGCCCCGACGCATCCGCCAGAACCCGTCGGGCCTCCTCCAGCCGTGTCGCCTGCGCCGTGGCCATGGTCGTGCACCTCGTCCGAGGATACCCTACAAGTGTTCAGGTATGCCATGGGATGTTGACGGACCCTCTGCGGTCTTGCACAGGCAACGGGTCGTGATGCGCCCCCTGGTCTTTGTTGCGCCCCTCCTCCTCCTCGGCTGCGGCCTGCTCCCCACCGCCGCCCGAAACACCACCACCACCGCCACCGCCCCGGCCCTCGCGGCCTCGGGGGCCGCGGAGACAGGCCACGGGGGCGACGACACGGAGGTTCGGGCCCTGGTGACCGAGGCCCTCACCCCGCAGTTGTGCCCGCGGCTTTTGGGGTCGTTTCTGGGTCTGCCGGGCGAGAGCACCCTCACGGGCCCCGCGGCCGGGACCATCCCCTCGGTGGGTCGCTGGTGGATCCGAAGCTGTGAAGCCCAGATCACGGACGGACGCATCGCCCTGACCTTCGGGGGCCCCGGGTGGATGTGGATCGACCGGGAAGCCAGCGGGTTTCGGGTTCGGCAGTACCTGCTCTTCGAGGGGCGGGCGGCCCTTGGGGCGGACGTGGCCGTGGGGTACGACCGGGCCCGCCGGGTGGCCTCGCTCTGGATGCGGCCGGCCGAGGGGGTGACGGCGTCGATTGTTCCGCAGGGGATGGTGAGCCCGGAGCCGACGGGGCTCTTCTCGCGGCTCCTCGGGGGCGTGGCGGCGGCCACGGGCAACAGCGTCTCGGACCGGGCCCGCGCGCAGGCCGCGGAGATGGGCTCGACCCAGCTCCGGGAGCGCCTGGCCACAGGGTTTACGATGACCCTACGCCTCGACACCCGTCAGGTGGACTTCATGGTCGGCCCCTTGTCCCGCGGCCAGACCCCCGAACGCCCCTGGCCCACGGCCCTCGGAGACCCCGGTCCCTGGGTGGTCAACCAGCGCAGCACCGTGTGGCCCGGAGGCCTCGACGTGGTCGGCCCCGTCGACCCCATCGCCCAGGGGCCCCTCGCGTTGGACGTGGCCCTGGAGGAGGGCGAAGGGGCGGTGGTTCGGGCGGTGTGCGCCGACGACCTCACCCGGTACCTCGACGCCCGCCTGCGCGACCCGAGGGCCCAACCCCCGGCCCCCGAGGGCGTGCCCCTGGTGACCCTCACGGCGGGTGGGGGGGTGCAGCGGGTGGCGGTTCCGAACAACGTGGCGGGGGCCCAACATGACCACCCGTGTCGGGTGGCCCTCACGGTGGCGGTGCGGCCCGGGAGCGCCCTGCCCGCCCGGCTGCGGTACCGGGTGATCCCCGCGACGAACACCTCCACGGCAGGAGGCCCCGCGGCTGCCACAACCCCTGCGGCAGCGACGGCCCCGGCAGGACCGCGGCGGGTCCGGTTGCAGCTCGCGGGGGTGACGGTGCGCCCCACCAACGCCCGCGGACAGGCCTGGGACCTGGTAGGCGGCGAGGCCGACCCCGTGGTGGTGACGGCTTCGGTTCCGCTCGGGCGCGAGATTGATACGAGCCCGATGATCTCCGACCGCAACGAGGCCCGTTGGGACCGCTGGCTCCCCGGGGCCTTCGAGCTCGACCGCGACCTGCCCCTGCGCTTCACGGTCTACGACGACGACGCCACCACCCGCGAGCTCATCGGAACGGCCGACCTCGACGCCCGAGCCATCCCCCGCACCACGGGGGAGTTTACGCTCCCGGTGCGGACCCCCGGGGCGGTCCCGCAGCAGACGGCCACCCTGCGCCTGCGGGTGGAGGTTTTGCCCTGAATCCCGGGCAGTCGCGTAAAAAATCTCTGCAACAAATTTGGTAGAGCTCCGGCCCGGAGGATATGGCCCAGGGTGCGATGGACGACGGACTCTGCGTAGCCGGACGGTATCGCCTCGAAGCCGTAGCGGGCGAAGGAGGCATGGCCACGGTGTGGATGGCGACCGACCTCGTGCGGCGAAAGCCCGTGGCGATCAAGCGCATCCGCGAGGGCAGCCGCGACATGGCGGAGGCCCGAGCAATGTTCGCGGACGAGGTCCGGGTGACCCGAGGGGTGGCCCACCCGCGAATCGTCCGGTACCTTGACGATGGCTGCGACGCCCGGGGCCCGTGGCTCGCCCTCGACTGGATCGACGGCCCCGACGCCCTCACCCTCCTGCGGGCCCTGCAGCGCCCCCTGGAGGTCTCCGCGGCCCTGAGCCTGGCCGACGACCTGCTCGAAGCCCTCGCGGCCCTGCACGCCCCGCCCTTCGCCCTCGTGCACCGCGACGTGGCCCCGGCCAACGTGCTCGCGGACGTGCACGGACGGGCCTTTCTGGCCGACCTGGGCATCGCCCGCGACCTGTCTCGTCCGCGGGCCAAGGGTCCGGGGGTGGCCCGGGGCAAACTCGGATACCTGGCCCCGGAGGTGCTGCGGGGGCAGGTTCATGGGGTGCGGGCGGATGTGTACGGGGCGGCCCTCGTGCTGTGGGAGCTTCTGGCCGGGCGGCGGGTGTTCTCCCACATCCCTGCGGGCGACGAGCGGACGTGGCACTTCGTGTGGTCCGAGCGGCCCAGCCTCGGCGAGGTGGTGGAGGGGGTTCCGCCCCGGGTGGCTGCGGCCATCGACGGGGCCCTGCATCTCGACCCGGGGGCCCGCCCGGTCAACGCCCTGAGCCTGCGGGAGGCCCTGCGGGATGCCGCCCGCCGCGACGGGGTGGAGGCCTCGCGCCCCGCCCTGTCGGCCGCCGTACGCCGGGTGTTCGCCCCGGTGGTGGTCGAGTCCTCGCGGCGCCGGGCTCCCTCCCGCGGGACGCAGCTCCTCGGGGCGTGCGAGCTCGTCGCCCAGGTGGCGTAGCAGGCGTCAAGGGGCCGACAGCGGGCGGCGAGCGACGGGCTGCGAAACCGCCAGGGCGCAAGGGGCGCAAGGGCCAGAAGGTTGTGTGGGGGGAGCGGGGAGTGACCTCCTCGCACGCGCGCCACCCACAACGTCGGCTCCCTTGCGGCCCCGGCGCCCTGGCGGCTCTCTTCTCTCCGCCCTCACCCTCCCGTCGCCCCCCGCCGCCTGCGCCCCCACCCCCACAGCCCGCCCCACACCCCGAGGGCCAGGGCCCCGAGCCCGAGGCCCGCCCATTGCCCCGGCGGAACAAACCGCATCACCACCCGCCGGGTCCCCGCCCCCACCCGCACGGCCCGGGCCACCGCGTTGGCCCGAACCACCGGGGTCTCCACCCCGTCCACCCGCGCCGTCCACCCCGGGGCGTACTGCTCCACCACCACGGCCCACCCGGGGCGGTCGCTCTCGCACCGGGCCTCGAGCTCCCCGTCGCCGTACCGCACGAGGGCGCAGGGCCGCATCGTGCCCGTCGTCGCCGCTCCCGCGCCCCCCTGCTCCAGGAGCACCGTGCGTCCGGCCACCACGTCGGCCTCGAGGAGCCGGCCGAGGGCCGCGTCGAGGTTCGTCACCGGGGTCACCCCGTCGGTGACGTACACCCGCGGGAGGCGCCCCTCCACCCGCACCAGCACGAGGTCGTTGCCCAGGGACGCGAGGGGCGTCAGGCCCCGCGAGACGTCCACCCGACCGCGGTCGAACAAGGCCGCGTCGACCGACAACACCCGCAACAGGTCGACCCGATTGAGCCGGGCTGCCGTCATGAAGGCCCGCGGAAGGGCCGGGTCGTACCCCGGCAGAGACGCCACCCCGAAGGCCACGTTGACGTTGGGCACCAACGAGCGGGTGAAGAGCCCCGCCCCCCGCTCGAGCTCGACCTCCCGCAAACGGATCGAACGCCACAGCCGCGGCGGGGCCGGGGCCACCCCCGGGGCCACCTGGCTCCGCAGGGCCTGCACCACAGGCGGAACCTGGGTGATGGCCGCGTTGGGCAGGAGCCGGTCGAAGCGCCCGAGATGGATCGTATAGTCGCCCACCAGGACCGCCGCGAGGGCCCACACACCCGCCCGGGTGTGGCCCAGGGTGGCCCCTGCCGCCAGGGCCCCGAGGCAGGCCAGGGCCCCCACCCGAGCCCCGAAGCGCAGGATCTCGACGGCCGTGGCGGGCCCAAGGGGAGCCCCGATCCACAGGATCCCGTAGGCCAGGACCCCGAGGCCGAAGGCCCACACCACCCGGCGCCGCGAGGCCAGGACGGCGTCGACCCCGAGGGCCCCGAGGACCGCCACGGCCACCACCACCAGGGCGTAGAACTTCTCCGGGGTCCGCGTAAACCGCAACGGCACGACCACCGCCCGCACCCACCCGAGCACCGGGGTGTGCCGCCCGAGGGCCAGGACCAGGGCCCCGAGGGCCACCCCGAGCATCCCGAAGCTCACCCGGTCGCGCCGCAGCCCCAGGGCCGCGAGGCCGAGGACCAACAGCGGGGCCCCGAGGTAGAGCGACTCCGTAAAGGGGCGTCCGTCAAACATCCACCCGAGCCCGCTCCGGGGCTGGCTCGCCCAGGCCAGGGCCAGGCCCCCCGAGGACACCGCGTCCACCAGACGGGCCGGATGCAGCGACCAGGCCTCCAGGGTCGCCCGCGACAGGGCCGCCCCCCGCTCGGTCTGCCCCACCACGGCCAGGGTCGGGACGAGCCCCGGAGCCGCGAGGCCTACCCCGAGCCCGAGGGCCCCGAGAGCGCCCGGGAGCCCCCGCAGGGCGTCCCGCCACGCGCCCCGATCGACCACGACCCGCAGGGCGTACAGACCCGCCCCGAGCCCCGCCCCGAAGAGGGCGTAGAAGGGCTCGCCCACGAGCAGAGAGAGCCCCGCCACGGCCGCCCCACGGAGCACCGGCCCGGTCCACGGAGGACGCGGAGCCGGGCGGGCCAGGGCCCCGAGGTCCCACCCGGCCAGGGCCCACCAGGGCAACCAGGCCGAGGCCAGGAGAAGCACCCCGAGGGCCCACGACGACTGGGTAAACCCAGACAGGGACCACCCCAGGGCGGCCACCCAGGAGGCCGCACCCGAGGCCCCGAGGCGGCGGGCGAGGCGGGCGCACCCGACCCCCCCGAGGAAGAGGTGCCCCAAGGCCACGAGGTTGCCCAGCACGAGGGGGTCGCCCACGAAGGCAGGCCACCCCAACGGGTAGAACACCCCGTGCAAGGGGTTGGAGGGGACGGAGTAGCCGAGGCCGACGAGGGCGTTCCACCGGGGGAGGTGGCCGCGGCGGAGGGCCTCGTGGACGACGACCCGGGCGGGGTAGAGCCACAGGGCCACGTCGCGGGAGAAGACCGAGGCCCCACGAAATACGGGGGTGTGCAGGGCCCCGAGGACGGCCGCAAAGGCCAGGAGCCCAGAGGGGATCGGGCGCCCCCAGGGAGTGGAATCGGGCGGGGGGGTGGCCCCCACCGGTCAACTCACCCGGGCCGTGATGCGGGTGCGCACGGGGCCCGGGATGGGCGAGCCCCCGAGGTCGGCCAGGAGGTCGAGGGTCTCCCACTGGGGGGCCAGGAGCGACGGGCCCTTGGGGACAGCCCACTGGGCCAGGATCTCCTCCAGGGCCTTCTTGAAGGCGTCGCGGCGCCCGAGCCCGAGGAGGGCCTCGAGGGTGAGGAGTTGGGCAGGCACGGCGTTGCCGCCCCCGCGGGCGACCTCGGCCGCGGCCAGGACGCGCTCGTACTCCAGATTCTGGAGGAACATGCGGGCGGCGATCAGGGCCCGGTACGGGTCGCTCGGGATGTTGTCGCCGAGGGGGTTGGCAGGAACGTCGTCGAACCGGCAGTCGGCCACCATCCGCGTGACCCGTGAGGGGCTGGCGGGCAGGGACACCCCGGGCACCTTCACGAGGGCCGCCGCCGCCGCCCCGGCCTCGCCGCCGGCGAGGAGCGAGGTGCGGACCTTCTTCCACTCCGAGTCGAGGCTGTCGCGGCGGACCCAGCCCGCTCCCCCGTAGGCCACGAGGCCCAGGAAGGCGCGGAGGTTGGGGGCCACGACGTGGGCCGACGGGACGTCCTGGGCCACGAACACCACAGGCCGGGCGTCGGTGCTCAGGGACGGATCGCGCATGAGGAACCCCATGTGATGCTGATCGGTCCCGGTGGAGGCGAAGGGCAGGACGTCCCGGGGGGTCATCTCCTCGACGCGCAGGGCGTCAGGGGTGGCTGCATCGGGGCCGATCCAGTCGAGCAAGAGGGACAGCGGGCGAAAGGCCTCTTGAGGGCGCTCCGGCTCGCGGGCATAGGCCACCTCGATGAGCGCGCGGAGGGTATCCCCCAGCGGCGCACCGAGCTTGGACTCCAGGAGAGGAAGGTCGGGCGAAGCCATGGGCGCGGAGAGTGTCACGACCGGGCCCCGATGCAAACTCCCAAGCAGCATCGGGCGGTCGATCAGGCCACGGCCACGGCCGCGGGGGCCTCGTCCTTGCGCACCTTGACGCTCACGAGCTTCGACACCCCGGGCTCTTGCATGGTCACCCCGTAGAGGGCGTCGGCCATCGCCATCGTGCGCTTGTTGTGGGTGATCATGATGAACTGCGAGTGGGTGGTGAGCTCGCGCACGAGCTCGACGAGCCGGATCACGTTGGCCTCGTCGAGGGCCGCCTCGACCTCGTCGAGGAGGCAGAAGGGCGAGGGCTTGTGCATGAAGAGGGCGAAGAGCAGGGTCACCGCGGTCATGGTCTTCTCGCCCCCGGACATGGCCTCGAGGTTGATGAGGCGCTTGCCCGGGGGCTGGGCCACGATCTCGACCCCCGCGTCGAGGAGGTCGTCCGAGCCGGTGAGCTGCAGCATCCCCTTGCCGCCGCGGAAGAGCCTGGGGAAGAGGTCTTGGAAGTGGCCGTTGACCGACTCGAAGGTCTCCTTGAAGCGCCGACGCGACTCCTTGTTCATCTGGGCGATGGCGGCCTCGAGCTGCTCGATGCCCCGCTCGATGTCGGCCCTCTGCCCGGCGAAGAAGTCCCGGCGCCGCTCCTGCTCGGCGTGCTCGTCGATGGCCCCGAGGTTGACCTCCCCGAGCCGCTCGATCGTGCGGGCGAGCTCGTCCTGCCGCTTGCGGGCCTCGTCCCCGGGAGGCTCGGCCCCCTGGTGCTCGGCCACCACGTCGGGAAGGGCCACCTGGTGACGCTCGGCCACCGAAGCCACGAGGTGCTCCATGGCCAGGGCCTCCTCGCGGGCCCGGAGCGATAGCTGCCCCACCACCTTGGTGAGCTGCTCCTTGGACTGCCGGATGGTCCGCAGGGTGGCGTCGAGGGCCCCCACCTCGCCCCGCAGGGCGTCGAACTCTCCGCGGAGTCGGCTCACCTCCTGCTGCCGCACGAGGGCCGCCTCCACGGCCTCCGCGAGCTGCTCCCGCAGGGCCTCCTCGCGGGCTCCGCCGCTCGCCTCCGAGGCCCCGAGCTCCTCCAACTCCCGCCCGAGCCGAACCTGCCGGTGGTGCAGCTCCTCGACGCTGCGCTCCAGCCGATGCACGGCGTTGCGGGCCGCGGTGGCGCGCTCCCGGGCCCGGGCCGCCACCACCTTGGCGTCGGTGACCCGCGCAGAAGCCCGCTCGACCTCGGCCTTCCAGGCCATCCCCTCGGCCTCCCCGGCCATCATCCCCTCGCGGGCCCGGTCGCGCCGGAGACGAGCCTCCGCGATGGCCCGGTCGAGGGCGCGGTCCTCCGCCAGGGCCTCCTCGGTGTGTTTGTCCCCCTCCCCGAGCTCGCGCTCCAGGCCCTGCCTCCGCAGGGTCCCCTGGGCCACCTCGGCCTCCTGGGCCTTGGCGTCGCGCTCGACCGTCACGAGGGCCAGGTCCTGGGCGTAGAGGTCGGCCTTGGTGGCCTCCAGGGTCTCGGCGTTGGTCCGGGCCTCGGCCATGAGCCCCTCCAGCTCCGCCGCGAGGGCCTCCACCCGCGCGTCCAGGTCTTCCACCTTGGGCCCCAGGGCCCGGATCTCGGCCTGGGTGGCCAACATCCCCGCCCCCGCCGCCTCGGGAACGCCCCCCGTGATCCGCCCCGTGGCGTCGACCACCTCGCCCCCGCGGGTCACATACCGCCACGGACCCGCCCGCCCCACGGCCTCCCAGGCCCCCAGGGCGTCGGCCAGGGTCTCGGTCAACACCACCGCCCGCAAGGCCCCCCGCAGGGGCCCCGGGACGGCCTCGTCCCCGCCCGCCAGGGGGTAGAGCATGCCCACCACGCCCGGAGCCCCGGGATGGGCCTCCACAGCCTCCCCAGGGCCTCCAGGCGCGTCCCCGGGAGCGTCCCCGGGGTGTTCGGGCACGACGGCAGCTCGTCCGCGTTTGTCAGCCCGGATCCGGGCCACGAGGCGGGCCCCGTCCTCGACGCTGGCCACGAGGACATCTTGCCAGCGGTCGGCCAGGGCCGCGGCCACGGGTTGGGCCAGGGCGTCGGGCACGGCGAGCCCGTCGGCCACGAGGCCTCGGACGGCCGGGTCGCGCCCGTCGAGGAGGGCCCGCACCCCCTGCCCCACCCCCTCGTGGCGTCTGGCCACCTCGCGCAGGGCCTGAAGCCGCGCGGCCGTACGCTCCCGCTCGCGGCGGGTCTCGCTCAACCGCTGCTCGACCCCCTGAACCGACTGCCGCAAGGGCCCCTGGGCGGCCTCCAGGCGGGCCTTGTTCTGGGCGATTTCGTCGCGCCCGGCCCGCAAGCGCTCGAGTTGACCGCGGGCTCCCTGTTGGGCGGCCTCGATGTCCTCCAGACGCCGGGCGATGGCCCGGGCCTCCGCACGAACCTTGGCCCCGCGCTCGTCGAGCTCTCGCAGGCGCCGGCCGACCCCGAGGCGGGTGGCCTCGGCCGTGGCGAGCTGCTTCTCGGCCTGGAGGGAGGCCTCCCGGTGGGCCCGGAGCTCCCCGTCGATGCCCGCGAGGTTTTCCCGGACCTCCCCGAGGCGCTCTTCGGCCACGGCCAGGCGCTCGATCTCCTCGGCCTCCTGCTGCACCACGGCCGCGAGCTCGGCCCCGAGGGCGTCGCGTTCGGCCCCGAGGGTGGCGCTCGATTGGGAGACCTCCGCGAGCTCCCGTTGGGCGTCGGTCTGCCGCCGACGGGCGTTGACCAGGGCGTCGCGGGTCCGCTGCAGATCGGCCTCCAGGCGGCGGGCCTCGTTGTCGGCCGCGAAGGCGTGGTTTTGCGCCGACTCCAGGGTGTTCTCGGCCGCGAAGAGCTGCCGACGCAGGGCCTCCCCCTCGGCCTCGACCCGCACGAGGGCCACCTCCACGCCCTCCAGCCGGGCGCTCTCGTGCACGAGGGCCGCCCGGGTCACGGCCCCCACCCGGGCGATCTCCAGGTACCGATGGGCCGCGAGGTACAGGTCGAGGCTCCGCTGCTCGGCCCGGAGCTGCTTGTACCGCTCGGCCTTCTGGGCCTGACGTTTGAGCGACACCAGACCCTTCTCGATCTCCGCGAGGAGGTCGCTCACGCGCAGGAGGTTCTGCCGGGTGAGCTCGATCTTCTTCTCCGCGAGCTTCTTGCGGGCCTTGAAGCGGGTGATGCCCGCGGCCTCCTCGAAGAGGGCCCTGCGGTCTTCGGGCTTCGACGTGACGATGAGCCCGACCCGCCCCTGCTCGACGATGGAGTAGGCCTTGGTGCCCGCCCCCGTCCCGAGGAAGAGGTTGGTCACGTCCATCAGCCGGACGGGGGTCTTGTTGAGGAGGTAATCGCTCGTGCCGTCCCGGGCGAGGCGCCGGGTCACGGCGATCTCGGCGTAGGCCGCGTACTCGGGGGGGGCCAGGCCGTCGCGGTTGTCAAAGGTCAGGGTGACCTCCGCGAAGGGGGCCGCGGGCCGGGAGTCGGAGCCGTTGAAGATCACGTCCTCCATGCTCCGGCCGCGCAGGTGCCGGGCGCTCTGCTCGCCCATGCACCACCGGATGGCGTCCACGGTGTTGCTCTTGCCGCAGCCGTTGGGCCCCACCACGGCCGTCACGTCGTGCTCAAACGCGAGCACCGAACGGTCGACGAAGGACTTGAAGCCCTGAAGCTCTAGCTTGCGGATCTTCATCGCGGCACCCGTTCGGGGGCCAGGACGCTACCAGCTTCGTGGCCCCGGTGCACACATCCCGCAGGGGCCTCCCGGTCCGTCCGGTGCTACCCTCTCGGGCCCGTGAATCCGCACCGACTCGCCCTCCTGCCCCTGAGCCTCGTGGCCCTCACCGCCTGCGCCGCCTCTCCGTCGTCCCGCAGCACCGCCGACCGGGCCCGCCGAGCCCGCCAGGTGTCGTGGACGGGGGCCGTGCAGTTTGAGACCCGGCAGCCCACCCCCACCGGGGCCTCCCGGGCCACGGCCCTGCGCCCCGCTCGCTTCGTCGAGGTGGCCCTGGTCGACGCCGGAGGCGCTACCCTGGCTACGGGTCACACCGACGCCACGGGAAGGTTTACCCTCCCGGGGCCTCGCGACGCGGCGGCGGTGGAGATCCGGGCCCGGCTCGAAGACCGCGGGATCACCCTCTCGGTGAGCCCCGACCCGGACGGTCAGGCCGTCCACACCCTGCGGGTGCCGGTGACCTCTCCCCGGGCGCCCCTGGAGGTCACGGCCACCGACGCCAACCCCGCGGGGTACGCCGGGGCCTTTCACATCCTCGACACGGCCTACACAGGCCTCGACGCCGTACGGCGCTGGACGGGCCGCACCCTCCCCCCGCTGGCCGTCTACTGGGGCCGCGGGATCACCACCGAGTGGAGCTATTACCGCGGCGAGCGCCCCGCCCGCTCGGGCCGCTACATGCTTGAGCTCCTCGGGGGTCGACGCGGGCAGCAGACCACCACCGACACCGACGAGCACGACGAGGCCATCGTCCTGCACGAGGTCGGGCACTTCGTGATGGACATGCTCTCGAGCAACTCCAGCACCGGCGGGAGCCACCCGTCGGGCTACCTCCTCGACCCGGGCCTCGCCTGGGAGGAGGGCCGGGCCACGTGGTTTGCCACGGCCGTGCGGGGCGACCCCCGGTACGAGGACACCATCGGCATCGAGGGGACGGGCGAGCTGCGGGTCAATCACAACCTCGAGCGCAACGCCACGCCCCCCCGCGGGATCGGCTCGGAGTCGAGCGTGGCGGACGTTCTGTGGGACCTCTCCGACGGGGTCGAGGGGCAACCCGATGAGGACCACGACGGGGTGGCCCTCGGGCCCGCGGCCGTGCTCCAGGCCATGGCCACCTTCCACGACGAGCCTGGGGCCTACCCGAGCCTCGGGACCTTCCTGCGCCGGATCGTGACCCCGGCAGGGCAACCCGGGGCCGCCCCCGACGGCCGGGGGCCCCTCCTGTCCCGCGAAGAGCTCGCAGCCATGTTGGGCAGGGTGCGGGAGCCTGTGGAGATGGTTCCGACGGGGGACGACGACGACTGGCCGCGGCAGCTCGCGGTGCCCGGGCGGGTCATCGGCCGGGTCGACGGGCTGACCAACCCCGCCCCCAGCGGCGGCCGGGCCCGCCCCGAAAACGGCTTCGACGCACTCACCGTGTACCGGGTCCACATGGCCGCCCGGGGTTGGTTCTTCGCCGAGCTCCTCATCGAAGGCCCCGGGACCCAGCCGAGCCGCACCGACCTCGACCTCGAGCTCCGCGACGGCCGCGGGGAGATGCTCACTTCCTCCCGCGGGACCGAAGCCCGCGAGACCGTCGGGCGCCTCCTCGACCCGGGCTACTACTACGTCTACGTCCGCGACGGAGGCCGCGGAAACCGGGCCCAGTACGAGCTCCGCACGCGGACCCGCCCCCTCCCCGGCACCGCGGCGCCCCCCGCTGCTACCGCCGCTACCGCAGCAGCACCTTGAGGAGCGTGTTGACCACCCGGCCGAAGGGCGGCCGCAAGAGGGCCGTGGCGTTGGGCCGGAGCTGATGAAACACGGGCTTGATCTGGGACAGGGCGTCAAAGCCCGACTGCCCGTGATACTGGCCCATCCCGCTCGCCCCGACCCCGCCGAAGGGCAGCTCCTCCACCGCCACGTGCAGGAGGGTCTCGTTGATGGTGACCCCGCCCGAGACGGTCTCCCGCAAGACCCGGTCGATGTCCCCGCGGGACCGACCAAAGTAGTACAAGGCCAGCGGCCGCGGACGGTCGTTGATGACCCCGAGGGCCTCGTCGAGGGTGCGGTAGGTGCACACCGGCAGGATGGGTCCGAAGATCTCCTCCTGCATGAGCTTCGTGTCGTTCGGGGGGTCGAGCACGAGGTGGGGGGCGAGCTTCTTGTCCGCGGGGTCGAGGCGCTCGGCGTCGGGGTTGATCTCGAAGACGGGGACCCCGCGGGACCGGGCCTCGTCGAGGAGGTCGTTCAGCCGGGTCACGTGCCGCGGGTGCACGATGCTGGTGTAGTCGGGGTTGCGGGCCAGGGTGGGGTACATCTTCGCCACCGCGTCGCGGCAGGCCGACACGAACGCGTCGCGCCGGCTCTCGTGCACGAGGACGTAGTCGGGGGCGATGCAGGTCTGGCCGGCGTTGAAGAGCTTGCCGGTCATCACCCGGGCCGCAGCGTCGGCGATGGGGGCGTCAGGACCCACCAGAGCGGGAGACTTTCCGCCGAGCTCCAGGGTCACCGGTGTCAGGCGCTCGGCCGCCGCCCGCATCACCCGTCGGCCTACTGCGGTCGACCCGGTGAAGACCAGGTGATCGAGGTCGAGCCCCGCGAAGGCCTCGCCCAGATGCGGCCCCCCGGTGACCACGGCCACCTTGTCCTCGGAGAAGAGGTCGGCCAGGAGGGTGCGCAGAAACTCGCTCGTCCCTGGGGTGTACTCCGACGGCTTGAGGACCGCCCGGTTGCCCGCCGCCAGGGCCGCCACGAGGGGGGCCAGGGCGAGCTGAACCGGGTAGTTCCACGGGGAGATGATGCCCACGACCCCGAGGGGCTGGGGCACGAGGGCGGCCCGACCCGGATGAAGGATCCAGTCGACCTTCCGGCTCCGCGAGGCCATCCACGTCTCCAGGTGCTTCTGGGCGTAGCGGATGGCCTTCACGGTCACAAACACCTCGGCCATGAGGGTCTCGTGCCGCGACCGGTTGCCGAAGTCGGCGGAGATGGCGTCGGCCAGGGCCTCCCGTCGCGCGAGGAGGGCCCCGGCGAGGCGCCCGAGGTCGTCAAGGCGCGACCCGAGGCTCGGGTTGGGATCGGCCCGGAAGGCCGCTCGCTGCACGTCCACCAGGGCCTCGGCCTGAGCGATGGCCGCGATGTCGGCCGACATGGCCGCCGCCGCCGCCGCCACCGTGCTCCCGTCGGCCTTGGGGCCCCACGCGAGATCAGGCCCGTGGGCCTCGCTCCCCGTCCCTCCCGCCCCCGGGGCGACCCCGGCGCTCACGACCCACCTCCCGCCAGGGCCGCAGCCACGGCCTCCCGGAGCGCCGGCGACCCCGGCCCCACGTCCGACCGAAACCGCTGCACCACCCGCCCGTCGCGCCCGATCAGAAACTTCTCAAAGTTCCACATCACCTCGCCCGGTGGGTCGGCCGCGGCGGTGAGCCACGCGTACAGCGGGTGCTGCCCCTCGCCCTTCACCACCACCTTGCTCGCCATCGGAAAGGTCACCTGAAACCGGGTCTCGCAGAAGTCCGCGATCTCCGCGTCGGTGCCCGGCTCCTGGGCCCCAAACTCGTTGGCCGGGACCCCGAGCACCACCAGCCCGTCGCCCTGCCCCTCGGCGTAGAGCCCCTGAAGCCCTCCGTACTGCGGCGTAAACCCGCAGCGCGAGGCCACATTGACCACCAACACCACCTTGCCCCGGAACCGCTCCAAGGGCAGAGGGTCGCCCCCTAAGGTCGTCAGGGAGAAATCGTACAGGGTCGTCATCGGGATGGTCGCCTCTCTCGGAGCCCGCTGGGTGTTTCAGGTGCTCAGGTCGCGGGCGATCGACCCGAGCTCCTCGCGAATAAAACGCTGCTCGATCTCGCACTCGTTGATGTGAATCCAGGCCACATACCGCTGGACCCCGGCCATCGAGACCGCGGTGAAGATCACCAGGCTCGCCACCATCCAGCTCCCGAAGATCCACGCGGGGATCGCCAGCACCGACAAGCCCAGGAGACGCGGAGCCCGGACGTAGTCCCCGTGGAGCTCGTCGAGGGAGCGGGCGAGCCACTCCAGCCGTTGGGTGAGCTTCTGCCGTCGTGGTTCGGTCATCGCTGCCATCGTACTCGGAGGCTATGGCCCCTCCGCCCCGCCGTCGTCAACCGCCCCCGCGCCCCGTCCGCCCGGGAGACCCTACCGCCTCCAGGAGGTCCTCGTCCACCCGCCCCTCGGCGGCCTCCTGGAGCACGATGCGCACCTGCTCGTTGGCGCTGGCCTCGGCGGCGATCCGCACCTGGGTCACGGCCCGCGGGTCGTGCCCCTTGCCCACCAGGGCCAGGGCCGCCGCGGCCCGCTCTTCGACGCTGCGGGTCCCGTCGTGCAGGACGGCCACCAGATCGTCGCGGGACAGGGCGAGATGGCGGTAGTTCTCCTGGGACAGGAGCGACTCCAGGGAGGCCCTCCAGGCCTCCAGCGGTCGGCCATTGCGGGCCAGAGCCGTCAACGAACCCGCCCCGGCCGTACGCGACGCCGCCACCACGGCGTTGATGCGCTCGACCAGGGCCTCCCGGTCCTCGGGCAGGTCGCTCGGGGCCGGAAACACCGCCTCTCCGCCGCCCTCCAGGTCGAGCACGAGGGTGGGCCCGCGGGTTCGGGCCTCGGTGATCCGGGACGTGGGGACCTCCTGCCAGCGCCCCGCGGCGTCGCGGGCCCGCACGGCGTCGCGCCCCACCACCACCTCCACGTCGCGCCGAGACCACCAGGCCCACCCCGTGGCCGCCAGGAAGATCGCAGGGATCAGAAAGAGACACGACATCCACGCCGGAGGATGCCCCGGCAGGAGGGCCACGCTCACCCCCAGGAGGCTCCCGATCGAGCCGAGGCCCCCGAGGCCTACCACCGTCATCCGGGCCGAACCCCGGGCCAGGAGCATGGTGGCCCGCCGCGTCGACTCGTCGAGCCCGAGGTCGCGCAAGAGGCCCTGGGCCGCGGCCTCGTCGGGCACGACCAGCTCGTACCGATGGCGCCCCTCGGCCAGGAGCTGGACCATCACCGAAGCCCCCCACTGTTTGATCGAACCCTCCCGGAGGGTGGCCCGTGGCAGTCGAGCGGTTCGCTGCCGGGTCTGGATCACCAGGTCGCCCCCCTCGACCCGGGCCCAGGCCTCCCCCCGCAGCCGACCCACGTAGAGAAACAACAGCAGGAGCGGGGCGAAGAAGTAGCTCCCGTACCCGAGGAGGGCGAAGAAGACCGGGAGCATCGCGACAAGGCTCCCAAACAGGGCCGCCGCGCCCATGATCACCACGTACAGGCCGAAGCCCGCGAGGAGTCCGAGGGCCACCCGCCCCGGGTTGGACTCGTTGACCCGCGAGACCCACACCGGAGGACCGCCCCGGCCTCCGCCCGATGTTCCGTCTGCCGTCGGCTCTGCCATGGTCGGTCGTGCTCCCGGATCGATTCCCCCAAAGGGGTACCGCGCCCGGGGCCCAAGGCGAGGCAGAAACTACCGCCCTCGGGCGAAGCGCACGGTGCGGCAGACCCCGTCGCGGCAGAGCTCGAGCACCACGTCGTCGCCCGTCGGGCCTCGGAGCCGGGCCTCGGCGTCGCGGGCATCGACCACGGCCACGCTCCCCACCCGCACGAGCACGTCCCCCGGGCGAACCCCCGCCCGCTCAGCGGGGCTCTCGGCCGTCACCCCGACCACCTCGACCTCGCGTCCTCCCCCGCGGCCCGGCAGGTCGCGCAGGGTGATGGTCGACACCGCCTCGGCCCGCTGCGAGGCCGCCTGGTCGCGCCCGAACCGCAGCCGGACCCCCCGGGCCGTCGTGCCGCGGATGACCCGCACCCGGAAGGGTTCGCTGTGGCCGAGGGCGGCGTGCCAGGCCACCAGGGACACATCGCCGAGGGGCAGGGCCGTGGCCCGGAAGGCGCCCGTACGATCGCTCCGGGCGCTGCCCGACAGGGCCTCCGTGCTCGCCCCCATCGGGGCCACCGCGGCCCCCACCACCGGGGTTCCGTGGGCGTCGAGGACCTCTCCCTCGGCGTCTCCGCCTGCCTCCAGCTCCACCCGTCCCACGTCCACCACCCCCCGCCCCGGAACCGTCACCCCACGGCTCCCCCGCACACACCCCGGGGCATCCACGAGGAGCTCGGCCCGCCCTGCACAGAGCCGCTCAAACTCCACCTCCGCCCGGTCGCGGGCGCTCTGTCGAACGGGGCCGCAGACGGTACGAAGCTCGACCCGGGCCTCGGCCGCGAGGCACCCGTCGCTGCGCAGGGCGAAACGTAGGCTGGCCCCGGGGCTCATCTCGACCCGGAGGGGTCGCCCGGGGTCGTCGACCCGGAGATTGCGGGGCGCAAACTCGGGATGCCGAACGCTCACCTCGATGGCCCCGTGACCGCCCACCAGGGTGTCAAAGCTGCCGTCGGGGGTGCTGATCGTGGTGGCGGTTCCGAGGGCTGCGCGGTCGAGGGTGGTGAGGGACAGGCTCGCCCCGTCGACGGGAAACCCCCGGGGGTCGACCACACGGCCGGTCACGCGGCGTAGGGCCCCGGGCAGGGTGAGGGTCACCGGGGCCACCTGGTCGTCGGCCACCTCGACCTCGGTTCGGGCCGCCACACGGGCCCCGAGGAAGGCCACCAGGGCCACCCGACCGCGCACCGAAGGCACCCGGAAGGACCCGTCGCGTTGGGTGAAGACCCGCACGGGGTGGGCGAGGGCCTCGCAGCGGGCCTCGATCTGAAGCCCCGGGACCGGGAACCCGCGTTCGGTGAGAGCCCGGCCATCGATGGTTCCGCCCGTGTGCAGGGTGATTTCGAGGGGGGCCGTCTCGGCAGCGCGCACGACCCGGGCCTCGCTCTCGGCCCGAACATACAGCGGGTGTTCGGCCCGCACGGTGACCACCCCGGGGGGCAGGTCGCGCAGGGTAAACGTCCCGTCGGCCGCGGTGACAAACCCCGCCGCCGTCCGCTCGGCCGTCACCCCCATCGGCACCGGAACCACCGGCACCAGCGGCACTCTCCCCACCGTCACCCCGAGCTCCCCCGACGGCACCAGCGGCCGGGGCCCCCGCACCTGGGCCTCGAACAAGCTCTCCCGAAACGCCGCCGTCGACCCGCTCCACACCGCGGCCCGACCCTCCAGGTCCTGGCTGTCGACCTCGATCCGGGCTCCCGCCACGGGCCGTCCGCTCCCGTCGATGACTCTGCCCTCCAGGGTCACCCCCCGGTCGAGCACGACCTCCGTCCGCGGCCCTCCCGGCGTCACGGCCACCCCCATCTGCGGGGCATACCCGGGAGCCCGCACCGCGAGCTGGTGCCCCCGCCGCAGGAGGCCCGCCACACGAAACGCCCCGTCGCTGCCCGTACGCACGGCCCGGGGCGTGGTCGACAGGGTCTCTTCGCCCACCACCACCTCGGCCCCCGCCACCGGCCGTCGGGTCTGCCCATCGAGAACCACCCCCCCAAGGGTCGCTCCCGGCCCGAGAGAGAGGGTCACCTCGCGGTGTTGGCCCGGGTCGAGGAGGAGGGGGGCGAGGGGTTCGGCCACGGCGTCGTCGCGGGAGGCCCGGAGCTCGTACACGCCCCCCGGGAGATTGGGGGCCACGAAGCGTCCGTCGTCGAGCACGGTGAGGGTTCGGGCGGGCCACACCCCCGACCCCGCGAGGAGCACCGTCGCGCCGCGGGCTGCGGCTCCGTGGGCGTCGCGCACGACCCCTTCCAGGCTGGCCAGGGCCCGCACCCGCAGGGTCAACCCCTCCGTCGGGGCCGGAACCCCGACCCTCCGCAGGGTCTCGGCCCCGTTCTCCATGACCTCGACGCGGTGCGAGCCGGGGTGGAGGTGTTCGATCCGGAAGAGCCCCTCGGCGTCGGCCCGGGCCACCACCGCGGGCCCCTCGTCCCCCTCGCGATACGCCCGCACCACAGCCCCCGCAAAGGGCTGGTCGCCGTCCTGCCCCAGCATCCGAACGTTGCCCGCGAGGCTCACCCCGCGGTCGAGCACGACCTCCACGGGGGCTCCCGGGGTATCGCCCACCTGCACGGCCACAAGGGCCCGGGCCCACCCGGGGGCGGTCACGATGAGCCGGTAGCTCCCGCGCGGAAGTCCCTGCCGCCCGAAGCGCCCCGCGGCGTCGCTCTGCACGACCCCGAGGGCATGACTACGCCCCGCATGCACGAGCAGGAGCCGAACGCTGGCCCCGGCGACGTCCGTCCCCTCGGCCGATCGCACCCGCCCTGCGAGAGTTCCTTGTCCCAGGGAGAGCTCGGGGGACGCCGGGGTGGAAGCTGTCGAGGCCGCGGGCGGTGCACGGGAGTCAGGGGATCGCACCCGCCGCAACGCCCCAGGCAATGGCAGGGATGCCAGCACGATCCATCCCAGGGCCCCTGTCCATTGTGCGGCCGACACCTTCCGGGTCTGAGCGTCCGCGCTGCGTGGGTTATTCCCTGGGGCCGTCACCACGGGAAGGCCTGTGGCACACCCGGGGCCCCCTGTCACCGAAGCCGCCCAAGTCCAGGCTGTGCTATCCCCTCGGCGTGTCCCCGCGTCGCCCGCGCTCTGTCGAGCCCCCTCCGCCCGAGCCCGTGCGCCCCCCCGGGGTCCCCGAAGACGCCATCGTCTCCATCTTCACCGTGCGTCCCGAGCGAGCCGGGCTGCGCCTCGACCGCTATCTCTCCACCGAGATCTCGCGCCTGACCCGCACCCGGGCCCGGGCCATCGTCGACGCCTTCGCCTTCACCCTCGACGCCCGACCCCTGCGCCCCGCCCACCGGGTCCGGGCCGACGAGGTCATCGTCGTCTACCGTCCCCGCTGGGAAGAGCCCGACGTCCCCCGCACCCTCGGGATCGTCTACGAGGACGAACACCTCCTCGCCGTCGACAAACCCCCCGGGCTGCCCGTGCACCCCACGGCCCGCTTCTACGACAACACCGTGACCGCCGTCCTGGCCGAGCTCTACCCCGACCAGCACACCACCCTCTGCCATCGCATCGACCGCGAGACCAGCGGGGTCCTCCTCATCGCCCGCTCCCCCGCGGCCGAACGCGCGATGAAAATGGACTTCGCCGCCCGGCGCGTCCACAAGACCTACCACGCCCTCGTGTACGGCCGGGTCGAGCCCGAGACCTTCACCATCGACGCCCCCCTGCGCCTCGCGGGCGGAGCCCTCAACGTCCGCATGAAGGTCGCCTCCCTCGCCGAAGGGGCCATGCCCTCGTGCACCCGGGTGCAGGTCCTGGAGCGCTTCGAGGGCTTCACCCTGGTCGCGGCCTACCCCGAGACCGGACGACAGCACCAGATCCGGGTGCACATGGCCCACGTGGGCCACCCCCTCGTCGGGGACAAGCTCTACGCCCACGGTGACGAGGTCTTCGTACGCTGCCTCGAAGGCCCCCCCGACGAGGCCATGCGGGCCCTCCTCCTGCTCGACCGACACGCCCTGCACGCCCACGCCGTGGAGTTTGCCCACCCGGTGACCGGAGCAGCCACCCGGGTCGAGGCCCCCCTCGCGGCCGACATCGCGGCGTTCTGCGCGGCCCGTCGCGAGCCCTCGACGCGGTCGCCCAACCAGTGCTAGCGAGAAGAGCGCCATGAAGCCCCGCAGCCCCTCCTCCTGGATGTTCCTCCCCCTCCTCGCCACCCTGGGGCTCGGGGCCGCCTCCATGGGGTGCGCGTCCGGCTCGGCCAACGGGCGCATCCAGACCCGACCCTTCCCGGCCGAGCTCGGGCGCCACTTCGACGACGGGGCCGACTACATCGAAAACGTCGAAGACCTCGGAGGGCGCGTGGCCGCCGACTGGCGCACCTCCCTCGACACCCTGGCCCGCGAGGCCGACCTCATCGCCGTGGTCCACATCGAGACCGTCACCGGGGCCGACGACGCCGTCTCGTCGCGCAACTACCGGCTCACCGCCCTCGTGCGTGGCACGCCCCTGCGCGGCACCACCCCCCGCGACAACATCATCGACCTGCGCACCGAAGAGGGAGCCCCGGGGTACAACACCATCCGCGGCAACTACCGACGCCTGCAGACCCTCAACTTCATCCTCTTCGCCCGGTACCACACCGACGCCGAGGGCGTCGTGCGCCCGCGCTGGCACCTCACCCCCGACACCCCCGCGGCCCAACAGAGGGCCCGGGACGCCATCGGGTACATCGACCCCAATGCGCCCACCGAGACCGTGGTGCGCAGCAACTGACCCTCCCATTGGGCCCCGAAGCGCCATGTTCAACGCTCTCCTCTTGATCGCTGTCATGGTCGCGGCCGTGATGTTCGTGTCCTGGATCAACCAACGCCACGAGACCCGCCGGGCCGACGCAGGCCCCACCGCCGACGAACAGGTCGAGGCCCTCTGGGACGACTTCGGCGGAGCCGACGACCCCGCCGAGGCCCGGGCCGCCCTCGACGCCCTCCTCGGTCGCATCGACGTGGCCACCCTCCGCCGCAAAAACGCCGTGGTGGCCCTCGCCGTCATGGCCGCCCGGACCGACCGTCACGATGTCCTGCCCGAGCTCGCCGCCGCCGCCCGATCGCTCGACGGAGGGTGCGGCGAGACCGCGGCCCTGCGGGTCCTGGCCGAGGCCTGCACCGGCGACGTAGGCCGGGCCCGCGAGATGTACCAGGCCTCCCAGTCGGCCATGGCCGGGTGCGGGTCGTGCGGGACCCAAGGCCCCGGGCGCTTCCTCCTCCAGGAGGTGACCATCATGCTCGACGCCATGGAGCCCGCAGCGCAGGGAGCGGGACCGTCGGGTGTTCGCACTTGATAAACCCGTAGGGCCCACGGCGGCCCAGGCCCTCCAGCTCCTGCGGGCCCACGACCCCTCCCTGGCCCATGTCACCCTCGGCCACGCCGGGCGCCTCGACCCCCTGGCCGAAGGGCTCCTGACCGTGCTCGTGGGCGACGAAAACCGCGACGTCCACAGCCTCCGGGGGCAACCCAAGACCTACGAGGTCGACGTCCTCCTCGGCCTCACCAGCGACTCCTTCGACGCCCTCGGCCTCGTCACCGACCCCGTCCCGACCCCCGTTCCCACCCATAGGCTCGAAGCGGCCTGCGCCGGGCGGGTGGGACCGTACCTGCAACAGTACCCCCCGTTCTCCCAGGCCCGGGTCGGCGGCCGCTCCCTCCTCGCCCTCAGCCGGGCCGGGGTGGCCGTCACGCGCCCCACCGCCGAGAGGACCGTCTTCGCCGTCGAGCTCCTCGGGTGCCGGACGATCACCCTGACCGAGGCCCGGGCCCACGCCATCGCCCGGGTGGCCCGGGTCCGCGGCGACTTCCGCCAGAAATCCATCACCGCCCGCTGGAACGAGGTCGCCCAGGGGGTGCCCCAGGCCCGCCTCGCCGTCGCCTCCCTGCGGATAAAATGCAGCAGCGGGACCTACATGCGGGCCCTCGCCCACGACCTCGGGACCGACCTGGAAATGCCCGCCATGGCCTGGCGTATCCGACGTACCGAGGCAGGGCCTCTCACCCTCGACGGAGCCCGGACCCTGCCCGACGACGCACCCTGATCCCGCGGTCCCCCCGGACCGAGGGAGGTCGAGACTCAAGGCCAGGGAACGCCGAAAACATGGGAAAAATCGACCGCGCATCCTGTGCGTCCAGGACCCGCGGGGAGCTTGACTCCGCGGTCTCGATGGGTCTCTCCTACAGTATGCCGGGCACCCACCACGACGCGCTTGGGCGCGCGTTGCATCCCACCGCGGACGATCGTCGTGCGCTGCGAGACTTCTGGGACGCGTACGACCCGTGCCGGGCGGAGGTCTCGGCCGAGCTTAACGCCACGGCCCGCGAGATCCCGGTCTTTGCCGCGATCATCGCCGGGATGACGGCCGAGCAGCAGGCCATGAACGAGCAGCGTAGCCGGGAGCTGCAAAGGGCTGCGATTCTCGAAGGTGCATGGGACGCTTACGTTCAGGATCTGCACATCCAGGGGTCCGTGTACGCCCAGATGGGTGTCCCGTATGGGGCGTGGTTCGGGCTTTTGACCACGTTTCGCAGGGCGGTGCTCTCACGCCTCACCCTGAGCTCTTCGGAGGACCGGGCGCGGTTTGTCAGCGCCGTGACCGGGATGGACATGTTTATCGACATCGCCATGTCGGGGATCGGCGAGTCGTACCTGCACCGCAAGGAGGCCCTGATCCGGGCGGGGGAGGCCCGCTACACCGCGATGGTCGAGCACATCGAGGTGTCGCTGTGGGAGGCCGACCTCACCGCCGCGTGCGCCGCCCTGGAGGCCCTGCGGGCCGCCGCGGTGCCCGACGTGACCCTCCACCTGGAGGAGCATCCCGAGGAGTTGGCGCGGCTCGTCGCGAGCATCGAGGTCCGCGAGGTCAACCCCGCGGCCGTACGCCTTTGCGGGGCGACCGGGCCCGAGCAGCTCCGCGGGTCGTTCGCCGGGGTGTGCGCCGACGAGTCGATGCCGGGCCTGCGGGCCCTGTTCGGGGCCCTCGGGCGGGGCGAGCGTACGGCCAGGGTCGAGGGGGTTCTGGCCACCCTCGGGGGCGGCCAGGTCGATGTCCTGGTCACCCTCCGGCTCTTGCGCGCCGACGACGGACGCGAGCTCGGCCTCTTCGGGATGCAGGACATCTCGCACCTGCGCCGGGTCGAGCGCGAGCTTGCCCGGTCCAACGCCGAGCTCGAGCAGTTTGCCTACGTGGCCTCCCACGACCTGCAAGAGCCCCTGCGCAAGCTCATCGCCTTCAGCGGGCTCCTGCAGAAGGACGTCGGCCCCGAGCTCCCCGCCCCCGCGGTCAAGGACCTCGAATTCATCACCGACGCCGCGCAGCGGATGCAGACCCTCATCCAAGACCTCCTCGCCCTGTCGCGGGTGTCCAAACAGCGGGTCATGCGCAACGCCGTCGAGCTCGACACCTGCCTCGATCGGGCCCTCAACGCCCTGTCGCTCCGCATCGAAGAGCGGTCGGCCGTGATCGAGCGCCAACCCCTGCCCCGGGTCCAGGGTGACCCGATCCTGCTGGCCCAGCTCTTCCAGAACCTCATCGCCAACGCCTTGAAGTTCTCCGGCCCCGAGGCCCCTCGCATTTCGATCACCGTCGAGCCCCACCCCAAGCAGCTCACGGTCGCGGTGCGCGACAACGGGATCGGCATCGACCCCCGCTACCAGGACCAGATCTTCCAGCCGTTTCGACGGCTGCACACCCGGGCGAAGTACCCCGGCTCGGGCATCGGCCTGGCCATCTGCCGCAAGGCCGCCGAGCTGCACGGGGGTCGCATCTGGGTGGAGTCCGCGGGCGAGGGCCACGGCTCGACCTTCAAGTTCACTCTCTCCAAGGACAGCCCTTCATGAGCATCCACCCGGCCTACGGTTCTGTCGTCGCCGCCGCGCGGCCCGCGGTGATCCTCCTCGTCGAGGACGACCCCGCCGACCAGGAGCTCACCCGGCGGGCCCTGGCCGAAGGCCGCATCGCCAACGAGCTCATCATCGTCGACGACGGCGAACAGGCCGTAGACTACCTCCTGCGGCAGGGCCGCTTCGCCGACCCGGCCACCTCGCCCCGGCCCGACCTGGTCCTGCTCGACCTCAACCTCCCCCGCCTCGACGGCCGTCAGGTGCTCCAGCGCCTCCGCGAAGACCCCCGGGTGGCCAAGCTGCCCGTGGTCGTGCTCACCACCTCCAAGCAGGAGCAGGACATCCTCCACAGCTACGCCCTGGCCGCCAACTCGTACATCGTCAAGCCCGTGGACGTAAACCAGTTCATGCAGGTGATCCGCTCCCTGGAAGAGTACTGGTTTGCCATCGTGGTCCTGCCCCCGGAGGAGCCGTGAACCAACCCCACCCCGTGGCCCCGGCCACCCTGTCCGCCCTGCTCGTCGAGGACGACGAGGCCGACTACGTGCTCCTCCAACGGATGGTCGACCACGACCGGGTGACGGTGCGCCGCGTCGACCACCTCGCCGCCGCCATGGCCGAGCTCGACGGCCAGCCCTACGACCTCGTCCTGCTCGACCTGACCCTGCCCGACAGCGAGGGCCTCGCGTCCTTCGACGCCCTGCACAAACACTATCCCCGCACGCCCATCATCGTGCTCACGGGCGTGGCCGACCACGAGCTGGCCACCACGGCCCTGCGCCGCGGGGCCCAGGACTACCTCGTCAAGGGCACCATCGACAGCGCCACCCTCGAGCGCAGCCTGCGCTACGCCGTCGAGCGGGCCGCCGCGGCCGAGTCGCTCCGACGCTCGGAAGAACTCCTCCGACACTCCCAACGGCTGGAGGCCATCGGCCGCCTCGCCGGCGGGGTGGCTCACGATTTCAACAACCTCCTCACGGTGATCCTGAGCTGCAGCGTCCTGGCCCAACGCGAGTGGGGCGACGACCCCCGGGGGTCGTCCTACCTGGCCGACATCGTGACCGCGGCCGAGCGGGCCGCCTCCCTGGCCCGGCAGCTCCTCACCTTCTCGCGCCAGCAGCCGAGCGTGCAACGGATCGTGAGCGCCAACACCATCATCGACAACCTCCAGCCCATGCTCGACCGCCTCCTGCGCGACGACGTCACCCTGGTGACCCGCCTCGCCCCCGACCTGTGGCCCACCCGGATCGACCCGGCCCGGCTCGAACAGGTCCTGGTCAACGTGGTGGTCAACGCCCGAGACGCCCTGCCCCGGGGCGGGCGCATCACCATCACCACCCGCAACGTCACCCTCTGCCCGGGAGACACCGCGGAGACACCGGACGTCCCCCCGGGCGAGTACGTCGCCCTCGAGGTGAGCGACAACGGCGTCGGGATGTCCCCCGACGTCCTGGCTCGGGTCTTCGAGCCCTTCTTCACGACCAAAGACCCCACCCACGGCACCGGCCTGGGCCTGGCCATGTGCTACGGGATCGTCTCCCAGGCGAGCGGTTTTTGCCGGGTGCGGAGCGAGGTCGGGCGGGGCACGACGTTTCATGTGCTCCTGCCGCGTACCGAGCAGCCGGCCGAGGCCCCCAAGGCCGGGCCCCAGACCAAGAGCCACGGAGGCGACGAGACCGTCCTCGTGGTCGACGATCGAGAGCCCGTGCGCCGCATCGCGGCCCGCATCCTGAGCGAGCTCGGGTACCAGGTCCTGGAGGCCGGCGGGGGGCCCCAGGCCCTGGCGGTGGCGGCGAAGCACCCGGGCCCGATCCACCTCCTCCTCACGGACATCGCCATGCCCGAGATGCGCGGGTACGAGCTGGCCCGGCGCCTCGTCGCGGAGCGTCCCGACACGCGGGTGGTCTACATCTCGGGCTACGCCGAACCCGAGAGCCCGTCCGAGGGCGGGTCCGTCGTCGCCGCGGGCTTCGTGCAGAAGCCCTTCACCATCGAGCAGCTCGCGTCCGCCGTACGGGGAGCCCTGGACGGGCCCACGGCCCGGGTGTAGCAGCCTCTCCCACCCATTGATGCCCCGCCCTTCCCGCCTCCGAGCGCCACTCCGTCTTGCAGGCGCCCTGCTCTTCGCCTTCATGCTCTTCACCTCCGCCGTCGCGGCCCAGAACACCGGGGGCAGCTTCGGCGGCTCCAGTTGGGGTTCGTCGGGCTCGTCCTCGTCGGGCTCGTCCTCGTCGGGCTCGTCCTCGTCGGGCTCATCCTCGTCGGGCTCATCCTCGTCGGGCTCATCCTCGTCGGGCTCGTCCTCGTCGGATTCGTCCTCAAGGGGCTCGTCCGGATCATCGAGCAGCGGCCATGGCGACCCCTGGGCCCTCTTCAACACCTTCCTCGCAGGGTTGGTGTTCTGGGTGCTGAACGAGATGGAAGACACTGGGATCGCGAGCCTCGCCTGGGTCTTTCCCACCAGCGCCCTCAAGGGCATGCCCGTGTCCCGCACCGTGGGCGATCGACGGGTGGAGGGCTTCGTCGTGGGCCACGAGGGCGGCATGGTGCGTTTCTCCGAGGACCCCGAGGGGCCCGGCGAGCTGGTCGATCCCGAGGCCCTCACCCGGTTCCCCGAGACCTCCTTCCGTTTGGACGCCCGACGCGCGCTGTGGGCCATCCCCGTCCAGGCCCTCCTGGTATTTACGGGCTCCCTGGTCGTCGTCTCGTGGATCGCCTCGTGGCTCGCGCCCTACCGGTCGATCACCGACCCCACCCTGGAGGCCCGCCTCCAGCTCGTGCCCGCCGTCTTCCTGGTCGCGACCGTCTCGGTCCTCATGTTCCTGCGCCAGGCCACGCGCGACTGGCGGCCTGCCCCAGCCCGGCTGTTTGACGCGATGGGCCAGGCCTCCGCTGCGGTCGGCCCCACGACGGCCCCGCCCGAACCCGTCGCCCCGCCGTCCGCCCAGAGGTCCTCCGACCGCCGCGGGGGGCTCCACGTGGGCACCCTCTCGCTGGCTTTCGACGCCACCGCCCGACGGCAGATCCAGGCGTCCCTGGAGACCGTCGCCCGGTCGGCCTCGCTGTCCTCGTCCGAGGGCCTGGGCGAGGCCCTGCGCAGCACCGCCACGGTCCTCGCCGAGCACGGGGCGGGGCTCCAGGCGGGCCACGGGGCGGTCGAGTTCACCCGTCGGCCCGAGGCGTCCCAACACGCGTTCGAGAAGGCCGTGACGGCCGAGCGGGGGCGGTACGTGATCGAGCGGGTCCGGGTCGACGCCGACGGGGCCCGGACGGTCGCCACCGCGTCCGAGGCTCGCTCCGAGGAGGGCGGAGGCTTCGTGGTGGTGACCCTCGTCGTCGCCTGGGAAGGCCCCGGGGACGTGCTCGACCCGGTCACCTCGCGGAAGGAGTTGGACGCCCTCGTGTGGCGCCTGCAGCGGACCAAAGCCCAGGTGAAGGCCCTGGAGGTGGTGTGGGTCCCGGCCGACCCCGAGGACGTGATGTCGTCGGCCGAGATGGGCACGCTCTTCCCCCGCCTGGCCTGGCTCGACGAGGCCGCCCGGCGACGCTTCGGTCAGGCCGTGTGCGCGTACTGCAAGGCCGTGTACGCCCGCGAGATCGGCTCCTGCCCCAACTGCGGGGCTACGGCCGAGCCCCCAGGGCCGTAAGCCGGGCCCGGGCCCGCACGCCGATCGGGTCGTTGGGAGCCCGGCGGACCACCTCGCGGAAGTCCCCCGCGGCGGCCTGGGCCTGCCCCGCCCCAGCCCGGATCAGCCCCCGGAGGTACACGAGGCCTACGTCGTCGGGGGCCGCCCGGATGGCCTCCCCCACGCGGAGCTGGGCCATGGGCCACTGACCCGCCGCGGCGTGGGACTGGGCCAGCTCGCCCAGGAGGGCGGCCGAGGGAGCAGTGCTCAGATCGCGGGCCCGGGTGAGGGCCCGGACGGCCCCCGGGGCGTCGCCGAGGCGGCGAAGGAGGGGCCCGGCCGTCGACAGGGCGGGGGCGTCGCGGTCGGCGCGCCGCACGGCCTCGCGCAGAGCCCGCAGGGCCTCGGTGTGCCCCGGCGAACCCGCGGGGGGATTGCCCGCCACCAGGACGGTGGCGAGGAGGAGGGCGGGGTTGGGGTCGTCGCGCAGGCGGGCCATGGCGAGGCGATAGGCCGCGGCGGCGGCGGCGGGGTCGCCCTGGTCTTCGTGACACAGGCCGAGGAGGGTGTGGGCCTCGCCGAGGGTGGGCCGGACCCGCAGGGCCTCGCGCAGGGCCGCCACGGCCTCGGGCAGTCGCCCAAGGGCCCGCAGGGCCGCCCCGCGTTGGGCGTGGGCCTCGCCGAGGGTGGGGTCGAGGGTGAGGGCCTCGGCGAACCGCGGGAGGGCCTCGGCGAAGCGACCCTGCTGAAACTCCCACTCGCCGAGGTAGAAGGCCGCCCGGGCGTCGCGGGGGTCGAGCCTGCGGGCCTCCTCGAAGCGGCGGCGGGCCCCGGGATAGTCGCCCTGGCGCAGGAGGGTCTCGCCGGCGGTGTAGGCCCGCTCGGCCGGGGTGGGCTCGGCGGCCCGCGACCCCCGCACGGGAAAAGGCAGCCGCGGCTGGGCCCGGGCCTCCGGGGGGGCGGCGAGGAGGAGGGCCACGAGGAGACACGACGCGGGCTTCATCACGCCAACATCCTCTCAGTCCATGGCCCGATCGGGGGCTTCGAGGGCCGCCGCGACGTTGGCCGGGTGGACCCCGAGGGCGTCGGCCATGTCCTCGAGGACGGCGATCTCGCCTTCGGTGATGCGCCGGTCGGCCCGGGCCACGGACACGAGGTCTTCCAGGAGCTGGAGCCGACGCACGGGGCTCAGGCGTACGGCGAGCTTGTCGCCGAGGACGGCCGCACGGCGGCGCAGGGCGGAGGGGGTGTTGGACATGGCGTCTTCGAGGCCCCCGAGGGCCCGCAGGCGCGCGAAGAGGGGCTCGAGGAGCTTGCGCTCGGAGCGTACGACCCGCCCGTCGGCCAGGGCCACCAGGAGCGACCCCACGGCCACAAACTCCCGGACCTCCTTGGTCCAGCGGCCCCGCTCGTGCAGAAAACTCGGCTCCATGAGCCCGAGGAGCATGGAGGTCTCGCGGTCGAGGGCGGCCTCCGAGAGCGCCCCCCCCTTGCGCCCGAGGAGGGCGTGGAAGGCCCGCGAGCGGGCGAAGAGCACGAGGGCCCGGATGCGCAGGGGCACGAAGGGGTGGGTGTCAAACCAGTCGCCCTGCTCGCCCGGGATCCACTCCTCGTCGACGACCTGGGCCGGGTCCATCACGTCCTCGGCCCGCAGGCGGACCCGCGGCCCCTGGAGCCCGCTGGAGAGCTTGAGGAAGGCCCGGGTGGCGGTCTCGAGGTCTTCGCAGCAGAGGAGGCCGGCCCGGTCGGCGCTCATCTCCGCCGCCCGCATCCACGCGTAGAAGCGCATCACGGTGAGGGGGGCGAGGTCGGGGGCTTCGACCCCGTCGAGGAGGCCCGCGGGCAGGGCGTCGTGCTCGAAGGCCGCGTGGCCGAGCTCGTGGCCGAGCACGAAGGCCAGCTCGCCGTCGTCGAAGGCGTCGATGAGGGTCCCGCTGCACCCGACCACCACGCGGTCGGGCTCGACGGCCACCATCATGGCTGCCAGGGATCCGGACTGAAACGCGTACACCTCCACCTCGCGGGCGAGCCCGAGGCGGGCCCGGCAGTGTTCGGCGAGGGACACCACCGACGGGGCGTTGCGGGGGGTCAGGCGGAGCCCTCGCACGATGAGCTCGCGCCGTTGCCCGAGGGGGTCGACCCCGCGCCGTCCCTCCCGCAGGATGCGCACGAACACCCGGTCGTGCAGGAGGGCCTCCCGCATCTGCCAGTCGCCGACAAACTGAATGCGCCGCAGGTCGTCGCGGGAGGAGCGGGCGGTGAGGACCTCGGCGGCGAAGCGGTCTTCGCCCGGGACCCGCTTGCCCGGAGCGAGGCCGAAGGTGCCCCGGGTCGTGGCGTCGAGGACCCTCCAGCGCCCGAGGGCCACGCCTCGGGCGGGGTGCCACAGGCCCTGGTAGTGCACCACCGTGGCGTGGTCGACGTACGACTTGAGCCAGCGGAGGGCCCCCGTGGTCGGGTCGAAGACCCCGACGATCTTGGCGGCCCCGTCGGCGTCGTGGGACTCGCCCGAGACCGTCCCGTCGTCGGCGAACTGGAGGTCCAGCCGGGTCGAGCGTCGCCGCGTCTCGCCGTGATACTGAAAGAACCCGTGCCACGCCCCATTGGGCGGTCTCGCGCCTGCCGACCGTGTCACACCGACCTCCTGGCCAGAGAGACTATGCCACAGGGGGTCTCCGGGTCCTTCGGGAGAAATATTGTCCCCGGCGACCCATTGCTCCCAGGACGCTCGGGCCTCATGGATGAAAAATGAAGATCGCACTCCAGCACCTCGACGCCCGCGGTCTCGCCGTCGACCTCCCAGGCACCCGCAACGAGCGGGTGGTGGTGACCGAGGCCAAGGGGTTACGGGGCATCCTCATCCAGGGCCCGACGGGCCTCAACCTCACAGACGTACACGCCACCCAGGTCGGGCTCGAGGCGCTCCGGGTGGTGCTCGGGTCGGTGACCCTGTCGGGGGAGGCGGGGGCCACGCTGTCGGAGGTGATCCTGTCCTTGTCCAAAGACGCCACGGGCCTGTCGCTGGAGATGGCGGCCGACCTCGATGCCACCGTGCTCTGCGTCGAGACCCCGACCCTGACCGTCCGGGGGAAGGCCCGGTTTCAAGGGGCCCGGCTCCGCGTCCAGGGCGGGGAGGGCCGACTCACCGCGGCCCGGGCCACCCTGGAGGGGGTGGAGTTTCGGATGAAGGGGGTGACGGCCAGGGCCCCCGATCTGCGGTGGGATGGATTTGTCCTCGGGTGGGGGGAGGTGTTTCGGCTGGAGGGGGCGCGCCTGGAGGCCACGGCCCTCACCGTGGGGATGCCCCAGGTTGCCCTCGAAGGCCGCGAGGTGGCGGTGGAGGGCTTCGCCCTGGCCGACGGGGATGTCTCGTTCGTGGGCCTCGCGTTGGGTCGGGCCGAGGTTCACGTCGACCTGAAGAAGGCCGAGGCAGACGCGGCCGAGCCCGACGCTGCCGAGGCCGACGCTGCCGAGGCCGACGCTGCCGAGACCGACGCCCACGGGCTCGCTCCCGGGGGATTGCCCCTGTTCGACCTGCGCCTGCTCGACGGGATCTCGGGGCGGGTTCGCGCCGACGTGACCGTCGACGTCTCGGTCCCGGTGATCGGGAGCCGCCGGGCCACCCATCGGCTGCGGGTCCCCCTCGAAGCCGGATCGCTCGACTACATGGCCCTGGAGAACAACCTCTCCCCCCTCGAAAACTCCATCCTCGATTTCGCCGTGCGCGACACAGGCCTGGTCCTTGAGCGCGGCCTGCCCCTCCTGCCCACCCGCGGCCGGGGCAAACCCATCGTGATCTGGGACCTCGACGGCGACGACCTCGCCCTCGCCCGATCGCAACGCGTCCGCCTCGCCGTCCTGCCCCGGGGCCGCCTCGCCCGCAACGGGGCCGACGCCTCCGACGACGAGCACCAGGACGAGAGCAACGGCAACGGCAACGCAAGCTCCATCGCCCTGCGCCACCTCACCGTCGGCGACCTCGACGTCTCCCTCACCCTCGCCCCCCCCGCCGTGCCTCTTCCCGCCGCGCTCCCGTACCTCCAGTTCGAGAGCCTCACCCTTCACGGCGAGGTCTCGCACGACCCGGGCTTGGAGCCGCCCCCGGGTGCCCTCCAGGGGTCGCTCAAGGCCCTCGCGGGTCGCCTCCAGGGGCTGCGCCTCGGGTCCCGCCAGCTCGCCGTGGAAGGCCTGGCCCTGGCCGCGGCAGAGTCCGTGTCGGTGGAGTTCGCCGGGCTCCGTCCCATCGACGTACGGGCCGCCCTGGTCGGCCTGGCCATCCAGGGCCTCGGCCTCACCGCAGACCGGGAGCCCGACGCGGCCCCGCCGACCTGAGGCCATGACACCACGGTCTTCGCTGGCTGCCCTCGCGGTCGTGCTGGGGATGAGCGCGGCGGGCCTGCGGCAGGCCCAAGCCCAGCCGTGCGTTCGGCCGTCGCCGCTGCTGGTGCAGGTCCAGGCCCGGGCCCTGGAGCAGCTCGGGCGTCGGCCCGTCCTCCGGGTCGACCTCGGGGCCTCCTCGGGCCGCGGGGGAGGCTACTTCGCCGATCCCGCAGTGGGGTACGTGATCGCCGACGTGATGACCCGGCAGCTCGCCCCCCTCGCCCTGGAGCGGGCGGGCCTGCGGGCCTACGCCTCCCACCTGCGACGCCTCGCGCCGGTCACCGACCAGGCCTCGGCCTTCGCGGCCCAGGAGACCGCCGAGGGCGTGGCCAACGACCTGGCCCGTCGGGGCGGGAGGAGGATCCGGTGGTCGACCCCGCGGGGGGCTGCGATCGAGGTGGTGGTCGAGGCCGCGGCCCTGGCCGGGTACGCGGCCACCCCTGGGAGTTTCCCGGTAGACCGGTACGTGACCACGATCGCGTCGGGGATGGGGGCGGCCGCGCGCATGGGGATCGCGGCAGACGCCCTCGGGCGGATCGTGACCCAGATGCTGGAGCGGGCCCGGGCGATCGCCCGGTGCGGGCCGGGGTGAGCGTGGAGGGACGGGCTGCGCGACCCGAAGCAACCCTTGCCCGTCCGGTCTCGATAACGGCGTCATGCGGACGCCCTTCGACACCTACGCCAAACACCTCGCCTTGGAGATGCTGCGCCCGTATCGCGGCGCCGCGAAGAGCGACGTCCGCCTCGACACCGAGCCGCAGTCGGCCGACCTCTGTGTGGTGTTCGACCCGCAGAATCTGCCCTCCGCGCCGCACGACTACCTCGGGGGACTGCTCGCCACGCACACGCTGTTTGAGTTCGCCCACAACCCGCCGAGCCTCGCCACGATGATGTCGTGGACACAAAAGCGCGACGCGTGGTGGCGCCTGCTGATCAACCAGGCCAGGCGCGACGAACGCCCTCCGCCACCGCTGCCCCCGACCCTCGTGGCCCTGTCTGCGGGCGACCCCGTCGAGGCCCGCACGCTCAACTGGATGCGTCCTGTCGACGACCGACCCGGTTGCTACGAGGCTTCGCCCGCGGGCACCTTCCGCCTGGTGGTGATCTCGGCGCTGCCACGCACGCGTGAGACCCTCCTGCTGCGAACCATGGGCGCAGGGGCTACACTCCGCGGTGCCCTCCGGGAGCTGGAGGCCCTCCCACCCAACGCCCCCGAACGTCTCCTGGCGGGCCGATTCATCGCCCGGCTCCGCCTCGACCTCAAGGACGACACCACCCAGGAAGCCCAGGAGTACCGCATGGATACCGAGAAGCTCGTCGAGGAGATGTTGCAGAAGCAACTGGATGCAGGGCGCCGAGAGGGGCGCCGGGAGGGCCGCCGCGCGGAGCGCCGGGAAGGACTCCGGCGTCGGTGCGCGCACCGCCTCGGGCGCCCGCTCACCCGCGCCGAAGAACGCACCCTCGTGGCCCGCGCCGACCGGCTGGGCACCGATCGCCTCGACGAGGTCATCCTCGACTCCAGCCCGGAGGCCCTCGCCGTCTGGCTCGCCGACCCCGAAGCCCGGTAACTCCTCCCCCTCACTCCGCCGCGTCGGCCACCGCCTCGGAGAACTGCAGCCGGTGCAGCCGGGCATAGATCCCTCCCTGGGCGAGCAGGGCCTCGTGCGACCCGCGCTCGGCCACGACCCCGCGGTGAAACACCAGGATCTCGTCGGCGCTGCGGATGGTCGACAGGCGGTGGGCGATCACGATGGACGTGCGCCCCTCCAGGGTGCGGGCGATGGCCTCCTGCACGAGGGACTCGCTCTCGGAGTCCATGCTCGACGTGGCCTCGTCGAGCACGAGGATCTCCGGGTCGCGATACAGGGCCCGGGCCAGGGCGATGAGCTGCCGCTCGCCCACCGAGAAGTTGCTCCCGCGGTCGCCGACCTTCGTGTCGATCCCCGCCCCCCGGCGGTCGAGGAGGGCCCCGAGGCCCACCGCGTCGACCACCTCCCGAACCCGCTCCCGGTCGGGCGCATCCTCGCCGAGAGCCACGTTGCTGAGCACGTCCCCCGGGAAGAGCACGACGTCCTGGGGGACCACCACGAAGCGCTGCCGCAGGGCCTCGCGGGGCAGGTCGCGCACATCGACTCCGTCGACCCGGACGGCCCCTCCGTCGATCTCGTAGAGCCGCTGGAGCAGGGCGATCACCGTGGTCTTGCCCGCCCCCGTGGCGCCCACGAGGGCCACCGTACGGCCGCGGGGGACGGCGAAGCTCACCCCCCGTAGCGTAGGCCGGTCGGGGCTGTACCCGAAGGTCACGTCGTCAAACTCCACGGCCGGAGCCCCGGCCACCCGGGTCGCGGGGTCGACGGGATCCCGCGGGGCGGCGTCGGGCTCGGGGGCGTCGAGCAGGGCGAAGACCCGCTCGGCCCCGGCCATCGCGCTCTGCAGGATGGTGTACTTGCTCGACAGGTCGCGCAGGGGCTCGAAGAACTTCTGGATGTACTGCACGAAGGCCACCAGGACCCCCAGAGAGGCGGCCGGGGCTCCCACCCCCACGGCGTGGGCCCCCGCGAAGAGGAGGGCCGCGATGCACACCGAGGCGAAGGCCTCCACCACCGCGAAGAGCATCGCGTCGTAGCGGATCGACAAGAGGTTGGCCTCCCGATAGGCCTGGTTGATCTCGCCAAACTCGGCCTGGCACCGGGCCTCCTGCCCGTACGCCTGCACGACGGCTACGCCCGTGACCTGCTCGTTGAGGTAGGCGTTCATCCGGGCGGTCTTGGCCCGGATGGCCCGGAAGGCGAGGCGAGACCGGCGCCGCAGGCTCTCGACCACCAGGAGGAGGGGGGGCACGGCCACGAAGGTGATGGCCGACAGCTTCGGCGAGAACATCAGCATGGCCACCACGATCCGGGTGAGGGTCACCAGGTCGCCCACGGCCGTGACGGCCCCCGAGGCGAACAGCTCCCCGAGCACGTCGACGTCGTTGGTGGCCCGGGTCACGAGGCGCCCGATGGGCTGCCGGTCGAAGAAGGCCATCCGCTGCCGCTGGAGGAAGCGGTACACGGCCATCCGCAGGTTGGTCATGGCCCGCTGCCCGACGAGCTGCAGGAGGTACTGCTGCCCGAACCGTACCAGGAACTCCACCCCCATCAGCACGCCCAGGAGGGCCGCGGTGCGGTGGACGTACGCGAGATCTCCCCGACCGATCCCTTCGTCGACGATGGCCCGCAGGAGCCGCGGCTGGGCCACCAGGAGCTCCGAGGCCACCGGCATCATCACGAGGGCCACTCCCAACGGGAGCCGGTACGGACGAACGTACGGCCACAGGCGCACGAGGAGCGACCAGTCGGTGCCCCGGGCCGTCGGGTCGTCGTCGTGGAAGGCCTGCTCGGCCTCGGCCTGGGTGCGCGGGGCCGCCGCGGGCGTGGCGGGGCTCACAGGTCCTCCAGCTCGGCCTCGAGCCGCTGACGCTCGGCCATGCGGGCGTAGAGCCCCCCGCGGGCCACCAGGGCGTCGTGGGTCCCGGCCTCGACGATGCGCCCTCCGTCGAGGACCACCACCCGATCGCAGCGCCGGGCCGCCGACACGCGGTGGGTCACCAGGACCAGGGTGCGCCCCGCCGCGGCCCGCTCGATGGCGTCGAGGATGCCCGCCTCGGTGCGGGCGTCGACCGCGGAGAGGGGATCGTCAAGGACCAGGACCTTCGGCCCCGCGAGGAGGGCTCGGGCCAGGGCCACCCGCTGCTTCTGCCCGCCCGAGAGCTGGACCCCGCGCTCGCCGACGATGGTGTACAGCCCGTCGGGCATGGCCTCGGCCTCGGGCAGGAGCTGGGCCTCGGCGAGGGCTCCGCGCACGGCCATCACGGTGGCCGGGTCGTCGGGGTCGGGGGCCCCGAAGGCGACGTTGCGGGTCACCGTCGAGCTGAAGAGGAAGGGCTCTTGTTGGGCCACCCCGAGCACGGCCCGGAGGGTCTTCAGGGGCAGGCGGGTGATGTCGTGGCCGTCGAGGAAGACCGCCCCGGGAGGGGTCGGGAGCATCCGGGCCAGGAGCTGCACGAGGAGGCTCTTGCCCGACCCGGTGCGCCCCACCACGGCCAGCGACTGACCGGCCTCGACCGACAGCGACACGTCGTCGAGCAGGACCCTCCCGTCGAGGGCGTACCGCAGCCCCTCCACCCGAAGGCTGCCCAGGAGGCTCTCGGGGGCCACGGGGGTGGCGTCGTGGTCGTCGATGTCGGGGGTGGCGTCGAGGACCTCGGCGATGCGCTCGACCGAGGCCCTGCCCCGCTGCACGATCGACAGGAGGAACCCGAGGGCGATGGTGGGCCACGCGATGAGCCCGATGTGCACCTGGAAGGCCAGGATGTCGCCGACGGTGAAGCCCTGGCCCTGCATCACGAGGCGCGACCCCACCCACACCACGATGAGCGACGAAAGGGCCGCCCCTGCCCCCAGGATGGGGAACATCATGCCCCGCAGGCGGGCCAGGGAGAGGTTGGCCTCGAGGGCCCGTTGGGCGGCCCCGTCGAAGTCGGCCAGGGTGGCCGCCTCGAGGTTGTAGGCCCGCACCACCCGCATGGCCCCGAGGGCCCGTTGGGCCTTGTCGGACAGCTCGCCAAGGGCCTCCTGGGCCTCCTTGGAGCGCTGAAACATCCGCCGCCCGAAGCGTTGGGTGATGAGCACGAAGACCGGGAAGGGCAGTAGCGCCAGTGTGGCCAGGAGGGCGCTCCGGGCGAAGAGGAGGGGGATGTTGACGGCGTAGGCGAAGACCGTGTTGATGAGGTTGAGGGCCCCGAAGCCCACCAGGAGCCGCACCTGGGCGAGGTCGTTGGTGGAGCGCGACATGATCTCCCCCGCCGAGATCCGGCGGTAGAAGCTCGGCCCCAGGGTGTGGAGCCGGGCCAGGAGCCGCTCCCGCAGGACGAACTCCACCTCGCGCCCGGCGTTGAAGATCCGGGTCCGCGAGGCCACCCGCACGACGGCCCCTATGGCGGCCAGGGCCGCGATGCCCCCCGCCGCCCAGGCCGCTCTGCCCGCCTGACCCGCGTGCAGGGCGTCGGAGGCGAGCCGGATGCACTGGGGAATTGCCCCCGCGCACAGGCCGCTCACGGCCAGAAAGATCCCGCCCACGAGGAAGTCGCGGCGCTGCTCGGCCAGCAGGCTCCACACGAGGGACCAGGGCCCCGCGGTGGGCTCTGAGGAGGCGACCGTGGTGTCTTGGGTCATCGGGTCTACGGGTCGCCGGGGCAGGCGGCGTCGCCCAGGTCGACCCCGGGGCCCTCGCCCGCGATGGGGATACACTGGCCGTGGCCGCTCCGGTCGGAGGTGGTGAGGTCGCACGAGAACGACCGCGGACACTCGGCCAGGTCGTCGCACGGCGGGGCGCAGTATCGGACGCAGCCGTCGGTGATGCAGGGGCGCCCGTCGCAGTCGTTGGGGCCCTCGCAGCGGCGGGTGCAGACCCCGTCGGCCCCCGGCCCCGCGAGGCACAGGCCCCCGGAGGGGCAGCCCGCCCCGCACCGGGCGTTGAGGGGCCCCCGGCACACCTGGACGATGTCGTTGAGGGGCCCCACCGGCAGGCCTCCGTCGTCGCGCCCGCGGTAGTCGAAGCGCCCGCACACCTCCCCCGTCGGGCAGTCGGAACGCCCGGCGCAGCGTTGGCCGCAGACCTGGCCCTCGGCCCCACGGTCGAGGCACAACCCCGAGCGGCATTGGCTGGGGACCGAGCATGGAGCCCCGTCGGCCTGCCTCCCGTCGTCGCAGCCCGCGGAGGCCAACGCGGCGAGGAGGGCCGCGAGGACAAAGACCCGAAGGCTGGGCTTGGAATCAGGCACAGGCACGCTCCATGGCCCCCCAAATAGCACCGCCCGCCGACGTGTCACCGACGGGCAGAAACACACGGGCCCGATGCCGCCACGTCAACGAGGGAGCGACCCCCCGAACGCGGCGGCGCGGCCCCTGTCAGGCCTTGGCCTTGGCGGCGGCCTGGCTCCTGGCGCTGCCCTTGTTGTCGCGGGCGTCCTTGAGGCGGGCGGCCTTGCCCTCGAGACCACGGAGATAGTAGAGCTTGGCCCGGCGCACGACGCCGCGGGAGACCACCTCGACCTTGTCGATGCGCGGGCTGAACGACGGGAAGATGCGCTCGACCCCGACGCTGTACGACACCTTGCGGACCGTGAAGGTGGCCCCGATGCCGTTGCGGCGCTGGCGGATCACCAGCCCCTGAAACACCTGGATGCGCTCCTTGTCGCCCTCGACGACTTTGTAGTGCACCCGGACGGTGTCACCGACGCGGAAGGGGAGGATCTTGTTGTCACTGATGCGCTTGGTGTGAAGCGCTTCGATCTTGGGATGCTGCATGCCCATGGCACAACCTGTCGAGTGAAGCCCGGCCTTTACGGGGGGCGGGAAGAGACCACGCGGGCCGAAGTCTGTCAAGACCCGTCGGCGCCCGCGTCGCCGAAGAGGCGGTCGAGGATGATGGCCACCGCGGCCCGGACGGGCAGGTGGTTGTAGCCGCCCGGGCGCACCGGGGCGAGATGCAAATCGGCGCGGTTGAGCACCCCCTCGGTCAGGCCGTGGCCCGTGCCGAACACCAGGAGGACGGGGGCTTCTCGCGCGGCGAGGGCCTCCCGGGCCGTGGCGAAGTCGCACACCGTGGCCCGACCCCGTGCCGCGGTGGTGACCACCAGGGCCGGGCTTCCCTCCTGGGCCTGGAGCTCCTGGAGGGCGTCGTCGAGGGAGGCCACCGGCCGCACGAGACGCATGGCCTCGGCCCGCTCGGGCACCCGCTGCCCGCCCTCCCCCGCCCGCCAGTGGCCCACGATGTGGTCGACCAGGGCCCGTTGGGCCTCCACGGGGGTGACCACGAAATAGGCGCGGAGGCCGTAGGTGCGGCCTGTCCGGGCGAGGTCGTGGACGTCGAGGTTGGTCACCGAGGTGGTGATCACCGCGCCGTCCCGGCCCTTCACGGGGTGATGCACGAGGGCGAGGTAGACCCCGGGGCGGGTCATGGCTCGTCTCCGTCGACAAAGGCCAGGTCGCGCAGGGTCAGGGCCCGGGCGGCGAAGAGGTCGGGGCGGCGGGCCCGGGTCCGTCGCAGGCTCTGCCAGCGGCGCCAGCGGTCGACGCGCCCGTGGTCGCCCGACGACAGAACCGCGGGCACCACGGCCCCCCGAAAATCGACCGGGCGGGTGTACTGCGGAAACTCGAGGAGCCCGTCGTCGCCGTGCGACTCCTGCACGGCGCTGGCCTCGTTGCCGAGGACCCCGGGGACCAGCCGCAGGACGGCGTCGAGGAGGGCCACCGCGGCGGGCTCTCCGCCCGTCAGGACGAAGTCGCCGACAGAGAGCTCCAGGTCGACGTAGGCCCGGATGCGCTCGTCGAAGCCCTCGTAGCGGCCGCACACCACGGCGAGGCTCCGGCGGGTAGAGAGGGACCGGGCCTCGGCCTGCCGAAACACCCTGCCCTGGGGGGTGAGGAGGACCCGCAGGGGGGCCTCTCCGTCGGCGTCGCGGGGCAGAGACTCCAGGGCCGCCACCACGGGGGCGCACTGCATCACCATGCCGCTCCCGCCCCCGTAGGGGGTGTCGTCGACGGTGCGGTGTTTGTTGACGGCGAAGTCGCGGATCTGCACGGGGTGAAACCGCACGAGGCCCCGCCCCGCCGCCCGTCCGAGCACGCTGTGGGCGAAGAGGGGGGCCACCAGCTCGGGGAAGAGGGCCACGACGAAGACGTCGAAGGCCCGGCCTTCGAGCGTGGTCACAGGGCCTCGAGGTAGGCCCGGTCGACCACGACCCGACCCGCGTCGAGGTCGAGCTCGAGGACCACGTGGTCGAGGATGGGGAGCTCGACCTCGTTTCCGTCAGGGCCCTTGACGACAAGGGCGTCGACCGAGGGGTAGGGCTCGATCCGCACGACCTCGCCCAAGGGGGCTCCCTCCACGTCGACGACGGCGGCCCCGATCAGGTCGCTGTGGTAGTACTCGCCGTCCTCGAGCGGGGGAAAGTCACGGCGACGCACGCTCACCGTGGCCTTGAGGAGGGCCTCGGCGGCCTCGCGCCCGGCGACCCCCCGCAGGCCCAGGGCCAGGCCGTGGGAGCCCTCGGAGAGCGAGGTGATGGCGTGCTCGGAGGCGGTCCCGTCGGCCCGAACGACCCGCACGGTGACCCCCTCCTGAATGGCCGGAGACTCGGCGGAGTAGCCGCGAAACCACACCAGGCCCCCGAGGCCCCGGGGGCGCCCGAGGGTGCCCACCTCGATCCAGGCTTCGGGGTCGACCCGCTGGGGAATCGATCCCATGGGCTCAGTCTTCCACGATGTTGAGGACGACCTTGCGGCGGATGCGGGCCGCGGCGGTGGCCAGGACGGTGCGGAGGGCCCGGGCCGAGGTCCCGCGGCGACCGATCACCTTGCCGAGGTCGTCGGGGTGGACCCGGAGCTCGAGGAGCATGTGGGCCGGCTCCTCGATGGCCACCAGGTCGACCCGATCGGGGTGGTCGACGAGGCCGCGGGCGAGGTGGGCCACGAGCTCAAGGGGGAGGTTTTGCGCCATGGGGGGGTGTTTTGGGGGCGACGAGGGGGGTCGCGGCGATCAGGCGACGGGCGCGGCGGCGGGCGGGTTGCGCTTGACCAGGTTGCCCACCTCCTCGGAGAGCTGGGCCCCCACGCTCTGCCAGTAGGCGAGGCGGGTGTGGTTGATCTGGAAGCCCCCTTCGGCGGCCCGGGGGTTGTAGGTGCCGAGGTTTTCGAGGTGACGCCCGTCGCGCCAGGCCCGAGCATCGGCCACCAGGACGCGATACATGGGGAGCTTCTTGGTACCAAAACGGGCGAGCCGGACCTTGATCATCGTGAGAACCTTCTGTCGTAACGAGACCCCAAAACCAGGGCCCCGGACTCTTCGGGGGGCGGACGCTACCTCTGGCCGGGAGCGTCGTCAAGCGGTCCCCGCCCACGAAAGTACGCCCCGATGGCTTGACGGGGCACCCCCGGGGGGCGCAATCACCCGTGGAAGCTATTCATCCCATGCGCACCCGCACGCACTTTCACGGGTGGCCCCTCGTGGCCCTGACCCTGGGGGCTTCGCTGGCCCTGGGGGCCTCCTGCAACCGTCACCCGGCCCCGCCCCGCCCTGCCCCGGAGGCGACCCCTCCGCGGCCCGCCGCCGCGGCCCCGACCCTGCGGCTGTACTACCTCGTCGACCTCGACGGGTACCTCGAGCCCTGCGGGTGCCAGTCGCGCCCCCTCGGGGGCATCGATCGCATCGCCCAGGTGTTGGAGCGCGACCGGGCCACCCACCCCCACCGGATCGTGGTGGCCGCGGGCAATCTCTTCTTTGACACGCCCCGGCTCGACCCGCGGATGGTGTGGCAGGAGCGCCAGAAGGCCGAGCGGTTGACGCAGATCCTCGGGGGCCTCGGGCTCGCGGCCTACGCCCCGGGACCGGCGGACTTCGCCCTCGGGGCCGACGCGTGGCGGAGCCTGTCGGGGGCCCTGCCGGCCGCGGCCCTGGCGGGCAACGCGGGGATGCCGGGGAGCGTGGTTCGGGAGGTGGGTGGGGTGCGGGTGGGGGTGGTGGGGGTGAGCGATTTTGTAACCCCCGACGCCGACGCGGGACCGGCCGGAGCTCCTGCCGCGAGCGACCCCGTGGCCGCCGCCCGTACGGCCGTGGCCGCGGCCCGGGCCCAGGGGGCCCAGGTGGTGGTGGTGCTGGCGTCGGTTCCGCGTCGGGTGGCGCGGGCGGTGGCGGCGGTGGAGGGGGTCGATTTTGTCATCGCGGCCCGCCACGAGGGCCCCACCACCCCCGCCCCCGAGCGCGTCGCCGGAGCCTACCTCCTCACGGCCCCCAACCAGGGCAAGGCCCTCGGCGTGGTCGACCTCTACCTCGACGGCACGGCCGCCTGGCGCGACATCTCCGAGGCCTCCCGGACCGCCGAGCAGTCTCGCCTCGACGGGCGCATCCGCGAGCTCCAGGCCCGCCTCACCGCGTGGCGGGCCGACCCCACCATCGACCCCGGGGCCGTACGCACCCAGGCCGCGCGCCTCGAGGCCCTCGAGCGCGAGCGAACCACCGTCGCCGGCCCCGACACCGCGGCCTCCACGGGCCGACGCTTCGCCGCCCAGGGAATCGAGGTCGACGCCACGGTGCCGCGCAACGAGCGCGTCCAATCCGAGATCGCCCGGTACTTCCGCGCGGTCAACGAGCGCAACCGCGTCGAGTACGCCGACCTGCGACCTCCCACCCCCGCCCCGGGACAGCCACGGTACGTGGGCAACGAGGCCTGCCGCGACTGCCACGAGGAGGCCTTCCCCGTGTGGGAGCGGACCTCCCACGCCCGGGCCTACCGCACCCTCGAAGACAGCTCGAAGAACTTCAACCTCTCATGCGTCGGGTGCCACGTCACGGGCTACCGCCAGCCCGGCGGGAGCGAGGTCGTCCAGAACGTCGTCGTCGGCGAGCCCCGCCTGCAGAACGTCCAGTGCGAGGTGTGCCACGGCCCCGCCAGCGCCCACATCGAGGCCCGCGGAGCCGCCGCCCGCCGGGCCACCATCCGCCGCACCGTCGACGGAAACTTCTGCGCGACCCAGTGCCACACCCCCGAGCACAGCGACCACTTCGACTTCGCCACCTACCTCCCCCGCATCCTCGGGCCCGGTCACGGCATGCCCCTGCCCGACGACGCCGACGACGCCGGGGTCACCGCCGCCCCGACGCCCGCCCCCACCCCCGCCCCCGCCCCCGCCCATCCCTGAGCCCGTCGGAGGGCCGCCGTTTACTCGCCCCCGTGGGGCCTCCGGGGGCATCGTCGGGCCATGCGCACGACCCTGTCCCTGGCCCTCGCGGCCCTCCTCGGCCACACCCTCGCGGCCTGCGCCACGGCCCCCGCCCTGCGGGCCGAACGCGGCCACGCCCAGGAGGGCTACGCGTCGTACTACAACGACCGCCTCGCCGGCCGCAGCACCGCCAGCGGCGAGCCCTACCGCCCCACCCAACTCACCGCCGCCCACCGCACCCTGCCCTTCGGCACGACCGTCCGGGTCCAGCGCCGTGACCGCCCCGACTCCGTGGTCGTCCGCATCAACGACCGCGGCCCCTACGCCGGCACCCAACGCGTGATCGACCTGTCTCGGGCCGCCGCCGAGCGCATCGGGATGATCCGGGCGGGGGTGGTTCCCGTGCGGGTCGAGGTGCTCTCCGGGCCCGCACGACCGCGCCAAGGGACCTGACACTTCTCTTGAGAGATACGGGGTCCCCTCCCGACATCAAAGTGAGTTTGGAGAAAATGCGGTGCGTGTGTTGACGCCCATTCGGGACGGGCGTAGACATCACACTCGTAGTTCACCCCATTGCCCGAGGCGTTGTAGCTCAACGACACCCCCATGACCGCCCTTTACCCCACCCTCTTCCCAAACGCCCAGCACGTCGCCCGTGCACTTCCGCGCAGCATCGTGCGCGGGTGCATCCCGTGGCGCAGCGACCGGCCTTTGTCGAAGCGGTCGGGCAAAGGGTGCGATCGCCAGGGCCCGGAATTCCTGGGTACCCTGTTCCAGGGGCCCGATACGCAACGAAGCCGTAGAGCCGGGAGGCGCTTGGGATAGTCCCCAAGACACCAAACCCCCGAAGGTCCCCCGAGGCCGGCTCTACCAACGAAGAAGGTAGGGTCGGCCTTCTGCGTTGGGGGTTTCGCCGATCGACACGACCGCCCCAGAGATCGGCGCTCGACGGGCAGAGCGCGGCGGCCCACACCGACAGGCCGTGGAGGGGGTTCGAGTCCCAACGATTTCACCACCTGACGGCGCTTGCGCCTATCAGGGGCACGCCCGGAGCGGCGTGCGATTGCCAGAGAGTCTGACGGTACGACGACCGGCTCTGACCCGGTAGAACCTGGTTCGATTCCAGGTCTGGCAGCCCTTTGTCTGATGACGTGTGGCCCTTCTGTTATGGCCCTTGTGTTGTGTCCATGCGTGTTGGGAATGGTCCCGTCGTTCAACGGCAAGGATGGCCGGTTGTCTCCCGGTCGATGCGGGTTCGATTCCCGCCGGGATCGTCTGTGATTCGTAGAGGGCCCTCAAGATCCGAGGGCACCCCATTCGTCATCGCCTGTCGAGGCTGTCGGCAAAACCGCCGGGCTACGAACCCGGAGTGCGTGGTTCAATTCCACGGACAGGCTACAATGCTAGGCAATTTCCACCCCTCCCAGGTGACCGCCGCGACCGGTCGCCCAGCCCCGCACCCTACGACCCACGGCCCTCACCGCCACGGAGACCTCGCCCATGCCCCCCTTACAACGCACCCCCCACACCCTCCTCCCGCGCGAGCCCTCCCCCCTGGCTGAGGGCGCAGCCTCCCCCGCTCGTCCGTGCCGGTTCGACCCCGGCCTCGCGCACCACGACCCCGACCCGGAGCCCACCCACGGCAACGCCATGGACCACACCCTGCTCCTCAACGCGACCTTCGAGCCCATGAAGGTCATCCCCTGGCAGCGGGCCCTGACCCTCCTCGTGCTGGAGAAGGTCGAGCTCGTCGAGCCCTACGCCGCCGTCGTGCGCTCGGTCTCCCTCGAGATGGCCCTGCCCGCCGTCGTGCGCCTGCGCCGCTACGCTCGCCACGACCGCCGCGTGAAGCTGTCCCGGCACAACGTCTTCCGCCGCGACGACTTCACCTGCCAGTACTGCGGCGACCGCCCGGGCCCCGCGGTCCTCACCCTCGACCACGTCCTGCCCCGGGCCCACGGGGGGGCCACGGCCTGGGACAACCTCGTGACCGCCTGCGGCCGCTGCAACGCCCGCAAGGCCGCCCGCACACCCGAGCAGGCCCGGATGCCCCTGGCCCGACGCCCCGCCCGGCCCCCCCACCTGCCCGTTGTCCCCCTCCGGGCGACCACCCCCCTGCCCTGGCTCGGCTACCTCGACGTGGGCTGAGCCCCCGCCTCCTCCACCCCCGCCCTCCCCTCCCCCTGCGAGGCCCTGCCCGGGGCCTCCAGGGGGGCCTCCGGGGGGGCCTCCGAGGGGGCCTCCAGCGCCTCGTCGTGCCCGTCGGACACTCCCCCCGTCTGCGCGAGGAGGAAGCGGTCCATGGCCTCGTCCTCGCCCACCACGAGCAGGGTGTCCCCTTCGGTCAGCACGTAGTCCGCCCCGACGGGCTTGAGCTCGCGTTTGGTCTCCTCGCCCGACGGGCTCGGGAGCCAGATGCCCAGGACCGAGATCCCGTGTCGGGCCCGCAGTTGGGCGTCGCCGAGGGAGCGGCCCACCAGGGCCCCGTGGGCGATCCAGGGTTCGAGCCGAAACCCGGCCGCGAAGCGCCGCAGGTCGATGACCACGGGGGTGTCACTCTCCTCCGGGGTGGTGGCCCGGACCCGGCCCACCAGGCGCAGCATGATCATCCCCCCGGTGGCCGAGACGAGCGAGCCCACCAGGACCCCGATCTTGGCCCCGTCCTCCAGGGGGAGGTCGCCCCCAAAGGCCAGGGAGTCGACGAAGAGGGACATCGTAAACCCGATCCCCGACAGCATCGTGACCCCGAAGATCTCCCGCCACGTGGCCCCCGTCGGCCGCGGGGCCAGGCCCAACCGCACGGCCAGCCAGGTGGCCCCGAACACCCCCACGGGTTTGCCCACCACCAGGCCCAGGAACGACCCCAGCGACGCGGGGGCCATCAACGACGCCCCGCTCGACAGGGAGATCCCCGCGTTGGCCACGGCGAAGATCGGGACCACCGCGAAGGCCACGGTCCCGTGCAGGCCGTTGACGAACCGATCGAGGGGGGCCTGGACCGACTCCAGGTGCCGCTCGATCGTGGCCAGGGCCGTGTTGTCCGTGCCCTGGGTGCGGGCCGCCCGGCGCAGCGAGTCGAGGGCCGCGTCGAGGTCTTCAAGCACGTCCCCCGCCGCCCGGGGGGCCGTGGCCGGGATGGTCAGCCCCAGGATCACCCCCGCCAGGGTGGCGTGCAGGCCCGACTTGAGCAGGGCCATCCACAGGGCCACCCCGAGGATCCCGTAGGGCAGGGCCCGTTGCACCCCGCCCCGGGACAGGCCCACCAGGGTGAGGGTCAGGACGAGGGCCGCCGCCAGGGCCGAGGTGTCGAGGGTCCCGCCGTAGAAGATGGCGATCACCACGATGGCCCCGAGGTCGTCGAAGATGGCCAGGGCCGTCAGGAACACGAACAACGACGCCGGGACCCTCGCCCGGATCAGGGCCATACACCCCAGGGCGAAGGCGATGTCGGTGGCCATCGGGATGCCCCACCCGGCCTGGGCCTCCGTGCCTCGGGCGACGGCGTAGTAGATCGTGGCCGGGACCACCATGCCCCCGAGGGCGGCCAGCAGCGGCAGGGCGGCCCGAGACAGGGTGCGCAGCTCGCCGTGGACCAGCTCCCGCTTGATCTCCATCCCCACGACGAAGAAGAAGAGGGTCATCAGGCCGTCGTTGATCCAGTGGTGGATCGTCCAGGACAGCCCCCGGCCCCCGAGCTCGACCTGGAGCCGGGTGTGGAAGAGGTCGTGGTAGGCGTGCGACCACCGGGAGTTGGCCCAGACCATGGCCACCGCGGCGGTGAACATCAGGAAGATCCCGCTGGCGGCCTGGGTGCGAAAGAAGCGCTGAAACGGCCGTACGAGCGCAAAGAGCACGCGCGGAACTCCTGGCGGCGGGCGGGTGATGCGGGGGGTCATCGGGGGTACTTCGTGGGCCCCGCGGCTCAGGCCTCGGCCGCCCCGGGCTTGACCGAGGCCCGACGACGCGCGGCGGCGGCCAGATACAGGGCCTCGTGCGTCGCGGGAGAGGGCAGGAGCACCGGCCCCGGGGCCTCTCCGAAGGCGGCCACGGCGTCGCGCAGGGCCTCCCGCGCGGACAGGGCGAGCATCAGGGGCGGCTCGCCGACGGCCTTGCTGCCGTGCACCGTGTTGCCCTGGGCGGCGTCGGGCAAGAGGGTCACCCGAAAATCGACCGGGGCGTCGCTGATGGCAGGGATCTGGTAGGTGCTCGCGGAGTGGGTGAGGAGGCGCCCTGCGGGGTCCCAGCGGAGCTCCTCCCCCGTGAGCCAGCCGAGGCCCTGGACGTAGCCCCCCTCGATCTGGCCGCGGTCGACCCCGGGGTTGAGCGAGTCGCCCACGTCGTGGAGGATGTCGACCCGCAGGACCCGCTTCATCCCAGAGTATCCGTCGAGCTCGACCTCAGTCACGGCCGCCCCGAAGGCGAAGTAGTGAAAGGGCCTGCCCCGGCCTGCGGCCTTGTCGTAGAAGACCCCCGGGGTGCGGTAGTACCCCGTGGCCGACAGGGGGATCTGCTGGAGGTAGGCCCGCTCGGTGACGGCCTCCAGGGCCACGGCGGCCCCGTCGGGCCCGAAGGCCTTGCCGTCGCGGAGAGAGACCCCGTCTTCGGGGCACCCGAGCAGGCCCGCGGCCACGGGCACGAGGCGGTCCCGGAGCTGGACGCAGGCGTCGCGGACGGCGGCCCCGTTGAGGTCGGCCCCGGCGCTCGCGGCGGTGGCGGAGGTGTTGGGGACCTTGTCGGTGGCCGTGTGCATCACCCGCACGCGGGCCCCCGAGAGGCCGAGCTCGCGGGCCACGATCCCGAGCATCTTGGTGTGGAGCCCCTGGCCCATCTCCGTGCCCCCGTGGTTTACCTGGAGGGAGCCGTCGCGGTAGAGGAGCAGGAGGGCCCCGGCCTGGTTGAGGAAGCTCGCGGTGAAGGAGATCCCGAACTTCACCGGGGTGACGGCCAGGCCCCGCTTGATGCGGGGGCTCTTGGCGTTGAAGGCGTCGACCTCGGCCCGCCGGGCGGCGTATCCCGCGGCGTCGAGGACCCCCTCCCAGACCCGGGACAGGCGGTTGTCCTCGATGGGCTCGCCGTAGTGGGTGGTGCTGGTCTCCCCTTCGCCCGCGTAGAGGTTGCGACCCCGCACGACCTCGGGGGCCAGGCCGAGGGTGCGGGCCACCCGGTCGAGGATCTCCTCGATCACGACCATACCCTGCGGCCCCCCGAACCCGCGGAAGGCCGTGTGCGACGTGACGTGGGTCTTGGCCACCCGCCCCGAGAAGGCCACGTTGGGCAGGTAGTACGCGTTGTCGAGGTGGAAGAGGGCCCGGTCGCAGATCGACTCGGACAGGTCGAGGGCCCATCCCCCGTCGGCCACGAGGTCGACCCGGGCTGCCGTGACCTTCCCCTGGTCGTCGAAGCCCACCGCGAACTTCGCGAAGAACGGGTGGCGTTTGCCCGTGAGGGCCATGTCGAGGTCGCGGTCGAGCTGGACCCGGACGGGCCGCCCCGTGACCTTCGCGGCCAGGGCCACGAGGCAGGCCCAGGGGGCGGCCTGGGTCTCCTTGCCCCCGAACCCTCCGCCCATCCGCGGGCACTGCACCACCACGGCGCTGCGGGGCAGGTCGAGGGCGTGGGCCACCAGGGCCTGGACCTCCGTCGGGTGCTGGGTCGAGGCGCTCACGAAGATCGTCCCCTCCTCGCCCAGGCGCGCAAAGGAGGCCTGGGTCTCGAGGTAGAAGTGCTCCTGGCCCCCGATCTCCAGGGTGCCCTCCAGGGTGTGGGGGGCCGACCCGAGGGCGGCCTCGCAGTCGCCCCGCAGGATGCGGTGCGGGGCCGTGTGATAGCTGTCGGCGGCGATGGCCGCGGCGAGGCCGACGAGGGCGGGCAGCGGGGCGTACTCGACCTCCACCGCGGCGGCGGCGGCCCGGGCCTGGGCGTAGGTCTCGGCCACCACCAGGGCCACGGGTTGGGCGTGAAACGAGACCGCGTCGACCGCGAGGATGGGCTCGTCGTGGCGGATGGCCCCGGAGTCGTTGCGGCCCGGGAAATCCTCGCCGAAGAGCACCGCCCGCACCCCCGGCATCGCCCGGGCCCGGGCGGCGTCGCGGCGTACGATCCGGGCGTGGGCGTGGGGCGAGCACACCGGCCAGACCTCGAGCATGGGCTCGGCCTCGGCGGTGTCGTCGACGTAGCGGGCCGTGCCGCAGGCGTGCCCGGCGGCGCTCTCGTGGCGCAGGGCCCGGCTCGGGTCGTCGACCTTGGGGCTCTCGCCCCGCACGAAATCGAGGGGGAGGTCTTGGGAGAGGCTGCGCTCTCCGGACACAAACTTCTCCCACAGGCTCACCGCGAGGCCTCGGCGGAAGTCTTCGCCCGCCCGCACGTCGTTGAGGGGGGTGAAGGCCTCGGCCAGCAGGGCGGCGGCCTGTTGGCACGTGGCGGGGTCCCAGGGGCGGCCGACGAGGAAGGACTCGACGGCGAGGGCCCGGACGGGGGTGGCGGCCACGCCCCCGTACGCGAGGCGGGCGTGGCGGATGACGCGGGCGGGGTCGAGGTCGACCACGAAGGCCGCGGCCACGATGCTGATGTCGAGCTCACGGCGTTTGGAGACCTTGTAGCTGTCGGCCCGGCGGAGGTAGCCCGGATGGGTCTCGTCCGAGGGGCCGTCGGGCACGAGGACGGCGGTCATCACCTCGTCGGGGCCGAGGGCGGTCTTGCGGTACCCGAGGAGGAAGTCGGCGAGGGCCACGGTGCGCACCCCCCGAACGGAGGCGAGCTCGACCGAGGCGTCGAGGGCGAGGAGGACCGGGGCGAGGTCGCCGATGGGGGAGGCCGTGACGAGGTTGCCCGCCACGGTGGCCCGGTTGCGGATCTGCCGCGAGGCGAAGACCCACAACATCTTGTCGAGGAGGGGCAGAGACCCCGCGAGGGCCTCTTCGACGGCGGTGAGGGTGGCCGCTCCGCCGATGCGCCATCCGCCCGCGACACGTTCGACGGCGCGGAGGGAGGCTACGCCCTCGGTGCTCACGAGGAGGGGAAAGGCCCGATATTTTTTGTTGAGGTCGACCCCGACCTCGGTGGCCCCGGCCACGAGGACGGCCTCGGGGTGCGCGGCCTTGAGGGCGAGGAGGGCCTCGAGGGTGGCGGGGCGGTGGAAGACCCCGCCGGCCGGGTCGTCGAAGCGGGCGGGGCCCGGGGCGGGCTCGGGCTGACACAAGGGCAGGCGAAAACGATCGGGGGCGGCCGGGTCGCGGGCCTCGAGGGCGGCGGAGAGGGCGTCGCGGATGGGGCGGTAGCCCGTGCAGCGGCAGAGGTTGCCGCAGAGCTGATCGGCGAGCTGCCACGGGGCCGTCAGATCGTCGCGGTAATAGGCCTCGAACATGGAGGCCACGAAGCCCGGGGTGCAGTATCCGCACTGCGACCCGGCGTGGCGCACCATGGCGGCCTGGACGGGGTGGAGCCCCTCGGCGGCCATGCCCTCGGCCGTGAGGACGGTGCGGCCTTCGAGCATGGGCAGGAGGGTCAGGCAGGCGTTGACCGAGCGCCAGGTGCGCTGGCCGCGGCCGTTGGTGTCGAGGAGGGCCACCGAGCAGGCCCCGCAGTCGCCCTCGGCGCATCCCTCCTTGGTGCCGGGCAACCCGTGGGCCCGGAGCCAGTCGAGCAGGGTGGTGGTGCTGGTGGCGTCGGTGACCTGCACCGTGCGCCCATTGAGGGTGAATTCCATTGCGTGACCCATGGGAAGGGCCGAGACCATAGCACCTCTGCCGCAGCAGAAAACACCGGCCGGGCCCCCGACGGGGCGCGGCGGCGCGTCAGGTGAGCGACTCGGGCACGAAGATCACGTCGTCGGGCTCGATCTCGAAATCGGGGGCCCGCCCCTCGGCGATGTCCTCCACGCGGAGCACGAAGGTGCGGCGTTGTCCCCCGCGAGCGCGGCGCGTCACCCGGACCTGATTCTTCTCGGCCAGGGCGGTGAAGCCCCCGGCGAGGCTGATGGCCTGGGTCAGGGTGAGGCACTGCTGGTGCGGAAACACCCCCGGGTGCTGGACCTGGCCGAACACGGAGATGCGCCGGGAGTTGACCTCCCGGATCTCCACCCGCACGGTCGGGTCGCGCAGGACGTCGTGGCCCGTGGGGTTGTCGGGGGTGCGCTCGCCGAGCCCGCGGCGCAGAAGCTCAGACAGTTGGGAGGGCTGCATCCCGCTCACGTCGACGCGCCCGAGGTAGGCGAAGTCGACCATCCCGTCTTCGCCGACACGGAAGTCGCCCGACAGGGCCGCCTCGTTGAGGACCGCCACCGTGATGACATCGCGGGGCCCGATGCCCAACGGGCGCTCGCGGCATTGAGAGGTCTGGGGAAGGGGGGCCCCCACCGGGCGGCGGCACCCGCCTCCGAGGGCGAAGAGCACCAGAAGCAGACCAGTCAAGACGCGCAACATCATGGGGCAGGGCTTCAGGTTGCGTCCGAGGCGAGAGACGTTCAGCGGAGGGGTCCGTGGGCCTACCGCATTCTGGCCACGGCGACCAGGGGGCTCGGCGGGCCGCCGATCCTTTGCGGCGGGCGGGGCCAGGGTGCTATCGGCCACGGTCATGGTCGTGCGCGTCCCCCTATGGTTTCTGGCCGCGTTTGGGGCCGTCCAGGCCCATGGATGTCGCCGCGCCCCCGCGGCCCCCGACCCCGCGGCCGTCGAAGGCCCCGACCTCCCGGCCTCCTCGCCCCAAGCCTCTCCGCCCGAGCCGATCGCCCTGCCTCCCCCCCGCGTTGACTCCGGTCCCCCGGCCCGCACCCCGCGCAGCCTGCCCCCGGCCGGGACCGTGGTTCGCATCGCCGCGGGGAGCTTCCCCGTGGGCAGCCTGCCGGGCGACCCGGGGCGCGACCCGGCCATCGAGGCCGACCTCGTACCCCAGGAGCTCCCGGGGTTTGACATCGACGCCCTGCCCTACCCCAACGACCCCGCCCGGGGCCCCCAGACGGGCCTCAGCCGGGCCCAGGCCGAGGCCGCCTGCGCCGCCCGAGGGCGCCGGATCTGCTCCGAGCTGGAGTGGGAGAGGGCCTGCAAGTCCCCCGCGGGAGACCGTTTTCCGGGCGGAGACGCCTGGGTCGCCGGCTGCGGCCAGGACCACTTCGGGCGCTGCGCCACGTCCGAAGGGGTCTTCGGCCTCGGGGCCCGCTTCGCCGAGTGGACCCGGGACAACACCGACATCGGAGGGGTGATCCGCGGGGCCGGGGCCGGGGCCGCCGCGGCCATGCACCGCTGCGCCGCACGACGCACGGCCGTTGCGAGCCAGGAGGGGCTGGAGGTGGCCTTCCGGTGCTGCGGCGGGACCGCCCCCGCGGCCAGTTATCCCCGCGAGACCTCCCGGCGGCCCTTCCGCGAGGACCCCATGACGGCGGCCCAGGTCGCCGAGATCATCCGGGCCGTGCCCGAGCTCGAACGGCTCAACCTCCGCGACGGCCTCGCCCTCTTCAACCCCGGGGCCATCACCGAGGTGATGAACCACGGGAGCACCACCGTCGAGGCCCATCCCGAGGCCACCTTCGCGGTGACCCCCGTGCGCTGGAGCCCCACCTTCGGCGAGGAGCTCGTGGTCCTTGCGGCCCGTTCGCGGGTCGGCAGTTGGGTGGCCGCCCTGTGGGTGTTGCCCGAGGGGCGGTGGCGGCACGCCAGCTCGTTTCTGCTGCGGGGCGACCTCGTTCCCATCGCCCTGGCCTACACCGCAGCTCGCCGCGAGGTCCTGTGGTCCTCCTGCTGGAACTGCCCCGGCGAACACGGGTCGGTCACCTACACCGACGAAAACCGTGTGGTCATCGTCCAGCGCTGATCACAGCCCGACGAAGGGCTCCTGGGCGATCCCGAGGAGGTGGGCCCGGGCGGCGGCCACCAGGAAGATGCTCCCGCACACCAGGACCATCCCCACGGGGCCGCAGCCCTCCAGCGACGCGTCGAGGGCCTCGGCGGCCGACCCGTAGACCTGACCTCCGACGTGGGCCGCGAGGTGGGCGGGAGCCTCGGCTCGGGCCATGTCGGCCTTCGTACACGCCCAGGTCACGCCAGGGAGGGCCTCGGCGAGGGTGTTCATCATGGAGGGCCAGTCTTTGTCGCGGGAGGCCCCGAACACCACGGCCCCGACCCGATCGCCTCCCAAGGCTTCGGGCAGGGCCCGAACGAGGGCCTCGGTCCCGTCGGGGTTGTGGGCCGCGTCGAAGATCACCCGCCCTACCCGCTCGATCCGGGCGGGCCAACGTACGGCCTCGACCCCGGCCCGTACGGCCTCGGCCGACAGAGCAAGACCCCCAGACCGCAGGACCTCCAGGACCGTCAGGGCCGTGGCGAGGTTGTCGCGCTGATGGCTCCCGACCAGGGGCAAGGCGACCTCGCAGGCGGTGTCGGCGAAGACGAAGCCGACGCGACCAGGGCCCGCCGCGTGCACGGGGTGGTGGGTGTCGACGAGGGGAGCCCCGACCTCCCGGGCCACCGCCTCCACGACCGCCCGAGGCCCCCCCGCCCCAGGCCCGAGCCCGGGCCCGAGCACACACGGAACCCCCGCCTTCAGCACCCCGGCCTTCTCCCGAGCGATGGCCTCTGGGGTGTCCCCGAGTTGGGCCTGGTGGTCGAGGGCCACCCGGGTGATGACCGTCACCTTCGGGGCGCACAGGCGGGTGGCGTCGAGGCGCCCCCCGAGTCCCACCTCCACCACGGCGAGGTCGACCCGGGCCTCCCGAAAGATCCGCCAGGCCAAGAGGGTCGCGGCCTCGAAGAACGTGAGCTGCGGCAGGGTCTGGGCGGCCACCTCCGCCCGCATCACCTCGGCGTGGGTCGCGGCCAGGGCCTCGGAGACCGGAGACCCGTCGAGGGCGATGCGCTCGACGAAGCGGTGCAGATGCGGCGAGGTGTACGTCCCCACCCGGAGCCCCGCGTGGAGGAGAACGGAGCTCACCAGGGCCGACACGCTCCCCTTGCCGTTGGTGCCTGCCACGTGGACGCAGGGCGTTCTGAGCTCGGGCGACCCGCTGGCCCGCAGGGCCTCCTGCATCGCCGACAGGTCGAGGACCATCCCGCGGGCCACCCACGGGGCCAGGAGGGCGTAGGCCGACGGGTTCGACGGGTCGACCGCCACGGCCTCAGAGCCTCCAGCGATCGCCGAGGTTGAGGATCTCCAGGCGGTCGTCACGGAGCCGGGCGAGCTCGCGCTCGACCGTAGCCTGGGAGCCCGGCTTGATGTGATAGAGGAGCCACGGAAGGTCGGGGCGAGAGAGCTTCTCCATCTCTCGGGCGAGGGTCCCGGGGGTGTGGTGCCCCGACAGACGGGCGAGCCACTCCAGCTCATTGGGGAAGCTCACCTCGTGCAGGACGGCCTTGAGGTTGGGGACCTCCCGGGCCACCTCCCACAGCCGCTCGGTGGGGCCCGTGTCGCCCGAGAACACCAGGGCCCTGCCGTCGCGTTCGACGACAAACCCCGCGCTCTCGATGGTGTGCGACACCAGGACGGCCCGCACCGTCACCCCGGCCACGTCGGTGGGGACCTCAGGGTCGAGGGGCACGAACTTCACGGTGGGCCCGCCCCCGTGCACGAGCGGGATGGCCGAGAAGTCGGGCCACAGGACGTTGTTGAAGAAGTGCTCGCGCAGGGCCCGCAGGGTCTCGCGGGTCCCGGCCACCACCAGGGGGCGCTGGGCGCCCTGACAGCGGTTGTCGGCGAGCGAGGCCAGGTCGCGCACGTGATCGAGGTGGGCGTGGGACACCACGATGGCGTCGAGGGCGATCTGCTCCTCGAGGGTGAGCATCGTCGAGGTGGCCCCGGCGTCGAGGCCCACCCGGTCGTCGAGGAGAAAACTCGTCGAGCGGTGGTGGAGCGACTCGCCGCCGTGACATCCGAGGACCCGGAGCTCCATGGGACTCTTATCCCTCCTTGGCCGACGCAGGGACGAGCCCCGGAGGATCGGACAGAGAAGACCCCGCGGCGCGACGCGACTCCAGGAGCTCCGCGAACTCCTGCAAACGATGCACGTCGGGCACGACCCATCCCCCCTCGGGGTGCGCCCGCAGCACACGAACCCGGGCCAGACGAAGCATGACCTCTTCGACCACGGGCGGCTCCAGCCCCACGCTCGCCGCGAGCTCGTCGAGCCGCAGCGGAACCCGCAGCCCCTCGGTCCCGGCCGGTTCGCCCGACTCGTCGGCGGCTCGGACGAGGCCGAGGACCACACGGATTCTCGGGTCGTGGTGCGACAGGATCTCCACAAACGCGTTGGCGCTGTCGAGCCGTCGGGCCAGCTTGGTGATAAGCCGCACGGCCAGCTCGGCGTTGCCCATCACCATGGCCTCCAGGGTGCGGGCCCCGATCTCCAGGGCCTGTACGGCCTCCAGGGCCGTGGCCGTGGCCGTCCGCGGCTTCTGATTGAGGATCGCCATCTCCCCGAAGAACTCGCCCGGCCCCAGGACGGCCAGGGTGCGATCGCCCGAAGGGAACTGCCGCGAAATGCGCACTTTTCCCCGCTGAATCACGTACATTACAGCCCCCGCATCCCCCTCGCGGAAGAGCACGTGGCCCTCCGGGAATTCTCGTCCGAAGCGCGCAAAGAGCGGGTCTGTCACCATTCCATCCTGAGTCTACGGCCCTGCCGCCAGAGGGGTCAAAACATTCCCCAAGCCACCTCATTCGCCGTCGAGGGGCGATTGACCCCCGTCACGGATTCTCAGTGAGCCCCCCTGCCCCGTCCTCTACGTTTTTGTTGTCGGCCCGACGCACCCGCGAGGTCCTGTTCTTCGTGGCCTCCCTCGGCTGCGAACAGGGTTCGGAGCGACCCGTCCGACGACCTGCCTCGGACCGTCCCCAGGCCTCGGATTCAGGCGCGGGCCCGGCCGACCCGGGCCTCCCCGCCGAGGGGGTCGTGGGCCTCGGGGAGGAGGACGCCGCGGGGGCCCTGGGGCGCTGCGTGGCGGAGGTTCGGGAGGCCATGCCGCGGGCCCTGGCCGGGGCCCTGGCGGTCCTCGACGACACGGTCCTCACCGAAGACGGGTGCCGCCTCGACCTGGCCGTGCGCCGACGGGCTCCGGGATGGTGCGACGGGGTGGTGTACGCCCCCGTTCGAACGGCCTGCCAGCGCCGGTCTGCCATCGCCGCCCGCCGCCCCGAGGCCTGCCCCTGGGCCTCGACCCGCCGTCACCGCGACCCCCTCTGCGTGGCCCTGGCCGCCCGCGACCCCCGCCTCTGCGTCGCCGCGGGCGCCACCGAGCGCATCACCTGCACGGCCGCGGCCACCCACGACCCCCGCCGCTGCGCCGCCCTCGACCCGGCCCTGCGCCCGAGCTGCGTCCGCGAGGTGGCCGTCCTCGCCCCCCTCGGCCCCCCGATGGTCCTGCGGCACCCGCTGCCGGCCCAAGGGGGGGTCTCTGCCCCCGAGGACGACGGCGGCCCTGGATGGGCCTTGTCGGGTGTTGAGCGGGGGGTCTTCCTCGACGACGCGGGGTGGGTCTGGATCGTCGACCCGGCGGTGGGATGGCCCGCGGGGGTGGTGGCCCCGGAGACGGCCCGGTTTGGGGTGCGGGTGCGGCCCGGGACCCGTCCTGGCGAACCCGACGGACTCGAGGCCCGGGTCGAGCTCCCCGGGCGGGCTCCCCTCGACACCCGCAGCGGCTCGCTCGCCCTGCAGGGGCCCGTTCGGTGGACGGCCCGCGGGAGCCAACGCGGGGCCCGAAGCGCCGCCGAGCTCGTGCTGGTGGCCCCGTCCTCCGCGGGGGCTCTGCGGCTGCGGGTGTGGTGGGACAGCTTCATTCGCGATTTGATCCCCGCCGACACCCTGCGGTAAACCACCCAAGACCCCGTGAACCGCGCTCCTCCCCTCGTAGGCCCGGCCTAGTTGTCCTCCCCCGCCGTCACCCAGGTGTCTACGCCCGAGGCCCTCGAAGCCCTCGTGGCCGAGGCCGCCTCCTGGCCCGCCATCGCCCTCGACTGCGAGAGCAACGGGATGCACGCCTACAGCGCCCGGCTGTGCGCCATGCAGCTCGGCCCGGCCCACGCAGGGGTCACCGAGCGGGTCTGGGTCGTCGACCCCTTCGCCCTCGACGACCTCACGCCCCTGCAACGGCTCCTCGGCCCCGACGGCCCCCCGAAGATCCTGCACGACCTCGGGTTCGACGCCCGCCTCCTGCACGCCCGGGGACTGTCCCTCGGGGCGGTGTACGACACGGCCGTGCACGCGCGGTTTCTGGGCCTCGCCGAGACGGGCCTGGCCACCCTCCTTGCGAGCCGGTTCGACGTGACCCTGGCCAAGTCGTGGCAACACTACGACTGGGCCCGGCGCCCGTGGCCTGACGAGGGACTGGTCTACCTGGCCGAGGACGTGGCCTACCTCGGGCCCCTCCACGCGATGCTCTCCGCGCTGGCCCTGGCCCAGGACATCGCCGACGAGGTCGACGAGGAGACCCGCTACGCCCTGCGGAGGGCCCTGGAGGCCGCCCTCGACGACCGGCCAACCTTCGCCCGGGTGAAGGGCTTTCGGCAGCTCAGCGGGGCCAGCCGGGTGGCCCTGCGGGGTCTGGCCCAATTGCGCGAGCAGCTCGCGGCCGAGCTCGACCTGCCCCCGGGCAGGGTCGTCCCGAACGGGGCCCTCCTGGAGATCGCGCGCGTGAGGCCGCGGTCGGTGGAGTCGCTGCGGGCCCTCGTGCGGGGGAGCAGCGTCCCGGAGGTTCTCGATGGGCGTTGGCTCGACCTCCTGGCCGACTCTCTGCGACAGCGCGACCTGTCCCCTGAAGAACGAAAGTGGTTTGAGCCTGACAGGGCCCCGCCCGACCTGGCTGGCCGTCGGGTCCGCGAGGCCAACCTCCTTCGATGGCGCGCGGAGGAGGCCACCCGCCGCGGGGTCGACCTCCAGGTGGTCCTTCCCGGGCACTGCCTGTCTGACCTGGTCGCAGCCGCCCCCCGGACCCTCGACGACCTCGCGACCATCGCGGGCTTCGGCGCGGTCCGTCTCCGACGCTACGGCCCGGCCATCTTGGAGGCCCTGGCCGCTGGGGCCTGAGCCTCTTCTTCCTCCCGACGCGCGAGGCCCGCCCAACGCGAGGCCACCCGCAAGAGAACCCCCCGCAGGGCCGGCGACGCGATCGAACGAATCTGCCGGGCCACCGCGAAGGGAATGGGAGCCGGGGGCACCGGGCGCCGCTCAGCCAGGAGGGGGTGATCGTCGGCCGTCGGAACCACCCCCACGCGAAACCGGATCGAGTGCACCACGCCCCCCGCGGGCAGCCGCCGCACCCGCTCCAGGAGCACGTCGCGCTGCTGGTGAAGCTCCTGGAGCCACACGGAGTTTTTGACGTACACGGTGAGCACGTTGCCCCGGAGCGAGACAGGCCGGGCGGCCTGGGCCACCTGGGGGCCTACGGCCTCCTCCCACGCGGGCCACACCCCGAGGGCGGCGCGGATGCGGGCGGGGTCACGGATGGCCTCGGCCAGGAGCGTGCCGATGTGGGCGACCCCGATGGGTTCGTAGTCCTTGCGGCGGCGGGCCATGGGAGCACCTTGCCACCGCCCCCGGCGGGCTGTCGAGCCCGCGACAGGACCCGTGCTACCGTCGCGGGTATGTCTCGATCGGGTGCAACGGGAATGGAGCTGGTGGTTCCCATCGCCGACGGGGACGAGCGATGGACGCTGGAGGAGCAGGATATGCCCGAGACCCCGTTGCACCAACGGATCGTCGACCTGCTGGTGATGATCCTGTCGGCGTGGATCGCGCGTACAGGCCTCCACGCGATGGCAGGCAGCAACATCGCCCTCCGATGGAACAAGTCCCGCCCCTCGACGGGGGTCGATCCCGACGTGTACCTCGTCGAACCCGCTCCCCCGGAGGGCGAGGGCACAACGAGCCTGTGCCTCTGGAAGCCGGGCCATCACGCCCCGCGGGTCGCGGTGGAGGTGGTGAGCGAGGCCACGGCCGAGAAGGACTACCGCGACGGCCCCGCGCGCTACGCCGTCAGCGGGACCCGGGAGCTGTGGGTGTTTGATCCGCTGCGGGTGGGCCCGCGCGAGGACGGGGGCCCGTGGGTGCTGCAGGTGTGGCGACGGGTGAAGGGGCGCCAGTTCAAGCGGGTGTATGCGGGGGATGGGCCGACGTTTTCGCGTGAGTTCGGGGCGTGGCTGGTGGTGACCGACGGGGGGGCCCGGCTGCGCATCGCTGACGACGCCGCGGGAACGCGCCTTTGGCCCACCGCCGCGGAGGAGGCCGAGCGTGAGGTAGCCCGCCTGCGCGCGGAGCTGGCACGGCTCCGGGACGGTGGGCCGTAACGACGGCTCTGGCTTCTCGGTCGCTGTCGGCCCCCGAGACGAGGGCGAGGCTGGGGGTGGGTTTCCGCAGGGTGCAGGAAACGTCCACGCGGATCGCGGACGCGAGGTGGCGGGCGATGGGGCCTGACGCGAGGGTCGTTGTCGCCTCGGGGGAATGGGAAGGGGGTTCCCCGAGGGGCGCGGAGGGTTTGTGCGCGGGGCGAGAGGCGAGCGCGAGGGGCGCGGAGCGCTGCGGGCGAAGCGGGAGGCTCGCCCTTCGCCCGCTCTTGCTCGCCCTTCGCGGGCCATGTCACCCTCGGCCCATGGACCCACCCCGCTACACACCCGCACTCTGCGCTCCGGGAGGTTCTGGTGCGTCCCACGCGGACGCCCTGCCGCCCGTGGAGCAGCACCTCGTGGAGCCCGAGGGGCGAGAGCAGATGCTGCGCGGTCAGCGCCTCTACACCGCGCCCGCGGCCAAGGAGCACGGCGACCCGCACTTCCAGCTCGACGCGGTCTTGGGGACCCACCTGGCGCACGGATACACGGGCTCTACCGACCTGCTCACGCGGGTGTCGGCGACCGGAGAGATCGCGAGCGACACCTGCGTGCGACGCGCAGGGATCGACCCGCAGACCGGCGAACGGTACCTGGAAGAGCTCGCCTTCGAGGTGGTCAACGCCCAGTCCGTGCAGCAGGTCTCGGAAAAGGCCCAGGACTTCGTGCTGCGCGGCGTTCGTAGGGTGTTCGCTCTCTTCGTCAAACGCGGCGAGCTCTGCGAGTGGAGACGCGGGCAGTGGGTGGCCCTCGCCGCCAACGGCGCGATCGAAGACCCCTGCCTCGCCGCACCCCTCCCGGTGGCTGCCCTGCTCCAAGCAGGGGCCATCGGCGCGGCCGCGGTTCAGGGCCTGCTCGCGCGGGGCGAACCCACGCTGCTACGCCTCCTCAACGACGCCGGACGCGACGGCGAACGGGTCGGCAAGACTGAAGGCCTTCGTCCGCTGCAGCACCTGTTCGAGCGGCGATTGGGCCGGGCGCTCTCCGCGGAGGAGGCGTCCGTGCTGCTCGCCCGACTCGACACCTTGGGCCCCGCCCGTCTCGGCGACGTGGTGCTCGATCTGCCCCCCGACGCCCTCGCCGCGTGGCTCGGCGACCCTGACGCGGCCTGATCCCACGCGCTCCCCCTTCCCCTCCTCCGTCACCCCCGTCGGGCCGCCGCGAAGCGCCGGGCCCGGTCCGCGTCGATCGGCCCCCCCGCCCGGCCGTCGGCCCGCAGGTCGCTGCCGACGATCACCCCGTCCGCGATCTCCAGCCACCGGCCAAGGCTCTCGGCCCGAACCCCCGACCCCAACCACACCGGCCGCCCCCGGGCCGCCCCCCGAACCCGCGTGACCTCCTCCTCCGCGGCCTCCTCCCCCGTCCGCGACCCGGTCACCACCACCACGTCCGCGAGCGACCGCTCGACGGCCTCCACGGCCTCCTCTTCCAGGGTGGTTCCGCCCGCCAACGGGACGCTGTGTTTGACCCCTACATCGGCCACCAGACCCACCCCCTCGGCCCCCAGGTTTCGCCGCAGCCGCAGGATCTCCGCCGCTTCCGAGGCCACCACCCCCTGGTCGGTCACCCGGGCCCCGACGAGCACGTTGACCCGCACGAAGCGGGCCCCCATCGCCGCGGCCACGCTCAAGGCCGACAGCCCGTCGTTGCGCAACACGTTGACCCCAATGGGGAGCCCCGAGGCCCGCCGGGCTTCGTCGGCCATCACCGTCATGGCCGCCACCGTCTCGGCCCCCACCCTCCCCCGGAAGAACGGGGCGTCGCCGAAATTCTCCACCAACACCGCGTCAAACCCCGCCGCGGCCAGAAGCTCCGCGTCGCGGGCCACCCCGTTGCGGATGGCCGCCACGTTCCCGCCGTACCGCGGGGCCCCCGGCAGGGCCGGCAGATGAATCACCCCAACAAGCGCCTTGCTGCCCATCGTGAAGTTCACGCCCGGGTGGTACCCGCCCCACGGCACCCGAGGCAAGCGCGGAGGGGATGCCATCGGCGACCAATTCCGGTACCCTCCCGCCCGTGCGTACCCTGCTGCGATCGACGCTCGTCCTGGCCTGCCTGGTTCCGTCCGTGGCCCTCGCCCAGCGCGCCCCCGCCACTGCCGCCCAGCCCACGGCCCCCGCGCAGGAGGGCACGCCCGCCATGACCCCCGCGCAAGACCACGCGCAAGAGGGTATGCCCGCCACGATCCCCGCCCCCGGCGCCGGGCAGCCTGCGCCCCCCCCCGCGCTCCCGCCGCCTCCGCCCGCCGCCGAGGGCCCCCGGACGGCCGTCATCGACGCGGCCCCCATCGGGGTCGACCCCAATGCCGCGAGCTACATCACCGAGCTCCTGCGCACCTCCGTACGAGCCCTCGGGTTTCGGGTGATCCCCACCCAGGAGTTGTATCAGGCCGCACAGAGGCTGGCCCTGCCGTTCCCGGTTCCGCCCGATGGGGTGTATCTGCTGGAGCGGGCCCTGCAGGCCCCGGTGGCCATCACCGCCGAGGTCTCGGCCACCGGGGGGCAGTACACCGTCCGCCTCCGCGTCCGGGTCGCGGTCGAACCCACCGAACGTGTCCGCGAGATCACCGCCGACCAGTACCAGCTCGCCGACCAGATCCGGGCCGCCCTGCCCACCCTCCTGGCCCCGCCCGACCTCTCCGCCCTGCCCCCACCCTCCGAAGTCGCGCCCGACCCGCTCGAAGTGCCCGACCGCCGCCCCCTGCCTCGGGTCCGCCGGGTTCGGGCCCACCCGCGCCGCTGGGAGCTCGGCGGGGGCCTCCTCCTCGCCCTCGGCCCGGGCCGCGACGACTTCGTCAACGCCATGGTCATGACCCGGGTGGGGTACTTCCCCCAAGACCGCTTCGGCATCACCGCCAGCCTCGGGTACGCCAACCTCCGGGGCCGCGAACAGCGGGTCTCCAACGTGCTCCTCCTCGCCGGGGTCGAGACGGCCGTCGACCTCGTGCCCCGCTCCCGGATCTTCATCCCCCTGCGGGCCGAGGTGGGCTTCCTCCCGGGCAACGGGCCCGTGTTTCGACTGACCGCCGGGGTGATGTTTCAGCTCGCCCGCCGGGTCCGCCTCGAGATCGACCTCCTGTCCCCGACCCTGTGGGTCCTGCCCGAGACCACCCCGGTCTCCCTCGACCTCGGGGCCACGATCCACTTCGGCCTGTAGGCCCCGCAGGGCCCTCGGCTCAGCCTCCGCGACGGGTGCGGGGCGGGGGCGGACGGGTCACCGAGCGCTGCTGCTCCTCTGCGATCCGCGGCATCCGCGGCGGCGGCGGGACCCGCACGCTCGGGCGCTCGTCGCCCTCCTCGCGCTCGCCCACAGCGGCGAGGGCGTCGGGCTGGAGCTCGGCCCACTGCAACCCGTGCCGCCCGAGGCGGGCCTGCAGCTTCGGGATGTCGGCGTCGGCCCGCACGAGGAGCATCGGCCCCGCGTCGAGCTCGACCAACATCCGCCGCAGGGTGGCGTCGGCCAGGAGGGTCTCGCGCAGCGACGGGTCGTCGAGGACCAGGGCCCCGGCCAGGGCCACCATCGACACCGACCCCGCCACCCCGAGGCCCGACAAGAGCTCGCGCACGACAGGCGGGTACGGGGTCTGGAGCCCGACGGCCCGCAGCCGGGCCTCGACAAACTCCGGGGTGTGCTGGGCCTCCCGCGAGTGGGCCAGGGCCGAGGCCCCCACCGCGAAGGCGAGCTGCCCCGGGGCCGGATCGTGGGTCACCCGCTCGAGCTCGCACACGTCCGCCAGCTCGAGGAGCGGGGCGAGACGGAGCCGGGCCGACACCTGGAGGTCGTGGCGGTACACCGTGGCCGACGAGGGGGCGGGAGGAAGCTCCGACACCCGCTCCCGGCTCATGCGCCCTGACAGCCGTACGGCGCTGCCATCCTCGGCGATGTCCACGGCCCCGAGGGTGGGCATCGTGCGGGTGAGCATCCGCGTCCAGGCGTCGTCGATCGTGCCGTGGAAGACATCGGGCCGCTCGCGCATGGCCCGCTCGTGGAGCTTCTGCAGGGCCGCGTGGCGCGGGTCGGTCGCGGCGTAGGCCCGCACCGCGTCGAGGGTGGCCCATCCCTCGCGGGCCACGGCCTCCAGGGCGTCGAGGAGCACCTGGCGAGCGGGATGAACCACCATCGTGCCCCGGGCCGCCACCCCCGACCGCAGGACCTCGGGCTCGACCCGGGTCTCGTCCCAGGCCCCTCCCTGCTGGTAGGTGCGCCAGAGGATGGGCCCCACGTCGCCGAGGGCGTCGACCCCGGGCGAGACAGGGCTATTGGGGGTCACCAGGCGTCCGAGACCTGCGGCCCGGCAGAGGGTCACGAGCAGGGTGACCGACTCCTCCGTCTCGTTGAGGCGCTCGGCCACGCGGCGCAGGGCCGCCCGGGCCACCCCTACGTCGGGCCGAACGGGGACCCCCCAGTGGCGCAAAAGGCACAGGCACCCGACGGCCGTCAACGACGGGTCTTTGGCGTGCCGGGCCCGCTGCGGGACGTAGTCCTCGGTCTTCACCGCGGCCTCGATGGAGGCCCGACGCGCGGCCCGCTCGGCCGATCGTGAGGCCCCCACCACGCGGGCCACCTCCGTGGGGATGGCGAAGCGCTCGACCCCGAGCTGAAAGAGCAGCCCCTTGCGCTGAAGGGCGTACGGGGCCCCGCGTTTGGGGACGGCGATCCCCGACTGGGTGCGGTACAGCCCCGGGGCCTGATCGAGGGCCAGGAGCTCCTGGGTGTCGACCTCGCCCCCGAAGCGCTCGATCCCGTCGAGGAGCCGGGCCTCGGCCGAGGGAAGGTCGCGGATGATCTGCTCCAGGGCTCCCGGCTGCGACAAGACCTCCCAGACCTCTTGGAGGGCCAGGGCCCCGGTGATGGGGACGGGTTTGTTGAGGACCTGCTGCACCATGGGCCCGACGATCTCGGCGTCGGCCATGCTCAGGCAGGCCCGAAGGCCCCGAGGGTCTTCATTCTCCCCGACGGGGATCTGAACAAGAAACGCAGACGGGAGGGTGAGGGCCCCCGCCCCGAGGCGCGGTCCCGGGGCCTCGCTCCGTCGGGGGCCGTCGGCCTTGCGCCGCACGAGGGGCGCGGCGGCGAAGGCGATCCCGAGCTCGACCAGGGGGCGGGCCGCGGTCTCGGAGGCCGCCCCGGGGAGGGTCCCGCGGGCGCTCACGAGCCGCTGGAGCAGGTGTTTTACGTCCGTGGGAAGCCGCGAGTGCCGCAGGTCGGTCTCGGCCACGAGGGCCCGTGCCGTCTGCTCGATTTCGTCGAGACGCTTGCGCGGGTCGAGCTGGATGCCGCGTCGCTGCCGAAGGGCCTCGCGCTCTGGGGGGCTGAGAAGTTCCAGCGCGTCCTGAAGGCGCATAGGGAGACTTTATCGCCCCGCATTCTCGCGGAGCGCAAGCGGTTATGCCCGATTGTCCTCCGCGCCCTGACGTTTTCTGTCCGCCCCGACGCATAGGCCCCTGTTGAGCCGAGGGCTCCTGGCGCAGTACAACCTCCCTCCCGTGCCCGTCCCTGACAGCTTCTTCGCCCCGGACAGCCCCGCGGCCCGGCCCCCCAGCGACGCCCCCCCGCCCGAGCCCCTGCACCTCTGGGCGGCCCGGATGTCCGCCCGCGACGACGACTGGCCCGACCTGCGGGCCCGCCGTCAGCTCGTGGCCGCCCTGGCCGAGGCCGTGGTCGAGACCCGCGAGGCCCTCAGCCGCGCGGTCTGCGCGGGGCTCCCCATCGCCCCTGAAGAGTTTGTCCTGGTCGAGCTGTCTCCGCTGGCCCGGAGCCTGCGCGAGGCCACCGGGTCGCCCCGGGGCTCCCTCGACGGGGCGGGCTTCGAGGTCTCCCAGGCCACCTCCACCCTCGCCGTGGCCCTGAGCCCCGCCATGGGCTGGGGGGCCGCCGTGGCCGTGGCCGCCCAGGCCTTCCTGGAGGGGGCCGCCACGGCCTGGTTGTGCCCCGCCGAGACCCACCGGGGCCTCGACGCCGTCACGGCCCTGGCCCGCACCGTGGGCCTGCCGCCCGGGTGTTGGGTGCGCCACGAGGCCTCCCTCGACGCCGACCTCGCCCTGACCCTGCGCGAGGCCGGGATCGGCCGGGCCGTCTGGATGGCCGAGGCCCGAGAGAGCCGGGCCTTCCGGGCCGAGGCCCTGGCCGACGGCCTGGCCACGCGGGTGCACGACGTGGGCAGCGCGGTGGCTGTGGTGCTCCGCGACGCCGACCTCCCCGCCGCCGCCGAGGCCATCGTCGGGGCCCGCCTGCGCCTCGGGTGCACCCGCTTCGACGGCCCCCAGCGGGTCCTCGTCGACGACTCCGTCCACGACGCCCTCGGGGCCCACCTCACCGCCGCCCTCGCCCGGGCCGCCCGCGACCCCTTCGTGCGCCACAGCCTCCGGGCCCTCCCCCGCGGGGCCCGCGAAGCCCTCCACGCCCGCCTCCACGACGCCTTCGGCCACGGGGCCAGCCTCCTGTCCGGGTCGGTCCCCACCGCCGACGGTCCGGTGTCCCCCTGCCTCCTCGTGGGCTGCGCGGACTACCCCCGGGCCGTGGCCCCCTGGGTGGCCGCCCCCCTCCTGGCCCTCGTTCCCTTCGCCCAGGACGATGACGCCCTGGGCCTCGCCCGGACGGCCCCTCTGGGCGCCGTGGCCGCCGTGTTTGGGGCCGACGAGGATCGGGCCGTGACCCTCGCGGCCGGCCTCGACGTCGACGTGGTGCACCTCAATGACATCCCCGACGGAGGCCTCGAACTCCTCGGGGCCCGATGCTCCGAGGGGTTCGCCTCCCGCACCCTGCGGGTGCTCCCGGGCCGCGGGCGGGGCCCCGGGCGCCGCGGTCCGCCGTACCACCCCCTGTGGGTGCGCACCACGGGCCTGCGGATGGTCCTCACCGAAGGCCGCCACGGTCTGCGAGGCCGCCTGGGCGAGCTCTGGTGACCCCCGCGGGGACAACCCCGGTCATTTCCCGTATCCTCCTGTCACCATGAGCCAAGGCCCGTTCAACCCCTATCCGCAGCAGCCCCAGTGGGGCCCCCCCCAACCGCCCGGCTTCGGAGGCCCGGGAGGCCCCGGTAGCTCCTGGGGGCCGCAGCACATGCAGCCTCCGCCCCCGCCGCAGAAGTCGGGATCGGGCGTGGGCAAGGTCCTCGGCATCGGCTGCCTGGCCTTCGTCCTCCTCGGGGTCTTGGGCGGGGTGCTCGCGTGGCGCGGCCTCAGCGGGGCCATCGGGGGCCAGGAGGTGGCCAGCATCCCCGTCAACCCTGCGATGCCCTTCGTGCTGCAGTACCAGCAGGGCGACAACCGCAGCCACCGGGTATGGCTCCAGCTCGACACGAACTACACCCAGGGATTGCAGCTCAACGGCTCGTTGACCGTGGCCGTCAACGGTACGGTGATCCAGCAGCACGCCCTGGCCTTCCAGCGCCGGGGGGCCTGCGAAAACCCCATCCAGGGCCAGTCGTCGAGCTTCTGCATGGGCTGGGTGTCGAGCAACTTCAACGGCAACGGGTCGAGCCGGGGCAAGACCCGGCTGTTTGAGATCCCCGCCCAGGCCCAGGGGGCCACCGTGGTCGTCTCCGGGCTGCTCGCCCCGGGGTACGGCACCACCGCCAACCAGCTCCGTATCTACGTGGCCGAGTAGGCCGCTCTCCACACGAATTTTTCACCCGTCCTGCGGCGGAGGTGTCGCACGGGCCGCCCCGGCGGGCCGCCCCTCTTCGCGCGCGTTGGCCCGCGAGTGCCGCAGCTCGACCCGCGACCCCGTGGCCGGGTCGCCCGCGTAGATCCCGTGCCACGCCGCAGGGAGCTGAGGGTCGGCCCAGAGAAACACCCTTCGGGCGTCGGTGGGGGCGAGGTTGACGCAGCCGTGGGACATCCTCCAGCCGAAGAAATTGTGCCAGAAGGCCCCGTGCAGGGCGTACGACCCGTGGAAGTACATCACCCAGGGCACGTCCTCGATGGAGTAGGGCCCGTCGGAGGCGGTGTCTCCGTCCATCGTGGCGGTGACGTGTTTGGTGTTGATCCGAAAGCTCCCCGCGGGGGTCTCAAACCGTTCGAGGGCGTCGGGGCGGTCGCGGCGGCCGGACGAGACCAGGGTCGCGAACACCGGACGGGGGCCCTCGTAGGCCACCAGGACCTGCTCGTCGAGGTCGACGTCGATCCAGCGCTCGGCGGGTCCGACCCCGTCGGGGGGCGTCCGTAGGGTGGCCCGGCGTACGCTCCGGGCGTTGACCGCGTGGCCGTCGGGGGTGGGATAGTAGGTGTTGGTCCCGATCACCAGGGGGTCGACCGCCCCGAGAGCCACCTCCGTCAGCCGCGGGACCCGGCGGTGATACGACACGGCCCGACCGCTCGGGGCGATCGTGTAGAGGAACCCATTTTCGCTCACCATCCACGCGTAGGGGAGGGTGTGCTCGGCGTCGAGCTCGACCCCGTGGAAGGTGGGAAAACTCCGCAGGGGGCTGAGCCTCCCGGTGCGGGCAAACCCCCCGGACTGGGTGCGCCAGTAGGTCTCCCCCGTGGCCGCGCTGCGCAGGGTGCGATCGAGGGCCACGTACATCCCCGTAAGTAGCCTGCGGATCATCGGGCCGCGGCGTTCGCCCGCGAGGTCGGCGAGGCGCACCTGACCGGCGTCGTGCTCCTCGCGCGGGGGCCGGGTCCGGGCCCGGGCCTGAGCCTGGGCAGGCTCTGCGGGCGGAGGCTCTTCGGGGCTCGGCGCGGGCGTGGCCGCGGGCTCGGGGACAGCCACCGCAGGCCCCGCGGGCTCAGGGTTGCCCGCGTCGGGGGCGGGAAACCGCCAGGGCTCGTACAGGCGCAGGTCGTCGGGGGTGGGCAGTCGGCGGTAGAGCACCGTACGGCCGTAGTTGATGGCGTACGGATACGGCATGGCGGCGTCGAGGTCGGCCCGGGTGGGCGACCGATAGCCCCGCAGGGGATACCCCTGGGCCACGGCCCCTCCCACGCAGAGATAACCCCCTTCGACCCGGTACCAGCCCCCCTCGGGGTGGCCCCGATGTACGACGCACCCGTCGCGCCCGTGGGGCCCGTCGAGCACCGCCACGACCCCCCCGGCCCGGAGATACCCCGCCGCCCGGGCCTCGCGTCGCGGCTCCCGGCGTACGGGGGTCCAGCCTGACAGGGCGATCACCCGAGTGGGGGGCGTAAACTGCGGCCCGGTGTCGGCGGGGCCGACGTCGACCCCCACGTCTTCGGACCCGGCGTCGACCCCCACGTCGACCGTGGCGTCGGGGGCCAGAGGCGGGGGTTTGCAGCCCAGGACCCAGGCCATGGCGACCGAGGCCAACCAACGAGGCGGTAGCTTCACAAGGCGAGTGCCCTAGCGTGCCCGGCCGGGATCTTCAACAGGGTGCAGGCGAGCGACACGATCTCTGCCGCCCGGACGGGCTTGCAGAGGTAGACCGAGACCCCCACCCCGAGGGCCTCGGCCTGGGCCTCGGGATCGGCCTCGGTGCTCACCATCACCACGGACACGGCGTCGTAGGCGCGGACCTTGCGGAGCTCGGACACGAAGCCGAGGCCGTCGAGGCGCGGCATGTCGCGGTCGGTGAAGACCAGGTCGTAGGTGTGGTGGGCGCAGCGATCGAGGGCCTCCTGGCCGTCCGAGGCCCCGTCGACGGCGAGGCCTGGGATGTGCCCGAGTGCATCGGACAGGATGCGGCGAATGAGCTCGGAGTCGTCGACCACGAGGCAACGCCAGGGGCTCGACAGGCCCTCGGGCAGGCCGCTCATGTCAGCGACCTCGGCATGACCCGCGGGGCCTCGGCGGGGTGCTCCTCTTGCCACCGGGCGTACTCGCACAGGGCCCGGAGATACCGAAACGTGTAGATCCCCGAGGCGTGCCCGTCGCCCCAGGTAAACTGCAGGGCATACGACCCGACCTCCTCGATCTGGGACATCACGCTGTCCTGGCCCGGGATGAAGCGGATCTCGCCCGTGTGGCCCTGGCACCCGGCGCAGGGGCAGTACCCGCGCAGGAGGCCGTTGTCGACGCGGCCCACGAGGCCGTCGGCCCAGTCGATCTCGAAGACCGAGCTCCCGCGCGGGGCCCGCACGCAGACAGGGTGGACGGCGCGAGGGTCGTGGGCGGGAGTTTCCATAGGGGGTTTGACAGACTTCTCTACGGCCGCAGGGCCCCGGTCGCAAGCCGGGCCACGGCCTCGGGCCACGGAGGCACGAGGGGGCTGACGGCCCCGACCCCTTCGCAGGCCCGGGCCCCGAGGGCCGCGGCGGCCTCGAGGGCCAGGCGGAGGTCGGCAGGGCTCTCCCCGGGTCGCTGGAGTCTCCCGAAGAAGAACCCCGCCAGGCAGGCGTCTCCGGCTCCCGTGGCGTCGCGCAGGACGGCCGGGGCTGCGGGCACGTCGAGTCGCAGGGACCCGGTGTCGAGGGTGAGCCCCGCGGCCCCTCGGGTGAGGAGGACTTCGCCACGGGCCCCGGCCGCGCGCAGGGCCTCGACGTTGGGGGCCCAACCGAGTTGGGTGAGGTCGTCGTCGCTGGCCTTGACCCGTCGGGCGACGGCGAGGAGGGCGGTCACGGCCGCCCGGAGGGCCTCGGGGTCGGTCCAGAGGTGGGCCCGGACGTTGAGGTCGACGGCCACGGAGACGCCCCGGGCGAGGGCCTCGGTGACGATCCAGCGGGCTGCGGAGGCCAATGGGTCGACCCGCAGGACGCTCGACCCCAGGACGAGCCAGGAGGCCCCCTCCAGGGGGTGGACGGGGCCCTGGCGGAGGGCGTCCACCTCGAGGCCGTCGTCGGCCCCCTGGGCCCGGTAGAAGAGGAAAGACCGACCCCCGCCGGGCTCGACCCGCACGAAGGTGATCCCGGTGCGGGCGGCCACCCGGGCGACCTGGCGGGTGTCGACCCCGGCGGCCTCGAGGCCCCGAACGAGGCGGTCGCCGTGGGCATCGCGTCCGACGGCCCCCACAAACCGAGCGGGAACCCCGAGCCTCCCGAGGGTCACGGCCACGTTGGCGGGGGCCCCTCCGAGGTGGGGGACAAAACGTTCGGCCTGCTCGAGGGGGGCCTCGACGGGGTCGGCGAAGAGGTCGACCAGGGCCTCGCCGAAGCAGACGATCACGACGGGGACGCGGGCGGGGCGGAGGGGCCGGGGTCGGCGGGCGGGGCGGGCGGGAGCACCGGGGCCCCGCGGCGGCCAAGACCCACGAGGTAGATCTCGACGCTCTCCTTGCGGGAGGCCTCGGGCTTGAGGAGGCGCACCGTACGGAACCTCTGCCGGACGGCCTCGCGGAGGTCTTCGAAGCCCACCCCTTGAAACACCTTGGCCACCAGGGATCCGCCTTCGACGAGGCAGGCGTCGGCGATGACAAGAACCTGCTCGACGAGCTCGACCGAACGATAGGCGTCGGCGTCTTTGATCCCGCTCGTGTGCGGGGCCAGGTCGGACAGGACGAGGTCGAAGGGCCCAAGGGCGGCGAGGTCGGCCACGGGGGTCGCGAAGAGGTCGCACTCCATGGCCGTCACCTGCGGAGGGACGGGCACACGAAGGGGGTTGAGGTCGAGGGCCACGACGCGGCCGTTGGGGCCCACCCGTTGGGCGGCCTTGAGGGTCCAGCTCCCGGGGGCGGCCCCGAGGTCGAGGACCCGCAGGCCGGGGCGCAGGAGCTGACAGCGGCGGTCGATCTCGTCGAGCTTGTAGACGGAGCGGGCGGGAAAGCCCTCCTGGCGGGCCTTCACGGTAAACCGATCGGGCTTGTTTCCAGGCTTCACGGCGGGGCGATCAGGCCTTCTTGCGCGCCTTGACGGCGTTGCGTACGGTCACGACGCCGTTGTCGGACCCGGGGACGGAGCCCTCGAGGAGCACGAGATTCTCCTCGGGGAGGATCTTGGCCACGCGGAGATTCTGCACGGTGGAGCGCGTGTTGCCGAGCTGTCCCGGCATCTTCTTGCCCGGCATCGTACGGCCCGGGGTCATGTTGGTGCCGATCGAGCCGCCGTGGCGGAAGTACTCGTGGGTGCCGTGGGTGCTGACCATGCCGGCGAAGTGGTGGCGCTTGATGACCCCGGCGAAGCCGCGGCCCTTGCTGGTGCCGGTCACGTCGACGAGCTGGCCTTCGGTGAACAGATCGCTCGCCCGGAGCTCCTGGCCGACCTCGAACCTGCCCGCGTCCTCGGCCGACAGCCGGATCTCCTTGAGGTACCGGGGATAGACCGTGACGTCGTTGCCCTTGCGGTTTTTCACCGACCTGCCGGGCACGCCATTCTTCTCAAAGTAGCCGCGCATGGGCTTCGTGGTGAGCTTCTCACGGCGCTCGCCGAGGCCGAGCTGGATGGCCACGTAGCCGTCGCGCTCTTCCGTACGCTTGCGCACAACAATGCAGGGGCCCGCCTCAACCACCGTCACCCGCGTGACGTTGCCGTTGGCGTCAAATACCTGCGTAGAACCAAGCTTCTTGCCGATCAGACCGAGATGGGTGTTCATATCTGCCTCAGGACGGAGGGCGCGGACTATACGGGCTCCACCCCTGCCGTCAAGCCTCCTCGGGCACGAAAGGCACCCCCACGACCCCCTCGGGGGTCACGATGGCCCGCTCCAGAGGGGCCACCACGGTCGCTCCGGGCCAGGCCACCACGTCCGTCACGGCCCCCGTCCCCACCACCCGAACCCCGTGCCCCAGGACCACCCCCGTCCCGACCCGGGCTCCCGGGGCGATCTCCACCCCCTCTCCCAGCCAACGCCCGTCGGGGAAAGGCCCGAGCCTCGGGGCGATCCCTTCGCCCAGTGCCCGAAGCTGAACCTCCAGGTACGTCCTGAGGGTCCCGAGGTCGAACCACGGGCACGGATCGACCACGGCCGCGACGGTCTCTCCCCGCCAGAGGAGGGCCCGCAGGGTGTGGCGCACGACGCACCCCTCCGCAGGGAGGTCGTCCCGCAGGGAGGGGGAGACCACGTACACCCCCGTGAACACACACGCCCGCACGGGCTCGTCGGGCGGAGGCCCCTCGCCCAGGATGCGCCGCACCCGCCCCGTGGCGTCGACCTCGATGGCCCCGAGGCGGGCGGCTCGGGGGTCGTGGCGGACGACCAGGGTGATCCGGGCCCCGCACTGCCGGTGGTGTTCGAGGGCCGCCCCGAGGTCGGGCCAGGCCAGGACGTCCCCGTTGAACACCACGAAGTCGTCGCCCCCGAGGCGCGGCAGGGCGTTGCGAATGGCTCCCCCGGTGCCGAGGAGGGTGGGCTCGTGGACCCGGTGCAGGGTGATGCCCGCGCGGGTCGCCCAGGGCCCGAGGGTCGGGGCCACCCGATCGCCGAGGTGGTGCGTATTGACCACCACCTCCCGCACCCCGATCCCTGCCAGAACCTCCAGGGCATAGGCCCCGAGGGGTCGATCGATCACGGGGACGCAGGGCTTGGGCGACAGCTCGGTCAAGGGCCGCAGCCGCGTCCCGAGGCCCGCACAGAGGAGGAGGGCGCGCATGGTTGCAGGGGCTCATACCCCGTCCCGGCCTCGACCCCCAACGCTGCGCCCGACCATCCCCCGCCTTGCACAACCGACCTCGGGCCCTTATTGCTTCTGTCCGCGCGTGATGGAAGCTGGCACCGTCATCTCCGACCGTTGGACCGTCGAGGACCGCATCGACGGCGGGGCGATGAGCGACATCTACCGCGCCCGCGACGCCGCCCTGGGTGACCTCGCGGCCGTGAAGGTGCTCCAGCGGAGGTGTGTTCCGCACCGCGACGCGGTGCAGCGGTTTCTGCGGGAGTGTCGGGTGACCGAGGGGCTCGTGCACCCGCGGGTGGTGACCGTGCGGGGCCACGGGCTCGTGCACGGCCTGCCCTTCCTCGCCATGGAGCTCCTGCAAGGCGAGTCCCTCGAAGCCCGGATCTCCCGCGGCCCCCTCCCCCTCCCCGAGGTGGTCTCCGTGGGACGCCAGGTCGCCGCCGCCCTCGACACAGCCCACGCCCTCGGAATCGTTCACCGCGACATCAAACCCGACAACATCTTCGTCCTCGAGGGCGAGGGCCCGATCAAGGTCAAGGTCCTTGACTTCGGCTTCGCCAAGATCACCGACCGCTTCGCCGAGGACGGCCTCCTCACCGCCAACAACGCCCTCCTCGGGTCGCCCCTCTACATGGCCCCCGAGCAGGTCCGCTCGACCCGCGGGGTCGACCCCCGGGCCGACCTGTGGTCCCTCGGGGTGGTCCTCTACGAGCTCCTCGTCGGGGCGGCCCCCTTCGACGCCGTCGGCACGACCGAGCTCCTCGTTCAGGTGGTGAGGGCCCCCATCCCGCCCCCCTCCCTCCGTCGCCCCGAGCTGCCCCCCGCCGTCGACGCCTGGTGCGCCAGGGCCCTGCAGCGCGACCCGACAGCCCGCTTCCCCAACGCAGAGACCATGGTCGAGGCCCTCGCCGTCGCCCTCGCCCCCGCCCCCGCCCCGGCCCGACCCGCAGCCGCCCTCTGGTGGGCCCTCGGAGCCCTCGGGGCCGCCACCGCCGCCGCGATCCTCTGCAGCCGCTGACGCCCTGGACGGGCCCGACGCCCTATTGGCACGCAGGAGCCCTTCCGTGCTAGGCGCACCCGCATGCGCATCGCGGTGGTGGGTTCGGGGTATGTGGGGCTGGTCGCTGGGACAGGCTTCGCGGAGTTTGGCAACACGGTCACCTGCGTCGACCACGACGCCCGCAAGATCGAGGCCCTCCAGGCCGGCCGGATCCCCATCTACGAGCCCGGCCTCGAGGAGCTCGTGCGCCGCAACGTGGCCGACCAGCGCCTGTCGTTCAGCACCGACCTCGGAGCCTCCGTGGCCGACGCCGAGGTGGTGCTCATCGCCGTCGGGACGCCGCCTCTCGCCGACGGACGGGCCGACCTGCGGGCCGTCATGGCCGTGGCCCACGGCCTCCGGGAGGCCCTCGTGCGCGACACCGTGGTGGTCCTCAAGAGCACCGTCCCGGTGGGCACCAACGACAAGGTCCAGGCCATCCTCGACGAGGCCCGGGGGCGAGTCACCGTGGTGTCCAACCCCGAGTTTCTCAAGGAGGGCGACGCCATCAACGACTTCCTCAAGCCCGACCGGGTCATCGTCGGGGCCCGGGACGAACACGGGCGGGCCGTCCTGCGGCGGCTCTACAGCCCCCTCCAGCTCACCAACGACCGCCTCCTCTTCCTCGACCCCCGCTCGGCCGAGCTCGCCAAGTACGTGGCCAACGCCATGCTCGCCACCCGCATCTCCTTCATGAACGACATCGCCCGCCTCTGCGAGGTCGTCGGGGCCGACGTCACCTCGGTGCGCAAAGGGGTCGGGGCCGACGCCCGGATCGGGTCGAAGTTCTTGTTCGCCGGGGCAGGCTACGGCGGGAGCTGCTTCCCCAAGGACGTCGACGCCCTCCTTCAGCTCGGGCGCGAGGCGGGGGTCGAGCTGGCCCTCGTGGCCGCCACCGAGGCCGTCAACGACCGCCAGAAGGACATCCTCTTCGCCAAGCTCACCCGCCGCCTCGGCGACCTCACCGACAAGCGGGTGGCCGTCTGGGGCCTGGCCTTCAAGCCCCGCACCGACGACGTCCGCGAGGCCCCCGCCCTGCGGCTCATCGCCCAACTCCTGGAGGCCGGGGCCGAGGTCCGGGTCCACGACCCGGCCGCCCGCGACACGGCCCGCGAGGCCCTCGGCCCCCTCGCCCACCGGGTGATCTTCGTCGACCGCCCCTACGACGCCACCGTGGCCGCCGACGCCCTCGTGCTCGTCACCGAGTGGCAGGAGTACCGCTCGCCAGACTTCGACCGCCTCCGGGCCCAGATGCGCCAGAGGTTTCTGCTCGACGGCCGCAACGTCTGGGCCGCCCTCGAGCCCGAGACCCAGGGATTCGAGTACGAAGGCATCGGGCTCGGGTCCCGCCCCGCCGCGGGGTAGGCTCCGCCCCGCGGGGTGCTATGATCTCAACCGGTCCGCAAGACTTCACCCGAGGTACACCATGACCAGCCCGTCGCAGAACTCCAAGCAGAAAGAGGCCGCCAAGAAGGGGGCCGTGGCCGCCGCCGCCGCCGCGGGGTCGGTGGCCGTCATCGTCGCCGGGGCCCCCATCGCCGGGGCCGTGGGCCTCGGGGTCAGCGCCTTCCTCGGCTACAAGTGGGTCCGCTACCGCGTCGAAAACTCGCTGCGTTTCTAGCGCGACGAGGATCGCGACCCGACGGTTGCGGGCGCGCTTCGGGCCTTGACACCCGCGCGGAGGGCGTGAAAGGTTCGCGCCCGTTTGGAGGCCTGTGTTGCACCGTAATCCCCCTATGCGCGTCGCGACCGAGCGCGCCCGCAGCCGTCAGGTTGCCATGATCGTCGCGCTTGTGCTCGCCCTCATGGCCCCGCGGCTGTACGCCCAGATGCGTATCGCCGTCGTCGACATGCAGCGTGCCATCCTGGAGACCAACCAGGGCCGCCGGGCCAAGGCCCAGCTCAAGCGCCTCTTCGAGTCGCGCCAGGAGCAGCTCAACACGCGCCAGGAGGCCCTCAAGCGCATGAAGGAGGAGATCCAGAAGCAGTCCTCCGTCGTGCGCGGCGAGGCCCTCCAGAAGCGCATGGAGGACTACAACAAGCGCCTCACCGACCTCCAGCAGGACTACGTCGGCTACCAGCAAGAGCTCGCCCAGAAGGAGGCCGAGCTCACCAAGCAGATCCTGGTCAACCTCCAGGGCGTGGTGCGGCAGCTCGGGACGAGCGAAAACTTCAACCTGATCCTCGATCAGGGGGCGGTCATCTGGTCGCCCACCCACCTCGACCTGACCGACCGGGTGATCCAGCAGTACAACGCCGATCACCCCGCCACCGACGCCCCGGCCCCCGCCGAGGGAGACGCCGGGACCCCCGCGGCCCGACCCGCGGCCCGACCCCCCGCAGGGGCCGCCCGACCCGCCGCCCGTCCCGCCGCCACCGGGGCCACCCCCCATCCGCGCACCGAGGGCCAGCCCACCCCGTAGGCTCCCCGCTGGCACCCGGAGGTTGCCGTGGTTTCTTGTCCCGTTCCTCTCTGGGCCCGCAAGGACGCGGCCCCTTCCACTGACTGAGGAGCATCGTGGGTCATGAATCATGTCAACACCCCAGCGTTCGTGCTCTGCCTCGGGGTCCTCTCGGCTTGCGCCGATCGTGACGACGACCCTCCCGCCGTCGTCACCCTCGACGGCGGCAGCGGCAGCGGCGGCGACCTCGGCCGCATCGGCCCCCCCGACATCGGCGGATCGCAGCCCCAGGACACCGGCCTCCTCGACGCCTTCGACACCGGCCTCTCCGACGCCTTCGACACCGGCCTCCCCGGCCCCGCAGACACCGGCCTCCCCGGCCCCGCAGACACCGGCCCCACCGGCCCCGCAGACCTCGGCCCCACCGGCCCCGCAGACCTCGGCCCCACCGGCCCCGCAGACACCGGCCCTGCCGGGCCCGCGGACACCGGACCCACCGGGCCTGCAGACACCGGCCCCGCCGGCCCCCAGGACCTCGGTCCCACGGGACCGCAAGACACCGGGCCCACCGGCCCCTTCGACACCGGACCCTTGGGCCCCCAAGACACCGGAGCCGTAGGGCCGCAAGACACGGGCCCCACCGGGCCCCAAGATGTCGGGCCCACCGGCCCCCAGGACCTCGGCCCGTGAGGGATGTCCCCCCACGGCGTCCGCCCATGCAGGCCCCGCCCGCGTACCTACCACACCGCGACAGCACGCTCGGCCCCCGCAACGGGTCCGATCGGGATAGAGGAGAATCACTGGTCATGAATCGCATCAGCACCCTTGTGTTTGTCATGGGCCTCGGCGCCCTCCAGGCCTGCGGGGCCAGCAGCGACGGCGGCGGCGGCGGCGGGGGCACCGACGCCGGCACCACCGACACGGGCCCGCGCACCGATACCGGAGGGCGCACCGACACCGGTGGACGCACCGACACCGGTGGACGCACCGACACCGGTGGACGCACCGACACGGGGACCCCCCCGATGGGCAACTTCGGCACCTGCGGCCGCTCGGTGGTCGAGGCCATCTGCGCCTGCGGGGCCGATCAAAACTGCGCCCAGGCGGCCTTCAGCAACAGCGACGTGAGCTGTCAGCAGTGCCTCGGGACGGCCCAGAATCAGTGCTGCCCCTCCCAGGCCATGGCCTTCAACAACTGCGTCCAGATGAACATGTGCACCGACATCGCCTGCGCCCGGGCCATGTGCGGGACGCAGGTCGCCGCGTTCGAGATGTGCCTCCAGACCAACCTCCAGGCCGAGGCCATGGCGGGCGGCGGGCGCTGCACGATGCTCCAGGAGCCCTGCCTCGGCGACCTCGCCACCATGGGGGCCGCGGCCTGCCCCTGATCCCCCTGCCGATCTCGCGCAGAGGGCCCGTCCGGGCTCTCTCGCACCGCCCCCCTTCCCGGATCAGCCGTGCCGTCGGCCGAGGTCGACGTAGGCCTGCCAGCCCGCGTCGATCATGGCCCGGTCGCCGTCCCGCAAGGGCCGGACCCGCTTCGCCGGGGCCCCGAGATACAGATACCCTCCCGCGAGACGTGCCCCGGGCGGCACGAGGGCCCCCGCCCCGATCACCACGTCGGACTCGACCACGGCGTTGTCGAGCACGATGGCCCCCATCCCCACCAGGACCCGGTCGTGCAGGGTGCACCCGTGCAAGATCACCCGGTGCCCCACCGTCACCTCGTCGCCGACATGCACCGTCGAGACCCCCGTGGTGGTGTGCACCACCGTGAGGTCTTGCAGGTTGCTGCGGGCCCCGACGCGGATGGGCATCACGTCGCCCCGCAAGACCGTGCCGTACCAGATCGAGCTCTCGGGCCCGAGGATCACGTCGCCGATCACCAGGGCCCCTTCGGCCACGTAACACCCCGCCCCGAGGCTCGGGACGTGGGCCTCGAAGGGCTTGACCAGGCCCTTCACGCGGGCGGGGCCGAGGGTCATGGGCTGAGCACCGGGAGCCCGACCCTACGCGGCCCGGGAGGGGCCTCGGAGCCCTCGGGCGAGGCCTCCGGGACGCTCCGCGGGATGTCGCCCAACACGGGGGCCGGGCGGCGCAGGGACTCGACCCGACCTTCGAGGGAGTGTTTGTTGGCCCGCTGGATCTCCACCACGGCCACGGCCCCGGCCGCGAGCCCCGGGGTGGCGGCCCCGGGCAGGTGCACGATCTCGTTGCGGCGGGTGCGGCCCACCATCATGCCCTGCCCCCCGCGGGAGGGGCCCTCGACGAGGACCTCGGCCCGGGTCCCGACGAGGGTGGCGAGGTGGGCCCGGGTCTGGGACTCCGAGCGCTCGAAGAGGGCCGCGAGGCGCCGCTGCTTGTCGACCTCGGGGACATCATCGCCGAGCTTCAAGGCCGGGGTGAAGGGCCGGGGCGAATACTTGAACCCGAAGAGCCCGACGAAGCCCATCTCCTCCACGAGCGAGAGGGTGGCCGCGAAGTCCTCCTCGGTCTCGCCGGGAAACCCAACGATCACATCGGTGGACAGGGTGAGGCCGGGTCGGGCCTTCTGCAGGGCCGTCATGCGGGTGACGTACTCGGCCCGGGAGTACCGGCGGATCATCCGTCGCAGGATGCGGTCGGAGCCGCTCTGGACGGGCATGTGGACGTGGTCGGCGAGGACCCCGAGCTCGGCGTGGGCGGCCATGAGGTCGGGGGTCATGTGGCGCGGGTGGGGAGACGTGTACCGCAGCCGATCAAGGTCAGGAACCTCCGCCGCGAGGCGCCGCAGGAGGGACGAAAACTGCGACACGTCGGGGTCTCCCCCGGGGGCCACAGGGACCGTGGGGTCGAGGTAGCTGTTGACGGTCTGGCCGAGGAGGACCACCTCGCGGGCCCCGTGGGCGACGAGGTCGCGCACCTCGGCGACGATCTCGTCGGCGGGGCGATACCGCTCGGGCCCCCGGGTGTACGGCACGATGCAGAACGAGCAGCGCTCGTTGCAGCCCTTCATCACGGTCACAAAGGCCGTGGCGCCTACCGACTCGGTGCCAACCCCGTCGAAGGCCAGAAAACGCGGGGCCTCGAGGTCGAAGACCGTACGCACCGCCGCGGCGGCCCCCATCTCGGCGGCCCGGACGAGGCCCGGGAGCTCGTGGAGGTTGTCGGGCCCGACCACCACGTCGAGGAAGGGCATCGACTTGACGAGGCGCTCGCCCTCCTGTTGGGCCACGCAGCCGGCCACCACGAGGATCGTGTCGAGCTTCTTCAGCCGGCCGGCCTCGCTGCGGAGCTTCTGCTCGGCCTTCTCCCGCACCGAGCAGGTGTTGAGGACGACCACGTCGGCCCCCTCGGGGTCGTCGACGAGGCTGTACCCCGCCTCGCGCATCAGCGACTCGATCCGCTGAGAATCGTGCACATTCATCTGGCACCCGAAGGTGACCAGGGCCATCCGCTTGCCCATCACAGCGGGCGAGACTGTGCCGACGGGGGCGCTCGGTCAAGCCGTCGATCGTGGGTACGGGACAAGCGAGCAACCCCCGACCGCGCTACTCTCCGGGCCCTGTGCGCTCCCTCTGTCCCGGCTCCGCGGCCCTCGCCCTCGCCCTCGCCCTCAGCCCGATGCCCGCCCGGGCCCAACGCCGGGCCCTGCTGCCCGAGGTCGATTTCCTCACCCCGGGGGTCGGGCGCGTGGCCGTCCTCCTGCGGTCCGACCGGCCGCAGCTCCTGGCCCTGATGCGGTCTCGCTCCGTGGAGGCCGACAGCCCCGAGAGCCGCTGGTCGGGTTCGGCCACGTGCACGACGCCCTGCCGGGTGTTCGTGCCTCCGGGGCCCCTGCACCTGCGCACGAGCGGGGCCGGGCAGCGCTGGGCCGAGTTTGACCTGGAGGTTCCCGACGGACCCACCGAGGTCACCCTCCGCACGTCGTCGGCCCGCCTCTTCAACCTCGGGACGGGCCTCGTGGCCGCCGGGAGCGTGGCCTTCCTGGCCGCCACCGTGGTCGGCCTCGTGCGGCAAAGCACAGCCCCCGCCAACGAGACCGCCCTCCCCACCGCCGCCCTCCTCCCCATCGGGGGCCTGATCCTGGGCCTGCTTGGGGTCGGGGTTCCGCTGATGGTGACCAACCGCACGGGGGTCGCCCGCCGCAGACCGATGGCCCCCGAGGGGCTCTGAGAAGGTCCCGCTGGGGGACCAGGGGGATCGGGAGATGCGGCCTGAGGAGAGTCTCGGTCGCGGTGCTGCCGCCGTCGGTGTGGGGGGGTGGTAGAGTGCGGGGTGGATCCCGAGGGGACCGTCCAGTTTGCCCAGAGCGAAAACCGTCCCGTGGTGGTCAACGTCACGATCGCCCCGAGCGCGTTTCGGAAGGGCTCCATCAGCGTGTGACTGAGCGTCCTCCCTCCCGGGCGGACTTGACCGGTCGGGGGGTCACGGCCCACTCCGGGTCTTGTCGCCATCACGAAGCGACCCCACGCCACGGGTGTTTTGCGCAAAGATTCTTCGGCCACCGCAGAGCTCGCTGACCTTCAGCCCGGTCCCAGATCACCCTCGCCGCACATCGAAGCAAGGCACCAGCACCAACTCAACCTTCAAGAGGAACCCCGACAGCCCACAACCCGCGCCCACTGTCGTCAGTCGCAGCCAGCGCGCATCACCGCCGATGCGCAGACACGATCGCTCCCGGTCGGCCACGTCGCCGGTCAGCGACGCCAGCACCTGCTTCGGATGCCGCGGCGATGTCGCGTCGGTGGTTGTCAGCCGCTCGGGCTGTTCGCAGGGCGAGAAGCCCAGCATGGCGCGGAGCCTGCCAAGCGCCGCACGCTCCGTGTCATTCTGCGGCTCAAAACCCGCCAGAACCCAAGTCTCTCGCATGGGCGTCGGCATGCCCAAAACCCACCGCAGCGAGGTCTGGTCCACCGTCGCGAGGCTCTGCTCGAGGCCTGCGGCGCGGGCACGGGCCTGGTTGTCAGCGTCCCACACCAGCAGCACGCCTTCGAGGTCGACCGCGTCGCCGCCACGCTGTCGAAGCCTGCGCACCAGTCGGTCGATGTTTGAGAGCAGCTTCGCTCCCGGTTCTGCCGACCGACCACCGACGTGCCCGTGCATCGGCTTGACGCCGAACTGACGCAGATACGCATCCACCGTGTGTAGGTCGAACCAGGAGCGCGCGCGCTCGGCCCGATCGGCACACCACGACACCCCGACGCTCTCCCAGGTCGACGCGTCGAGGTGATCGCGCAGCCAGGAGACGTGATGGCAGAGGGCCTCGGCCACGAGGGTCTGGGCAGTCTCGGCGTCGGCGCGCGCCTCGCAAAACAGGATGCAGCGCTTGACCGACCTACGCGCCGCCGGACGCGGCCACCCAGGCCTGTTCGTCGTCGAGCGTCCAGAGCTGCCCGGCGGTAAGCTTGCCTGCCCACGCTGCCGCGTCCGGATGGGCCGACAGCGGCTTCGTTGCCACAGCGCCATCCTCCCCCAGCGCAAACACCTGAACCGCCTCTGGCGCCACGCCGTCGATCACAAACGGCGAGTGCGTCGTAGCCACCACCTGCACCGGGTCGCTGCCCTCCGTCAGGTCCCGGAGCATGGCCATCACCCTCTGCTGCGCGGACGGGTGCAGCCCCGCCTCGAGGTCATCGAGCAGGAGCAGCCTCGGACGCTTCGCCATCTGAAGCCGGGTGACGAGCGCCAGCGCGATCAACGTGCCCTCGCTTACCCCCGAGGCGGGCACCTTGCGCGCGCCGACGAAATCCAGCGAGAGCTGATACCCGATCGGCCCGCTCTCCAGGCGCTTCTGCTGAACTCCGATACGACGCACCTGCGGCACCAGCGTCCGGAGCGCCTCCACGATCGTCTCGACTCGCGCGGGATCGTTGAGGAGGAGCGCGGCGACTACCTCGGCGGTACCCGCCCCATCGAGGCCCACCGTGGGATGCTCCGCAGTGGGCGCGTGCACCTGCGCGATACGACGCGCATCGAGGCGCAGCAGCTCGACGTCGGCAAGGTCGGGCCAGTGACGACTCGCCCCGAGCTCGGAGAGCGAGGGAACCGCCGAGGATTGCACCGCGACGCGTCCACCATCGGGGCCATCATACAGGAGCTCACGAAGCCACACCTCTGGCCATCCGCCAGGCGCTTGAACCGCAGCACGCTCTCCCTTGAAGGCCAGCGTACGTTCTTGGCCGTCTTGCCGTCCTTCGGCGCGGAGCCAGAGCCCATTGACCCCCTCCGAGTGGCGGCATAGGTCATCGAGCTCAGCGGCGCCCCAGGAACTGTTGTCGTCGTGCAGGCGGCCGAGCAGTTGGAGCGCGTGGAGCACGCTCGACTTGCCCGATCCATTGGGCCCGACGAGCAACGTCAGCGGCATCAGCGTCAGCGAGGTGTGCGCGTGGCCCTTGAAGTTGACCAGGTGGACGCGCTCAATCATCGCCGCGAGGGTACACCACCCCCACGACCCGCCGCTACGTCACGTCGAGCACCGGGTCGGTGTCGGGCTCGTCCTCGCCCTCCGCATCGTCCACTGCGACGGCTTGCGCAGCGCTCGCCCACTGCTGCGCGCGGAGGTCCTCCAGCGGCGCAAGCGTCGCGCGGACGGACCAGAATCCACCGCGAAGCGCTTCTCACCGCCCTTCTACCCCCCGCCTGCGCAGCGACACCGTGCCCTCCCCGCACGGCTTCAGCCCCAGGGCCTCCTCCCCGCCCGCCCCCTGGAGCGCCTCGACGAGCCCCGCCCACGTCGCCTCCCGAAGCGGCCGTCGCGTCTGCGTGTAGCTGCACCACGCCGCCGTCCGGTCGCTCGCGATCGACGCGAAGCGCGGGCTCTGGCCGCACCCCAGAAGGCACGTCATCGACTGGAACCTCCCCCCCGCCACCCGCGCCACGTCCTCCGCGCTCGGGCAGTCCCCGCCCGGTCCGCGCATCGGCAGGTATACGATCCGTTCGTTGCCGATCCCCGCCGCGTGGAGGCGCTCTGCGGCGGGGTGGGCCTCCTCCACCCGCGACCGACGCACGAGGAGGTTGACCCCGCTGCGAAGCCCGCGCGCCGCCTGGGAGCACACCTGGGCCACGACGCGGGCCACCTCGCGGGGGTTGTCCGGCGCGTGAATCGACACGTGCACCTTGTCGGGCCGTGACGCGAGGAGGGCCTCGAACACCCTCGCATCCTCCAGCGGCAGCCCGCTCGTGGTGAGCGCGCGGAACATCGTCCCCTCCAGCGCCCCGAGCACCGCGTAGATCCCGTCGTACTCCAGGGGTTCACCGCCGCCGAAGGAGACCGCCTTCACGCCGTGGGCCGCGCAGTCCTTCGCGAGCGTCACCAGGGCGTCGGCCGTCCACGCCCCGTCGCCGTCGGGCCCCGAGCCGTTGTAACAGAACGCGCACCCCTTCGAACACCGCCGCGAAGGCTCGACGCTGATCCGGTCGAGGGCGATCACCGGCGGCTCTCGAGCACAACGACAAGCACCAGAACGCCCAGGATGAGCAGCGACAGCCAGAGCAGGCACCTCCTTGACGCGGCCACGGCCGGAGCGATGGGCGATGGCGGCGGCGCGTTGGCCGGGTCGAGGGGCGTCCCGTAGGTCTGGACATCGTGCTCGCCCATGTGCTCGGCGAGCTCAACCACGGGCGCCTCGGTGAAGCGCACCGGGAGCCGGAGGCGCGCGAGGTCTGCGCGGATGCTCGGATGGACGTCGTCGAGGGTGACGGGGGCGCGTGGGGCTACGGCGCGGCGGTAGGTTCCCGAGCCCTTGGTGTCATCGCGATGGAGGTCGTGCCCGTACTCGAAGAGGCCCCCCGCGGGCGTCTCCCCGCGCGCTCCCTCGCGGACGAGGTCGTACAGGTCGGACACCACGAGTACCGTCGCGTCGGAGAGGGCGCGGAGGGCCGCAACCCGCTCGGGCGCCACAGGGTCGAGCGAGACCACGATGCGCGGGTCGGCCTCCTTCACCACCACGAGCTCCTCCGCGCGGAAGGTCGCCTCGGCGCGCGTGGTCGGCTTCGGCGCCGTGCGGTAGCTCGCGTCCTCCTCGGCGAACGAGGGCGCCACGGCCACGATCACCACCCGCTGGGGCTGGGTCTGCCCTGGCATCGGCGTCACCCGAACCGAGGCGTCTTCCTCCGACGGCTCCGAGGGCTTCGTGGGCTCGTCGCGCAAGGCGATCCCGGCGAGGAGGGCGTCGAGGAGGAGGGCGTCGAAGTCGATCTCGATGTTGCCCCCACCGGGCGCCGCGGCGTGGGGGATGGCGCCGTTCTCGCCGGTGTCAAAGCGGGCGACGTGGCCGTCGGCGTCGACGGCGAACCACGCGCTGTCCATGCTGTGGGCAGCCGGGAAGTCACCCTCGGGGGCGTCGCTCATGGGGCGGCAGTGTCGCGCCGATCGGGTCGCCCTTCCAGTCCTCGACCGCGCGTCGCCTCGCGGACCCTTAGCCCCGACGCAAGCCGCGGACGCCGGCGCTCCGCGGTGCACGATGGGTCATAGGGGGAATGGTATACCGCCCGCGGTGCCCGCCCGGCACTCAGGCCCGGTGGTCGGCTGCGGTCGACGCGCGGTCCCCCGATGCCGGGCCCTCGGATGCAGGGGCTGGCGACGGGTGCAGCTCCGCGCGACCCGAACGATGTGTGTACACACCCGCGGCGCACTACCCACCGATGCCGCTGCTGACCCGGGAGGTCACCTACACCGACGCGCTCGGCGAGGCCCGTACCTTGGAGATCTCCCTCGCCCGGCCCAACGGGGCGCCCACCCCGTGGCCCGTCGTGGTGTGGTCGCACGGCGGCCTCTCTGGGGTGATGTCGTCGCCGAGGGTGGGCGCCGAGTGGCGCGAGCACTTCACCGGCGCGGGATACGCGTTCGTCAGCATTGCACACCGGGCTCGCTCCGACGCGTCACGCGGTCGCCTCTGCGCGCACTTCGGGGTCGCCGACATGGGCGTGTGCGCGCGGGAGAAGTACCTCCACTACGAGCGTCCCCACGACCTCGCGGCGGTGCTCGACGATCTCACGGCGCAGTCCACGGGGATGTTCGCGGGCATCCTCGACCTCCGGCGCATCCTCTATGCGGGACACTCGGCCGGGAGCGGGGGCGGGTCCATCGTGGCGGGCGCGACCCGCAGCATCTTCGGGCTGCCGCAGCGAGCCCCCGACCCGCGTCCCATCGCGTTCATCGGCGCGTCCATGGAGGGCGTCGGAGACGACGGCTTCGGCGAGGATGCGTTCGACACCATCACGGCCCCGCACCTGACGCTCACGGGCGTCGGCGACGAGACCTCCGAGGCCACCGCGCCACCGCGGCGCCTGCCGTTCGAGCGCATGCGACCGGGTGACAAGCACCGGCTGTGGATCACCGACGCGCTCGCGCGGCACGGGACCTTCAACCACGAGCCCTCGGCCTGCCTCGACTACGCCGCGGCCCGCCGCCTCGACGCCTCCCGCTGCGGGGCGTACCTCGTGTGGCTGGAGTCTGCGGCCCTCGCGTTCGCCGACGCCCACCTGCGCGACCGCCCCGAGGCGCGCGCGTGGCTCGCGAGCGACGCCCTCACGGTGCTGTCCGCCGGCGTCGCAGAGTGGGCTCGGCGCTGAACGACGCATCCACCCCCCGAGGGCCCCAGGGCGGTCTACGGGGAGGCGTCGGCGAGGCGCAGCAGGCGGGCCCGGAGCGCGCGGAGGTTGGCGGCCTCGCTGAGGGGGAAGGCGGTGAGGTCGAGCACTTCGACCTGGCGGTTGTTGCGGTCGAGGATCCAGAGCTGGCGCACGCTGGCGCCCCAGCGTCGGGCGACCCCGGCCTCGGCGGTGTCCTGGCCGTACGGCAGGATGCGCCCCATTACGAGGGTGCTGTTGCCCGACTCGGCCCCGAGGGTGTTGACCACGCCGATACGAATGGCGGGCGTCGGGCGCATGGCGTCGAACTCGCGCTGGAGGGTGTCGAGGTAGCCAACCTGGCTACCGCAGAAGCCTCAGGTGGCGCTCGCGAAGTACCAGACCGACACCTGGTTGAGAAACGCGCGGGGCGACACGTTGGACCGCGGCGCGGGCGCGGCGGGGTTGAGGTTGGGCAGCGAGAAGTCGGGCACGACCTGACCCGTGGTCGCGGTGGTCATCCCGATGCGCTCGCCGTCCTGGGCGACGGCCGGGTCGCCCGAACATCCCAGGGCCCACACGAGCAGGGCCGCAGCCCCGAGAAACGAAGTCTGTGCACGCATCGAGGTGGATGCTGCGGCGCGGCGGCGCGGGGTGTCAAGGGAAGGGCGATGCGTCCGCGCCGCGACTACGCCGCGCAGGCCGAGCGGAGCGGGTCGTCGCGGAGGGCGGGGCGCAGGGGATGTCGCCGCTCCGTCGCGCAGCCGCGTCACAGCCGCAAGGCCTCCCGTGCCGCATGGTGCAGACACCCCGTCGAGGGTGAGGGGATGGCGGCCTCGGCCAGGACCGGGGTCGCCCGGCGCCGACCGAAAGCCCCTAACATCCCCTGTCATTTCAACAGGTTGCACCCAAATCATAGAGATGCAGTCTCTCACATCTCACCCTTCGTGCCCGATCTCTCAGACCGGCGCTGAGATCGTCGGAGAGATGATCGCGTATCCCACTGAAATCCCTTCGAATCTCAGGGGGCGGCCTCGGCCAGGAGCTGGGTCACCTGGCGCTCCAGGCTCTGCATGCTCGACACCCCGATCGAGACCTGGCGGACCATACCCCGGCGGTCGATGAAGACCAGGGTGGGCAGGCTCTCCACCCCGTAGGTGGCCACCGTGCTCGGGCTGGAGGCCAGGGTGTATCCGACCCCCGTCTGTTGGGCGAAGGCCCGGGCCTGGGTGGCCGACTCGTCGCTCAGCCCCAGGACGGTGAGCCCCTGGGCGCTGTACCGGGTCGACAGGGTGTTGAGGATGGGCATGAGCATCCGGCAGGGGCCGCACCAGGTGGCCCAGAAATCGAGCAGAACCACGCGACCCCGCAGTCGGCCGAGGTCGATCGGGTCGGTGCCCTGGGCCACCGTGCTCGCGCCCAGGGCCGGGGCCGCCGACCCCACCCGCACCGCGCCGCCTCCTCCGCGCCCGCGAGGAGCCGGGGCCGCCGCGAGGACCACGTCCCGGGACAGGGTGGCCCCCCCGCGCCGCAAGACCAGGGCGTAGCGTTGCCCAGGCTCGTTGGCCCGCACCGACAGCGTAAAGGCCTCGACCGATCCCGGGGCAAACCCGCGGGCCCGCACGATCACGTCGCCCACCGCGATGCCCGCCTGCTCGGCCGGGCTGCCCCCGGCCACCTCCTCCACCCGCAGACCCCCGGCGACCGAGCGGAGCCCCACCCCGAGGTACCCTCCCCCCGTCGCGGGTCGGGCCGGATCACCCGCCACCGCCGGGGCGTACCCCACCACACCGATCGCCAAGATCCCGCCCAGACGGGCCGCCTGCTGAGTGAGCTTCACCCCAGGCACGGTAGAACACCCCGCCGAGGACGCAAGGCTCGTGTCATCCTCGGGGCGTGAACGCCCGAGACCGCGTGGGTCTGATCGTCGGGGTGGCCCTCTCGTCGCTCTTGCTGGCCGCAGACTGGCCGGGCAGGGCCCTCGCCCTGCGCCAGGAGTACGGGACGGCCGACACCGACCGGCGCCTGCAGATCGTGCTCGACCTGCCCGAGGCGGCCTCCCCGGCCCGCGACGAGCTCCTGCGACGAGGCCTCGACGACGAAGACCCCCGGGTGCAACGGGCCGCCCTGCGCACCGCCACCCGCGTCCGGGCCGTAGGCCTCGCCGACGCCGTGGCCGCCTCCCTCGAAGGCGGAATCCCCGCCCGCAGGGCTCTCGCCGCCGAAGCCCTCGGGGCCCTCGGGGACCCCCGAGTGGCCCCCGCCCTCACCCGGGCCCTCGGCGACACCGACCCCACCGTGCGCACCGCGGCCGTCGTGGCCCTGGGCCGCCTCGGAGGGACCGAGGCCGACGTGGTTCTCTTTGACCGCACCAACGACCCCGAGACCCCGGTGCGCCTCGCCGCCGTGCGGGTCCTCGGGACCCTCGGAGACCCTCGGAGCGTCTTCGCCCTGCTCGGGGCCCTGCAAGACCCGGTGCCGGAGGTTCGGGTGGCGGCCGTGCGGGCCCTCGGGGCCTTGCGCGACCCGCGGGCCGTCCGGGGCATCGTGGGTCTCCTGCACGACCCCACCCCCGAGGTGGCGAGCGCCGCCGTGGCCGCCCTGGCCGCCCTCGGCCCCGAGGCCCGCGACGCCGCCGAGGCCCTGAGCCCCATCGCCCTGCGCACCTCCCGCGACGGAGACCCCCGCACCCGGGGCCCCCTCGCCCGCGAGGCCCTGGCCGCCCTCGGCCGGGTGGGCGGACCCGTGGCCCGCGACACCCTGCTCCAGGCCCTGCACCGCACCGCCGACCCCAACGAAGCCCGGACCGCCGCCGCCGCCCTCGAGTCCCTCGGACCCGACGCCCGGGCGGGCCTCCTGCGCCTCTTTCCCCAGCTCTCCGACCCCCGTCGGCTCGACGTGATCCCCGTCCTCGGCCGCCTCGGAGGCGACGACGCCGCCCGCACCCTCGTGACCTGGCTCGACGGGGCCCCCGCCCTGCCCTTCCACCGCGACGCGGCCCTGCGGGCCCTCGGCGACACCCGCAGCGACGTGGCCCTGCACCACCTCCTGCGGGCCCTGCCTGCCTCCCTCTGCGCCGAGCCCCCGCCCCGCCCCGACGGCCCCATCGCCGCCGCCCTCGCGGCCCTCCTCGCCCTGTCCGAGCGCCCCGAGGCCCTGCCCTCCCTCGCCATCGACCCCCTGGCCGAAGCCCTGGCCCGCTGCGATGGGGCCCACACCCCTCACCGGGCCGCCCTCGCCACCCTCCTCGGGCGCACGGGCGACCCCCGGGCCGCCGCCATCCTCGGGCCCCTCCTCGACGACCCCGCGGCCCCCGTCCGGGCCGTCGGGGTTCAGGCCCTGGCCGCCCTCCCGGGACCCGCCTCGCCCCTCCTGCTGCGGGCCCTCGGCGACCATGACCCCACCGTACGAGCCCACAGCCTCCAGGGCCTCGCCCGACACGCCGACCCCGACACCGCCCGGGCCCTCGGAGCCCGCCTCCGCGACCCCGCCCCCCTCGATCGGGCCGGCACGGCCCGGGCCCTCGGTCAGATGGCCGCGGCCCTGGGCCCGACCCACCCCGAGGCCGCCCGGACCGCCGTCGACACCCTCCTCTCCCTGGTCGAAGGCAGCGGACCCGGGCTCCGATCGGCCCTCCTCGACGCCCTGGCCGAACACGGGGACCATCCCGGCGCGTCGGGGTTCTTGGTTCGGTCGTTGCGCGACCCCGACCGGGGGGTCGTGATGGCCGCCGTCGAAGCCGCCGGGCACGCCCTCGCGGCCTCTCCCGACACGCTCGAGCCCCCCCTGGCCCAGCACCTCCTGGCCCTACGCCAGGGCCCCTCGGCCCGCGACCCCGCCCTCCGCGGGGCCCTCTCCTGGGCCCTCGGGCACCACCTGATCACCCGCCGCCACGTGGCCGACGACCTCTCCGACCCGCGCCCCGAAGTGGCCGGACCGGCCGCCGGAGCCCTGAGCCTCGGCCCCCTGCCCGAGGGTTCCCCGGAGGACCCCATCCGTGCGGCCCTGTGCACCCGGGCCTCGGGGGTCTCCCCCCTCGTGCGGGTCAACGCTGCCCACGCCCTGGCCGCCCAGGGATGGACCTGCGAGGGCATCGACCCGGCGGCCTGGCTCCTGCGCGAGCGGTCGGCCCTCTTGCGGATCGCCGCGGCCCGCTGGGTCCACCGGCTGGGGGGAGGCTCCGAGCGCGCCGTGCGAGCCCTGGCCCGCTGCGCGGCGAGCGACCCGAGTCCCGCAGTCGCGGCGGCCTGCCAGACCCGTCCCGCGGAGCCTCCCGCCCCCCGCACCCGCGTCGACCTGCGCGTGGAGGGCCCCGAGGGCGCCCCCGGACGCGGAACGGCCGTCGTCCTCGTGCGCCCCGAAGGGCTCCTGCGCTGGGCCGTGGGGGGCCCCGACGGGTGGATCCACGAGCGGCCCGTGGCCCCCGGGAGGTTCTCCGTGGCGGCCCCGGACGAGCTCACGGCGGATCAATAACGGGCGATGAGCTTCCACCCGAGCAGGACCACGTCGTCGGCGAGGGCCCGGTCGATCCGCGCGACCTGCGCCGCGTGGCGCCCGAGGGCCCCACGATCGCCCGCGGCGTGGAGGAGAACCGCCACCTCCGTCCCCTGGATTGCCGTGGCGTAGGGCTCCCACGGGACCCGCCACTGCAGCTCAGTCTCCGCGATGCTGTACACATCCCGACGCTCGATGGCCCCGAGGGCCACCGCAGCCCAGAGGGCGCGGAGGGCCCTGCGCGGATACCGGGCCTGGGTCCGGATCCAACGCGCCGTCCCGGCCCGGTCGCCCTCCCGCAGCCACCGCCGCAGGTCCGGGTCCTCGGGGATGCCATACCGGGCGCACCAGTCGTCAAAATCGTCGGTCGGCCCGAGCGACCGCGGGAGCGTGACGATCGTCGCATCGAGCACCGAACGCAGCCGGGTCCGCTCGGCCGCCGCGAGGGCCCGCGCCGGGGCGTCGCCCACTGCCGGGTCGTCGCCCACCACGCAGCCCCCCTGAGGGTCAAAACCCGCTTCGCTTGGGCCCCGGGCCGCGTGGGCCTCCAGGAGCCCCGCGAGGCAGTTGAGGTCGCGCATCTGCCGGAGGCGGTAATCGGTGGGGCGCAACCGGTCGAGCCGGGCCGTCCAGGCTCGCAACGCCTGGGCCGCCCGGGGCAGGTCGCCCGCCAGGAGATGGGCCGTGGCCAGCCCCGACTCCATGCCCGCGGCCCGCGGGCCGTCCGGGCGCTCGAGGAGCGCGTGGGCCGGGGCAAACTCCGCCAGGGCGAGGTACCACCCCACGGCCATAGCCCGGTCGTCCGGGTCGCCCGAGGTCGCCAGGAGATCGGCAGCCCCCCGGACCTCCCCCACCGAAGCCATGGCCTGGGCCTGTGCCCGCAGGCCCAACCCGGTACGGGCCGCGAGCTGCCCCAACCGGCCCCCCAGGCTCGGGTCGCGCCCTGGGGCACACCGGAGCCGCACCGAGAGCTCCTCCAGGGCCGCCCGGCGCAGCCACGGGGTCGCCGTGGCCAGGGAGGCCCACCCGCGCCCCGCATCACGGCACTGCGAGCGGGACCCTTCGACGGCGATGGGCCCGCGCCCGGCCTTGCCCGCCCGAAGGGCATATCCCCCGAAGGCCACCGCGGCCGCGTGAAAGACGACGAGCCCCACGAGCCCCCCGAGGGCCCGCGACCGCGCGCGGGAAACCTCCCGGACTTCAGGAAGCACTTGCAGAAGCACCCGGCCCGCCGCCCCCGGGCCGATGCCCCACCCGGGTCGGACCCCGCGGTACCCCATGGCCTCGCCCTCCTGCGGACCGAGGGGCGAGACCACCCCCTCCAGGACCACCCGATCGCCCACCCGAACGCGCCTCCGGGCACCCTCCCGGGCCCCGTCGAGGGGGTCGTCCCCGAGGAGGGCCGGGTCGTCCCCGGGGTCGCCTCCGACACTCCCCCGAACCTCCACCGTCCCCGTCACCCGAACCCGCCCGTTGTCGCACACGAGGCACAGCCCCGGGCCCTGCCCGCAGGCCGGGGCCAGCTCGGTGCCGTCCAGGGGGTCGAAGCGTGTCACCGTGACCGCCGCCAGGGCCCCAGGAGGGGCCTCGGCTTCAATCACGCCCTCCAGACTCACCGCCAGCCCCTCCCCCGCCGGAACAGCCCGCTGGGCCCCGCCACGGACCCGGTCGTGCCGCCGTCGTGCGAGGGAGCGACCGAGGGTGGGGGCGAGGGCCGCTCCGAGGGCGGCGGCTGCGAGGTGGAGGCCCGCGACGGCGAGGGGCCCGACGTGGATCCAGTTGGGGGAGTCGAGCCACATCCCCGGAGGATGCCGTCTACAGCTCGAGGATGCCAGCGGTGGTGAGGGCCGCGAAGGTGGTGTAGCCCACGATGGCGTGGATGCTGCGCATCCCGCTGGCGAAGTCGGCCCGTCCCTCGTCGGAGACCCCCACGAGGTCGGGGTTGGCGGAGAGGACCCCGAGGATGGGCATGAGGACCATGCCCGCGGCGTGGACCCAGGCGAGGGCCTTGTGGCGGCGCAGGGTGCGGGAGGCGAGGTCGTCGCCGACCGAAGCGTTGTCGGGGTCGGGGGCGGCCACGGCGATGACCCCCGCGGTGGTGTAGAGCCCGACGGTGGTGAAGGCGAAGACCTGATGGAGCCCGCTCACAAGGCTGTAGGTGTCTCCGCAGCCGAAGCGGTCGGGGCTCGACCGGCAGGCCCCGTCGCCAAACCAGGAGGGCTGGTTGAGGAGGTGGATCGTGCCGAAGACCTCGGTGACCAGGAGGGAGCCCCAGGCCGCGATGCCGAAGGCCCGGTGGGTGCGCAGGGTGCGGGCCCGGCGGCGCATGACGTAGCGGGCCTGGCGGTCGCTCTCGCGGCAGGTCTCGCAGTCGATGTCGCACTCCTCGGCGCAGGCCCCGGCGGGGGGTTGGGCGTCGCCCCCGGCGGCCTCGGGTTGCGCGGCGGTGGTGGCCGTGACCTGGCTGGCGGATTGGGCGAGGGCCCGGTTGGGCCGCGGGGCCGGGGCCTGGCGGTCGAGGGCCTCGCTCCGCAGGGAGAGGTCGAGGCCCCAGGGGGACGGGGCCACCACGGAGGGGTCGAGGCGGAGCCGCGGGGCCGTCGCCCCCGGGGCAGAACCTGCGCCCGCGAGGGCAACGAGAAACAACGCCGTGGTGGCAACCATTGGGGGGCGACCTTTCCTGTCGTGCGGGGAGCCGCGCGGGAATATCGCCCCTGGGGCCGTGGGGTTACAAGCCGTTTGCGCGGCGCCTCAGCGACGCAGCGAGCGGAACCCCGCCCGGTGCACCTTGCCCGGCAGCTCGCGCCCGACGATGGCCGCGGCCACCCGGCCGGCCTCCCAGAGCTTGTCGGGGTCGATCCCGGTCTGGATGCCCATCCCGTGCAGGGTGTAGACGAGGTCTTCGGTGGCGAGGTTGCCCGCGGCCCCGGGGGCGTAGGGGCAGCCCCCGAGGCCGCCCACGGAGGCGTCGAAGGTGCGGACCCCCATCTCCAGGCCCACCAGGACGTTGGCCAGAGCCGTCCCGCGGGTGTCGTGCATGTGCAGGGCGATCTTGTCGACCGAGAACTCGTCGAGGAACATCTGCACGATCCGCTGGGTCTGCCTTGGCGTCCCGACCCCGATGGTGTCGCCGAGGGAGACCTGGTAGCAGCCCATTCGCAGGAGCTGGCTGGTGATCTCGACGCCCCGGGCGGGGTCGACCTCGCCCTCGTAGGGGCAGCCCCACAGGGTGGAGAGATACCCCCGGACCCGCTTGCCCGCGGCCACGGCGGGGCCCACCACGTCCTCGAAGGCCGCGAGGGTCTGGGCTACGGTCTTGTTGACGTTCTTCTTGTTGTGGGTCTCGGAGACCGAGAGGAAGACGGCCACCTCGGGGAGCTCGGCGGCCAGGGCCCGGTCGAGGCCCTGCCGATTGGGGCACAGGGCCGAGTAGGTCACCCCGGGCTGTCGCCCGAGGATCCGGCAGAGCTGGTCGGCGTCGGCGAGCTGCGGGACCCACCGGGGCGACACGAAGCTCGTCACCTCCAGGCGCTGAACGCCCGCGGCCACCAGGGCCTCGATGAGCCGGACCTTGGCGGTCACGGGGACCGTGGCGGACTCGTTCTGCAGGCCGTCGCGGGGGGAGACCTCGTACACGGAGACACGATCGGGCAGGGCTTCGAAGAGGGGCATCGTTTCCTCGGCAATGGGGATGCCGACCAGTCTACTCCACCTTGTCCCTCCCCGCGCGCGGGGCCCCTCTGCCGCCTTGACGGCCCCCGCGGTGACCCCGTACACCCCGCAGCGCGCCCGAGGGATCGTAGCCTCGCGCGCGAAAGGCACCGCTCATGAAGACCACCGCAGCCCAGAGCCTCCGAGACCTCAAGCGCCTCACCAACGACACCGTGGCCGCCGTCGTCGACGGCGTCCTGGTCGACCTTCACACCCCCGTCGAGGTCACCGAGACCTCCAAGGTCGCCCCCGTGATGCGCGACGACCCGCGGGCCCTGAAGATCATCCGGCACTCCTCGGCCCACGTCATGGCCGACGCCGTCCAGCGGCTCTTCCCGGGTACGAAGGTCACCATCGGCCCCGCCATCGACAACGGGTTTTATTACGACTTCGACCGCCCCGACGGCCGCTTCACCGACGACGACCTCGCCCGCATCGAGGCCACCATGAAGGAGATCGCCGCCGCCGACCTGCCCTTCTCCCGCGAGGTGGTGCCCCGCGACGAGGCCGAGCGCCGCATCCGCGCCCTCGACGAGCGGTACAAGATCGAGATCCTCGCGGCCATCCCCGCCGGCGAGGACGTGTCGTTCTACCAGCACGGCAGCTGGGTCGACCTCTGCGAGGGGCCCCACGTCCCGTCGACCCGCTTCCTCCAGGCCGTCAAGCTCACCTCCGTGGCCGGGGCGTACTGGCGGGGCGACGAGCGCAACCCCATGCTCCAGCGCATCTACGGCACGGCCTTCCCCAACCAGAAGGCCCTCGACGCGCACCTCAAGCAGCTCGAAGAGGCCAAGGCCCGCGACCACCGGAAGCTCGGCAAGGAGCTTGACTTGTTCATGTTCCACGAGTGGGCCCCGGCCTCGCCGTTCTTCTTGCCGCGGGGGGCCTTCGTCTACCACGGGCTCATCCAGTACCTCCGCGGGCTCTACGCCCGCTACGGATACCAAGAGGTCATCACCCCCCAGGTGTTCGACAAGGCCCTTTGGGAGACCAGCGGCCACTGGGACAACTATCGCGACAGCATGTACCTCGCCCTCGGGACCGACGCCCTGGAGCCCGTCTCCAAGGCCCCCTACGGCTCGAAGGTCGACGAGGTCTTCGCGGTCGACCCCGAGGTCCAGTCCGCCCTGCAGGACATCCGGGTCCCCTCCATGTCCGGCTGCAAGGCCATGAACTGCCCCTCCCACTGCCTCCTCTTCGGCCACGCCCGGCGCAGCTACCGCGAGCTCCCCTTGCGCCTCGCCGACTTCGGGCGGCTCCATCGGTACGAGCGCTCGGGCACCCTGCACGGCCTCGCCCGGGTCCGCACCTTCTGCCAGGACGACGGGCACATCTTCTGCACCGAGGCCCAGCTCGGCGACGAGATCGCGTCGTTCTTCGATCTGGTGGACGAGGTGTACACCGCCCTCGGGATGCCCGACTTCGCCATCGTCCTGGCCACCCGCCCCGAGAAGTGCCTCGGCGAGGTCGCGGCCTGGGACGAGGCCGAGCGGGTCCTCGGGGAGGCCGTCACGGCCAAGGGCCGGACCTTCACCGTGGCCCACGGCGAGGGAGCTTTTTACGGGCCCAAGCTGGAGTTTCACGTCACCGACGCCATCGGCCGGTCGTGGCAGCTCGGCACGATCCAGCTCGATTTCAACCTCCCCGGCCGCTTCGGGCTGGAGTTTGTCGGGGCCGACAACAGCCCCCACCGCCCCGTGATGTTGCACCGGGCCGTCCTCGGGTCGATCGAACGTTTCCTGTCGGTGTACATCGAGCACACCGCGGGGCGTTTCCCCCCGTGGCTGGCCCCCGAGCAGGTGGCCCTGGTCACCGTGGCCGACCGGCACCTGGAGTACGCCCAGACCCTCGCGGCCGAGCTCCGGGCCGCGGGCCTGCGCCCCACCGTCGACGAGAGCAACGACAAGCTCGGGGCCAAGATCCGCACGGCCTCGCTCCTCAAGGTCCCCTACATCGCCGTGATCGGCGACAAGGAGGTTGACGAACGCGGGGCCACCCTGCGCGAGGGCCGGGCCGACCTGGGGTTCTTCCCGGCCGCCGAGCTCATCACGAAGCTGCGCGCCGCCGCCACCCCGCCGACCCGGGCCTGAAGGCGCTTTCGCGCGGCCTGAGGAGGCCAATCCGCGGTATACCCCGGGCGAGAGGAGAGACCATGACCGACGCCCGTACCCCCCGCACCCTCCGCAATCGCATCGGCGACCGCGACCTGCCCGCTTCCGACGGAGCCACCCTGGAGGTGCGCTCCCCCGGGGGCGGCGGGGTGTCGAGCCTGATCCCGCGCTCGACCGGGGCGGATGTCGACGCCGCGGCTACGGTCGCCCGGGCGGCCTTCGCGTCGTGGAGCCAGACCCCCGCCCCCGTGCGGGGCGAGCTCCTGTTTCGTGCGGCCACCCTGCTCACCGAGCGCAAGGAGGCCATCGCGGCCGTGATGTCGCGGGAGATGGGCAAACGCGTCGAAGAGGCCCGCGGAGACATCCAGGAGGCCATCGACACGGCTTACTACGCCGGCTCCGAGGGCCGACGCCTCTTCGGCAAGACGGCCCCGAGCGAGCTCCAGAACAAGCTCGGATTCACCCTGCGCCGCCCCCTCGGCGTGGCCGGCATCATCACGGCGTGGAACTTCCCCATCGCCGTCCCGAGCTGGAAGATCCTGCCCGCCCTCGTGTGCGGCAACACCCTCGTGTGGAAGCCCGCCGAGGAGGCCCCCGAGAGCGGCCACATGTTCGCCGAGTGCCTGTGGGACGCGGGCATCCCCGCGGGGGTCCTCAACGTCGTGCACGGCCGCGGCGAGGAGGTGGGCAAGGCCCTCGTGCGGCACCCGACCGTCAACGTCCTTGCCTTCACCGGCAGCACCGCCGTCGGCCGCGAGATCGCCGAGGTCGGGGGCCGGATGCTCAAGCGGGTCTCCCTCGAGCTCGGGGGCAAAAACCCCGTCATCGTGCTGCCCGACGCCGACCTCGACCTCGCCGTCGACGGCATCCTTTGGGGGGCCTTCGGCACCGCGGGGCAGCGCTGCACCGCCACCTCGCGCTGCATCTGCGTGGGCGGGGTCGAGGCCGCCCTCCTCCCGAGGCTCCTGGCGCGGGCCACGGCCCTCAAGGTCGGCGACGCGGCCGACCCCAACATGGAGGTCGGGCCCCTCATCAGCGCCCAACACCGGGCCCGGGTCCAGGCCTACGTCGACACCGCCGTGGCGGAGGGGGCGGTCGTCCGCTGCGGGGGCAAGATCCCCGAGGGGCCGGGAAACTACTATCCCCCGACCGTGATCGACGGGGTCCAGCCCGGCAGCACCCTCGCCCTGGAGGAGGTCTTCGGCCCCGTCCTCGCGGTCCTCACGGCCCCCGACCTCGACCGGGCCATCGAGATCGCCAACGAGGTCGAGTACGGCCTGAGCTCGTCGATCTACACCCGGGACGTCAACCGCGCGTTTCGGGCCGTCGACCGCATCGAGGCCGGGATCACCTACGTCAACGCCCCCACCATCGGGGCCGAGGCCCACTTCCCCTTCGGCGGGGTCAAGGCCACGGGCAACGGGCACCGCGAGGGGGGCTGGATGCCGTACGAGTTCTTCACCGAGGTGAAGACGGTGTACGTCGACTTCTCGGGGGCCCTGCAGCGGGCCCAGATCGACAACCGCGACGACTGACCGCGGTCACAGGGTCTTGTCGGCCCGGGTGGTGAGGGCGTCGACGAGGTCCATCTTGGTGACCACCCCGAGGAGCTCGCCCGCCCCACCCGTCACGAGGCCCACGAGCCCCTTGCTGAAGAGCTCGAGCAGGGCCCCGGCGTCGTCCGAGGCCCGCACCGTGGTGACCTTCCGAAACATCACCTCGGCCACCTTGCTCCCGAGGCCCGCGTGGCCCTCGACGATCTTGGACAGGAGGTCGCTCTCGGTCACGATCCCCACGAGGCGCCCGTCGTCGAGCACGGGGAGCTGGCTGATCCCGTGGGTCTTCATGCGATGCACGGCCTCGGCCACTCCGGCGTCGCTCGGCACGGTGACGAGCTCGCGGCGCGGCAGGGACAGGAGCATCTCGCCGACGGTGCCCGTCTCCCAGTTGCTCTCGGTGAAGCCATTCTCCCGCATCCAGCGCTCGTCGAGGAACTTGGTCATGTAGTTGCGGATGGAGTCCGCGAGGATGACCACGATGCGCTTGCCGGGCCCCTCCCGGCGGGCCACCTGGAGGGCCGCCCACACGGCCGAGCCCGAGCTGCCCCCGACGAGCAGGGCCTCCTGCCGGATCAGCCTTCGGGCCATGAGGAACGACGCCCGGTCTTCGGTCTTGATCCACTCGTCGACCAGCGACCGGTCGAGCACGTCGGGGATGAAGTCGTACCCGATCCCCTCGACCTTGTACGAGTGGATGGGCCCTGGCCCCGCGAGGATCGATCCCTCCGGGTCGACCCCCACCACCCGCGCCCCCGGGATGGCCTCCTTGACCTTGCGGGCCACGCCCGTGATGGTGCCCCCCGTCCCCGCGGTGGCCACGAGGAAATCGAGGCGACCGTCGGTCTGCTTGACGATCTCGGCCCCGGTGCCTTCGTAGTGGGCCACGGGGTTGTCGGGGTTGCCGTACTGGTCGAGGATGTGGGCCCGGGGCAGGATCTTCTGGAGCTGCCGGGCCACCCCGATGTGGCTCTCGGGGGCGTCCCAGGCGGCCTCGGTGGGGGTGCGGATGATCTCGGCCCCGAGGGCCTCGAGGACCACCTGCTTCTCGCGGCTCATCTTCTCGGGCATGGTGATGATGAGCCGGTAGCCGTGCACGGCCGCGGCCAGGGCGAGGCCGATCCCGGTGTTGCCGCTGGTGGGCTCGATGAGGGTGTCGCCGGGACGGATGCGCCCCGCCCGCTGGGCTTCGATCAGCATCCGGACCCCGATGCGGTCCTTCACAGACCCCCCGGGGTTGAGGTACTCGCACTTGACCAGGATCTCGCACCCGGTGTCGTGGCCCACCCTGCGGAGGCGGACGAGGGGGGTGTTGCCGACGGTGTCGAGGATCGAGTCGTGGATCATGGCGGGCGGAGGCTCCTGCGGTCGTGCGGGGAGACAACCCCGTCGACCCTGCGATAGCGCCTCAGGCCCGAGACTGCAACGCCTTGCGCGCGAAGGGCGGGCCTCTTTTACTCCACGACGATCGTGCGCGTGACGTGGGCGAAGCCCCCCCGCGGGTCGTGGGCGCTGAACCAGAACCGGGCAGGGCCCGCCTCGGTGGGCACGGTCCAGCCGTTGACGATGGGGCCCGCGGGGACCTCGGCGGTGTCGGTGCGGAAGGTCCCATCGAGCGTGCCCCGGTCGGTGAAGAACCCGAACACGATGCGCTCGGGGGACGTGATGGGGGCCCCCTGGAGGTTGAAGGAGGGATGGTCCTCGCGCGTGTCGGGCGACACCCGGACCTCGAGGCGTCGCACCGGGCACGGGGCCCCCGTGCAGCGGGGCAGGCGGGTCGTCCCGTCGGCGGCGACCTCCGCGTCCGGGGCTCCTCCCTCCCCCAGGAGAAACACCCCGGTGATGACCGGGTTGCGGTTGCTCGGGGCCGACTCCTCGAGGCGCACCGTGACCGAGCGGGTCATGGTCCACCCCTCGGCCCCTTCGCCCTGGCACCGGGGCAGCATGGTGGCAGGGTCGAGGCCCACGGTGCCCCCGGCGCAGGCGATGGCCACGCCCTGGATGCGGGCCCGATTGAAGGTGTCGCGGCCGTACGCGATGCGCGGGACCTCGAAGGTCACCTCCGGGCCCGTGCGCAGGATGGCCCCTGCGGGGTCGCACCCGAACGAGGACCCCATCCGTTGGGCCTGGGCGCAGAACACCCACTGCACCGTGAGAGGCCGCGGGCTGGGGGCCGGGTCGACGTACATCAGCCGCAGCCGGACGGTCTCGCCCGGGGCCACGTCGGGGCTCCCGTTGTCGCGGGTGACGTTCTCGACGGTGGCCCCGAAGAGGCGGAAGGACTTGACCTTCCAGGCCGGATCGAGCTCGTCGCCGCAGCCTGCGGCCACTGCGAGCGCCAAGGCCAGGGCGGCGTACCGATGTCTGGTCAACGGGCCCATCTCAGTACTCCACCCGCAGCCCGAGGTTGGGGAAGAAGGGGATCCCGCCCACCGTCGCCCGCTGGGTATAGTTGTAGTTGAACTGCTGCCCTTCGGGGTTGGTGCGGTTGTACACGTTGAGCACCTCCAGGAAGAGATTGATGGAGCCGCGACGGCGGAGCTGCCAGGTCTTGTCGATGCGGATGTCGAGCTGGTGGAAGGGGTCGTTGCGGGTCGACAGGGGGGCCCCGGGGATCTGGGTGTAGGTCCCTGTCTCGCCGTTGAGGACCGACCCGGCCACGGGCGTGAGGGGGTTGCCCGTGACGAAGCGGAAGCGCCCGCCGATCTCCCAGCCCCGTCCGAGGCGCCAGCTCCCGATGAGGGTGAGGATGTGGGTCTGGTCAAACTGGAAGATGCGGTACGGCGAGGTGGGGGTGTCCCGCCGCTCGCTGCGCGACAGGGTGTAGGCCACCCACCCGAAGAACCGCGTCGAGGGGCGGTGCCGCAGGAGGATCTCGGCCCCGTAGATCCGGCCGATCCCGAGGTTGAGATAGGGCTCGGTGTACCCGGGCATGCCCAGGGTCGACACCACCTGCTGGTCGAGGTCTTTGTAAAAACCCTCGACGGAGGCGGTGACATACCGCGAGAAATTGCGCTCGACCCCGAGGCCGTAGTGGATCGAGCGTTGGGTGAGGAGGTTGGGGTTTCCCACCAGGGTGCCCGGGGCCCAGGAGTTTTGCGCGGCGCTCGACTGGTTGGGCTGGGGGCCCTGGTTGTAGACCCCGATCCCCCCCTTCAAGAACAGGTCGCGCAGCATCTCCCATCGAAACGACAGACGCGGCTGGACGGCCCAGGTGCGCCCCGCGTCGCGGGTGTAGTCCGCCCGCAGGGAGGGGATGAGCCGGAGGCTCGGGACGGGGGTGAGCTCGAGCTCGGCGTAGGCCCCTGGGCGGTAGAGGGTGTCGCTGGTGTTGGTGGCCACCCGGGGGGCGTTGGCCGGGTCGAAGCTCTGCCCCTCGGTGGGCAGCCGGATGCCGTTGTACCGGATGGTGGCCGGGCCCGCGAGGATGTCGAGGCCCACGTTGGCCCGGAGGTGGCGGCTGGCCTGGTAGGACAGCTCGTAGCGCCCCGTGGCCTGCCAGAAGCCGAGGTCGAGGCCGAAGACCTCGCCGCCCCCGAAGTTGATGTTGTTGTACGACAGGGAGGACATCATCCGGTGCGACAGCCGCGGGGAAAACTGGTGATCCCACAGGGCCTGGACGGCGTGAAACCCCGTGTTGGAGCTGAAGGTCCCGGCGAAGCGGGGGGCGGTCTCGGGGGGGCGGTTGAGCAGGAGCGAGAGGCTGTCGTCGGAGCCGAAGGACGCGAGGCGGACCCGGTCGCGGGCGGTGGGGCGCCACTCCAGGAGGCCCTGGTAGTCCCAGTACACCGGGAGCGAGGTGAAGCTGACCGCGCTGATCTGATCGAGCACGAGGCCGAGGACCGCGTCGACGTAGCTGCGCCGGAAGCTCGCCGCGAAGGACAGGGTGGGGGTGATGGCCCCCTCGACGAAGAGGCTCGCGTCGATGAGGTTGATGTTGCCGACGATCCGGTAGCCCTGCCTGCGGGGCGAGCGGAACCCCACGTCGACGATGCCCCCCTGGGCCCGGCCGTAGCGGGCAGAGTAGTTGCCCGGGTAGAAGTCGATGCGGTCGAGGAGCTCGGTGGAGATGACGGCCGACAGACCCCCGAAGTGATAGACGAGGGGGATCAGGGTCCCGTCGGCGAAGATCTGGGTGTCCTGGGGGGTCGACCCGCGTACGATCAGGAGGCCGTTGATGGCCCGGGCCACGCCGGGGAAGTTCTGCACGGCCCGCAGGGCGTCGCCGCCTGTCCCGGGCATCCGCAGGATCTCCCGAAACTGGAGGCTCTGCCGGGTGACCTCCCGCTCGCGCTGCCGCCGCCCCCGCACGACGGCCTGACCCTCGACGCCATCCCCCTCGTCCGGCTCGGCTCCTGGGGCTCCTGGGCCCGACCCCGGGCCTGTCTCAGCCCCCCCTCGGGTGGGTCGCGGGGCGGCGAGCCGGTAGACCACCGCGAGCTCCTCGCTGGCTGTCACGGTCTCCCGTACGGTGAGTGGCTCCATCCCCTCGGACGACACCCGAATCTCGGCCTCCCCGGCCTCCAGGAGCTCGAAGCGGAACCGCCCTGCGACATCCGTCACCGCCTCCATGGGGGGGCTCCCCGAGAGGGAGAGGGTCACGGCGGCTCCCTCCAGGGCCCGGTCGCCTTGCAGGGTGCGGATCATCCCGCGGACCACGGCGGCGGGGCGGGGGCTTTGGGCAGCCCGACCCTCGGCGAGGCGAAACCGGTAGCGGTACCGGAGCACGGCGGGCACGGCCACCCCGTCGCGCCGACCGGGTTCGAACTCGAAGCGCCGGGCTGCGGCGAGGGCGGCCTCGTCGAAGCCATCTCCGAGGCCCTGGACCACGGTGGCCTCGGTGACCCGGCCCGTGGCGTCGAGGGTGAGCTGCAGGAGGACGGCTCCCTCGCGCCCGGCGGCCAGGGCCGCGGGGGGATAGTCGGCTTGCACGAACTGCCGCAGGCGCGGAGGCGTGGTGCCGGAGACGGCCCCGGGGGGAGGTGTCGGCGGCGGATCGCCGACGGGGGTGGTGGCCCCGATCTGCCCGCGGGCGACAGGGGCCAGGGCCAGGATCGCGGCCCCGAGGGGCGCCGCACGCAACAGGTGTCGCTTCATCAACGGGGTACCGGGCGGGAAGATGCTCGCGACGCCCGGGTGGTTGCAACAATGCTCCGCACCGCCCCGCACGATCGTCCGGGCGCGGCGAGGCGTCCGCAGGTTATACGACCACGTAGTCCTCGGCGAACCGCGGAGCCACCGCGTCGCCTTCGAGCATCCACGAAAACCGCCCGGCGTGTTTGCGCGGGACCCGCACCTGCCCGACGGAGACGTACGTACCGAAGACCATGTCCCACAGGGGCGAGGTGACCCCGTGGTTGGTCCGCGGGCTGCCGAAGTGGTGGTAGAGGTGATTGCGCCGGACCCAACGCCCGTAGGCCGTACGCGGGGCCTGGACGTGCGCGAGGCGGTGCAGGGCCTCGTAGGTGAGCCAGCCGACGGCGACGCCTCCCGCGAAGAGGGCCCCGGTGGCGGCGGAGGTGGGCACCGAGGCCAGGGCTCCGAGGGCCGTGAGGGCGGGAACGGCCCCGGCGAGCTTCTTCGTCCAGGGGGTGAAGTAATCGGGGCGGGTGTGGTGAGCGAGGTGCTCACGGCTGCCCTCGTTGCGCCCCTTGGCCCCGTGGAAGGCCCAGTTGTGCAGGGCGTACTCCAGAAACGACCAGGCCATCACCCCGGCCCCGCAGGCTCCCATCGCAGAAAGTACCGTCATCGCCCCTCTCCTTCGGCGGTCGCCCCGCTCAGCACTCGATCGACCCGACGGGCTGCTTCCCGCACCCGGGCGGGATCGGCCCCGAAACCACGCAGGAGGGTCTGGGCTGCCTCGTCGACCAGAGGCCCGGCGAGGCCCCCCGGGTCGGCCGACGACCTCGGCCCCGGCAGCCCGAACCGGGCCAGCTTCCGGAGCTGGAGGGCCCCGTGTACGGTGCTCCACAAGAGCACGGCCCGCCCCAGGCTCGACCCCGCGTATCCCCCCGACGAACCCGGGGTGAGGGCCCCGGCCTCGGTGGCCGCCTCGACCCGGGCGGCGCACCACCCGAGGAGACCCGACACGGCCGCGACCATCGGGCCCCCTGCCTCGGCCGCGACCAGCTCCCGGGGGTCGCCCACGCTCACGGCCAGGAGGTGCCAGGCCGCAGGGCGGGCCGCGGCGAAGTCGGCGTATCCCCGGGCCAGACCCAGGAGCGAGGCCAGGGACCGGACCTCGGCCCCCCAGCGCGCCGAAGCCGCGGCCAGACGGGCCTCCCCCGACTCCAGGGAGGCCCGCAGCGAACCCAGGACCTGACCCTGGGCGGCTACAAACAGGGCCTCACGGCTCGGGAAGTAACGGTACAGGGCCCCCACGGTGTAGCCGAGCTCCCGGGCCAGGGCGTGCATCGTGAGGCCCTCGTAGCCGTCGCGGGCCAGGACCGACAGGGCCGTCTCCAAGACGCGGGCCGTCGTCTCCGCACGGCGGCGGGCCCAGACCCCAGACCCCTCCTCCGTCACAACGTCGTGAACCATGTTCACAGTTGTAAATGATGTTCACAGGTTGGTCAAGGGCGCGGGGAGGCTTTTACCACCTGGAGGAACCCCTCTCCGTACGCGTCGACCCGGGCGGGTCCGAGTCCTGGGATGGCCAGGAGCTCGGCCCGGGTGGCCGGACGTTTCGCAGCGATCTCCTGGAGGGAGCGGTCGAAGGCGATGACGTAGGTGGGGTATCCCCGGGTGCGGGCCACCTCCAGGCGGTGGGCCTTGAGCCGTTCGAGGAGGGCCGGGTCGGGTTGTACGAAGGGCTCGGCCCCGGCGGCGGGGGGGGCGCTTTGGGAGGCCTTGGTCCGACGCCCGGAGCGCTGTCGCGGCAGGCGAAACCGCAGGGGATCCGAGGCCTTCATGGCCGCCCATCCGGCCGGGGTCACGAGGGGGACGGGGTGTTCGGTGGGGGTGAGGTCGATCCATCCGGCCGCGAGGAGCCCGCGGAGCACTGACAAGACCCACTCCTGGGTTTGATCCCGCAGGAGGCCGAAGGTGCTGAGGCGGGTAAACCCGAAGCGTTCGGTCCGGGGCGAGGTCACCCCCCGGAGCATCTCGGCCACGGACAAGAGTCCAGCTCGTTGGTTGGCCCGGGCCACGGCCGACAGGGCCTTTTTGGCCACCAGGGAGGCCTCCTCGCGGGAGGGGTCGCGGTCGCTCCGCCCGTCGAGCTCGACGCAGACGTCGCAGTGTCCGCAGCCCCCGAGGAGCTCCTGGTCGTCGCCGAAGTACCGCAGGACGAAGTCGTGCCGACAGGTGCCCGCGTCGACGTACTTGAGCAGGTCGCGGAAGAGGCCCCAGGCCCGGGCGGCCTGGTCGCGGGGGGCGGTGGCCCCGTCGGTCCCGCTCTCGCAGAGCCGTCGCCGCAGCGCGATGTCCATGCCCGAGCACAGAAGCAGCCCGTGGGCCTCGGCCCCGTCTCGCCCGGCCCGGCCCACCTCCTGGTAGTAGGCCTCGATGCTGGCCGGGGGCTGCTGATGGATCACCACCCGGATGTCCGAGCGGTCGATCCCCATCCCGAAGGCGTTGGTGGCCACCACGAGGTCGAGCTCGCGGGCGGCAAACCCGTTGGCCACGCGGCTCCGGGTGTCGGCGTCGAGGCCGGCGTGGTAGGCCGAGGCGTTCCACCCGCGGGCCCGGAGGTCGGCGGCGGTGGTCTCGGTGTTCTTCCGGGTGGCGGCGTAGACGATGGCCGCCCCGCGGGGTCGGGCGGTGCTCCCGAGCACCCGGGTGAGCTCGGCCCGCACCCGCTCCTTGGCGTCCGAGGGGCCCTCCGTCGACAGGGCCGCGAGGTGCAGGTTGGGCCGGGCAAACCCGCGCAAGACCTCCTTGTGCGGCCCCTTCGACATCCCGAGCCGCTCCAGGATCTCGCGCCGCACGGCCGGGGTCGCCGTGGCCGTACACGCCAGGAGCCGCTCGGGCCGCAGGCGCTCTACCAGCTCGCCCAGACGGTGATAGTCGGGCCGGAAGTCATGGCCCCACATGGAGATGCAGTGGGCCTCGTCCACCGCCAGGAGCGACACCCGGGCCTTGTCGACCAGCTCGGCGAAGCCCTCAAACTGAAACCGCTCCGGGGCCATGTACACGAGCTTGTACCGCCCATGAATCATACCCCCGAGGCGCTTGCGCCGGGTCTCGGCGTCGAGGGTCGAGGCCAGGTACGTGCTTGGGATCCCGCGTTGATCCAGGGCCCGCACCTGGTCTTCCATCAGGGCCACCAGGGGCGAGATCACCAGGGTCACCCCGGGCAGAACCGTCGCCGGGAGCTGATAGGTCAGGCTCTTGCCTCCACCGGTCGGGGCCACCACCAGGACCCGTCCCGGATCGCCCAGCAGGGCCTCGATGGCCTCGCGCTGCCAGGGACGAAACTCTTGCAGCCCGAAGCGCGACCGCAGGGCGGTCAGGAGCGGGTCTTCGATGGGGTCGTGCGACATCACGGGCGTCCTGGGCTCCCTCGGGCCGGGCACCATACCACCAGCCTCCCGGGGCGCTGCCATCCGCGACGAGACCGCGCAAACCCCTTGTGACATTCTCCGCCCCCGCGCAGGCTCCCAGGCCTGCGGGCCACCCTCAACCGACGCGGAGGGGGCAAACGGGGGTCGGGTGTGGTACCACCCGCAACCGTGACACGCGCGATGGTGTGGGCAGTGGTGGCGATGGGGGCGGTGGGGGCCACCGCGGGCTGCGACCGCAGCGTGGGGTCGAGCGGGTCGAGCGCCGTGACGGCCCGCTCCGACGCGGGGCCGCGCGACGCCGGGGCGAGGCGCCAGCTCCCGCAGCTCCAGGTGCGCTTCGACGGCCCCCCGGCGGCGTGTATCCCCGTGGGGTTTCGTGCGGCCCGGGTGCGGCTCCGCGACGACGCCGCGGAGCTGTGCGGGGTGACCCGGGCGGGTCGGCCGCGGTGTTACCGCTTCGACCCGGTGGCCAACACCATCCTGCGGGTCGAGGTCGACGACGCCCCCCGGGAGGCCCCCGATCGGCCCGTCCTGGAGGAGCCCGTACGCTTCACCGAGATCAGCACCCGCGGGTCGCGGGCCAGCACCCGGGGGGGCAACCTCACGGTGGTGGGTCCGAGCGGGACGAGCCGTACGGTCACCGCCCAGCAGCTCGCCCTGCGGGGGGTCGACCGGGCGGCCCTCGTTCCGCTGGGGGCCGGGAGCTTCGTGGGGATCATCGGGACCCACCCCGACGACCTCGGGGCCCACGGGGTGGTCGACCCGGCCACCCAGCAGGTGATCGTGCACGCGGCCCACCTCCGCTGCCCCGCCGAAGAGGAATGACCGCGCGGGTGTAAGCCCTCCCCCGGCCGCCGCGTTTGTTGGCCGTCATGCAGGAGGAAGCCATGAAGCACCGTGTCGTCCGCGCCGTCGCCGTCGGGGTTGTCTTGAGCGCGCTGGGCTGCGCATCGAGCGGAGGCCCCACCTCCGGAGGGGGGTCGTACGGCCGGGCCCCGGCCACCTACACCACCGAGAGCACCGCCCGCTCGGGCACGACCTACTCCACCCCCGCGAGCGACCGCGGATACAGCAGCGGCGGAGACGTGGTCCAATCCACCGGCTCCGACGACGGGTATCGGCCCGCGGCCACGCCCCCTCCGCCTCCCGAGGCCCCTGCCCCGAGCCAGCCCGTCCCGATGGGTCCGGGCGGGCGGGTGACCAACGGCACGGTGCGGATGCAGACCGGCCCGGCCAGCGGGGGTGGAGCCGCCATGGAAGAGGCCCCGTCGCGGTCGGCCACCCCGCTGCCCTCGCCCCAGGAGCGCCCGGGTCTGGCCACCCAGTGGGGCGAAAACCGCGACTCGGCCGTGACCTTTACGTCCTTCCAGCGGGCCACTGCGACGCCCTTCGAGGTCGCCTCGATCCACTACAACGACGCCGGGTGGGCGGCCATCCAGGCCCGTTATCACGGGGGTCGGGGGCCTGCCCCGTGGTTCGGGGCCTACCACGACGGGCTGCGGATCTCCCTGCGCGACGAGGTGGGTCGTCCCCTCCCGGGGTATCCCGCGGGCGACCGGATGTACGTCCTCGGCCAGGCGGGCCGTCGTTACGTGATCGTGCTGGAGAACACCACCCCGTACCGCTTCGAGGCCGTGGTGAGCGTCGACGGCCTCGACGTGATCAACGGACGGGCGGCCTCGCTCGGCTTCCGGGGGTACATCGTGCCGCCGCGGGGCTCGGTGCAGATCGACGGGTGGCGCCGGAGCCAGAGCACGGTGGCGGCGTTTCGGTTCGGGAGCGTCGGAGAGAGCTACGCCGCCGAGCGGGGCGAGGCCCGCAACGTGGGGGTGGTCGGGGTGGCCCTGTACGCCGAGGCGGGGGTGGTCCTACAGCCCTGGGACATGCAACGCGAGCTCGACACCCGCGAGGACGCCAACCCCTTCCCCGGAGGCTTCGCCCCGCCCCCGCGGAGGCCCTACTACTGAGTCACTCCTTGAGCTGTTGGGCGAGGTAATTGGCCTCGCCGAGCTGCGCGATGAGCCCGAGTTGGGTCTCGAGCCAGTCGGTGTGATCCTCCTCGGCCACGAGGATCGACCGCAGGATGGCCTCGGTGCCGAAGTCCCCGAGGTCGTGGGCGGTCTTCATGCCCGTCCGGAGCAGGGTGAGGGCGTCGAGCTCAAGGGCCAGGTCGAGGCGAAACTGCTCGGGCACCGTCTCGCCCACGTTCACCTTGTTGAGCCGTTGGAGGTTGGGCACCCCCTCCAGGAACAAGATCCGCTCGATGAGGCTGTCGGCGTGCTTCATCTCGTCGATAGACTCGGCGTGGATCTTGGCCGCCAGCCGGGTGTACCCCCAGTTGCGGCACATCTTGGCGTGGATGAAATACTGGTTGATGGCGGTGAGCTCGCCCGTGAGCACGGCGTTGAGCACGTCGAGAACTGCTGTGTGACCCTTCATGAGTGCCTCCTGCACTCATCCCTAACACCGCCGATCGTGCGCGGCAGCGCCCAAAATGCACCCTGGGGTGTGATTCGCATTCTCACATGACCCTTGTTTGTAAGGGTTTCGTGAGAGTGAGAGGCCGTCTCAGTGCGCGAGGGGGAGGGAGACCCGGCCGTGGCGGCCCGGGAGCGTCGAGGCAGACCGGTCGTCGAGGTCGTCGAGGGCTTCGAGCTCCTCGTCGAGGAGGTCGTCGACCGTGCCCCGACAGCCGCCGCAGTCGGTGCCCGCCCCGCAGGCAGCCCCCACGGCCTCGACCGTGTGGGCCCCCGCACGAATCACGCGCCGCACCTCGTTGCACCGAACCCCTCGACAGAGACACACCACCATGGCAGCCCTCAACCTCTCGTGCACCAGACCCGCGCTGCGGAGCACCTTCAGGAGATACGTCCGCGACCCGACGATCCCTACTGTAGTGAGAACCGTTCTCGTTTTCAAGGGAGGCCTGGACGATTCCAGGCGTGGTAGACGGTTCGCGCGGAGGCCCCCGAGTAGGCTACGATGCGGGGCGGCAAAAGCCGGACAGCAGGTTGGAGGAGCGAGTCGATGGCGGCGGTGACCAAGCCCACGATCCCCAGGGCCTTTCAGGACGACCCTGACCCGCTGCTTGGGAGCCTCATCAACGGCAAATTCCGGGTCGTCGGCGTGGTGGCCGCCGGCGGGATGGGCAAGATCTACCGCGCCGAGCAGCTCCCCCTGGGCCGTCCCGTGGCCATCAAGGTCCTGCACGCCAAGTACACCCGCAGCGAACAAGACCCGGCCTTCCAGAAGCGCTTCTTCCTTGAAGCATCTATTCTATCTAAGCTACAGCATCCGAATATCGTCACGGTGTTTGACTATGGCCGCATCGAGGAGGCCGCCGACGAGGCCTACTTCATGGCCATGGAGTACCTCCCTGGGGAGACCCTCCACCGTCGGCTCAAGGCCCACGGGCCCTTGTCCTCGGCCGAGTCCTTGGGGCTCGTGCGGCAGATCGCCCGGGGGCTGCGGGAGGCCCACCGCCACGGGGTGGTGCACCGCGACCTCAAGCCGAGCAACATCATGCTCGTGCCCGAAGACGACGGGGCCGAAAACCTCAAGATCCTCGACTTCGGGCTGGTCAAGGTGCTCGCCGATGACTCCGAGGAGCTCACCAAGGAGGGCTCCTTCCTCGGGTCTCCGCGGTACATGTCGCCCGAGCAGATCGCCCACGGGCGGGTCGACCTCCGCACCGACATCTACTCCCTGGGGGTGATCCTGTATCAGTGCCTCACGGGTCGTACGCCCTTCGAGGCCGAAAACTCCGTGCACATCCTGATGGCCCACCTGCAGCAGCCCGTGCCGCCCCTGTGGGAGAAGAATCCCGACGTGCACGTGGCCCCCCCCGTGGAGTCCCTCGTGATGCGCTGCCTGGCCAAGAGCCCCGAAGGCCGGCCGGCCAGCATGGACGAGCTCCTGCAAAACCTCCGCGAGTGCGAGGTGGCCCTCGGGCTCTCCGTGGGGCCGTCCACCACCGGGGCCTTCGCCGGGTCGGCCATGGGAGCCGCCGTGGCCGGGGCCCTGCGCAGCACGGCCGTGACCTCCGAAGCCCTCGCCGACCCGTCGACCCTGCACGGCCGCACCGGGCACGGATCCCGGATGGGGGCCGTCCCGGTCCACCTCGGGTCGTCGCACACGAGCGACGTCACCTCCGGGGCCCTGGCCCGGACCACCACCGCGACCGAGGCCCCTGCCAGCAAGGCTCCCTTCGTGCTGGTGGGGGTGGCCCTCGTGGCCCTCGGGGCCGTGGCCGTGGCGGGCCTCCAGCGCCGCGGATCCGGGTCGGCCGACCCCCCCGTGCAAGGGGCCTCCACCGTAGCCCGGGACTACCGCCTCGTGATCGACTCGGTCCCGGCCGGAGCGGCCGTCTACGAGGGCGACGCCCTGCTCGGACAGACTCCCATCACCCTCCTCGTCGACAACGAGACCGCCCGGTCCCATCCCCGACGCCTCGAAGTGCGCCGGGCGGGGTATCTGCCCTTCCCGGTCTCGGTGGGCCCCTCCCCCGATCCCTCCGTGCGCATGGTGGCCACCCTCAGCCCCTCCCCGGCCCAGGTCATCGCTCCCGATCCCGAGCCCCTGGTCGATCCGGTCCCGCCCCCGCGTGCGCAGGGCCCGGGAAGCCGCGATCCTGGGGCCCACAATCCCGGGAGCCCACGCCCTCCCCGCGTGCGCCCTCCGCGTACGCCCCCGCCCGGCCCGTCTCCCCTCGACGACATCCGCTCGCACCGCTAACGAGACCCCCCGATGACCCGCACAGCCTCTCGTTTTACGGGGGCCCTCGGCCTCTTGATCGCCCTCGCGGCGCCCGCCACGGCCCGCCCCGACGACCTCGCCGACGAGGCCGACCTGCACTTCGAGCTCGGGGCCGATCGTTATCGGGCCCGTGACTTTCGCGGGGCCCTGGAGCACTTCCTGGCCAGCAACCGGCTCGTGCCCAACCGCAACGTCCTCTTCAACATCGCCCGGACGTACGAGCAGCTTGAGCGCTACGCCGACGCCCACCGGACGTACTCCCTGGCCCTGGAGGGCGAGACCGACCGGCAGGTCCTGGCCACCCTCCAGGCCTCCCTGGCCCGCATCGCCCCCAATGTGGCCGTCCTGCGGGTGACCACCGAGCCCCCCGGGGCCACCCTCTACATCGACCGCCGCGACCTCGGCCCCCGTGGGACCGCCCCGCGCTCGCTGGCCTTCGCCCCGGGCTCCGTTCGGGTCATCGCAGAGCTCCCCGGGCACGAACCCGCCGAGCTCGCGGGCGTGGTCGTGCGGCTCGGGCAGGTCACCCCCGTCACCCTGCGGCTCACCCCCATCCTCGGGCGGGTCAACATCGGGGGGGAGGTTCCGGGGGCGGAGGTTCGGGTCGACTCGGAGGCCGAGGCCCCGCGGTGTACGGTGCCCTGCGCCCTCGATCTGCCGCCCGGGCCCCATGTGTTTCACATCTCGGCCCCGGGCTATCAGACCTCGACCGAGACGGTCACCGTCCTGGCCCGCGAGACCGTGACGGTGCGCCCCGCCCTGGCCCCGGTGACAGGCTCCCTGGTGGTCAGCGCCGACGAACGCGACGCCCTCGTCGAGGTCGACGGACACTCGGTGGGGTTCACCCCCGTGGTGGTCCCGGCTCAGGTGGGGGAGCGCCGGGTGCGGGTGTCCCTCGCGGGGCATCGGGTCGTCGAGCGCACCGTCACCGTAGCCCGAGACGCCGAGGCCCGGATCAACGTCCAGCTCCGGCAGATCGAGGAGGTCTCCGCCGCCTCCCGGGCCACGGAGAACCTCGAGGACGCCCCGAGCTCGGTGAGCATCGTGCCGGGACGGGAGCTCCGGGCGATGTCGTACCCCACCATCGCCGAGGCCCTGCGGGGCGTCCGGGGGGTGTACCTGTCGGACGACCGGTTCTATCAGTCGGCGGGTTTTCGCGGGTTTGGACGGCCCGGGGACTACGGCAACCGGGTCCTCCTCCTGGTCGACGGGATGCCCACCAACGACAACTGGCTCAACAGCTCGTACCTCGGCTTCGACGCCCGGACCGACCTCGACGACGTCGAGCGGATCGAGGTAGTCCGCGGCCCCGGGTCGGTCCTCTACGGGACAGGAGCCTTCTCGGGGGTGGTCAACATCGTCACCCGCGGACGGCCCACCACCCGCAGCGCAGACTTCACCCTCGGGACGGCCGAGTACGGGGTGGCCCGGGCCCGGGCAGGCCTCCGACTGCCCTTCGGGCGCCACGGAGGGATGTGGGCCTCGGTGTCGGGAGCCCAGGCCGCGGGGCGCGATTTCTTCTTCCCCGAGTATGTGCGCCCGGCCATGGGCGGGGCCCCCGCCTCGGACGGAAACGTCCGCGGGGTGGACGGGTTCGAGGCCGGGACCTTCACGGGACGGCTGTGGTACCGGGCCCTGACGGCCCAGTGGCTCCTGCACTCCCGCGACAAGGCCATCCCCTCCGGCAGCTACAACACCCTCGCGGGCGACCCCCGCAACCGGGCCACCGACACCCGGGGCCTGTTCGAGCTGCGGTTCGAACCCGAGCTCACCCGCGGGGTTCAGCTCTTGTCCCGGGCCTTCGTCAACCACTACCGGTACCGCTCGACCCTGGTCGACCGCGACGAGGTCGACGCTGTGGGGCGCGACGGGTTCGACGGGACCTGGGTGGGGGGCGAGCTGCGCTTCGCCCTGCGGCTCGGAGAGTCCCTGCGGCTCAACGTAGGGGGCGAGGTCCAGCGACACCTCCAGGTCCTGCAGCGCTCGGGATCGCCCGAGAACCCCACCGAGAGCCTCAACACCTCCACCCCCTACACCAACCTCGCGGGCTACCTCACCGCCGACTGGGCCCTGAGCCCCGCCGTGCGCCTCAACGCCGCCGGGCGCCTCGATCACTACGCCTACGACGCCAGCTCCGCGGGGGCGGCCCAGGCCCTCACCTCGGTCAACCCCCGGGTGGCCCTCATCGTGCGGCCCTACGCCGCCGGGGTCGTCAAGCTCATGGGAGGCAGGGCCTTCCGGGCCCCGAGCATCTACGAGCGGTTCTACCAGGACGGGGGCCGCACCCAACTGGCCGGCGGAGCCCTGCGCCCCGAGACCATCTGGTCGGGCGAGATCGAGTTCTCGCATCGGTTCTCCAACACGGTGACCGGGACGGTGTCGGGGTACACCAACTACATCCAGGACCTCGTGGCCCTGCGCCCGGCCCCCTCCGACCCCGACCTCTCCCAGTACCAGAACACCTCCGTCCCCGTGCTCACCCTCGGGGCCGAGGCCGAGCTCCGCCGCGAGTGGCGCCAGGGCTGGATGCTCTCCGCGGCCTACGCCTTCCAGCGCTCGCAGTACGTCGAGCCGTCCGGGCAGCAGACCCTGCGCAACGTGGCCAACGCCCCCGAGCAGCTCCTGTCCCTGCGGGCCGCGGCCCCGGTCGTGCCCGAGCTCTTCACCCTCATGACCCGGCTCTCCATCGAGGGCCCCCGGTGGGACCGCAACGAGCGGGTCACCGACCCCGCCCAGGGCCGCACCGAGACCGCCGTGGTCTGGGACCTCGCCCTCTCTGGCCGCTCGGCCCGCTGGAACCTCCGCTACGCCGTCGGCATCTACAACGCCTTCGACTGGCGCTACACGGCCCCGGTGAGCGTGGAGTTTCCGAGCAACTTCAACCGCATCGTACAGAGCGGCCGGACCTTCCTCGCCAACGCCACCTACACCTTCTGAAAAGCCCTCGGGACGAAGCTCAAGGCCGCGACACCGCGATGGTGTACGACCCGGAGCTCCCGCCCCACCCGTCGATGGTCAGGGTGTGAATCCCCGACCCCGCCGAGACCGCCCCGGTGATGCTCGACTGCAGCCCGCAGGCGTCGTCGTTGCACGCCCCCCCGACCCCGGTGCCGTTGTAGAAATACAGCACGGTGTCCCAACTGGCCCGCGAGCAGGTGGTGGCCGTGAGGGTCCCGGCCCCGGCCGTGTGGCAGGTGCGCCACCAGTAGGTGTTCTCCGGGCCCGAGCCCGTGCACCCGATGATCTGGCCCGTGCCCGCGGTCACCCCGCCCACGCTGGTTGATCCGGGGTTGAGCAGGGCGAGCGGGCCGTTGCCCACGGGCAGGTGCTGAAACCGCACCGGGGTCGTGCCGGTGTTGCTGCCGTACCCCGCCACCACGAGGTAGTAGGTCCCCGGGTTGAGGAGGGCCACCACCTGCGATTGCAGGGTCCCGCAGGAGTCGTCGTTGCACGGGCCGTCGCCCGCCGTGGTGCCCGTCGGGACCGGGCTCGTGCACCCGTTGGCGAACATGAGCACGGTGTCGAAGCTGGCCCCGTAGGTGTCGGCGTAGACGAGCTGACGGGCTCCGGGCGGGAGGGTGAAGCGGTAGTAGACGTCGGCCCCGTTGGCGCTCGTGCACGAGGCCGAGAGGTCGCGGTTGGCCCCCACGAGGTTGGCCGTAAAGGTCGTCTGCGGCGCCGCGAGGTTGAGCTCGATGGCCCCCGCGCAGCGGTCGTTGCTCGGGGCCGGATCGACGCAGGTCCCGTTGGCGCACGACCGCCCCGCGGGGCACAGGTTGCCGCAGCCCCCGCAGTGGCGGGGGTCGGAGGAGAGGGTCACGCAGGAGCCCGCGCAGAAGGTCTGGCCGGGGCTGCACACCGAGGCGCAGGTCCCGTTGGAGCACGCCGTCCCCGCCGCGCATGTGCGCCCGCAGGCCCCGCAGTGCTGGTTGTTGAAGCGCAGGTCGGTCTCGCAGCCGTCGTCGCCGAAGCCATTGCAGTCGCCATAGCCGCCGAGGCACGACCCCAGGGCGCAGCTCCCGCCCGTGCATTGGGCCGTGGCGTTGGGCCGCTGGCAGGTGCGTCCGCAGGCCCCGCAGTGGGCGGAGCTGGTCAGGAGGTGGGTCTCGCAGCCGTCGAAATCGCTGCCGTTGCAGTCGGCGTAGCCCCCGAGGCAGGCGGCCACCCGGCAGACCCCCTCCACGCACGCCGCCGCGGCGTTGGGTCGGAAGCATCCCTGCCCGCAGGCCCCGCAGTGGCTCTGGGTCGACCGCAGATCGACCTCGCACCCGTTGCCGTAGGTCCCGTCGCAGTCGCCGAAGCCCGAGGCGCACGCGGCCACGCAGAGCCCCTGGGCGCAGGTCGGGGCCGCATTGGGAACCGTTGCGCAGGCCTGTCCGCAGCCCCCGCAGTCGCGGGGATCGACCCGGAGGTCGGCGCAGCGGTCGGTGCAGAAGGTCGTGCCCCCGCTGCACACCGAGGCGCAGAGCCCTTCGCTGCACGCGGTCCCGGCGGGGCAGCGGGTGCCGCAGGTCCCGCAGTTGGCGTTGTCGGCCCGGGTCGATGTCTCGCAGCCGTTGGCGGGGTCGCCGTCGCAGTTGGCGAAGCCCGCGTTGCAAGCTCCCACCGCGCACCGGCCGGCCGCGCAGGCGGGGGTGGCGTTGGCGGGGGCGCAGAGGACCCCGCAGGCCCCGCAGCTCCGGGGGTCGGTCTCGAGGGCGGTCTCGCAGCCGTTGCTCGGGTCGTTGTCGCAGTCGGCCGACCCGGGGTTGCAGCCCTGAGAGCAGACCCCTCCCGTGCACCGGGCCACGGCCCCGGGACCCGCAGGGCAGCGGTCGCCGCAGGTCCCGCAGTGGGCCGGGTCGGCCGCGAGGGCGGCCTCGCAGCCGTTGCTGGGGTCGCCGTCGCAGTCGCCAAAGCCCGCCCCGCACTCCAGGCGGCACCGGCCTTCGAGGCATCGGGCCGTGGCCCCGGCCCCGGCCGTGCAGGCCCGTCCGCAGGCCCCGCAGTGGGCGGGGTCGGCGTCGAGGGTGACCTCGCAGCCGTTGGCCGAGCTGCCGTCGCAGTCGGCCCGTCCGGGGTCGCAGGCGGTCACCCGGCACGCCCCGGCCGTACACTGCGAGCCCGCCCCCGGGAGGTTGCACACGTTGCCGCAGCGGCCGCAGTGGCGGGCGTCGCTGGCCGTGCCCACGCAGCGCCCCACGCAACACGCCGAGCCCTCGGCGCAGGCGTTGCCGCACGACCCGCAGCTCTGGGCGTCGCTGGTGGTGTCGACGCAGCGGCCGTCGCAGCAGGCGTTGCCCACCCCGCAGGGCTGGGTGGTGCTGCAACCGGGTTCGCACACCCCCGCCCGGCAGACCGTGCCCGGGGCGCAGGACGTGTCGTCCGCGCACCCCACACACCGATGGGTGGCCAGGTCGCAGCGGGCCCCGGCGAGGCACCCCGCGTCGCGGTCGCAGCCCATCCGGCAGGTGGAGCCCGCGGGGTCGCAGTACGTCCCGGCGTTGCAGGTGGGGCGGTCGACGAGGCAGGACACGCAGGCCCCGCGCGACACGTCGCAGAAGGTGCCCGCGGGATCGGAGGCGCAGTCGCCGTCAGACCGGCACCCGCCCGCAGGGCCGTCGGCAGGGGCCGCGGCGTCCGAGGACGGGTCGACATCCGGGGCGGGGCCGTCACGGGCCGGAAGGGGGCCGTCCGCGGCGGGATCGGGGGTGTCCCTGGGCTTCGGGAGGTCGGGCAGCCCAGAGCCCCCGGCGTCCTCGTCGGGCAAGGCCGTCCCCGATTGACCGCGGGCGCAGCCGAGGGCCACCCCGACCAGGATCACACCCCACCACCGCGCCGACCAGGACAAGGAAGGATGCACCACAGACCTCCGAACACCTTACAAACACGACCCGAACGAGTGCCCACGACGATACCACCCCAGGGGCCCTCCGCGGTACAGGGCGCCGATCAGGCGCGGGGCGGACGACGCGGGCCGCGGGGGGGACGGGCCTGGGGCTCGGGTTCGGCCGGTTTGCGCACGAGGAAGAGGTAGTTGAAGCCCCGGAGGAAGAAGTTGTCGCGGGCCGCGGCGAGGTGCCAATTGCCCTGTAGGAGGGACTTGTTGTGGCGGGTCACGGCCACGATGTCGACGGGTTCGGCCCAGCGCCCGAGGAGGCTGAAGAGGTGCATGCCCACGGGGGCGAAGCCCTTGGATTTCTCGAAGTAGTCGCAGACGTAGAGGCCGAAGACCCCGCCGGGTTTGAGGACGCGGCGGACCTCGGCGAAGACCTTGTCCATCTCGCGGTAGTACCGCGGGTCGTAGGCCGAGAGCCTGCCGATGGACCGCGGGTCGTCGCCGTAGTCGATGTGGTCGCCGTAGGGGGGGTCGAGGAAGACCAGGTCGGCCACGGCGTCCTCCAGGGGCAGGGACCGGGCGTCGGCCAGAGTGATGTCAGGGCGGTACGGGTGAACGTCGAAGCCCAGGGCCTTGCGGTCGAGGTCGCGGGCCACGTCGAGGGTGGTCCCCGAGCCGCACATGGGGTCGACCACGAGGCCGTCGGGGGGGAGATAGCGGCGGAGGAGGTTCCAGAGGATGTAGGAGGGGGTGGCCCCGATGTAGCGGGCGTCGCCCTGGACGGCGTCGCCGTAGTGCTGCGAGGGGTACTCCCACAGGGTGGTGGTCTGCAGCCGCAGGGGGGGCCGGGCGGGCCGCTGGTGCCCCCGGGCGGACGGCGGGAGGTTCGGGCGGGACGGGGGCGACGCAGGCGCGGACGGAGGCGGGCGGCGTGGCTTCATGGCGACGGGGCCGGTCGGACCATGGGGGGGGCCTCGGGGTCAAGGGCCGCGAAGTGCTTGCATCTGGACGCCGATGGTGTAGACCTCGCCCCGCCTCCGTCGTCCCCATCGTCTAGAGGCCCAGGACCGCGGCTTTTCACGTCGCTAACAGGGGTTCGAATCCCCTTGGGGACACCACAAAATCACCTCCCAACCCCACCCCCGGGGGGTGCTCTCCCAACGCGCCACATCGCAGCGCTCTGCGCAGCCCAGGGGATGGCCAGCCCCCTGATCGGCCTTACCCTGAGCGCCATGACCCTCGTCGTCGCCACAGACTTCTCGCCGGGGTCCGGCCAGGTGGCCCTCGTCGGGGCCCACCTCGCCGCGCGCCTCGGCGTGGCCCTGCGTCTCGTGCACGTCAGCACCGACCCCCGGGCCTCGGCCGTGCTCCACACCGAGGCCGAGCACCTCCTCGACCCGGCCCGCCGACAGCTCGAAGCCGAAGCCCAGCGCCTCCGCGACGCCGCCGGGGTCACGGTCGAGCCCCTGCTCTGCGCCGGGCCCGTAGCCGACGCCCTCGCCGATGCGGCCGAGCGTGTAGCCGCCTCCATGCTCCTGGTGGCCCCCTCCCCGCGGGCCTGGGGCTCGTTGCGCCGACGCATCGTCGAGCGCCTGGCCCGGCAGCTTCGGGTGCCCCTCCTCGTGATCCAGGTCCCCGAGGGGTTCGACGCCTGGCTCCACGCCGGCAGACCCCTGCGGGTGATCGTGGGCTCCGACCTCGGCCCCTCGTCCGCCGCGGCCATGCAGTTTGTGGCCGCCCTCGCCCCGATCGGCCCCGTCGAGGCCACCCTCGTGAGCGTGGCCGTCCCGACCGAGGTCACCGTCCGGTTGGGGCTCCCTCCGCCCGTCGAGCCGAGGATCCTGCCCCCCGAGGCCCGCGAGGCCCTGGAGCGGGCCCTCCTGGCGCAGGCCGAGGCCGCGGGACTCCCCTCGGCCAGGGTGCGGGTGGTCCCGGGCGAGGCGGCCCCCGAGGCCTACCTCGCGGTGCTCGCGGCCGAAGAGCAGGCCCACCTCGTGGTGGTGGGCAGCCGTCGGCGAGGCTGGATCGAGTCGATCTGGCAGGGCTCCGTGGCCCGGGGCCTGCTGCGCACCGCCGCGACCAACGTGGCCGCGGTCTCCCGCGAGGGCGTGGCGGACAAGCCCGTGGTCGCCCCCCGGCTCGCGACCGTGGTGGTCGGGACCGACCTGTCGGCCCTCGGAGACGGGCCCATCCCCTACGCCTACACCCTGGTCGCGGAGGGAGGCGCGGTGCACCTGGCCTACGTCCTCGACGCCGGGCCTCTCGCCCCCCAGAGTCGCCCCTTCTCCGACCCGACCCTCCAGCGCCACCTCCTGGAGCGGGTCCCGCACGAGGCGGTGGGGCGGAGCGTTCGTACGGAGGTTCATGTGCTCCTGGGCGACCCCGCCGAGGCCCTGGTGTCGCTCGCCCTGCGGGTCGGGGCCGACGCCCTCTGCCTGGGCAGCCACGGCCGCTCAGGACTCGGGGCGGCGGTCATGGGCTCGGTGACCCAGTCGGTCATCGCCCACGCCCACTGCCCCGTCCTGGTCGTGCCCCGCCCGCGAGAGTGAGGCCCCCGCGGCCGTCGGTCAGCTCCCCGTGGCGGTCCCCGTGGCGCTCACCGACGCCGAGAACTCCACCGTCACGCTCGCCGAGGCGCTAAACCGGCTCGCGGTCTCGACGCTGGCGGCTGCGGCCCGCGTGAAGCACGCCACCGCCGTGACCCCCACGTTGCGGGCGGCCTGGGCCGCCCCGTCGAGGCTCGCCGCGAAGTTGGGGGCGCTCACCCCGAGCACGGTGGTGAGCTGGGCCTGGGCCGCGAGAATGGCCGGGTAGTTCTGCTGGAGGGTGGTCACCAGGGCGGTGATGCGCGCGGCGCTCCCCGCAGGAACCGTCCCGCTGGTGGTCACCGTCAGGGCCGGGGGGGTGCACCGGGCCCGGGCGTTGGCCTGGGCCTGACACGCCGACCGGCACTGCACGTCGCCCTCGAGCTCGTAGCGCCCGTCGCACCGCACGTTGGAGGCCACCGTACACGAGCCCCGGCACTGCCCCGTACACGACCCCTGGCACCCCGCCGAGCAGCTCCCCTGGCAGCTCCCCATGCACATGGCCGAGCACGACCCCGTGCAGGTGCCCTGGCAGGTCCCGACGCAGCGGCCCGCCCCGTCGCGCTGGCTGCAGGTGCCCGCGCACTCGCCGACGCAGGTGCCCATACACGACCCCGTGCAGGTCCCGCTGCACGAGCCCGTGCAGTCGGCCGCGCAGGTCCCCTGACAGCTCCCGGTGCAGCTCCCCATGCAGTCCGCGATCACCTCCCCGGTGCACCGCGGAACCATGGCCATCACGCTCCCCGTGCACGAGGCGTGGCACGAGGCCGCCACGTTGACATCGACCGCGCAGACCGGCGGGGTGTAGGTCAGCACGAGCCGGGCCCCCTGCGGGAGGCTCTGCTGCACCTGGGTCTGAACCTCCCGGGCAACCCGGCGGCACACCGTGACCACGGGGAGCTCGTTGGGCCCCATCGCGACGTACTCGGTCTCGGCGATCCCGAGGTCGCGGCCGATGCCCCGGCAGGCCGTCAGGAGGCGGTCGTTGAGGTCGGTCACCCCGACGCTGAGGTCGATGGTGGCCCGCAGGAAGTTCTCCACCTTGCGGGCGTCGGCGGAGGCCCCGAAGGTGGTCACCCGGCCGCTGGGGATGTCAAACGTCGTGGCGCTGCAGAGCGGATCGCCGAGGCCGGGGTCGACGCTCACGTCGCCGCACGCGCCGAGGCCAAGGCCGCCGAGAACCACCAGGGGGATGTGCCAGGTCTTCATCATAGAGACAGAGCTTACGCCAGGTCTCTCCCGCGGTCACCGCAGGATGGGGTATGCTCCCTCCCACATGCGGGACTCTGGCTCTACTCCGTGGATCGTCGCGATCCTCGCGGCCCTCTCCGCGTGTCGCCAGCCCCCCGCCCCTGGGCCTGTCGACGTGGGCATCGACGCCTCCGGGCTGCCCGCCGACCCCGTCACCGAGGAGGTCACCCTGCGCTGGCAGGCCCGGGTCCTGGCCTCGACCCATCCCGCGGTCACGGTGGGCTCGGCGTGTGAGTTCGTCGGGACCTCGGCCCGCACCCGCGGGGGGCGACGCCCCTTGTGGATCCGCGGGACCTGCGCCGGGAGCCCCGTGTACGAGCCCTTCCTCGAGGTCCTCGGGAGCGGCCCCCTCGATCACAGCATGCAGGGCCGTTGTCAGCTCCGGCCTGCGGGCGATCGGTTCACGTTGCTCTGCCCGCCCCTCGGCCAGCAGGGCCCCAGCGGCTGGTCGCACCGGCTCGAACACCTCTCGGGCGACATCGCCGTCGTGACCCACCTCTGGCAGCCCCGCTGGACCGTACGACTGCACTGGCAGCCGATGTCGGATCCACCCGAGACCCCCATCGACCTGACCCCGCGGCCCTGACCCCTCCCGTACGGGCAGCGGGATCATCCTCCCCGGAGGTCGACCTTGGCCTGCTGCCACCAGGACTCAAGCTGGGCCGGATCGGAGCCCTCCACCGCGCGCCCCGCGGCCGCGGCCAGGGCCTCGACCCGTGCAAACCGCTGGAGGAAGCGGGCCGTCGCCCGGTGCAGGGCCGCCTCGGGGTCGGCCCCGAGCTTGCGCGCGAGGTTGACCGACGAGAAGAGCACGTCGCCGAGCTCGTCGGCCGCGGCCTCGAGGTCGCCCTGGGCGAGGGCCGCGTCGAGCTCGGCGAGCTCGTCCGTGATGCGCTCCCGCGGGCCTGCGAGGTCGGGCCAGTCGAAGCCCACCCGGCTGGCCTTCTCGCCCACCCGCATCGCCCGCAAGAGGGCCGGCATCGCCCGCGGAACCCCCGCCAGGGCCCCCGTCGGCCCGGTGGGGTCTTTGCCCGCCCGCTCGGCCCGCTTGATCTCTTCCCAGCGGGTCACCACGGCCTCGGGGTCGGCCGCCACCTCGTCGCCGAACACGTGCGGGTGACGGCGCTCGAGCTTGTCGCAGATGGCCCCCACCACGTCGTCGAGGGTAAACCACCCGAAGCCCTCGGCCAGGGCGCTCTGGAAGACCACCTGGAGCAGCAGGTCGCCGAGCTCGTCGCGGTGATGAAGGACGGGAGCCGCGTCGGCCGACAGGGCCGTGGGGCCCTCGGCGGTGACGGTGCGGGCGCTGTCAGGGCCGAGACCCTCGATGGCCTCGCACACCTCGTGGGCCTCCTCCAGGGTGAATCGTTTGAGGGAGTCCAGCGACTGGGTGCGATCCCACGGGCACCCGTCCGAACCGAGAAGTCGTGCCATCACCGCCGCCAGCCGTGGCAGGGAGACGCCCCGAGAGGGCTTTGCGCTCATGGCGAAACCTGCTAGCACGGCGACCGCGCGGCCCCAACGCCCAGGTGGGCCCCCCCGCGCGAGAAAGCTCAGCAGCCCGCGATGCCCGTCAAGGCCGGACAGGAGATCGACGCGTATTGCACGCGTTGTAAGATGGACCTCACCCACCGCATCATCGCCGTGGTCGGGGACAAGCCCGTCAAGGTCGAGTGCCGCACCTGCTTCGGCACCCACAACTACCGGGCCCCCAAGTCCACCCCCGTGGCTCGGGCCGCCCGGGCCGCCGCCGCCCCCGCGTCCTCCGGCGCCCGCAGCACCCCGACGGCCCCGCGACGCCGCGCGAGCTCGGCCGAGGAGCACGTGGCTCTCGTTCCGCCCGACCACGCCCGGGTCCTCGCGTACCGCATGACCGAGACCTTCCAGCGCGACCAGTGGCTCGCCCACAAGAGCTTCGGCATCGGCCTCGTCCTCGCCGTGCTCGCCGACGACAAGATCGAGGTCCGCTTCGAGTCGGGCCACAAGGTGCTCGTCCACAACCGGCCCGAAGCCTAACTGAGGGCGACCGCGGGACGGGACGAATTCCCTTGACCGTCCCGAGGGCGTGAGATACACCCAGCGTCCCTTTCGCGCTGCGGGCATAACTCAGCGGTAGAGTGCGACCTTCACACGGTCGAAGTCGTAGGTTCAAGTCCTACTGCCCGCACCCTCCTCAGGCTCTCCATGGTTCCCCCATGGCGGGCCTGAGCGCATTTGGGCGCGCGTGTTTGCGCCAGGCGTTCACACGGGAACGGGTGGGGTCTGCGGCATCCTGCGGAGCTCCGTCGGGTCGCCGGGAAGTGGCCACCGCCGCGCCCCGACCGCTACGAATTGGCCCATGAACGCAGCGCAACGGCTGGAGCGATTCAGGCACCTTCGGCACCTCTACGAGACCCGCACGGCCACCCTGGTGGCCACCGGGGCCGACGACCCCTTTGACCCCGAGCGCCGGGCCATCCTCGACGCGAGCCGGGTGGTCCTGCACGAGGGCCTTCCCGAACCCGTGGGCCAGTGGTCCCCCGAGGAGCAGAAGCGCTACCGCGAGACCCTGTCGACCCTGCTCAAGCCCCTGCGGTCGTGATCAACGACCTCAGTAGCGCCCGGCGCCCCGCAGGATCCGCGAGGCCGCGAAGGCCGCCCCGAACCCGTTGTCGATGTTGCACACGGTGATGCCCGAGGCGCAGCTCGTCAGCATGGCCGCCAGGGCCGCAAACCCCTGGAGGGCCGCCCCGTACCCCACGCTCGTCGGCACCGCGATGATCGGGACGCTCACCAGCCCCCCCACGGCGCTCGGCAGGGCCCCTTCCATCCCGGCCACCACGATGGCCACGGAGCAGTCCTCGAGCACGGCCCGCCGCGACAGGAGGCGATGGATGCCCGCCACGCCCACGTCGTAGACCCGGGTCACGCTCGCCCCGAGCATGCGCAGGGTCTCGGCGGCCTCCTCGGCCACGGGGACGTCGCTCGTGCCCGCGCACACCACGGCCACGGGGCGCTGCCCGAGGGGGGCGATGGGGCCAAGCTCCAGGGTGGCCACCCGGCTCAGGGCCTGGTACCGCAGCCCCGGAACCTGGGCCTCCAGCATGGCCCCCGCGCCCGGGTCGAGGCGGGTGATGAGCACGTTGGTCCCCTTGCGCGCGAGCTCCTGGGTGATCCCGAGGAGGTGCTCAAACGCCTTCCCCTGCCCGAAGATCACCTCCGGAACCCCCTGACGCAAGGCCCGGTGGTGGTCAACCATGGCGTACCCGAGGTCGCCGAAGGGCAGGTCGCGCAGGGCGTCGACGCAGGCCTCGACGTCGGTGTCGCCGCGTTGGAGTCGTTCGAGGAGGGAGCGGAGTTGCAGTGCGTCCATAGGGGCGATCGGCGCTCTAGCAGATCGTGAGGCCGCCGTCGGCCACGAGGGTGTGTCCGGTCACAAAACTCGCCGCGTCGCTGGCCAGGAAGAGGGCCGCTCCGGCGATCTCGTCGGGCTGCCCGTAGCGTCCGAGGGGGGTCTTGCGCAGGACCTCCTCCAGAACAGTCCCATTGCCCACGATGGCCGCCGAGAGGCGGGTCTCGATGAGGCCCGGGGCGATGGCGTTGACGCGGATCCCGGCCCCTCCGAGTTCGTACGCGAGGGTGCGGGTCATGCTGATGACGGCGGCCTTGGTGGCCCCGTAGACCCCTTGCAGGGGGGCGGCCTCGAGGCCTGCCACGGAGGCCACGTTGACGATCGACCCCTTCGCCCCGCGGGCGATGAGGTGCCGGGCCACTTCGCGGGCGCAGAGGAAATACCCCTCGGTGTTGACCTCGAAGGTCTTGCGCCAGGCCCCGAGGTCGGTGTCGAGCATGGGGCCGAAGTAGGGGTTGGTGGCGGCGTTGTTGACCAGGACGTCGACCCGGCCGAAGTACGCGACGGCCCGTGCGATGAGGGCCTCGCACTGGGCGGCGTGCCCGGTGTGGGTGGGCACGGCCAGGGCCGCGTCGCCGAGGGAGGCGGCCAGGGCTTCGAGGGCCTCGGGCTTGCGGGCCGCGAGGACCACCCGGGCCCCGTGGGCGACGAAGGTGCGGGCGATGGCCTCGCCGATGCCGCGGCTGGCCCCGGTGATCACGGCGACCTTGTCGCGCAGGTCGATCGATACGCTCATGGCCAGAGCATCTACCGCCCCATTGGGGCGTTGGGAAGCCCCGGATGGCGAAGCGGGCCCTGCGTACGACCCTCACGCGGGCACTGGAACCACCTTCTCTACCACGGGCTCCGCCTTCTTCGGGGCCCTCTGCACGAAGAGGTCCTCCCTCTTGCCGAGCCTTGGCAGCTCAACCCGCGCGTCAAGGGCCGCGGCGTCGACGAACGCCCGACACACGCCATCGACCACCCACCGAATCCGCCCGTCGACCAGATCGAGCTCCTCCTGGGACACCGGGATGGCCACCGCCCCGCCCGCGGCCAGGTCCGTCTCCCGAACCTCGGCCGCCTTGGCCTTGAGCCGCGCGGCATAGTCCGCGGTGAGCTTCTTGGCGTCCATGATCGCGGCCCGGGCGGGGTCGGCCCGCTGAAGCACGATCTCCTTGGCCACACCCTCCAGTCCCCCGGCCAGGGACTCGGCCGACTCGGCCACACCTTTACGTTCTTCCAGGGCGGCCCGGGCCTCGTCGACCCCGACGAGTTCGCGACGCATGGCCCGAACCGCCTGGTCGCGCAGCCCCACCCCTGAGGCAAACGCCGTGGCCGCGAGGCTCCTGCGCCGCTGAAGATCGGCCACGAAGTCCGACGACTGCCCGGCAAACCGCCGGTGAAGCCCCCGGAGGGTGACCCCGAGGCTCGGCAAGACCCGCAGGACCGTCGGGTCGAACCCCACCAGATTGTCGTGCCCGTCGGCGGGCAACTTCGCCCACGCCAACCCCATCGACACGACGAAGCCGGGCAACGACTCCAGGATCGCCCCGCTGTCCTTCCGCCGCCCGAGGCTCAGCAACCGCTCGGTCGGAACCCGCCCCACCGCGGCCTCCATCTCCCCCTCGGAGGCCGCGCCCAGGGCCCTGGAGGGCCTCCAGGGTCAGGGCCGCCGCGTGTTCTTCCTGAGCCACCCAGCGCCCGACACAGGCCTCCAGGCGCTCCAGGTCGTTGATGTTGTCTGCCTTCTTGTCCGCGGTAGAGGTCGTCATGCCCGCGAGGGCGCCACGGCGCCCGGGCCCCCGTCAAGCGCGGAATACTTCGATCAATCGATTTATACGTCGTTATAGGAGGTCCCCTTGTCAGTCGGTAAGTGTCCGCGGCGTTACAGGACCTCCCTCGGGGGTTACGGTGCGTGCTCGACCCGTTGCGGCGGGTCCGACGGCCGTTACGGCACGTGGCGGCGGCGTTGAGGTGGGTTCCGAGGTGGTTACGGGAGGTCGGCGGCCCGTTGCAGGAGGTCCGGGGGTGATTTCGGCAGGTCGGCGACCCGTTGCGGGACGTGCCCGAGGGGCTACGGCCGGTCGCCCGGCGCAGCGGGCGTGCGGTACCCCAGGGTGGTGGTCAAGCTGCCTGACGACAGAGGCCAGGTCACGGAGCTGAGATGCCCCGTGCGCAGCGGGTACTCCGTGGTGGGGGTGTCGTAGGCGAAGGTCACGGTGTTGGTGTCGGCGCGCGTGTGGGTCGTCAGTTGACCCAGGCCGTTGTAGGCCCAGCCCTGGAGCAACTCGTTGTTCGCGCTGTCCTCCGGCGCAGTGTAGCCCGTAATGCAGCCCGCGTTGTAAGCCCGTGGTCCACCGTCCCCTCCGTCGGCTACGCCTCGCGGCACGGACGGAAGCAGACCCCGCGACCACGCCCGTCCAACGACCTCAAACTCCGGCCCCGAAGGGGCACCCAACCTTAGCCTGTGGGCGCTGGCGCGGACGCGACAAGCTCCAGGCGCGAGCATCCCACGTACATCGCTGATGTACTGGCTAATCCCGCATAGAATTAACGCAACCGGCGTGAAGCGCGCGGGATCATCTCCATAACTGGCTTTATTTGCTAGATTATGTCATCAGTAAGGGCTAGTTTTGAACTTCAGCTCTCAACTTAGCGACACAGCATGCCCGACCTCCCGCCAAACTCCGATAATCGATTCGTTCGCAAGCTCGGGCGCCGCGCCGCGGGCTGAAGCCCACGGCACTGTTGGCAAAGACCGTCAAAGACATGCTTCACACCGCGAAACATTGGGTGGCTCCCGCTGTTGCTCGGTCCTTGCTCGACACCGCCGGGGAGATGCAGCCATGGAAGACACCCTTGGAACCGTGGTGCTCGATGGGTGGGCAGCCCGTCTTCGACGGGCTTTCCCGACGGTGCCGTGGGCTTCAGCCCGCGGACCATGAGGATCGCGCGAACAACATCCCGGCAGATCCATGCCCTCGGAGCCCAAAGTTGACAGCGGTAGTTTGAAACCCACCCCTACGCCCCCATCCCTCCCTCAAGGGGCCAGCGTAAAGCGGCGGGGCGTCGCCGTCACAAACGGCCCGTTGCCCGCGGTGATGGCGTTCTGGTTGAAGACCGCGGTGGCGATCACGAGCTCGACCGGGTTGCTCCCCGCCGCGGCCCGGAGCCGGGCCCAGGCGTCGGGCCCCGGGGTGTAGTTCGTGGCCGACTGCTGCCGCCGCAGCACCACCGCCCCCCCGACCCGAAACCGCAGCTCATACGCCCGCCCCGTAAACGGCGCGCAATGGGCCTGGGCCTCGGGCACCAGGACGCTCCACCGGACCAGGTCATCGCGCCACGAAAACGCCCGCCGCCCCCGATTCCCTCGCGGCCCCCAGGGCACCACCGCCGCCGTCGGGGCCTCCCAGCGGAACACAAACCCCGCGGCTTCCGACACGGCCTGTCCCTCCGTCGGGGCCGTCACCGACGGAGCCCGGGCATCGTCAGCCTGGGCCCGCCCGATGGCGTCGTCGAGGGTCGTGCAGGCCTCGTCCGAAAACAGATCGGGCCCCGCCGTGCAACTGGGCAGGCTGATCTGGGCCGGGTCGGTGCAGGCCAGGCCCGCATCGACCGCAGGGTGGTCGTGGCCGCACCCCACCCCAACCGCCAACCCCATCGCCCCCACCACCGCCGTCACCCGTCGCGCCATCGCCTTCATCGCCCGCAGCTTGCTACGTCTGCCGCCCGTCTCCAAGCCCCGCGCGCGCCCTGCGACCCCGTGTCGCAACCGCATCCCGTGCGAGGCCCCCTTTACCCATCGAGGCCGAGCTCGACGGACCGCTCCCGCAAGAGGAGCCCAACGATCCGCGCCATCACCATCGGCAGGTACAACCCCACAGCCCCCATCACGATCTTCACCACCGCCGACAACACCGGAACCCTCACCCCCATGGCCACCCCCGCCGCCGCGGCGTCGACCCCCACCGACAGGGCCATCAGGGGCACGAGGACCGCCACGGTCTTGGCGTAGTCCACCGGGATCCGGGCGATCACCTGCACCACGGGGATCGGGTTGAGGGCCCCGAGGCAGCCGTCGAGGTGGGCGGCCACGGCCACGGCCGCGGGCATCCAGGCCACGGCCCAAAGCCCCGCGAGCCCCACCACCACGGCCCCAGCCCCGCCCTGCCCCAGGGACGGCCCCACCCGGGTCACCACCAACGCCAGAGGAATCAGGGCCACCAGGGCCGCGAACACAAACCGAACAGCGGGAGCCAGGATGTCGCTGAAGCCCTCAAACTCGGTCGGGGCCGGCATGGCGTCGCGCCCCTGCCCCGTCTGCCGCACGATCACAAAGAGGTAGCCCAGGGTCACCCCCATCGCCAGAAGCCCCCCCACCACCGGGGCGAGCCGCAAGGCCCACCCCCCTACCGCGAGGGCCAGGAGGGCCACGGCCCCGTCCTGATTGAAGGGATACCGCAGGGCCCCGAGATACACCGTGGTCAGGGGCTGCCGCTCGACATGCACGAGGGCCCGCACGACCAGCCCGCACCCCGGGCAGAGCCGAACCACCTCCCCGCCCAGTTGGGCCGCACGACAGGCCGCCTCGGGGTGCTCGGCCAGGCACCGTCCGCACCACAACTGGGGCACGGGGGTCTCGGGGTCGTCGACCACGTTCAGCGGGGGATACACCCCAACGACGGTACCAGAGCCCGCGACAGGGCCACAACGCCCCTCACCCGGGCTCGTATCCGAGGTTGGGCGAGAGCCACCGCTCGACCTCCTGGACGGTCATGCCCTTGCGGGCCGCGTAGTCCTCCACCTGGTCGCGGCCGATCTTGCCGAGGGTAAAATACCGGGCCTCGGGGTGCGCGAAGTAGAGCCCGCTCACGCTCGACCCGGGCCACATCGCAAACGACTCGGTGAGCTTCATCGCGGTCTGGGCCTCGACGTCGAGGAGGTTCCAGAGGGTGGCCTTTTCGGTGTGATCGGGGCAGGCGGGGTAGCCCGCGGCGGGGCGGATCCCGCGGTACTTCTCGGCGATGAGGTCGTCGGGCGAGAGGTCTTCCCCGACCCCATACCCCCACTGCGCGCGCACCCGGCGGTGGAGGTATTCTGCGAAGGCCTCGGCCAGACGGTCGGCCAGGGCCTCGGCCATGATGGCGTTGTAGTCGTCGTGTTCGGCCTTGAAGCGCGACACCAGGGCCTCCAGCCCGATCCCCGTGGTGACGGCGAAGGCCCCCAGGTGGTCGGACAACCCCGCCCCCTTCGGGGCCACAAAATCCGCCAACGAACGGAACGGCCCCCCCGGCTCCCGCTCGGTCTGTTGCCGCAGAAAATGAAACCGCCCCAGGACCTCCGCCCGCGTCGCATCGGTGTAGAGGGCCACGTCGTCTCCGAGGCTCTCGGCGGGGAAGAGGCCGTACACCCCGCGGGCCCGCAGGAGGTCGTCCCGTACGATCCGATCGAGGAGCTCGTTGGCGTCGGCAAACACCCGCCGGGCCTGCTCGCCATACCGCGGGTGCTCCAGGATCCGGGGGTAGACCCCCTTGAGCTCCCAGGTGTGAAAGAGGGGGGTCCAGTCGATGTACGGGCGCAGGGTGGCAATCGAGACATCGTCGACCACCACCACTCCCGTGCGCGCGGGGACGGCGATGTCCTCGGGCCTCCACACGAGGGGCGTCGGGCGCGTGCGGGCCACGTCGAGGGGCAGGAGGGTGTGCTTGGGGGCGGCGTGGATGCGGCGGAGGTCTTCGTACTCGGCCCGGTGTTCGGCCACGAAGGCGGCCTTGCCCTCGTCGCTGATGAGGCGGGTCGTGACCGGGACGGCCCGGCTCGCGTCGAGGACGTGCACCACGGGCTCGCGGTAGTGCGGGGCGATCTTGATGGCCGTGTGGGCCCGGCTCGTGGTGGCTCCGCCGATGAGGAGGGGAAGGGTGAAGCCCTGGCGTTCCATCTCACGGGCCACGTGGATCATCTCGTCGAGGGACGGGGTGATGAGCCCCGACAGGCCGATGAGGTCGGCCTTCACCTCGCGGGCCTTGGCCAGGATCTTGTCGCAGGAGACCATCACCCCGAGGTCGAAGACCTCGTAGTTGTTGCAGGCCAGGACCACCCCCACGATGTTCTTGCCGATGTCGTGGACGTCGCCCTTGACCGTGGCGAGCACGATACGCCCCTGGGCCTTGGCCACCTGGCCTGATGCCTCCAGGGCCGACTTCTCGGCCTCCATGAAGGGCGTGAGCCACGCCACGGCCTTCTTCATCACCCGGGCCGACTTCACCACCTGCGGGAGAAACATCTTGCCCGCCCCGAAGAGGTCGCCCACCACGCTCATCCCCGCCATCAGGGGGCCCTCGATCACCGCCAGGGGCCGGCCGAGCTTCACCCGGGCCTCCTCGGTGTCGGCGTCGATAAACCCGTCAATCCCCTTGACCAGGGCGTGGGCGAGGCGCTCCTCCACGGGGGCGCTGCGCCAGGCCTCCTCACGTTTCTCCGCGGCCGCGGCTCCGGCCCCGGCTTCCTTCAGCCGCTCGCCGTAGTCGACCAGGCGCTCGGTGGCGTCGGGGCGGCGGTTGAGCAACACGTCCTCGACGAGGTCGCGCAAGGCGGGCTCGATCTCCTCGTAGACCTCCAGCATCCCGGCGTTGACGATCCCCATGTCGAGGCCCGCGGCGATGGCGTGGTAGAGGAAGGCTGAGTGCATGGCCTCGCGCACGACGTTGTTGCCGCGAAAGCTGAAGGACACGTTGGAGATCCCCCCGCTCACCTTGGCGTGGGGGAGGTTGGCCTTGATCCAGCGGGTGGCCTCGATGAAGTCGACGGCGTAGTTGTTGTGCTCCTCGATCCCCGTGGCCACGGTCAGGACGTTGGGGTCGAAGATGATGTCGGCGGGGTCAAACCCCATCCCGACGAGGATGCGGTAGGCCCGGTCGCAGATGCGGACCTTCTCGGCGTAGGTGGCAGCCTGGCCGTCCTCGTCGAAGGCCATGACCACCACGGCGGCCCCGTACTGAAGCACCGTGCGGGCGGCGGCCCGAAACTTCTCCTCGCCCTCCTTGAGCGAGATGGAGTTGACGATCCCCTTGCCCTGGAGGCCCTTGAGCCCGGCCTCGATCACCTCCCACTTGGAGGAGTCGATCATAAAGGGGACCTTGGCCACCTCGGGTTCGCTCGCGAGGAGGGCCACGAAGCGGGTCATGGCCGTGGGGCCGTCGATCATGCCCTCGTCCATGCAGATGTCGATGACGTTGGCCCCGTTCTCCACCTGTTGGCGGGCGATGGAGACGGCCTCCTCGTATTTGCCCTCCTTGATGAGCCGGGCGAACCGCGGCGAGCCGGCCACGTTGGTGCGCTCGCCGATCATGATGAAGCTGCCCACCTGCTGGGTGAAGGGCAGTGACCCCGACAGCCGCAACGGCCTCGGCCCCTCGTCGGTGAGATCCGCCGGGACCGACACCGACACCCGTCCTGCGCGTCCCTCGGTGAGCTCTCGGGGGTGGCGTCCTTCGAGGGCCCGGGCGATGGCCGCGATGTGCTCGGGGGTGTTTCCGCAGCAGCCTCCGGCGATGTTGACGAGTCCCGCCTCGGCAAACTGGCCGAGGAAGCGGCCCATGTCCGCGGGTTCGAGGTCGAACCCGGTGGGGGACAGGGGGTTGGGCAGGCCCGCGTTGGGGTAACACGAGATGGCCACCGAGGCGCGCTGGGCGAGCTCCTCCAGGAAGGGGTACATCAGGTCGGGGCCGAGCGAGCAGTTGAGGCCGATCGACAAGGGCTTGACGTGTTCGACGGCGTGCCACAGGGCCTCGACGGTCTGGGCCGAGATCATGGTCTCGCCCCCGCGCCCGACAGCCGCGGAGATCATCACGGGGAGGGTGACCCCGTCGGCCGCGAAGACCTCCTGGATGGCCACGAGGGCGGCCTTGGCGTTGAGGGAGTCGAAGATGGTCTCGACCAGGAGGATGTCAGACCCGCCCGCGATGAGGCCGCGGGTCTGCTCGACGTAGGCGGTCTTGACCTGGTCGAAGGTGACCACCCGGAAGCCCGGGTCGTCGGCGTCGGGCGAGTTGGAGAGGGAGACCGTCAGGGGCCCGAGGGCCCCGGCCACGAAGCGCTGTCGGCCGTCCCGGTTGGAGACCTGGTCGGCGACCTTGCGGCACTGCCGGGCCGAGGCCTCGTTGATCTCCCAGGCGAGGCTCCGCAAGAACTCGTCTTCGAGCACCCCCTGGTAGAAGGCCGGGTCTTTGCGGCCTCCGCGATCCCGCGGGTCGTCGACGAAGAACTCGCTCTGGGTGATGCTCGTGGCCCCGAAGGTGTTGGTCTCGATGATGTCCGCCCCGGCCTCGAGGAACCGCCGGTGGATGTCCTCGATCATCGCGGGTTGGGTGATCGAGAACAGGTCGCCGTTGTTGAGGAGGTCTTTGGAGGCGTCGGCGAAGCGGGAGCCGCGGATGTCGGACTCGCGCATGTTGTAGGTGCGGATGGTGGTCCCCATGGCCCCGTCGAGGATGACGATGCGCTGCTGGAGGAGCTCTTCGAGGGGATGCTGGGGGGACATGGGCTACACGAGACCTTCGGGGAGGGAGGGTACGGGGGACAGGGGTTTGTGGGCCACGCCGAGGACGACGCGGAAGTAGGGCTTTTTTGCCTCACGGGAGGCCACCTCGACGGTGGTCACGGCGAGCCCGGCCCGGGTGAGCATGGCCCCGAGGGCGGCGGGGGAAAACCCGGGGTGCCGCTCGCCGAAGGAGGCCGTCACGTCGCGGGCCTCGTGGGCGTCGAGGGTCAGGACCACGAGGCGCCCCCCCGGAGCCAGGACCCGGCTGCACTCGGCAAGGACCGCACCGGGGCTCTCGGCGTAGGTGAGGGTGTGAAACACCACCGCGGCGTCGAAGGCCCCGTCGGGGAAGGGCATGGCCCCGGCGTCGGCCACGAGGGCCCGGGCGTGGCCGAAGGGCGCGAGGCGCTGGCTCGCGGCGGCGACCATCTTGGGGCTGGTGTCGATGCAGGTGAGAGACCGGCAGCGCGGGGCGAGGTAGGCCCCCGCGGCTCCGTCCCCCGAGCCCACGTCGAGGACCCGCCCGAGGTCGAGGAGGGCAGCCAGACCTACGGCCAGAGACTGCCAGGTGCGACCCGGGGAGTAGTGCCGCTCCATCTCGCCCGCGAAGGCGTCGGGGAAGGCCCCCCGGGCTTCGTCTTCGAGGGCCCGGAGGCGCCGCCGGTCGCCCGCGAGGGTCACGTCGTCGGAGCGGGCGGCCTCGTCGATGAGGGCCTTCGCCGTGGGGGGCAGGGTGTCGCTGGCCAGGGCGTAGAAGGCGTGCTGCCCCTTGCGGCGGTCGCGCACAAACCCCGCCTCGCGCAGGCGCCCGAGGTGCATCGACACGCTCGGCTGCGACATCCCCGTCACCCGCACGAGCTCTCCCACCGAAAGCTCCCGCCCCTGGAGCAGGACACACAACCGCAGCCGACTCTCGTCGCCGAGCAGGTTGAACATCCCGACGTACTGCACCAGATTCATCATCGTATCACCATGCGCGGATACGACTCTGGATCTCGCGGGTCTCCCTGTCAAGCGCGGCCTTGGGGTGCCGGGGGGTTGGCGACGGGGCCCTCAGGGTTGGGGCGGGGCGGCGGTCACGCGCCACAGGACGTTGGCGGCGTCGTCGGCCAGGAGGAGCGAGCCGTCTTGCATCTCGACGAGGCCCACGGGGCGGCCGTAGACCCCGCCGTCGGGCAGGGTGAAGCCCGTGAGGAAGTCCTCCATCGCGACGGGGTGGCCGCCCTCGAAGCGCACCCGGACGACCTTGTAGCCGGCGGGTTGGGCGCGGTTCCACGAGCCTCGGAGGGAGACGAGGGCGTCGCCGACGGGGACCCCGAGGGCCCCCCGGGTGGGGAAGGTCACCGCGAGGGGAGCCACGTGGGCCCCGAGAGAGAAATCGGGAACCCTGGCCCGGGCCACGAGGTCGGGCCGCTCTCCGCGGCGACGGGGGTCTTCGTGGGGGCCGAAATACGCGTAGGGCCAGCCGTAGAAGGCCCCCTCGTGCACCTCGGTGAGGTAGTCGGGCACGAGGTCGTCGCCCAACTCGTCGCGCTCGTTGACCACGGTGAAGAGGGCCCCCGTCCGCGGGTGAAAGGCCATCCCGATGGGGTTGCGCAGCCCGCTCGCGAACACCCGAAACCCCGCCCCGTCCACCCCCATCACGCTGATGGCCGCCCGGCGCGGGTCGGGGTCGGGGTCGACGTTGGTGGCGCTCCCGACGGTGACAAACACCCGCGCTCCGTCGGGCGAGACGGCCACGTTGCGGGTCCAGTGCTGGTTGTATCCGCGGCCCGGCAGGGAGGCCACGCGCGTCGGATCCCCCGCGGCCTCCCGCTGCCCCGGTCGGTACGCGTACCGCAAGACCCGGTCGGTGCAGCCTACGAAGAGCCATCCCCCGGGGTGAAACGCGAGGCCGAAGGGGAGCGGCAGGTCGGCGGCGAAGACCGTACGGCCCCGGTCGGCCCGTCCGTCCCGGTCGGCGTCCGCGAGCACGACCACCCGCCCGGACTCGTGCTCGGCCACGAAGACCTCCCCCGAGGGGCTCTGGGCCATCCAACGGCCCCCCTGAAGCCCGTCGGCCCACACCGCGGCCACCAGCCCGGGCCCCGTGGGGGCGACCCCCGCCGGGCGACGAACGATCCGGGGCGGGTTGTTGGCCGACGGGGTGGCGAAGGGGGCGGGCAGGACCACCCGCGCAGGGCGCCACCCGTCGCCCCCGTCCGGGCCCCCGGGGGCGTCGGGGGGGGCCGCGGTGGGGGGGGTCTGGGCGGGGCGCGGGGGCCGCGCGTCGAGGGCCGTGACGGGGCGCGGAGACGACGCGTCGGAGGCGACGCGGCGACAGCCCCAGGAGCCCATCGCCAGAGCGAGCAGGGCCGTGCGGATCGTGTGGTTCATCGTGTCCCTTGGAGGCCCCTCGGGGCGCGGCGGTGTCAGCGGGTCGCGCGAAGGCCTGGTAGCGGGTTGCGTCGCGGGCGTGGCACCGACACGGGAGCGATGACAAAGCCGCGGGAGTGTGGTTAGCCCCCGGGCGAGCGGGTCGCCGCGGCGGCCCTGCCCTCTCCCAACGCCCGACGAGAGACAGCACACGCCATGAGCGACCGACCCCACTCGCCCACCCTCTCTGATGCCCTCCGCGACGCGGCCGAGCGGAGCCCCGATGTCCGTGGGTTTGTCTTCGCGAGCCCCCACACCCCCGACAAGACCTACACCTGGGCCGAGCTCCTCGAGGCCTCCCGGGCCCGGGCCGCGGCCTTCCACGCCGAGGGGCTGCGCAAGGGCGACCGGGTGGCCATGGTCCTGCCCGAGGCCGAAGACTTCGTCCTGAGTTTTCTCGGGGCCGTCCTCGGGGGCCTCGTGCCCGTGCCCATGTACCCCCCCGTGGCCCTCGGCAAGGTCGACTCGTACGTCAAAAACGTCGAGCACATCGTGGCCTCCTCGGGCGCCCGGGCCATGCTCCTCTCCAAGGTCGTGCGCCCCATCCTGGGGTCGACCCTCGACACCGGGGCCGTCGAGCGCCTCCTCCTCGTCGACCAGCTCCGCCTCGACGCCCCGCGGGCCGGCTCCGAGCCCCCCATGAGCCCCGACGACCTGTGTTTCCTGCAGTACACCTCGGGCAGCACGGCCTCGCCCAAAGGGGTCCGGGTCACCCACGGAAACCTGGCGGCCAACGCCTCGGCCATCGTGCACAAGGCCCTGCGGGTCGACAACACCCGCGACCACGCGGTGAGCTGGCTCCCCCTCTACCATGACATGGGACTCATCGGCTTCGTCATCGCCCCGGTGTTTACCAACATCAGCGTGACCTTCTTGCCCACGATGGAGTTTGTCCGCAAGCCCACCTACTGGCTCGAAATGCTCCACGCCCACAAGGGCACGATGACCTTCGCCCCCAACTTCGCCTACGCCCTCGCCGCCCGCCGGGCCCGCGACAGCGAGATCGCCTCCTGGGACCTCTCCCACGTCCGGGTCCTCGGCTGCGGGGCCGAACCCATCCACCCCGACACCCTCCGCGGGTTCTGCGAGCGCCTCGCCCCGACGGGGATCCGCCCCGAGGCCATGCTCCCGTCGTACGGGATGGCCGAGGCCACCCTGGCCATCTCCTTCGCCCCCTCCCCCGACGGCATCCTGCGCACCGACCGGGTCGACGTCGAGGCCTTCCGCCAGGGCGAGGCCCGCCCCGCCGCCGAAGGGGCCCCGAGCGTCGAGATCGTGAGCTGCGGCGAGGCCCTCGTCGATCACGAGGTGGCCGTGGTCGACCCCGAGGGCAACCGCCTGCCCGACCGGGTCGTCGGCGAGATCATCTTCCGCGGACCCTCGGTGTGCCCCGGGTACCACGAAAACCCCGAGGCCACGGCCCAGTCGTTCCGCGACGGGTGGCTGTACACGGGCGACAAGGGCTACCTCGCCGACGGGCAGGTCTTCGTCTGCGGACGGGTCAAGGACATGATCATCGTCCACGGCCGCAACTACTTCCCCCAGGACATCGAGTGGATGGTCAACGACCTTGACGGGATCCGCCCCGGCAGCGCCGTGGCCTTCGCCTGCCAGCCCGGCGACGCCCCCTCCGAGCAGCTCGTGGTGGTGGCCGAGTGGAAGGGCAAGCAGAGCCCCGACGAGGCGGGCCTGAAGGCCCTGCGCCAGTCGGTCGTGCAGAAGGTCCAGTCCGAGACGGGCCTGGTCCCCTGGCAGGTGGTCCTGATTCCCCCCGGGACCGTGCCCAAGACCTCGTCGGGCAAGCTCCAGCGCCGCAAGACCCGGCAGCAGTTCGAGGACGGGACCCTCGGCCAGGAGGCCCCGGGCACCGAGACCCTCGGGGCCAAGATGGCCGTCGGCCGCCAGGTGGCCCGCTCGTACGTCTCCCTCGCCCGCAGCGAGGTGATGAGCCGCCTGCCCGACCCCCTCCGGGCCCTCCTCGGCCGCAAGGACAAGAAATAACGCCTGCGTCCTGCGGGCCACTTCGCGCTGGCGCCCGCGGGGCCGTTGTTTCACCTTCGGCCCCGCTGCTCCTCCCCGTGTAAGACCGTCACCCCGCCGCGAGGCCGCCGATGAAGCTCGGGCCCCTGGTCTCCCCCAACATCCGCGAGCTGGTCCACGACAAGGACTGGGACACCCTGCGCGAGGTCTTCCAGGAGTGGGAGCCCGCCGACTGCGCCGAGACCCTCGAAGACTGCGACCCCCAGGTGGCGGCCATGGCGTTTCGTATGCTGCCCCACGACATCGCCTGCGACACTTTCGAGTACCTCCCCGTGGAGATGCAGACCGAGCTGGTGGCCACCCTCGGCGACGACGTGAGCCGACGAGTCCTCGAGGAGATGGCCCCCGACGACCGGACCCGCCTCCTCGAGGAGCTCCCCGCGGAGGTCACCCGGCGCCTGATCGCCACCCTGTCGCCCGAGCAGCGCAAGATCGCCTCGATCCTGCTCGGGTACCCCGAGCGCTCCGCCGGCCGCAGCATGACCCCGGAGTACGTGGCCCTGCGGCCCGACATGACCGTGGCCGAGGCCCTGACCCACATCCGCGACAAGGCCCCGGGCTCGGAGACCATCAGCACCCTCTACGTGGTCGACTCCAAAGGCCGCCTCCTCAACGACGTCCGCCTGTCGACCCTCGTCCTCGCCGCCCCCGACACCCTCGTGAGCGACCTCGACGACCGGCAGCTCGTGTCGATCCCCGCCACGGCCACCAACGAAGAGGTCGTCGCCAACTTCGAGAAATACGACCGGATCGCCCTGCCCGTCACCGACACCCGCGGCTACCTCCTCGGGATCATCACCATCGACGACGTCCTCGACGTGCAGGCCGACGAGGCCACCGAGGACATCCAGAAGCTCGGCGGCTCCGAGGCCCTCGACGCCCCCTACCTCGACGTGGGCTTCAAGGGCATGATCCAGAAGCGGGCCGGCTGGCTGTCCGTGCTCTTCCTCGGCGAGATGCTCACGGCCTCGGCCATGCAGCACTACGAGCACCAGATCGAGCGGGCCGTGGTCCTCGCCCTCTTCGTGCCCCTCATCATCTCGTCGGGGGGCAACTCGGGCTCGCAGGCTACGTCCATCATCATCCGCTCGCTGGCCTTGCGCGAGGTCGAGCTCGGCGACTGGTGGCGGGTCCTGCGGGGCGAGCTCATGATCGGCCTCACCCTCGGGACCATCCTCGGGGCCATCGGGTTTCTGCGCATCCTCATCTGGCCCAACCACACCGCGGTGTACGGCCCCCATTATGTCCTCATCGGGGCCACCGTGGCCGTGAGCCTCCTCGGGGTCGTGCTCTTCGGCACCATCACGGGCTCGATGCTCCCGTTCATCCTGCGCCGGCTGCACCTCGACCCCGCCAGCGCCTCGGCTCCCTTCGTGGCCACCCTCGTCGACGTGACGGGCCTCGTGATCTACTTCAGCGTGGCCAACGCCCTGCTCAAGGGCATCCTGCTCTGAGTGTCTCGCGGCCTACGGGGAGGCTGTGCTAGGACACCGCCCCGCCATGAGCACCCCCGTCGTCGCCATTCGAGCCCTGTCCCAACACGTCGGCCAGACCGTCACCCTCCAAGGGTGGCTCTACAACCGCCGCTCCAGCAAGAAGCTGGTCTTCCTCGAGGTCCGCGACGGGTCGGGGGTGGTGCAGGCCGTGGTGAGCCTCGGGGACGTGGGGCCCGAGGCCTTCTCCGCCGCCGATCGCCTCGCCCAGGAGACCTCCCTCACCGTCACCGGCGAGGTCAAGGCCCACCCCAAGCACCCGGACACCTTCGAGCTGGCCGTGCAGTCGTTCGAGGTCGTGGGCCCCGTGGTCGGGGAGTACCCCATCACCCCCAAGGAGCACGGGACCGACTTCCTCATGGACCACCGCCCCCTGTGGCTCCGCTCGCGGCGCCAGGCGGCCATCCTCCGGGTCCGGGCCGAGATCGTCCGGTCGATCCGCGACTACTTCGACGACCGCGGGTTCACCCTCGTCGACGCCCCCATCCTCACCCCCAACGCCTGCGAAGGGACGAGCACCCTCTTCGCCACCGACTACCACGGCGAGGCGGCCTACCTCACCCAGTCGGGGCAGCTCTACGCCGAGGCCGCGGCCATGGCCCTCGGCAAGGTGTACTGCTTCGGCCCCACCTTCCGGGCCGAGAAGTCCAAGACCCGCAGGCACCTCGCGGAGTTCTGGATGGTCGAGCCCGAGGTGGCCTTCATGGACCTCGACGGCGACATGGCCCTGGCCGAGTCGTTCTTGGAGTACGTGGTGGGGCGGGTGCTGGAGAAGCGTCGCGAGGAGCTCAAGGTCCTCGAGCGCGACACCACCCAGCTTGAGCGGGTCTGCGGCCCCTTCCCCCGCATCCGCTACGAGGAGGCCATCGCCGTCCTGCAGGAGGCCTACGACGCCCGGGCCACCGCGGGCACCCTCCGCATCGAGGCCGACGGCACGACCGAACCTCGGCCCGCCTTCGGCGACGACTTCGGGGCCGACGAGGAGACCGTGATCTCGTCACGCTTCGACCGCCCGGTGATCGTGCATCGGTACCCGGCCTCCCTCAAGGCCTTCTACTTCAAGCGCGACCCCCTCGACGCCCGCCTCGCCCTGGGCATGGACGTCCTGGCCCCCGAGGGGTACGGCGAGATCATTGGAGGGGGCCAGCGCGAGGACGACCTGGCCACCCTCGAAGCGTCCATCGACGCCCACGGACTGCCCCGGGAGGCCTTCGGGTGGTACCTCGATCTGCGGCGCTACGGGAGCGTGCCCCACGCGGGCTTCGGGCTCGGCCTCGAGCGCACCGTAGCATGGACCTGCGGCCTGCCCCACGTCCGGGAGACCATCCCCTTCCCCCGGATGCTCAACCGCCTCGCTCCGTAAGCCGCACGACGGGGGCTGTGAGGCCCTCGACCGTGGCGTCCCAGGCCACAGGGTCGTAGAGGAGCCCGTGGTGGCCCACCCACGGGATGTCGACCACTCGGGCCCCCTCCAGGATGGCGCTCTCGCGGCGCACGAGGACGTCAAGGCCGGCCACCATGGTGGTCACCGCGGTGTGGGCCAGGCGGTCGCGGGTGCGCTCGAGGCGGGCGATGAGGGAGCTCGCCGGGGACAACTCGCGGGCCAGCTCCAGGGGCCAGCCCTGGGCCACGGCCGTGCCCCGATGGGGGGTCCCCATGGTGATGAGGGTGTCGAGGCGCCCGCCGAGGACCTGGGCGTAGTAACGGGCGATGAGGCCCCCGAGGGAGTGGGCCACTACGCTCACCGGCCCGTGCGGATGCACCCGATGCACCTCCCGGGCCAGGCGCTCGGCGTGGCGGGCCACGTGCCCCACCGGGACGTAGTTGAAATGCAACTGCCGCGGGGCCACCCCGGTGACGGCGAGGTGATCGGCCATCGGGCGCCACACCCCCGACGAGGCGAAATACCCGTGCACGAACACCACCAGGTGATCGGACTCGGCGTGCTCTCGGAGGGGCCGACGTGGGCTGCGAGGGATGAGCCAACCCTGCCGGGCCACCGCGGCCACCTCGCGGAACACTTCGACAGAGCCTCGCAGACGGTTAACCATCCTGATTCAGGGATGTAGCACAATCGACATGGGGCAGGAAATCCCTTGCCGCCGCGGGCCCGTTGGGGGTTGGCCCCTCAGGCCACCTCGTCGACCTCGCCGGGGCTTCGCTCGTTGGAGACCTCCACCCAGCGGGCCAGGGTGCGCCGGGCGGCCCCGGAGTCGATGGCCCGGGCGGCCATCTCGGCGGCCTCCCGCAGGTCGGTGGTGACCTCGGCCACTACCAGGGCCGCTGCGGCGTTGAGCAGGACGGCCGTACGCCGGGGCCCCGGCTCGCCGTCGAGGATGGCCAGGGTGATGGCGGCGTTGGTGGCCGGATCGCCCCCCACCAGGGCCTCGGCCGTGGTGGGCTCGAGCCCGAAATCGCCAGGGACCACCATGCTCTCGATGAGCACCCCCTGGCGCACCGAGATCACCTGAGTGGGCCCGAGAGGGGACACCTCGTCGATGCCTCCGGCCCCGTGAAGGACCCACGCCCGGCGCGTCCCGAGGCGCGACAAGACCTCGGCCATCACGCGGAGGTACCGCGGCGAGTGGACCCCCAGGAGCTGATGGGTGGCCCCGGCGGGGTTGGCCAACGGGGCCAGGAGGTCGAAGATCGTACGGACCCCGAGCTCTTGCCGCACGACCCCCGCGTGGGCCAGGGCCACATGAAAGGCCGGGGCGTAGAGGAAGGCGATCCCTACCTCGCGCAGGCACCGCGAGACGTTGGCCCGCGAGGCGTGGATCCGCACCCCGAGGGCCTCGACGAGGTCGGCGCTGCCCGTCCGCGAGGTCACGGCCCGCAGGCCGTGTTTGGCCACGGGGATGCCGCAGGCCGCCACCACCATGGCCGCCACGGTGCTGACGTTGAAGGTCCGGGACGACCCCCCGCCCGTGCCGCAGGTGTCGAGCACGACCCCGGGCAGGCCCTCCACGGGCTCGCACCGCCGGCGCAGGGCCCGGGCCGCGGCGGCGATCTCCGTGGCGGTCTCGCCCTTCATGCGGAGGGCCGTCACGAGGGCCGCCGTCTGGGCCGGGGAGGCATCCCCCGACAGGACGGCCTCGATGGCGGCGGTGGCCTCGGCTTCGTCGAGGTCGCGGCCCTCCTCGATGAGGCCCCGCAGGGCGTCGTGGATCATAGGCCCCCAAGGCTAGCCCACGTCTGCGGGCCGCGGGGGGCATTTCGCCTGCGGTCTCGCGGCGGTGGGCGCGGTGCCGAGGGGGCCTCGGACGAAGGCCTCTGCAGAGAGATTGCCTTGACACCCCAAGAACGGCGACGCTACCGTCCCGCGCCGATGGCGCAGCGCGTATTTCGCGCGCAACCCAGCGCACCCCGCGGCACCCCCGTGCCGCCGCCGAAGGAGCTGCAAGACCCGATGGCCGACGAGAAGAAGAAGCCTGACCTCAAGGCACGCCTCAACCGCACCGCGGCAGCCCAGGGCGCCCCGCCTCCGGCCTCGACCGCGACCCCCAGCCCTGCGGACCCGGTCGCGCCGTCGACAGACTTCGTCCCGACGCCTGCCCCCATCGTGGCGCCCGACGACGACCTCGTGGTGCCCGATTTTATCAAGCAGCAGATGGCGGAGAAGGCCGCCGCCGAGGCCCGGGCCGCGGAAGAGGCCCGCCTGGCCGTCGAGGCCGAGGAGCGCCGCATCGCTGAGGCCGAGGCCCGCAAGCGCCGGGCGGCCCTGGCGGCCGACCCCTTCGGGTCCAGCGCGGCCGTGGCCCAACCCCAGGACATCCGGCTCGTCCTCGACGACAAACACGTCGAAGACCACGAGGTAGGCCGGAAGAACACCGGCAGCATCGTGGCCGTGTTCGTCGCCGCCGCGGTGGCCTTGGGGGTGGGGTTCCTCGGGGGCAATTGGTTGAGCGACCGCGAGCAGGCCAACCGCACCCGGGCCGCGGTGGTGGAGATCCGTCAGCAGGTCGACGCCGCCGGGGCCATTATCAGCACGATGAAGGAGAAGGTCGACCGGGCCGCCGAGGCCGCCGCCATCCCCGCGGCCCGCGGCAACGAGGAGCCCCCGGCCCCCACCACGGCCCCCGCCGCCGCCCGGGTGGAGGAAGACCTGCACACCTGGTTCGCCCAGCAGCAGCCCGACCCCCCGTTGACCCCGGAGAGCTACGCGGGCCGGGTGGGACGCCTCCGGCCCGAGCTCCTGCAGAAGCTGATGAAGGTCCAGATCCAGCTCCAGGAGGCCTGGATGGCCCTGCGCCACCACCAGGAGATCACCGCCGCCACCCTCCCGGTCATCCGCGGGTCGCTCGAGCAGCTCCAGCCCACCCGCACCAACATGTCCCAGCTCATGGTGGTCTTCGAGCCCGGCCAGGCCAACGGACCGCCCGTCATGGGCTCCCTCGTGTTCGCCCGTCCCCCAGGGGAGACCGGGACCGCCGGGCAGTTTACCATCGAGCCGGCCATCACCGGGACCCCCCCCACCCGCGGCCTCTACACGTCGGGCGACCTGACCGCCCCGGCCGTGATCCGCACCGTAGGCATCCCCGTCCGGTCGCAGGGTCTACCTGCCACCTTCGCGTCGGGCCTCGCCCGCCCGTGGCTCGACTACCAGGCCCGGCTGCGCTCCCTCCGGGGCCTGGTCGATCAGCTCGCCAACGACCACCGCCAGCTCGCCGACGCCCTCAACCACTGACGGGCCGTCCCGCGCGCCCGAGACCCGCACCCTCCCCCCGGTGCGGGCCCTCGACGAACCTTTCCCCTCGATCCCCGATCAGGCCTCGGCGAGGCGCTCCAGGGCTGCCAGACCCGAGGCGTCTTCCTCCGAGGCCAGCTCCCCGCGCCCCTCCCAGGCCGAGAGAAACTCCTGGGTCGAGGCCGTCACCCCTGGGACCGTCCGCAAGGCCTCGATTTGTTGACACAACGAAGGCCGCGGCAGGCGCCCCACCCGACGGTGGGTGTTGAGCACCCACGACACCCAGTGAGAGTCGCCTCGGAGCTCGGCGATCCGCACCGCGAACTCACTGATGCGGGCGAGCTGGTCGGGGTCGTACTCGCCGTGGGTGAGCCGCGACTCGGCCTCCTCGGCCACCCGACGCAAGAGCTTGTCGGCCTCGGCCACCCGCCCCTGCTGGATGGCCCGATCGAGGACCTCGCCGAGCATCTGCAGGATCCAGGTGCGCCGGACGGGCACGGAGATGCCCGACATGGTGTCTTCCTCGATGACCGCGGTCACCGCGTGGCCGCAGTGGGGGCACTGGATGGGCCCCTCAGGGAAGGGGACCTTGCACCGCGAACAGAGCCGCATGGCCCCGGTCGAGCGGGTGAGCCGCTGGTCGACCCCCACCCGCAGAAACACCATCTCCTGGGCCCCGAACCGCACCCGGTCGCCGTCGGTCAGGGTGTGGGCCCCGTTGACCGAGCGGCCGTTGACCTTCGACCCGTTGCGGCTGCCGAGGTCTTCCAGGGTGGCCTCGGTGGCGGTCACCACGATGCGGGCGTGTTGCCTGGAAATCAGCGGATCTTCGATGGTGATGTGACAGTCTGGACTCCGACCGATGAGGGTCTCCCCAGGGGGCAGATCGAACTCCTGCAACAGAAACCGAAGACGAAACCGCGCGGCCACGCCCTATGATAGGTCGCCGCGCCGCGGAGCGTCAACGAACACCGCACCGACCTCCCGCGGCATGGTACCTTGAGACCCGCAATGACCTCCGAGGACAGCCCCGCCCATCGCCTCCGCGCCCACGTCGAGTCGGTGCTCGCCCCCCTGGTGGCCGTCGACGGCGGGCGCCTGGGCTGGGTGGGGCTGCGCGACGACATCGCCGAGCTCACCCTCGGCGGGGCCTGCCGCGGATGCCCCGGTCAGCGCGCCACCCTCGACGAGGTGCTCCTTCCCTCGCTGCGGGCCTTGTATCCGGCCCTCCAGGGCGTGCGGGTGGTGACGGCCCCCGCCCCCGTCGCCGCGGCCTGAGGGCCCCTCCTGGGCCCCCCTTGGGCCTTCCGGGGTCAGAGCCCGAGGCCCCCGAGGGGATCGCTCACTTCTTGGAGGCTCGTGCCCGCGTCGGCCCGCCCTGAGGCTCCCGCGGGGCCTGGAGAGCCCGCGGGCGGAGTGACCGAGGCCCCCCGGGCGGCCCCTGCGCTCGACGAGGCAGAGGCCGAGGCCCCGGCCTGGTTGGCCGGGATCCGACGGATCTTGCCCGTGATGCGATCGACGATGTCGGAGTTGGGGTCGGAGGTCGTGGTGGCCCCCCCGGGGTTGGCGGGCTCGACCTGAGCCACGGCGGCGCGCTGCTGCCGACCGGGCAGGGTGTTGCGGCGCAGGGCGGCGAGCTGCGAGAGGGTGGCCACCTCCTGGTACACGAGGCAGAAGGCGCTGAAGAACGTGGTGTTGTCGACCACGTGCAGGCGCGTGGCCTCGTCTTGCCACTCGACGGTGCGCAGCCGGGTGCCGTCCATCACGCGGCGGCCAGGGCCGAAGAGGGCCTCGAGCTGGGCGCTGAAGTCGTCGAAATCGATGCGGGCCCCGCCCGTGTTGCGGGCCTGCACCCGCTTCCACAGCCGGTCGTTGATAAAGAAGAAGAACTCCCGGTTGCCCCGGGCATCCTCGTACACCAGCATCGACTCGTTGTTGCCGTGGGTGTACTCCTCGCCCACGAAGGACGAGTCCCAACCCCGGTGGGCCTGGGCCCCGTCAAACTCGACGTAGGTGCGCTCGACGGCCCGAATGGCCGACTCGCGCTGCTCGACCACCCGGGCCTGCTCCAACATCCCGAGATTCTTCAGGCGGGGTTGAAACTGGGCCCGGAGAAAGCCCCGGTAGTAGTCGAGGACCTGGTCGTGGGTGGCCCCCCAACGGATCTGGCCGAGCTCCTGGGCGATGCGCGGCGAGCTCGGGGGGCCCGCGGGGGCCGCGGCGACCTGGGGGGTCGGCGGACGGCGCGGGGCGGGGCGACGGGGCTGGGAGAGGCCCGCCGCGGCAAACGCGGCCGCGGCAAACGACACCAGACCCACGGTGAGCAGCTTTCGCATGATCCTCTCGACACAGATGCGGGGGCCGCGCGCGGCGGCCACCGGGGGAGACCGGGACTATACCCGATGCCGGGCGAGGCGCGAGGGCCCACAGGAGCCCGCGACCCGACCGACCCCGACCCAGACGTAGCCGGGCGGGGGGTCGATTCAATCGTTGCGCGAGGCGCTGGCTCCGCGCAGAGTCGGCTCGACCGGGCCCCCTCGCGCGAGCACCGACGCCATGCACCGACCTAGCCCCTTCCTGCCCGCGGCCGCGGCCGCGTCGGCCGTCCTGGCCGCCCCCCTCGCGGCCCTCGCCGACGACAACCTCTTCAGCACGGCCCTCACCCGGCACGGATGGGCCGCGGCCCTGCCCGCGGCGGCCCTGGTGGGGCTCCTCACCGCGGCCACCCCCTGCGTGTACCCGATGATCGCCATCACGGTGTCGGTCTTCGGGGCCCGCAAGGCCGAGTCCAGAGGGCGGGCCATGCTCCTGTCCACGGCCTTCGTCCTGGGCCTGGCGGCCCTGTTCGTCCCCCTGGGGCTCTTCGCGGGGCTGTCGGGCACGGTGGCGGGCTCGCTCGCGGGCAACCGCTGGGTGCAGCTCTTCGAGGCCGTCCTCATGCTCGCCATGGCCGCCAACATGTTTGGCCTCTTCGAGGTCTCGCTCCCGTCCGGCCTGCAAAACCGCCTCGCCTCCATCGGGGGCCTCGGGGTCAAGGGGGCCTTCCTCGTGGGCTTCGCCATGGGCCCCATCGCGGCCCCCTGCGCCACCGCGGGATTGGTCGGGATCCTTGACCACGTCTTCCGCTCCCGCGACGCTGTGGGCGGGGCCGCGGCCCTGTTCGCGTACTCCATGGGCCTGGGGCTGCCCTTCTTCATCGTCGGCACCTTCTCCATGGGCCTGCCCAAGCCCGGGGTGTGGATGGAGCGCATCAAGAGCGTGATGGGCCTCGTCCTGGTGGTCGTGGGCCTGTACTACCTCCGCCTCCTCGTCCCGCTCTTCGCCCACCCCCCGGGGTTTGTTTCGCCGCGGCCGTGGCTCTTCGCCGCCTTGGTGGCCGCAGGCCTCGCCGTCGGGGCCGTGCACCTCTCCCTCAAGGACGGGAGCGCCTCCGAGCGCCTGCGTAAGGTCATCGGGATCGCCCTGGTCGGCCTCGGAGGGGTCTGGGCCGTGGCGTACGAGCCCCCCGCCCCGACCATCCCCTGGGAGACCACCCTCGGCGATTTCGGGCACCGGGCCCGGGCCGCCCGCCGCCCCGTCCTGGTCGATTTCGGGGCCTCCTGGTGCGCGGCCTGCGAGGAGCTCACCCACCGCACCTTCTCCGACCCGGCCGTGCGCCGCGAGGCCCGGCGCTTCATCGCCGTCAAGGTCGACGCCACGGACGAGACCCCGGCCATCGCCGCGGTCCAGCAGCGGTACGGAGTCCGGGGGTTGCCCGTGGTGATCGCCTTCGACGCCGAGGGGCGCGAGGTCTGGAGGGTCACCGAGTTTGTCGCAGCCCCGCGGATGCTTGAGCTCCTTCGCAGGGTCCCGTGACGGCCCCTCCCCCGCCTCAGGGCGCCCCCCTGGGTCTCCTGGGCCTCCTGGGCCTGCTGGGCCTGCTCGGATGCTCGTCCCCGGATCCGCCGGTCGACGCGGGCCCGGTGGGCGACACGGGCCTGTGCGACCCGGGAGGGGCCACCGTGCAGATGGGGGTGGGCACAGACGCCTCCTTCGCCGACTACCGCCCCCTCGCCGAAGGCGACCCGGTGTACCTCGTCCCGGGCCCGCAGGGGGGGCAACACATCTGGGTCCAGCTCCGGGGGCGCGGGTTCAACGGGACCCAACCGCGCATCGACCTCACGGCCGCGAGGGCCTCCGACGGGCTGATCCTCGGTCGGTTGCGCATCCGGTTGCCCATGGGCCCGGCCCCCGACGACCCCCAGTCCCTGGGGCTCTCCTCGCAGACCCTCGTGCTCGACGACGACCTCTACTGCTCGGTCCTCCCCGGAGACATCGTGATCCGCCTGCGCCTCGACGACGGGTTTGGCCGCTGCGTGGCGGTCGAGCGGAGGGTCCGGGTGGCGGGGATCGCCCCGGAGGCCCTCGCCCTCGACCGCGAGGCCCGGATCCGCTGCTGCACCGAGCGCCTGCCCCGCTGCTTTCCCGACGCCGGGGTCGACGCCGGCCCCTGACCGCCCCGTGCGCGCGGAGGGCTGGTCCTGGCTTTGGGAGGCCCGGCATGGTAGGGGCCGCGCCGCAATGCATCCCCGGGACAAGATTCGCAACGTGGCCATCGTGGCCCACGTCGACCACGGCAAGACCACCCTCGTCGATCACATGCTCCGTCAGGCCGGGATCTTCCGGGCCAACGAGGAGCTCGTCGAGCGGGTGATGGACTCCAACGACCTCGAGCGCGAGCGGGGCATCACCATCCTCGCGAAGAACACCTCGGTCCGTTGGGGCGAGTACAAGCTCAACATCGTCGACACCCCCGGCCACGCCGACTTCGGCGGCGAGGTCGAGCGCACCCTGCTCATGGCCGACGGGGTCCTCCTCCTCGTCGACGCCGCGGAGGGCCCCCTGCCCCAGACGCGGTTCGTGCTGCGTAAGGCCCTGGCCCGGGGCTTCCCGGTGGTCGTGGTGGTCAACAAGATCGACCGCCAGGACGCCCGCCCCGAGGAGGTCCTCACGGAGGTGTTCGACCTCTTCTGCGACCTCGAGGCCAGCGACGCCCAGGCCGATTTCACCACCCTGTACGCCATCGGCCGCGACGGGATCGCCCGGCGCAACCTCAGCGACACCAACACCGACCTCACCCCCCTCTTCGAGACCATCATCGCCAAGGTCCCGCCGCCCCAGGGCGACCAGGAGGCCCCCCTGAAGATGATCGTGGCGAGCCTCGACTACGACGACTACGTCGGGCGCATCGCCATCGGGCGCATCGTCGACGGGACCCTCTCCGAGGGCGAGCGCGTGGCCGTGGTCTCCGAGGCGGGCATCCGCGAGCACAAGGTCAGCTCGCTCTTCACCTTCGACGGCCTCGCCCGCAAGCGCACGGCCACCGCCGGGGCCGGGGAGAACGTGTGCGTGGCCGGGATCGACGAGATCACCATCGGCGACACCATCGCCGCCGTGAGCGCGCCCGTAGCCCTGCCCCGGATCGCCGTCGAAGAGCCCACCATCAAGATGCGCTTCGGGGTCAACACCTCCCCCTTCGCGGGCCGGGACGGGAAGTTTCTCACCTCCCGCCAGGTGCGTGAGCGCCTGCACCGCGAGGTTCGGAAGAACCCCGCCGTGCGCGTCGAGGACACCGAGAGCGCCGACCAGTTTCTGGTGTACGGCCGCGGCGAGCTTGCCCTGGCCATCCTGGTCGAGACCATGCGCCGCGAGGGATATGAGCTGTCCCTGGGCAACCCCGAGGTGGTCACCCGCCACGTCGACGGCGAGCTCTGTGAGCCCGTCGAGCTGGTCATCGCCGACATCCCCGACAACTTCATCGGGACGGTCACCCAGCGCCTCGGCGAGCGCAAGGGCCTCATGGTGCGGATGAACAACCCGGGCTTCGGCCGGGCCCGCGTCGAGTACGAGGTCCCGTCCCGGGCCCTCATCGGGTTTCGCAGCGAGTTTCTCACCTCGACCCGCGGCCTCGGGCTCCTGCACACGGAGTTTCTCGGCTGGAGGCCCTGGGCCGGGCCCATGATGCGTCGGGCCAACGGGGCCCTGGTGGCCGATCGCAGCGGCGAGACCACGCCCTACGCCCTCTTCCACCTCCAGCCCCGCGGCGAGTTCTTCGTCACCCCGGGGGTGCCCGTCTACGAGGGGATGATCATCGGCGAGCACAATCGCCCCAATGACTCCGACGTCAACGTGTGCCGGGAGAAGAAGCTGTCCAACGTGCGCAACCACGGCAAGGACGAAAACGTGATGCTCCACTCGCCCCGCACCCTCTCCGTCGAGACGGCCATGGAGTGGATCGACCGCGACGAGCTGGTCGAGGTCACCCCCCGCTCGGTTCGGGTCCGCAAGGCCGTCCTGCCGATGGCCCACCGCCCCCGCCGGGCGGACACCAGCTCCGACGACTGATCGGCCTCCGGCCCCCCGTGGCCCGCCCATCCCCCGGGCGGGCCGTGGGCGTTCACTTCCTCCACCGCCCAATACGTCCCCGTCTCGCTCCCCCAAACGGCGCGAGGCGCCCGCCCTACAACTCCCTCCGAAGAGGGAGCGGGGGCGTGCGCCTCGTCTGTGCAGACAGCGCGCGATCAGCCCGCGGCGTCGACGGTGGACGCGTCGGTGGCGCCCGCGTCCGTCGGAGCCGGGGCGTCCGTCGGTGCCGGGGCGTCCGTCGGTGCCGGGCCGTCGGTGGGAACCCCGCCGTCGGTGCCGACCACGCCCGTGGGCTGGGCCGTGGTGGGGTACAGGCAGGTGCGCGGAGCCGTGGTGGCCGGCACGCCCATCGCATCCTCGGGATAGATGCAGATGGTGCCGCGGCGGCAGTCGCTGTTGGTCATGCAGTTCCTGAAAATGCAGATGGCCATGTTGTCGCCCGCGGCGGCGCGGGGCTGGACGGCCTCGGGATCGTCAGGGCACGCCGTGGCGCTGCGGGTGTTGAGGAAGCTGCCGCAGAGGCCCTGGGTGGGCCGCATGGCGCTGAGCGAGAAGCAGATGCCGCGGCACTGGGGCATCATGGTCATCTGGACCGCCTGCGGGTTGCAGGGGGACCCGTCGGGCAGGAGGGCCGAGTTGGACCCCGCGGTGCCGCACTGGCCCGTGCGGACGTTGCAGGTCGGGGTGGCCATGCCCATCGCGTTTTGCGCGCCGGCACAGTGGGAGTCTTCCGCGCAGTGGGCCCAGCAGCCCGTGTCGTCGGGCATCCCGCCCATGTTGTTGTACCAGAAACCCGTGCAGACCTGGCCGGCCGGACAGGCCCCCGCGGCCACGGTGTTTGCCGTGGGGGAGCAGGTGCGGGTGCAGGCCCCGGGCAGGCGCATCCCGCCCATCCCCGCGAGGGGAATACCCGACAGGCAGGTCCCGCCCACCCCGCCACAGGCGGTGCGCTCGGCCGAGGCCGACCCCTGCATGCAGGTGTTGGTGCAGAACCCAGGGCCCGTAAGGAAGCGCAGGCACCCGAGCTCGCCGTCGCCGCAGTCTTCGTCGGCCATGCAGGGGCCGCCCGCCCGGGTGCGCCCGGCGTCGGGGGTCCCGGTGTCGACGCGGCCCGTGTCGGTCGGCGCGGGGCCGGTGTCAGTCGCCGTGCCGGTGTCGGCCGGACCTGAATCGGTCGTGTTGTTGGCGGGGGGATCGTCGCCGCACCCGACCATCATCAGGGACGCCAACAACAAAGAAAAACAACCCATCTTGCGCATCACGAGAAGCCTCCTGCTCGGTTACCTACTGCACGATCCACGTCGGGCCGCGCTGAGGGGCGCGAGACGACGAAGCAAGTCGATGTGGCGATCACGTCGAGTCCGTGCATCGCTCCCGGCGGGCTGCGCCAGGGCTACGGCCGGTCTCTACCACAAAATCGTCCCTGTCACGACCCCGCCTTCGCGGTCTCACGTCCCGTCACGGCCTCGAGGGCGCGCTCGGCCGCCGCAGCGGCCTGGGCCACCTCCTCCTCCTGGCCGCCGAGGTAGAGGCGCCCGAAGGCCCCGAAGCTGATGACCTCCAGGAGGTTGATCTGGGCGGCCTTCTCGGCCTCGTTGGCGGCCAGGGCCGCGTAGCCCGCGGGGCGGCACTCGAGCACGTAGAGGGTCTCGCCCTCAAGCAGGAGCTGCCCGTGGCGCATGCGGTTGACCAGCATGGCCTGGTGGCCGTCGATGCCCGTGATGATCTCGCGCGACACCACCGACGGTCGCATGCGGTCTTTCAGGGTGCACCCGGCCCGCTCGAGGATCGCGTCGGCCGCGGCCCGGACGTCGCCCTGGTCGAAGTGGTGGACCTCCAGGAGGCCGTACGAGCGCTCGACGATCTGCATCCCGGGCAGGACCCGGGTGTGTTTGAGGGCCGCGTCGGTGAGGGCGTTGATGGCGATCCCAGGGGCCACCTCCACGAGCAGGGCGGCCTGGCCCGCGAGGGGCTGAAAGCCCGAGGCCACCGTCTGGAAGAAGCCCGCGAGCTGGGGTTGCAGCACGTCGAGGAAACACAGGGTCCGCAGGTCGATGGCCATAGGTTCCCGAGGGTGGTACCGCCCCGATGGCGGCGGCGTCAACGGGGGCGCGGCCCGAAGTGCGCCGCGGAGCTCCGCGGAGACGGCGCAGGCCTACACCACCCCCACGAGCCCGAGGGCCCCGTAGAGCAGCGCTCCGACCCCCAACGCCGCCGACACGACCCCTGCGAGCAGCAGGACCGTCGCCACCAGGGGGTGGCGGTCGATGGCGTGCAGGGCCATGTGGGCCACCCGTTTGGTCGCCGAGATGTGGCACTGCATCTTGATGCGCCCCGAGAGGATGTCCTCCAGGGCGTCGGCCATTTCGCCCGCGTTGGCGAAGCGGTCCTCAGGCTTCGGGGCCACCGCGTGGCGGATGTAGTGCAGGTACTCCATCGGGGCCCCCGTCGCCACGGCCAGGGCCACCCACTCCACGAGCGTACGCTCGCCCACCGAGGCCACCGCGAGGAGCACCTCCTGCACGCTCTTCTTGTCGTCGAGGTAGTGCCGCAGAGACATCAGCTCGTGAAACACCACCCCCAGGCTGTACACGTCGCTGCGCTCGTTGATCCGGTCGGTCTCGCCGCGGGCCTGCTCGGGGGACATGTAGTGGGGCGTCCCCATGATCGCGCCGTACTGGGTCTCCAGGCTCGATCCCGCGTGGGCCGCGGGGGCCCGCGTCGCATTGTCCGAGGCCCCCGGGTCGTCGCCCCGGACCGACCGGGCGAGGCCCCAGTCCATGACCATGACCTCGCCGTAGGGGCCCACCATCACGTTGGCCGGCTTGATGTCCCGGTGCAGGATCCCCCGGGCGTGGGCGTACTGGACCGCCCGCAGGATCCCCAAAAACACCTGGGCCCGCACCTCGTACGGGAAGCGCCGGGTGTACGCCTCGTCGCCCGCGGCGAGCTTCTCGATGATGGTCTCCAGGGTCTCGCCCTCGACGTACTTCATCACGAAGTAGTGCTGGCCCTCCTCGTCGATGCCCACGTCGTGGACGGGGACGATGTTGGGGTGCTCCAGGCGGCCGATGGTGCGCACCTCCTGGGCGAAGCGCAGCAGCGAGGAGGTCCCCCGGTGCTCCGCCCGCAGCCGCTTGATGGCCACCCGCCGGTCGATGTCGTGGTCGAGGGCGAGGGCCACTTCGCCCATGCCCCCCTCGCCCACCACCTTCAGCCGCTCGTAGCGGAGCCTGTCGGTGTAGAAGACCACCTCCCCTCCCTCCAGCACCGGCAGGACCGTAGCCCGGGCGGCCGAGCTCGGCCTCGAGGCGGGCATGGAGAAGCGCGCGTCCTCCACCGCCATCGTGGCGTCGGCGGACATGTCGGGCAGGCGCACCGCGACGGTCGGGTCTTCGTCGAGGAGGGTGTTGGCGGTGCCGGGCGGGTCGAGGAGGGTGTCCTTCGGCGGGCGGCTGCCCGGGGTCTCGGCGGAGGTCGAAGGGGAGGGCCGTGTGCCGAAGGCGATGGTCTCAGACATGGGTGTCGCTCCGTGGTGCTTGGGGTGCGGGCCGATCGACGGCCGACGCGCCCTACTCCGCCCGCTTCGTCTGCACGCCGGGGCTCGGCTCGTGGGGGAGGGTCGCGGGGGCGGTCTCGGCGGCCTGATCGGCCCGCATCCGCACCCGGGTGAATCGATCGAGGGGCTCGACCAGGACGACGTTGCGGTCGAGGTCCCAGTGGCTCACCACCACCCGCTCGCCCCGGCGGAGGGTGCCCCCGTCGAAGCGGGCGTCGAGGATCAATCCGGCCCCCCCGTCGATCACCGACACCTGGCCGAAGGTGGCGTCGAGGCGCCCGGTGGTGACCTCGGCCTCCTTGCCGATCAGGTCGGCCCGGGTGCGGGCGGGGCGCGTAGCGAACAGGGGGGCCAGGGGCCGCACGGACCAGGCCGCGAGACGCACCGCAGCCAGCAGCGACACCACCCCGAGGGCCATGCCCAGGACCCACGACGGCAGGCCCATCCGCTCCAGGGCGGGGCCCGCGGTGACCTTGGCCAGGACCGTCAGCAGCCAGCCGTAGATCACCACCACGCTGCCCGCCACCGTCACCGGAACCCTCCGCAGGTGCACCCCCCCGAGGGCGCTCAACACGCCCCCGTGTCCCCCCGCCCCCTCCGCCCCCGCCCCCTCTGCCCCCGCCCCCTCTGCCCCGGTGTGTCCGCCTCCGAGGTCGCCGACAGACCCCGAGGCCCCGACCGCGTCGGCCGGGCTGCCCAGGGCCCCGGTCGCCTCGGCGGCGTGGGCCACGCCGTCTGCGGCCCCGTCGACGGCCCCGTCGAGCATGCCCTTGGCAGCCCCCCCGGCCCCGTGTTCGGCCCCCCCGAGGGCGTCGAGGTCGACCGCCCCGACGACCACCGTCAGCCAGTAGAGCAGCACGAGCCCCAGGAGCACCGTGTACAGGGCCCCAGGAAAAGTCTCGATCGCGTGAAGCAGGCCGCCCATGGGAGTGCCCGGATGCTAGCAGACTCGACACTTCCCCGGGGTGACCCACATTGACAGCCGATCGCGCTCCCCACACCCTCCCCCGGGTCGCGTCGAGGTCCTTCCCCCGCGCGGGCGACACTGTGAGGCTCTCTGTGCCCGGATCGAATCGGCTTCGTACCCTGATCACCGCGTCGGTCACGGCGTGGGTGGTGGTGGCTGGCTGCTCGAGCGAGTTTCCCTCCGAGGACTTTACGGTGGGTGAGCTGAGAGACGGAGCCATCGACGCCGCCGAAGTCCCCGACGACGCCCCCATCGCCCCGCAGGACACAGGCCCCGATGCGGGCCTGACCCCCGCGGTCGACGCGCCCCCCGCCGACACGGGGCGCGTTCTGCCTCAAGACAGCGGCGGCGATGCGGGCCTCCCCGCCCCGCGGGACACGGGCATCGACACGAGCATCACCCCCCCGCGAGACACCGGCATCGACACAGGCTCCATCCCGGCCCGAGACACCGGCATCGACGCAGGCTCCATCCCGCCCCGGGACACCGGCATCGACGTACCCCGGGACACCGGCATCGACGTACCCCGGGACACCGGCCGCGATACAGGCATCGATGTCCCCCGCGACACCGGCATCGACGTGCCCCGAGACACCGGCGTCGACACGGGGTCGCCCGCGGGTGACGATCCTGTCGTGTACCAGGGCACCTTCCCCGCGCGGACGGGGCGGTTCTCGGCCAACCTCACCGTCCTCGGGGAGCGCCGCGCGGTGCTCCTGGTGGTCCCGACCAACGCCGGGCCGACGCCCCCGCTCCTCGTGCTCTTCCACGGGACCAACGGAGACGGCAGCGTGGTGATGGACGAGACCAGCGCCCAGACCCTGGCCAACTCCGCCGGGGTCATCGTCGTCGCCCCCACATCGCGCTGGCTGCCCTTCGGCGACTTCGACCACGACGACGGCTCGACCTACTGGGAGACCGCCACCAACCCCAACCCCAACACCAACCAGGACCTCGTCCTGACCCGGGCCATCCTCGCCGAGGCCCGCCGGGCCTACAACGTCGACCGCACCCGGGTGTACGCCCTCGGCCACTCCAACGGGGCCTTCATGGCCCACTTCAGCGCCCAGATCCTCCGCGACCGCATCGCCGCCTACGCCTCCAACTCGGGCGGGATCGTCAACTGCCGGACCACCCTCTCGTGCGGCTTCGAAGCCAGCGGGACGACCTGCGCCCAACTCCGCAGCCGGGCGGGCTACTGCGCCTGCACGGGCCCCGACCTGCCCATCCCCGTGGCCACCTCGGGCAACCGCCCCGCGGCCTTCATCACCCACGGGTCGCGCGACCCCCTCGTGTCGGTCTACTACTCCTGCGTGCTCGAAGACCGCCTCCGGGCCGCCGGGGCCACCTTCCAGACCACCATCCTCAACGACGAGGGCCACGCCATCCCGCGCGACCTCGCCCAGACCGCCTGGGCCTTCCTGCGCACACGCACCCTCGGGATGCCCTGATCACCGCCCTCCGCCCGCGCGGTCGGACCGTCCCCTCAGGGCGGCGACTCGGGGCGGATCACCCGCTGGACGTCGTAGTCCCCGAAGGCCAGGTCGATGTCTTCGTCCGCCGTGGGCCGGTCGCCGCGGGGGGTGCGCACGAGGCGGGTCAGGGGCCGGTCAAATAGCCGCGGCTCGCGCACTGTCGACAGCGACATCACCCACGAGCGGTCGTCGAGCTCCAGGATCGACCCCGGGGGATACAGCCCCATGCGGTTGACGAAGGCCTGCAGGAGGAGCGGGTCGTACAGGCTGCCCGAGGCCCCGGCCATGCGCCCCAGGGCGTCGGGCGGAGCCAGGAGGGGCCCCGCGGGGCGGTAGCGGGTGAGGGTGTCGAAGTCGTCGGCGATGTGGACGATCCGGGCGTAGAGGGAGGACGACCGGGGGTCGTTGAAGGGCCGGTGGTGCTCCAGGCACACCAGGAGGCGACGGATCCGGGCCTCGTGAAAACCCCGCTGTTTGAGGAGCTGACGGGCCCCGGCCGTGCCGTGTCGCTCGAAGGGCGGGGGGTAGCCGTCCTCGTCGGCGGTGTAGCCCCCGTCGTGAAACGTGGCGGCCACCCCGAGGTCGGCCAGGGCCCCCTCGGACAGGCCGATCTCTCGCCCCAGGAGCACCGCGAGGTTGGCCACCTGGAGCGAGTGCCGACTGTGGGCCGGGGAGCGCACGTCGCGGGTGCACAGCACGAGGGACTCATTGCGGCGCCGGGGGTCCATGTCGACAAGCTCGTTGACGAGCTTCCGCACGGGCAGGGGGTTGGGGCTGCGGTCGAGGGCGAGGCTGTCCCAGAGCTCGCCCATGGCCTGGGCGGCCAGGGCGTAGACCTCCCGCACGGCCTGGTGCCCGCGGCGTTGGGCCTGCTCGTCCGTGAGGACGAACCGAAACACGGGCTGGAGCTCGACCTGGGGCATCCCCGCGAGGTGCATGAGCCCCTGGAGGGCGGCCCGGGGATGGGCCGGGGCGGGCTCGGCCGCGAGGGCCAGGACGAGGGCCCGGACCTGGGTGGGGTCGAGGGGGGCGTGGATGGTCACCCCTCCGACCTCGTGTCGGCGCCACAGTTGGGCGAGCTCCTGGGCCACCTCGTTGCGGGCCTGGAGGCGCAGCCGGATGTCGTTGATGTAGACCTGGTCTTCGACCATCACGAGCTGCACGAGGCCCAGGAGCTCGTGGAGCTTGCCGACGATGGCCGACAGCTCGTGCAGGGGGGCCTCGAAGGCCTTGTTGTCGATGTGGTGGATGTGGGTCATCCGCACGGTGCCGTTGAGCAGGTGGGCGAAGGCCTCGCCGCGGTCGCGCACCTGCTGGGCGAGCTCCTTGTCCTCGCCCGCCCGGGCCCGGTCGAGGGCCTTGGCGATGTGGTCCTGGGTGTCCGAGACCGAGGCGTTGCTCACGGGGTCCTCCCTGCGTCGACGGCCGCGAGGACCTCCCGGGCGACCTCCCGCAGCTCGACCTCGCCGCGGGTGTACACCTCCCGCACGAGGTCGAGGGCCTCGGGGGTCCCGAGGGTCCCGAGACCGACCACGGCGATTTGACCCCGGTGCACGAGGGGCCGAAGGTGGAAGAGCTTGTTGAAGAACCCTTTGGGTCGGGCCCATTCGACAAACAGGGCCGAGGCCCGGTCGGGGTCGAGGCGGGCGAGGCCCCGCCCGATGGCCCCCAACTCCTCGGGGGGGGCTCCCTCGTCGGCCCGTCCCTCGGCGTAGCGTTGCAGGGTGCCGAAGGCCCCGCGCTCCTGACGGGCCACGATGACCTCCAGGGCGTGCACCCGCACCTCCAGGGCCGAGGCATGGAGCATCATGGCCAGAAGGGCCCGCAGGGTGGCCGTGCCCTGCATGTCCACCGAGAGCCTCAGAAACTCGTGCTGAACCTCGGTGTCTCCGCCCTGGAGGAGCGACGCGATGACCTCCGTGGCGGCCTCGGGCGCGGCCGCGGCGAGCACCCGCAGGAGGTCGGCGGCCACCGGGCCCGGGCTCGTCCGCAGGCGCTGCATGACGGAGTAGGTGCGCTCGGGGAGGTGCTGGGCGATGAGGAGCCGGAGGTTGGCCCGGGTGTGCTCGTCGCGTTCGGTGTCGAGGAGGTCGAAGAAGAGGGCCAGGACGTCGCCGGGCACCTGGGCCAGGATGGCGCTCAGCCGCTCGGGGGGCTCGACGAGGTCTTTGGGCAACGAGCGCACGAGCTTGCGCACGGCGGCGGGGTCGACGAAACCCGCCAGCAGGACATCGACCGCGGGGGCGTCGTCGGGGCGCCGCTGCCGGTAGGCCCACAGGTCGTCGTAGAGGGCCAGGAGGGTGTCGAGGCGGTCTTCGGCGAGGAGAAAATCGCGCACCTCCCGCACGAGGCCCTCGACCTCGTCGAAGGCCATCGGATCGGCGGGGGTGGCCACCACCTCCAGGAGCTCGGAGACCAGGCGCAGACAGGCCTCGGGCAGGCGGGTACTGTCGGCCTCGGCCCGCAGGGCCTCCAGGGAGGCCTCGGGCAGGGTCTGGTAGAAGAGCCCCACCGGGCCGGGCAACCGCGGGGAGGGCAGGTCGAAATCGTGCGGGACCCGCCCGCTCGCCACGTCGCCCACCCGCGTCACGTCGTCGCCGAAGAGCCGGTCGGCCGAGCGGGCCCCCGCCCCGCCCCCCGCGTCGTCCTCGTCGGCGTCGGGCACGAACCCCTCCACCGCGTCGACCCGGATGTGCACAAAGCCCGCCTTCCACATGAGGGTGACGATGTCGTCCTCGTTGAGCCGGACGCCCACAAACCGGATCGAGAGGATCTCCAGGAGGCGGGAGAGCTCGCCCCAGTCGGTCTCGCGGGCGAGGCAGAGCTTGCGCACCCCGTCCCGGAAGAGGCGCAGGGCCAGCGAGCGCTCGCGGTCGCGCTCGAGGTACACGGCCTCGCCGTCGAGGAGGAGCTCGTGGGGGCGCACGACGAGGTCCATGTCCCCGTGGGCCGCGAAGTACCGCTCGAAACGCCCCCGGACCTCCTCGATGAAGCCCCGGACGGCCTGGTTCCCCGCGTCGTAGATGAGGTACGAGCGCGACGCCCGGGCGAGGGCCCGCAGGGCGTCCCCTGCGCTCTGGGTGCGTTCGGACGACCCGAGGCGCAGCTCGCCCTCGTCGTCGCCCGGAGGCATCGACAGCCCTCCCCGCGGCGGCGGGACCAGGGACGCGCGGAGGGGGAGCCTCGATGGGCGTCGGGGCGGCTCGCTGGGGTTCATCGGGGTGCTCCTGCCCGACTGTACACGAGGCCCCTGCGGGCTGCCGAGTCAGGGCCCTCCGAGCCGCAGGCCCATGGACTCCGCCGTCGGGGCCTCCGCGCGCGCGGGCCGCGGCCCGGACGAGGCCGCGGGGGCCACCGGCACGGGCGGGCCCGCGGGGTGGGTGGGGGTCCGCGGCCAGTCGGCGTAGCCCCGGGCCTCGGCGGCGGGGCGGGCGGGGTCGTAGCGACGCAAGAGGGCCGGGAGGGCATGAACCCCGCTCTCAACCCGGATGCGGGCGCACTCGGCCTCGGTCAGACGTTTGGGCCCGGTGACGGCCCCGAGGCTGGCGTCGGCGTCCATGAGGAGCCACGGGCGATCGGGGCCCATGTTGTCCGGGTGCCAGGGCTGGTTGAGCAGGATGTGGCCGACCTCGTGCGACTGGGTCCAGGCCTCGCGCTCGGCCAGGATCCCCACCCGGTCGAGGAAGAGGGCGTTGACCATGGCCCCGCGGTCGCCCTCGACGAAGGCCTCGCCGATGCGGGTCCCGCCGCCAAACCGGTTGATGATGTAGATCTCGATGCTGCTCGGATCGTCGTCCATCACGGCCTTGAGCAGGCTCCGCTCCTCCAGGGTCCCCGAGGCCGAGGTGAGGTTGTTGAACTCCGTGAGCCCATCGGACAGGTCGACCGACCCGATCTGCACCCGCTGCCTGCGGTCGGTGCTCAGGGGCCCGCTCGGGGGCGGGCTGAGGGTCACGAGCTGCCCACGAGCGTCGCGGACCACCAGGTCGACGCTGCCCGTGTGCCCGTAGTCGGCCCGCGCGTTCTCCGTCACCCGGGCGGCGAACCCCGCCGCGTGCAGGGCCCGGGACAGGGCCAGGGCCGTGTCGAGGGGGCTCCACCCGGCCCCGACCCGCACGGGACCCACGGGGCGACCGTTGACCCGCAGCCGCACCTCTCCGCCCGCCGCCGCCCGCATCCCGTCGTCGTCGCCCACCGCGAGGAGGGCAGGCGGGGGCGGGTCGATCACCCCCACCTCGGCCTGGTCGGGGTCGCCCACCACCATGGCGCACTGGGCGTAGATCTCGTTGCCGAGGGCCACCTGGCGCCGGGCGATGCGCAAGGCCCCGGCCTCGTCGTCGCCGACCACAGGGCGGCCTCCCAGGGCCGCGGGACGGTCGCGGAGGACCGTCACCCGCCACCGCATGCTCCGGGCCGCCCGGGGCCCCTCCTCGTTGCCGGGACGGCCCACCGCGAGGTCGTGGGTGAGCTCGCCCGCGAGCCCGGGGCGTCGGTACCGGAGCCGGACCCGATCGCGGAGCCCCACCCGCAGGGTCTGCCCCTCCACCCCGGGGGCCCGCAGGTCGATGTCGTCGGCCACGAGGCGCACGAAGCCCGAGCGCCCGGGGTGCGCCGCCGAAGGGCGTTCGAGGCGGAGGGAGGCCAGGACCCCCCGTCGGGCCCCCGCCGCGACGCCCACCGAGGCCCCCGAGCCGTATGACTCCAGGGTGACCCCCGCGCCCTCCCCGGCCCCTGGATCCCACACCTCGGCCCGGAGATTGTCGGGGTCGTCGGAGGTCTGGGCCCAGGTGGCCCGGCGCGGCAGGGAGGGGTCGTGGGTGACGCGTTGGGACACCCCCGCGGCGTCGCGGTGGGGCCACACCACCCCGAGGTCTCCGCGCACGAAGACCCCGTCGGCGACGGTCAGGGCCACCGCGTGGCGGAGCCCGCCGGCCTGCACCACGAGCCGGGCGTCGCCGTCCCGGGCGCTCGCCTCGACCCCCACCAGGGCCACCGTGGCCACCCCGCCCACCGCCGGCACGGCGGCCCGCGCGACCCGCACCCCGTCCACCACCAGCCGGACCCCGCCCGAGACCTCGGCCATCACGGCCCCGGTGGCGCCCCCCCGGACGGTCACCCGGACCACCTCGTTGTCGACCCCGGGATCGACCCGGGCCTGGGCGAGGTCGGGGACCCCGTCGTCGTCGTCGTCGTCGTCGTCGAGGCCGAGGAGGGCCGCGGAGGGGTTGTCCTCCCCGGTGGGCCAGCGCAGGGTCAGGCCCTGGGTCTGGGCCCCGAGGGGGCGGGCTCCGACGAGGCTCCCGAGGAGGGTACAGACGAACGCCGCGCGCCACGGTCCCATGCCGACAGTGTGCCCCGGGCGAGGCCCTGCCGGGAGGGCCATTGTCGCGGGCGGACACACAAACCGGGTCGGGGCGGGCCCAGGCCTCGGAGCCCATTGGGCTTGCCTGGACGGCGGGGGCGTGCTTTGGGTCGTGGCGATGGAGAGCGGTGGGCGCTCGCTGGGCAGAGCCGTCGCGAGGCGGCGAAGCCTGGAGGAAAGTCCGAGCTCCACAGGACGGGATGCTGGCTAACGGCCAGTGGGCGTGAGCCCCAGGAGAGTGCCACAGAAAGTAAACCGCCCGCCGTCGGCGCGAGCCTTCCGCGGGTAAGGGTGAAAGGGTGCGGTAAGAGCGCACCGCGCCCCTGGTGACAGGGGTGGCAGGGAAAACCCCATTCGGAGCAAGACACAATAAGGGCGCGTTTGAGGCCAGAAGTCCGGCCGAAGCGTCCGGGTACGTCGCCAGAGGCCTTCGGCAACGAAGGTCCCAGAGGAATGAGCGTCGCCCGCGAAGGCCGCGAGGCCCCGCGGGGACAGAACTCGGCTTACAGCCCTCTCCATCCGGTTGCCGCCCCGCGTATGGCCTCACCGCCGTACCGGGGCGGTCGCCGTTGGGGCCGCAGAGGGCTGCTCAGCGCGAGAAGAGCAGGGTACGGCCCGAGTACGCCGTCCAGTAGAGCTGGGACAGGAAGTTGTACCGGAACTCGTTGAAGTTGAAGCCCGGGGTCCGAAACCCGGTGATGTTGAGGTAGAGCTGCTGCCCGTCGGGCAGGTCGCGGAGCCCCTCTACCTGCGACAGGTCGGGGTAGGCGAAGCTGCGCTCGGTGCCCAGGGCGTAGGTCTGCCAGTACAGGGCGTCGGCCGACAGGGACGCATAGAACATGTCGGGCGAGGCCCCCCGGAGCTCGAAGCGTACGGCCCGGTCGGTCCCGAGCCGGCCGCTGTCGGCCGGGGAGATCACGTCGGGGATGCCCACCCAATTGCGCAGGAGGAGGCGCTCGTCGGGGGTGGTGATGCCCCCCACGACCTGGGCGCTGAAGGGGTTGGACAGGTACTCTCCGGTGCCGTAGATGGCCCGCACGATGAGCCGGGCGTCGGCCAGGGCTCCGGTGAAGGCCGGCATGGCCACGAGGCGGTAGGACTCGTCCTCGCCCCGGCCGAAGACCGTGATGTCGGGGCGGGCGATGATCCCCTCGCCCCCGAGGTCGACGAAGCCTTCGACCCGGAGCCGGTTGGGCTCGCCCCGGGACTGCGACGGGAGCTCGCGGATCTGGACCTCGGTCATGTGATCGAGGGGGATGTTCATCGGGACGATGACGTTGGTGATGCGGGCCCGGGGGGCCCCGAGGACCCCGCGGGCGACGCCCATGATGTAGGGCGTAAACCGCCGCGTCCGGATGTCTTCGACCCCGGCGATGGCGTAGACGGCCAGGGCCGAGGGGCGGGTGGTGATGGCGAAGGGATACCCGCGGCCCCCGTACCCCGGGGTGACCACCTCCAGCACCACGCCCCCCTCGTTCATGCTTTGGGGGGAGGAGAAGATGTCGGTCTGGGTGGTGAACACAAACGCGATGCGCTGCTCGCCCGCCCGCGGCATCGGGACGTTGCTCCACGGGTTGGGGGCAAACTCGTACGGCCCGTCCCACACCAGCTCGCCCGCCACCGAGGCCCCGAAGGTGCCCCCCGAGGGCCCCGGCCCCGACCCCGGGTTGCCCATCCGGGCGCAGGCCGGGATCATCTGGGCGTAGAGGTACAGGGTCACGTTGCGGGCGTCGAAGACCTGCACCGTGTGGCTGTTGAAGCACTCGGCCGTGATGGTCAGGGTGGTCGGGCCCCGCAGCCCGTCAAACGACAGGGTGGCCCGGCCGCGGTCGTTGGTGCGCCCCGAGCGAGGGGCCGCCACGGTGGCGTTGTCCCCGAGGAACACCAGGGCCCCGGGGATTCCCGCCCCCGTGTTGCCCGCCAGGACGGTGACGTTGAGGCTGCCCTCGATGGGCCCGCCTCCGAGGCCCCCGCGGGTCGACTCGGGGTTGTCGATGTAGAGGTAGGCCTCGGGGACGCTGACGCGCTCGTCGCCCGTCTCGACCGCCAGGGTGGCCCTGCCCTCGGGGTGGGCCGGGGTCGAGCACGACAGGCGCTCGGGCGAGGAGACCTGGACATCGACGCAGGGAGCCCCGTCGAGGGTGACCGTGGTGGCCCCAGAGAAGTGGGTCCCCATCCCGTGCACCGTGATGCGGGTGCCTCCGGCGATGGACCCGTCCGCCGGGTCGGCGTAGATGGCGTCGTAGCGGTAGGCCCCGGGCAGGACGGCCCGTCGGCCGTTGAGCTCGACCGCGACCTCGACCTCGCCCGGTCGGCCCGCGGGGGGCTTCACCGTGAGCCTGCGGGAGTCGGTCAGGACCGTGTCGCGTGGCTGCACGAGATTGCCCGCGAACCGGGCCTCGGAGCCCTCGTCGAAGTTGGACCCGCGGATGACCACCTCGTTGCCGCCCACGAAGGGGCCGTGATCGGGCACGACCCCGACGACCACGGGGTTGGTGTTGCGCACGACATCGACGCCCGTGTCTCCGAGGCGGGGCACGTCGCGTGTGACGATGCGCGGGACGTCCGCCCCGGCGTCGCGGGAGAGGTCCTCGGGCGGGAGCGACACGTCGCCGCCGCAGCCGACGAGGGCAGACAACGCTGCGGCGAGGGCGAACAGAGGGACAGGGTGTCGCATCGACGAGTCTCCAAGCGGACGAAGGGCGTGCGCAGAGGTGTACCGCAAATATTCTTCCCCGTCGCCCCGGCGCAAGCCCGAGGCTCCGAGGCCACAGACCTGGCGCAGGGTCTTCAACGGACGGGGATGAGGTTGGTCCCGCCGGCGTAGCCGTAGGACACGAAACGATCGAAGCCCGTGACCAGGACCATCACGCCCTCGGGCTGGCGCCCCGGGGGGGTCACGGTGCGCACGACATGAACCCCGTCGGACTGCCGTCCCGGCCGGATCTCGACGGGGTTGCGGGAGTTGTCGATCTGGGGGAACGAGAGCTGGCAGCGGTAGGTGACAAACTGGGCCTCGGGGCAGGCGTGCAGGGGGGTCTCGATGCAGCCGTCGGAGCGCACCCGGGTGCAGTCGGCGAAGTCGCGCACGGGGGTCTCGTCGAGGAAGATGTCGACGTCGGGCCGGGCCACGATCTGCACGAAGTCGAAGGCGTATTTGTTGGGCGTGAGGAAGACGTAGTCGGTGCGCCACTGGTTGAGAGGCGGGACCATGAGCAGGGCCGGATCGCCCCCGGGCAGGGTGTTGGGGATGCCCGTGGTGGACTGCGACCCCATGAGCTGCCCCACGAGGACGGGGCCGTCGCCGCGGAGCTGGAAGTCGGCCAGGGCCCGGATGTCGCGGAACTCCCCCTCGTCGAGGTCGAAGGTGACCGTGGGGCCCGCGGGCTGCCCGATGTCTTCGGGCAGGGTGGTGGTGACCCGGACGGGCCGCGAGCTGGCGTTGAGGACGCGGAACCACTCGGGTTCGTTGACCTCGGCCACGCGGGCCCCGGCCTGGAGCAGGGCCCGGGAGCGGGTGGCCGAACGCGACAGGACGTACGCCTGACCCGCGGCCTCGACGGGGAAGTTCTGCTCTTCGATGTGGTCGCAGGCGGCCTGGCGGTCGGAGAAGGTGCGCCAGAAGGGCACGTCGCTGCACTCGGTGCCCGAGAAGAGGGCCACGGGGCGATCGGCGGTGACGAGGCTGCCCGTAAAGTCGGCGAGGAAGGCCCCGGTCTCGAGGTTGAGCACGTCGAAGGGCGACAGGGTGATCTCGACGGGGGTGCCCCGCGGGACCCGCGCGGCGATGGGCCCCCCGGGGATGATGTCGGCCGTGGCCACGACCCGGACCCGGGTGTTGGCCGCCGTGCCCACGATGGTCATAAACGACCGGATCTCGTCGCGGCCGTTGGTGTCCGGGTCCATCGTACGCGACCACTGCTGGGGATACCCCAGGACCCGGTAGGCCCCCTGGAGGGAGTTGGTGGGCAGAAGGAGCGAGGCGTCGTTGGAGAAGACCCCGACATTTTCCAGAGGGTTGAACTGGTAGGCCACCACGGGGAAGTTGGCCGTGACCCGGTACGCCCGGGACGACAGACAAGTCCCTGTGCCATCGTTGAGGCCCGCCACGGTCGAGCAGTCGACCTCCCGGGCCGGCAGCGAGAACACCTCCAGGTCGCGGGGCGGGATCACGGCGCTCGCCACCCGCTCCAGGGACGGGGGCTGTCCCGGCTGGGCGTTGTTGCGGTGGACCTCGACCCGCACGGTGAGCACCGGGTCGGGGTTGGACACCACGATGGCGTACTGCTGCGAGGCCGCCGAACGGCCCCCGGTCTCGACGATGTTGTCGAGGTCAACCCCGTAGTACTCGCAGCCGAAATAGCTCTGGGCGATGCTGTCGTCCTGGCAGAGCACCACGCACTGCCCGCGTCGGCAGGCCTCCCCCGCGGCCACGTTGCAGTCGCGCTCGGGCATCCACCCCGAGCCCTCGGCGTTGCAGCGTTCGACCGAGAGGGAGTTCTCCGTGCAGCGGAGCTCGCCCGGGCGGCAGGCGAGGCATCCCTGCCCCTCGACGCAGACCCTCTGGGTGGCGGCGCAGTCCTCCTCCACCACCTGGGTAAACTCCCCCGCGGCCCGGCACTGCTGCAAGACCGTGCTGTTGAAGCAGCGCTCCTGGCCCGGCTGGCAGGTGATCCACTGCCGCGGGTCGACCACGGTCCCCCCGTCGGGAGGCCGCGGAACCCCCGTGTCTTCAGTGCGGCGGTCGGGGTCGGAGCATGCGGACACGGCCGCCAGGAGGAGGAGAGATCGCAGGGGGAGGCGGCGCATGTGCACCCTCGGAGTGTGACGCAACAGAGAGCTCGGCCCAATGGGCTTCACCGCGTGACGTAGGTCCCGCGGCCCGCGTAGGCCGTCCAGTAGGCCGGGCCGATGGAGGTGTAGGTGAACTGATCGAAGCGGAAGCCCTCGATCCGGACGCCGACGAGGGAGAGCCCGAGGATGGAGCCCGAAGGCAGGTCGCGCAGACCCATGAGGGTGGACAGATCAGGGTAACGGATGGCCCGGGCGCTGCCGGGGGCGTAGTGCGACCAGCCCCCCCCCTCGTATTGCAGGTTGAGGATCAGGAGGCTCGGATCGGCCGCGGGCAGGTCGAATCGTACGGTGCGGTCGCCCGGGAGCTGCTGTCCGGCCCGGGGGGCGGTGATGTCAGGGATCCCGAGCCAGTTGGTGACCCGGACGGTGTCGTCGGGCGAGCGGATGCCCCCGAGGATCAGGCCCGAGCACGGGGCCGGGGTGTCCTGGAAGGGTTGGGGGCCCGTGACGTTGCCCGAGGCCATGCGGGCGTGTACCGCGAGGCGGGCGTCGGCCAGGGTCCCGGTGAAGGCGGGCAGCCCGGCAAACTGGTAGCTCCCTCCGCGGCGGCCCGTGACCACGGCGTGGGGCAGCGGGATCACCCCCTCGCCCCCGAGGTCGAGGAAGGCCGAGGCGTGGAAGTAGGTCGGCCCCGTCTCGCCAGGCCCGGCGGGGTAGGGGTCGACGGCCAGGGGGGTGACGTGATCGAGGGGGATGTTCATGTCGACGGTGATGTTGGCGATCTCGGCCCGAGGGGCCCCGAGGACGCTGCGGGCCACGCCCATCACCCAGGGAGTGAAACGTCGGGTAGCGATGTTCTCGATGCCCGCCAGGGCGTACACTGCCAGGGAGGCCGGCCGCGCGATGAACTGAAACGGGTACCCGCGGCCCCCGTACCCCATGGCCACGGTCTCCTCGACCCGGGCCATGAACATGGCCGCGTTCTGCATCGGGTCGGCCGTGAAGATGTCGGCCCGCGTGGCGAACACGAAGGCCACCCGCCGCTCGCCCTCGCGGGGCTCGGGGTAGTTGCGCCAGGGGTTGGGGCCAAACTCATTGGGCCCCTCCCACACCAGCTCGCCGAAGAGCCGGGCGGGATACACGGGCCGTTGGGCCATCCCGTCGGGGTTGCCCATCCCGCACCCGGGGATCATCAGAGGCTGGAGATAGACCGTGGCGTTGCGGGCGTCGAAGGCCTGAATGGTCGTGGTGGTGTGGCAGCGCTCGGTGGCCGTCACCGTCACCGGAGGGCGGAGCATTTCGGGCGACAGGGTGACCTGGCCCCGGTCGTTGGTGCGCCCGGCCCGCGGGGGCGTGGCCGACGGGTCGTCGTCGAGGAACACATGGGCCATGGGCACCGGCCCCCCGGTGGCGGCCGAGAGCACGGTCACCGTCAGCGACCCCTGGAGGGTGCCCCCCGACAGACCGCCCCCGGCCGCTTCGGCAGAGTTGGCGTAGAGGTAGGCGTCGCGCACCGAGGCCCGGACCCCGTCGACCTCGACCTCGACCTCGACCCGCCCCTCGGGGTGCTCGGGCGTGAGGCAGGTCACGAGCTCGGGGCCGGTGGCCCGCAGGCCCGTACAGGCGATGCCGTCGAAGCGCACCTGCATCGTGTCGCTGAAGCGGGTCCCGAGGCCGTGCAGGCTGACCCGGGCCCCGCCGGTGATGGGCCCCACGGCGGGGTCGACGTAGAAGCTGTCATAGCGATAACCCGCGGCGAGTGTGGCCGTGCGCCCCCCGCCCGTGACCGAGACGTCGGCGTCGCCGGGGCGCCCCGCGGGGGTGTTGACCACGATGCGGTTGCGGTCGACAAATCGTGTAAACCGCGGCTGCACGAGGCTGCCCCCGAAGCGCACCTCCATGTCCTCGGTGAAGTTCGACCCGCGCAGGGTCACCTCCGTCCCACCCAAGAACGACCCGTGTTCGGGCACGACCCCCACCAGCACCGGGGCCGCGCTGCCTGCGTCGACCCGGGCGTCGGCGACCGCCACGTCACGTCCGGTCCCACCGTCGGCGGCCCCTTCCGGGGGGATCCCGCGGTCTCCGCAGCCCGCGACCCAGAGGCCCAGGCATGCAGCCCCCCAAAACATGAAGTTTCCGTGATGGTGGCGACCCATGGTAGTCCTCAGCTCTCCCTCGTCCCATCGCTGGGCCCGGCGAGTATCCGACCGCATGGGGGTCGAGCGCAACCCGCCCCTTGGCCCCTTCGTCAGCTCCTCACCCCTCCTCCGGCCCTTCGGGCTCACCCGGGGACTGCACGGCGCTGCTGCCCACCGACACGTCGACCCGGTCGCGGTTGGCGTCGAGGAGGCGGCGATACACCCCGTAGCCCTGCAACTGCACGATGACCTTGCCCCCGTGCCGGGCCACGATGAGCCCACGGGACAGCGGGTCGTCGCCGTCGCCGTGGCGGTCGCAATAGGACGGCCGGGACGGGTCGGCGGGAGACTCCAGCCGGGCCCCGGTGCCCGACAAGACCCCCATGGAGGCCGGCAGGAGCTTCAGACTTCGAGAGGCCGCGGCCTGACACACGAGGCAGTCGGAGCCCCACACGAGCGCGTCGAGAGCCGCGGCGTCGAGGGTGAGCTCGTAGCCGGGGCCGTCCAGGGTGCGCGAGAAGACCACCTCGCGGGCGACCCCCGCGCTCAGGTCCAGGTAGATCCCGCAGGCGGGGCAGCGGAGGTCGCGGACCGAGGGGCCCACGACGGGTTCGTCCGGGAGGTTGACGAGCCCGGCCCCGAGGGTGCTCCCGCAGGCGGGGCAGTCGACCACGAAGGGCTGCCGGACCGCTGCCAGGGTGAAGACCCCAGGGATGGCCACCACGGCCGCGGCGAGCCAGGCCCAGCCTCCCACCGAGGTGCCCAGGGCCAGGGCCCCCCCGACGAAACCCGACCCGACCGCCGCCCGCCGGGCCACCAGGCTCAGATCGCGCCGCAAGAGCGACGACCCCACGCTGCGCTGCGCATACACCAGAGCCATAGGCCCGGAGAGGTACCACGACCCGGCGTTCGGAGCAGGCGCCCAGTGACCAGGTCGGCGTGATCAATCACCCAGATCGGCCGACCTCAACGCGCGTCGCCAACGTCCCGCTGCCGGCCGTCGAGGAGGCGATGGTCGACGCCGTGTACCCTCGGAGCTACGCGCTGCGTGAGCTCGTCGTGGATCGCGGCTGTCTTGCGAGTCAAGGGCAGCGTGTGATTGTTCAGCCGGAGTCGGACCGTCGCGCGGGCGATGGCGCCGCGTGAGCCCCCCGTACCGCATCCGAGGTCAACGACGGAGGTCCCATCGCGGCCCCGGACGGAGCTTCATCCCGAACTCGAAGTGCGCCGAGCGCTCCGCGCTGCGTCGGCGGTACGAGTCAGGAGTCCAGGGCGCGGCGGCGAGCGCGGAGGGCATGGGAGCGACCGACGATGTCCCGCCCCGCACCCGTGGGAGAGAGCGGCGCGCGGGCCTCGCACGGGCGGATCGGTCGCGGGCGAGCGTGCGCGACGGCCCTCGTCACCCGGGGGCGCACAGACCGTTGGAGCAGCTATCCGAGCAGCAGTCCAGGGGCGACGTACACATCCCATGGATGGGTCGGCACGGCGGAGGCGCGCAGCGGCCCATGGTGCACACCCCGGAGCAGCACTCGGTGTCCGCGGCGCATGCCATGGAGGTCGTCCGGCAAGGAACGGGCTCTGCGCATCGTCCCATCGCGCAGGTGGTGGGGGCACAGCACTCGGCGTTGACGGTGCAGCTCCCGCCCGCGGGGCGGCAGGTGGTGGGCGGCGCGCAGCGGCCTCCGGCACAGCGGTTGGGGGCGCAGCAGTCGGCATCACGCATGCACGCCGCTCCGATGCGCTCACACGGCGGCGCGCAGCGGCCGAGGACGCACTCCTGCGGCGCGCAGCACTCGCCCGTAGCGGTGCACGCGCCGCCGAGCTCGGGGCACGGCTGCCAGATGCGGTACGAGATCACCACCTCGTCGCCCATCCGCGGACGGTGCATGGGGCCAAAGAACACCACGGCGTTGGCTGCCTGGTCGTAGTCGAACCCTTCGGCCCGCGAGCGAGGGACCTCGACCCCGCGCAGGCGCACCTTGATCGTGCTGGTGATGGGCTGACGCTCGAGGCGGTACGGCGACGACGCGCCGATGATCGCCGCGACGATGCGGCGCATGGCCGCCGCGACGTCCTCTGGGGTCGCGCGGGCGATGGGCGCGTAGGCGCCGCCGGTGCCGAGGATGACGCAGCGGCGCATGTCCGCCGGGCCGCCGGTGCAGTCGCTCCCCTGGTCGTTGACGAGTCCGAAGGCCGTGATGCTTCGCATGCGAAAGAAGTCTGTCGCGCTGCGGAGGCGGTCGGCGTAGGTGCGTCCCCAGCGGGCGGTGTTGTTGGAGAAGAAGCGGCCGTCGTCGTTGCCGCCCGCCTCGTCGGCGACGAAGAAGGCCGCGAGCGTGGCGCCCGCACGGAGGCGCTGATCCTCCGGCGCGGTGCTCGGCGCCGCGAGGAGCGCCTCGAACGCGAGCACGCTCGCCGCGATGGGCTCCTCGAAGCGGTTGAACACGAGGCGGCCTTCGTTGCCGTAGGGCCAGAGCATGTCCGCGGTCATGCTTCGGTAGCGCTCGGCGGTGACCGTGTACGCGAGGTCCTGCGCGCCCGTCGCGCTCGACCCGTGAACGAAGCGAAGCCCCGGCCGCGTCAGATCAAACGGCGTCGACTGCGCCTGGAGCACCGCCACCCGAAAGTCCACTCCCGCAACGCCCAGGTCTCGAAAGAGCTGCGCCGCGGTGTCTCCGAGGTTATTCTGCTGCGGTCCCATCGAGTCGGAGACGTCCACCGTCCACACGAAGTCCACCCGCGGCGGACCCTGGGAGATGATCCGCTGACAGTGGTAACCCAGGCCCCGGTCGGACTCCGCGACCGCCGTGGTGTTGACGATGTCCGTGACCCGCGTCGCAGCGGCCGCCGCGGGGTCGTCGTACGCGCTGCGAGGCGTCACCGCGACGATCACGTCGTTGGTCCCAGCCGAGCGGCCCATCGTGCGGCGCACGGTGGTCACATCGACCAGAAACTCTCCCGCCGCCCCGTACGCGGGGCGCGAGGTCGCGGCGCCCCCCGTGAGCGGCGTCACGATTGCGTCACGCAGCGCGAGCGCCGACGTGGCGCGCGTCACCCGGTACGACGAGGTCACCGCGGGGTTTCCCTCGTGCGTCACGAGCCCACGCCCCACCAGCACGGAGGTCACCCCTGCGCCGAGGGCCGACGTCACGATCCCTTCCATCCGCGCCGCCTCGCCGCGACTGTCCCTCGTCCCCGGCACCGCGGCGACGATGGCGGCCACGTTCGCGACTGCGTCGTCGAGCAGGATGGCGCTCCGCCCTGCGGTTCCCATCACCCTCCGCGCCGCGCCCCATGAGGGGTCGTTGCCCGCCTGCGTAGGCGCGCCGGGGAGCGCGGTCTGCGTCACCCTGGCGAGCCCCGCGGGCCTGCAGATGGACAGTCCGCTCATCCCGTCGCCGACGCCGTCACCGTCTGTGTCCCACAGCCTCGGATCGCTCTCGCCCCGTGAGACATCGATCACGCCGTCGCCCGAAGGGTCCTCGTCGCCATCGATCACACCGTCCCCGTCGGAGTCGCGCATGAGGGGATCGAGGCCGCGACAGCGCTCCCCCATTGCGCAGTTCGCGTCCGACGAGCACGTCACCACGGGCCGTCGCTGCCGCGCGCGGTCGTCCGCGACGCACACCCGCGGGTAGGCCCGCTCGACGCCGTCAGAGAGTCCGTCCATGTCCGTGTCGGGCGAGAAGGGATCGGTGCCGTCGGCGCACTCGCGATCGTTGGGGATCCCGTCGCCGTCCGAGTCCACCTCCGGCGCGCAGCGTCCGTCCATGGTGTCGGGCACGCCGTCATCGCGGGTCACCGTCGCATCCGTCGCGTCGGCGTCTCTCGCATCGAGGCCTGGCTTCGGCGCGTCGATGTTGGCGTCACCTCCGAGGTCGGTCGCCGAGGGTACGTCCGAACCGGCCGGTACAGGGGCGTTGCTGCACGCCGCGTGAAGGATCGCCACCAAGAGCACGCCGATCCCATGGACGCGAAGGTGATGCATTGCGTGAGTCAATCACCGAGGGTGTGCTCGGTCCAGCAATTCTGGGAAGAAAGGAACGCCAACGGGTTCGCCGCGTCGAGCCGCCGCCCGCCTAGAGCTCCAGGCCCACGTTCGAGTCGACAGATTCCCCGTGACACGAAGCGCACTCACCTCCCGACCGTGCTGCGCGGGGCCTCGGCGGTCGACGCAGGCCGCGCTGGGTCCAATCTGGAGATCATCCACGAGTTGGAGTAGCGGCCGTCGCGCCGCGCGCTCGGCAGGCAACCATGGGCTCGCACACCGTGACCGTCGCATAGGCGCCCGACGCGTCGACCTCCACCACGGTCTCCTCCGCCAGGGTCAACATCGGCACGGTGTGTCCTGCATCGAAGTCCACCACCACCGGCAGGGTGCGCGCCCCGAGCACCTCCAGGACCAAGGCATCGAGACCGAAGGCGGCGCCCTCGTCACCGACAAACTCGGGCTTGCTCAGCACGAGGCACGCGGCGCGGTCGAGCACCCCCAGCGCTTCGAGGTGTCGGAGGTTGCGTTCGAGCTGCGCGTGGGTGGCGTTCATCTCTTCGAGGAAGAGAACTCGGCCCTCGACCTCGGGAAAGTCACCCGTGCCCGCCAGGGTGAGGAGCGTGTTGAGGTTGGCCACCAGCGCCGACGCCCTCACCTGCCCCGGACGCAGAACGCGCCACCCCGGGTTGTCCTCCATCCGCCGCGCTTCAGTCTTCCACGCCCCGGAGAGAATGTCGCGAAAGTGCCGGCTCCACCGCGACGGCGCGACGAGCGCGCGGGCGCCGGCGACGTGGCGCCGGGTGGCATCAAGAAACGACGCGAGGGTCTCGGGGAGCACGGTGGGCCACTCGCCAAACGAGGGCATCACCGCGGGCCCGTAGAAGGTACGAAGCCCCGCCCGTGCGAGGAGCCCGAGGTGCAGCGAGGTCACGTCGCTGTAGCCGCAGAAGACCTTGGGGTTGGCGCGGATCGCGTCGAAGTCGAGAAAAGGCAACAGGCTTGACGAATTGTGCCCGCCGATGGTGGCGACGATGGCGTCGACGGCCTCGTCCTCGAAGAGCGCCTGAAGCTCCGCGGCGCGCGCGCACGGTGGACCGGCCCGGTAGCACTCGCTGGTGGCCCGCGCGGTGAGGCTGCCTTCGATCACCGTGAAGCCCAGCGACCGCAGCGTGTCGAGCCCGTGCTGGTACTTCTCCCGAAAGCGGACATGGGCCGGAAACGAGGGCGTCACCACGCCGATCGTCCCGCGCTCGGGCAGCGGCGGTGGTGTAACAAGGGGGCGGCGCATCACCGCCACGATCTTGAAGCAAATCGCGCACGATCGAGCCAGAACTCGACCTCTCGCCTGCATCGGCGCGCGGCAGGCACTCGCCGCGACCCTCTGGCCACGGTCGCCCCGGTGGCCGCCCACGACGCCGCCCGCGTCGCGTGGCGTGCCCCCCGCCCGTACAACACCCGGCCCGCGCCCTACCGCGCGAGAAACGCCTCGCGCAGCACGGCCTCGGCGGGTCGATGCTCGAAGGCGAAGCCCCGAGAGCCCTCGTCTTCGTCGCCGCCCGAGCTGAACCACTTCCACGCGAAGATCCCCTGCACGCAGGGCACCCGACGAAGCGCCCGAAGCGTCGCGGCGTAGCCCAGGGACTGCAGGTCCATCTCCGGCGCGTTCGACTGCGCGACCCAGGCCCAGGGCTCGACGAGCGCCCGGGCGTCGCGGCGAAAGCCCAACTCGGTGAGCCAGACCGGACGCCCCACCCGCGCCGACAATCCCGCGTAGCGTCGCAGCGAGGCCAGCGCGGCGGCCTCCACGCCCGCCGCATCCACGAGACCCTCCACCCGCGCAAGGGGGGCGTAATGGTCGACGCCGATGACATCCAACGCGTCCCAGAACGGCACCCGCTCCACGTCGGACCACCCCGCCGCGTAGGTCAACGTGCCCGGGAAGCGCCCGCGTACGGCCGCGATCATCGCGCGCCATCGGGCGGGGACGCGGCCTGCGAGGCGGTCCATCTCGACCCCTAGGGTGAGCGCTTCGACGCGCTCCTGCGCAGCGAGCTCGGCGTAGTGGAGAGTGAGCGCGCCCCAAGCGTCGACGAGCGCCGCGGCGTCGTCGTCGCGCGGCGGATCCACGGCACCAGGCCACGCGCCGTGGACCCAGAGGTGTGGCTTGAGCAGCACCCGAAGCCCCAGCGCGTGGGCGTGGCGGATCGTCGCGCGCAGCGCCGCATCACGCTCCGCGCCGGGTCGGTCGTAGGACGTGCGCAGCGCGGTGGACGTCGGCCCCGAGAGGTACCCGAAGGGCATGACGCTCACCCAAGTCGCGCCCATCGCGCGCACCCTCGCGAGCTCCAGGCGGTCGCGCTCGGTGCCGTATCCCCGCGCACCCCGCTGTGACCAGTCATGCGCGTACGACACCCCGCGCGCGAAGCCCAAGGGGAGCGCGGCCCTCGCGGCGTCGCCCCGGGACTGCACCGCTCGCGCGCAGCGCAAGCTCGTCGCGAGCATTGCGGCGACCGCCAGCAGGCGCCTGGTCCCTGATCGCATGGTCCCTGGTGGGGGCGCCGACCCGGGACGCGGGGCCGGATTCCTGTGAGCGTCGTCTCTCTTCGGGATCGCCACGATCTCCCCTTTGCGCCAGTGCATCAACATGAGCGCATGGCCACGCAAACACAAACTTGAGCGGTGGGTGTCAAGCTCATCACGGGGGGCGCTGGTGCGCGAAGCCGCAAAGGTCGCAACGCCGATGTGCTCGTGCGGTTGCGACAAGCCCCGTCCCCGCCCACCCCATGGGCCGCCCCGCGTCCGCAAGCCTGTGCCACAGGAGCCGCATCACGGCCGCCAACCCCAGCGGCGTGCCGAACAACACGAGCGTCGACAGGGCGAGCGCGCACCGCACGTCGCGTGCGGCGTGGAGCGCAATGGCCGCCCATAGGCCCGGAGCGACAACTCCTGCGCCCGCCACGGGGACGTACTCCGAACTCCAGACCACCACGGCACCGCTGGCGCCGATCGATGGGCTGCGTTATGGAGGCCCCCTATGGCCGTGACCCAAGTGACGACGGCGACCTTCCGCCGCGAAGTGCTCGAGAGCCCGCTCCCTGTTCTGATCGACCTTTGGGCGGAGTGGTGCGCCCCGTGTCGCCAGCTCTCGCCCCGCGTCGAGGCGGTGGCCCAGCGACTCGAGGGCAAGCTGAAGGTCGTCAAGATCAACGTCGACCAGAACCCCGACATCGCCCAGGCCTTCCGCGCCCAGAACATCCCCCTCCTGGTGGTGATCGTGGGAGGTCGGCCGGTCAAGACGAGCCCGGGGCTCATTACCGAGGCCCAGATCCTGGAGCTGGTCGAGCCCTACCTGCCCGGGGCCGAGGATGAAGTGCCGGCCAGGGAGCTCCCGGGGCTGATGAAAGCGGGGCGGGTGACCGTGGTCGATCTGCGCGACGCCCCGGTGTATGCGCGGGCCCACATCCCCGGGGCCGTCAACGTCCCGATGGAGAACCTGCTCTTGTCCGTGGGCACCCTGGCCCTCGACCGCCGGGCCGTGGTGGTCTACGATCGCTCGGGGACCGAGTCGTCCCGGCAGGCCTTCGAGCTCCTCACGGGCAAGGGGCTGCCCGCGGCCATCCTCAAGGGGGGCTTCCTCGCCTGGGAGGCCGAGGGCTACGACGTCGAACGCCCGCGCTGACCATCCCCAGGAGGGCCACCCCGAGGGCCCCGATCCACCACGGTCGCCCCCCGTGGCCCCCGAGCCCCGCCGCAGCCACCGTGGTCGGGGCGCTCGGCGGGGTCCGGGTCGCGGTCTCGACCACCTCGGCCTCGCCCGGAGCCGCCTCGGGCTCAGTCCCCGGCGGCGGAGGCCCAAACGGGACCTCCTCCCGCGGGGCCTCGGGCTCGATCGGTCCGTCGAAGGCCACCCCGAGGTGCGTGGCGACGGGCCGCTCGTGCCCGTCGGCGAGGTGACTCACCAGACCGCCCTCCCCGCGGATCCACAGGGTCGACGACCCGCCCCCGTCCAGGTTGACGGCGTCCCAGCCGCCGAACCCACGCAAGACCCGCCCCGCCTCGGCCGTGGTCATGCCCTGGTTTCGGCCCTCGCGGCCGTTGACCACCATCAGAAACAGCGTGCGCCGCAGGCGATCGGCCCCGATGATGGTGCGCGGGTTGCGCGACCGGGCGTGGCGGGGATGGACGGCCTCGACCACCTCGCCCTCCCGCAGGACCCGCGGAGACCCGGTGACCACCTCGGAGATCCACGGGGCCGGGGCGGGCCCGAAGGTGCGCCCGCGGCTGTCGAAGAAGGCCACCTTGCCCCCCCGGGCCGAGAAGCCCACGCTCTCCCAGCAGTTGAGCCTGCGGTCGGAGTACGCGCTCGCGAAGGCCTGCCCCCCCGACATCGCGAACCCGCAGGCCGTCAGGGCCGCGTGTCGAATGTCGTAGTAGTTGGCGTTGATGGCCACCTCGACCTCGTGCCGCCGCGCGAAGCCGCTGGTGGTCTCCCATCGGTGGCCGCGCCCGGGCTCCCGAGGGCTGAGCTCCTGCTCGGCGGTGCTCACCAGCCGCAGGCCGGGTGTGTCGAGGTCGACCATCACCACGTGGTAGTCAAAGAGCCCCGAGCGACGATGCAGGTGCCGCATGCCCACGTGCGGCCGACGCCAGGCGTCCTGGGCCTGGATTGTGGAGGTCACGCACAGGGCTGTGAGCCCCAGCCCTACGGCAGCGACCCACACCCCCGCGCGCCGTGTGCGGGGCTGCGTCATGACTGGTGGAAGGATGCGCGGAGGCGCGGGCCCTGGCAACAAATCCGACCGACCCCGCACCCCGCTCGGGGTATGCTTCTACAGCCATGAACCCCGCGTACCCGCCCCCTCTGCCCTCCCCCGCCGAGCTGTCGCCCCTGGAGCTCCGGCGGATCGTCGACGCGGCCCTCGCCGAAGACCTGGGGGCGGGAGACGTGACGACCCGGGCGGTGGTTCCGCCGGACGCGGTGGCCCGGGGGCAGCTCGCGTGCCGGGAGCCCATGGTGCTGGCCGGGCTCGGGGTGGCCGCGTACGTGTTCGCCTGCCTCGACCCCAGGGTGTCCGTGGTGGCCCTGCGCCCCGACGGGTCGGCCGCCGCCCCCGGCGACGTGGTGGCCCGCATCGAGGGCCCCGCCCACGGGGTCCTCACCGCCGAGCGGGTCGCCCTCAACCTCCTCCAGCGTATGTGCGGGGTGGCCACCCGCACCCGCGAGTTTGTCCGGGCCCTTCCCCCGGGGTCGACCACCCGCATCACCGACACCCGCAAGACCACCCCGGGCCTGCGGGCCCTGGAGCGCTACGCCGTGCGCATGGGCGGCGGGGTCAACCACCGCAACGACCTCGGCTCCGCCGTCCTCATCAAGGACAACCACGTGGCCGTCTGCGGCGGAGTCTCGGCCGCCATCGCCCGGGCCCGCCGGGTGGCCCCCCACACGGCCCGGGTCGAGTGCGAGGTGCAGTCCCTGGCCGAGCTCGACGAGGCCCTCGACGCGGGGGCCGACGTGGTCATGCTCGACAATTTCAGTGACGCCCTGGTCACCGAGGCCATGGCCCGGGTGAGGGCCCGCCCAGTCCGCCCCTTGATCGAAGCCTCCGGGGGCATCCCCGTGACCCGGGTGGCCTTCCTGGCCGCGGCCGGGGTCGATGTCCTGTCCATCGGATCGCTCACCCACGGGGCCCGGGCCATCGACATCGGCCTCGATTTTGTGATCGACGGACCATGGACGACCTAGTCCGATTCGTGGCCCCCGGAAGCTGGCTCGGCCGCCCGACCGCGCTCAAGGACACCACCTTGAGCACCAACGACGACGCCCGCGACCTCATCGCCCAGGGGGCCTCGCACGGGACCCTGGTCGTCGCCGACGTGCAGACCCAGGGACGCGGACGGCGCGGGCGGACGTGGCAGAGCCGCCCCGGCGAAGACCTCACCGTGTCCCTCATCCTGCGGCCCGACCTCGCGGCGGCGAAGGCCCCCCTCCTGGCCCTGGTCACGGGCCTCGCGGTGGCCGAGGCCCTGGAGGGATTCGTGCCCGCGGCCCTGCGTCCGACGGTGAAATGGCCCAACGATGTCCGCATCGGCGGCCGCAAGGTAGCCGGGGTGCTCGTGGAGGGGTCTCTCCGCGATGGCAACCTCGCCTGGGTCATCGCAGGGGTCGGGATCAACGTCCGCGGCGAGGCCCCTCCGCCCGAGCTCGCCGGCACGGCCACCACCCTGCGGGCCGCCCGGGGCGGGCACGACCTCGACCGCGACGGGGTGCTACAGGCCGTGTGCGAGGCCTGGGAGCGCCGCCTCGATGGCCTCTTCGCCGCGGGGTTTGACTCTTTCGGCGACGCCCTCCGGGCCCGCTGCGACACCCTCGGTCAGCGGGTCACGGTCGAGGGCACCACCGGGATGGCGACCTCCATCGCCGACGACGGAGGCCTCGTCCTGCGCACCGACGACGGGGCCGAGGTGATCGTGCGGGCCGGCGACCTGATCGAGGCCTGAGCGGCCTACGGGTCAGTTGGAGCTGCAGGCCCCCGTACCCGTGCACGTGGCCGCGCACGAGCTGCCGCAGCCCGTGATCGAGCACGAACCAGACCCCGAACAGCTCATCGAGCAGCTCCCTCCGGCGCAGCTCAGGCTGGCGGGGCCCGAGCCCGAGGCCGTCACCGAGCACCCCCCTTGCGGACAGGCGAACGCGCAGGGGGCCGACCCGGTGCAGCTGAACGAACAGCCCCGCCCGACGCAGGTGTACTCGCACGCCGCGGCGCCCGTACACAGACAGACGTTGCCCGGCGAGCAGTCGGAGTTGGCGCTGTCAGAGCAGGCCCCGAGGCCGAGGGCGAGCCCGAGCGCAGTGGCGACCGAGAAGAAGGAGCGGAAGGACATCGTGAGCACCATGGACGTAGGAGAAAGGGGACGGAGACGCCTGGAGGAGAACCTAGGTCGCCCGGGACAATGAGGTAAGCGCCCCGCGCAAGGAAGCGCCCTCCCGCGGCCGGGCGCCGGGGTCGGGGTCGGCGCAGGCCCCGAGGAAGGCCGCCCATTGGGGGTGCGGAGAGGGGCCCAGGAGCTCCAGGCCCAGGGTGCCGAAGGCGAAGACGTCGGCCCCGGGGTCGACCCGTCCGCCCCCGCGGGACTCGGGCGGGACATACCCCGCGGTGCCTTCGAGGGCGTCGCCTTCGGCCCCGACGCGCCGGGCGAGGCCGAAATCGGTCAGGACCGCCCGCCCGTCGGCCCGCAGGAGCACGTTGCCGGGCTTGAGGTCGCGGTGCACCCACCCCGCGGCGTGGGTGGCCTCCAGGGCCGCGGCGATGTCAAGGAGCCACGTCTCGGCCTCGGCCCGGCTGTAGCCCCCGCGGGTGATGCAGGCTCGCAGGGACAGCCCCGCGGCGTACTCCATCACCACGGCCCCGATGGAGGCGTGAAGGTCGTACACGCGCACGACGTGGGCCGAGCGGACCGAGGCGGCCACCTGGGCCTCGCCCCGGAGCCGGGCCCCGCGGTCGGCCCGGGCCTGCGGGTGGTAGAGCTTCACCGCGACCTGCCGGGCGAGGCGGGTGTCGGTGGCGAGAAACACCGCCCCGGCCCCGCCCCGGCCGAGCTCGCGCTGCAGGGCGTAGCGCCCGAAGGTGGTGACCGCGTCGGGGGAGAGCAGGGTGGCCCCGGCGTCGCCGGCCCGGGCGGGGCGGGCGAGGCGGGCGTGGCGCTCGCGGGCCCCAGGGTGATCGAGGTCGACCGCGAGGACCCGCTCGTACCAGCGCAGGGCCCCGGCCGCGTCGCCCTCCCGGGCGGCCTCGTCGCCGAGCCGGATGCGGGCCGACAAGGCCTCGGAGCCGTCGTCGTCGGCGAGCCCTGCGAGCACCCGGCGGGCGGCCTCGGCGTCGCCCCGGGCGCTGAAGAAGTCGGCCACGGAGAGGCGCTCGGCGGGGGGCAGGGCGTCGCCCTCGGAGAGCTCGCGGAGCCAGCGGAGGATGGCCAGGGCCGCGGCCCGGTCGTCGAGGTCGCGCAGGAGGGCGATGGCCCGGCGGGCCCCGGCGGCGGGGTCGAGGCCCCGGACCTCGTCGAGGGGGTCGCGGCGCGGGGGAGGCGGGGGCGGAGGCGGGGGCGGGTCGCTCTCGCGCAGGAGCTCGTCGCCCGGAGGGGGGTCGGCGCCAAAGACGCGGCGGAGCCAGTCGCGGAATGCCATCGGCGGACCTCTACCCTCGGACTTCCAGGCGGGAGGCTCCCCACTCGACCCGGTCGCCGCGGGCGAGGAGGAAGGGCACGGCCACACGTTGGCCGTTGAGCATCACCGGGGCCGCGGGGTGAAAATGTGGGCCCTCGTCGTCGAAGCGCACCACCCCCGACCCGCCCGGGAGAGCGAAGGCCCCGGCCACCAGGAGCACCCGTCGGCCGCGGTCGAGGCCGCGATCGATGCGCAGGGAGACCGTGGCCCCGTCGTCTTCGACCCGGAGCTGGAGGTCGCTCCCGAGGCCGAGGGTATGCCCGGCCCGGAGGGGAACCTGACCGGCCAGGGGCATCCCGTCGAGGAGGGTCCCGGCCCGCGAGCCCGCGTCGCGTACGACGAAGCCCTCGGCCTCGCGGAGGACCTCGAGGTGACGGCGCGAGACGGCCGCCCCGCGTACGATCACGTCGGCCTCGCGCCCGAGGGTGACGGGGAACTGCCCCACCAGGGTGAGGACCGACCCGTCGAGGTCGGCCTCGAAGCGTCCCCCGCGGAGCACCCGGGCCTGGTGGTCGTCGAGGCACTGCCGGGCCTCGTGGTCGTCGGGGGCCGTGGCCACCCAGTGACGCAGGGACTCCAGGGCCTTGGACCGGTCGCCCGAGCGCCAGGCCATGTCGAAGCCCTCCAGGGCCCCGCGGCGGTGCAGGGCGTGGCGCTCGGCGGCCTCGCGGGCGTCGGTGACCGACTCCAGGGAGTCGACGTCGCCCGAGAGGGTGAGGACCCGCACGATGGCCTCGCGGTCGTCGAGGAGCTGCCAGGCCCGGGCCGCCTCGCGCCAGGCGGCGAGGGACTCCAGGTCGCGGGCGCTCTCGGTGAGGCGGCGGCGCTCATCGTCCGTACGAGGCGGGACGGCCTCGAACTCGGCCAGGGTGACCAGGGCGATCCCGCGGCGGGCGGCGTCGCGGAGGTCTTCGGTGCGGGCCAGGGAGAAGGCCCGGGTATAAAAGTCGCGGCGCTCGTCGAGGGTGCGCGCAATCTCTGCGGCGCGCAGGAGCACCCGCGTCGCCTCCGCGCGATCGCCCGCGTCGACGTAGAGGCGCACCGCATCATCGACGCGCCCATCGGCTTCGGCCCGCTCGGCGGCGCGGGAGCCTCGCAACATTCTGGAGAGCCACGCCCACATAGAAACTCAATGCGTGCCCGTGATAGAACCGCCCGTCTCGTGTCCGCGGACGGCACCGTCGTCGCCGCGGCGGACACTTGTACCAAGGAGGCCTTTGATGTCGAGCGCCAATCGCCTGGGCGAGCTCCTGGTCCGCAACAACCGCATCTCTCTCACCCAGCTTCGCCAGGCGCAGGACGAGCAGAAGCGCTCGGGGCAGAATCTCAGCTTCGCCCTCGCCCGCCTGGGCTTCATCTCCGACAAGGAGATCACCAATTTCCTCTCACAGGAGTACCGGGTCCCGGCCATCGACCTCGGGGCCGTCGAGCTCGACCCCGAGCTCGGCAAGCTGGTCACCCGCGACGTGTGCGAGCGGCACAAGATCGTGCCCATCTCCCGGGCCGGCTCGTCGCTGATCGTGGCCATGAGCGACCCGACCAACCTGCACGCCCTCGACGACATCAAGTTCTTGACGGGGCTCAACGTCGAGCCCGTGGTGGCCAGCGAAAACAGCATCTCGCAGACCATCGACAAGCTCTTCGCCTCCAACTCCTCCATCAACGTCGAAGACCTCCTGTCCGACATCGCCATGGAGGACGTGGAGTACGCCGTCGGCGAGGAGAAGGAGTCCAACGTCCTCGAGCTCGAGAAGGCCAGCGAGGACGCCCCCGTGGTGCGCCTCGTCAACGCCGTCCTCATCGACGCCATCAAGCTCGGGGCCAGCGACATCCACATCGAGCCGTACGAGAAGACCTACCGCATCCGGTACCGCGTCGACGGGGTGCTCCGCGAGCACATGAGCCCGCCCATCCGCATGAAAAACGCGGTCTCCTCCCGCATCAAGATCATGTCCAACCTGGACATCGCCGAGCGGCGCCTGCCCCAGGACGGGCGCATCAAGCTCAAGATCGCCGGCGGCAAGGAGATGGACTTCCGCGTCTCGGTCTTGCCCACGATCTGGGGCGAGAAGATCTGCATGCGCCTGCTCGACAAGTCAAACCTTCAGCTCGACATGACCAAACTCGGGTTTGAAAAGCAGGCTTTGGAGTGGTTTATGAAGGCCATTCACAATCCCTACGGGATGTGCCTGGTGACGGGCCCGACGGGTTCGGGCAAGACCACGACGCTGTACTCGGCCCTGGCCGAGCTCAACAAGATCTCGGAGAACATCAGCACCGCCGAGGACCCCGTGGAGTACAACCTCTCGGGCATCAACCAGGTGCAGATGCACGACGACATCGGGCTCAACTTCGCCGCGGCCCTGCGGTCGTTCCTGCGGCAGGACCCGGACATCATCATGGTGGGCGAGATCCGCGACTTTGAGACCGCTGAGATCGGGGTCAAGGCCGCCCTGACGGGCCACATGGTGCTGTCGACCCTGCACACCAACGACGCCCCGAGCACCATCTCGCGCCTCCTCAACATGGGCATCGAGCCCTTCATGGTCACGGCCGCGACCAACCTCATCCTGGCCCAGCGCCTCGCCCGCCGGGTGTGCGCCAACTGCAAGGCCGAGGTGAAGGTCACCGACGATCTCCTGCGGGAGATCGGGTTCAAGGACGAGGAGGTGGCCCAGGCCAACGGTCGGCTCTGGAAGGGGGCCGGCTGCCAGACCTGCAACAACACCGGGTACAAGGGCCGCGTGGCCCTCTACGAGGTGATGCCCGTGTGGGACCAGCTCAAGGAGCTCATCCTCCAGGGGGCGAGCACCGCCGAGCTCAAGGCCATGGCCATCAAGTGCGGCCTGCGCACCCTGCGCATGAGCGGGATCACCAAGTGCCTCGAAGGCACGACCACCACCGAGGAGATCGTGCGTGTGACGGCCTCGGACGGCAACCGCGGCAACTGACCCTCATACTCCCCTTCTGACACCGCCCCGCCCTGGGCCCCAGGGCGACCACGCCGAGGAGCGAAGCCCCAATGACCATCTCGGGCGGAGAGCCCATTCAAGCGAGCCTCATCGACCTGCTCAAGGTGATGGTGGAGAAAAACGCCAGCGACCTCCATGTCACGACGGGGTCGCACCCGTCGCTGCGCATCGACGGGCAGCTCGTTCCGTTGCGGAGGGTGGCGATGTTGACCCCCGCCGACACCCAACGCCTCTGTTACCAGGTCCTCACCGAGGAGCAGCGGACCCGCTTCGAGCGCACCTGCGAGCTCGACCTGTCCTTCGGCGTGAAGAATCTCGCCCGGTTTCGGGCCAACCTCTTCATGCAGCGCGGGGCCGTGGCCGGGGCCTTCCGGGCCATCCCCTTCCGCATCCTGTCCACCGAGGAGCTCGGCCTGCCCCCCGTGGTGGGCGAGCTCGGGTCGTGCCCGCGGGGCCTCGTGCTCGTCACGGGCCCCACGGGGGCCGGCAAGAGCACCACCCTCGCGTCGATCATCGACAAGATCAACTCCGAGACCAGGTCGCACATCATCACGGTGGAAGACCCCATCGAGTACATGCACGCCAACAAGTCGTCGGTGGTCAACCAGCGCGAGGTGGGCACCGACACGGTGAGCTTCAAGGACGCCCTGCGCTACGTCCTGCGGCAAGACCCCGACGTGGTCTTCATCGGCGAGCTGCGCGACCTCGAGACCATCGAGGCCGCGCTCACCATCGCCGAGACGGGACACCTCGTGTTTGGGACCCTGCACACCAACTCCGCGTGGCAGGCCATCACCCGCATCATTGACGTGTTTCCCTCGCACCAGCAGCAGCAGGTGCGCATCCAGCTCTCGTTCGTGCTCCAGGGGATCATCACCCAACTCCTGGTGCCCCGCGCCGGGGTGCCCGGCCGGGTGGCCGCGGTGGAGGTCCTCCTGCCCACCCCAGGGATCCGGACCCTCATCCGTGAGGACAAGATCCATCAGATCTACTCCCTCATGCAGGTGGGCCAGCAGGCCACCGGGATGCAGACCATGAACCAGGCCCTGGCCTCCCTGGTCACCCGCCGGCTCATCGGCCTCGACGAGGCCCTCACCCGATCGAGCAACCCGGCCGAGCTCCAGGCCCTGCTCGAGCCGTCCGGCCGGGCGGGCCCCTCCCCCACCTCCCGCACCCCCGAGCGTCCCTGACCGATCGCGCCACGGGCCGCGGGTCTAGAGCGCCGACCGGAAAGTCGGACCGAGCTGCGCAACGAGACGCAAGCGTCGCCAGGCGCGGGGGCGAAGACGGGCTCAATGCCCGTCGAGACACCGCAACGCAGCGAGGCGACGCGGATCGGAAGCGCGGCGAAGGGAGACTTTCCGGTCGGCGCTCTAGCCCTCGCGCAGCCCCGTCCGTCGTAGGGTGCGAAACACCGTGGCCCGGTCGACCCCAGCCCGCCGGGCGGCCTCGGCCACGTTGCCCCCGCTCTCGGCCAGCATCCGGGCGAGGTACCGCCGCTCGAAGCGCTCGACGAGCTCGGCCTTGGCCGCCCGCAGGGGCAGGGCCTCGAGGCCTGCCAGGAGGCCCTCGCCGTCGCCCTCGGACGCCCCGACCCCAGGGCTCGCGGGCTCGAAGGGCGGGGTCACCTCCAGCACGACGTACTGCTCGAGGTAGTTGCGCAGCTCGCGTACGTTGCCCGGCCAGTCGTGGCCCTGGAGCCGCGCCAGAAGGCTGGCGTCGACCGTCACGGGGCCCCGGACCCTGCGCTCCCGCACGATCCGGTCGACCATGGCGGGCACGAGGAGGCTGAGGTCGTCGAGGCGCTCGCGCAGGGGCGGCATCTGCACGGTGATCACCGCGAGGCGGTAGTACAGGTCGGCCCGAAACCGCCCCGCGTTGACCTCGCGGCGCAGGTCGCGGTTGGTGGCGGCGATGATCCGGACGTCGACCTTGCGGCTGCGCTGCCCGCCCACCCGGCGCACCTCCCCCTCCCCGAGGGCCCGCAAGAGCTTGGGCTGAACCTCCAAGGGCAGCTCGCCGAGCTCGTCGAGGAAGAGGGTGCCCCCGTCGGCCCGCTCGAAGGCCCCTTCCTTGTCGTGGGTGGCCCCGGTGAAGGACCCCCGCTCGTGGCCGAAGAGCTCGCTCTCGACCAGGGTCGGAGGCAGGCCCCCGCAGTCGACCACCTCCAGGGTCTTCGAGGCCCGGGTCGAGGCACCGTGAACGGCTCGGGCCGCGAGCTCCTTGCCGGTCCCGCTCTGGCCCAGGATGAGGACGGGCACGGTGGTCGGGGCGGCCCGCTCCATCGTGGCGTACACCCTGCGCATCGGGGCCGAGGCCCCGAGGAGGGCCCCGAAGGCGCCGCGTTGAGAGATCGGGACCTGGGCGTGGCTCCCGTCGACCACGACCCGCACGAGGGAGTGCCCCACCACGAGGTCGAGGGAGGCAGTGAGGCGGGCCTCGCGCACGAGGGCTCCGCCGAGGGAGGTCCCGTTGGTACTGCCGAGGTCGCGCAGAACCACCCCCTCGGGCGTGGCCTCGAGCTCCAGGTGATAGCGGCTCACGGCGGGGTCGGTCAGCCGCAGGCCCACGTCGTCGGCCGTACCCAGGGTGAGGGTCCCGTCCCGGGCCGAAGCCCCCCGGCCGACGTCAGGCCCCGCCAGGACCTCCACGCGAAAGCCCCCCACCGTGAGGAGGTCGCCCTTGAGCTTCATCGTGCCTTCGAGAGGGTGCTCCATGCACGGCATCCTACGTCACGCCAGGCCCGGCCGGGGCGGAGACGTCATTCAGGCGAGGAGCTCCCATGGCTTTGACGCCGGGCCCGGGGGGCGCGTACCATCGTGGCGATGCCGCAGTTTACCTACGAGGCCAAAACCCGGGGTGGAGAGGTCCGCACCGGGGTGATCGAGGCGGAGAATGAGGCCGCCGTCGGCGTCAAGCTCCGCGCCCAGCAGCTCTCCCCGGTGAAGGTCAAGAAGAAGGGCCTGTCGCTGGCCCTCGGCGGCGGGAGCGTCTCCAACAAAGACCTCGTGATCTTCACCCGGCAGTTCGCCACCATGATCGACGCCGGCCTGCCCCTCGTGCAGTGCCTGGAGATCCTGTCGTCGCAGAATGACAACCCCTTCTTCGCGGGCATCCTCCGGCAGGTGAAGGCCGACGTCGAGGGGGGCAACACCTTCAGCGACTCCCTCGGCAAGCACCCCAAGGTCTTCGACAGCCTCTTCTGCAACCTCATCCGCGCCGGAGAGATCGGCGGCATCCTCGACACCATCCTCGGTCGCCTCGCGGCCTACATCGAGAAGAATGCCAAGCTCGCCCGCCAGGTGAAGAGCGCCCTCACCTACCCCGTCGGCGTGGCCATCATCGCCATCCTGGTGGTGGGCGTGATGATGATCTTCGTCATCCCGAGCTTCGAGCGCATGTTCTCTGAGTTTGGTGGGCAGCTCCCCGACCTGACCGCGGCCGTCATCAACCTGTCACACTTCTTCGTCGACAACCTGTTCGTCATCCTCGGGGTCAGCTTCGGGACCATCTACGGGCTCCGATACTTCGCCAACACCGAGAAGGGCAGCATTCTCATCGATAGAATGCTGTTGCAGATGCCTGTGATCGGTCCGACCCTGCGGAAGATCGCGGTGGCCCGGTTTACCCGCACCCTGGGCACCCTTCTGTCGTCGGGGGTGCCCATCCTCGACGCCCTGGACATCGTGGCCAAGAGCGCGGGCAACTGGGTCATCGAGCAGGGCATCCAGCAGGCCCGCACCAAGATCTCCGAAGGGAAGAACATGGCCGAGCCCCTCGGAGAGGCCCAGGTCTTTCCGCCGATGGTGATCCAGATGATCGGGGTGGGAGAGGCCACCGGGGCCCTCGACACCATGCTCAACAAGATCGCCGACTTCTACGAGGAGGAGGTCGATCAGGCCGTGTCCGCCATGACGAGCCTCCTGGAGCCGCTGATGATGGTCTTCATCGGCGGGAGCGTGGGCACGATGATCATCGCGATGTACCTGCCGATCTTCAGCATGGCCGGCAACATCAAGGCCGAGTAGCCCGCTGTCCCCTGTGGCCGAGACCGCCTCCCCCGCGGAGCCTTCGCCTCGGCCCTCGGACGTCGACGAGGCCCTGGGGATCCGGCACGGGGTCACGGGCGGGGCCCGGCGGCGGTTTCTGTACCTCTGCGTCGCCCGGGTGATGGTGTGTACGGTGCTCTTCGGGGCCACGGTGGCCGTCCACCTCGCCGAGGGCAACGGCCTCGACGCCCCCACCCCCCGCCTCCTCCTGCAGGTCGTCCTGAGCATCTACCTGATGTCCCTCGGGTACATCGCGGCGGTGGCTCGGTTGCCCCTGCCCTGGCTGCGGCAGTTGACCTCGGCCTCCATCGCCCTCGACCTGGTGGCGTGGACGGTCCTGAGCTTCGCCACGGGGGGTCTTGCCTCGCCCCTGTCGACCCTCTACGCCCTGTCGACGGTGACAGCCGCCATGGCCCTCGGAGGGAGGGCTCCCCTGTGGACCGCGGTCGGAGGCCTGACCCTCTTCGGCCTGATGGGGGTCCTCCTCGCCACGGGCATCCTCCTCCCTCTGCCCGACAAGCTCCACTTCGCCGACCCCATCGAGGGCACCTACCAGACCGTGGTGACCCTGACCGCGGTGGTGACCTTCACCCTGCTGTCCGGGCAATTTGTCGACCGGATGATCCTGGCCGACGACGCCCTCGTTCGGGCCGAGGCCAGCCGGGCCGTCCTCGCGGCCATCTACGAGGACGTCCTGCGGTCGATCCCGGTGGTCCTGGTGACCTTCGACACCCAGGGGCTCATCGACTCGGCCAACCCCAACAGCGCGCGGCTCCTGGGGGTGTCGATGGGCAGGCTCCTGGGGACCGAGGTGCGGTCGCACTTCCCGTTTCTGCCCGCCTCGGCCCTGCCCCGGGATGCTGCGGGGCGGGTCGTGCCGCAGACGGTGACGGGAGACGCGACGGTGGAGGCGGGGGGCCTCCGGGTCCCGGTGTCGTTTCGGCTCGCGCCCCTGCGCGACCGCGACGACGCCATCCGCGGGGGCGTAGTGGTCCTCGAAGACCGCTCGGCCGAGGAGACCCTGCGGGTCAAGGTCGAGAACGCCGAACGGTTTGCCGAGCTCGGTCGCCTCGCCGCGGGCCTCGCCCATGAGGTGCGCAACCCCCTCGGGGCCATCTCGGGCTGCGTCGAGCTCGTGCGCGAGTCCGAGGGCCTCGGCCAGGAGGACCGCGACCTCCTGGCTACGGTCTCCAAGGACGTCCTGCGCCTCAACGACCTCGTGACGGAGATGCTCTTCTTCGCGCGGCCGAGACCGCCCGAGCCCGTCCCCTGCGACCTCGGGGCCCTGAGCCGGGAGGTCCTCCAGCTCGCCCGGGCCGACGCCCGACTGACCGCCACGGAGATCACCCTGGTCGCCCCCGAGGAGGTCCCCGAGGTCCTGTGCGACCCCGCCCAGATCCGCCAGGTCTTGTGGAACCTCCTGCGCAACGCCGCCCAGGTCACCCGCCCCGGCGAGGCCGTGGAGGTGTCGCTCCGAGACACCGAGGCCGGGGTCACCCTGGCCGTGGCCGACCGCGGACCCGGGGTCCCCGAGGCCCTGCGCCACCGCATCTTCGAGGCCTACTACTCGGGCTCGGCCCGGGGGGCGGGCATCGGGCTGGCCGTGGTCAAGCGCATCGCCGACGCCCACGGGGCCCGCCTCGTGGTGCGCGAGCGGGAGGGCGGAGGCAGCGTGTTCGCTCTCACCCTGCCGCGCCCCACCGGGTCGGCCTGACCCATCAACCGGGCCCTCAGCGCCCCCGGCTGCGCCGCGCAAGGACGGCCTCGACAAACAGGGCCACGTACTCGACCCCCGAGGTCACCGAGAAGACCAGGGACAGGAGCACGAGGTACTGCCCCGTGAGGTTGAGGTCGACGGGGTGGGGCCAGAAGGGCATCACGGGGTAGGGAAAATGCAGCACGAGGCAGAGGATCCCGACCATCTGCAGGGCCGTCTTCCACTTGCCCGACTCGCCCGCGGCGATCACCACCCCCTCGCTGGAGGCGATGGCCCGCAAGGAGGTCACCGCCACCTCGCGCCCCAGGAGGACCACCACGATCCACGGGGCGATGCGGCCCATACGCGTCAGGTAGATCAGCAGGGCCATCACCAGGAGCTTGTCGGCAAGCGGGTCCATGAACTTGCCGAAGATGGTGATGAGGTTCTGCCGGCGAGCCAGCCAGCCGTCGAGGAGGTCGGTCACCGCCGTGGCCCCGTAGAGCCAGGCCGCGATGAAGCCGTCGCGGGGCGTGCCCGCGTCGACGAACCACAGCACCACCGGGATCATCGCCACGCGGGCCATGGTGAGGGCGTTGGGGACGTTCCAGATGTCTTCGCGGGCGGCGCGGCGTCGGGCGCGGCGCAGGGCCCTCAGGTCGGCCGACTCGGCGGGGCTCGCCGCCCGGTCGTCGTCGCCATCGTCTTCGTCATGGGCGTCGCGGTCGTCGTCACGATCGTCGCCACCCTGGTTGTCGGAGGGTTCCGCGCTCACGGCCGCGGAAGGTACCACCCCTTCGTCCGGGGCGGGCCGACCTTCGCGTGCGTCCGAGACTGGTGTCTACCCCACCAGGGATGGCAGACTCCCCGCCGTGACCCGGGATCCAAAGCTCCAGCACGTTGAAAACACCCGCACCATCGTGCCCGAGCGCCTCCTCGGCCCCGCGGGACGCGGCGTGCGCGTCACCGTGCTCGCGGGCCCCGACGCCGGCCAGCAGGTGGTCCTGGCCCGCCCGCGCAGCATCGTAGGCCGCTCGGCCGGCTGCGACCTGCGCCTCACCGACACCACCGTGTCAGCCTTCCACTGCGAGCTGTCCGCCGCCGACGAGCGCAACGGGATCCTCGTGTGCGACCTGTCCAGCCGCAACGGGACCCTCTACGCCGGGGCCCGCCTCGACAAGGCCATCGTGCCCTCCGGGGCCACCCTCGAGGTCGGCGGGACCATCGCCCGCATCGAGCTCGATGCGGCCTTCGAGACCCACGTGGCCGACCTCCACGCCTTCGGCGAGCTGCGCGGGCGCAACCTCGCCATGCGCGAGCTGTTCTCCACCCTCCAGCGCCTCGGCCGCACCGACCTGTCCATCCTCCTCGAAGGCCAGACCGGCACCGGCAAAGAGCTCGCCGCCCGGGGCCTCCACGACAGCTCGTCGTACGCCCAGGGGCCCTTCGTGGTCCTCGACTGCACGGCCATCCCGAGCACCCTGGCCGAGAGCGTCCTGTTCGGCCACGAGCGCGGCTCCTTTACGGGGGCGAGCGAGCGCCGGGTCGGGATCTTCGAGGCCGCCGAGGGGGGCACGGTCTTCCTCGACGAGGTGGGCGAGCTGCCCCTGGAGCTGCAGCCCAAGCTCCTGCGGGTCCTCGAGCGCCGCGAGGTCGTGCGGGTGGGCTCTACCACCCCCCGCCCCGTGCAGGTGCGGGTCCTGTCCGCGACGTGGCGCGACCTGCGCCAGATGATCAACCAGAGCCGCTTCCGCGAAGACCTGTACTACCGCCTCGCCCAGGCCCGGGTGACCATTCCCCCCCTGCGCGAGCGGGCCGACGACATCCCCCTGCTGGTCTACCACTTCCTGCAGCGCCTGCCGGCCAGCACCCAGGGGGCCCGGGCCATCTCCCAGGAGGCCCTGGCCGACCTCGTACGCCGCGACTACGCGGGCAACGTCCGCGAGCTCAAGAGCACCGTCGAGCGGGCCGCCATGATGGCCGAGGGGGCCGTGATCACCTCCGCCGACCTGGCCTTCGAGCGGATGCTCTCGGGCGAGCGGACCCGGGCCGCGGCGGGCCCCGAATCGGCCCCCACGGGCGAGCGCCCGAGCGCCACCCCGGCCGACCCTGCGGCCCCCCTCCAGCCCTTCAAGGAGGCCAAGCGCACCCTCATCGACGAGTTCGAGAAGGACTACCTCCAGCGGCTCCTGCACCGCACGGGCGACAACCTCTCCCGGGCCGCGGCCCTCGCGGGGATCGAACGGCACTACCTGCGCGACCTGTTTCGTAAACACGGCCTGCGCTCGGACGACTGAGCCCGCAGGGGCCTTGTCGGCGGGGCCGGGACGCGCGCACACTCCCGGGCATGAGCGAGTCGCATCGGAGGAGGCGAGGCGCCACCGACCTTGGGGACGGTGGCGTGGAGTTTGTGCTGTGGGCCCCAGACTGCGGCGAGATCGCCCTGGAGGCCGTGGAGGTGCGGGCCGACGGGTTGCGTCAGTCAGGGCCCGTCACGGCCCAACGCGACGACGACGGCAACTGGGTGGCCCGGGCCTCGCGCGGCGACGGGCCGGTGCTCTACGATTTCACCGTGCGGGCCCGGGTCACCTCGACCGGGGAGCGGTACGCCCGGGTGGTGAGCGACCCGTACGCCCGCGCGGTGCACCGCGATTTTCGCAGCGTGATGGCCGAGGGACCGGCCCACACCTTCGCCCCCTTCGCGCGGCCCGCCCTGCGCGACCTCACCGTGTACGAGCTGCACGTGTACAACTTCACCGCGGAGGATCCGAGGGTGCGCGGGGCCGCCCGCGGGACGTACGGGGGGGTCGTCGAGAAGCTCGCGTACATTCAGGACCTGGGGGTCAACGCCATCGAGCTCATGCCCGTGTTCGACTACTCCGACCCGTGGCAGGTCGGCGTCCGGTGGAACTACATCACCGCCTGTCACCTCTTCGCCCCCCACCGGGGCTACGCCCAGGACGGCGACCAGGCCCGGCAGGAGTTTGTCGCCCTCGTGGAAGCCTGCCACGCCCGGGGGATCGCGGTGATCATTGACGCGGTGTTCAACCAGGTCTCGCGGCGCTTCTCGTACGCGCGCATCTACGACCCCCTGCACGACCCGCGGAGTCCGCCCGAGACGGCCAACAACCCCCTCCTCGGCAACTTCGCCGGGACCGACCCCAACCCCGGGAGCGAGCCCTACCGCGACAAGGACTGGGGCGGGGTCGACCTCGACTGGCTCAAACCCGGGGCCCAACACTTCGCCGAGGACGTGCTGGAGACCTGGTTTCATGAGCTCGGGGTCGACGGGATGCGCTTCGACCACACCCTGGGCTTCTACCGCTGGAAGAACCAGGCCATCGGGGCCGGGGCCGTGGCCGAGAGCGCCCGCCGCATCGGGGGTGACGACTGTTACCGCGTGGCCGAGCACTTCAGCTGCGACGAGAACGAGCTCACCCTCCTGCGCGACAGCGCCTTCAACTCGCTGTGGGCCAAGGGGTTCTACTACGCCGTCGACGACGCCCTGCACGGCCGCGGCCTCGCCCACCTCGAGCACCGGATGAACGTCCGGGCCCAGGGGTTCCCCGACGACAAGCCCCCCACGGTCTTCCTCGACAACCACGACGACGAGCGCCTCATCAACCGCGGGGCCGCCCCCTGGTGGCGCATCCAGCCCTGCACCATCGCTCTCCTCACCCACCCCGGGGTCCCCATGCTCTACATGGGCTGCGAGTACGCCGAGGACGACCGCACCCGCTTCGCCAACGGCCTGCCCCAGGAGCTCAACCCCCTCGACTGGGAGCAGTCCGAGGCCACCGGGCCCCTCCTGCGGCTGCACCGGGCCCTCGGGTACCTCCGACGCCAGCTCCCCGTCCTGCGCAGCCCGGCCCTCCTCCCCCTGTGGCGCCACGAGGCCGAGAGGGTCCTCGTGTACGGCCGCGGGGAGAGCACCCCCGAGGTGATCGTGGCCCTCAACTTCTCGGAGGAGTCGCAGACCGTACGGGTCCCCGCCCCCGGCCCCGACGGGGCGTGGCACGAGTTTCTCTTCAACCTCCCCTTCGTCTCCCACGGCGGCGAGATGCACTTCCGCGGGGCCGACGGCCACCTCTACGCCCGCATCCTCGTGCCCGGGTGCTACGCCCACATCTACTGCCGCGAGCGCTTCTGGACGGACGAGACCTGGCGCGAGCTCTTCGCCCGCGACCGCTACGACTCCTGAGGCCCGCCGAAGACTGACGCCCAACACAAACTGTGCTAGGGCCGCGGGCCTATGGCTCACGTCACCGTCTTCGGCGCCGGACTCGTCGCGGGTCCCGTGGTCCGCCACATCCTCGAACACTCCTCGCACACCGTCACCGTCGCCGCCCGCAGCGCCGACCGGGCCCACACCCTGGCCAACGGTCACCCCCGCAGCAGGGCCGTGGCCTTCGACATCGCCGACAGCGACACCCTCGACCGCCTCGTGGCCGAGAGCGACCTGTGCGTGTCGATGCTGCCGTACACCCACCACGTGGCCCTGGCCACCCGCTGCCTCGCCCACCGCAAGCACCTGGTCACCACGTCGTATGTCTCGCCGGCCATGCGGGCCCTCGACGCGCAGGCCCGAGAGGCCGGGGTCATCTTCCTCAACGAGCTCGGACTCGACCCGGGGATCGACCACATGAGCGCCATGAAGGTCATCCACGAGGTCAAGGCCGCCGGGGGCAAGGTGGTGGAGTTCAAGTCGTACTGCGGGGGGTTGCCCGCCCCCGAGGCCAACAACAACCCCTTCGGGTACAAGTTCTCGTGGTCGCCCCGGGGGGTGGTCCTCGCGGCCCGCAACGCCGCCCGGTACCTCCGCGACGGGGCCGTCGTCGAGGTGCCCGGGCCCGACCTCTTCGCCCACCCCGAGATCGTCACCGTCGAGGGAGCCGGGACCTTCGAAGGCTACCCCAACCGCGACTCCACCGCGTACCTCAAGACCTACGACGTCCCCGAGGCCCGCTCGATGTTCCGCGGGACCTTGCGCAACCTCACCCACTGCGAGACCTGGAAGGCCATGGGCGACCTCGGCCTCTACGACGACGCCCCCCTCAGCCTGCCCGGGGGCACCTACCGCGCCCTCATGGCCCGCCTCGCCGGGGTCACCCCCTCCGACGCGGTCGAGGCCGCCGTGGCCGCCCGGGTGGGCCTCACGGCGGGCTCCCTCCCCATCGAGAAGCTCACCTGGCTCGGGATGTTCGCCGCCGACCCGCTGCCCGCCGAGGTCATCTCGCCCCTCGACGCCCTGGTGGCCCGCATGGTCGAGCGGCTCCAGTACCAGCCCGGAGAGCGCGACATGATCGTGCTCCAGCACAACTTCGTGGCCGAGTATCCCGACCGCACCGAGCACCTCCGGTCGACCCTCGTGGCCTTTGGCGAACCCGGGGGCGAGACCGCCATGAGCCGCACCGTAGGCCTCCCCGCGGCCATCGGGGTCCTGCGGGTCCTCGACGGGACCATCACCGACCGGGGGGTGGTCGTGCCCGTGTCCCCCGGGGTGTACGCCCCCATCCTCGACGAGCTGGCCACCCTCGGGATCGCCTTCCACGAAGAGCGACGTACGGTCTGACCGCCCGCCCTCGCCCTCGGCCCGTCCGGGAGCGCCGTGCTACCGTCCCTCTCCCCGCGTGCGCCCTGCCCTGCCCCTCTCGGTCGCCCTCGCCCTCGTGGCCGTCCCCTCCGCGGGGTGGCCCCAGGGTACGGTGCAGGTCCGCGGCGAGAGACGGCCCGCCCCCCTCCAGCCCGAAGCGGGGTGCGACCTGTGGACGGGGTTCATCCCGGGCAATGACCCGACGGCCGAGGCCACGGTGCAGCTCTGCACCCGCGACCACGCCGTGGCCGGGATCTTCCTCTGGTCGAGCCTGCAAGCCGGCTGGGCCCGCCGCCGCTTCGAAGGCACCTGGAACCCCGCCCGCACCCGCCTCACCCTCCGCGACACGGACATGCTCGACAACCACCCCGCCCGGGGCTGGACCCTCTGCAGGGCCGACCTCTACGCCCTGCGCCCCACCGCCCCGGGCCGCCTGGAGGGCGAATACTTCTCCCGTGACTGCCGCGACCACGGGACCCTCACTCTCGTGCTCCAGGGCCCCGTCCCGCCCGCCGCCTCCCCCGAGGACTCCGGGACCCCCACCCCGAACGACCGCCCCCGCGCGGCCCTCCCCCGGCCCAGCGAACGCGGCTCCATGGCCCTGCGCTGCACGGCCGGACATGGACCGACGCCCGCGGGCCCCTGGGGCCCGACCCTGTGGACGATCGCTGCGATGGTCGGGTGGGGAATGGGCCGCCGGAGAGGCCGGAGGGCCGATCAGCCCGAGCCGAGGCTCGCGAGGCCGTAGATGACCGACAGGGCGATGGTGAGGGTGATCACCAGGGTCGTCACAAAACGCGGCCCCGTCCAGGTCTTGTCGTAGGCGCGCATGCGCTGGAATTCAGGGGTCTCTTCGAGGGCCTCGTGGCCGTGGTCGTCGCTCATGGTCGCTCTACCTCTAGGGGTTCGGGCGGGACCATAGTGCGGCCCGCCCCCAAGAATCAACCCGCCCGCGTACCCGTGGCCGCGAGGCTGTCGACGAAGGGCCCGAAGCCCTGGACGGCCACCCGCTGGAGGTACAGCCCGAGGCCCCGCAGGCCCCCGAGCTCTTCGCCGCCCCCGGCCCGACCGGGGCCCCCATGCACGAGCTGCGGCAAGGCCATCCCCGGCGGAACCCACGCCCCGAGCACCTTGCTGCTCGCCACGCAGAGCCGTCCGAGGTGCGCCCCGAGGGCCATCACCGCCTCGGTCCCGAGGGCCCGGTCGTCGGTGTAGAGGGTCGACACCAGCCCTCCGCCCCCGCGGGCCACCAGGGACAGGGCCTCGGCCGGGGCGTCGTACGCAACCAGGGTCGAGACGGGGCCGAAGACCTCGTGGCCGTGCACGGTCTGGAGGGCCGCGTCGCCTTCGGCCACGAGCAGGGTGGGGGCCACAAAATACCCCTTGCCCGCCGGGGAACCGAGGCCCTCCAGAGGCGCCGATCCCCCAGTGACCACCCGGGCTCCCGCGGCGGCGAGGCGGTCGATGCCCGCCCGGACGGACTGGAGCTGGGCGGCCGTGGAGACCGGACCCATGGTGACCCCGTCGGTCCGCGGGTCGCCGACCTTGACGGTGGACAGGCGGTCGAGGAGGTCGGCCACCACGTCGTCGAGGCGCACCCGGGGAACGATCACCCGACGGATGGCCGTGCACTTCTGGCCGGTCTTCTGGGTCATGTCGCGCACGACGTCGGCCACGAAGAGCTGCCAGAGGTCCGACCCGGGCTCCACGTCGGGGCCGAGGACGGCGGCGTTGAGGCTGTCGGCCTCGAAGTTGGCCCGGGCCCCTCCCCCGGTGAGGCTCGGCCGGGCCTTGAGCAGGGCGGCGGTGTGGGCGCTGCCCGTAAAGGCCAGGACGTCCTGCGGTCCGAGGTGGTCGACCACGTCGCCGTGGTGGGCCGTGAGGAGGCTCAGAGACCCGGGCGGCAGGGCCCCGGTCTCGACAAACTTCGTCATGAGCTGCCACGTCACCAGGGCCGTCACCGGGTTGGGCCGGGCCACCACCGGAACCCCCGCCAACAACGCCACCGCGGCCTTCTCGGCCAGTCCCCAGGCCGGGAAGTTGAAGGCGTTGAGGTGCACGGCCACCCCCTGCCGTGGGACCCGGAGGTGCTGCCCGGCCACCCGCGATCCGCGGCCGAGGACCACGGGGTCGCCGTCGACGAGGTAGCGGGCGTCGCCGAGGGACTGCCCGAGCTCGGCGTAGGACATCAGGGTGGCCGAGGCCCCGTCGATGTCGAACTTGGCGTCCGAGCGGGTGTTTCCGCCGTTGATCATGGCGAGGTCGAGCAGGGCGTCGCGGTGGGTGTGAACACACTGGGCGAGGGCCTTGAGCATCTCTCCCCGCGCCGCGAAGCTCATGGCCCGCAGGGCGGGGCCACCTACGTCGCGGGCGTAGGCGAGGGCCTCGGGCAGGTCGACCCCCTCCTGGGGGGCCTCGGCCACGACCTCCTCGGTGGAGGGGTTGACCAACGATTCACTGCGGCCCGTCGCGGCGACCCATCGGCCCGCGAGATAGCTCTGGAGGGTCTGCATGGGGCGGGACCGTAGCCGACCGTTCCCCCTGCGGGAAGGGGGTCGTGTCGACCATCAGCCGCGCCCGTCGGGCCAACACCCGGGCCTCCAGGCGGCGCCAGGCCCGGTCGCGCGGGGCGTGAGGGCAACGCGAGACGGCTGTGTGATAGGCCACCGCGCAGGCCCGATCGCCCCGGGCCTCGGCCGCCTCCCCCAGCACCGCGAGCCCCTGGGGGCACCGTCCGCCGCCCGTGGCGAGGCATCGACGTGCCGCATCGGCCGCCTCCGTCCACCGCCCCCGTCGGGCCTCCAGGGTGGCCCGCAGGAGATCGACTTCGTATCCGGTGACCCCGTCGCGGGTGGCCCGGGAGAGCTCGGTCTGGGCGCTCGTGAGGTCGCCCGCGTCGATCAGGGCCTCGGCCAGCAGCAGCCGTGAGGCCCACTGAGGCCCCGCCTCCAGGGCCCCGAGAAACCGTTCGGCTGCGGCCGTGGCCTCGCCGCGGAGGAGGTAGAGGGACCCGAGGGACTCCTGGGCGATGGGGGCGTCCTCGGAGGCCGCGAGGGCGCGGAAATACCAGCGCTCGGCGAGGTTGTCGTCGCCCTCCTCCAGGGCCAGGTCGCCTCGGGCCAGGGAGGTATAGAGCGGGTCGGACTCGGCGGCCCCGCGGGCGATGTCGGCGTCGAGGCGGTCGAGGGTGGCCCGGGCCTCGGCCAGACGTCCCAGGCGCCGCAGGGTGGCCGCCACGTTGACCCGGTAGAAGACGACACACGGGTCGAGGGCCTCGGCGGCCCGGTAGTCCTCCAGGGCCCCGACGAGGTCGAAGGCCCGCTCGCGTTCGACCCCGCGATTGTTGCGCAGGTCGGGGTCACGGGGGCTCAGGGACACCGCCCCGTCGAGCCAGCTCTGTCGGCCCGCGAGGCCGTCGAGGATGCCCACCACCGACACCACAGGCCCCACCATCTGGGCCGCGTCGAGGGCAACCCCGTACACCCCCTCCTGCGGCCTGCACCGGGCCAGGGCGGGGGTGGGCGGAGGGGCCCTGCCCTGGAGGGTCAGGTCGATGTCCCGGGGGCCTCCCGGGCCGAGGTACCGCACGAAGATGTGCTGCCGGGCGAGGACCCCCGCCATGGGCAGGTCGAGCCGTCGCCCGAGGGCGAGGAAAAGCACGGCCAGGCCCTCGCAGTAGCCCACCTTCTGGGCCACGACCTGGTCGATCAGGTCGCGGTCGGGGTCGTTGTAGAGCCCGTTGGGGTCTTCCTCCGCGCGGAAGCGCCACACATGAAACATGTGCCGCACGAGGGAGCGCAGAAGGCACTGCCCTGTGCATCCCGCGGGGGTCGCTCGTCGCACCTGGGCGGCCAGGGCGTCGACCGAGGCCACCACCGCGGCTACGTCCACCTCGGGGTCGCGGGCGTGCGACAGGAGGGCGCTCACCTCGGCCAGATCGACCTCCTCGGGCGGCGACTGGGACAGGGCCCGCAGACGGCGCCACGCGGGAACGGTATCAAGAGCGACCCGGTCGACGGGAGGGGACGGACACTCCGGGCGCGGATCGCACGCGGGCTGGGCCGGAACCCGGGACGCATCAGGCCCAATAGACGTGGGGGACGCGAGGGAGGCGTCGGGCGGAGCGTGCGGCGGGGCCTCGAGGCAGCCCCCGAGGAGGGCGGCGAGGCCGAGGGCCACACGGAGACGACGCGGACGAGGAACCATGGCCAGCCGTAGTGCGCGGAGGGCTACTGCGGATCGGCGCAGCAGCGGAACCCCGTGGAGTAGTCGCGGTAGGTGTAGTTGTGGGCGGTGGTGGTGTAGAGGCACCCGCGGCCGTTGATCTCCGCGTCGACGTAGAAGCCGCCCTTGAAGGTGCCCGACGAGACGGCGATCCACTCGTGGAGGTTGCCCACCATGTCGTACAGGCCCCACGGCGAGACGCACCCGTCAAACTGACCGGTCCGGGCGAGGCTGTCGGGCTGCATGTTGATGCCGGGGTTGTTCATGTTGGCGAAGGTGAAGACGCCCATGCTCGTGCCGAAATATTGTACCACCGGGTGGGGGGTTCGGGCTTCGTTGCAGCGGCGGCGGACGTAGGTGTTGCCGTAGGGGTAGGTCTGGTTTTGTGGCCCGCGGCAGGCGGCGAGCCACTCCGTGAGGGCGCACAGCCGCTTGCCCGCGTTGGTGCACGCCACCTCGGCCTGGGCCCCGCTGATGTACCCCTGCGGAACCACCCCCCCGCGCGACACCGCCACCACCCGCCTCCCCCCGGGGTTTTCGTACGGCGACCAGTCGCGGGTCCCGCCGTCCATGTCGACCTCGACGAGCGACCCCTCCCACCGGTCGACGCACACCGTCCCGGCCACAAGCACCATCTCGGCCGGGCATCCCCCGTCGCGGACCGCGGCATCGATCCCCGCCTCGACCCGTCCTGTGTCCCGCGGACCCGCATCCCGCACCCCCGCATCCCGCACCCCCGCATCGGACCCTGTGTCGCGTACGCCCGCATCGACCCGCGCGTCGACCGCGCCCGCCTCGACGATGGCCTCGTCCCGAGCGTCGTCGGCGCTTGGGTCGGCGTCGACCGCCTCGTCGGAGGCGTCGTCTGGGGCCCTCGCGTCGTCGTCGACGATGTCCTCGGGCAGGGCCCCGCATCCGACCAGCCAGAGGCTCAGGACCCACGCGCGTCTCACCGTCGAGAGGGTAGCCCATCCCGCAAAGGGTTGTCCCGCCGACGTCTCCCGAGGGCCACCAGGGCCAACCCGAGGCCCCACGGGAACCGCACCCCCCGCGACCCGGGAGCGGCCATGCAGAGGCAGTCGGCCGGGGGCGGGGGCCCCGTGCCCGCATCGGGTCCGGCATCGAGGGCCGGGCCCGCGTCGGCCCGCGGAGCAATCACCGCGCGCACCTGGGCGTACCGACTGGGGCACACCTCGCGCATCGTCGACCCGGCCGCGCATCGGGCCGGGGGGCCCTGCAGAGCCGCGAAGGTCAGGGCGTCGACGAAGCGGTCGCCCCCGTCGTCCGAGCGAGCCAACATCACCCCCCCGGGCACGAAGGTCTGACAGACCCAGAGGGTTCCGGCGTGTTGGCGCATACACTCCACTGCGCGCTGCCCGACCTGCACGAAGGCCGCTCCCCCGACGCTGCGCAACACCCCGTCGCGGGGATCGGGTCCGCCCATCCACACCGTCTCGCCGTCGTCGCTCAGGGCAAACCCGCGCATCGGACCCCGCGTGCGCCCGACCTCCGTGGCCGTCTCGCCGCCGTCGTCGCTGCGCAAGAGGGCGCTTCCGCCGCCCGAGAGCCCCCCGTCGGACAGGTCGCGTACGACCCGCAGCCACAGGGTGTCGGGCCGCCCTGGATGAACGCCCGACACATACGCCCCGGCCGCGTCCCCGAGGTCGAGGGCCGTACGCCGCCAGGACACGCCCCCGTCGTCGCTGCGGTACACCGCCGCGATCCCGGCCTCGCCCACCCTTCCTGTAGCGTACACCCGGGTGGGGGCCGACCCCGCGAGCTCCACGGTGTCCAGGCGCACGTTCTCCAGGCCCTCCCGCGGGACCTCAAACCGCTGCCCCCCATCGACCGACCGGGCCACCCGCGCGATCGGAACCACGTCCCGGCTCACCAGGGCCGCGAGGACCACGCTCCCCGTCGTGTCGGTGGTGAGGTCGACCACGGACTGCCCCCGGAGCTCGTCGCGCCGGGTGGTGGTGCACCAGTCGCGGGTGGCGATGAGGCCGTCGGGCAGGCCCACGAGGAGGGTTCCGTCGCGCCCGATGGCCACCGCGGGGTCGTACCCATCCAGGAACTCAAAGAAGTCCTCGCACAGAAACCGAAACCGACCGCCCCCGTCGTCGCTCGCCACCAGCCCGAAGGTCGCCCGCACGAGCACGATCTCCGCGGTCTGCCCCGGGCCCGCCACCAGGTGCTGGGCCTGCGGGAATCGCCCGTTGCCCCAGGCCGGGCCCGACAGGGCCCCAACCACCGCCCCCTTCAGGGCCCAAGAAGTCACGGCACGACTGGAGAACATCCGCCGTTCTGCATACACTTCTCGCGCCTGGGATTGGAATGGGGCGTGCAAAGCCCTCGGCCCGTACCCCACACGCTGACGGCAGGAGCATCGATGCGATCCGACAAATTCCGAGGGAGAATGCGCTCCCTAAACCCCCTGGCGGGCGTCCTGGTTGTGTGCCTGGGTGTGTCAGGCTGCGGGGGCGATCCGGCCCCGGAGTTTGGCTGGCAAGCGATGCAAGAGCGTCTCCCTGGGGCTCTTCTCTCCATCTGGGGCACGAGCGCGACCAACGTCTACGCCGTGGGGGCCGACGCCCTCGACGGGGGCGGGCCCCTGGCCCTGCGCTACAACGGCCAGCAGTGGCAGCGAATCGACACGGGCCTGTACCGCGGAGCCCTGTGGTGGGTGCACGGCCCGACGCCCGACGCCGTGTGGATGGTGGGCGAAGGCGGTGTTGCCCTGCGGCACAACCCCGCCACCGGGACCGTGACCCGCACGACCACTCCCGGCCGCGAGACCCTCTTCGGGGTCTGGGGCGCCGCGGCCAATGACGTGTGGGCCGTCGGGGGAAACACCGCGGCGGGCATGGGCCAGCGCACGGGCGTCCTCTGGCATTGGGATGGGAGCGCGTGGACGGACGTCCCGGCCCCGGGCGATCTCGGGCAGCGGGTGATCTTCTACAAGGTCTGGGGGACCTCGGCCCGCGATGTCTGGGTCTGCGGCTCCAACAGCACAACCCTGCACTATGACGGCACCGCATGGCGGACCGTCGACATCCCCTCCGAGGCTCGGGGGCCCTTGTTTACCGTGCACGGACGGGCCGGGCAGCGGTACGCGGTGGGCGGCAACGCCTCGGGGATCATCCTGGAGAACCTCGGGGACGGGTGGAGGGCGGCGTCGGTTCCAGATGCTCCGCGGCTCAACGGGGTGTACGTCCCCGAGGTGGGGGCCCCGGTGGCGGTGGGTCAGCAGGGGACCTTGTATCTCCGCAGCGGAGGGACGTGGCGCGAGGTGGCCCGTCCCCCGCGGACCGATCAGGAGTTTCACGCGGTGTGGGTCGACCCCACCGGGGCGGTGTGGGCCGTCGGCGGCAACCTCCAGCAAAACCCCATGACCCAGGGGGCCATCTGGCGCTTCGGGACAGAGGTGCCCACGGCCCCGGTGGTGACCCAGCCCGAGATGCTCGCATGCCCCGCTCGGGAGGGCCACGCGGGGGTGATCTGCACCGTCGCGGGGACGGGGTTCGCGGGGTACAACGGCGACCGGATGCCGGCCCGGCAGACCGAGCTGTACTGGCCCCTCGACCTCAACTTCCTGCGCGATGGCACCCCCATGGTCATCGACTGGAACAACCACCTCATCCGCCGCCTCAACGGCGACGGGACCCTCGAGACCGTGGTGGGGACCCCCATCGCCGGCGACGGCCCCCCCGACGAGAGCGACCTCGTCGAACCGGGCGCCGACGGCCTCACCGTCGCGATGAACCACCCCACCGACCTCCTCCTCGACGCCCAGGGTCGGCTCCTCATCGTGGCCTGGCACAACCACAAGATCCGCCGCTGGGATCCGGCCACGGGGCGGGTGTTTGTCCCCATCGGGCGCGGCCCCATGGCAGGGCCTGCGGGGGACGGGGGCCCGGTGGCCATGGCCCGGCTGCGTCAGCCCTCCAAGGCCCGCCTCGACCGCGCGGGCAACCTGTACATCCTCGACCAGGCCAACGGCCGCATCCGCCGGGCCCGAGCCGACGGGATGATGGAGTCGATCACGTCCCCGATGGGCGGACGGGCTTACGCGGGCGACGGGGGCCCCGCGTCCATGGCCCGGTTCAACTGGCAGGGCGGCGAAAACCCCGAGCCCGAAGGCGGCCTGGCCCTGTCGCCCGACGAGCGGCACCTGTACATCACTGACACGGGCAACCAGCGCATCCGCCGCATCGACCTCGCGGCCGGGACCATCGAGTCGGTCATCGGGACGGGGCGGGCCGAGTTTGGCGGCGACGGGGGCCCGGGCCCCATGGCCAGCCTCAACAGCCCCAACGACCTGGAGTTTGGCCCCGACGGCAACCTCTACATCGCCGACACCAACAACCACCGCGTCCGGATGTGGGACCCGCGTACGGGGATCATCACCACCGTCGCCGGAACCGGCAATCGTGGGTACAGCGGCGACCGCGGCCCCGCCGCCGAGGCTCAACTCTGGCGCCCCTACGGCATGGCCTTCGACCCCGCGGGCAACCTCTGGATCAGCGACACCTACAACAACCGCGTCCGGCGGGTGTGGCGATGAGCACCACGATGAAGCACGAGACCCCTCTCTCCCGGCGGCGCGTCGAGGCCTGGGCCCTCCTCGGTCTGCTCGCCCTCGCGGCGGGGTGCGGGGGCGACCCCTGCAACGACGTTCGTACGGTGGAGCAGGCCCTGACGAGCACCTGCGGGATCGCCGACGACACCCCCCCCACCCCGCAGACCACCTGCACCCCAGGCCCGGGAACGATCTGCACCGTCATGGGCACCGGCAGCGCCGGCTTCGGCGAGAACAACCTCCCCGGCCCCGAGACCCGCATCTACCTGCCCCAGGACGTCACCGTCGGCCCCGACCGGGCCCGGGCCTACATCCTCGACTGGAACAATCACGTCATCCGCGAGCTCGGCCCCGACGGACGGGCCCGCATCGTGGCCGGGACGGGAGAGCTGCAGGACGGCGAAGACCCGCCCGTCCCGCCCGAAGCCCCGCGGGTGCCCCAGCCTGCGTTGCGCCACCGGCTCAACCACCCCACCGACATGGCCTTCGACGGCCAGGGCCGCATGCTCATCGCCGCGTGGCACAACAGCATGGTCAAGCGCCTGACCAACATCGGCCGCCCCGACAGCATGATCGAGGACCTCTGCGGCACTGGGGGGCGCTCGTTCGCCGGCGACGGGGGCCCGGCCCTTCGTGCGGTGCTCGACCTGCCCGTAGGCGTTGCGATCTCTCCCGCGGGGCAGGTGTACATCGCCGACCAGGCCAACCAGCGCATCCGCCGGGTCAACGACGACGGCACCATCATGACCGTGGTGGGCTCGGGCGAACGCGGGTACGCAGGCGACGGGGGCCCTGGCCTCCAGGCCCGGATCAACAACCCCACGGGCCAGGCGGCCAACCCGGCGGGGCGCATCACCTTCGACGCCCAGGGCAACCTCTACATCGCCGACACGGGCAACAACGTCATCCGTCGGGTCGACGCCCAGGGGATCATCACCACCTTCGCGGGCGACGGCACCGCGGGCTCTCTCGGCGACGGGGGGGCGGCCACCAGCGGGCAGCTCAACCAGCCCACGGACGTCGAGGTCGGCCCCGACGGCACGGTCTACATCGCTGACACGCAGAACAGCTGCGTCCGGGCCGTCAACACCCAGGGCATCCTGCGCACCGTGGCAGGCCGCTGCGGCCAGCGCGGCTTTCGCGGCGACGGGCAGAGCCCCACCGAGGCCCTCCTCGACCGGCCCTACGGGGTCGAGACCGACACGGCGGGCCGCCTGTGGATCGCCGACACCTACAATCACCGCGTTCGGGTGATGTATATCCCGTGAGCATGGTCACCCCGCGCCGACTCCTCGGAGCCCTCTCCCTCCTCGCCCTCGGCGCGTGCAGCGATCCGCCCGAGGCGCCCGTGTCGCTCGTGCCGGCAGACTATGGGGCGCGGTTTACGACCGTGCGAGGGTGCCGCAACACCATCGAGCATCTGGCCGCGGCAAGCACGGGGGCGGCCACCAGCCACATCCGGGTGGTGATCAGCCCCGAGGCCGCCGCAGCCTACCGGGCCAACGCCCCGACCCTCCCCGTCGGCACCCTCGTGATCAAGGAGGAGTTTGACGACCCCGACTGCCGTACGGTCACGGGCTTCACCGTCATGCGCAAGGAGCCCGCGGGCTACGACCCGGCCCACGGCGACTGGCGCTGGCAGCGGGTGCGAGCGCGCGACAACGCGGTGCTGGAGGATGGCCGGGTGCAGCGCTGCTGGAGCTGCCACAACCGCCCCGCGTGCACGGCCCGCGACTGGCAGTGCACCGAGGCCCAACCCGGCGACTGACCGCGCCTCACCCCGGCTCGACGCAGGTCACCCGCAGCCGGGCGCTGGTGTTGTTCTCCGAGCGGCACTCCCGCAGGGTCTCCAGCGGCATCTCGCCCTCCCCCGTCGCGTTGATCGTAGCCCACACCTCGAAGGGCTCCGCCGTCGCGGGCATCGGGCTGTACGTCAGCGACAGCACCTCGCTCTCGCCCGGCAACAGGCGCCGCGTGGTGACCACCCGCCCGAGGCGCACCCGCCCCGTCCCCGCGTCCCCGCCCGCGCCCCGATACAACGTCACCGGAACCCCCGCCGGAGCCCCCGCCCTGCCCCGGTTGACCACCCGCACGGCCAGAAGGTACCGCCCCGGGCACTGGGCCGCGTTGGCCGCGAGGTCGGCCGTCACCAGGTCGGGGGCGTCGAAGAGGCCCTCGGGCTGCACGTTCTGCCGGAAGTTGTTGAGGCCCGGGGTGCGCCAGTTGGTCCGAGGACGGGCCGGGATCGTGCCGTCCTCGTTGACGTTGGTGACCGAGTAGCCGTGCTGGTTCCAGATGCGGCGGGTGCGCACCCAGGAGGCGCTCGGGTCGCTGAGCACCCGAATGCCCGTGCCCGCCATGCCCGAGGCCACGCACCCGAAGCGGTGGTAGTTGTTCTGCATCACCACCATGTCCGCGTGGTCGTCGTTGTCCACGTCGACGATCACCGGGTACTCCGTCAAGGTCCCTGACGTGTTGCAGGTCTCGTAGAGCACCGTCCCGTCCCGGCCGCGGTACACCCGCAGGGACAGCTCGTCGTTGTAGACCACCTCCGCCGCCCCATCGCCCTCGAAGTCGAACACGCTCGACCCCGTACGCCGCGACGACGTGTCGCGCGACGCGGGCGACCACATCACCGTCCCGTCCCGTCCCCGGAGCACGAGGTAGTTGTAGCCCCCTGCCGTGGCCACGTCGGGCGACCCGTCCCCGTCGAAGTCCGCGATGGTCGGAGGCCCGCCCCCTGTGGGGCCCGAAGGCGTCGGATACCGGTTGATCTCCACGGGCCCCCACATCGTCTGCCCCGTGAGCCCACGCAGGGCCACCACGCTGTGGGTGCTCCCGTGCACGACCACCACCTCGGGGGTTCCGTCGCCGTCGAGGTCGGCCACCGCGGGATGCCCTCCGGGCAGGTCCATCCGCGCCCACAAGGGCGTCCCGTCGGCGCGGATCACCCGGTTGCCCTGCACGATCTCCTGCCGCCCGTCGCCCTCCAGGTCGACCACCACCGTGTAGTCGTCGGCCGACGACGAGGGGCCCAGGGTGGTCGGGCGCACGAAGCCGGGCATCGGGGTCCCGTCGGCCCGCGCCGCCATGCCGCGTACGACGATCTCGGGGCGTCCGTCGCCGTCCAGGTCAGCGAGGCTCGGGGCGCTGAACCCGCAGGGCATCCAGTTGATGGCCCGAAGAAAACGCCCGTCGGCCCGCAGGATGATGACGTACCCCGCCGTTCGGGCCGTGGGGTCGCTGGCCGAGCAGGCGACGACCTCGGGCCCCGGAGAGGTCGGGTCGATGTCGCCGAGGGCCACCTCGCTCCCGGGGGTGGTGCGGTACCCCGGGTCGGCCCCGCGGGGCCAGATGGGGCGGCCCGTGTCGCCCGACACCGCACGGAGGATGCCGTTGTTGTGATAGGCGTTCCCGACGAAGGTGTTGAAGACCACGTCGGGCACGTCGTCGGCATTGATCCGCCCGTCGCCGTTGTCGTCGGTGAGGTTGGCCACCATCGGGGCCATCATCACCTGGTTGTGCGTGGGAAAATTGGTGGGGTCGCCCGTCCAGCTCCAGCGCTCCACGGGCGCAAACCGTCCCACCAGGGGCCGAAACTCGCAGGCCTCTCCCGTGGCCCGGGGCAGGCATCGCCCGAGCGAGCGCTCGCAGGTCTGCCCCTCCGGGCAGCGGGTCAACGCGTCGCACGGGGCCCCGGGGCTCACGCAGCCCTCCAGGTAACAGACCTGCCCGGCCCTGCAGCAGACCTCGGCCCCGGACGCCCCGCAGCGGCTCTGGGCCCCGCAGTCGAGGGCACACTGGCCCCCCTCGCAGCGCCGCCCTGGGCCGCAGCACACGCCCCCGCAGCGGGCGTCGTCGGCGCAGCAGAAGCCCCCCGCGCACGACGCCCCCGCCGCGCAGCACACCCCGTCGCAGCGGCGCCGCCCGTCGGCGCAGAAGCCCACGTCCGCAGGCGGTCCCGCGTCGGCCACGCCCCCGCTGTCGGCCCCCCCGTCGCGGCCGAGGTCGCCCGCCGGGGCCGCGTCGCGGGGGCCGATGTCGCGGCCCATGGCGCCCCCGTCCGCGCCCGAAACGGTCTCCACCCCCGGGTCGAAACACCCGCCGAGAATCACGGCCCCCGCGGCGATCCAGGGCCGCCGCCCCCAGCCTGTCTGCGTACGCTTCACGCCCGCCACGGTAGCAGAGCCCGGCGGCCTCGTGCGACCCGCGGCCTACACGTCTCTGGAGCATTCACGGCGCCTCAGGCACGATGCCTGACGATGCACCCGGCCCTGTCTGCGGTCCGCAACGCCCTGGTCGTCGCCGCTGCGCTCGTCGCGTGCAGGCCGATCCCGCCTCGCCCCGTGGCCCTGCCCGCGGCCCCCGACGACCCGCGGGTGGCCGTCACCGACTGGGCCCAGGTCCATCAGTTTCACTGCGACCGCGACGCGTCTCGGGCCGTGCGTCCCTGCGCCCGCGATGCAGACTGCGCGGCGGGACGCGTGTGCGACACCTCCGCGGGCTGCGGGTGCTGCGTGGCCCCGCCCCCGGCCCTCAGCCCCGAGACCACCCTGCACCGGTACATGATGACGGCCTGCGACGCGGGGCGATGTACGCCGCCGCGGTTCTGCACCCCGGGCGAAGACGAGCCGGGGCTGTGCACGATGCGCTTCGACCGGGAGATCCCGCTGTGGACGAGCACCTTCGTGCCGCAGGACACCTCCGACCCGCGGGCCGAGGTCCGTCGGGCCCTCTGCATCCGCGTCGAGCCCGGCCAGGACTGCCTCTGGGCCATGGACCTGCCCCCCGGCTCGTTCACCGCCGACGGACCCTTCCCCACCCGCTACGAGGGCCAGTACGAGTGCGGAGGGCGCACCTGCAACGGCCACGGCGCTGTACGGGCCTCGCCCGCCGTGGGATCGTCTCGCGTGGCCCGCCTCGTGTGGAGCCGCTGCGCCCCGTAGGGAGCGCCCCGCGGACTCACGGACCGCGCGCGTCGGCGAAGACCCGCACAAACACCTGGGCCACCCGCAGAGCTTCGGTCGCATCGAGCCCGTCGAGACGCTGGTAGAGGGCACGGATCTGCTCGACCCGATGCAGGTCGAGGGCGTTGCGTGCGAGCACCTGAGCGTGGGCCAGGAGGAGCAGGCCGTACCCACGTTCGACCCGCTCGATGCGGGCCCGATGAAACTCCAGGGCCTCGTCGGCGAAGCGGTAGTACCCCGCGGCCAGGGTTCCCACGGTCGGGACGAGGGCCTCTGCGGCCTCGGCCACCTGGGCAGGACGGTCGAGCCCCACGGCCCGCAAGGCCGTCAAGAGGTAGTCGGGATAGAACTCCGTGTCCGCGAGGGGACAATCCAGGTGCGCGGCCAGGGCCCGGTCGAGGGCCTCGACGGGGGCGCTCGCCACCAGGAGCCGCAGCGACTCGGCGTCGAGCCCGATCCCGGCCTCGGCCAGGATCTCGGGGCGTCGCAGCGACGCGGCGTAGGCCTCCATCTCCCGGCGCAGGGCCACAAACTCGTCGTCGGCGATCTCCAGGAGCCCCGCCAGCCGCGAGAACCGCCGCCGCACCCGCGACGGCACCGCATCGGGCGACTTGTACCCGATGTCGTGTTCGATCTCGGCCCAGGTGTGCTGCAGGATCGTCCGGATCTGGACCTCGAAGGCCACGTCCCATTCGGGCCGCCGGGCCACCACCTCCTCGGGCGGGGCGCAGACGTAGTGCACGGACTGGTACCCAAACTGGGTCGGGGCGTGGCCGCGGCTCTTGTCACCCGAGCGGGCCCAGTCCACCCGCAGGGTGCGCTCGACCATCTGGGCCACCGACTCGATCTCGTCGGCGAAGTACGTCACCACCCGAATCCCCACGAGGTCGGTGATCTCGTCGAGGCGATGATACGTGCGCCCCGGATGGGCCAGCTTGCCCGCGAGGCTCGGCAGCGACTTCACCCGATGACCCACCGCGTGCACATGCACTCCGCCCCGGTGGAGCTCGCGCTCGAGGTGCGCCTGCATGGCAGGCCCGAGGCCCCGCAGGGCGGGGAGCTGGCGGGTGTACGCGTCGAGCAGGTCGTGCTGGAGCATCGATGGGGTTGTGCCACACCCCCGACGCGATCGACAGACCCTCAGCTCGCCAGGGCGGGGGTCAACACCTCCTCGGCCCGCACAAGCGGAACCCCCTCCAACAAGGCCGTCAGCCGATCGACATCGCGCAGCACGAAGCCCCCCGCGTACGTGTCCACCACTCCCCCGCGGCGCCAGATCGACATCATCCGGCTGACGGTCTCCAGGGTGGCCCCCACACACTGGGCGAGGTCCTGACGCGACAGCGGGACCGGGACCAGGGTCGTCCCGTCCTCGGCCTCGTCGCCGAAGCGGGTGTTGAGGTCGAGAAACAACATGGCCAGACGCTGCGGAACCGTCCCTGCCGTCAGCACGGCAATCTTTGCACGCAGGGCACGCGCGTAGATGAGCACCGCGTGCGTCATGGCGATGGCCGCCGCGGGCCGGGCGTGCACAGCGTGATGCAGGACCCCCGCGGGCACGAGGAGGGTCTCGACCTGCTCGGTGATGGGAATGGCGTCGCCGATGAGGGGGCTCCCGTCGAAGGCCGCCCAGTACCCGAGGGTCTCCCCCGGACCGTAGATGTCGAGGATGGTCGGACGCAGCCCCGGGGCCGGGGCCACGAGCTTGACGATGCCCGAGACCACCACCTGAAAGTGCGTGGCCGGATCGCCCACCCGCCAGATGGCAACGCCCCGGGGGACGATGCGAGCCACCGCCAGGGTGGCGGCCTCGCGCAGGGCCTCCGGGCCAAGCGACGACAGAACCCGGCTACGACGCAGGAGGGCCTCCACCCGAGCCCGCGGCGGGGCCCGATCGAGGAGCCGAATCTCGGACGCGGAGGACATCGTGGAGGTCATGCCGCGAGGCTTCTGCGAGGGGCGTGCCGACGATCGCGCGATGACTTGAGAAATGTCATGGGACGGGGCCGACCAGGCCGCCAGGGTTGGGGACGTGAGGCGCTCAACGACATCGATCGGTCTTGCACGGGGGGTGTGCCTCCTGGGGGCCCTCGCGGGCTGCACCGGCCGACCCCTGTACGACGACCCCTCTCGCACCTACGCCGACGCCGGTTCCGCCGACCGACCGCGGGGCCAGGTCGTGGTGCACCAGCCCGCCTCGTTGCGGGGCCTCGCGGGCCCCCTGCGCAATCCCCAGGGCCAGCCCGCCGACGTGACCTGCGCGACCTGCCACGCGGTCCTGTCGCCCCCTCCCCGCCTGCCCGACACGGCCCGCGATCTCGGCGGTCCCCACGCGGGCCTCCGCTTCGACCACGGGACCAACACCTGCCGGAGCTGCCACGACCCCGCGGCCTGGGACCGCCTCCGCCTCGCCTCGGGCGAGAGCATCCCGATGTCCGAGGCCATGCGCCTGTGCGCCCAATGCCACGGACCCCAGCACACCAACTACGTCCGCGGCTCCCACGGCGGGATGAGCGGGCACTGGGACCTCTCCCGCGGCGATCGGCTCCGCAACCACTGCGTCGACTGCCACGACCCGCACGCCCCGCGGTTTCCTCGCTACCAGCCCATGCCCCCGCCCCGCGACACGGCCTCCCGAGGACACGCCCATGAGTGACGCCCCTGACCCCGCTGTCGACGAGAAGGGGCCCACCCGGCGCGTGGCCTTGAAGGTCCTCGGGGCCACCCTCGGGGCCGCGGCCTTCGCCCGGGCCCTCGCGCCCCTGCAGCAGTTTGCCGAGGCCTCAAGCCCCGCGGAGTTTCTCCAGAAGCACTACCGCGAGCTCACCCGCGACCAGCTCGCCGTGGTCCTGCGACGCCTCGAAGACGAGACCCGACGGTCGTACGGCCGCGAGGTCACCATCCGCGACGTGCGCCCCACCGAGGGGGTGCAATTTGCCTACGCCCTCAACCTCTCGGTCTGCATCGGGTGCCGCCGCTGCGTCGAGGCCTGCCACGTCGAGAACAACCACGACCGGGTCTCCCACCAGTCGTACATCCGCGTCCTGGAGATGGACAACGGCTCGATGGACATGGAGCGCGGACGGGTCGACTACGACCACGCCGTGCCGGCCCCGGGCAGGTTCTACATGCCCGTGCAGTGCCAGCAGTGCGCCGACGCCCCGTGCACGAAGGTGTGCCCCGTCGAGGCCACCTGGCAGGAGCCCGACGGCATCGTGGTGGTCGACTACAACTGGTGCATCGGGTGCCGCTACTGCGAGGCCGCGTGCCCGTACCACGCCCGGCGCTTCAACTGGCATCGGCCCGAGATCCCCGCCGCGGAGATCAACCCCGACCAGTCGTACCTCTCCAACCGCATCCGGCCGCAAGGGGTGGTGGAGAAGTGCACCTTCTGCCTGCACCGCACCCGCGAAGGTCGCCTCCCCGCCTGTCTCGAGGCCTGCCCCACCGGGGCCCGGGTCTTCGGCAACGTGCTCGACCCCAACTCCGAGATCCGCTGGGTCCTCGAGAACAAGCGGGTGTTCGTGCTGAAAGAGGAGCTCGGGACCCAGCCGCGTTTCTTCTACTTTTTCGACGTGTGAGGCCCCTGCCGTGACCCCCCTCCGCCCGCAGCATCACCTCACCTACCCCCGCTTCCTCGTGCGGGTGCTCGATCGGGCCACCGACGGGGGATGGCAATTCTACGCCTGGATGACGGTGCTCACGGCCGTGATGCTCGTCGGGGTCAACGCCTGGGCCCAACAGGTCGCCGGGGGAATGGGCCTGACCGGGATGAGCGACCACGTCTCGTGGGGGCTCTACATCGCCAACTTCACCTTCGCCGTGGGCCTCGCCGCGGGGGGCGTGATGATGGTGATCCCGGCCTACCTCTACCGCGACCACGCCATGCACGACGTGGTGATCATCGGCGAGCTCCTGGCCATCGCGGCCATCGCCATGGCCCTGGGATTCGTCGTCGTCGACCTCGGGCGGCCCGACCGGGCGTGGCACCTCATTCCCGGGATCGGGCGCTTTCACTGGCCCGTGTCGATGCTCACCTGGGACGTGATCGTGCTCAACGGGTACCTCCTGCTCAACCTGCACGTGTGCGGGTACCTGCTCTACATGCGGCACCTCGGGCGCAGCCCAAACCCCAAGTGGTACGTGCCCTTCGTGATGCTCTCCATCGTGTGGGCCATCTCCATCCACACCGTCACGGCCTTCCTCTACTCCGGCCTCGGAGGCCGCCCCTTCTGGAACCACGCCCTCCTCGCCCCCCGCTTCCTCGCCTCGGCCTTTGTGACGGGACCGGCCTTCATCGTGTTGACCCTCCAGCTCGTGCAGCGCTGGTCGACCTTCCGGGTGCCCGAGGCTGCCGTGTCGCTCCTCGTGTCGATCCTCAAGGTCTCGGCCTGCGTCAACCTCTTCATGCTCGGGGCCGAGCTGTTCACCGACTTCTACACGGGCGGCCACCACAGCGCCGCGGCCCGCTACCTGTGGTTCGGATCGCACGGACACCACGAGCTCGTGCCCTGGGCCTGGTCGTCCCTAGGCCTCAACGTCGGGGCCCTCGTGGTGCTCCTGACCCCGGCCCTGTCGCGCAACCGAGCCCTGCTCAACGGGGCCCTGGTGGCCACCTTCGTGGGCATCTGGATCGAGAAGGGCATGGGCCTGATCATCCCGGGATTCATCCCGAGCACCCTGCACGAGCTCGTCCCGTATGCCCCCACCGTGACCGAGTGGAAGATCACCGCGGGGGTGTGGGCCCTGGGGCTGATGGTGTTCACCGTGGCCCTCAAGGTGGCCCTGCAAGTGTTGACCACCGAACCCGCAGAAGGGAGGCCGTGATGCCCATCGCTGGACTCGTGATCACCCTCGCCGAGGCTGGGCCCCTGTGCGACGCGGCCCTCGGGCTCCTGGCCGAAGACAAGCGCTTGACCGTCGGGGCCCTGCAACCCGGCGGGCGCCTCCCCGTAGTGACCGACACCGCCACCCTGGCCGAGCAGTCCGACCTCTGGAACGAGCTGGCCCGCCTCCCCGGGGTCCTCCTCGTCGACCTGGCCTTCCACGACGCCTCCGACCTCGGGGACTTCACCTCAGACGCCCTGCCCTCCCGATGGCGCCGCGCGGAGCATGCACCGTGATCGACCGCAGAGAACTCCTCAAGCTCGCTGCCCTCTCCGCCGCCACCGCCGCCGCGGAGCGCCGTGCCCTGGCCCAGGTCCCCACCCGCGGGGCCTCTGCCCCTGCCCTCGACCCCAGCATCGCCGCCCGGGTCGGCGCGGACGTCACCTGGAACAAAGCCCCCTGCCGCTTCTGCGGCACTGGCTGCACCGTGCAGGTGGGCGTGCGCGGGGGCCGTGTTGTGGCCATCGCCGGCGACCAGCTCGCCCCGGTCAACCGCGGCCTCCTTTGCGTGAAGGGCTACCACGTCGGCCTCGCCCTCTACGGCACCGACCGCCTCACCCAGCCCCTCCTCAAACGCGACGGGCGCCACGTTCCCATCTCCTGGGCCGAGGCCATCGACATCATCGCCCGACGCATCCAGGCCAACCCGCGGGGGTTCGCCTTCTACGGGTCGGGCCAGTGGACCATCCCCGAGGGATACGCGGCCCAGAAGCTGATGAAGGGCGGCCTCGGGAGCAACCAGATCGACCCCAACGCCCGGCTCTGCATGGCCTCGGCCGTCACCGGGTACCTGTCCACCTTCGGGGTCGACGAGCCCTACAACTGCTTCGACGACCTCGACCACACCGACACGGTCATCCTCTGGGGCAACAACATGGCCGAGATGCACCCCGTGCTCTTCTCGCGCCTCATCGACCGACGATCCCGCGGCCAGCGGGTCACCCTCATCGACATGACCACCCGGCGTACACGGACCTCCGCGTTCGCCGACCATGTGCTGATGTTCAAGCCCCACGGGGACCTGGCCATCGCCAACGGGATCGCCCACGAGCTCCTGCGCCGCGGGGCCATCGACCGCACGACGGTCGAGCGCTTCTGCAACTTCCGCAAGGACAAGGCCACCCCCGACCTCAACGGCGAGCCCATGACCTTCGAGGCCTACCGCCAGGCCCTCGCCCCGTACACCCCCGCCGAGGTCGAACGCCGCTCGGGGGTTCCGGCCGCCGACATCCGGATGCTGGCCGACCTCTTCGCCGACCCGAGCAAGAAGATCCTGTCCCTGTGGTGCATGGGCATGAACCAGCACACCCGCGGCACGGCCATCAACCGGATGGTCCACGGGATCCACCTGCTTTCGGGGCACTTCGGCCGACCCGGGGACGGCCCCCAGAGCCTCACGGGGCAACCCTCGGCCTGCGGGACGGCCCGCGAGGTCGGCACCATCGCCCACCTCCTGCCCGGCGGGCTCCTCGTGGCCAACCCCCAACACCGCCGCGAGGCCGAGACCATCTGGAACGTCCCCCCCGGACGCATCTCCCCCACCCCCGGCTACCACACCGTGGACATGTGGCGACGGTTCAGCACGCCCGCCTCCGAGGGCGGGGACATCGACACCATCTGGGTTCAGGTCACCAACCCGGGGCAGTCGTTGCCCAACCTCGACCGGCTCTTTGCCCCATCCCGCACCATCCCGGGCAAGTTTCTCATCTGCTCCGACGTGTACCCCACGGCCACCGTACGGGCCGCCGACCTCGTGCTCCCGTCGGCCATGTGGGTGGAGAAACACGGGATGGTCGGCAACTCCGAACGCCGCACCCAACACTGGTCGAAGCAGGTCGACCCCCCGGGGGAGGCCCGTCCCGACGTGTGGCAGACGATCGCCGTAGCCCGCAGGCTCTACGACCTCGGAAACCCCGGGATGCGCGACCGCGAGGGCAACTTCCTCTTCCGCATGCGCAACGCCCAGGGTCAGGAGGTTCCGGCCTGGGACTTCGCGCACTTCTACGACATGAACGTCGACGAGGCCCTCTTCGAGGAGTACCGGCGCTTCAGCACGTTCAAGCACAAAAACCTGGCTCCGTACGGCGAGTACGTCCGGGCCCGGGGCCTGCGTTGGCCCGTGGTTCAGCAGCCCAACGGGACGTGGCGCGAGACCCGCTACCGCTTCGTCGAGGGCGAGGACCCCAACGTGGCCGCGGGGAAACGCCTGCAGTTCTATCACTCGGTGACGCACGACGACCGGGCCCTGATCTGGTTTCACCCGCACGAGAACCCCCCAGAGGGCCCCGACGCCCAGTACCCGTTCTGGTTGTGTACGGGGCGGGTGATCGAGCACTGGCACACGGGGTCGATGACCATGCGGGTCCCGCAGCTTCGGGCCGCGATGCCCAACGCGTACGTCGAGGTCAACCGCGACGACGCCGCCCGCCTGGGCATCCGCGACGGCGACACGGTGACGGTGAGCACCCGCCGCGGGTCGCTGGCCCTGCCGGCCTGGATCGACGGCCGGGCTTCGGTTCCGCCTGGGATGCTGTTTGTGCCCTTCTTCGACGAGCGGCTGATGATCAACCGCTTGACCTTGGACGCCCACGACCCGATCTCGAAGCAGCCCGACTACAAGAAGTGCGCGGCCCAACTCGCCCCCGCCGCACCCACGCCGCCGACCCCGCCGAGCACAACGGGGCCGCGGTCATGAAACCCGTCGGCGAAGCGCGCCTCGTGCACATCGCCGCCGCCGTAGCCGTGGCGGTGGCCGCGGTGGGCCTCGTGACCAGCTACCGCTCGGAGCCCGTGCGCTGGCGCCTGCGGGTTCGGCCTGCCCAGACCGCCGCGGGACTGCCCCGGGCCCCGCACTACTCGGAGGCCCGCGTTCGCCACTCCGAAAACCGCCTGCGCCATGCGGACAATCTTGTCGGCCTCGGGGTTCCGGTTGCTGCGAGCGACGACGCCGGGGTGGTCAGCGCCGAGATGCGGGCGGCGGCCCTCGTGGCCCGGGCCCGACGCCGGGCGTACGACGGAGCCCCGCCGACGATCCCGCACCCCATCGCCCAACGCGACTGGCCCAACTGCGCCACCTGCCACGCCCAGGGGATGCGCCTCGGGGCCCAGACGGCACCGGCCATGAGCCACCCCCCGTATGGGAGCTGCGTTCAGTGCCATGTGGTGTCGGAGGGGCCCATCCCGGGCGCTCCGCCTCCCGCAGGCCCGATGGCCCTCACCAACTCCTTCGCGGGCCTGGAAGCGGCCGGTGCGGGTCCGCGCGCGTGGCCCGGGGCGCCGCCGCAGATCCCACACTCCACCCTGATGCGCGGCCGGTGCGAGAGCTGCCACGGCCCCCTGGCCCTGGGGCTGCGTACGAGCCACCCCTGGCGGCAGAGCTGCACCCAGTGCCATGCCCCATCGGCGGCTCTGGACCAGCGGCCTGCGTTGGCGGTGGCCCCGTGAGCGCGGGCGAGGAGGAGGAGGCCGGGCCGCCGCTGCCGCCCGTACACGAGGCCTTGCTCGACGAGGCCACGGTCGATCAGTTGGTGGGCGATTTGTTGGGAGCAGCGACCTTGCACGCGGTGTTGGTCAAGGGTGGGGCCGAGGCCCTCGCGGAGGGGGTCGAGGGGATGACCCTGCAGGCGGCGGTGGGGCTGCTGCGGGGGGGTAGGGTTCGGGCGGTGCAGGTGCGGTATACGCATGCGGGGCGGCGGTGGACCGACACCCTGATGCGGGTCGGGACGGCCGTGCGGCTCGTGCGGATGGAGACGCCGTAGGGGTTACGGTCCGCGGGGGCCATGTACACCTGTTCCCTCCCCCGTGTGACACTCCCGCAATGAGAGACCCGCGCTCCATCCGCCGTGACACCGCGGCCGCCCTCGGCGTCGAGGCCGTGCAGATCACCCACGACGGCCGCTACACCGCGCCCTCGGGCCGCGTGGTCGACATCGCCGCCTACGTCGAGCGGGCCATCGAGGCGACCACCAGCTTCCCCCCCAACACGCGCATCCCGCTCCCCTCGCCCGGGGCCTTCACGACGCGCGTCTCCGCGCGCAACGAGAGCACCCTCGAGGCCGCACGCCGACTGCGCGACGCCGACCTCGACCCCGCGGCCCTCAACTTCGCGTCGGCGCGTAACCCTGGGGGGGGCTTCCTCAAGGGCGCCCGGGCGCAGGAGGAGTCGCTGTGCCGGGCGTCGGCCCTCTACGCGTGCATCGTCAACGCGCCGATGTACGCCCACCACACGCAGCTCCGCGACCCGCTCTACACGGCGTGGTTGCTGTATTCGCCGGGTGTTCCGGTGTTTCGCGACGACGACGGGGCGCTGCTGGAGTCGCCCTGGCGTTGCGCCTTCGTCACCGCCCCGGCCCCCAACACCAAGGTCTTCCGCGAGCGCTCGCCCGAACGCCTCGACGTGCTCGCGCCCACCTTCGACTTGCGCATCGAGCGGGTGCTCGCCACCGCCGCCCGCGAGGGCCACCGCAGCGTCGTGCTCGGGGCCTGGGGCTGCGGAGCCTTCGGGGGCGACGCCGAGATGGTGGCCGAGCGCTTCGACCGGGCCCTCGACGGGGCCTTCCGCGGGGTGTTCGAGGAGGTGGTGTTCGCCGTGCTCGACACCTCGGACGCGCAGCACACCCTCGGGCCCTTCGCGCGGCGCTTCGGCCGGGAGTGACCCGCACCGTTGGTGTCGGCCCCCGCGCAGCGCTACCCTGCCGGGTATGACGACGCCCCGCGGTCTGTGGCTGCTCGCGCTCGGGCTCAGCACCCTGAGCCTCGGGGCGACGTCCCCCGCGCAGCCGTCCCCTCGCCGCTACGCCCGCCGCGGGGAGGTGTGCAGCGTGGGGGAGCGGCCCGGCCGGGTGCGGACAGACATCGTTGCGCGGCCGTGCGCCCGGGGGCTTCGGTGCTGCTACCCCTGCGGCATCCCCGGGTGCGACTCGATCTGCCTGCGCGACTGCGGCCCGCCGCGGCCGTGACTCGCCTGCATCGCGTCGACCCCACCCCAAGCGTCTACAGGTAGGTCGCCGCCTGCCGCAGGGCCGCCGCAGCCTCCGTCCCGTGCGCGACCTTCTCGTGCGCCACGATCACCCGCACCAGATCGGGCGTCTCGGCGAGCCGCTCAAACTCCGCCCGCAGGGCCTTCTTGTCCTTCACATAGACCAGCTTCGCGAGCCGTGACACCCGCGGCCCCGGGGCCGACCCCATCACCGTCGTGAAGAACCACCCCAGGAAGTCCTTCTTCGTGTCCATGTTGAACATCACGTCGTTGAGGACCACGGTCACCCCGTCGTCCGAGCGCACCAGCATGACCCCCTCGGACGCGGCCACCCCCCGCAAGGTCTCCAAGCGCACCGTGTCGTCGTCGGTCGGAAACCCCTCGTAGTCGAGGTCGACCGCCACCACCTGCTCCACCTTGGCCCGGCTGCCCTGCGGGGCTACCACCCGAACCCCGGGATACCGCCGCTTGAACGCCGGCGCATCCAACCGATGCCCCCCATTCGGAACCACGAGATACGCCGGGGTCCCCCACGCCTCGATCTCCTTCATGGGCCCCTCGTCCATGGCGATGGCGTTGTGGATCACCAGCTCCCCCGACCGCAGCCGAGCGATCACCATGGTGCGCTCCAGGGACATCCCCGGCAGGGCCCCGGTGACCCGCCAGAGGTTGTCCGCGAGCTTCTCGATCGGACCGTGCCGCAAGACCTTCCACGTTTCGTGTGCTGCCGCCATGGCGCCCCTTTATGGGCACCCCGCGCCCGGCCGTCCAGGGGTCGGCGGTCGATCCCCCACGACGTGGCGTTGACGACCCGCAGGCATCGGGAGGAGTCTCCAGCCGTGCTTCGACGTATGCTGGTTCTGGTCGCTCCCGCGGTGCTGATTGCCGTGTTGTCCTCGCATCCCCGGGCGGCCCAGGGGGGCGGGGGGTCGGCCGACGACGGGGTTCCGCCGGGCACGGTGGCGTTCTTTGGCGGCCAGACGGCCTGCCCTGCGGGGTGGGGCCCGGCCCATGAGACCGAAGGCCGCCTCGTGGTGGGGGTGGTCGACCCCGTGGCCGCGGGCCGTGTGGTGGGCGACCCCCTCGGCGACCGCGAGGACCGCACCCACACCCACCCCACCCTCCCGGGCATGGTGTTTCTGCCCGCCCGCAACATCGCCGGGGCCGACGGCAGCAACACCCAGGGCGCCCGCGCGGGCATGTACATGACCACGGGCCAGGCGGGACCGGCTCCCTCGGGCCTCCCCTTCGTGCAGGTGCGTGCATGCGTTCGGCTGTGACCCCGCGCCTCGTCGTCGGCGTGTACCTCGCCTGGGGGATGGTCTCGTGCGCCTCGGGCGACGACGTCCCCGCCGTGATCGAGGACAGCGGACCCGCCGCCGATGCCACCCCGGACGTTCCCGTGACGCCCGGGGAGGACACCCCGACGGTCGGGCCCGAGGACGTCGGGTCGACCCGTGACGTCGGCGCCGATGCCCCCGCGGTGCCCCGCGATGCGGGCGCGGTGCCCGACAGCCTGCCGACGGACAGCGTGATGTTCTTTCAGGGAACCGCCTGCCCCTCCGGATGGGCCCCCTACCTCGACGGAGTCGGCCGGGCCGTGGCCGCAGCCTCCAACCCGACCCTCGGGGCCTATCCCCTCGGCAGCCCGATGGGCGACCGCGAGGTGCGCGGACACACCCACAACTACAGCGGCTCCTTCACCCTCGACGGGGTGTCGTACGTCGGCGTGGTCGGCGGGGCCAACGCCGGAACGAGCGCCGCGGCGACGGTCCGCTTCGACGCCCAGACCTCCCTCGACCCCGCGGGGCTGCCGTATGTGCAGCTCCTGGTGTGCCGCAAGACCGGGCCCGTGCTCCCGCGTTCGCAGGGGCTCCCGCGCGGCATGATGATCTTCTTCGTGGGGGAGCGATGCCCGCCGGGCTTTTCGCCGCCGGTGGTCACACGGGGTCGTGTGCTGGTGGGCCTCCCCGAGGGCGGGCAGGACGGGGCCACTTTCGGCGGCCCTCCCCTCGGCGCGGGCGAGCCGAACCAACACACGCACCCGACGACGACCGAGCTGGTCACCGCCGGGCACGGGATCGCCCTCGCCTCGGGCTGCTGCGGCAGCGGCTACGCCCGCAACGGGACCTACCGCGTGATGGGACGCACCGACGCCAACTGGACCGGGATGCCCACCGTGCAGCTCCGCCAGTGCCAACGCGACTGACCTCTCGGCCCGTTACAGCGGCACGGCCAGGTCAAACTGCACGACCCGGTACTCCAGCTCGCCCATCCGCCCGCCCACGGGCAGGAAGAAGGCCACCCCCGGGCGCACCAGGGCCGACCCCACAGGCAGGTTGGCCCGGACCCCTCCCCCGATCGTAAACTGATCACGCAGGACCCCGTTGGCCGACACCGCCACAGGGGTGCTCAACCAACGCTGGTAGTGGGCCTCCACGCTCACCGTGAGCCACGGGATCACCTGGTACCCCACGTGGCCCCCAACGGTGAAGTTGGTCCGGGACGCGTCGGGCTCGACGCTCTCCCCCATCACCCGCGTTAGCTGGAGGACCGTAAACTCCGCCTGAGCCGTCACCCCGTGGCCCATCCACAGAAGGCCCGCCCCGCCCATCACCGTGAAGTAGTTGGCCGCGAACATGGCGTTGTCCATGGCCTGCCGCGTGAGAACGCCCGAGGCGATCGTAGCCCGCCGCAACGGGCTCGCGTCGGCCCCCGCCCCTACCGGAACGGTCACCCCGAGAAACACCGGCAGGCGCCAGCCGGGGGCGAGCTTCGGGGTCCACAGACCGAAGAGCACGGGGTTGGCCAGGGCCGCCCCGGTCTGGCCCGCGTTGGCTCCGACCTCAGGGGCGTGGCTCAAGACCCCCACCCGCCCATAAAACCCCAGGTCGGGCAGGGATCGAAGCGGCCGGGCTCCCCCCGTGAAGATCGTGGCCGTGTTGGTGGCCTGCGACTGCATGGCCGCGGTCACGTCGACCCGCAGGAGGTCGGGGGCGATGCCCGGGCGCATCACCCACGGAAGCGAGTACCGGGCGCGGACCATCGGGCCCGCGGGAGGCGTCTGGGCCACGCCCAGGCTCGGAGACAAACACACGCCCAACGCCACGACCGCCGTACGAAGAGAGAGCATCGAGGCCCTGCCTTTCCGCACCCTCAGGTAGGTGCCGAGGGCCCCGGCGGCGATGACAATTGTCAAGCGAGGCGACGAACGCCTCGGGTTCAGCGCGCGAGGAGCGTGGCCACCCGGTCGACCACCGTGGTGTCGCGGGGAGCCCCGAGGCGGGGGTCGGCCGCGAGGATGTCGGCGTAGAGGGAGGCCACGGCGTTCATGGCGGCGGCCGTGGGGCCGTCGGTGCCCGGGACCGTACGTCGCCACTCGGCGATGAACCGGGCCGTAAACCAGTCGCGCTCGGCGGTCACCGCGAGGCTCGGCTCGCCCGCGCTGCGGGGGGTCGTGAGGAAGCGGTAGAGCCTCAGGCTGTCGCCGTAGCGCACCAGCTCGTCGGCGGTGGGGCGGGCGGCGTTGCTCCCGTAGCGTTGGGCAAACCCGATGAGCTCGGCGTGGCGGCGCTGCACCACGGCGGCGCTCACATCGCGATAGACCAGGGCCGCGAAGAGGGTCGAGGCCCGCGGGGCGAGGTCGCCGAGGGCGAACATCCCGAAGCGCATGTGCAGGGGCGGAGCCGCCGCCAGGGCCCGCAGGCTGGCCACCTCGGCCCGCAGGGCGTCCATGCGGCCGAGAGCCACCGGCGGGCGCTCGGCCACGGCGGCGTTCATGGCGGCCCGGAAGCTGTCGAGCTGACGGACGTTCTCGCGCCAGGCCCAGGTGGGCACCGTGGCCACGAGGACGGCCAGGCAGGCCAGGGCCGTGGCGTACACACCCCGCTGGAGGGTGCGCCGGCTGCGCTCCGCGGCCGAACGGTGCCCGTGCTCGTAGTCGGGGATCACCACCTGCTCCAAGAGGTCGCGCAGGAAGAACCCCCGGTCGCCGCTCGGGGCCCGGGCGTAGGCGCTGGCCCCGCCCGCAAGGGCCATGGGCTCGGCCGCGGAGGTGAAATACACCCCACGAAACCCGATGGGATCCTGGAAGGCCGAGTGGGCGCAGAGCCGCGAGGCCACGTGGGCCACCGGTCCCCGCAGGGCCCGGAACCACTGCGGAAACTGGTAGAGCCCGGCTTTGACGTCGAGGGGCTCGCGGTCGGTCCCGCGGCGCAGGACCCGGCGCACGAGGATGGCGTCGAGCTTGTCAAACTGCTCGGCCACCACCTCGGCCGGGTTGCCCGTGGCCGTGGCCGAAAAGGGCAGGGTGAAGCCCCAGACCTGGCGCCGCTCGTTTTCCCGGAGGTCGCTGAAGAACTCAAGGAACCCCGGCAGGAGGTCGCACCGCGTCACCAGGACGTGCACCGGGACATCAACCCCGAGGAACCCCTGGGCCTCGTCGAGGCGCTCGCGCATGCGCCGACCGAAGGCGTCGAGGTCTTCGGGGCTCATGGCCGTGAGGGTGTCGGCCGCGAGGGTCACCACGATGCCGTGCAGGGGCTGGGTGGGACGGGTCTCCTCCAGGGTCTTGAGGAGGGAGAGCCACTCGGCGTAGCTCTGCTCGCCGAGGGCGTAGGCGCCCGCGGTGTCGATCCAGACGGCCCGCTGCGACACCCACCAGCGGCACCCGCGGTTGCCCCGGGCCCCGCCCGACGGGGTGGCGTACGCGAAGGGCAGCCCCGACGAGGCCAGGAGCGAGCTCTTGCCCGACTCCGGGGCCCCCAACACGAGGAACCACGGCAGGGCGTCGATGGCGTGCCGCGCGCTGCGGCCGGGCATGGCCCCGGTGAGCTTCTGTACGGCGTCGCGGACGTCCTCCTGCATCGACACGATGCCGCGCTGCTGGTCGTTGGTGGCGCTCGCCACCCGGGTGCGGATGGCGTGGTCGAGGGCGCGGCGACGGGCCTCGGCGTGCCCCCCCCGGGAGCCTCGCTCCGACCGCACGAGGAGAGCCAGCGCCACCGCCGTGACCAGCGCCGGGAGCACATACATCCACCCCGCCACTGGGAGCACCAGGGCAGGGATCCACGCGGTCAGGACAACCATCGCCGCGATCAGGCGCGCCGCTCGCATCGGGCCGGAGCATACCGACTCCGCGGCCAGACGCGCATCCTTTCCCGCGGGCCTCGGCCCCGACGCTGCAATCGCCGCCCCGGGTGCGGTAGCCTCCCGGGGATGACCCCTGCCCCTCCTCCGGTCGTGCCACGCCGCGGCCTTCGCCCCGGCATCGTCGGCCCGACAGGAGCCACCCGGCGCGCCTTCGGACCGATGGTCCTCGCGGGAGCTTTCCTGGCATGCTCAGGGTCCCCAGGGCAGGCTCCCCGTCCGGACGCCGGGACCGACGCACAGGACGCACCCGACGTAGCCGACGCACCGGGCCCTCTCGACGCCGTGGGCGGGTCGCTCCGCGGGAGACGCTGCGGGCCGATCGCCCCCTGGGCGAGTCCCTTGACGGCGTACATCGCGGCGGGGGAGGCCGCCGTGCCGCGGGGGCGGTTCATGCGGGGCGTCCACGACCTTGCGGTGTACGACGACCGCCTCTTTGTGGGGTACGGCGACGCCGACGTAAACCTCGGACGGGTGATTCCGATCGAGGTTCGGGCCTTTCGCAGCGACACGGACCCCACGGCCACCGCCGAGTTTGCCACCGCCGAGGAGCAGGTGGAGCAGTATCGGGTGCTCGACGGGACCCTGTGGATCGCCGGGGTCGACGCCACCGAGGACGCCTGGCTCGGCAACGTCTACCGCCGCACGGGCGGGCAGTGGGTGAAGCTCCGCACGGTGCAAAACGGGGTGCACGTGCACGACGTGGCGACCTGGGGCGGGGCCGTGTGGGCCGTCGGCTCGGGCGGAACCCCCGACGAGTGGAACGCCCGCGACATCTACGGCCACCTCTGGCGCTCGACCGACCGCGGGCAGACCTTCACCATCGCCGCCCGGCATCACAACCAACGCATGGGCGACGCCCGGTGGGTGCGGATCCTCCCCCTGACCGAGTCCCTGCTGCTCTTCGGCTACCGCACGGACAACACAGGGCGGGCCAGCATCGTCAACGCCCGCTTCGACGGCACCACCGCGGCGCCCCTCGCCGAGGACGACCCCTTGCGGGCGAGCTTCATCGTCGAGACCCTCCCCCTCCCCGGGGGCCGAGGCATCGCCCGGGGGGCCGTCAACAACCCCGCCGGAGCAGGCCTCGTGCACCGGGCCTACCGGGTCGATCCTGCGGGACGGGCCACCGTGGTGATGCCGCTGGAGGGCCGGGCCATCCTCGACATCGCCCCCGTGGCCGACACGGCAGAGCTCCTGGTGCTCTCGGCCGAACACGGCGAGTGGGGACGCGACCGCCCGGACTGGTCGCTGCGCCTCGACGTGACCCGCGACCTCGTGACCTTCGACACGGTGGCCCGCTTCGACACGATCGACGCCGTGCGCTCGGTGGCCGCGTGGCGGGGGCGGGTGTACTTCGGCCGCGACGACGGCGAGGTCTTGCGCTGCGACCTGGAGTAGGCTCCGCGGACTGGAGGCATGACGGCCATGGACACGATTCGTATCGACCACGACACCCGGGTGCTCGTCCTCACCGGGGCGGGGGTCTCTGCCGAGAGCGGGGTGCCCACCTTCCGCGACGCCAACGGGTTGTGGGAGGGGCACAACGTCGAGGACGTGGCCTCGCCCGAGGGGTTCGCGCGCGACCCGGCTTTGGTATGGCGGTTCTACTCCGACCGACGGGTGGCCGCGGACAAGGTCGCCCCCAACCCGGGCCACCACGCCCTCGCGGCGCTCGAGGACCGTCTCGGTGACCGCTTCCTCCTCGCCACCCAGAACGTCGACGGCCTGCACCTGCGGGCGGGCTCCCAGCGCGTCGTGCAGATGCACGGAAACCTCTACACCACACGGTGTTCGGTCTGCGACCTGTCCCCCTTCGACGATCACCGAGCCTATCCCCCCGAAGCCCTTCCCCGCTGCCCCCAGTGCGCCGCGCGGGGGCGCGACAGCCTCCTGCGGCCGCACATCGTGTGGTTTGGCGAGATGCTCGACCCGGGTGACCTGCGCCGCATCCGGGACTTCATGCGGGCCGCCGACGGACACCGCTTCATCTTCCTCGCCGCCGGCACGAGCGGCCTCGTCTACCCCGCCGCCGGAATGGTCGATCAGGCCCGGGAGTGCGGGGCCGAGACCTGGCTCGTCAACCTGGAGGTTCCGGCCAACCGCAGCCGGTTTCGGCACGGGGTCGAGGGGCGCTCGGGCGAGGTCCTGCCGCGCCTCTTCACCTACGACGCGACGGCCTGACCCGGCCTACGTCCAGGCTGATCCGGGCGGGGGGCTCGTAGGCCTCGGCCGCCGGACGCCAGGAGTCCCCCTGGTCGTCGCTCCACCACACCGTGACCGCCTCCCCCACGACAAAGAGGGTCAGCCTTCCCTCCGCCGCCACGGCCCACAGGGTCTGCACCGCCCGGAGGCCCCCGGGGCCGTCGTCGACCACCCCGTGCCACCCGGACTGCACCGCCCCCCCGTCGGCAGCCCCCGAGGCCTCCGTGCGAGCCCGCAACCCCCCGGTGGCCACCCGGGCCACGGTCACCCAACGGCCCCCAACCCGCACCCGCACCCGCCCGTCCTCGGGTTCGCCCACGGCATCGGCCCGAAGCGGGGCCGCCACCGAGACCCCCGCGTCGGTCGTGACCCCCGCATCCGAGGCCACGCCCCCGTCCGCCCCAGGGCCCCGACGACAGGCCCAACTCGCCCCCCGATCGCGCGACAAACACGCCAGGGGAACCCCCCCAGGCAGCTCCCACCCCACCGACAAGACGCCTCCCCCGTACGTCCCCCCCGCCATCCGACCCTCAGCCTCCAGGGCGATCGGGAGCAGGTCCTGACTCGGGGCGGCCACCATGGGCGAGGCTCCCTCCGCGGGGGCCACCCAACGCGGCGACGGGGCGTAGTCCACGAGGCCCCGCCCCAGGTCGATCCAGGCTCGCGCGAGGGCCGTGGGATCCCAGACCCGGGCCCCCTCCCGGTATGCGGCCACGTCGGCCAGGGAGACCGTACGGAGGGTGCCCCGCAGGGCCTCGGCCGCGGGACGCACCGTGCTCGCCTCGGGGCGTTGTGCCACGGCGATCAGGGCCTCGACCCGGGGCAGACAGCTCCCGGGCCAGCCGTCGGACCTTCCCGGGGCAAGGGCCACCCGTCGTAGCCGGGCCGCCGCCCCGAGGGCCGTAGTGGGGGCGAGGCCCGGACCCAGGAGGCAGCCCTGAAGGTCCTGGGCCGCACGGCGCAGGGGAGACACCGCGGGCCCCGTGGGCGTGGACGTGGCCGTGATACGCGGCGGATGCGACCGCCGCATGTGCCACCGTCGCACCACCCCGAGACCCACCGCCAGCACGAGAACCATTCCGACCAGGGGGCGACGCATGACAGGGGCCGTTGTACCCGGCAACCCCCAGGGAGGGGAAAGGCCCAAATAAACAAGCGGCGGCACCTCTGGCGTAGGGGGGAGGACGCCGGTGCCGCCGCGCACTCTCTTCTAGTGCGAGTCGCGTGCCAAGGGTCGCCAACCAGATTTCAAGGGGTTACGAGACAGTGACGGGGCCCGCATTGCAAATTTGCGAGACCAACGTTGCAGAGATGGCAGCCTGCGAGCGGGGAGACCGACAGGGGGCCGAGGTTGGGCTAGGCTGGCGGGACATGGATGCTCCTGTGACGACGGTGCTGGTGGTCGAGGACGATCGGTCCAACCTGGAATCTCTGGAGCGCCTGTTGTCGCGGGAGGGGTATCGGGTGCTCACGGCCCACGACGCCCGGAGCGCCCTGGACATGCTGCGCAAGCAGCGGGTTCCGGTGGTGGTGACGGACTTGATGATGCCGGGGCTGTCGGGGATCGACCTGCTCAAGGCGGTAAAGGCCACGGCCCCGGAGACCGAGGTCATCATGATGACCGCGTATGGCACGGTGGAGGCCGCGGTGGAGGCCATGCGGGGGGGGGCCTACGACTTCGTCGAGAAGCCCCTCAAGCGGGTGCAGATCACCAAGTCCGTGGCCAAGGCCGTCGAGAAGGCCGGCCTCGTCGCCGAAAACCGCTCGCTCAAGGCCGAGATCTCCCAGCTCCGCAAGCGCGAGATCATCGGCTCGGCCCCGGCCCTGCGGCAGGTCCTGGAGATCGCCGGGCAGGCGGCCCCGAGCGCGGCCACGGTCCTCATCCTGGGCGAGTCGGGCACAGGCAAGGAGCTCCTGGCCCGCTTCGTTCACGCCCGGTCGCAGCGGGCCACGGGGCCCTTCGTGGCGGTCAACTGCGCGGCCATCCCCGAGTCCATCCTCGAGGCCGAGCTCTTCGGCCACGAGCGGGGGGCCTTCACCGGGGCCGTGCAGAAGCGCGAGGGTCGTTTCGCCCAGGCCCGGGGGGGCACCCTCTTCCTCGACGAGATCGGCGAGCTGCCCCAGAGCGTCCAGGTCAAGCTCCTGCGGGTGGTCCAGGAGGGCGAGTACGAGCCCCTCGGGGGCCGCACCCAGCGGGCCGACGTCCGCATCGTGGCCGCCACCAACCGCGACCTCGGGCAGGAGGTCCGGGCGGGGCGCTTCCGCGAGGACCTCTACTACCGCCTCAACGTCATCGCCATCACCTCGCCCCCCTTGCGCTCGCGGCCCGGCGATGTCCCCCTCCTGGTCGAACACTTCCTGCGCGTCTTCGGCCAGCGCAACGGCAAGGGGCCCTTCGTGGTGAGCCCCGCGGCGATGGAGAAGCTGTCGCGGTACACCTGGCCCGGCAACGTCCGCGAGCTGGAGAACACCATCGAGCGGGCGGTGGTCCTGTCGCGCAGCCCCAGCCTCGACCTGGGCGACTTTCCGCAGCACATCGTCGACACCGAGCACCCCCGTCAGGAGCTGGTGGTCCCCATCGGGATGCCCCTGGAGGAGATCGAGCGCATGGTGATCCGCGAGACCCTCCGGGTCACCGGCGGAGACAAGCGCCTCACCGGACAGCTCCTGGGCATCGCCACCCGCACGATCTACCGCCGCCTCGCCGAGGAGCGCGGAGACCGCGACGAGGGCGACGAGGGCGACGAGGGCGACGCCTCGTAGGCGCAGGGCCCAACGGGCCGACGGGCGCACGGAAGGCCCCGGAGAGCCCGCCGTGCGCCGCGACGACGCCTGCGATGTCAGTTGTTGTTGAAGGCCGGAGAGGTCGTGCCGCTGACCGTGGTCGCCCGGATGCCGATGCGACCGACCGACCCGACGCCGCCGAAGGCGCTGCCGCAGGTGGCCCGCCCCCCGGACCCGCCGGCGGTGACGATCCGGTTGGAGCCCACGGCAGCGGTGCCCACCATCTCGATGCGCACCGCTCCGCCGGCCCCGCCGCCGCCGCCGCCCATGCCGCAGCCGACGCCGCCGCATACGCTCTGCTGGCCCGCTTCGCCGGTGGCCCCGCTGGCGTTGAGGGTGCCCGTGAGGGTCAGGCTTCCGCCCCGCACGAAGATGATCCCGCCGCCGGTCCCCCCGGCCCCCGGTCGGCTGCCGTCCTCGTCGGCCCCGCCCTCGCCGCCGGCACCGCCGAGGAAGACCGAGGCCCGCAGGTCGGCCCCGCCGACCGCGCCCCCGGCCGCCCCACCCGGGATGGGGCAGGCCTCGCGGCACACCCCGCAGGTGCCGTTGCCGCCGTTGGCCCCTGCCGACCCGTAGCCTCCGCCGCCGCCGCTGGCGTCGTCCTGCCCCTGGCCGCCGCCGCCACCGCCCGACCCGTTGGCCGCGATGGTGACCCCCCCGAGGGCCAGGTGCCCCTCGCCCTGGAAACCCCGGGCGCATCGGTAGGTGCACCCGTGGGCCCGACCCCGGAAGCCTCGGCCCGACATGTCGACAGTGCCCGTGATGGTCACCGCCCCGGTCGCGTCGAAGGCCAGGATGCCCCCGCTGTTGCCGTCCCACGGGGGGGCGTTGAGGGTCCCCGAGACGCTGACCGTCGTGTACTGCGGAACCACCACGGCCTGGGCCCGGCGGGTCGAGTCGCTGACGTAGCTGCTCGTGAGGGGGGTGGTCAAGGTGAGGGTCGAGCCCGACACCGAGGCCACCTGGCGAAACTCGTACTGCCCCACGGGCCCCGAGGCCGCCTGGGTCTGGTGCACGATCACCGTCTGGCCCGCGGCGAACACCCCGACCACGTTGGCCAGGGTCAGGGCGGTCGACCCCGCGGTGCCGGTCGCGCTGGCCCGGATGGTGTTGATGGTGGTGGTGGTGGTGGCGTTGAGGCTCCCGCTCGACCCGTCGCCGAAGCCGCAGGAGCCGTTGGAGCAGCTCCCTCCGCCGCCGCAGGAGCGGCCGCAGGCTCCGCAGTGCGACGGGCTCGTGCGCAGGTCGACCTCGCAGCCGTTGGCGGCGTCGTTGTCGCAGTCGCCGAAGCCCGTGTTGCAGGTCGCGATGCCGCACCGCCCGCTTGAGCACGACGGCACGGCGTTGGCCGGGGCGCAGCGCTGACCGCAGGCCCCGCAGTGGGTGACGCTGGTGGCCAGGGCCGCCTCGCAGCCGTTGCTGGCCGAGAGGTCACAGTCTGCGAAGCCTGCCCCACAGACGAAGTTGCAGACCCCGGCCACGCAGACCTCGGTAGCGCTCGGGCGGCTCGGGCAGGTCACCCCGCACCCGCCGCAGTTGGCGGGGTCGATGCGGGTGTTGACGCAGGTCCCGCTGCAGGCCGACTGCCCGGTCGAGCACGAGGCCACGCAGGCCCCGGCGGCGCAGACCTGACCGGCCGCGCAGGTGCGGCCGCAGGCCCCGCAGTGGGCCCGGTCGGTCTGCAGGTCGCGGCACGACCCGCTGCAGTTGCTCAGGCCCGCCAGGCACGACGTGACGCAGGTCCCGAGGGAGCACACCTGGCCGCTCGCGCAGGTCCGGCCGCACATCCCGCAGTGGGCGAGGTCGGTCTGCAGGTCGCGGCACGAGCCCGCGCAGATGCTGAGGCCCGTCGGGCACGACAGGACGCACCCTCCGCCGGTGCACACCTCGCCCGGTCCGCAGACCCCGCCGCAGCGGCCGCAGTGGGCCCGGTCGCTCTGGAGGTCGCGGCACGACCCGCCGCAGTCGGTCAGACCCGCCCCGCACGAGGTGACGCAGCGCCCCCCGGAGCACACCTGACCCGTGGCGCAGACCGCGCCGCACATCCCGCAGTGCGAGCGGTCGGTCTGCACGTCGCGGCACGACCCGCCGCAGTCGGTCTGACCGGCCGGACACGACGTGATGCACCGGCCCCCGGAGCACACCTGCCCGCTCGCGCAGGCGGCCCCGCACATCCCACAATGGGCCCGGTCGCTCTGGACGTCGCGGCACGAGCCGCCGCAGTCGGTCAGGCCCGCCGCGCACGACAGCACGCAGCGACCGCCCGAGCACACCTGCCCGCTCGCGCAGGCGGCCCCGCACATCCCACAATGGGCCCGGTCGCTCTGGACGTCGCGGCACGAGCCGCCGCAGTCGGTCAGGCCCGTGGCGCACGACACCACGCAGCGACCGCCCGAGCACACCTGGCCCGCCCCGCACGCGGCGTCGCAGGTCCCGCAGTGGGCACGGTCGGTCTGGAGGTCGCGGCAGGCCCCGCCGCACACGGTCTGACCGGCCGGGCACGAGGTGACGCAGGCCCCGCCCGAGCACACCTGTCCCGCCGCGCAGACCATCCCGCAGGCCCCGCAGTGGGCACGGTCGGTCTGCAAGTCGCGGCACACCCCGCCGCAGTTGGTGAGGGGCACGGCGCAGCTAAGCTGGCAGCGGCCGTCGGCGCAGACCTGCCCCGCGGCGCAGACGTTGCCGCACATCCCGCAGTGGGCCCGGTCGTCCTGGACATCGCGGCACGACCCGCTGCAGTTGGTGAGGCCCATGGCGCACGAGGTCACGCAGGCCCGGCTCGAGCACACCTGGCCTGCGGGGCAGGCGTTGCCGCACATCCCGCAGTGGGCCCGGTCGCCCTGGAGGTCGCGGCACGACCCGCTGCACTCGGTCTGCCCGTCGGGGCAGCTCACCACGCAGCGCCCGCCGGCGCAGACCTGCCCGGCGGCGCAGGCGTTGCCGCACATCCCGCAGTGGGTCCGGTCGCTCTGGACGTCGCGGCACGACCCGCCGCAGTCGGTCTGACCGGTCGGGCAGCTCACCACGCACATCCCCGCCGAGCACACCTGGCCGGTGGAGCACACCGAGCCGCACCGGCCGCAGTGGCTCCGGTCGCTCTGGAGGTCGCGGCACGACCCGCCGCAGTCGGTCTGACCGGCCGGGCAGCTCACCACGCACATCCCCGCCGAGCACACCTGGCCGGCCGCGCAGACGTTGCCGCAGGCCCCGCAGTGGGCCCGGTCGCTCTGGACGTCGCGGCACGATCCGCCGCAGTTGGTCAGACCCGCCGCGCACGACAAGACGCAGGCCCCGCGGTCGCAGACCTGGCCCGCCGCGCAGGCCATGTTGCAGGCCCCGCAGTGGGTGCGGTCGCTCTGCAGGTCGCGGCACGAGCCCTGGCAGTCGACCTGGCCGGCCACGCAGGAGGTGACGCAGCGACCCTCGGAGCACACCTGCCCCGGGTTGCAGGCGTTGTCGCAGGTGCCGCAGTGGGTGCGGTCGCTCTGGAGGTCGCGGCAGGTGCCGCCGCAGACGGTGGTCCCCGCGGCGCAGGACAGGGCGCAGGCCCCGTTGGTGCAGACCTGGCCGGCCGGGCAGGCGACCCCGCAGGTGCCGCAGTTGTTACGATCGACCTGGAGGTTGGCGCAGTACCCCGCCCCCGCGTCGACGACCCCGCCGTCGGCTCCGCCCCCGCCGCAGGGGGTGAACCCCGGCGAGCAGCTCGTGACGCATCGCCCCGCGTCGCAGGTCTGCCCCGGGGCGCAGGCCGTCCCGCAGGCCCCGCAGTTGCCTGGATCGCGCGTCAGGTCGGCGCAGTAGCTCTGCCCCTCCGGGCCCGTGCACGTCTGCAAGAGCTCCGCGCAGGTGGTCGTGCAGGTGCCGTTGGAGCACACCTGCCCCGGGGCGCACCGGGCCCCGCAGGCCCCGCAGTGGTTGCGGTCGGTCCCTGTCAGCACGCACAGCTCGACCGTGGCCCCGGCGTCGTCGGCGGCGGGCACGGCGCAGGCCGTCTGCATCCCCGGGCAGAGGGTGCGGCACATCCCGGCCACGCAGCGTTGGGTGTCGCCGCAGCGCGCCCCGCAGGCCCCGCAGTTGGCCGGGTCGACCTGGGCGAACACGCAGTCCTGTCCGCACAGGAGCTGCTGCTGTCCACACTGCGGCCCGGTGTCGGTCCCCGTGTCGGTCCCGGTGTCCGTCCCGGTGTCCGTCCCGAGGTCGGTCCCGAGGTCGGTCCCGAGGTCGGTCGCGGCGTCGACGAGGTCGGGCCCGCCCACCACCGACTGCCCGGTACAGCCCCCGAAGACCCCGACCAGGCTGACCACGGCCGCGGCCCATGCCCATCGTCTGGGCGCCGAGCGCGCACCTTGCACCTTGAAGTTCATCGCCCTCTCCTTCTTTCGCCGTCGGTCGATCGAGGTCCCATCCGTGCGACCCCGACGCTCCCTGAGGTGCGCCAGAGTGTCACCCGCCGAGGGCCCGATTGTCACCCCTGTCCCGCGGCCTCGGGGCCGCATTGAGGCGGCGACCCGTCCGCCCCCAACGACTCAGGGGGCCGACGGGACGGGGGGCGATGCGATGGAGCACCACGAGGGCATCCCTGTCGGCAGGCCGTCCCGGAAGTAGGGAGAGGCTCCCGGGGCGAGGCCGTACGGGTGATCGAGGAGAAACCGCCACATGGGCCGAAACCGCGTCCCTCCGTCGGCGGGGGCGGGCACCGGAGGGACCTCGTGACCCGAGCTGTGCACGCACTGGATGACGAAGTGGGAGTCGGCCACCAGGGCGTCTCGGTAGCGGGTCGAGGCGTCGGCGAACGACAGGCCGAGCCAGTCCGAGGGCCCTCCCCACAACACGATGGCGGGGAACTTATGGGCCTGGGCTCGGTACTCCATCCGCCACGCGAAGGGGACCTCCCCCAGGCCGCCGCTCATCACGTTGATGGCGGCGAAATAGTCGGCCCGGTCGGTGGTGCTGAGGTAGGTGAGCCACAGGCCTCCGGCGCTCACCCCGGTGCCGTACACCCGGCGCGGATCGACCCGGAGCTGGGCCGAGACGCAGGCCAGCATGTCGTCGAAGAAGGTGAGCTCGCCAGGAACCCCCCAGGCCTCGGCGAAGGGCCAGTCGAAGACGTACGCGCTCTGCCCGTCGGGGACCACGGCGATGAAGCGCATCTCCTCGGTGGCGGTCTCCAGCTCGCCGGTGCGCACGAACGACCCGCTCGACGCGTTGAGCCAATGCCACGCGAACAGGACCGGCCAGGCCTCGGTCCCGTCGTAGTTGCGTGGGACGATCACCCGAAACTGCCGGGTCTGCGACCCCGTGCGGAAGCCCGTGTTGAGCCCCCGCTCGGCGTTGGGTCCGACCCGCAGGGTGGGGCAGGTCCCCCGCGAGTACGGGCGCAGGGCGGGCGGCGCCGAGCGCCCCGGGGGGCGAGGCCGATCGCTCGGAGGCCTCCCCGCGTCGGCCGGGCCCACGTCGCCGTCGGTCGCGGCGTCGAGGGGCGGGCCACCGTCGAGGGGCGGGCCATCGTCGAGGGGCAGGGCGTCGCGGGAGGGGGCGTCCGGGGCGGCCGGGCGGTCGTCCTCGACGGGGGCCGAGACGTCCTGGGGGGAGGGCCCGACCTCGTGCGAGCGGGCCGCGTCGGGGGTGTCTGCCGGAGGACCCTGGGCGTCTCCGAGGGGCCCCGCCGTCGTGCCTCCGCACCCCAGGAACATCCAGAACAGGGCCCAACCCGCCCGACGTCGCCGCATCGCGTGGCACCTCCGTGAGGATTCGTCGCCCGGGTGCTCCCCCCTGTCAACCCGCAGGGCCTCGTCGGATTGCGGGGCCTTGTCGCCTGGAGGACGGGCGATGGTGTACGGCGGTCCTTGACGCCGGGGTGGTGGTTGGGAAAAGGTCCGCGCCTCTATGCGTCACCCGGCGGTCCTGCTCGGCGCCCTTGCCCTCCTGGGCGGCGCCGTTGTCTTCGCGCAACCTCGGCCAACACCGCGTCCCGCGGGGCGCCCCGCGGGGCGTCCTGCCGCCGCCCGCCCGGACGGGGGGGCCGCCGCGAGCCCCACGGCCGCGGCCGGAGCCGTCCCGGGGGCCTCCCTCGACGGGGGGGCCGAGGCGGACGGGGCCGTGACCGCGGCCCAGGTGGGCGACGCCAGCGTCACCGTGGCCGACGTGGAGTACCCGATGCACCAGCGGGGCACCGGGACCGTGATTCACTACCCCGTCCCCGAGCAGCTCGCGCGTACGGCGGTCCCGGTGTTTGCCCAGATCCGGTCGAGCGCCCCCATGGACCACGTGTCGGTCTTCTACCGGGGCCCCGGGGCCCGGCGGTACACCGAGCTCCGGATGAACCCCCTCGGGCAGCAGTTTCGTCTGCCTTCGGGATACGGGGCCATGATCCCCTGCGACGACATCTTCCCCCCGCGGCTCGAGTACTACGTGGCCGCCTACGACTCGTCGGGGGCTCCCAATGGTACGGCCGGCACGGCCGAGGCCCCCCTCGCCCTGCCCATCGTCGAGCGCCGACGGTACCCGGCCCCCACCCTGCCGGGTCAGCCCCTGCCCCGCACCTGCGGGGCCCTCACGACCGGGGCCACGGCCCGCGACGCGGGGGTTCCGAGCGCCCCGGTGCGCGGCTCGGCCGACCTCGGAGAGCCCTGCCAGACCTCCACCGACTGCCGCCGCGGTCTGCGCTGCGGGAGCACCCGCACCTGCGTCTTTGAGCAGGCCAACTGAGACTGCCAAATTGGCACCACCCTCGGGCCGTCCGGGGGCCGCCGGGCTGCCAAGTTGGCAGGGGGCCCCTTCCCGCGGAGGACGCTCCTCCCCGCGCAATCCCCCGTGTTGGCATCCCCCTCCCCCTGTGGCACAGCGCCCGCAAGAGATGACAGACGATGCGTAGGGTCCTCGGCTTTCTGGAGAATGGTCTCCGACGTTACCCCTGGGTGATCCCCGTGGTGACCCTCGTGCCCTGCGCGTACTTCGCGGCCCGAGGCACCAACGACCTCGTGGCCGCCCGCATCTTCGCGGCCGACACCGAGGCCCTGGCCCGCCCCCACGCCGGGGCCCGGGGCGCCGACGAGAGCGCCACCGACGCCACCGACCACCACGTCCGGGCCCGCGACGCCATCATCCACCGCAACATCTTCGACAGCGACGCGGGCTGCCTCGACTGCGACGCGGGCAACCCCGACGCCGCCGCCGAGGGCCCCGACGGAGCGGCCGCCCCCGTGGCCGAGGAGGCCCTGCTCCCCCCCGAGGCCTGCTACCGCGTCCCCCCCACCGACGGCCGACCCCGGCCGCCTCCGTGCGACACCGCGGCCAAGGTCCTCGGGGCCGTCGAGAGCGACGACCCCCTGTGGTCGTTCGTCCTCGTACAGACCGCGACCAACACCCCCACGATGCCGTTTCGCCTCGGGCAGACGGTCGACAGCCGGGTCGTCGGGACCATCTCCTGGTGCTCCCCCCTGGGGTCGTTCGTGCTCCTGCGCCCGCAGGGGGGCGGTCCCCGGTGTTTCCTCGCCCAGGTCATGCCCCCCCGCACCGCCCCCGCCGTGGCCGCCGCACCGCCGCCCCCTCCCACTCCCGCAGGCGGGGCCGAAGGCGGGGCCCTGGCCTCGGTCCTCGAGGGCGTCGAGCGGGTGGGACCCAACGAGTTCAACGTGCGCCGCAGCACCGTCGACCGCATCCTGGAGAGCCAGGCCGAGCTCATGCGGACCACCCGCATCATGCCCGTCGAACAGGGGGGCCGCACCGTCGGGGTGCAGCTCTACGGGGTCCGCGGCAACAGCCTCCTGGGTCGCCTCGGCATGCAAAACGGCGACGTCCTCAACCGCATCAACGGCCTCGACATCGCGTCCCCCGACCGGGCCCTGGAGGCCTACTCGCGCCTCCGCACGAGCGACCACCTCCAGGTGTCGGTCACCCGCAACGGCACGCCCGTCAACATCGACTTCAACATCCGCTAAGGGTCCCGTGCGCCAACGTCTCCCCACCCCATCCAGCCGCCTCGCCCTCCGGGGCTCCCTCCCTCTGGGGTTGTGCGCCCTCGCGCTGTCCTGGCTCTGCCTCTCAGGGGTGGCCGCCGCCCAGCCCGCCCGGCCCGCCGTGCCCGTGGCGGTCCCCGTGGCCCCGGGTCGCACACTGCCCCCAGCAGCCCCCGGGCAGCCCGCCCGCCCGGCCCGCCCGGCCCGCCCGGCCCCGCCCGCTCCGAGCCCCGAGCCCCCCGCCACGCCCCCCGCCACGCCCCCCGCCACGCCCCCGGGCACCCCGCCCGCCCCCGGGCAGCAGGTGCAGACCCCGGCCATCACCTCGCTCGGCACGGCCGCAGGCGCGGGGGCCACCCTCAACGAGTTCGAGGAGGGCATTCAGTACCAGCCCCTTCCCCCCGGGGCGCGGATCACCTTCAACCTCCAGGACGCCGACCTGCCCGACCTCATCCGGGCCATCGGCAACATCACGGGCCGCCGGTTCATCCTGCCGGGCAAGGTCCGCTCGATCAAGACCACCATCTACTCGCCCACCAAGGTGACCCCGGGCGAGGCCTACCAGGCCTTTCTGTCCGTCCTGGAGGTCAACGGGATGACCGTGGTCCCCTCGGGGCGCTACCTCAAGGTCATCGAGACCGCGGGCTCGGCCACCCAGGTGATGCCCACCTACAGCCCGGGCCAGGCCGCCCCCTCCGACGACCGGTACATCACCCGCATCGTGCGGCTGCGCAACATCGCCGCCGACGACGCGGCCAACGTGCTCGGGCACTTCAAGTCCCGCGACGGGGACATCACCCCGTACACGGCCACCAACACCCTCATCATCACCGACAACGCCGGAAACATACGGCGCATGATGCAGATCCTGGCCGAGGTCGACGTCCCCTCCGTGGGCGAGCAGATCTGGGTCGAGCCCGTGCACTACGCCCTCGCGAGCGAGCTGGCCACCCGCATCAACGAGATCCTCGGGGGCGGCCAGGCGGGCGCCCAGCGGGCCCCGGGTCAGGCCGCCCCGGCCCCCGACCTGCGCCTCGGGCGGATCCTCGCCGACGACCGGTCCAACGCCCTGGTCGTGGTGGCCACCCAACGGATGTACCTCCGGGTGCTCGAGCTCCTGCGCCGTCTCGACGTGTCCATCGAGGGCGAGGGGCAGCTCCGGGTCTTGCGGCTCCAGCACGCCGACGCCGAGGAGATGACCACCACCCTCAACAACATCGCCAGCGGCGGACGCCAGAGCGGCGCCGCCCAGGGGCAGAGCGCCCGCGGGCAAAACGCGATCTTCGAGGGCCCCGTGCGCATCACGGCGGACAAGCCCTCCAACGCCCTCATCGTGACCTCGTCGCCCCGGGACTACATGGCCCTGCGGCGGGTGATCGACGAGCTCGACCGGTCGCGGCGCCAGGTGTTCATCGAGGCGGTGGTGATGGAGCTCAACATCGACCGCTCCAACACCCTGGGGCTCAACTTTCACGCGGCGGCCCCGCTCGATGAGACAGGCCAGGGGGGCCTCGCCCTCGGCGGCTTCAACGCCCTCAACAGCATCCTCCTCGGGCAGGACGCCCTGTCGGGCCTGGCCCTCGGGGTCCGCGGCCCGCAGCTCGCCGGGTCGCAAAACCTCATCCCCGGGGTCGGGGTGAGCATCCCGGGCTTCGGGGTGACCCTCAACGCCCTGGCCTCCTCGGGCGACGCCAACGTCCTGTCGACCCCGCACATCATCGCCACCGACAACAGCCCCGCGGACATCAACGTCGGGCAGAACGTGCCCCTCCAGACCAACCTCGGCGGCCTGCCGGCGGGCCTCCCGGGCGGGGCCGCGGGCGGGATCAACCCCATGGCCATGGGCTTCGGGATGGGCGGGTTCGCGGCCCCCCGCCAGGACGTGGGCACGAAGATCAAGATCACCCCGCACATCAACGACTCCAACGAGGTCCGGCTGGAGATCGACGAGGAGATCTCCGAGGTCGGGGCCTCCTCGGGGGGCTCCCTCGGGGCCGTGAGCATCAACCGCCGGACGGCCAAGACCGTCACGGTCGTGCACGACCAGAACACGGTGGTCATCGGCGGCCTGATCCGCACGGCGGATACGTACACCGACAGCCGCATCCCCATCCTCGGCGACATCCCCATCCTCGGGGCCCTGTTTCGCCGCACCCAACGCCGCAACCAGCGCAGCAACCTCCTGCTCTTCCTCACGCCCTACGTGATCCGAGACCAGAGCGACCTGCGGCGCATCTTCGAGCGCAAGATGCGGGAGCGGCAGGAGTTCCTCGATCGGTACTTCGTGTTCACCGACGCGGATTATGAGCCGCCCCGCGACTGGACCCGCACCAACGGCCTCGTCGAGGAGATCCGACAGTCGATGCGCGAGGTGCGGACCCGGGCCGAGTTTGAGTCGAGCTCCCGGCCCCGATCGCCGCCGCCGCACACCCCGAGTGAATCCATCGACCTGCCGGCCGAGGTCCGAGGCAACGGGGCGACCGGCAACGGAACGACCCCAGCCTCGACCTCCGCGCCCGCGGCCCCCGCGGTGCCCATGGCCATCCCGGTCCTGCCCTTCAACGCCCCTGTGGCCCCGCGTCCGGCCCCGGCCCCGCTGCCCCCCTGACCGGTCCTGGAGGGCCTCCGCGGGGGTCCTCTCTCTCCCTGTCTCCGTCCCTGTCCGACCGACCGAGCCTCGAGGTTTTATGAGCGCGACGATGTACATGGCCGAGGTCTTCCGCCGACGCGCCGCGGTCTCTCCCGAGGCCTTGTCCGAAGCCGTGGCCCAGGCCGAACGCGACGGGGCCGACGACCTCCTGGACATCCTCGTGCGGAGCGGGGCCGACGAGCACCCCCTGGCCTCGGCCCTGGCCGCCGAGGCCGGGATGGATTTCACCCGGACCCTGCCCCCGACCCCCGAGCTGCCCATCGGGCTCCTCAAGGAGGTCGAGTACGATTTCGGGTTCGCTCGGCAGCGGCAGATCCTGCCCGTACGCGAGCTCGACGGTGGGGCCCTGGTGGTGGCCATGGCCAACCCCCTCGACACCTTCGCCTTCGACGACCTGCGCCTGCTCCTCGGCCGCGAGCTGTTCGCCGTGGCCGCCTCGCCCTCGGTGGTCCTCGACGCCATCAACCGGGCCCAGGCCGAGATCAACCGGGCGAGCGAGCTCCAGGCCGGCGAGCACGCGGGCAATGACGAGCGGGCCGACATCCTCGAGAGCGACGAGGACGCGGCCATCATCCGCTGGGTCAACTCGCTCTTCGTCGAGGCCGTCAAGGAGCGGGCCAGTGACATTCACATCCAGCCCGACGCGGGCCAGGTGGTGGTCCGCTACCGCATCGACGGCAGCCTCTATCCCGTGCGTACGGCCCCCAAGTCGGTGCTCACCAGCATCGTGGCCCGCATCAAGATCATGTCGGGGCTCAACATCGCCGAGAAGCGGCTGCCCCAGGACGGCCGCATCGGGTTCAAGATCGGCCAGAAGGACATCGACATCCGCGTGAGCACGATCCCCGTGGGACAGGGGGCGGGCGAGCGGGTGGTGATGCGTATCCTCAACAAGGCCAACGTGATGCTCGAGCTCACCGACCTCGGGTTTGCCCCCGACCGGCTCGCGCGGATGCACGACCTCATCACCCGCCCCGAGGGGATCATCCTGGTCACGGGCCCCACCGGGTCGGGCAAGACCACCACCCTCTACGCGTGCCTCAACAAGGTCAACAGCCCCGACCTCAACATCCTCACGGCCGAGGACCCGATCGAGTACGACATCACGGGGCCCTCGCAGATGCAGGTCAACCCCAAGATCGGCCTCACCTTCGCGTCGTGCCTGCGGGCCTTCCTCCGGCAAGACCCCGACGTGATCATGGTGGGCGAGATCCGCGACAAGGAGACGGCCGAGATCGCCGTACACGCCTCGCTGACGGGCCACCTCGTGCTGTCGACCATCCACACCAACGACGCGGCCGGGGCCGTCACCCGCCTCGTCGAGATGGGCATCGAGAACTTCCACCTCACGAGCTCCCTCCTGGCCATCCTGGCCCAGCGCCTCGTACGAATCCTGTGCAAGCACTGCAAGGAGCCGTGGGTCCCGCGCGAGGTCGACCTCGGCCGGATCGGGGTCGAGCGGTCGAGGATGGCCACCCGGCTCGAGCGGGCCGAGACCCGCTACGGGCGCAGCGGGTTTGGCGGGTCGCCCGCGGCCCAGGTGGCCCGCGACCTCGTGGCAGGGCTGCCCATCACCCTGTACCGCCCCAAAGGCTGCGCCGACTGCCAGCACACGGGCTACCAGGGGCGCACGGGCATCTACGAGCTCCTGCTGATCTCCGACGCCGTCCGCTCCCTGGTCCTGAAAAACGCCGACTCCCCCAGCATCCGCCGGGCGGCGGTGGAGGAGGGCATGGACACCCTGCGCGACGACGGGGTGCGTAAGGTCTTCGAGGGGCACACGTCCATTGAGGAGGTCCTCGCGGCCACTCAGGACGACGTGTAGAGAGGGACGCTGTGGGACACTTCGCGTACACCGGGATCGACGGCCGCGGGCGCACCGTGCGGGGGACCCTCGACGCCGACGACGTGAAGTCCGTGCGGCAGCTCTTGCGGAAGCAAGGGATCTTCCTCGACGCGGCCACCCCGCTGGCCGAGGGGGCCGCGGCGAAGGTGCGGGCCGTGGCGGCGGCCAAGGCCAAGGGGGCGGCCGCGGCGGCGTCGGAGGGCCGCGGGGCCTTCGTGCTGTCCGAGGCGGCCCCGAAGCTGGCCAGGGTCCTCCAGACCCTGAAAAACCTCGCGGCCAACACCACCTCGATGGTGGCCCTCAGCACCCGCCAGCTCGCCACCCTCGTGCGGGCGGGGATCCCCCTCGTCGACGCCCTCAACGCCCTCATCGAGCAGATCGAGCACGAGGACCTGCGCCTGGCCTTCTCCGACGTGCGGGCCAAGGTCAACGAGGGCACGGCCTTCGCGACGGCCCTTCAGGCCCACCCGCGGTACTTCCCGCCCCTCTTCGTCAACATGGTGGCCGCGGGAGAGGCCTCGGGCACCCTGGAGGCCGTCCTCGCCCGGCTCGCAGACTTCACCGAGGGCCAGCAGAAGCTCAAGAACAAGATCGTCGGGGCCCTGGCCTACCCGGCCTTCATGGGCCTGTTCGGCACGGTGATCCTCGGGGTCTTGATGGTGGTGGTGGTGCCCAAGGTGAGCGCCATCTTCGAGGACTTCCGGCAGGCCCTGCCCTGGTACACCACGGCCCTGCTCGCCACCTCGCGGTTTGTCGGCAGCTTCTGGTGGCTCATCCTGATCATGGTCGGGGGCGGGGTGTATCTGTTTCAGAAGTGGAAGGCCCGCCCCGAGGGGGCCTACCGCTGGGACTCGATCCGCCTGGCCCTGCCCATCTTCGGCGACCTCGTGCGGATGGTGGCCATCTCGCGCTTCACCCGCACCCTGGCCACCCTCCTGGCCTCCGGGGTGCCGCTCCTGCGGGCCATGGAGATCGTCAAGGGGGTGCTCGAAAACCGCGTCCTGGAGGCCGTATTGACCGAGGCCGCGGCGTCGATCAAGGAGGGCGAGAGCATCGCCGAGCCCCTCAAGCGCTCGGGGCGGTTTCCGCCCATCGTGACGCAGATGATCGCCATCGGCGAGCGTTCGGGGGAGTTGGAGGGCATGCTGGAGGCCATCGCGTCGAGCTACGACAGCGCCATCGACGGACGGGTGGCCGTGCTCACCTCGCTCCTGGAGCCCATCATGATCGTGGTGATGGGCGGGGCCTCGGGCCTCGTAGCCTTCTCCATCCTCATGCCCCTGCTCCAGCTCAACGACTTCGCCCAATGAACCGCCGCCGCCCCATCGAGACCCGCGTGGTCTTCCCCTGGCAACGCCGGTCGGCGGTGCTCGACTGGCTCACCTCGCGGCGCCGTCGCTCGCTGGTGTGGCTGGGCGTGGTCGGGGTCCTGGTGGCGGGGCTTCTGCGGGTGGAGGAGCACCGACGGCGGACCCTCGCCACCCGGGCGGCCCTGACCAGCGTACGGGAGGCCGTGGCGGCGTTTCGGGCCGACTACGGGCGTTGCCCCGGCGGGATGGAGGAGCTCGTGCGGCCCCCCACCGACGGAGCCCGGCCCGGGCCCTACCTCGTCGACGCCCGACCCGACGGTTGGGGACGACCCTTGCGGATCACCTGCCCCGGGAGGAATCCCGGCGGAGCCGCCGACGTTGAATCGGGGGGGCCCAGCGGCACCCTCGAAGACCTACATCGTATCTATTGACACCGTCACCGCGGCCCAAAGGGAGAGGGCACGACCCTTTCCCCCCGAAGCTGCCCGAGGATTCGCCGTATGAACAGCCACACCCCCTCCCCCCCGCCCCGCCCCCTGCGCGAGGCCGCCCGACGCTCGATCCGTCGGGCCCTGCGGGCCGCCCAGCGCGGCATGACCCTCACCGAGATCATGATCGTGGTGGTGATCATGGGGCTCATCGCGAGCGCCGTGGGCATCGCCGTGTTTGACCGCCTCAAGGAGGCCCGGGTCAAGACCTGCGAGCAGGACGTACGCCAGATCGAGAACGCCGCCGAGCTGTGGCAGACCGAGCACCGCGGGTGCCCCACCATGGCCCAGCTTCGCGAGGACCGGGCCCTCGACCGCCGGGCCCGCGAGCGCGACCCCTGGGACAACGAGTACATCATCGGCTGCGAGGGGGGCGAGGTGCGGGTGCACTCCAAGGGCCCCGACGGCCAGGACGGCACCGACGACGACGTCCCGCGCCGACGGGCCACCAGCCGATGAGGGGCCGAGAAGGATAGAGGCGCACCGTGAAGCCCCCGAAGGCCCGAGCGCGCCGACCGGAGAGCCTCCGTTCGGCGCTGGGGTTCACCCTCATCGAGGTGATGGTGTCCCTTGCGGTCGTGGCCCTCTTGATGTCGGCGGCCACCGCGGGCTTCGGGGCCGTCCGCCGCGGCCGGGTGCGGGCCGGGGCTACGTCCATCGCCAGCGCCTTTCGGTACGCCTACGTCCACGCCCTGTCGACCGGGCGCACCACCCGGGTGGTCATCCTGCTCGGAGAGGGCCGCTACTGGATCGAAGACACCGAAGACGCCCACACCCTCGACCCCAATGACCCGTACCGGGCGGGGGGGGCCGCGGAGAGCCCCGAGGTCCTCGAGGCCGCCGGGCGGCGCGAGGCCGAGCTCATGATCCAGATGCGCCCGAGGGCCCCGCGGGCCGAGTTCTCCCGCCCGGCGGGGCGGCGGTTTCGAGAGCGAAACATGGAGGGGGCGGTGTTCTCGCGGCTGTTTACAGCGCACAGCGAGGAGGCCCGGGAGGAGGGCCGGGGGTACGTGTACTTCTTCTCGGGCGGCGTGGCCGAGCGGGCCGTGGTGCAGCTCCGCGGCGACGACAACTCCGCCTACTCCGTCCTGGTCGAACCCCAGACGGGCCGGGCCATCGTGTACGACCAGCACATCGAGCCCCCCTCCCTGCCCGACCGCGAACCCTCCGACCAGGAAGAGGTCGACACCCGTCAACAAGAGGTCGAGGGCCTGTGACCCCCACCGCCCACACCTCCTCCCGCGGCTTCACCCTCATCGAGGTGATGATCGCCATCGCCATCCTCGCCATGGCCATGGCCGCCGTGTTCGGCTCCAACATCGGGGCCGCCCGGTCGACCCAACGGGCGCGGATGATCACCCGGGCCACCCTCATGGCCCGCTGCCGGGTCACCGAGGCCGAGGCCTACCTCCAGCGCAACCTCCTGCCCGAGGACTCCGTCAAGATCCTTGACGATCCCCCCGACACCAACGGCGGCGGCGAGCCCTGCTGCACCGACGGGGTGACCTGCGTCGTACGCATCGAGAAGATCGAGCTGCCGAGCCCCACCGATCCCGGCGGGGCGGCCAGCGATCGCATTCTGGGTCAGGCCGCCCAGGCCGCCCAGGGCTCGTCGTTTGGAGACGGAGGGGTCCGGCCGGGTCCGCCCGCCGCGGATGCCCCCATCGGGGGGCCGGTGGGAGCCGGGGCCCTCGGGGGTCTCGGGGCCCTCACCGGGATGGCGGGAGGCGGAGGCCTCGGGGGTGGCAGCGGAGGCGGGGGGAGCGGCGGCAGCGGCGGCCGCGGGCCCTCGCCCCGGGACATGGCCAGCTCGCTCTTGTCGTCGGTGTACCCCGCGGTCAAGCCCCTCCTGGAGGGGGCCATCCGACGCATGACCGTGCGGGTGATGTGGCAGGAGGGCGACGTCGAGCGCCACTTCAACGTGGTGGAGTACGTCACCAACCCCGGCCAGACCCTGTCGGCCGGCGACCTGATGCCGGGTATGCCCGGGGCCCCCGGGACGCCGGGAGCGCCCGGGACCCCAGGGGCCGCGGGCACCCCGGGGGCTCCTGGGGTTCCGGGGGCCCCGATGAGTCCGTCGCCCATGGCCCCGCGGATGGGGGTCCCATGATCCCGAAGCGCCCTACGCCCGTTCGTGAACCATCCGTCGGCTTTCCTCCTCGCTCCCTGCCGCTACGTACCGGAGTACGTCCTGGTCCGTCGCTGCGGGCGCGCTCGACGGCTGATTCACGCTCGGGCGTCGGGCGCTTCGGGATGAGGCCCCGAGGCGGCGCGATGGGGCCCTTGCGGCGGGCCGGTCAGCGCGGACTGACCATGCTGGAGGTCCTCGTGGCGGCCACGGTCCTCGTCATGGTGGCGACCATGATCTGGGGGGCCTTCAACCAGACCCACCGCACCCGCAGCCGGCTGTCCCTGCGCCAGGAGAACGACCACCTGGCCCGGGTGGCTCTGGCCCGCATCTCCCGCGACCTGCGGGCGGCCTTCCTCACGCTGCACGTCAATCAAGACCAGCGCCTGGCCGCGACGATGACCCACTTCGTCGGGGTGGGGGGCACCAACAGCTCGCTCAACCTCACCACCTTCACCCACCGTCGGCTGCGCCGGGGCACCCACGAGGGCGACGCCTGCGAGGTCAGCTACCGGGCCGAAGACCGCCGGTCGGGCAACATCCTCGACGAGGCCCGACGGGGAGCGGGCGACCGGGGTAGCTTCGACCTCATCCGTCGGCTGTCCCCCCGCATCGACAACGAACCCCAACGGGGAGGGACCCTCGACGTGCTCATCCCCGGGATCCGGTCGTTTGAGCTGCGGTACTTCGACGAGGCCACCGAGCGTTGGACCGACGCCTGGGACACGACCCAGGCGGCTTCCCAGCCCGGTCGTCTCCCGCGGCGGGTTCGGATCACCATCACCCTCGACGAAAACCGGCAGACCCTCACCTACCGCACCATCACCCCCATCTACCTCCAGCGGCCCCTCACCTTCGGGCTCCCCATCTACTGAGGCCGCCCGATGAACCCCCTCGACCCCATGGCCTCCGCTCCTGCCCCGGCTCCGCGCGCGCTCCGACGCCGCCGGGCCCGCCCCAAGGCCTCGTCCCGGCGCGCCCGAGGCCGCGGGGGCAAGCTCCAGCGGGGGGTGGCCCTCATCATGGTCCTCGCGGCCATGTCCCTGCTCTATGTGATGGCCGAGCAGATCCGGGAGGACACCGAGGTCTACACCCTCGCCGCCACGGTCGAGCGCGACCAGCTCCTGGCCGAGACCCAGGCTCGCAGCGGGCTCAACCTCGCCCGGGTCCTCTTGCACAGCGAGCCCACCCTGCGGCGGGCCATCGCCCCGGTCCTGGTGCCCCTCATGGCCATGATGGGACGCGGGTTCGCCTCGCCCCCGCAGATCCCCATCTGGGAGCAGAGCGACCTGCTCCTCGGGCCCTTCCGCGGCAACGAGGGCTCGTCCATGCTGGCCGACCTCGCCCGCCTCGACCTCGCCGACTCGCGCAACCTCGGGGGCCTCACCGGCCTCGCCCCCCTCGTCATCGTCGACGAAGACTCCAAGATCAACGTCAACAGCGTGACCCGCTCGTCGGTGGCCCAGATCCTCCTCGGGCGGCAGCTCACGGGGCTCTTCGCCAACCCGGCCCTCAACCCCTTCTTCGAGCAGCGCGACGCCGACGGGCAGTTTACCGACCGCACCACCCTCATCAGCCACGTGGTCGACTACATCGACTTCGACGAGACGGCCTTCGACGCCCAGACCCTCCTGGCCACCACGGCCCGGGCCTCGTCGACGGCCCCCGAGGACAGCTTCTACCAACGGATGCGGCCGCCCTACCGCCGCCGCAACGCCCCCTTCGACAGCCTGCAAGAGCTCAGGATGGTCCGGGGCCTCAACGACGACGACCTGTGGCACGCCGTGGTCGACCCCGACCCGTCCAACCCCCGACGGCGCACCCTCACCGTCTGGGGACAGGGAGCCGTCAACGTCAATACGGCCAACGCCCAGACCCTCCTGGCCATGGTCTGCGCCTACTCGCCCGACGCCCCCCAGTGCATGGACCCGAGCATGGCCTCGCAGTTTGTCACCACCATCACCATGATCCAGGGGCTCACCCTCTCCATGGGGATCCCGCTGTTTTCGTCCCCGGCCAACTTCGTGGCCACCGTGCAGGGCCGGCCCCCCCTCGGGACGATGCTCACCCAACTCGGGATGCAGCCCTTCGTCGTGCGCGACCCGGCCTCCCTGCAACGGTCGGTGTCGACCGAGAGCAAGGTGTTCTCGGTGTACAGCGAGGCCCAGGTGGGCAGGGCTCACGTGCGGCTCCACGCCGTGATCGACATGCGGGCGCAGCCCATGCTTCCCTCGACCTTCATGCGCGCTTCGGGCATGACGGTGGCCCCCACGGCCGAGGGCAACCTCGGGGTGGTCTCCCGCGAAGGCGGGACCCTGTTGTACTGGCGCGAAGATTAAGAGCTGGCCATGGCCCACTACCTCGGCATCGAAGTCACCGAGTCGCACCTCAAGGGTGCCCTCCTGCGCACGGCCTACAAGAAGCTGTCGCTCGCGGGCGTGTACGCCTTCCCCCGGGCCCCGGGCCCCGAAGGGCTGCGCGACGCCGCCCGGGCCCTCAAGGCCTACGTCGACGCGGCCCTCGCCTTGGAGCGCCCCGGGCAACGCCCCGCCCCCCTCGACGGGGTCTACGCGGCCCTGCCCGGGACCGACGCCTCGATGCACACCGTGTCCCTTCCCCGGGCCGTGTATCGCCGCGGAGACCGGGCCCTGATGGCCGAGCTGGAGGGTACCGTCCCGTTTGACATCGACGTGTGTACCGTCGACGCCGTACCCCTCCGCGGCACCGATCCGGTCGAGCTCTACGCCGTGGCGGCCCGCACGGCTCGGGTCGAGGCCCTCGTCCGGGCCCTCACCGAAGCCGGGCTCGAACCGCGCGAGGTCGGGGTCGCCCCCGCCTCCCTCGGCGAGCTCTCCGGGGCCATCCCCGAGCTCGCGGGCCCCGACCCCGTGGCCCTCGTACACGCCCAGGACGGACGGGCCGAGATCGCCGTCCTCCAGGGCGGGACCGTACGGTACGCCCGCACGGTCTCCGGGCTCAGCACCCCGGCCATGCGGGTCCGACATCTCCGCCAGAGCTTCGGGGCCTGGATGGCCGCAGGCGGAGGGGCCCCCACCGTGGCCTTCCTCTCGGGCGACGAGGCCAGCCTCACCGCCGGGGCCGTGGCCGAGGCCTGCGGGCTCGACGCCGACCACGTCGGAGGCCTGCCCCAGGGCACCCTGGAGATGGCCCCCACGGCGTCGCCGACGGCCCTGTGGGAGGCCCCCGTAGCCGTGGCCCTGAGCCTCCGAGGCCTCGGCCGGGGGCGACGCCTCGACCTGCGCAAGGGCCCCCTGGCCCTCAAGGGCGGGGCCCAGGTCCTGCGCGAGCGGGCCCCCTACCTCGTGGCCGCGGCCCTGTCCGTGGTGGCCTTCTGGGGCATGGCCACCTGGGCCCGGTACCAGGGCCTCACCACCGAGCGCAACCGCCTGCAAGACACCCTCTCGGCGGTCACCCAGGAGGTCTTCGGCCGCCCCATCCTCGACCCCCAGGAGGCCATGGACCGGGCCCGCGGCAACCGCGACGAGGTGGTCGACCCCATGCCCGCCTCCGACGCCTTCGACGTGCTTGGGGTGCTCTCCACCCGCATCCCCGACACCATCCGTCACGACGTAGAACAGCTCGACGTGCAGCCCGAGCACGTGCAGCTTCAGGCCATCGTGAGCACCCTGCAAGACCGCGACCGGATCGTCGAGGCCTTGTCGCAATACCCGTGTTTCCCCGGGGTCCGCCCGGGGCGGGTCACCAGCAGCCCCGACAACCGACAGAAGTACACCTTGGACATCGAGTTTCGTTGCCCCGGCATCGAGCGGGCCCGGGAGGGCGGGGCCCGTCCCCGCGAAGGTCGTAACGAAGAGAGCGGAGGCGCCCGTGGCAGCGGAGCTTAGCACCGTACGGGGGGCCCTCGCGGGCCTGTCTCCCCGGGAGAAGCGGCTCCTCATCGCCCTCGCGGTGGTGGGGGCGGTGCTGCTCTTCCTGGGGGTGGGGCTCGTCTCGGCCCGTCGCCTCGCGGCCCTGGAGGCCGAGCGCTCGGCCATGGTCGACACCCTGCGGTACATCCAACGGGCTCGCGGGCGCATCGCGGCCCGGACCCAACGGCGCGAGGCCATCCTGGCCCGGTATCGCACCCGAGCCCCGGCCCTCACCACCTTCGTCGAGGAGCAGGCCCGGGCGGCCAACGTCCAGGTGAGCGAGGCCCAGGACCGGGCCCCCGTCCCCGTCGGGACGCGGTTCATCCAGCGGTCGGTGTCGATCCGGCTGCGGGCCGTCCCCCTGGAGGCCCTGGCCGATTTCATGGACCGCATCGATCAGGCCTCGTTCCCCGTGGCCATCACCGCCATCCGGATCCGGCGGCGCTTCGGCGAGGCCAACCGCTACGACGTCGACGACATGGTCATCTCCACCTTCGACCAGGTCGCCGAGACCGGGACGGCCCGCCCGCGCGCCGCACGGGAGGCCCCCTGACATGGACATCCCGATGTGGAAGGCCCGGCTCCTGGGGCTGCGGCCCGTGCTCCTGCGGGTGCTCCTGTACCCGACGGTGTTCGGGTTCTTCTTCGTGACCTTCGTGTATTTTACCTTCCCGTACGACCGCCTGGCCGAGCTCATCGTGGCCCAGGCCGAGGCCCCGCGGGTCACCCGGAGCGGGGTCTCCCAACCCTCCGGCATCGAGCTCTCCCTCGGGAGCCTCGGCCCCACCTTTCTGCCCGGCCTCGAAGCCCGCGACGTCACCGTCACCTTCCTGCCCCAGACCACCCCCGGGGCTCCTCCCCCCGCGGGCGAAGGGGCCCCCCGGCCGACCGTGATGCGCATCGACAAGCTCAAGGTCCGCCTGTCGCTCCTGCCCCTGCTCTGGGGTCGGGCCAACGTGAGCTTCAGCCTCCAGGGCCTCCAGGGAGAGGCCGAGGGCTCGGCCTCCCTCCTGCTCGAGGGCCCTCCCCCCGATCCGCCGCTCGCCCCCCGTCCCAGCACCGCCCCGGCCCCCCCGGCGGTCTCCCCGGGCCCGGTCCTGACCGACCTCGAGGTCACCCTCACCAACCTCGACATGGGCCAGGTCGGCCCCGTCGTGCAGGCCGTGGGGCTGCCCCTCGGGGGCCGGATGAGCGGCACGATCCGACTCGAGGTCCCCGAAGGCCGGACCTCGCAGGCCTCGGGCGAGATCCACCTCGCGGTCGACCGCATGACGGTGGGCAACGGGCAGGCCCAGTATCAAATCCCGGGCTTCGGGGGGGTCACCATCGAGCAGATCCGGGCCGGACGCCTCGACCTCAACATCACGGCCCGGGCCGGGGTCCTCACCTTCGAGCGCACGGCCGCCCACTCCCCCGAGTTTGACCTCGCCATGGACGGCAGGGTCACCCTCCGCCCCAACACCGCCGACAGCGCCCTCGACCTCGGGGTGCGGTTCCGCCTGACGGACGTGTACCGCAACAAGTCCGAGCAGGCCGCCCGGATCCTCACGGTGATGGAGATGGTCCCCGACCTGCGCCGGGCCCGACGCCCCGACGGGATGATCGCCTTTCGATGCACCGGGACCTTCGCCCGGGCCCCCCGCTGCCTGCCCGACGGCCGGGGCCTCGGGGCCACCGGAGCCGGAGGGGCCATGCCCGTAGCCCCCCCCGCCGGCATGATGCCCTGAGTTGTGCGGGCGGCGGTCTGCTCCGTCAGGGAGTGGATTCTGTCGCCCGTCGACGTAGGATGGGCCTCCAGCCGATGTGGATGTTCCTCAAGCGTCGTCCCCTGACGGCGTACCTGATGTATCGGGCCCTGGCCCTCACCTGGGCCTACGCCCCGTTTCAGGTGTACTACCTCCAGCGGCACGGCCTGTCGGTGGCCGACGTCTTCGACCTCAACGTGGTCTTCTGCATCGCCGCGGTGCTGTTCGAGGTGCCCACCGGGGCATTCGCCGACCGCCGGGGGCGCCGGGTGGCCATGAGCCTCGGGGCCTTCGTGATGACCCTGTCCTGCGCGTGCTTCGTGCTCGGCGGGAGCCTCTGGGTCTACGCCCTCGCCAACGTCCTGAGCGCCCTGTCGATGTGCCTCTCGTCCGGGGCCGACAGCGCCTTCTTGTACGACCACCTCGAGGCCCGCAAGGAGTCCACCTCGTACGCCCGCTGGGAGGGCCTCGGGACCGCCGCCAAGGGCGTGGGCAACCTCGGGGCCGTCCTCGTCGGGGCCCTGATCTACCAGTACATCCACCCCGCGGGGGTCTTCTGGTTTACCGCGGCCACGACGGCCATGGCAGGGGTCCTGGCCCTCGGGCTGCCCGAGCGTCGGGTGGTCCGCGAGGGCAGGGTCCGCGACCACCTGGCCCGGGCCCTGCGCACCCTGCGGAGCAACACCCGTCTCATCACCCTGGTGGTCTTCGGGGCCGTGAGCTTCGTGCTCCTGCGCCTGTCCCTCTTCGCCGACCAGCCCCACCTCGAGGCCCACCTCCACGGGGCCTGGCTGCGGCACACCGTGCTCACCATGGGCCTCCTCGCCGGAGCCAAGGAGATCGGGACGGCCCTCCTCGCGGGCAGCGCGGGCTTCATCCTCGGCCACGTCCGGGCCCGCACCCTGGCCGTCTCCCTGGCCGTGAGCCTCGTGGCCGCCTACGCCCTCATGGGCCTCGACCACGGGGCCCTGTGCACCCCCCTGATGGTGCTCCTGGCCACGGCCTTCGGCCTCTTCTCCCCGTTGATGCGCCTGCTCCTCAACCGGGTCATCGACGGCTCCCACGAGCGGGCCACCCTCTTGTCGGTCGAGGGCATGGGGCGCCGCCTCCTCTTCGCGGCGATGTCCCCGCTCTTTGGCCGGGCCGTCGAGGCCTCGTCCCTGCACGCCACCTTCTCCGGCACCGCCTGGGTCGCGGGCCTGGCCTACCTCGGCCTCGCCGTCCTCGGGGCCCTGGCCTTCGGGCTGTGGCCCCGGAGCGCCCCGCGTACGTCCCCAGCCTCGGCCCTCGCGGCCTCGTGAGCGCAGCCCTGCCGTACCGGGTGGTCTTCGAGCTCTCGCCCCACGACCCCGTCCCCCCGCGGGTCGAGCAGGCCGAGGGCCCCGAGGATCCGCCCCCCGGAGCCGAGCGCCAGACCCGCCCGCACCTCGACGCGTGGTTTGTCCCGCGCCTCGACGGGGTGACGGCCGTGTACCGCTTCGACGACGTGTACCTCCGGGCCCACCCCGAGGCCACCGACCCGCGGCACCTGGGTCTGCTCCACGCCCTGCTCACCTTCAAGCTCTTCGACGAGGGGCTCCTCATCGCCCCGGGCCCCATGCTCCCGGGGGCCCTGCGATGGCCCGGGGTCGACACGCCCCGCAAGGCCCTCGGGTCGGGGTGATGCACAGCCGTCCGGCACGCGCAACGACCGTGTGTCGGGCGCCCGGAGGCCGGGCCGGGGTGCCCTGAAATCACGGCGTTTGCCGCGGGGTCGCGCGACGATCGGCCGCGGGGAAGTTGCAGGCCCCCACGCGGCGGGTAAGGTGCCCCGGCGATGGTCCTCCGGCTCGTACACTCTCAGCCTCCGCCCGCCCGCCCCCCCAACGGGTACCCCTTCGCCGGGACCCCCCTGGTGGTGGCCTTCGCGGCCCACGACGCCCTGGCCGACCTCGGTCCGGGGCAGCGCCTGGCCCTGTCGGCCGCCCCCGACCTGTCCGCCGACGACGCCTACCTCGTGCTCCCCCTGCGGGCTCGAGACACCCTCCTGCGGGCCTTCGCCCGGGGGCAGACAGGCAAGGTGGCCGCGTGGTTCGCCGAGGCCTGGGTGGTGCGGGCCGAGGTCGACGGGGGCCGGGCCCCGCGGATGTGGGTCGGCGAAGCATGGCCCGTGGCCGACCTCCTCGCCGCCCAGGAGGGGGCCGTGGTGGCATGGTGCGAGGGCGATCCCCTCCGGGCGGTCAACCGCCTCCGCGGGGTCGCTGCGGTGGCCCCCGCGGGGCTCCTCGATGGGCCCGGGGCCGACGCCGTCCTGGCCGGCGAGCGGTACGTGGGCGTGTCCCGCCGGGGCTTCGCCGAGATCGGCCTCGGGGCCGACGCAGTCGAGCCGACGTTTGTATGGTCCGAGCGCGAGGGGGGCCGGGTTCGGGTTCGGGTCGCCCTGACGGCGGCCGATGAGGACACCGTGCTGGCCCTGCTGGCCCCGGTCACCCTGGTGGCGTAGGGGCTCCGCAAGGGGGATGACATCGGCCGCGACGGTCCCCACACTCAGCCTCATGAGCGACACCCGCATCGAATACTGCCTGGTTTGAGGGTACAAACCCCGGGCCGCGAGTCTCGCGGCCGCAATGCGCGACAGGCTGGGGATCGTCCCCGAGATCGTTCCCGGAGCCCGCGGGGCCTTCGAGGTCATCGTCGCGGGGCGCACGATCTTCTCCAAGCTGACCGAGGGGAGGTTCCCCGAGGAGGAGGAGGTGCTGGCCCAACTGGTGAGGCCCTGACCGACCGTCAGTCGCGGGCCGTGGCAGCGATGACCCAGTCGCGGTTCATGCAGTTGGTGAGGCCGCAGGTGAGGCCTACGAGGCGCAGCGAGAAGGTGCCCGTCCAGCGGCGGTCGTCCCCCGCGGGGAAGCTCCCCGACAGGGAGTAGATCTCCACGCAGTCTCCGGCGACCTGTCCGCTGACCATAAAGCTCCGGCCCGTCGGGGCGCTCCCGGTCATCGGGGCCGGGGCTCCGTTGACGGTGAGGGTCGAGCCCGAGACCACAAACTGAAAGGCTCGGATGTCGAAGTTGAGGGCGGGCAGGCCGAGGGCCGTACACACCATGGCCGGGGCGTTGGTGGTCACGTTGTAGAAGCCCGAACGCACCGCCGAGGACATGCAGCTCGGGTCGCGGGTGTGGGTGCACATGGCCCCGGTCTCGGCGCAGGCGTCGAGGGTGCACGGGTCGTTGTCGTCGCACGAGACGGGTGTCCCGGCGCTGCACGCCAGCTCCGAGCAGGTCTCGGCCCCATTGCAGCGCAGCCCGTCGTCACAGTCGCGGGCGCTCGAGCACGCCCCGTCGGCGATGCAGCCCATCCCTGCAAGGCAGCGCCGCCCGGCCCCGCAGCGGGCGTTCTGGGCGACCGAGACGCATCGGCCCTCGGAGGTGCAGAGGTCTTCGGTGCAGTCGATGCGGTCGTCGCATTGGGCACTGCTCGAACACATCCCCGGGGTCGCCCCCGCGGTGCACCCCTGGACCGGGTCGCACCGTTGCCCGGCGGGGCACATCTCGTCGAAGGGCGTGTGACGACACACCGCCTCGACGGTGCAGGTGTCGCGGGTGCAGGCCACCCGGTCGTCGCAGTCGGCCACCCGCGCGCACCGCCCGGCCCCCTGCCCGAGGTCGGCAGGCGGTGCGTCGACGCAGCCTCCCCCCATGCACCCCGCGTCGGCGGGCGCAAAGCCCGGCCCCGGGGCCTCGCCGCATCCCACCAGGGCGAAGGCCAGACCCCAGGGCCACCCGGGCCTGTTTCGTGTGCGTGTTCTGCCGGTCATCGTGCGCCCCGTCTCTCCCCTGCCTCAGCGGAGGGTGCCTGTCACTTCGCCAAACTGGCTCTGGCAGCCGTACATCACCGAACAGTTGTCAAACGCGAGGCTCCACGCGCCCATGAAGCGCCCCGGGGCGGTGAAGCTCCCGGTCATCGCGTACCGCCACGCGCAGGGCCCCCGCTGCTCGCGCCCCTCCACCGAGAACATCCCCCCCGAGGCCCCCGCCCCCCGCAGGGCCACTCCCCCGAAGCCCGTCATCTCGACCGCCCCCGCGGTGGCCGTGAGGGTCACCTCCTGCACGGGCCCGACGGCCCCCGACCCGCACTGGTACGCGATGGCCGGGCTCAGCCCGTAGCGCCCCGACTGGACCGTCCCGCCGCCGCACGGCGTCACGGGGGGGTTGTCGCAGCGGCGCTGAGCCTCGTTGCAGAGGTCGCCCGTGCAGGGGTCACCATCGTTGCAGGTGACGGCCGTCCCCGCGGCGCAGCGCCCCCCGACGCAGCGCTCGACCCCGTTGCAGAAGCGCCCGTCGTCGCACTCCCCGTCGCCCGCGCAGCTCCCGGCCGCGACGCACCCGGCCTCGGCCGAGCACACCATCCCCGCCGCGCACTGGGCGTCGTCCCGAACGCTCTGACACATCCCCCCCGCCGCGCACAGGTCGCGGGTACACGCCACCCCGTCGTCGCACTGGGCGCTCGTCGTACACGTCCGGGCCGAGGTGCACCCGACCCCCACCACGCACCGCAGCCCGGCCATACACAGGGCGTTGCGCGGGGTGACCTCGCAGACCCCGCCCACCACGCACACCGCGTCGGTGCAGGCGATCCCGTCGTCGCAGTCTCGGTCCTCCCGGCACCGCGGGGCGGAGCTGTCTGGCCCACTTCCCTGGTCGGCCGCGAGGACATCGACGGCGGCTCCCGCGTCTTCGGAGGGCAGCCCCCGGCCCGCGTCCCCGCACGCCGCGGCCATCGCAAGTATGAGCCCCACCCCCGCTGTACGCACGATCATCCTCTGGCCACCCTACGTCACGTGCGGGGGCCGCGTCCAGCGCCGGTCCGCCCTGCGGCACTGGCCCCTCGGATCGACGGGCCCCGGCTCCCTGTGGTAGAGAGTGGGTCGATTCTCGGCTGGCGCCTTCAGAGCCCAGTCGCCCGTTGCTCACGGAGGCTTACTGTCGTGCCGCGTAATACAGACACCCCTGCTTCAGGCCCGACTTCACGCGCCCTCACGTCCCCGACGTCGGGGCGCACGGCTCCTCGATCGCGGCGACCCCCGGGTGCCAAACCTGCTCGTCCCGTGGTCCAGGAGGTGACCCCCGCCGAGGAGAGCCCCCTCGACGAGGAAGAGATGCCCGAGGAGACCGTGCTCGCGGCCGACGGAGAGGTCGACCGCGACGGCCAGGACGACGGCGACATCGACGACTCGGTGGTGGCCGAGGTCACCGTCGAGGTCGACGACGGGGTCGACGGGTTTGTGCCCCTCGACCCCCCCCTCTCCCCCGCACGCGAACGTGGGCTCAGCACCTACGACCCCCTCTCGGCCTACCTCTCCGAGGTGCAGCGTCACAGCCTGCTGACCCCTCAGGAGGAGCACGACCTGGCCGTCCGGTACTCCAACACGGCCGACGTCAAGGCCGCCGCCCGGATGGTCACGGCCAACCTGCGGCTGGTCGTCAAGATCGCGTACGAGTACCGCCGGGCCTACCGCAACCTCATGGACCTCATCCAGGAGGGCAACATCGGCCTCATGCAGGCCGTCAAGCGCTACGACCCCTACCGCGGGGTCAAGCTCTCGTCGTACGCCGCATGGTGGATCCGGGCGTACATCCTGCGGTTCATCCTCAACAACTGGCGGCTGGTGAAGCTCGGTACCACGCAGACCCAGCGCAAGCTGTTCTTCAACCTCAACAAGGAGAAGCAGCGCTTGATCTCGTTGGGCATCGACCCCACCAGCTCCGAGCTCGCGAGCCAGCTCGACGTGCCCGAGCAGGAGGTCATCGACATGGACCGTCGCCTCTCCGGGTCTGACGTGTCCCTCGACGCCCCGGTGGGCGAGAGCGACGGCAAGCCCACCTCGCGGGTCGAGCTCCTTCCGAGCGCCGACAACCCCATCGACGACGACCTCTCCAACCTCCAGCTCGGGGGCATGGTTCGGCTGCACCTCGAGCGCTTCGGCAAGACCCTCTCGGGCAAGGACGTGATCATCTTCCGCGAGCGGATCACGGCCGAGGAGCCCGTCACCCTCCAGGAGATCGGCGACCGGTACGGGATCTCCCGCGAGCGCGTCCGGCAGCTTGAGAAGCGTCTCCAGGACAAGCTCCGGGTCTATCTCACCACCGAGCTCGGCGAGGCCATCCAGTTTGGGTGAGCCCACTGCCTCCGCGGGCCGACTGGTGGTGGTCTCGACCCCCATCGGCAATCTGGGCGACCTGTCGCCGCGGGCCCTGGAGGCCTTGCGGACGGCAGACGCCGTCCTGGCCGAAGACACCCGTCGGACCCATAAGCTCTTGACGGCCTTCGGCGTCGAACGACGGGTCGAGCGCCTCGACGACAACGTCATCGCCGCCCGGCTCCCCGAGGTCCTGGCCCGGCTGCGACGGGGCGAGGTCCTGTGCCTGGTCAGCGACGCGGGGACCCCCCTGGTGAGCGACCCGGGCGGGGTCCTCGTGCGGGCGGCCGCCGCGGAGGGGCTGGCCGTCGAGGCCATCCCCGGGGCGAGCGCGGTGCTGGTGGCCCTGGTGGTGTCGGGCCTCGCGGGGCACGGATTTCGGTTTGTGGGGTTTCTCCCGCGCGATGGGGTGGCCCGGCGTACGGCCCTGGCCGCGGCGGCCCACGACCCGCTGCCGACGGTGTTCTTCGAGAGCCCCGAGCGAATTGTCAACACGCTGGACGACCTGGTGCGGGTGTGCGGCCCCGCGCGTCGTGCGGCCGTATGCCGCGAGCTCACCAAGCTGCACGAGCAGGTCACCCGCGGGCCTCTGGAGGCCGTGCGGGCCGCGGTGGGGGCCGACGACTACGTGCTCCGGGGGGAGGTCAGCGTGGTGCTCGAAGGGGCCGCCGAGGCTCCTCCCGAGGACGGGCAGTCGGCGGTCGACGGGGCCCTCGACGCGGCCCTGGCGGCGGGGATGCGCCCGAGCGACGCGGCCCGCGAGGTGGCCCGGGCCTTGGGGATGAAGCGGGCCGAGGTGTATGCCCGGGTGATGGCCCGGGGGCGTCAGGGAGAGGGCGACGAGGGGTAGGCCGTGTCTGCGCCGGGGAGGGTCCGGCCGTCGTAGCGGCGGGCGAGGCCGAGGCGTTGGGTGAGGTGGTTCCATCGGTGGCGCAGGAGGGGGGTGGGGCCACCGTCCCAGGGCATCACGTCGGCGGAGATGGTGACCGCGGCCCCGCGGGCCCGGGCGGCCTCGCGGTCGTTGTGGGTCCACAAGGGGAGCCACCCCCAGGAGGCCAGGGTGAGCTTGCGCCCCGGGGCGGCGGCAAACCGCAGGACGGCCAGGAGGCCCTCGCGGGTGCGGGGGTCGCGTACGACCTGGAAGGGCGCGTCGGGGCGCGACGGGGACCTCTCGGCGGCGCTCCCCTGGGCGCTCACCAGGTTGCCCAACGAATAAAACAACGGCACCTCCCGGTCGCCCACCCGGGCGGTCTCGACGGGGTGCGGGGTGTGCGAGTGATGCCCCACCACGGCCAGGGCCCCCGCCCGAGCCACGGCCCGGAAGAACCCGCGGTCGCGCGGCTCGGGTCCGTCGCCGTACTCGCTCCCGGTGTGCAGGCTCACCAGGACCCCTCCGCAGCGCCCGGCCGCGGCCCGCACGGCGTCGAGCAGGGCCCGCTCCTCGTCGGGGTGCTCGGGGCGGGCGAGGGCGAGCCGCGGAGACCCCGGGCGGGGCGGAGGGACCGGGAAGTTGAGGATCCGGGTCGCGGCCAGGACGCACAGGGTCTGTCCGGCCACGGAGATCTCCGCGGGGGCGAAGGGGTCGCCCTCCCCGGGGCTGGCCCCTGCCGCGCGGAGGCCCCGCGAGGCGGTGTTGCGCAGGGTGGCGGCGATGCCCTCGGGGCCCTGGTCGTACCCGTGGTTGTTGGCCAGGGTGACCACGTCGACCCCGGCCCCGGCGAGGCCGTCGAGGAGCGCCGCGGGGGCGTTGAAGCGCAGCGACCCGTCGGGGTTCTCGGCGCGATCGAGGTCGGCCGGGGACTCGAGGTTGACCACCACGGCGTCGGCCCGGGCGAAGAGGCCCGCGACCCCGCTCAGGAGCGACGCGGCCCCGTGAGCCCGCAGGGAGGTCAGGACATCGCCGTGGGGCACGACATCGCCGGCCACGAGCACGGTGGCTACGGGCGGTCGATCGGCCGACGCCGCGGCGAGCTGGAGGGCGACGGGCAGAAGCGCCGCGAGGAGCATGGCCCGGCGATGCCACGACCGGCCCGGGGAGCGCCAGAAACCCGCACGCGCGCTACAGGGCCCGGCACTCCGCGGCGAACGACCCGCCGAGGGCGATGCATCGAGCCAGGGCCTCACGCCGACCGTCCGCGTTGTGCAGCCGCCCCCGCGTGTACGCGAGCACGAACCAGGCCTTGCTGTTGTTGGGGTTGGCCGCCACGGCCCGGGCTGCGAGGCGCTCGGCCTCGGCGGGGTGGCCCTCGGCCCAGTTGAAGGCCATGTCGGCCATCATGCGGTCTTGGGTGGGGGCCGCGGTGAAGTAGGCCTCCCAGGCGGCCACGCGCCCCGCGAAGGGGCCGCGGAAGGCACGGGCGGCGGCCAGGAGCTCTTGTGGGGTCTGACCCGAGGGGGGAGCCACGGCCGGAGCAGGCTCGGGGACCGCGGCCGCCGGGGGCGGGGTGGGCGGCGCGGCGGGGGCAGCCGCGGGGGCAGCCGCGGGGGCAGCCGCGGGAGGCTCCGCGGCCGGGGGCGCAGGCGCGGGGGGGGATGCGGCGGCGGCAGGCGGCGTCCCGGGGGGCACCACGGGGGTGATGGGCGCTGCGGGGGCAGGGCCTTCGGCCGCGGGAGGAGCCGCGGGGGGCGGCTCGGACGGGGCCGGGGTGGACTCGGGCAGGGCCGTGGTCCGGGGAGCGGGCTCGGGGATGTTACGAATGGCCGAGGTGTCGAGGGCGGTCTCGCTGACGCCGAAGCGCCCCGCAAGACTGAACCCAACGAGCAGGGCCACCACCCCGAACAGCATGGCCCCGGTGACGGCCATCCAACGCCGAGAGTGCTGGAGCTCCTTGGCGTGCTCGGGGCTGGCGATGGGCTTGAGGTCGTCGAAATTGTCGTGACGAACCTTGTAGGCCGACTCGAACGACGCATCCGAAAAGAAGGCCTGGGCCTCCTCGCTGAGGTGGGTAGAGAGCGACTCCTTGTGGGTCCGCCGCTCGTCCCGGCGGGGGATGGCCACCTTGGCCCCGGAGTCTTTGGGGCCGGCTGGCTTGGGGCCCGCGTCCTTGGCGCTGGAGGGCTTCTGGGCGCTGACCGCGTCCTTCTTGGCGTCGGGTTTGTCGGGAGACACGGCTTCGGCGGTCGGAGCCTCCACGGGCACGGCCAGACTGGCCATGGGGAGGGTCTTGACGTGGGAGGTCGGGACGTAGGCCGAAGGGGCCTCGCTGACCGTAGCCGGGGCTGGGGCCTCGGGGGCCGGAGCGGCCGCAGCCGGAACCTCCGCGACCGGAGCGACAGTGGCCATCGTCAGGGTCTTGACGCCCGAGGTCTCGGACGCGGCGGCCTCCGGGTCGCCCGCAGGGCTCGGGGAGGTCGGGGCCAGGGTGATCCGGCCCGCTTCGTCCTCGGCGGGCTGGAGGGTCGACGGGGCGGTGGCCGGAGGGGTCGACCCCGACCCGGCGCGCATCGTCGTGCGGGTGGTGACGTTGGGGATCGGCGCGTCGGACTCGGCCGCCGCCAAGGCCGCAGCCTCCAGGGCGGGAGACTTGGGAAACTGGATCACCGTGGCCCCGGCCCGTGCCGCCGGCGGACCTGCGGGATCGGGCCGGGCCGTCACAGGTGAGCCACCCTGAGACGTCTCGGGGGGCTTCTCCACCGCCACCGACCGGGCCGCCGCGGTGGCGCCGCCCGACTGGGGCTCTGCAGACTCGCGCCGACCCTTGTTTCGCTTGCCCTTGTGCTTCGCCACGCGCTGCTCCTTGTCGCGCCGACCCCGCGTCGCGGGGCGGGCGTCCCTGCGCGTGACAACACGTCACAGGGCCTTCCACCTTGGGAAGTCTCTGAAGTCGGTGCAGCGAGCGTGCCACGATTGCAGCCCATGTGCAGCCCTCCTCCGCATCTCCTCTTCGACTTCCTGGCCTGCGGGGCCGAGCCCGCGGGACCCCGCAGGACCCCGCGTCGCCCTCGGGCGAATCCCCCTTGACCCCTCTGTACGCGGAGGCATAGCGTCGCCGCCGCAGCGCGCCTCGCGCGAGGAGAGTACCCGTGTCGCCGAAGATGCCCCAAGTCCGCCGGTTGGTCGCGCCCCTCGTGGTGGGGGCCCTTTGCCTGGGGAGTGCCGCGGGCTGCAAGCAGGAGGGGGTTCACTTCCTGAGCGTCAACCCGGCCACGGGGCGGCCTTCGGGGGGCGAGGAGGTGCGGGTGCGCGGCAGCGGCTTTCGTAACCTCGGCAGCCTCGAGGTGCGCCTCGGGGGACGGGTGGCGCAAAACGTGGGTGTGGTCGACGACGAGACCCTGCAATTTACCACCCCCGAGTGCCGCGAGGCCGACCACGGTCAGAAGGTCGACCTCTTCATCCTCACCAACGAGGGCCGGAGCTACCGCATCCGCGAGGCCTTCACCTGCCGTCGGCCCGAGCAGCCCGGCACCCCCAACAACGACCTCCAGCGTCGCCTCTGACCCTCTACCACGGGTTGCGGGAGTCCTCCCCCCCGCGGTATAGCCCCGCCCGCCGCGCATGAGACGACCCGCCCTCCTTCGCTTCGCCCCTGGCGTCGCCCTCGCGCTTCTCACACTGCTGTACGCGCTCGACCCGCGCGGAGCCCTCGCCCAGCCCCGACCCCGACCGGGTCTCGGAGGCGCCCTCCAGGGCCCCACCCTCTCGCTCGAGCCGCTCCAAGCCCCCATCACCACGGCGCCCGAAGCCGCCCCCTCCCCCGAGGCCCCCGCCACCGCTCCAGGCGCCGCGGGGGCCGCCGCCGACCCCCCGGTCGAGCCCGGCCCTGGGGCCCCAGGCGCGGCCGAGGTCGCCAGCCCGTCGGTGCGCACAGACATCGCCGAAGAGCCCTGCCGCCGTGTGATCCGGGTGCGCTTCGCGGGCCTCACACGCGTCAACGCCGAGGACATCCGCGCCACCGTACGCCACCGCGAAGGACAGTGCCTCGACCGAGCCCGGGCCTCGCGCGACGCCCGGGGCCTGTGGGACCTCGGGTTCTTCCGCGACGTGCGGGTGAGCGCCGAGCCGGCCGAGGGCGGGGTCGAGCTGCGCTTCACCCTGTCCGAGCGGCCCACCATCCACGCCATCCGCTTCGAAGGGTACGACGAGGTCGACGAGGACAAGCTCCGCGAGACCATCGACATCCGCGACGGGACCGTGCTCAGCGACGCCGCCCTGCGGCGCAACGTCCAGAAGCTCGTCGATCTGTACGCAGAGAAGGGCTACTTCCTGGCCGAGGTCACCTACCGCATCGAGCCCCGTACGACGGGCCGCAACGAGGTCGACATCGTCTTCCACATCGTGGAGCACGCTCAGGTGCAGGTGCGGTCGATCCGTTTTATCGGCAACAGCAACCTCACCGACGACGAGCTCCGCGGGGTGATGGCCACGGGGACGGCCAACTTCTTCTCCTTCCTCACCAGCGCCGGCAACTTCCGCGAGGAGGCCTTCCGCAACGACGTCGACCTCCTCAACGCCGCCTACTACGACCGCGGATACCTCACCGTCGACATCAGCACCCCCCGGGTGGCCCTCAGCCCCGACCGGGCCTTCATCGACATCACCATCCCCATCCGGGAGGGGCCGCGGTACCGCATCGGCCGCCTGCGGGTCATCGAGGTCGACGACGAGGCCAACGAGGTCGAACCCCTCGGGGGTCGCAGGGCCCTGCGCGAGCGGGTCCATGTCAACCCCGGCGACTTCTTCTCGCGCAGCACCATCGGCCGCGACATCGTGGCCATCCAGACCCACTACCGCGACGCCGGGTACGCCAACGTCGAGGTCACCCCCGACATCCAGCCCGACACCCGGGCCCGCACCGTCGACCTCACCGTCCGGGTCACCCGGGGGCCCGTGGTGACCATCCACCGCATCGAGATCCGCGGCAACGCCAAGACGAGCGAGCGGGTCATCCGCCGCGAGATGCAGGTGTTCGAGGGCGAGCGCTACTCCGAGTCCCAGTACCAGCTCTCACGCCGGCGCATCATGGCCCTCGGGTACTTCGAGCGGGTCGACCTGTCGACCGAACCCATGCCCGGCCACCCCGACCGCCTCGTGATCAATGTGGAGGTGGCCGAGCGGCCCACAGGCACCTTCCAGATCGGGGCCGGGTTCTCCTCGGTGGAGAACTTCATCGCCACGGCCCAGATCCAACAGCTCAACCTCTTCGGCCGGGGGCAGTCCCTCACCCTCCAGGCCCAGCTCTCGGGCCTTCGGCAGATCTTCGCCCTGCGCTTCGTCGAGCCGTACCTCTTCGACTCCAACTGGACCTTCGCCTTCGACCTGTACAACAGCCTCCGGGCCTTCACCGACTTCACCCGCACGAGCCGCGGGGGGACCCTCACCTTCGGGTATCCCATCCTCGGCAACGACCTGCGGCTCTTCATGACGTACACCGGCGAGCAGGTGAGCGTGAGCACCCGCACCGGCACCGGCCTCTTCGGGCAGAACGTCACCCAGTCGGTCTTCCAGAGCCTGCCCCTGGCCAACATCTTCCAGGCCGGGTTTACGAGCGCCCTCGGGACGTCCATGACGTACGACACCCGAGACAACCGCCTCTTCCCCACCAACGGGGTCTTCCTCCGCCTCGGGGTCGACGTGGCCGACCCCATCTTCGGCAGCGAAAACGTCTACACCCGCGTGTCGGGCTGGGCCCGGTTCTACCGGCCCCTGTTCTCCAACGTGATCTTCAAGGCCAACCTCCAGGGGGGCGTGGTCTCGTCGCGCCGCGAGCAGGGGGTGCCCATCTTCGAGCGCTTCTTCCTCGGCGGGATCTTCGACGTCCGCGGCTACCGCCTCCGCACGATCTCGCCCCGCCTCGCCCTCAACAACGCCCTCGACCCCAACGCCGCCGTGGCCACCAACGGGGCCGCCATCGGCGGCAACCTCCAGCTCTACTACAACGTCGAGGTCGAGTTCCCGATCCTCAACGCCGTGGGCCTGCGGGGGGTGGTCTTCCACGACGGGGGCAACGTGTTCAACACCGAGGCCCAGTACTGCCGGGCCGCCGGGACGGGGCGCGACGACGTGATCAACCCCTGCACGACCTTCTTCAACAACCCCCTCGCCCTGCGCTACTCCGTGGGCTTCGGCCTCCGCTGGCAGAGCCCCCTCGGCCTCCTGCGCTTCGAGTGGGGCTTCCCCATCTCGCGCCTGCCCTACGAGGAGTCGAGCGTGTTCGAGTTTACCATCGGCAATTTCTTCTGAGCCCCGCCGTGGCCCCGCCCCCCAACGACCACGACCGCTTCGAGGCCACCGTCGAGGCCCAAGAGCTCATCCGCGAGGACGACCCCGAGGCCGCCCTCCGGGAGCTGCGGGCCATCCTCGACGCCGACCCGTCCAACCCCTACGCCCACTTCTACGTCGGCGCCGCCTTCGTGGCCAAGGGGCAGCTCGGCTTCGCCTGCGCCGCGTACGAGGCCGCCCTGACCCACTGCCCCACCCACCTCGGGGCCGCCGTGCAACGAGCCCGGGTCCTCTACGACCTCGGCCGCCTCGAAGACGCCCTGCGGGCCGGGAGGGTGGCCCTCGACCTCCACCCCGAAGACGCCGACACCCTGCAGCTCATGGCCCTCGCCTTCGCCCAACTCGGCCGTAGACCCGAGGCCGTCGCGTTTCTCCTGCGGTACCTCGCCCGCCCCCACCTCGACGCCGAAGACCGCTTCGAGGCCGAGGCCATGCTCAAGGCCCTGCGGGGCAAACTCGACGACCCCGCAGGCGCTTGACAGGCCCCCGGGTTCGGCGCCTTGATCGTCCCAACGCACGGGCCGAACGTCGCACGAAGACTCGAGTGCCCGCCCTGGAGCTCCGGCACCCCCATGAAGCACCACAGCCCCGCGAGGCCCTCGCGACTCCCCTGGTCTGGCGCCCTGCTCGCCCTCTCGATCGTAGGCTGCACGGGGGCCTCGGTCGTGGGAGGCCCGGCCGACCGACCGGTCCCCGAGGATGTGTCCGACGCCCAGGGGCTCGACGACCTCGCCGACGCCAGGCCCGACGCCGGGCCCGACGACACCGGGCCCGACGTGACCCTGGACGCCCCCCAGGACGCGCCCGAGGTCCCTTCGGGCTGCACCGGCGACCAGGGATGCGCGGGCAACCCCTCGGGCCCCGTGTGCGACGTGGCCACGGGGCGCTGCGTGCGGTGCCTGCCCACGGCCGACGCCTGCCCGGTGGGGCAACGCTGCGACCCGACGATGTTCGTCTGCGTCGACGGCTGCCGCAACGACGAGGGCTGCGCCCACAACGCCACCCCCGACGCGGGCCCCGTCGGGGGCGACGCCGGGGTCGCCCTGCTCGTGTGCGACACCCAGACCCACCGCTGCGTGGCCTGCCTCCAGGACACCCACTGCCCGAGCGGCACCCTCTGCCGCGGACAGCAGTGTGTGGCCGGGTGCAGCGACAGCCGCCCCTGCCCCGGGTCGGACACCTGCTGCGACGGAGCCTGCGTCGACACCCGGTCCAACACCGCCGCCTGCGGGAGCTGCACGACCGCCTGCGCGCCCCCCAACGGGGCCCCGTCGTGCGTCGAGGGTCGATGCGGGGTGGCGAGCTGCGCCGGGACCTTCGGCGACTGCGACGGAGACCCCGCCAACGGCTGTGAGACCGAGCTGTCCATGAGCGTCCAGCACTGCGGCACCTGCGGCCGCGGGTGCCGCTTCGACAACGCCACGGGCGTCTGCGCGATGGGAGCCTGCGCGGTCACCCGCTGCGACGAGGGCTTCGCCGACTGCGACGGGAGCCCCACCAACGGCTGCGAGACCCGCCTCGCCGACAGCCTCGCCCACTGCGGGGCCTGCGGGTCGGCGTGCGTCCGCACCCAGGCCACGGGCGTCTGCCGGGCGGGAGCGTGCAGCCTCGGGGCGTGCAGCGCGGGGTTCGGCGACTGCGACGGCGACCCCGCCAACGGATGCGAGGCCTCGCTCGACTCCCTCACCCACTGCGGGGCCTGCGGGCGCTCGTGCGCGGCCGCCAACGCCACCGAGGCCTGCGTCGCGGGGGCCTGCGCCATCGCCCGCTGCAACGAGGGCTTCGCCGACTGCGACAGGAGCCCCACCAACGGATGCGAGGCCGACCTCCGCACGGACGTGACCTCGTGCGGGCGCTGCGGCGCCGTGTGTCAGCTCGCCCACGCCGTGGCCGCCTGCGCGGCGGGTCGGTGCGCCGTAGCCCGCTGCGACGAGGGGTTCGCCGACTGCGACGCCGACCCGTCCAATGGCTGCGAGGTCGACCTCCGGGCCGACGCCCTGCACTGCGGGGCCTGCGAGCGAGTCTGCACGGTGCCCAACGCCGGGGCCGTGTGCACCGCGGGCCGCTGCGCCCGATCGACCTGCAACCAGGACTTCGCCGACTGCGACGGCGACCCGTCCAACGGCTGCGAGGTCAACGTCCGCACCAACACGGCCCACTGCGGCCGCTGCGACAACCGATGCGACTTCCCCGGATCGTCGGCGGCCTGCGTGGCCGGGGCCTGTCGGCTGACGATGTGCCTCGCGGGGCGCGGCGACTGCGACAACAACAGCGGCAACGGGTGCGAGACCGACACCCTCACCAGCGTGGCCCACTGCGGGGCCTGCGGGTCGGCCTGCGTCACCCCCAACGCCGCCCCAGGGTGCGCGGCGGGCCGGTGCACCATCGCGGGCTGCGCGAGCGGGTTCGGCGACTGCAACGGGCGGGTCGTCGACGGGTGCGAGGTGAGCACCCGCACCGACGTAGACCACTGCGGAGCCTGCGGGCAGCGGTGCAACCTGGCCAACGCGTCGCCCGCGTGCAGCGGGGCCCGGTGCCTCGTGGCGGCGTGCCTCGGCAGCTTTGGTGACTGCGACGGTAACGACGCCAACGGATGCGAGATCAACCTGCAGACCTCGACCGCCCACTGCGGTAGTTGCGGGCGCGCGTGCAGCTTCCCCAATGGGGTCGGGGCCTGCACCGCGGGGGCCTGCGCCCTGGCCGCGTGCAACCCGGGGTTCGCCGACTGCGACAACAACCCCGCCAACGGGTGCGAGACCAACCTCAACACCAGCCCCGGGTCGTGCGGGGCATGCGGGCGGACGTGCGCCTTCGCCAACGCCGCAGGGAGCTGCGCCCTCGGGGTGTGCACCCTCGGGGCCTGCAACGCAGGGTTCGCCGACTGCGACGGAAACCCCGGCAACGGCTGCGAGACCAACACCGCCCGCGACGTCAACCACTGCGGGGCCTGCGGGCGGGCGTGCAGCACCAACGCCTGCGTGGCAGGGGTGTGCGACCGCGGGGGCGACGGGGCCGACGGAGAGCTGACCGTGACTGGGACCACGCCCGTGAGTCCGGCCGCGACCCCGTTGGCGGAGAGCGTAGCCCCCGGCGGGACCACCCTGCGGGTGGTGAGCACGGCGGGGTTCGGGCCAGGCAGCGAGGCCCTGGTGATCAACACCCAGGGCGCCGGAGCGGGGCTCTACGCCTACGCCCGGGTGACGGCCGCCACGCCCAACACCCTCACGGTGACCCCCGGGATGCCCTTCGCGTTCGCGGCGAGCGATCGGGTCCAGGTCGTACGTGTCCTGCACTACAGCGCCCTCACGGTCGGCCCCTCGGCCACCCTCCGCGGCCCAAGCTGGAACGGCTCCACGGGTGGGATCCTGCCCGTCCGGGTGTCGGGCACAGCCACGGTGGCGGGCACGATCACGCAATCGGGGGCCGGGTTTCGCGGCGGGGCCGGCGACAGCGGCGGGCGCTCGTGCGGCCCCGGGGCCCAGGGCGAGTCGGCAGCGGGCGTCGGGGGCCGATCGACGGCGGCCAACGGCGGGGGCGGAGGCGGGGGAGGCGGGGGCGTGAGTTGCTGCCAGGCCTGCGTCAACCAGACCCCCAGCGGCGGAGGGGGCGGCTTTGGCACGGCGGGCGTCAACGGGACCGGCACGAGCGTCGGGGTCGGCGGACAGACCTACGGAGACCCCGCCCTGGGCCGGATCTTCCTCGGCGCCGGAGGCGGCGGAGGCGGGGGCAACTGCGACGTGGCCAGCGCCCGGGGAGGACCGGGCGGCGGGGCGATCCTCCTGTCCGCGAGCGCCCTCAGCCTCGGCCCGGCGGGGCGGGTCCTCGCCGACGGGCTCACGGGCTCCGGAGGCGGCGGGTACGAGGGCGGAGGCGGCGGCGGGGCGGGGGGCACGGTCCTTCTGGCCGGCAGGGCCGTCACGGCCCCCACGGGGACCGTGAGCGCCATCGGGGTGGCGGGCAACGTGGGATGCTCGCAGCGCGGGGGGGCCGGGGGCGTAGGGAGGGTTCGGATCGAGTGTGCGACCCTCAACGGGGCCATGTGTCCGGGGGCTCCGGGGACGGTCACCTCTCCCGCGGCCTCGGTCGACGCGTACTGAACGAGCCGCGGTCCGCGCGCCCTTCCGGCTGGGTCAGTCTGGGGGGCGCAGGGCGTCGATCGCGTAGCACATCACCGGGGCCGCACGACCCTTCACGGTGAGCTCGACCAGGGGGCGGGCCACCACGGCGGCCTCGACCTGGGCGTAGGTGTCTTCGCTCACCACGAGGGGCTCGCCGAGCTCCTTGGTGGCCCCCTCCAGGCGGGAGGCGAGGTTTACGGTGTCGCCGATGACGGTGTACTCCATCCGTTGTTCGCTGCCGATGTTGCCCGCCACGACCTCGCCGCTGTGCACCCCGATGCCTGTACGCAGCGCTGGCATCCCGCGGGCCTCGAGGCGCTCGTTGAGGGCCCCGAGGGCCTCCCGCATCCGCACGGCGGCCCGCACCGCCCGCAGGGCGTCATCGGCCTTCGGAACCGGGGCCCCGAACACGGCCATGATGGCGTCGCCGATGTATTTGTCCACCACCCCGCCCTCCTCCATGATGATCGTGACCATCACGGTGAAGTACTCGTTGAGGAGGGCCACCAGGGCGTGGGCCTCCATCTTCTCGCTGATGGTGGTGAAGCTCCGGATGTCCGAGAAGAGCAGGGTCACCGTCAGGGTCTCGCCACCGAGGGCGACCTTGCCGGCGAGGAGGTGCTCCATGATGGTCTGGGTCATGTACTTGCCGAAGGTGGCCCGGAGGTGGTCGCGGTCGCGCAGGCCGTCGACCATGTGATTGAAGCCCGCGGCGAGGTCCTCGATCTCGTCCCCGGTCCGGATGCCGTCGACGTGGACATACTGGTCGTCTTCGAGCTTCTTCATGGCCCCCCCGAGGCGGGCGATGGCGTCGCTCATCTTGCGGGCCACACGGCTGCCGATCCACAGGGCCAGGAGGGCGATCAGGCTCACCGCCCCCGCGGCCATCCCGAGATCCGCAAGCACCCGTCCCCGCACCTCGGTCACGTCGATGGCGACCACCAGGGACAGGGTGCTCGGGCCGAAGAGGCGGGCGTCGTCGGCCCGGGCCAGGGCCCACCGCCGACCCTGGGCGTCGGTACGAAGCCGCATTCGCCGCAGGGCCCGGACCCCAAGGGCCTGGGGAAACCCCGGGGTGGCCGTGCGGACCCGACGGACATCCCGCTCGACCGCCGCGACCTCGCCTCCCACGCTCGCGGCCGCGTGCCGGATCAGCCAGTCGTCGATGGGCAGGCAGACCAGGAGGGTGCCCCGCCCCGGAAGGCGGGTGATGACGAAGAACGCCGGCGGAGCCTCGGGCGAGGGCAGTCCGCAGCCGGAGAGGGCGAGGCCCTGGACCTGCCGGACGCCTGCGGCCGGGATTGGGAGCTGCGACGAGCCGTCGAGGCGCGGGAGGGGGTGGGCGAGGCCGACCTGGGTGAAGAGGCTGCCGTCGGTGCGATACAAGGCGAGGTCGGCGTTGGGGAAGGCCACCCGCAACGGGGCGAGGCGGGCCTGGGCGGCGGCCACGTCGTCGCGACGCAAGGCCTCGGCCACCTCGGCCGACTCCTCCAGGACCCGCACCATCAGCGCGACGTCCCGAAGCTCGTCCTGAACCTCGGTCTCCAGACCCCGCACCGCGACCGGGACCCGGGTGGCCACGATGTCGACGAGCTGCCGTTGGAGGATCCAGGCCCCGGCCCCAAGGGAGACCAGGGCCGACAGGAGGGTGGCCCCGAGGAGGAGGAGGAGCTTCGCGCGGACGGTCTTGAGCACCGGCGTCAAGCGTAGACCCCTGGAGGCGCAGGATCCCACCGGATTCGTCGCCAAGGCAACCTGCGATGCGCTGTGAGGAGTTGGGCGCGGGCCGAAGGCCGCGGTACCATCGGCGACCGAGAGGGACGATGCTTATGCACCTCAGCTTGCTTCGATGCGGCCTTGTGATGGGAGGGCTCCTGGCGGTGCCGGGCCCGGCGTGGGCCCAGCCCGCGGCCAACGCAGACGATACAAACTTCGCCGAAGCCCGGCGGCACTTCGAGGCCGGGGTCGCGGCCATGCAGGCCGAGAACTGGACCCGGGCCCTCGAGGCCTTCGAGCACTCGCACCAGCTCCGTCGGAGCGCCGCGGCCTCGCTCAACCTCGGGATCACCCTGCACCGGCTGGGGAGGCTGCTCGAGTCTCGGGTTCGGTTGCAGGAGTTTTTTGAGCTGGCCACCCCGACCCAGCGGCAGACCCACGAGGCCGAGACCCAACGGCTGATGGGGGAGATCAACCGCCGGGTGGGGCGCATCCGGATCACCGCCCTCGAGCCCGCCCACGCCGCCCTCACCGTCGACGGGCGCAGGGTGACCCTCAACGACACCCAGGAGGTCACCGTCGACCCGGGCGACCGCACCCTGCGGGCCGAGGCCGCCGGATTTCAGCCCTTCACCCGTCAGGTCGGGGTCGGCCCCGGGGTCACCGAGTCCCTGGCCGTCCGGCTCGAACCCGTGCCCGCCCCGCCCCCTCCCGTGGTCACCGTAACCCCAGCCCCCGCGATCAACACCGCCGCGGTGATGGCCCCCGTCCTCCCGCCCCGGCCTGCGTCCTCGGGGTCGATCCTGACCCGCTGGTGGTTTTGGACCGGGGTCGGGGTCGTAGCCGGGGCCACGGTCGGCGTGATCTGGGCCAACCGCCGCACCGAGCCTCTGCCCGGCGGCAACACCAACATGGTCATCAACGCCGTGCTCGGGAGCCCGTCGCCATGAAGCGGGCCCTCCTCGCTCTCTTCGCGGCCGTCGTGTGCAGTTGCAACGCTCCCGCCACGGGCCTCTTCGTGGTCGTCGACGTGTCCCCCCTCTTCCGCAACGACCTCAACATGCGGAGCCTCGAACTCAACGTGTACAGCGAGGGCAACACGACGCCGCAGTCTCGGGTGTTCGCCAATCCCCAGTTTCCGCTGTCCTTCTCGGTGCTCCCCGCCCGGCTCGACGGCACCTACCGCATTGAGGTGAAGGGCCGCTCGGCGGGACTCCTGGGCGCGCCGCTCTTTGTCGTGCAGCGCATCGTGACCATGGTCGAGGGCGAGGTCCGGGCCATCTCCATCCCCGTACGGGGCCACTGCGTCGGATCGGGCGTCACGCGCTGCACCGCGGTCGACGAGACCTGCCTCATCGAACGCGACGGGTGCGCCCCCGCCCGGCAGCCGACACACCCCTACGCCCAGGCGGTCGACACGCCCTGCACCCCGCAGATTCGTGATGAGAATTTCGGGTGCATGTCCATGCCCGCGATGCCCTGACCCTGAAGCCCTCCCCCCCTCCCTCGGGCCCGTCGTGTTCGTGGGTACACCTCCACCGGTCCATGCGGTAAGCTCGCCCCATGGGCACCGACCCCGACGAGCCGTCCCTCGTAGGCACCGTCCTCGCACAACGGTACCGACTCCTGAGCCGACTCGGGGGCGGTGGCATGGGCGAGGTCTACCGGGCGGTCAACGAGTCCGTCGGCCGCGAGGTGGCCATCAAGATCTTGCGCCCCGAGCTCGCCCGGCACCGGGACACAGTCTCGCGTTTCGTGCGGGAAGCCCGGGCCGCCAACGCGGTGCGCCACCCCAACGTGGTCGACGTCCTCGACGTGGCCACGGCCGAAGACGGGACCCCCTTCCTCGTGCAGGAGCTGCTGAAGGGCACCGACCTCAGCGCGCCCCTCGCGGCCCGCGGGAGGGTGTCGTGCGCCGAGGCCCTCGACTGGATGCTCCCGGTCGTGGACGCCATCGCCGCGGCCCACACCCAGGGGCTGATGCACCGCGACCTCAAGCCCGAAAACGTCTTCCTCGCCGAGCAAAACAACGGCACGGTCATGCCCAAGGTGCTCGACTTCGGCCTGTCCCGCTCCGTCGACGACCGCAGCCAGCGGGTTACCGCGACCGGGGTCACCATGGGCACCCCGGGGTACATGTCCCCCGAGCAGATCATCGGGGCGAGCACCATCGACGTCCGCACCGACGTGTGGGCCCTCGGGGTGATGCTCTACGAGCTCATGGCCGGGGTCCTGCCCTTCACGGCCGAGACCCCCGGGGCCCTCTTTCTCCGCATCTGCACCGCCGACCCCATCCCCCTCGCCACCGCGGCCCCGTGGGTGCCCACGAGCCTGTGTGACGTCGTGATGCGCTGCCTCGTGCGCGAGCCGTCGGGCCGCTTCGACGACGCCCGGGCCCTGCTCGTCGCCCTCCGGGCCGAGCGCCCCCACGCGCCCACCGAGGCCCCGCCCCCGATGCCGCCGAGACCCGTCCCCGCCCCCACCGACCTGGCCTCGGGCGCCACCCTGTCGGCCCCCGGGGTCGACCCCCTGACCACCCTCGGCCCCCCGCATCGTCGGCCCGCCCCGAGCCCTGGCTGGGTGGCTCCCCCGGCCGTGGTCAGCACCAACCCTCCCTCCCGCAAGTCGTGGGTGCTCCTGGGTGTTGTGATGGCCTTCGTGGTCGTCGGGGGGGTCGTGGCCGTGGCCACCCATCAGTCCGCGGTCCCGGCCCAGACCTCGGCCGTACGGGAGTCCGTCGCCCCCGCCCCGACCACCCCCATCGTGGCCCCGTCGGCGTCCGCAGAGCCCGCGGCCCCCTCCGCGGTCCCCCCGGAGCCCAGCCAGGCCGATGCCGAGGTCGCCGCGGTGGCCCCGCCCCCCGAGGCCCCGCCTCCCGCCCCGCCCCCTGCGCTCGCAGCCCGCCCCGTCGTCGATCGGCCGAGCCGTACGACCCACGGCCGACGCACGCGGCCTCCGCGCGAAGGCGGCACGACCCGGACCCACGTGGGGGCCATCGAGTACGATTGACGGCCCTGCCCCGCCGTCAGTTGAGCAGGGTGCGCGGCGGCGGCGCGATCGGAGCCTCCCCGGCCCCATCAACCTCCGGGGCCTCGCCCTCCCCATCGGCATGACCCCGGGCGACCTCCGCGTTGCGGAGATACTCCTCGCGGCGTTTGTCGACCTGCTCGCGCTCGGCGGCCCGCTCCCAGTGCCGGGCAGCCTCGCGCCACGCCAGGGCCCGGGCCCCGTCGTCTCCCGCCATCTGGGCCTTCTGCTCGGCCGCGCTGGCCTTCGCGACGTGTGGATTCTTGCCGAAGCTCATGCTGCGATCCCTTTCTGCCTCGCACTTGTAATCCATCGCACCACCCCGCGCACGCCCGCAGCGACCCAGCCGGGTCATACCCTGTCACCCGTACGGTGCGGGGTCGGCCTTGTCGGCGCAGCGTCGGGCGTGCCAGATTCCGTGCATGGGCGCCGCGGCACAGGTGCGGAGGGCCCCACGAGGTTGAGCCATGGAGAGCGAAGCACAACGAGAGCCCGTCGGGACGGTGGTGGGCCCGGGGCGGGAGCACCACGGGGGGGCAGAGGTTCCGGCCGATGTGGCGGCGATTCGGGAGGCTCGGGCCCGTTGGGAGCAGGGGGCGAAGGCGAAGGCCGTGGCCAAGGCCCCCCTGCGGATGGCGCGGTTTGCGACGCTCTCTGATGTCGAGCTGCCCGACGTGGTGACCCCGGCGGAGGTGAAGGTCGACTACCTCCGCGACCTCGGGATGCCCGGGGAGTACCCGTTCACCCGCGGGATCCAGCCGACGATGTACCGCGGTCGCCTCTGGACCATGCGGCAGTTTGCGGGCTTCGGCACCCCCCGCCAGACCAACCAGCGGTACCACTACCTCCTGGCTCAGGGGCAGGCGGGCCTGTCGGTGGCCTTCGATTTCCCCACCCTCATGGGCTACGACAGCGACTCGCCCCTGAGCCTGGGCGAGGTGGGGATGTGCGGGGTGGCCGTCGACACCCTGCACGACATGGAGGTCCTCTTCGACGGGATCCCCCTCGACAAGATCACCACGTCGATGACCATCAACGGTCCGGCCATCGTGCTCCTGTGCTTCTACGTGGCCCTCGCCGACAACCGCGGAATCCCCCGCAGCAAGATCGGCGGGACCATCCAGAACGACTGCCTCAAGGAGTTTATCGCCCAGCACGCCTGGGTGGTGGGGCCCCGCCCCGCGATGCGCCTCGTCACCGACACCATCGAGTTTGCCGCGAAGGAGCTGCCCCGCTGGCACCCCGTCTCCATCTCCGGCTACCACATCCGCGAGGCCGGGGCCACGGCGGCCCAGGAGCTAGCCTTCACCCTCGCCGACGGGATGGCCTACGTCCAGTGGGCCATCGACCGGGGCCTCGACGTCGACGCCTTCGCCCCGCGGCTATCCTTCTTCTTTGACGTGCACATCGACTTCTTCGAGGAGATCGCCAAGTTTCGCGCCGCCCGCCGCATCTGGGCCCGCACGATGCGCGAGCGCTTCGGGGCGAAGAACCCCGAGAGCTGGAAGCTCAAGACCCACGCCCAGACCGCCGGGGTCTCCCTCACCGCACAGCAGCCCTACAACAACGTGGCCCGGGTCGCCGTTCAGGCCCTCGCCGCCGTGCTCGGTGGCACCCAGTCGCTGCACACCAACTCCCTCGACGAGACCTACGCCCTGCCCACCGAGGAGGCCGTCACGATCGCCCTGCGCACCCAGCAGATCGTGGCCCATGAGACCGGGGCGGCCAGCAGCATCGACCCCCTCGGGGGGAGCTATTTCGTCGAGTGGCTCACCAACAAGATCGAGGCCGAGGCCCTGGAGTACATCCAGCGCATCGACGCCATGGGGGGCATGGTCGACGCCGTCGAGGCGGGCTATCCCCAGCGCGAGATCGCCTCGGCGGCGTACCGGTTTCAGCGCCAGGTCGAGCGGGCCGAGAAGGTCGTGGTGGGGGTCAACGAGTTTGTGTCCGAGGACACCTCACAGATCCCCCTCCTGCGCATCGACGAGGACGTCCAGCGCGATCAAACCGCGGGGCTCGCGGGCGTGAAGGCCCGGCGCGATCCGGCCCGGGTCGCGGCGGCCCTCGCGGCGGTGCGGGCGGCGGCCCAGGGGAGCGACAACCTCTGCCCCCCCATCATCGAAGCGGCCAAGGCGTACTGCACCGAGCAGGAGGTCTGCGACGTCCTGCGGGCGGTCTTTGGGACCCACACCGACCCGGCAGAGTTCTAGAGAGCGGTGACGGGCTCAGGGGCGACGCGCGGGCCGCGCAGGACGCGGGCCGAGGCCTGGGTCGGGCGCACCATCGCCGGACGGTACCGGCTCACCCGGGTCATCGGCCTCGGCGGGCACAGCGCGGTCTTCGAGGCTACCGCGGGCCCCGACTCCCCCCGTGTGGCCGTCAAGCTCCTGCTCCTGGAGGAGGGCACGAGCCCGTCGGTGTCGACCCGGTTCTTGCGCGAGGCCCGTACGGCGGGGCGGGTTCGGCACTCCAATGTGGTGGCCATCCTCGACGCCGGGGCCGACCCCGAACACGACGTGTCGTACCTTGTGCAGGAGCTCCTCGTGGGGGCCGACCTGCGGGCCCGCCTCGCGGCCTCGGGCCCACTACCCCCCGCCGCGGCCCTGTCGGTAGTGGTGCCCATGGCCCGGGCCCTGGAGGCCGCCCACGCCGCCGGGGTCGTTCACCGCGACCTCAAGCCCGCCAACGTGTTTCTCGCCCGGGGCGACGACGGGGCCACGGTGCCCAAGCTCATCGATTTCGGCATCTCCAAGGTGGCCGCCGAGACCGACGGAGAGCCCCTCACCATGGACGGGGCCCTCCTCGGCACCCCCGACTACATGAGCCCCGAACAGGCCCGGGGACGGCCCGACCTCGACGGACGCAGCGACGTGTGGTCACTCGCCGTGGTGCTCTACGAGGCCCTCGCGGGGCGTCGCCCCTTCGTGGGCCCCAACTACAACGCCGTCATCGTGGCCATCGCCCACGACGAACCCCCGCGCCTCGACGCCCTCGTCGACGGGCTCCCCCCGGCCCTGGTCGAGTGTGTACATTGGGCCCTCACCAAAGACCCCGCCCGACGTACGGCCACCATGGGGGCCTTCCGGGCGGCCCTGGAGGGGGTCGCTGCGGCCCTGCCCCCAAGTCCGCCCCTCCGCGCCTCCGAGGCCGTCCTGGCTGGCGGACCCGACACCCTCGACCCGGCCCTCGTCGAACCGGACGAGGCCCCGCCGCCCGCGTTGGGGGCCGAGGTGGGGGCGGAGGTTCAGCCCGACACCCTGCCGCCGGTCCGCGACACGTTCGGGGACGTCTCCGGGGCCCTGGGCCCAGGACGTCGGCGCATCCCCTGGAGCACCCTCGCCCTCGTCCTCGCCTTCCTCGCCGTCGGAACCGCGGGCGCATGGTGGGGACTGCGTGGCATGGCAGGGCCCCCTCCGGCCTCCGGGCCCTCGGAGGCCACCGCCCTCCTCGACGCGGCGGTCGACGCCGGGCCGGTTCGGGCCCGACCCACGCAGCCCGTGGCGGCCGACCTGTCCATCCGGGCCGACCTCATGGGCCCTCGGCCCGGCGGGCGCCTGCCCGAGCGCATCACCGTGACCCAACTGCGATCGCTCCTGCCCCCGCGAGCCCCGGCCCTGCGCGGGTGTGTGGGCCCCACCTGGTTTGGGGCGGTGACCGTCGGATTTCGTGTGACCGGCGACGGGGTCGTGCGGGAGGCCCGGGTGCGCGGGAGCCTCGCGGAGACCCCCGTGGCCGCGTGCATCGAAGCAGCCCTGCGCGCCGAGCCGATGCCACGATTCGCCGCCCGGGAGCAGCGCTTCGTGTGGACCTGGTCCCTACGCTGACCCGAGGCCCACAAACTCCTCGCGCTCCAGCCGGGCCAGCATCGACCGAAGCCGGGCTGCCGTGGCGTGGAGGTCCTCCGCGGGTGCGTCCCGGGCCTCGGCCACCCCGCGTCCGCCCCCGTACCCTCCCCGAAGCGCCTCAGCCCGGCACACAGCCAGGAGGGCCACGAGGGCGGCCTCGAGCTCCCCCCGTCCGCCCGAGAGGCGCGGCAAGACCTTGCCCAGGACGGCCTGATCGAGGGCCCACCCCGGGGGCACCTCCAGGCCCTCGCGGACGCACACGTCGACGAAGCGCACGAGCTCGGTGGCGACCCGGAACCCGAAGGGTCTTCCGTGGGCCTGGAGGGCCTCGAAGAGCCTGTCGATGCGGGCCCCGACCCCCCCGCGGCCCATGGCCAGAACGAGAGAGCGCACGGGGTCGTCGGTGACCCCTTCGCCCAGGAGGGCCCCGCGCTCGGAGGGGTCGGCGGGGGCCGTCACTGGGCGATCGCCGAGCCAGGCCCCCAGGAGCTGCGACGGAGGCACGGCTTGAAACTCCCAGCACCAGGCCCGGTCGAGCACCTTCATGCTGAAGGCGTGGGTGGTCTCGTCGACGTTGATGGTCCCAAGGACGAAGAGGTTCGGGGGGAGGTGAACCTCGGCCGGGATCGTTCGGGCCCCGTCGGCGGTGGGGACGCCCCCAGGGCGGCCGTGCAGGGGAATGGGAACCCCCGCCTCCATCGCGGCGAGGACCTCGGCGAGGTAGTGCTCGACCCGGGCGAGGTTCATCTCTTCGAGGAGGAGGAAGTGGGGCTCGTCGGGGTGGGCCGCGGCGTCGAGGATCACCCGCAGGGCCGCGGTGTCTTCGTACACCCCGGCGCCCGCCAGGACGTTGAGAAACCCCAGGAGCCCGCGGGCGTCGAGCCAGTCGGGACGCACCGGGACCACCGCCACCCGCGTGGCCCCGGGTCGAGCAGGCAACCCCTCGGTCATAAACCGCGCGAGGAGTTGGGCGAGGCGAGTCTTGCCGGTCCCGGAGGTTCCCATGAACACGGCGAAGGGGCGCACCCGCAGGCCGACGAGGACGGCCCGCAGGGTGTCGAGCCCGAAGGCCAGCCCCGCGGCCCGGGCGTACCCCTGCAACCGCCGGGCGACCCGCTCCAGGCTGGCCGTCGTGGGCGCGGACAGAGACAGCTCCCAGGGCCGGGCCCGCCCCGCCTCGGGGGACACGGCCCGCCCTCCGCCGAAGACCGTGGCGTCGCCGAGGGCTCGTACGATGGCTGCCTCCGCCACGGCCGCCACCCTCGGGTCGGCGAGGCACTCGCCTACGTCTCCGAGGTCGCCCGAGGGCTGACGCACGAGGATCCCGTGCTCCCGCAGCCGGGCGTGTCCCTGGGCCGCCCGGACGGCGAACCGGGCCGGGACCGCGCTCGCCACCGCCCGCGGGTCCATGGGGTCGCGGTCGGTCCACGGGGCCCCGCGCAAAAGGCCCGCGAGGGCCACGGGGCTGTCTCCCGAGGGGTCGTCGAAGCACCGCTCCAGGAGTCTCTCCAGGGCCGGAACATCCCCCGGCCGCACCCGCTCGCTCCCTGGAACGAATACGGTCGCCAGGGCGGCCTCGTCGTGGGCCGCGGCCACCCCGCGTTGGGCGAGCCATCGGCCCAGGCGGGCGTGCAGCCCGTCACCCGCGGCGGCCTCCTGCCCCACGGGACGCCCGACGCGCTGGGCTTGGGACAGGGCCCCGAGCTCCAGGAGGAGCCGCTCGCGGGCTACGCTGGCGGGGCTGAGCCGCACAAACCGCTCGGGGGCGAACCACCCCGTCACCGGGTCGTACACATACGCCCGGTCGCGCAGGACCAGGTCGCGCGGAACTCCCGCCTCCCCGAAGGCCCGCTCGTCCGCCCGCAGGGCCCGCACCGCCGCGCGCCACGCGGTTACAGTGTCGGGCCCGGGGCCTAGGGGTTCGACCTCCAGCCACCCCAGGAGGGCCGCGAACCCCAGGAGCCGGGCCACCCGTTCGGCCACCCGACGGGCGGTGCCTGGGTCGTCGTCGGCCTCGATGGCGACGCGGAGGTTGACCACCCCCGCGGGGGCGTTGACCCACTCCTCCTCGGCGAGGCAGCGCGGGTCGCGCCCGTGGGCGTGCAAGGTGGCCCCTGCCCCGCGCAGGACGGCGAGGCGATCGAGGAGGGCGTCGCCGAGGGCCCTTCGACGCTGCTGCTCCCAGGCGAGGCTCGGGCGGGGGGAAGCGTTGTGCCGCCCGTAGGCCCCGCGACCGAGGCGAACATTGACCCCGTCAGGGTCGAGGCCCAGGCTCAATCGCGGGCCCTCGGGGTCGTCGGTCGCCAGGGTGCGGAGGCCCACGGTCGGGGCGCGGGTGGAGGCCCGGGCTACGAACCTCCGCAGCCGCCCGAGCTCTGGCAGGAGGACGAGGACGGCGTCGAGCAGGGTCCGCAGGGCCTCGCGTTGACCGCGGGCGGAGGCCTCCCGGGCGCCCACGTCAGCGTCGTCGGAGATCGCCCGCGAGAGGGCCTGCGCCTCGGCCAGGGACACCATGGATGGGATTCAGGTCAGGGCACGGAACAACGACACCAGGAGCCGCGACCCGGTGGGGTGGGTGGCCACGCTGACGGCCGCCCCGATGCCCTGGGAGGCCACCTCCAGGTACTGCTTACGACGGGCGTCGGCCTGGATGGCCTCCAGGCGCTCGGCGGCCCCCGCGAAGGGCTCGCGGCACTTCTGGCACGCCGCCACATCGAGGGGCGACACGTGCTGGCAGAACATACACGCCTGGGTGATCCCCAACCCGCAGCCCGCGCACCCGGTCTGGCCGCGCACGTTGACCACCCGGCACCGCGGGCACTGAACCCCGGCCGCGACCCCCGGGTACGCCGAGCGGCAGTACGGACACGCTGCTTGACCCGGAGCCGGTGGGGCCCCGCAGTGATCACACCGCCTCGAACCATCTCGTCGGGTGTAAAACGCCATCGTCTCCCCCTCCCCTGTAGCACCGTACAACGGCACGGGGGAGCCAATCTCCGACAGCGGGAGGTCGCCGCGGGGGGCGGCATCGTGTACCCTTGTGGGGCCGCGCGTGGCACCTCTCAACAATCCGCTGCGCGCAGGAGGTTCAGGATGAGTGCAATCGCGCCGGGATCGCGGGTCATGGCCTCCTGGATGGGGGGCGGCTTCTCGCCCGGGATGGCCGTCGAGGTCAACCCCGTGTCCTCGCTGGTCAAGGTTCGTTTCGACGACGGGCGGGAGGCCTGGGTGAGCCCTGCCAACGTCCGCGGGGCCCCGCAGTCCGCGCAGGCTCCGACGGTGCCGGGCGCGGGCGGGTTTCAGCCCATGGCCCCCCCTCCCGCGGCGGGAAGCTTCGGGGCCTTCGGGGCGGCCCCCCACGTCGGGCTCAACGCCAGCAGCGGGGGCATGGTCGGCGGAAACCCCCTCGCCAACCTCAACCCCTTCGGAGGCGGCGGACAGCAGCCCCAGGCCCCGCAGCAGCAGCAAGGCGGCGGAGGCATGGGGGCCGGGATGATGGCCGCAGGCGGACTGGCCGCGGTCGGGGCCGCCATCGCGAAGTTCAACCCCTTCGGCGGCGGCGGCGGAGGGCAGCAGCCTCAGGCCCCGCAGCAGCAGCAGGGCGGCGGAGGGTTTCAGCCCTTCAACCCGGCCGCCATGCCTCCACCGGCTCCGCCCCCGCAGCAGCCGCAGGGGGGTGGAGGGTTTCAGCCCTTCAACCCGGCCGCGATGCCTCCCCAGGCGCCGCAGCAGCCGCAGGTGGGCGGTGGCTTTCAGCCCTTCAATCCGGGCGCGGCGCCACAGGCCCCGATGCAGCAGCCGCCCATGCAGCAGCAGGGACCCACGCACGGGGGCAACATTCCGGAGATCCCACCGGGGGGGTTCAACCCCTTCGCAGCGCAGGGTGGGCTCCAGGCCCCGATGCAGGCGCCCATGGGCCCGATGCAGCCGCCCATGGCACCGCCCGGGCCTCCCGGGGGAATTCCTGAGATCCCGGCCGGAGGGTTCAACCCCTTCGCGCCGCAGGGGGGACAGGCCGGGCCGATCGCACCGCAGGGTCCGCCGGGGGGGTTCAATCCGTTTGGAGGTCCCGGAGGGCCGCCGCCCGGACCGCCGCCCCAGATGCAGCCCCCGATGCAGGGAGCGCCCGGAATTCCTGAGATCCCGGCCGGGGGGTTCAACCCCTTCGCGCAGCAGGGGGGGCAGGCCGCGCCGCCGGGACCTCCGCCCAATGCGGGGGGGTTCAACCCCTTCGCCGCGCAGCCTGTACCGCCCGCAGGCGGGGTCGCGCCGACTGCGGAGTTCAATCCCTTCGCCACGCCCCCTGGGGCTCCTCCGGGACCGCCGATGGGGCCGCCGATGGGGCAGCCGATGCCCCCGCCTCCTGCTCCGCCTCCGGGAGGGTTCAACCCCTTCGCGGCGCCGCCTGCCGAGGCACCGCCCCCGCCGCCCCCGCCGGGTGAGTTTCGCCCCTTCAATCCCAGCGGTTCGGGCAACTCCTGACCTCGGCCTCTCGGCCCTGATCTCTTCCGGGCCACAACACGATGCCCCGCAGGCTCCCAGGCTCCGGTTGACAGGGCCGGGACCGGGAGCCGACATTGCGCGGCCGTCCATGGGTCAAGCCGATCAGATCGCGAAAGAGGTCATGGCCGCGGAGACCGCCGCGTCCTCGGGGTCGTGCGTGGTGTTTGAGGTTCCGGTGGAGGTCCCCGTGGGGTTTCTCGCACCGGACGGGGTGATGCGGGTGCTCGACGCGCCGGGTCTCGTGCGCCTTCCGCTGCCGTGGCGCCGGTTGCGCCTCGATGCGACCACGGAGCTCAAAATGCCGGGCGATCACACCGACCGCCCCGCCCTCGCCCGGGCCGAGCTGCGCCGTCAGGCTCGCTTCACCCGCCAGTTGGAGCAGGCCCGCGACGCGCCCGAGAAGCCCCCTGCCACCCACGACGCCCGCGACTACGCCTGCTGGATCGTGTCGGCCGCCCTGCCCCGCTGGGTCACCGACGACGCCGCGGCGGGGCTGCACACGCTCACCGCGCTCGACGACGGCATCTGGCAACTGGGCCCGCGCCCCTTCGACCTGCTCTGGATCGCGGCCAACGCCCTGCCCCTGGAGGTCGAACTCCTGCCCTTCCTCGTCGCACGATCGGGCGCTGCGCTGGCCGAGTTTCTGGACTGGGCCGTGGAGGTCAAGGGCCCCGCCTGGGTCTTCCACGTGGTACAACACCTCCCCATGGACCAGGAGAGCACCGAAAAGTACGCTGCCCTCTACCGAGACGAAGAGGCCCAGCGTCGACTCAAGACCGAGATGACCCGCAAGCTCCTCAGGGTCTTGCCCGAGGCGGGCGACGAGGTCCGCGCAGAGGGAGAGCGCGAAGGCAAACGCGAGGGCAAGCTGGAAGGCGAGCTCGCGGGCGTACGTCACGCCATCTTCGCCCTCCTCGCCGCGCGGGGCATCGCGCTCACCGAGGCCCAGCGGGCGCAGATCGAGGCCGCCACCGAGATGCCGCAGCTCGACGCCTGGCTGATGGCCGCCGTGACCGCCACCAGCGCCGACGAGGTCCTGGCCGCCGCGCCCCCCGCCACGCTCGCCCCGCACTGATCGCGCCGCACCCGGCGTTCAGCCCTGCTCCGCGCCCGCCCACCACTCTGCCACGTTGATCGGCACCTCGTCGAAGGGCGGGATGTGGGCGTCGGTCTCGTCGCTCCACACGCCCACCTCGACCCAGCACCCATTCTCCAGCCGGCTCGCGGTGACCACCATGGCCTCGAGGTCGACCACCCACAGAAAACCAACGCCCGCCCGCGCATAAAACGGCTTCTTCGTGCGCTGATCGTAGCGCCGTGTCGAGCTCGACAGCACCTCGCACACCCAGTCGGGCACGACGGCGATCGCACGATCCCCTGGCACCGCAGGCAGACGCACGCGCTTCCACCCCGCGACATCCGGCGAGACCTCGGGCGCGTTGACCAGCTCGATCCCGGGCTCGGGCAAGATGATCCACCCCCCAGGACCGCCGCGACCGCGCTCATAGGGGAAGTGAACATCCCCATACACCCGCCCCTGCACACTCTGATGCGTCCCGCGGGGGCGCGTCATCGCGTACAGGACCCCGTCGAGGATCTCGCCCTTCATGTGCGGAGGGAGCGCGTCGATGTCCGCAATCGTCGGCGGATGGGGCAGCTTGACGGCCGGGTCGGACATGGCCCCGACCCTATCCCATCGCCCCAGCCCTCGCCACTCGCGCCGCGGTACGCCCCCGCCCTCGCCTACCGCGGGACCGCCATCAGATACACCACGAATACCGAGTTGGGCGGCCCATCGGGGCGCGACCCCTGGGCCAGACCCACCCCCACCGCCTGCATCTCGCGATCAAACAGGGGTTCGAGCCGGTCGGCCCCCTCCAGCCTGGGCCCGTAGGCCGCCGCCACCGCGATCCGGCGGAAGAGCAACCCCTCCCGCTGCATCCGCCGCGCGGCGTCGTCGAGGGCCTCCTGCTGCGTACGCCGCGGGTCCGCGAAGAACCCCTCGGCCGCCTGCTGGGCCGCCCGCTGCAACACCGGATCCGCCCGAAACACCGGGATCCCCCGGCGCTCTCGGTTGGCGTTGATCCCCGCCAGGAGCGTCCGGGCCCCCTCCCCCGTGTCGATGGCCGCGGCCACCTCGACGAAGTTCTGGGTCACCACGAGCCCGGCCCCGAGGCCCTCCTCCCGCACGACCCCGATCCCGACGTGGGTGACCCCGGGGTTCATGATGTTGGCCCGGTGGCCCGGGCTGCCCATCAGACCCTCGTGGATCTCGCGGGCCCCGTAGCCGCGGGCCACATTCTCCAGGGCGAGACCGCTACGAACCCCGCCCCGCGTGAGCCGATCGCCCGGGGTGCTCCCGTCGGGGGCGTTGTGGGCGATGTACCGCTGGGCCACCATGTCCCGGGAGTGGGCCTCGGCCACCGCATCCAGAGCCGGCATCGATGCCAGGGGCCGCATCCCGGCACGCGTTCGGGCCTCGTTGATCAAGGTCCTGAGCGTTGCTGCCGCCGCCGCGGGATCCTCCTGGGCCCCCTCCGAGCGCCCGTCGGGCGTCGCCGGAGGCTCCACCCCCACATACACCGGGAAGAGGGCCACCACCGTGCTCCCCGCCGCCCCCTCGGCCCCCAGCTCGACCTGCCACACCCCCTCGGCGTCCAGGGGCATCTGCCCGTAAAACTCAGGCCCCGCCCCGAGGGGCGACTCCTCCACCCGTCCGTCGGGCCGGGTCACCAACATCACCGGCGATCGCAGCCCGGCCAGGAGCTCGCCGCGTACGGCGAGGCGGGTTCCGCGGGGGGCGGTGCGTGGGATGGACGCGAGCCGGGCCCTGCGCTGCGAGAGGGTGACCACCAGGGCCTCGACGTTGCCCTCCCGGCGTTGGGCCACCCCGATGTGGGTCAGGCCGTCGCTGCGGGCCAGACCCGCCACCTCGCGGGCGACATCCGGCCGCGCCGCCCCCACCCCTCCCCGATACGCCAGCACCGTCGGAACCGGGTCGGTCAACCCCGCCCTCCACGCCAGGGCCTGCACCACCTGGGCGGACGGGCTGCGTCCCTGGGGGTCGCGCAGGATGCGGTCGGCCACCTCCTCGGCCACCTGTTGCAGGGCCCGATCCGGGGTCAGGGTCGCCCCTGCGGCCCGCGTGGCGTCGAGCATGCTCTGATACCGCGGGGCCTCCTCCGCGGGCGGGGTGTACCCCGAGGTCGGGGCGTACTGCACGGCCCCCGCGGTCACGGGGGTCACCCGGGCGGGGCATCCGAGACCGGACACGAGCAGCGACGAAATCAGGACGACGGGGGTCGTTCGCATCACAGGGCATCGTGCGGCGAAGGCCGTGTCTGCGTCAACGCGCCGCTGCATCCTCGGGCCGCAGCTCCGTCAGCCCATCACCCGCGGGGGCGTAGCGCCGTCCGCACGGGCCGCACACGAGGGTATCGTCCGGCAGGCGCTCGCCACACCGGCACATCCACCCCACCCGACGGGCCGGAACCCCCACCATCAACGCGAAGGCCGGGACGTCCCGGGTCACCACGGCTCCGGCGGCGAGGAAGGCCCCCTCGCCCACGTCGTGGCCGCACACCACGGTGCAGTTGGCCCCGAGGGAGGCCCCGCGGCCCACCCGGGTGACCCGGTAGGCGTCCTTGCGGGGAAACCCGGCCCGGGGGTTGACCACGTTGGTAAACACCGCGCTCGGCCCGACAAACACGTCGTCCTCCAAGACCACCCCGTCGTAGAGGGAGACGTTGTTCTGCACGCGGCAGTTGGCCCCGAGGGTGACGTTGCCGACGTAGCAGTTCTGGCCGAAGGAGCAGCCCGGGCCGATGCGGGCTCCGGCCATGATGTGGCAGAAATGCCAGACCTTGGTGCCGTCCCCAAGCTCGGCCCCATCGTCTACGACCGCAGTGGGATGAACATACACGCTCACGGGAAACCTCCTGGACGATCGATCACCCGGTGACGATGGGGGCTCCCCCGCGGCGCAGGGAGGCCTCGGCGGCGGCGAGGGCCTCGACCACCCGCAACCCCTCCGCCCCGCCCGACCGGGGCATCGCCCGCGTCCGAACGCACTCCACGAAGTGCCTCACCTCGCGCCGCAGGGGCTCCTCGAGGGTCACATTGGGCACGAGGATGTCGCCGTCGCGCAGGGTGAGAAACGCGTCGTAGGAGTGGTAGTCCTGCGGGCGGTCGAAGCCCTTGTCGTGAATCCTGATCTTCTCCGTGGGGTGGGTGTCGTCGAAGACCAGCATCTTCTTCGAGCCGACCACGGTGAGGGAGCGGTTCTTGTGGGGGTCGAGCCACGACAGGTGGACGTTGGCCATGGTCCCGTCGCGGAAGGCCGCGTTGACGAAGACCACGTCCTCGGTCCCGGGGCGCAGATAGGCCTGTCCGCGGGCCGAGACGCTCGCCATGGGGGCGTCGACGAGGGCGAAGATCATCGACAGGTCGTGGGGGCCGAGCGACCACAGGGCGCTCTCGTCGGCCCGCAGCCGCCCGAGGTTGACCCGCTGGGCGTAGATGTACAGGAGCTGCCCGATCTCGCCCGCCCGCACGATCTCCACCACCCGCTCAAAGGCCGGGTGAAAGAGCATCAGGTGCCCCACCATCAGCACCCGCCCCGACGACTGGGCCAGGGTGTGAAGGGCCCGGGCGTCGTGTACGGTCTGGGCGATGGGCTTCTCGATGAAGACGTCCTTGCCGGCCCCGAGGGCCTGCATCCCCATCGCGGCGTGGGTCGACCCCGGGGTGGCCAGGACCACCGCGTCGACGTCCGGGGACTGAAGCACCGCGTCGTAGTCGCTCACCACCCGGGCCTCGGGGTGCTCGCGGGCGATGCGGGCCTGGATGGCCGGGTCGGCGTCGCACACCATCGTGAGGGTGCATCCCTCGGCCGTGGCGAAGTTGCGCACGAGGTTTTTGCCCCAGTACCCCGCCCCCACGCAGGCCACCCGGACGCGGTCGGTCGGGGCCGTCACGACCGCCCCTCGACGTCGCGAAGGGCCGCCCGCATGGCCTCGGCGACCTGCTCGACCTCGGCCGTCTCCAGCTCGCTGTGAACCGGGATCGACAACACCTCGGCGCAGGCCCGGGCCGCGTTGGGAAACGCCCGCGTCGCGTCGGGCAGGGCCGCAAACACCTTCTGGGCGGGCATGGGGAGGGGGTAGTACACCTCGCTCCCGACGTCGCGGGCCCGGAGGGCGGCCTGGAGGGCGTCGCGCTGCGGATGGCGCACCGTAAACTGGGCGTAGACGTGGCGCCCCGCGGGGTCGTCGGAGGGCAGGACGAGGGCCTCGCTGCATCCGGCGAGGCGTTCGCGCAGGAGGTCGGCGTGGGTCCGGCGGCGGGCGAGGCGGGCCTCGTAGTGCGGGAGCTTGGCGGCGAGGACGGCGGCCTGGAGGGGGTCGAGGCGGTAGTTTCCGCCCGGGAGGGTGTGGATGTTCTTCGCGGTGGCCCCGGTGACCCGGACGCGGCGCATGGTGTCGGCGAGGGCCGGGTCGTCGGTGACGCAGGCCCCCCCGTCGCCCGCGCACCCGAGGGGCTTGGCCGGGAAGAACGAGAAGCACCCTACGCGGCCGAGGGTCCCGGTGCGGCGGCCAGAGCGTTCGGCCCCGGCGGCCTGGGCGGCGTCTTCGACGAGGGCGATCCCGTGGTCGCGGCAGAGGGCCCCGAGGGCGTCGGTGTCGGCCGTGCGACCAAAGAGATGCACCGCGAGGACGGCCCGCGTGCGCGGGGTGATGCGCTCGGCCACCCGGGCGGGCGCGAGGTTGAAGGTGTCGAGGTCGATGTCGGCGAAGACCGGGACGGCCCCCGTGCGCTGGATCGCGCTGGCCGTGGCGAGGTAGCTGAAGGCCGTGGTGATGACCTCGTCGCCGGGGCCGACCCCGAGGGCCTGGAGGGCCACCACGATGGCGTCCGAGCCGTTGGACACTCCCACCGCCGCGGAGGCCCCGCAGTACTGGGCGAAGGCCTTCTCGAAGGCCTCCACCTCGGGACCGAGGATGTATCCCCCGCCGCGCAGGACGCGCAGGACGGCGGACTCGATTTCGTCGTGGTGGCGCGTGTGTTCGCGCCGCGGGTCGGCCAGGTTGATCATCGAAATTCTCCGGGCGGGCCGCGGCTCTAGCACGGTTGCCCGGGTGCTGTCAGTCCGTGGGAGGGGAGGTCCCATTTCCCTCCCCCGCGACTCTGTTGTACCCCTGCGGGTGTGAAGCCCGCCGGTCGCTCCCTGTGCCTCGTCATCGCCCTGTGTTTCGCCTGCTCGGCCCGCGGAGGAGGGGGGCCCTCGACCGACGCCGGAACCGCAGGCGACGCCCCCGCCCCGCCCGTCGACGCCGGGCCCCCCGAGGACGTATCAGGGCCCCCGCAGGACGTTCCGGCACCGCCACAGGACATCCCGACCCCGCCGCCCGCGGACGTATCTGCCCCGCCGCCTGACCTCCCGACCCCGCCGCCCGAGGACGTACCCACCCCGACGCCGGACGTACCCACCCCGCCGCCGGACGTACCCGCCCCGACGCCGGACGTACCCACCCCGCCGCGCGATGTGCCCGCGCCGCCGATGGATGTTCCGGGCCCGACCCTGACGACCTCGCAGCAGATCGCCGCCGTGCGGGCAGCCCCCGCCGGAAGCGCCTCCCTGCGTGTGGAAGGGGCCGTGGTGACCTACGTCTTACCGGTCACGCGGCGTGACAACGGGAGCGTGGTGGCCAACGACCCAGGTGGCATCACGGTGCAGGCCGAACGGGCGGGCCCTGCCCTCTTCGTCGCCGTCGACCCCGCCACCCTGTCCCCGACTCCGCGGGTGGGCGACCGGGTCAACTTCACCGTCACCCAGGTGGGGGCCCCGATGGCCCAACTCGGTCCCTGGGCCCTTGGCGTCACGGCCTACACCCGAACCGCCACGGGGGTGAGTGTGGCTCCCCTCGTTCAGGACCTGAGCGGGGCCCCCGACCTGGTCTCCAACACCCGCGGCTACGAACACGAGCTGGTCGCGGCCAACGTCACCCTCACCGGCGACTTCGCCTCGGCCGGAACGGGATTTGTTCAGGCCCCGGCCTCGACCGCGGGGGTCGGGGCCCACTCGTTCCTCCGGCTTCGGGTCGCGGAGGACGTACGGACCACCTTCGCCCTTCGCAACGGCTGCACCCTGCGCCTCCTGGGCACCCCCTTGTGGCGCTACGACACGACGACCCAACTCTCGATCTGGGCCCCGAACGACATCACCAACCTCCAGTGCCCTGTGGGCGACGCGGGGGTCCCGGTGGACACGGGTCCGCCCCCCCCCGACCGAGTCTGGGTGCTGCGCGTCGGCGACGAGATCACGCCCCTGTCGGGCGGAGCCACGAGCGTGTCGTTGGAGGTGTTCAACGGCGAGACCGGGCTCGTGGAGGGGTCGCGGATCAACCTGCCCACGACGGCCAGCGGTTCGAGCTACGGCCTCACCCTGTCGGGGGTGGCCACCACCGAGGGCAGCCTCGGGCGCTCGCTCGACGGCCGCTTCGTGATGCTCGCCGGGTACAACCTCCCCGTCGGAACCCCCTCCGTGGCCAGCACCGAAGGCGCCCGGGTGATCGCCCGGATCAACGCCGCGCGCTCCATCGACACCCGCACGGCCCTTGGGGCTTTCGCGTCGTTGCGTGGGGTTCGGTCGGTGGTGAGCCCCGACGGCAACGCCTTCTGGACGGTGCACGCCTCGGGTTCGGTCGGGGGAATCGGGTACACCACGTACCTCGGAGCGACGAGCGCCGAGGTGACCGACCGCATCGTGCTGCGGTCCCTGGGTCTTACGCGTACCCACCTCTTCGCCACGGGGTCGAACCCCGACGGGTCGGGCGTGTACGGGGCGACCCCGGCCCCGCTGCCGCCGGGGCGGGTCATGATGACGACGATGCCGGGGTTCCCCCTGTCGTCGGCCTTGTCGCCGTACGGGGTGGTTCCGATCGACCGGAACGGGGATGGGAACCCGGAGGTCCTGCTGCTCGGCGACGACCGCACGGTGGCCCTCGGGGGGGGCGTCCTGGTGTGGACCCGGTCGGGCAGCGTGTGGTCGCAGACAGGGGTTGTCTCGGGGCTGCCCACGGGCGTGAGGGCCTTGACGGGCCGGGCGGTCGGCAACGACTACGTGCTGTACGCGATCACGGCCGAGGGGCGCCCGCGCCTCTTGCGGGTCGACGTGACGGGCAGCAGCCTGGTGGGCGCGGTGCGGGTGTACGCCACGTCGCCGATCAACACGGCCTACCGCGGGATCGCCCTGGGCCCGATCTGAGCGGGCGGGGCGCGGAGTCGGAGACCGCGAGGGCGCAAGGGGCGCAAGGGGCAGATGGTGTGGGTGGCATCGGGCAGGCGGCGCTCCGAGGGAATGGGAGCGACGCCGAGGACGAGGGCGCTGTCGCCAACGCTCCGTCGCGTGGGTCCCGCCGCGTTTCCGCACACACCCAGAATCTGACCCTTGCGCCCTCGCGGTCTCCGGGTCCGTCCCGCCTCGCCCGCATCCTGCGGCTCGTCGCCTGTCTACCGCCCAGCACCCCCCACGACCCCGAGGGCCAGGGCCAGGGCCGGGAGCACCTCGGCCGCAGGGGCCTCGAGGCGCACCGTCGCGTGGGCGTCGCCGCGGCTCTCGCCGAGGTTGACCAGGGCCACGGGGATGCCCCGGGCCGCGGCCCGGAGCACGAAGCGGTAGCCCGAGAAGACCGCCAGCGACGATCCCACCACGAGCAGCACCTCCGCGGCGTCCACCCGCCCCATCGCGTCCTCCACCCGCCCCCGCGGAACATTGTCCCCGAAGAACACCACGTCAGGCTTGAGCACCCCGTCGCAACGCAGGCATCCCGGCACGACGAACCCGGCCCACATCCCGGGGTCGAGGTCGGCGTCGCCGTCGGGGGCCAGCGCATGGCGTCTCTGGTCGGCCCCAGGGTTGTACGCGAGGAGCCGCGATTGCAGTGCGTCGCGGTCTTCGAGGCCGCCGCAGGCGAGGCAGCGGGCGGCGTGCAGGGCCCCGTGCAGCTCGATGACATCGCGGGAGCCGGCCTTGTGGTGGAGCCGGTCGACGTTCTGCGTGAGGAGCCCCGCGAGGGCCCCGCGGGCTTCGAGGGCCGTGAGGGCGTGGTGGGCGGGGTTGGGCTCGAACGCACGAAACCGCGGCCAGCCGATCACGCTGCGGGCCCAGTACCGCTGGCGGGCCTCGGGGTCGGTGACAAACGCGCGGTGCTGGATGGGGTTGCGGGCCTTGGCCCGCGTGAGGGGACCGCGGTAGTCGGGGATGCCCGAGGCCGTGCTGATGCCCGCGCCCGTAAGCGCGCACACCCGTCGGCCGTGGAGCAGGGTGACCAGGGGGTCGAGGGCGTCGTCGTGCATCGTGGGTCCTCCGAGGTTTATGTCCCTGCATCCCCCGCGGTCCACCCCGCAGGGCGGCAGCTCTGGACAAAACGCGAGAGGGCCGCCCAGTACTCCGGCCGAAACGAGAGGTCGTTGTGCCCCGCGTCTGGCACGGCCACGAGCGACTTCGCCGCCGAGCCCAGGGCCGCGAGGGTGGTCTCGCCTTCCTCCAAGGGGATCAGCGCATCGCGCGCGCCGTGGAGCACCAACGCCGGGGTCTCGCAGCGCCCGAGCTTACGCAGCGGGGAGAACACCGCGAGGTCGGCCTCAGGCAGGGCGTCGAGCTGCAGACCGCGGCGGCGCAGGATCCCCAGCACGTCGGCCGGGGCGCTCTCGAAGACGTAGCCCACGACCCGGGGCCGGGCGGTCTGAGCGAGCTCCGCAGCGCAGGCCCCTCCGAGCGATCGCCCCATGACCACCACGGGCCCCTCCGTGGCCGCGAGCAGGGCCTCGAGCGTCGGCTGGGCGTCGGCGATGCACCCGCGCAGGGTGGGGACCCCTGTGCTCGCCCCGTAGCCGCGATAGTCGACCACCGCGAGGGCGGCCCCGGCCTCGGCGAAGGCCCGGGCCGATCCGTCGTAGTCGGGCACCGTCTCGCCGTTGCCGTGAAAGAGCAGCAGGGTCACCGCGGCCCCAGGCGCCTCGTGCACGCGCAGGTGCAGACGCGCCCCGTCGACTTCGACCCACAGGTCGCGGGCCCCGCGCGCGGGCCGAAGGGCGTGCACGGTGGGAAAGAAGAGCGACGCGTTGAAGCGCGGGTCGTCGAAGATCGAGGGCATGGGCAGGAGAGCTCCTCAGGTCGGGCCGCAGCCCGGCGTGCGATGATGCACGCGGAGAGTCGCCCCGATGTCGCCTACGCCCAAGAGCCCACCCCCGAAAAAATCCCCGCCGAAGAAGGCCTCCTTCGCCGACGAGGCCGAGCTCACCTTCTCCGACCCTGCTGCCTGGGCCGCGTGGTTGAAGGCCCACCACGCCACCTCCGGGGCGGTCTGGCTACGGATGGCCAGGAAGCACACCGGGATCGCCTCCATCGACTACGCAGGGGCCTTGGAGGTGGCCCTCTGCTGGGGCTGGATCGACGGCCAGAGGGCCTCGCTCGATGCCTCCTACTTCCGTCAGCGGTTCTCGCGAAGGGTGGCCCGGAGCCCCTGGTCGAAGGTCAACGTCGCCAAGTGTGAGGCCCTCCTCGCCGCGGGGAAGATGGAGCCTCCCGGTCAGTCCGAGATCGACCGGGCCAAGGCCGACGGACGCTGGCAGCGGGCCTACGATTCGCCCGCCAAGGCCACCGTTCCGGACGACCTCCAGGCCGCCCTGGATGCGTCGCCCGAGGCCACGGCCCACTTCGCCACCCTCAACGCACAAAACCGCTTCGCAGTGCTCTACCGGATCCAGGCCGCGGTGAAACCCGAGACCCGCGCACGGCGCATCCAGGAGTTTGTCGCCCTGCTCGCCCGCGGCGAGACGCTCCATCCGGTCGGGCCGAAAAGACCCGCCGCGTAGTGCGCCTCAGGGCCTTCGCCCTCGACGGCTCGCCGTTTGGGTACCGCAGGCGCCATGCGCATCCAGGTGACCGGAGACATGGGCAATGTCGGTCGAGAAGCACCTGCGCGCACGTGGGGTCACTCTGGCCCAGGTTGCCGTGCAGACGGTCCTCCACGCGGGGCTACGGTTCGGGCAGGGCGAACGCGTCGACCCGACCCTGGAGCGCCTCCTGGGCCGCCCTCCCCGCACGACGCAGACCCACCTCGAAGACCATCAGGCCCTGTGGAACTCGATGGCCGCCGCCCGCACACGCCTCCGGGTGTAGACGCGGCGGCGTGGGCAGAGCGATGGGAGTCCAGGGGCCGTCGGTATTGTACGGGGGGCCCATGCAGGGCAGCCCTGCGGGATTCAGATCACCGCAGCCGCCCGAGCCGCCCTGTCATGGCCGGAACCACCTACCGCAGGGCCAGCTCTCGTCCGTGTGTCCCTTGCACGGGCGCGTCGGGTCGGGCATCACCCAGGGCATGCGAAACGGCTACGCTCCCCTGCTCTCCCTGGCGGCCTTGCTCCTCGCGTGTTCGCCGCGGGCCTCGGGGGGTGGAGGGGGGTCTCCCGACGCAGGACCGGGGGAGGACGCCCTCGTCGCGGACGTCCCCGCGGCCCCCCAGGACACCCCGCCGACTGAAGACGCGCCACCTGGGGAGGACACCCCGACCGCCGCCGACACGCCCACCGCCGCCGACGCGCCCGCGACGGCGTGCGTTCCCAACCAGGTCACCTGCCTGGGGGACACCGCCCTGCGCGTGTGCAGCGCCGACGGACGCTCGGCCAACACCGTCCCCTGCGGCATGGGCACCCGCTGCAGCGCCGGCCAGTGCGTAGCCGCGCTCTGTGCGCCCAACAGCGCCTCGTGCGGCCCGAGCGGGCGGCGCGTATGCAACGCCCAGGGGACAGGGTTTGTCGACGCCCCGTGCCCGGAGGGGCCCAACACCACCGCGCGCTGCGAGGGCGAAGGGCAGTGCGTGCCGACCTGCCGCGCGGGCTTCGGCGACTGCGACGGAAACGCGGCCACGGGCTGCGAGACCGCCCTGGCCAACACCGGGGCCCACTGCGGGGCCTGCGGCCGAGCCTGCGCGCCGGGGGCCATGTGCCTCAACGGCACCTGCGGGTCGGCCTGCGGGTCGTTGACCCGATGCGGCGCGAGCTGCGTCGACACCCGCACCGCGGTGCTCCACTGCGGGGCCTGCGACAACGCCTGCCACGAGCGCCCCAGCGCGCCCGCCACCTGCCGCGATGGGGCCTGCGTCCTGGTGTGCACCGCACCCTTCGCAGACTGTGACGGAGACGCGGCCACGGGCTGCGAGGCCGACCTGCAACGCAGCGACGCCCACTGCGGAGCCTGCGGGCGCGCGTGCGAGGCCGGGCAACGCTGCGCCGCCGGGACGTGCGCCGCCATCGCGACGCCGCGCTCGTGCCGGGAGGCCCTGATGGCCCGCCCGGGTTCGGCCACGGGGACCTACCGCATCGACCCGGACGGGCCGGGCGGCGGCGCGGAGTTCGCCGTGCACTGCGACATGACCACGGCGGGCGGCGGGTGGACCCTCGCGGCCGTCATGACCCAGGGCGACACAGAGGGGAGCTGGTCCCCGCGCTCGACCCACTGGGTCGACGCCTCCACCTTCGGCACCACCTCGTCGCTCCTCAACCGCGACGCCAAGGGCCTCGCCTGGTCTCAGCTCGCCGCCGACGAGCTGATGGTGCTCCGTGACGTCAACACCGTGGAGGTGCAGACCGCCACGGGCTGCCTGCGCAACCAGACGCTGCAGCAGGTCTTTTCGACCAACTCCGTGTACGGGCCGAGCTGCGCCCGGAGCTGCGCCACCGTGACCCAGACGGGGATCTTCAGCAGCACCGCGAGCTGCCACGGCGGGGGGCTGCGGTTCCGTTGTCGCGACGACCTCACCTCGACGGTGACCGCGGGCGGCTACGTGTTGTCGAGCGACGACAACAGCATGATCACCTCGCTCACCAACACCAGCACCTGCACCGCGTTCCAGTCCGGCCTCGGGGCCATGAGCATGAGCACCACACGCGATGTCGACAGCGACCTCGGCTCCACGTTGAGCGGCACCGACATCCGGCCGCGTTTTGTCTTCGTGCGCTGAGGGCCGGGCCGCGCGCCGTTCGCCCTCACCGGACGATGGGGGTCACGGGCCCCAACGGGACCGACGCGGGCTCTGCACGCGGAGGCGCGCCCGGAGACGCGTACCGGAACACGGTCCCCGCGGGGTGTTCCCCGAAGGCTTCGGCGAGCGTGAGGAGGCTCGGGGAGCCGTCGTCGAAGCGTCCCAGGAGGGTCCCCCGGGCGGCGACGCACCCGAGGGGATGGGGCCAGTCGCGGGAGAGGGTGCCGACCTGCACACGGCCGTTGGCGTGGCGGGCTACGGTGTGCCGCCGCGCGAGCGGAACCCCGTCGACCCTCGCGTCGTCGCTCAGGGTCGCGAAGGCCACCGTGCCGTCGGGACGCAACCGCAGGATCTCCTGGTACATCCGCGCGACGTCGTTCATCACGGCGCTCAGGGTGCTCCCGCCCGCACACGGAACCCCATGCACCGCGGTGTCGCGGGCGAGGCACACGCTCTGCGGGCGGCCCTGCGGGTCGATCCACGCGTCCACCGTGGGGGTGGCCCCGACCATCACGCCGTTGGGACCGAGGAGGACGTCTCGCAGCCCCTCGGGCCACACCTGCTTCGGGCGCCTGGGCCGAGGCGTCGGTGCGGGCGTGGGCGTCTCGGCCACATCCTCGCGCGGGATCGGGGCGGTCTCGTGGGCCTCGGGCTCGAAGAACGATTTCAACCGTCGCCACAGGCTCATCGGGAGGTCCTCGGGGCGCGTCGTCCCACGGTCATCGGCCCATGGCGGCGCGGCGTGCCTGGAGCACCGCCACCAGGGTGGCGCGGTCGACGACGCGGGCTCCGGCGTCGACCGCGAGGTCGTGCCACGGGGCCACGAGGTCGTAGTGCTCCCGCGAGGTGCCCGGGTGGTGGGGGCGGCCCGGGATGCCCACGCGTCGTACGAAGGCCGCGAGCTCCTCGGCCCCCGCGTCGCCGGGCAGGGTAGACATCAGGTGCGACGAGGGGCCGTACCGCGCGTTGAAGGGCGCTCCCCAGTCCACAGGCGTATCGACCACGACCATCGGGCCGGAGGCATCCCCCAGGCTCGACGCGCTGTCAACGTGGTCGCGCGGCAGGCCCCGGTCAGCGCGGGGCCGCGAGCAGGGTGAGCGCGCTGAGTACGGCCCCGAGCCCGAGGGCAAACCCCACACCCCAGGCCCGGTGAGCGCGGCGAAGCTCCATGAACTCGCCGCCCACCAGGAGCGCCTTCGTCGCGGCGACGACCAGCGCGACGCGGAGGCTGCCCAGGGAGAGGGCCAGGGCGGTCAGCGCGAGGAGCGAGAAGTACACCGCGGCGCGCATGGTCAAAACCTCACAAAAAACAGCGGAAACAGGAAGAACCACACCAGGTCGCACATGTGCCAGAAGAGGGCCGTCCCCGCGACGGCGGTCTCCGGGTCGTCGAAGGGCCTGCGCCCCGCCTGGAGGCCCACCGCGGTGAGGAGCCCGAGGCCGATCAGCACGTGTACGAAGTGAAACCCGGTCCCGAGGAGGTACAGATCCCAGAAGTCGCTCGACCCGAGGCCCAAGCCCGCCCGGGCCTTGCCGACGTACTCGTACAGCTTGAGGGCCGCGAACCCGACCCCCGACAGCACGGCCCCGCCGAAGTACCGCCGGGTCCACAGGAGGCGCCCGGCCCGATACGCGTGGACCCCCTCCGCCGCGAGCCATCCGCTCGTCACCAGGGCGCCGGTGAGGGCCGCCCCGACGCGTGGATCGAGGGCGGCCTGTCCGTCCCGAAACGCCGCGGGATCGGCCCCGCGCAGATACGCCACGGCCCCGAGCACCATCGCGAAGGTGCCGAGCTCTAGCGCCACGATGATCCACAGGAGCAGTCCCCCAGGAGGCGTCTCCAGGGTGGGAGCCGGGCACGGGGCGGCGGTGGGAGCAGAGAGCGACATGGCGGGTACCCGACGGGTGGTAGGGCCCCGGCGAGCCCGCACCCATGACAATCCTCAAACGCGCGGCGCTCAGGGGAGCTTCGTCGTCTTCGGAGAGCGGTCTGCCCGCGCGGGTTCGTCCTCTCCCAGCACGCTGACGCGCGTGGCCCGTCCCTCGCTGGCGTCGATGCACCATGTCTCCACCGTGCCGTCGAGTCCTGCGAGGGCCATCCGCGGCTCGTGCGGGTGCCACGCCGTCGCGAACGCGCGGGGCCAAGGGCACGGCTGGCCATCGTCGCGCTCACAGCGGCTTCGGGTCGGGTCGCCCAACGTCACCACGGGCTCGAGCACCCCGCGGGCGTCCCAGCGGAGCACCGTGACCCGATGGTGGAGCGCATCGACCGCCGCGAGGAGGTCGAGGCGGGGATAAAACCGGACCGCTCGATCGGCCCGGGGAGGATCAGCGAGGAGGTGGTGTGCATGCCCCGCTCGGGTTGGGCCCTCAGGCCCCGTAGGTCTCTCGGAGGTAGGCCACGATGTCGGCCGACTCGAACATCTCCCGCTCCGTGTTGGGGTCGACCAGGTACGGGACCCGCATCTTGCCGCTGCGGGCCACAAACGCCGCCCGCCGCGGCGACCCCTTGGCCACGTTGTGCAGGTGGTACGGGAGCTCGAGCTCGCACAGGACCTCCCGGACGAGGCGGCAGTACGGCGAAGCCTCGAAGCTGTAAAGCTCGAGCATCTTGGCGGGGAGGTGCGACGGGCGCGAGGCCCGGCCCCGCCCGGGTCGCGGCAACGAGGCCAGGGCCGACCCGAGGGTGCTCAACGGTCCGAGGCGCAGCGGGATGGGCACCGAACCATCGCCGTACGTGGTGGCCAGGTACTGATTGATGGCGTCGCTCTCGTACAGGGACGTCCCCGTGTTGGGGTCGACCAGATAGGGAAACTGGGCCTGACCTCCGCGGGCCACCACCTCGGGGCGGAAGCGGGTCCCGCCGCGGGGACAGGGGTAGATGATGGCGTCGAGGTCGAGCATCGTCAGCATCTCGCGCACCTTGCGGCAGAAGGGGCAGGCCTCAAACTCGTACAGCTCCAAGGGCTTTTCGGGCTGGGTGCGAGCCCCCGGAGTGGCGAGGCCGACCCCGAGGCGGAGGACAGAGGCGGCCCAGGAGGTGGTGACATCGAGCGCGCGTTGCATGGTTGGCCCCTACGCTGCGCCCGATCCCCGCGCACGGCAAGGGCCCGAAGCCCCCCACAGCGTGAGGGAGAGAACCTCAGGGGACGGGGCCTGCGTCTGCGGCCTGCGCCGCCGCGGCATCGGCGGCCCGCCCGAGGCCCCCGTCGTCGCCCAGGGTGGCCAGAGTGGGGATCACCTCGCGGCGCACCCGGTCGGCCACCTGAACGCTCGCCCGCCCGAGGTCCTGCCCGAGCTCGCGGGCCTCGGGGGTGCCCACGATGCGCCGGGTGTGCTCCCACAGGGTCCGGGTCCCTCCGATCGGCACGAAGAAGAACACCCACAACCCCACCAGGGTGCACAGGGACGAGACCGTCCATCGTACCGGCCGAAACATACGCCTCGTCGGAATGCGCCTCGCCCGACGGGTCCGTCAAGTTTCGCGCCGCCCTGTCGCGCTTGACACGGCCTCAGGGGGCCCGTACCCACTCGTCCCTCACTCCCATGGCTCCACCGCGTAATCCAGGCCGCCCCGGGCGTCGCCCTCCGGGCCCCTCGGCATCGACCCCCAAGGCCCGTCCTGCCCCCCCCAAGGCCCCCGCCAGGCCCGCCTGGGACGACCCCAACGCCTACCGCAGCCCCGGCTTTCAAGACCAGCCCCAGACCGCCTACCGGGTCGACTACGCGGGCCTGCCCCGGGACGTCGAGGACGAAGCCCCCGAAGGCAACACCCCCGTCGCGACCCCTGGCCCCGCCTCGGGACGCCCCCACGCGGGGCCTCCGCGGGGCATGTACGGCCGCCGCCCCGATCGCGCCGGGACGGACCCCAACGCCTACCGCAGCCCCGGGTACGCGGGCCCGCAACGCGGGGGCTCCCGGCCCCTCACCGCCGCCGAACGCCTCGCCGCCATCGGCCAGGCCACCCAGCCCCCGTCTGCCGAATCGTCCGAAGCCGAGCCCGAGGTCGACGACTCCGAGGCCGCCCTCCTCGGCGGCCCCCGTCGGGCCTGATCCCCGCGATCACCCCCTGCGAGACCTCTTGGGCCGCGGCCCTGCACGAGACTGCTCCGTCGGGGGGTCATCGCCCGCGGGCTCGGACGGTCCCTGGGGCATCCGCAGGAAGGCCACGGCCAGCCCCACTGCCAGAAGGCCCAGGAGGGCGCCCCCCACGGCGTAGTGGACCGACGCGAGCCGCGACACCGAGGCCTGCCGCCCGGCCACAAAGGCCACGTATTCGGCGTGGACCGAGGCGGCCCGGGTTCGGCTCGTGGCGAGGCGACTCGGAGGCCCCTCGGGGTGCACGACCACCAACCGGCCCACCTCCTCCTCGTCGAGGCCCTGCGGAACCTCCACGGTCGCGATGGGCAACGCAGGCCGCAGGAGTCCGCGGCGGGTCAGGGTGCACCGCCCGGGTCCGTCACCCGTGCGGGTGCAGGTGACGGTGGGCAGGGCGAAGAGCCACAGGGCGGCGAGGAGGAGTCCGACCGGGGCGATCCAGAGGAGGGGATGCACCGCGGGGCCTCGCACTCAGCGCCCGGCCCGACGCCCCTCGGGAGGCGTCGTGGCGCTCGGGTCGTGGGGGCCGGAGACCACGGAGCGGGTGCGGGCCCCGAGGTCTTCGACCAGGGAGGCCCGCTTGATCCCGGGGTTGGTGGCCGTGATCTTGCGGCCGAACCCGTGAGTCTCGTCGGGCCCTACGGTGCGGACCCGGGCGTAGATGCTGTCGGCCTGGGCCCGGAGCCCCTCGGCTTCGGCGAAAGCCGACTCAGAGACCACCCCCTCGGGGGCCGAGCTGAGGAAATCGGCCAGGGTGCGGGCGGTGCGGGCGTACTCGATCTCGGCCCCGAGCTCGTGAAACAACCCGAGGCTGCCACGAAACAGCCCGTCGGCCCGCCGGCCCTCGGCGCTCTCGGGGCCAAACACCGCGAGGACCTCAGCCAGGGAGCGTTGGGCGATCCCGAGGTGCACCTTCGACCGCACGAGCTCGAAGCCCTCCACGGCCTCCTCCAGGCAGCGCAGGGCGGTGGCGATGTCGCCCCGAAGGAAATGGGCCTTGCCCAGGGCCCGGCGGGCCTCGGCCAAAAGGAGCTTGTCGCCGAGCTCGTGGCAGAGGGGCTCGACCTCGGTGAGGATCCGCAAGGCCTCGTCGGCGTTACGCTGGCGGTACTGGGCCTCGCCGATGTTGAGCTGGAGCACGGCCTGACGGCGGCGGTCGCCGATCTCGCGGGCCAGCTCCAGGGCCTGGATCCACAGGGCGATGGCCTCGCGGTCTTCGCCCCGGTCGGAGTGGATGGTCCCGAGGTTGTTGAGGGTGATGACCAGACCGGGGCGGTCGTCGATCTTCGCCCGCAGGTCGCGGGCCTGCACGAGGCACTCGACGGCCTCGTGGTAGCGGCCCGAGTCCTGGTAGACGAGGCCGAGGTTGTTGAGGGACAGGGCGATGCTGCGCTCGTCGCCGTCGGCCTGGCGGCGCTCCAGGGCGTCTTGCAGGAAGCGCAGGGCGGTGTCGTAGTTGCCGCGGATCCAGTGGGTCTTGCCGATGTCGTCGTAGCTCGACGCGATCCCCCGCTCGTCCCCGACGCTCTGGAAGAGGGCCAGGGCCGTGCCCAGGTGGCGCATGGCCTCGTCGAGGTTGCCCGTCTCGCGCAGGAGGCGCCCGAGGCGGTTGTGGGCGGCCCCGCCGCGGCCCCGCTGGTCGAGGCGCCAGGCGAGGGTGAGCATGGCCTGGAAGTGCACCCGGGCGTCCTCGATGCGGCCCTGGTGGGCCAGGACGTCGCCGAGGTGGTGGTGGGCCTCCAGGCGCAGGCCCACGTCGTGTTCGCCCAGGTGCTCGAGGCCCCGGAGGTAGTGGGCCACGGCCTTGTCGTTGGCGAAGCGGGCCCGGGCGAGGTTGGCGCTGGCGAGGTAGCAGCGGGCCGCCCGGAGGGGACGGTTTCCACCCTCGTAGTGGCGGGCCAGGAGGTCGAGTTGGGACTCGTCGCGGGGCTCGGCGAGGCGGCACTCCAGCCACTCGGCGAGCAGGAGGTGATAGGCCGCCCCGTCCTCGGGACCTACGAGGGCCGCGAGCTTGTCGCGCTCGAGGTTGTGCTTGAAGACAAACTCCTCGTCCCCGGGCAGGGAGCTGTCGGACATCCGCAGGACGTAGTCGCGCTCTTCGAGGCCCTTGAGGAGGTCGCGGTAATGCGGGGCCAGGTCTTCGCCGCCGCCCCAAAGGGCGGGCGGGTCGCGCCGCGTGCGTCCGAGCACCACCAGCCCCCCAAGCCAGAACACGGGCCCCATCAGGGCCGCCCGGGACAGGACCTCCTGCTCGGGCGGAGCGAGGGCCGCGATCCGGGCGTTGACCGCGTCCTCGACGCTCATGGGCAGGCGCACGTGCTCCAGCCGGTCGAGGTCGATCACGACCCCCCCGTCCCCCTCCAGGGCGATGACCCCCTGGGTGAAGTAGGCCCGCACGATCTCCTCGGTGAGCAAGGGGTTTCCGCCTCCGAGGCGCACGGCCGTGTCGGCCAGCTCGTCCGGGACGTCCTCGATCGAGGACAGGAGCATCCGGGCCAGGACCCCAGCCTCGCTCTGAGACAGGGGGGCGAGGTCGATGCGGGTGTGTCGGCCCCGCGGGGTGTCGGTGAAGCCACGGTCGAGGGCCATGAGCTCGGGGCGGGCCGTGCAGAGGACCGTGATGGGCACGTTGCGGATCGACTCGATCAGCTCTCGGACCATCTTCACCCCGTCGACGGCGGCGAGGTGCATGTCCTCGAAGACAAGCATCACGGGGCCCCGCTGGGCGTCGACCTCGAACAGCCGCCGGAGCACGGCCCGCGACACCTGCTGGGCCGTACGGAGGTCCTGATCGACCGCCTCGGCGAGGACCGTGTCGCCAAACCGCAGGCCGAGGAAGGCCCCGAGGAAGTGCAGGATCTCGTCGACTCGGCGGTCGCCGAAGAGGTCCATCACCTGGGCCGCGACCTCGTTGGCCTGGGCGTGGGGGTCGGAGCCCTCGACGATGCCAAACCGGGCCCGAAGGATCCTGGCCACCGCGGCCTGGACGCCCTGCTCGGGCCGGGCCGCCCCGCGGTAGACACGGAGCTCTGGGTGCCGAACGGCCAGGTCGGCGATCACCTCCCCCACCAGGCGGGTCCGCCCCACCCCGGGGTTGCCGAGGAGGGTCACGGCCTGACAGCGGGACTCCTCTACAGAGCGATCTACGGCCGAGACGATCGCCTCGCGGTCAGAGATTCGACCGATAAACGGCGCCCTCCCGAGGGGGATCGCGTCGGGGGAGCTGAGCCGGGTTGCGGGGAGGTCTTGCGCCATGGCGAATTCGCCTCGGATGGTACGTCATGGCCCCTGCCCTTGGGGGCGGAGAAATTGGCACCGGGGCGATTGGGTCGACGGCCTCGGGATGCAGGATGAGTTCACCTCGGGCGGCGGAAGGCGCTACCTTCGGCCGGGTGACGGCGCGAATCTCCGGCGCCCGCGTGGGCGGGTACTCCCTGGTCGAGCGGCTCGCCGTGGGCGGCATGAGCGAGGTCTTCCTCGCGACGCGGCCGGACGGGACCCGGGTGGTGCTCAAGCTGCTCGGCGAACAGCAGATCCAGGACGCGGTGCTGCGCGAGCTCTTGCGCAACGAGGCCGCCCTGGCCCACGCGGCCGCCCACCCCAATGTGGTGCGGGTGCTCGAGCAGGGGGAGGCCGAGCACGAGCCCTTCATCGCCTTGGAGTACGTCGACGGGGTCGACCTGTGGCGCCTGCAGCGGGCCCTGCACCAGACCCAACGGCGTATGGAGGCCCCCCTGGCCTGCCACGTCGTCCGCGAGCTCCTCGCGGGGGTGGCCCACGTCCACGGGCTGCCCGCTCCGGGGGGCGGCGTGCTCGTGCATCGGGACGTGTCCCCGTCCAACATCTTTCTGTCCCGCGAGGGCGACGTAAAGCTCGGCGACTTCGGGATCGCCCTGCCCACCCGGTCGTCGGTTCCGCCCCCTTCGGGGGGGCCGTTGGTGCGGCACCCGACGCCGCCTCAGGCCGTCACCGCCCTGCGGATCAACCGCGGGAAGGCCGCGTACATGGCCCCCGAGCAGCTCATGGGCCTGGCCTCCGACACCCGGGTCGACCTCTTCGCCGCGGGGGTGGTCCTGGCCGAGGTCCTCACCGGCCGGCCCCTCTTCGCGGGCCTGCCCGGGCCCGACCTGCACACCCTCCTCACTCAACGGGAGCGGGCCGTGGAGATCCTCTTCGACGTCCTGGCCGACCACCCCGCTTCTCTCGTGAGCGTGGTGATGCGCGCCCTGGCCCGCACCCCGGCGGAGCGCTTCCAGTCCGCCGAGGAGCTCCGGGTGGCGCTGTCCCCCCACGTCGGCGACCCCGCCGAGGCACGGCCCCTGCTGGCCGCCCTCGTTCACTGGGCCCGGACCACGGTCCAGCGCCCCTCCTCGGGGTCGCACCCCGCCGCGCCCCCCCAAGGGGCAGGTGAGCTCGGGCCCGTGGCCATCACCCCCGCCGAGGCCGTCTTCGCCGCCTCCGCGGACAAGACCCGCGAGGTCCTCGAGGCCTACTACGAGCTCCTCGACGCGGACGGCCAGGCGCGCGGGCGGTACACCCTGGCCCGCCTCGTCGAGCTCGCCCTCGGCGACATCCTCGGCCCCCGCGACACCTTGCGGACCCCCGACGGGCGCACCGTAAGCGCCACCGACCTGCCTGAGCTCGCGCCGGTCCTGCCCCAGCGTACGGCCCCGTCCAACCTGGGCGACGGGGCCGTGGCCGACTGGGCCGACTCCCTGGCGGGGTGCACCTTCCTGCACGCCCTGGCCCGCTTGATCTTCACCGAGGAGACCGGGATGCTCGTGGCCGAGGCCACCCCCACCCGGCGGGTTCTGTACCTCGTGGGCGGCAAGCTGACCCACATCGCCCCGAGCGCCACCCAGGACGGCTTCGGCGACTTCCTCGTGCAGCAGGGGCTGATCAACCCCGGCGAGCTCGACATGGCCCTGGCCATGGCCCCGCGCCTGGGGTCCAACCTGCGCGAGGCCCTCCTGCACCTCGAGCTCCTCGACCCGAAGAGCGTCGCCGAGGTGGCGGCCCGCTTCGCCCGGGAGCGCCTCCTCGACACCTTCCGCTGGCGACGCGGGACCCTGCGCTTCTTCCGCGGAGCCAGCGCCCCCGAGGGGGCCTTCGCCCTGGAGTCCGACGCCTTCGAGGTCTTGCGGGCCGGGGCCATGCTCATGGACGACCCCCAGGAGCATTTCTCTCCCCTCCTCGACCGCAGGGTGGGCATCGCCACCACCGTACGCGGGCTCAACCGCCTCGGGCTCGGGGCCATCGGGCACGAGCTCCTGGCCCACGCCGACGGGGTTCACACGGTGACCCGCCTCGTGAAGCGGGTGGCCCACGACCGCCGGGCGACCCCAGGGGACGTCCTGCGGGAGCTTCATTTTCTGCTCGAAGTCGGGGCCCTCGAGCTGCGCCCCTGAGGGCCCTGTCCCCGCCGCGGGTCTGCGTTGCGGCCCTGGCCCGAACGCGTTACACCCGCGTCGCCAGGGCCCTCGCGCGCCGCGCGGCCCTGATCCTCCTCCCGATGCCTGTCAACGACGCCTACTCCCCGCGTATGGTGGCCTCCGTGGCCCTGGCCTCGCTCGTCGCGGGCTTCGTCCTGGTCTTCGGCGGCGGGATGTTGACCCTGCGCCGCTCGACCGTCCCCGTCCGGCCCGAGCCTGCCGCCCCTCTCGCCCTCCCCGACGCCCTGCCCGGGCCGAGCCCCGACCATGGCTCCCCCGACGCCGGGGCCCCCGCCGTCGCCATCGTCGAGGACGCGGGAGGCCCTGAGGCCCCGGCGCCTGCCACCCCAGGCGGCCGGGTGGCCACCGTGCAGCCCGGGGTGGTCTCCCGCTGTTGGGATCAGAACAACCCCGCGGTCATCGCCGGGTCGGCCTGCGACCGCCTCGAGGCCCTCGACGCCCACCTCCAGTCCAAGGCCGCCGAGCTCGGGGCCTGCGCTCGCGGGCACGGGCGCCTGTCGCTCATCCTCGACCTGCGCTTCAGCACGGGCTTCGTACGAAGCTGGGGCGGGCCCTCCAGCACCATCGCCAACCCCGGGGACGTGATGGTCTGCGTACGAAGGGTGACCCAACCCCTCCCCCTGGCCACCCTCACCCACGCCCACGACCGCTACCTCCTGGTGGTCCCCCTGGAGTGGTAGACGCGGAGGCTCAGCCCCAGCGGCGCACGAAATCGCGGGTGAAATCCGCCAGGGCCGCAGCGTCGGCCTCCGACACCGCGTTGTACAAGCTGGCCCGAATCCCGCCCACCGAACGATGCCCCCGCAGGCCCACCATGCCCCGGGCCTCGGCCTCGCGGACGTAGCGGTCGTCCAGGGTGGGGTCGGGGAGGCGGTAGACGACGTTCATGGCCGAGCGGGAGCCTGGGACGGCGGGCACGGTGAAAAAGCCCGGCGCGGCGTCGAGGGCGGCGTAGAGGGTCGCAGCCTTGGCCCGGTTGCGGCGTCCGATCTCCGCGAGGCCCCCCTCGGACTCGATCCAGGCCAGGACGTTGCGCAGCATGTACACCCCGAAGGTGTTGGGGGTGTTGTACCGCGACCCCTGGGCGTCGTGGACCGCGTAGCGGAAGATGGTGGGGATGTCGGTACGGGCCCGAGCCAGGAGCTCGCGGCGGGCGAGGACCACCACAAGGCCCGAGGGGCCGATGTTCTTCTGGGCCCCGGCGTAGACCAGGGCGTACGGGGACAGGTCGGTGGGACCCCACAGAAAGTCGCTGGACATGTCGCCCACCAACGGAACCTCCATCCCCTCGGGAGGCCCCGCGTACTGGGTACCCTCCAGGGTGTTGTTGGTGGTGATGTGCAGGTAGGCCGCTCCTACCGGAGCCCGATGCTCGTCCGCAGCCGGGATCCGATCGTATCGCCCCTGCATCGGGGTCACGTCGACGGCCTCGCCCACGCACCGGGCCTCGGCCAGGGCCTTTTCGCCCCATCCCCCGGTCACCGCGTAGGCTGCGGTGGAGCCGGGTCCGAGGAGGTTCATCGGGACCGTGGCGAAGCACTGGCTCGCCCCGCCCTGGAGCATCAGCACGGCCCACTCCGCGCCCAGCCCCAGGAGCGCCCGCAGCCGCGACTCCGCCTCCGCATGAACCCGCCCGTAAGCCTCTCCGCGGTGGGAGTGCTCGACGATGCCCATGCCCGTACCCTCGAAGTCGACAAACTCCGCCTGGGCTCGGGTCATCACCGCCAGAGGGAGCCCCGCAGGGCCCGCGTTGAAGTTGATCGCACGGTCGCTCATGCCTTGTCGCTCCGCGCGCGGGGACAAACGGTCGTCACACCACCCGCGCGTAGGCGAAGTCGTGCGCCCGCCCCCGGGGCCCGGTCAAGCTGGGATTCGGAGTCGGCGCCGCATGACCCGATCGTCGGGATCAGCCCGGGGCGCCGCCAGTGTGGAACTCCAGGCCCACCGCAGCGTTGTCAGAGTCCCTGTTGTACGAAGCACCCTCACGCCCCGACCGTCCTTCGACTGCCTGTCGCCGCGCGCACTGGAAGGGAAGTGGTCAACCGTACCCACCGCCGGCTTCGCCTCGCGGTACAGACGGAAGCAGGCACGGGCAGGACAGCGCCTTCCACCCTGGCAGACCCCACCCCATCGCCCACCAGACCCCACCCCCGCGCGCTCTGCACGCACCCCCGGGCTCTCTGCACGCACCCCTCCATGCGCGGCAGCCCTCCCCTCGATCCTCTGGGAGCGACCCCGGGCCCTCTGACCGCCACCCTCTGCACGACCCCCGCGCGCTCTGCACGCCCGCCCGACACTCTGCACGCTCCACAGCCCCTCAGCGGGGCTCCGCTCCCCTCTCCGGGATGCGGGGGCCCCTCTCGCCACCGCCCGGGCGAGAGAGTATCGTCGGCCCCGCGCGCCCGGGCCGTGACGGCCCACCGCCGCCCTTCTGGAGGTCTCTGCGATGTCTTCCGTGCCCATTGGCCGCCCGCGCCCCGCGTGGCGGGCCCTGGTGATGCTCTGCCTCATGGCCCTCGGGCTAGGCGGGATCCACTGCGCCCAGGAGCGCGAGCCCATCGACCGCACCCGGCCGTGGTCGCTGGCCAAGTCGTTCTTCGTGGGGGCCGACTACACCGAGGCCCGGGACGACCCTGAGTTCTACATCAACAGCTACGTGGTCGACTCCCCCGTCGACCAGACCTTGATGCCCGTCGGGACCTACGACAACGTCGACCGCATCCACTGGGAGATCCAGGAGAACCTCCTGCTGGCCCGCAAGAGCTACGAGTACCTCACGGGCTCCGACGGCCGCCCCGGCGAAGCCCGCCGCACCCAGAACGGCCTCATCGTCGCGGCCTACCGCATCGACAGCCACTTCGACGTGCGCCGGGCCTACAACCCCACCACGGGCGAGGAGCTCAACGTCGTCGAAGAGAACGTCACCGACCGCCCCTGGTACGTGCGCGACTACATGCGGGTCGACTGGACCCGCAACCTCGTCGACAACCCCGACTGGCTCTGGGTCTGGTACGGCTCGGTCTTCGGCGATCTGTCCTTCTCGCCCGTGGCCTTCAACGAGACCAACCCCCGCAGCCCCTACGCCAACAACTTCTGCGAGATGACCGCAGGCAAGGTGCGCGACGAGGCCACCGGCCAGTGCGTCGACGCCCCCAACGCCCGCAACCACCCGGGCGGCTACTTCGACGTCACCTCCCGCTGGCTCGTCAACCCCGAGAACTCCCGCGTCTTCGGCGACCCACTGCCCACCTGCCTCATCGCCAACTTCTTCGCCCAGGGTCCGGTCTACTCCTGCAACCCGCAGGAGACCACCATCCGGACCTCGTTCCGCCGTGTGGAGGACCGCGATTTCGAGCCCCTTGAGCTCACCCGTCACCCGTACGACCTCGTGGGCGGCCCCCGGGCCACCCGCAACGGGTTTGACCCCGGGTACGGCATCAACGACCGAAATTTCCACCGCTACGCGATGATCCACAACCTGTGGATGCGCTCGCACCTCGCCCCCGCGGTGGCCTGCACCGCCAACGCCGACGCCAACAACGACGGGACCGCCGACGAGTGCGGCACCAGCGCCGACGCGGGCCGGGCGGGCTCGCAGTGCGACCTCGTGATGCACCGCTGCACCCTCCCCTACCGCCAGCGGGCCGTGCGCCCCGTGGCCTACTACATCAACCGCGAGATGCTGCCCGAGATGCAGGATCACGTGCGGACCGAACGCCCCAACGGCGACGACACCTTCCGCCTCCCCACGCCCGACGAGATCGCCCGCGGGGCCTTCACCCGCGGGGCCTCCGAAGAGATCATCGCCTCGTGGAACGTGGCCATCATGCAGGCCATCGCCAACGCCCGAGAGGTCGAGTGTCGGCGTACGGGCGGCGAGCGCCAGGCCTGCCACGACCAGTACTTCGACAACGGGACGGCCCCCCAGGAGGACGGGGCCTGGCTCGGCCCGCGCCCCAAGGCCACCAACGGTCCCGCCGTGGTGCTCTGCCACAACCCCGTGCGGGCCGACGACAGCGCGGCCTGCCGCGAGGTGGGCTTCTCGGCGCGGCTCGGAGACGTGCGGTACAGCCACATCACGTTCTGGCCGGGCAACAGCCGGGCCCCGTTTGGCGGCATCGCCCACTGGGGCTACGACCCCCTCACCGGCGAGGTGGTCTCCAACGGCGGCATGAACATGGGCCGCTCGGTCGACTTCGCCGCCGCCCAACAACGCGACTACATCCTCCTGGCCCTCGGGGAGCTCAGCGTCGACGACTTCGTCAACGGGGCCGCGGCCCAGCGGTTCGCCCGCAGCGTGCGTAACCCCGCCTCCAGCGTGCGCCAGGCCATGAGCCAGGATGAGCTGCGGGAGCGGGTTCGGGCCATCGATGGGCACGCCGCCGCGCGGGCCAACGGACTGGCCCTGCCCGCCATCCACGGGGCCGCCCAGGCCCTCGACGCCCACGAGCGGATGGTCCAGACCCCCTCGCCCGCCGGGGCTGCCGCGAGCCGTACCTCCGCCCGCTTCGAGGCCGCCGCGGCCCTCCTGCGCAACACCCCCCTCGAAGCCGACATGGTCGACGAGGGCTGGCTCGCCAACCTCGGGATCGACCCGAGCTCGCAACGCACCCAGTCCCTCCTCGAGATGGCCTCGCCCCTGCGACGGATGGACCCCGAGCTGGCCGAGTCGCGGTGGAACACCCTCATGCAGCGCCTCGAAGGCCGCGGGTTCTGCTTCCAGGACGCCGGGGCCCCGCCGGTGGTGGGCTCGCGCGACCTGCAGGGCGTGGCCCGCTGGTTTCGGCAGCGGTACCGCGGCCTGAGCCCCGAGGCCCGGGGCCGACGCATCTTCCACGACCTCCGCATCGAGGCCTACAAGGGCATCGCCCTGCACGAGATCGGGCACTCCCTCGGGCTCTATCACCTCCCCGTGTCGTCCTACGACGCGATGAACTACAACCCCCAGTACTGGCAGCTCCGCACCCGGATGGGCCAGGCCACCGCCACCTGCACCCCGGTCTGCAACGCCAACAACTGCGCCAGCGTGCGCAGCCCCGACCGCAACGCCGACAACTGCCTCGGCCCGCGGTACATCGACCCGCCCTCCGACGACGAGCTCGGCATCGACGACGCCCGCCCCCCCCACGCCTCCGTGGACTACTTCGGCAACACCTCCGTCATGGAGTACCAGTGGGAGCGCTTCGACGAGACCGTCGGGATCGGCTCCTACGACCACTACGCCATGGGCCTCCTCTACGGCCGCGTCCTGGAGACCCACGAGCTCGACCCCGCCCGCGGAGGAGCCCCCGCCACCGAGCAGGACCGCTTCTCGGCACGGCTTCGTACCAACCTCTCCGAGCTCGACCAGATCCGGTGGCGCGACCCGGTCCTGGAGGAGGAAGGCGTGTTGCCCATTCACTACACCGAGCTCGCCCGGCAGATGCAGGTGTTTGACCCCAGCCGCTGCCGCGAGGCCACCCCCGAGGAGCAGGCCCGCTACAAGTGGCGGGTCGTCGACGGAAGGCTCTGCAGCTTCGGCCCCCGCGACCACGCCTCGATGCGCGACTTCGAGACCGGCCCCACGTCGGGCACCTCCGAGCGCGTGGCCCCCTCGTGGCGCACCACCGACACCACCCGCACTGGGGCCCACGCCCTGCGCTGGAACTACCGCGTGGCCTGGGACATCGGCACGGGGTACCCCCACATCAACTACTTCGACCAGGGGGCGGACATCTACGAGGTCACCCAGTCGATGGTGCGCAAGTACGAGCTCACCTACCCCGCCCTGTACTTCCGGCGGGGGCAGCGGGAGTTCAACGAGTGGGGCATCCCGGCCTTCCTCGCCCGCAGCGTGTTTCGCCGGCTGCGGGGCTACCACTGGAGCGTGGCCCGCGACTCGGCCTTCTACTCGCAGGTCTTCTCCCCCGCTCTCTTCGACCGGGTGAGCCGCGACGACAACTGGCTCCGGCCCTACCTCGTGGCGGGCCCGGAGATCTTCGACTTCTTCGCGGGGGTGATGCTCCGTCCCGAGGTGGGGCTCTACCAGCCCCAGGCCGACCCCCTGCCCAACCGACGGCCCCTCTTCGACGTGCCCGGGACGGGGGCCACCCTGGAGCCGCAGTTTGAGCTCGGGGTCATCGACGGCCGCTTCATCGGGGCCGAGTACGACAACACCCAGGGCGGGTCGTGGGCCTACCACGCCTACACCGTGCGGGCCGGGAGCTACCCCGAGAAGCCCCTCGCGGCCATCATGCTCACCGACACCCGGCCGAGCTTCTCCAGCGTGACCCGCTCGCTCTACCTCGACGGACGCGAGTTCCAGGTCAACTTCGGGACCGACATGCCCCGGGCGTTTGACCGCCTCCTCGGAGGCATCCTGGCCGAAGACTGGGACGCCGTGGCCATGCATGTCCCCAACGTCCCGTCGGGCGGCACGGCGGGCATCCCGGCCGTCCAGCCCTCCCTCCTGCCCCTGTGGACCCGCCCCACCCCGGGCGACCCCCTCGGGGTGCCCCGGCGGCCCAACGACGCCCGGCTCGTCTTCCCCAACATCGGCTACCGCCAGCAGCTCCCCACGGTGGTCTACTCGATGCTCTTCTCTTCGCTCAACAGCGACCTCGGGACCATCCACCGCACCCGCATCTGGACCGAAGGAGGCCCCGAGGCCGTGGATGTGGCCGAGCCCGAGCGGCTGCGGTTCCGCAACCCCGAGACGGGGGTGATCTATGTGGCCCGGCGCTACGGCCCCGACGAGGTCGACGGGGTTCGGGTCGACCGCGGGATCGCCTCGCGTATGCTCCAGCGGGCCAACGAGCTCCTCGTCGACACCTACCAGGTCGTCGTCAACGACCGGCTCGAACCCGTCTTCGCCCCCGACGGGAGTGTCACCGTGGTGCGCGACCCGCGCACCAACGAACCCATCCCCCGCTACGTCGACAGCCGACGGCAGACCACCTCGGTCACGCGGTTCCGTAACTATGTGGGCCTCGTCGACGCCACCCGCTACGCCTCCCGCCTCCTCGGCTACGGCCTCCTGCGCTGAGCAGGCCCTCGGCCTCCCGCCTCCCGCCCCTTCGATGATTCCTGCACGACACCCTCGCGCCCCGCACGCACCCGCGGCATGATCCGCGGGTGACGCGGTGGCGGTCGGATAGCGGTGCGGGTGTCGGGCTGGTCGTTGTGGCGATGTTGGGCTGCGGCGTGTTCGCGTCGTCGCGGAGGGCTCCCACGGCCTCGGAGGGCCCACGCTGGCGGGCGATCCACCCTCGGCCCCGCCCGACACCCGACGGTGGCCTCGCGGGCGCAGACGGGGCCGTCCCGGCCGATGGCGGGGCACAGGACGAGGCCGGTGCTGTCGCGCCGTACTCCCCGTGCCCGCCCGGGGCCGTAGCCATCCCGGGGGGGACCTTCACGATGGGGCACGACGGGCCGGACGGCTATCCTGATGAGCGCCCCGCCCACCCGGTGACCCTCCCGGCGTACTGCCTCGACCGGCTGGAGGTGACCATCGACCTCTATGCCCGCTGCGTCACGGCCGGGGCCTGCCGACGGGCCTCGACCCCGTTGCCCCAGGGTTCGTCCCCGGTCACGGGGGTCGACTGGAGCCAGGCCGACGCGTACTGCCGCTTCGTCGGGGGCAGGCTCCCCACCGAGGCCGAGTGGGAGTTTGCGGCCCGGGGCCCGGAGGGGCGGAGGTTCCCGTGGGGGGATGACGTTCCGACGGACTGCGCGCGGATGGACTGGACCGTCGGGGGCGAGTCCTGCCGGGGGGTGGGCCCGACCGACGTGGGACAGTACCCCGCGGGAGCCTCGCCCTTCGGGGTCCTCGACATGGCCGGAAACGTCTGGGAGTGGACGGCAGACTGGTACAGCCGGAGTTATCCTACCGGGGCCCAGACGAGCCCCCGGGGCCCGTCCGAGGGCTCGGCCCGGGTCACCCGCGGGGGCGGCTGGAACAACGACCAGATCGACCGCTTTCGCACCACCCGCCGCGAGGGCGAGCACCCCGCCTTCCGCGACTACGACCTCGGGTTTCGCTGCGCCTACGAGGCCGACTGAGGCTTCTCCTCCCACCCTCACCCCAAGGACATCTCCCCGCCATGAGCCGACTGAGCAAGAAGGATTACGCCCAACGCCTCGAGCCCCTGCAGCTTGAGCTCAACAATGTGGCCCACTGGCTCAAGCACACCGGCTCCCGGCTGGTGGTGGTCTTGGAGGGACGCGACACCGCGGGCAAGGGCGGGGTCATCAACGCCATCACCGAGAAGCTCAACCCCCGGCAGGCCCACATCGTAGCCCTCGGCAAACCCACCGAACGCGAGCAGTCCCAGTGGTACTTCCAGCGGTACGTCCCGTACCTCCCGGGGGCGGGGGAGATGGTCCTGTTTGACCGGAGCTGGTACAACCGGGCCGGGGTCGAGAAGGTGATGGGGTTCTGCACCGAGGCCCAGTACGAGGCGTTTCTGGAGCAGGCCCCGGTGTTCGAGAAGATGCTCGTCGACGACGGCATCCTCCTGCTCAAGTACTGGCTCACCGTCGACCAGGACCAGCAGGAGAAGCGCTTCGCCGAGCGGGCCGAAGACCCCTTCAAGCGCTGGAAGCTCTCCCCCGTCGACCTGCAGTCTCGGCCCCTCTACAAGGCCTACGGCGAGGCCCGCGACGCGATGCTCAAGGCCACCCACACCAAGCGGTGCCCGTGGACCCTGGTCGACTTCAACGACCAGCGCAGGGGCCGGCTCACCCTGATCCGCCACCTCCTCGACGCCGTGCCCGACACCACCGTGGTCGACGAGCCCGTGATCCTCGAGCCCCTCGGCCACGCGCCCCTCTCCGAGCGCTTCCGCTCGGTCAAGCCTATCAAACACGCCGACTGACCCGCCAGAGGCCCGCCGGGGCCCGCTCAGGGCGCGAGGTCGAAGCGGAGGGTCCCGCCCTGCGCGATCTGCCCATGGGTCATCCGGGGCCGTTCGAGGGGGGTCCCGTTCCAGGTGACGGATCGGATGCGGAGCGAACCCGTCCCCGCGGAAGGAGCCTCGACCCGCAGGGTGGCCCCGCCCGGAAGGTCCACCTCGCCCGCGGTCACCGACGGGGCCGCGAGGAGCCACACCTCGGTCCCCGCGAGGGGAAACACCCCGAGGGCCGCGAAGGTGTACCAGGCGCTCAGGGTCCCCGCGTCGTCGTTGCCCGGGATGCCATCGGGCCCGTCCCCGTACCGGGTCCGACGGACCCAGTCGACGTAGCGCGAGGCCGTATCCCCGTCGCCGAAGTACGCGGGGATGAACGGGGCGTGAATGTCAGGCTCGTTGCCGTGCCAGTAGTACGGGTCGGGCAGTGGGGTGCGACGGGCCGCCATCGAGCGCACGAACATCTCCTCCAGGCGCTCCAGAAACCGCGCCCGGCCTCCGAGGAGGTCGGCCAGCCCGTCGAGGTCGTGGGGGGCGTACCAGAGGTACTGCCAGGGGTTGCCCTCGGCGTAGAAGTCCTGCCACGCCTCGGGCCGCCCCACCTGGGCGAACCGTCCGTCGCGATGGCGCCCCACGAGCCATCCCTGGGCGGGGTCATAGAGCCCGCGATACCCGCGGGACCGGGTCTCCAGGGCGGCGGCGTCGGCTGTGTGCCCGAGTCCCCGGGCCATGGCCGCGAGGGCCCCGTCGGCGTAGGTGTACTCCAGGGTGGCCGAGGCGCTCGACCCGCGCCCCTCCATCGGGACGTACCCGAGCGATAGGTAATCGTCCATGGCCTCGCGGCGGGTCGGGGTCGCGAAGGCCCCCTGGCGGGCGATGCGCCACGCCGCGTCCACGTCGTAGTCGCGCAGGCCCCGGAGCCAGGTGTCGGCCACCATGAGGGCCCCGCAGTCGCCGAGCATCCCGCCCGTCTCGCCCGCCCCGAGGGGCCACCGCGGGAAGTAGCCCAGGACCCGCCCCATCGCGAGGAGCGAGCGCACGCTGTCGCGTTGGGCCTCGGGGTAGACCATCGTGAGCCACGGGTGCTCGGTGCGGAAGGTGTCCCACAGGGAGAGGTCAGAGTAGTAGCGCCACCCGTCGGCGCGATGCACGGCCCGGTCGACCCCGCGGTAGCTCCCGTCGACGTCCGACAGGAGGGTGGGCATGAGGAGGGTGTGATAGACGGCGGTGTAGTAGGTCCGCAGGGCGGCCTCGCCCCGGGCCTCGACCCGGACCCGCCCCAGGAGGGGTTCCCAGGCCTCGACGGAGGCCCGACGCACCCGGTCGAAATCGAGGTCGGCCGCCTCGGCCTGGAGGTTGGCCCGGGCGTGGTCGAGGTCGGTGAGGGACAACCCGATGGCCACCGTCACGGTTGCAGCCTCCGTGGTCTCTACGGGGACCCAGGCCCCGACCCGGGCTCCGGTCTGGGTGCGGGCGTCGGGGCGGAGGGCTCCGTCGTGCCAGGTTCCGGCGGCGGTGAGGGGGCGAGAGAGCCGGGCCACCCAGTGCAGGACGACCCCTCCGATGCGGTTGGAGTATCCGCCCTCCAGATGAACCCGCCCCGTCAGCTCCCCCGCCGCCGGGTCGACCCCCACGGCCCCGTCGGTCACCCGAACCTCGGACAGGGTGTGCCCGACATCGAACAGCAGGTGTCCGTCCGACCCCGCGGGGAAGGTCACCCGGTAGAGGGCCACATGGTCGGTGGCCGTGACCTCCGTGGTGATCTCGCTCTCGTCGAAGGTCACGCGGTAGTAGCCCACCTCGACCACCTCGCGGCTGTGGCGGAAGGGCTGGAGATACCCGGTCTGCCGGGTGCGGTCGGGGCGCATCCCGACCACGGGCATGAAGCCCAGGGCCCCATAGTCGACGATCCCCGTGCCGTGCATGTGGAGCTGCGAGAAGCCCGCGTTGTGGCTGTCGAAATGGGAGTACCCCGCACAGTGGGCGTAGACGATGGCGGCCCCCCGGGCGTCGCTGGTGTCGGGCCCCGGACGGGCCAGTCCGAAGGGCCGCTGGGGCCCCGGAAACGCGCTCCCCGTCCCGTACCCCAGGCCCCCTGTGCCGATGAGGGGGTCGACGTACCGCACGAAGGGAGCCGTGGCCCGCACGGGGTCGGGCGGAGGCGGAGCGTCCACCCCTGCGTCCGCGTACACAGCGTCGACGGGACTTCCCGCGTCCGTGACGGGCGGAGGCTCGGAAGACCCGCAGCCTGCGAGGGACAACGACACGCACAGCATCAAGGAGGGGCGGAGCATAGGCGACCGGCAGGGTACCTCGACTTCGGGCGGGAGGCGCGTTGACCTCGGCCCCCGATTCCCGTACCGCGGAGGGTATGAGGCGCGTGGCTACAGGGGCGATCGGCTGGCTGGGCGTCGTAGTGACCGCGGCCGCGTGTTCGGGCGGCAGCCCGGTGGTGGGAGGCGACGCCGCGAGCGACCTCGGCCCCGCAGACCCCGGACCCACGGACACCAGACCCACGGACACCGGACCCGCAGATGCCGGACCCGCAGATGCCGGACCCGCAGACATCGGACCCGCAGACTCCGGCCCCGCCGATGCGGGCCTCGACGACGGGGGGCCCTCGGATACGAGCCCCGAAGACGTCCCTGCCCCGGACGCGAGTCCTACCGACGGAGGCCCCGGAGACGTCGGCTGCGCCGCGGGCGAGTCGTCGTGCGCGTCCGACGGGGGGACCCTCTGCGCGGCCCTCGACCGCGACCCGGCCCACTGCGGGGCCTGCGGGGTGGCGTGTACGGGCGGGGCCCTGTGCACCGCGGGGGTCTGCGGGTGCGCGGCGGGAGAGGCCCGCTGCGGCGAGCGGTGCATCGACACCTCCGTCGACCGCGAGCACTGCGGAGGCTGCGGGATGGCCTGCGCCCCGCAAGCCTTCTGCGCCCAGGGACGCTGCCAGTGCGGCGGTGGGCTCACCCTCTGCGAGACCCGCTGCATCGACGTACGCTCCGACAATGACCACTGCGGGGCCTGCGGGACGTCCTGCGGCACGGTGGGGGTCGGGGCCCGCTGCGTGGCGGGACGCTGCGGGGCGGAGAGCTGCGGGGCGGTCCTGCGGGCCAACCCCGGGGCGACCGACGGGGTGTACCTCCTCGACCTCGACGGCCCCGGTCCGGGCCCCGCCCGGGGGTACTACTGCGACATGGCGGGCGGTGGTTGGACCCTCGTCGCAAACCAGGTTCCGGAGGCCCCGTTGCCGGACACGGCCGAGACGGTCAACCCGGCGGGGATCGGGACCCTGGCGCAGTCGTATCGGCTGGGCGGGGCGGAGATCACGGCGATCCGGCCCGCCCTCGCGTGGCGCCTCACCGACGCCACCAACAGCGTCTTCTTCACCCCCGCCTGCACCGTCGACTGGCATATCAACTACACCGCCATCATGACCCCCACCCCGTGCACGGTGGGGTACACGTCCACGGCCTTCACCTCGGTGTTCAACGGGCGCTGGGTGTACTGCTCGGCCAAGGGCATCGGGATCAACAACAGCGGACAGTTCTGCTCGATGCGGATGCACGAGGGGGGGCCCTCGAGCCAGGGGGCCATGGCCCACGGCCGGGCCGCTACCTGCCTCTACCGCATCGACCAGCGGGTCTCGCTCTGGTTTCGCTGACCCGCAGGGCTTCTTGGGGCTCAGCGCCCCAGCACGAACACCGCCAGGAGCCCCAGGAGGGCCGCCCCGACCGACAGGGCCACCCACCCCAGGGGGACACCCCCGGGAGGCTCTCGCAGGGGCGCGTAGTTCGCCCGCGGGGGGGCTGCTGGGGCCACCGGCAGGGCCGTGGTCGGGGGGTCGTCCAGATCGACCGTGGTCGGGGGGTCGTCCAGATCGACCGCTGTCTCGGGAGCCTGCGGAGGCGGGCCTCCGGGAACCTCCCCCGCACGCGGCCCCAGCCTCGGGGTAGGGTCGGACTCCAGAGAGACCGGGAGGAGGGCCCGGTCGCCCTGCGGGATGCTGGGCTCGGTGGTGGGGTCGAACCGTACGACCTCGTTGTCCATGTCGAGCATGGTCGGGGCTCCCCGGAGCGGCGGCAACGAGCGCCGGGCGGCCACCCGGGCGAGCTGGATGCCCGACAGGGCCGTGGGGACAAACTCCTCCAGGACCTCGGCCAGGGCCTCGATGCGAGGAAACCGGTCGGCGGGGTGCTTGGACAGGGCCCGTGCGATGGCGGCGTCGATCTCGGCGGGGATCCCGTCCATGACGGCAGACAGGGGCAAGACCTCCTCCGTGAGGATGGCCGCGATGGTCTGCAGCGGGGCGTCCCCGGCGAAGGGCCGGGTGTTGGTGAGGGCCTCGTAACAGACCAGGGCGAGGCCAAACTGGTCGGAGCGGCCGTCGAGCTCCTGCCCCCGGACCTGCTCGGGGGACATGTACTCCGGGGTCCCGATGAGGACCCCCGTGCGGGTCAGTCGGTCGACCCCCCCGTCGTCGGCGGACGCGTACCGGATGGCCCGGGTGATGCCGAAATCCACGAGGACGGGCAGCCCGTCGCCGCGCACGAGGATGTTCTCGGGTTTGACATCGCGGTGGACGAACCCCGCCCGATGGGCCGCCCCGAGGGCTCGGGCCACGGGGGCAAGGACGGCCACCACCTCGCGCAGGGGCAGCGGGCCGCGGTCGAGCATGCCCGCGAGGCTCGTCCCGTCGATGAACTCCATCGCGATCCAGGCGCACCCGTCGGGCTCCTCGCCTCGGTCGAAGACCCGCACGATGGACGGGTGGGAGAGCTGCGACACGGCCCAGGCCTCGCGCAGAAACCTCTGGCGGCGTCGACCGTCGTCCTCGGGGCCGGGGTGCAGCACCTTGAGGGCCACCCGGCGCCCGTCGGTCACGTCGGTGGCCAGGAAGACCTCGCCCATCCCGCCCGCGGCGATGCGGCTCTCCAGCCGATAACGCTGGCCGATGGTGCGTCCGGGGTCCACGAGGATCCTACCTCCAGGTAGGGCGCACGATCGGAGGCGATCGGTCAAGCCTCACGCGGCCGTCGCGGCGCTAAACCACGGCCAGTTTGGGATTCGTGGTTTTCGCAAGGAGACGCAAGCGCCGCAAGGAAGGCCGACGAAGGCGGGCTGTATGCCCGGCGAGGAGGGCTGACGCCGCAGCGCGCCGCGGAGCTGCGGCGAAAACTACGGATCCCGAACTGGACGTGGTTTAGTACTAGCGCCGCGCAGGGGTCGGAGGCGGGGCGGGGGTGAGGGTGGTGTGCGAGGTGTACTCGAGCAGGCCGTTGGAGTCGGCCTGGCCGTTGGCGGCCCGGCGCGTGAAATTGCCCGTGACCACCACCTCGGCTCCCTCGTCGAAGTCGGTGGGCACGGTGCGCTCGGCCCCGGGGGGCTGACCCGGGAGCGACGGGGTGGGAGTAGCCGGGGCCGGGGCGGGGCGGCGCTGGCGGGCGGCCGTGCGGGCCTGGTCGATCTCGTACTGGAAGGTGGCGTACCCGGTCACCTGCATCCACTTGGAGGTGTCCCGCTCGTCGCGGCTGTCGGCGATGTAGATGTGGGGGCGCTCCTCGGTGCAGCGGTCGCGCTCGGTGCAGGGCTGCCCGCGCTCGTTGCGGGCCACGTACACCTGCACCACAAACCCATGAACCCGCTGCTGGTGCCCCCAGAGGTTGGGGTCGCGGGCCGCGAGGTGCCGCACCCCGTACACCGTCAACGACCCGTCGCTGTGATTGGTCGGAGGGGGCGGCGGGAGGGTCGGGACGCTCGGGAGGTTGACGTGGGGGGCGTTGGCCCCCTCCTCGACCACAACGTTGAGCTTGCTTTCTGCCTCGCACCCGAGGCCCATCGCCATCGCGAGCAACCACACCGTCCACGTCATCTTCGACCGCATCATCGCCGCACTCCCGTCAAAGCGGCGGCGACGCTATCACGCAGGTTTCTCCCGCCACAAGCGCCCATCGCCGACCCCGCGGCGATCGCACGGGGACCGTCGACGCGGGACGCGGCGGCGCGTAGATTCGCCCCCGAGGCAATGATGACGATCAGCGAGCGGATGGCCGACCTCGAGGGCCAGGCCCGGGTGGTTGATTTCGGGGGGAGCGGGAGCCCCGTGGTGTTGGTTCATGGGCTCGGCGGGGCGTCGGAGAACTGGCTGGCGTTGGGCCCCCGGCTGGCCGCCCAGCACGCCGTGACCTCCCTCGACCTGGTGGGCTTCGGGCACACCCCCCTCGCCGGGCGCCCCGCCTCCGTCGACGCCCACGTCCGCCTCCTCGGGCAATACCTCGCCACCCTCCCGGGGCCCCCCGTCACCCTCGTGGGCAACTCCATGGGAGGACTCGTGTCGCTCCTCGCCGCCGCGGCCTTTCCCCGCCGCGTGGCCTCGGTGGCCCTCCTGTGCCCCGCCCTGCCCCTGAGCCCCGCGGTGGCCCTCGACCGCAGGGTGGCCACCGTGTTCGGCCTCTACGCCACCCCGGGCGTGGGCGAGGCCTTCTCCCGCTACAACCGCCGGGCCTCGCCGGAAGCCGGGGTGATGTTCTTCTTCAAGCTCTGCGGGCTCGACGTGGACGCGGTCGATCCCGCCCTCCTCCAGGCCCACATCACCCTGGCCCACGCCCGACGGGCCATGCCCTGGGCCGACAGGGCCTTCCTCGGGTCGACCCGCTCGGTGCTGTGGACCCTCGGGCAACGCGAAGCCTTCGCCCGGATGGCCCGCGGGGTCCGGGCCCCGGTGTACCTCCTCCACGGCGGCCGCGACCGGCTCATCCCCGTCGGCCTCGCCCGCGCCGCGGCCCGGGCCATGCCAGGGTGGACGTACACCGAGCTGCCCGACCTCGGGCACACCCCCATGATCGAAGCCCCCGCCCGTACAACCTCCCTCCTCACCGCCTGGCTCCGCGACCTCCAGGGACCCGCCCCGACCCCGGGGCCGGATGTCGTCAAGGGGGCCGACCATGTTTGACCCCACCCTGATCCCCCTCGTGCAGCGCCTCGACCGCGACCCCAACGACGACGAGGCCCTCAACAAGCTCTGGGGGGCCCTCGACGCCCTCGACGAGCACCAGACCCTGGCCGTCCTCGCGGAGAAGGTGGCCGCCCGCCGCGACCCCGCCCACGGGGCCGAGCTCCTGCACCGGGCCGCGGTGCTGTATGCGACCCGCCTCCGCCGCGACGACAAGGCCGCCGCCCTGTGGCAGGAGGTCTTGCAGGTCGACGGGCGCCACCCCGAGGCCCTCACGGGCATGGCCAGCGTGTGGCGCCGAGCGGGGCGCTTCGAGGCCGCCGCGGGGGCCCTCGACAAGGTCCTCGGCCAGGAGCTCTCGCCGTCGCGCCGGGCCGCCGTCCTGGAGGAGCTCGCCGCCGTCCGGGCCTCTCAGGGCGACACCGCGGGGCAGCTCGACGCCCTGCGCGAGGCCCTGTCCCTGCATCCCGGAGGCGAGTCCGCGACCGAGGCCCGGCGCACCCTGGCCCGCCTCCTGGTCGAGCACGCCCGGGCCCATCGCACCGAGGACAGCCCCGAGTACCCCGAGGCCATCCAGGAAGCGGCCCGCCTGCTCGGGGCCATCGCCCGCGAGGGAGGCGGAGGCCGGGCCCAGGATTTCGCCTCGGCGGCCCTGGCCCTGTGGCCCGGAGAAGCCCAGGCGTTTCAGATCGCCTCGTCGACCGGGGCCCTGCGCCACGGCGACCTCGCCACCCTGCGGATCCGGTTTCTGTCGGCCAACCCCGAGAGCCCCATCGCCCCCCGGGTGCGGATCGAGCTCGCCGACGGATACCTCAGCGCGGGCCGGACCGAGGACGCCATCGCCGTGCTCTCGGCCTCGGCCCAGGACGACCCTGCCGCGGCCCTGCGGCTGCAAGACATCTATGCCCGGGCCGGGCGCCACAAAGACCTCGCGGCCCTGCTCGACAGCCTGCCCGTGCCCACCGACCCTCACCAGCGGCTGGTCCTGCTGCGGCGTCGGGCGGCGGCCCAGCGCACCGCGGGCGACCGGGCCGCGTGGCTCGCCCTGCTGCGGCAGGTCCTGGAGCTGCGCCCCGACGACGCAGAGGCCCTGCCCGAGGTGGCGCGGGAGTGCCGCCTGCGGGGGGCCCTCGACGAGCTCTGCGAGCGGCTGCGGGCCGCCGCCGGGCAGCCCGCGGCCGGCAGAGAGGCGCGGTTTCAGTGGTGGCGCGAGGTGGCCCTGCTCTCGGAGCGGCACCTGCAAAGCGTCGACGACGCCACCGACGCGTGGTGCGAGGCCCTGGCCCTCGTCGAGAAGGACGAAGACCGGGCCGAGTGCGAGGCCGCCATCCTGCGACTCCTGGAGCGCGGTCGGCGATGGAACGAGCTCCTCGACCGCATGGAGCGCAGGGCCCAGGGGGCCACCACCCCGCAGGAGCGGCGCGACCGATGGATGGCCTGGGCTCTCTTGCACCGGCAGCACCGCGACGACCCCGCCGCCGAGGCCGAGGCCCTGACCGCCCTGTGGCGGGAGTTTCCCAAGGACAACGCGGTGTCCCTCGGGCTCCTCGACGCCCGACGCCGGGCCGACGACGCCGCGGGGATCACCGAGATCTTGCGGGCCCGGGCGGCCGACCCCCCGCAGGATCAGGCCTCATCGCGCTGGAGCCAGCTCGCCGAGCACCTGGAGCAACGCGGGGACGGCGAAGAGGCCCTCGAGGCCTGGCGCAAGGCCCGCCTCGCCGACCCCGCCCAGGCCATGGCCTGGCAGGCCGAAGAGCGCCTCCTCGAGCAACGGGGACGCACCGTCGAGCTCCTTGACGTGCTCCAGGCCCACGCCGCCCATCCCGTGGCCGCGGGGCGCGGGGCGGGCAAGCTGTACGCCCACGCGGCCCAGCTCGCCTTCGCCCTGGGAGACGACGAGGCCTCCCTCGACCTCGCCGAGCGGGCCCTGCGGTTGAGCCCCAACGACGACGAGATGCAGGCCCTCGTGGAGTCCCTCCGCGGACCGAGGACGGGGCCTGTTCCGCACGAGCCCGAGCACGCCGAGACCGATAGCCCTGGGGAGGCCACCTTGCCCCCCACGGCCCCGGACGAGGACGGGCCCGACCCCGACCACCCGCCCGTCGACGCCGACCCCGACGAGCCCACGGGCATCGTGCCGACGGCGACCCTCGAGGCCGAGCTCGCCGCAGAAGACAAGGCCCCTCGGCCCTCCCCCGCGACGCCCGCAGCCCCCGAGGCGACCGCGGCTCCGGCCCCACGCCCCCACGACGACGACGAGGCCACGGGGATCGTGCCCGTAGCTGACGAGGGTTCGTCCACGGGCGAGTACCCCGCCGCGGCCGAGTCCGCCGATCCCCACGACGCCGAGACTCCTCCGTTGGGGATCCCGATGGACCCCACGTCGGAAGGTCCTCCCCGCGAGCTTGGCCCCGCCCTGCCCCCCGTCGCTGCCAAGACCCCTGCCGCAGGGCCTTCCCTGCCCCCCGTGCCTCCGGCCCCGCCAGCCCCGCCGGTCCTGCCCGCCCTTCCGCCTCGGCCCCCGGCCGGGCCCCCGCCCCCCGCCCGCGAACCTACCGGCGAGATGGCGATGTTTGGCGCCGACGTTGCCCCACCCGGCTCGTCCGGCGATCGTCCCCGCACGCCACCCCCGCCGCCCCCGCCGACGACGGCCGCCCCGGGGGCATCGCCCGGCCGGCTCCCGTTGCGCACCGACGCGCCCCCGCCCCCCAAAGGCCGCCCGTCGATCCCCCCGCCCCCCCCCCCGCCCCCATCCCCGCCCCGGCCGGCCCGGTCCGCGGGGCCG
>CAYUSB010000002.1:0-296710 GCA_964447205.1 uncultured Myxococcaceae bacterium
TGCCCTGGGAGCAGTTGTCAGACGGGCAATTTCTGCTCGGGGGGCATCTGCCGCGGGTGCGGGGCGGGCAACGGGCCGTGCTGCCCGGGGAGCGTGTGCCTCGCGGGGGGCGTCTGCGTGAGCAGCATCTGCCGCACCTGCGGGTACCGCGGACAGGTATGCTGCGGGTCGTTGTGCAACCAGGGGGTCTGCCGCAACGGGTTGTGTCAGTGAGGGGCCGGGGACGCGGCGGACGGGTCAATCGTCAAGGGCTTGACGGTAGACCGCGAGGGTCTCGCGGGCGCAGCGCTCCCAGGTGAAGGTGGCGGCGTGGGCGAGGCCGCGGGCGCGGAGGTCGGCGCGGAGGGAGGGGTCGTCGTAGAGGCGGCGCAGGCCCGCGGCGATGGAGGACACGTCGCGGGGGTCGACCGTGAGGGCGGCCGGGCCGCAGACTTCGCCCGGGGCCCCGTGGCGGGAGGTGAGGACGGGGGCCCCGCAGGCCATGGCCTCCAGGGCCGGCAGGCCGAAGCCCTCGTACAGGGAAGGGAACAAGAAGGTCTGGGCCAGGGAGTACAGGGCCCGCAGGGTGGGGGCGTCGATGTGGGGCAGAGCGTAGACCCGGCCCCGGAGGTCGGGGTGGGCGAGGAGGGACCGGAGGGTGGGGTCGGTGCTGCGGGAGATGCGGCGTACGAGCACGAGGCGCACCGTGGGGAGGGCGGCGAAGGCGTCGAGGAAGGCCGCCACGGCCCGGGGGTGATTCTTGTAAGGGGCCCCCTGGCCCACGATGAGGACAAACGGAACCCCCCGGGGGATGTGCCGGGCGGCGAGGTCCCAGGCCGCGTCCGCGGGCATCGGACAGAACCGCGGGTCGACCCCGTTGTACGTCACATGGACCCGCCCCCGGGCCTCGGGAAACCGCGCCTCGATGTCGGCCCGGCTCTGCTGGGACACCGTAAGAATCCGCCGGGCTTCGGCCACGGCCCGCGGGATCAGGGTCCGGTAGAAGGTCCCCGTGACACGTTTTCGCCACCACACATCGGTGCACAGGCCGACGTCGTGCATCCACATGATGTCATGCAGGGTAAACACCCGCGGCACCCTCAGCCCCCGGGGCAGGATGTTGAACGGGGCGTGGTAGAGCCTCGCCCCGCGCAGGTCGACGGCCCGGGCGAGGGCGAATCGGGTCCGCAGCGAGTTGGGGGGCGGCCCGTACACCTGAAAGCCCACCCCTGGGGCGTCGGGCCCGAGGTTGGCATCGGGTCGGCTCGGGTCGCAGAGAAGCTCCAGGCGCAGGGTCGGGTCGAGGCGGGGCAACCAGCGGGCGAGCTCCTGGGTGTAGCGCCCGATCCCGCTGTCCTCGGCGCTGACGTACCGGGCGTCGAGCATCACCGTCCAGGGGACGCCCGGGGCGCATGGGTCGGCCTTCATCGCGAGGGGTGTACCGCCAGGTTGGGGAGCGGGGCCAGTGTGCTATCAGTGTGGCCGTTTACGAGCGGGTCGGTAGAGGCCCCACCTGAGCGGCTCCTCCGGCTTTCGGCCGGGTCGCTCGCCACACGACCCCCTCGATGCGCCTCGCCGTCCCAAGCCCCCCATGAATCCTAGAGCAGTGGCTCCTCCCCAAACGGCAGCGTCGGCGGTGATCGTGGTAAGGACGATCGCGTGACGGTGGCGTACGAACCCGAGGGCAGGAGCCCCCTGTTCCGAATCGTGCGCAACGCCGCGAGCATGCTCGTCGGCAGCGCTTCGGGCGAGCTGCTGACCACCTACGCGGTCGCCCTCGCGGCGCTCTCTCTGGGCACCGCCGGCTTCGGCACCCTCGCGACGGCACAGGCCTTCGTGGAGCCGTTCCAATCGCTCGCCGGATTCGGCCTCGGGAGCGTGGCGGTGATGCTCGCAGCGCAGCGCGGCGGGGTCGACCGGGCGCTCCGGGGCACGCTCTTCGGCATCCTCGCGGCGATGTCGCTCATCGCGGCCCTTCTGGCCCTCGCCCTCGGCGCGATCAGCGGCCGAGGGGGGCCGATGGGGCTCGTCGCGATCTCGACGCTCGGCATGGCCATCGCGCCGCTGGGCCTCGTGGCGACGCTCCCCCTCCAGTTTGACCAGGCGATGCACCGAGTGGTATTGCTCCCGTTCCTTGTTAGCCTCGCTCGGCTCGGCACGGCGTATCTCGCCTACTACTTCCTTCGCTCCGCTGTCGGCTTCCAGCTTTCGGCTACCTTCGCAGGAATTCTCTCGACGGTGCTGCTCTTCCTGGCTGCGAGCCGTTACTACCGCGCCGAGTTCTCCTTCGATCGCGCCCTCGCGCGCCAGCTCCTGTCGCTCGCCTGGCCCGCTGCGCTGCTCGAGTTCGTGGTGATGGCCTACATGCGCGGCTCGTACTTCCTGCTCCACGATGCCGGCCCCGCGGTGCAAGGCGACTACGCCGCAGCAGATCGCCTCGTTCGTCCTGTGCTGGGACTGGCCGGGGCCCTCACCGTGAGCGCACTCCCGACCGTGGCGCGGATCGCCATGACGCGCCAATTCGCCCGCCTCAACGGGCTCTACGTGAAGACCATCGTGCGGGTGCTCCTCGCGCTCGTGCCGCTCGCGGCCACTGCCGCCCTGCTCGCTCCATGGCTGGTCCGTCGTTTTGCGCCCATGTATGTCGGCGCCACGGCGCCCTTCCGGATCCTCCTTCTCGGCGTGCTGTGTATGTTTCTCAACCAGCTCTCGTCGACCTTCATCATTGCGATGGGACGTTTCCGGCTCATCCTGGTCGTCGCCGTCGGTAATTTTATCGTCTATCTTGGCCTCGCTGTTCACCTTATTCCACGATACGGTGCGACGGGTGCGGCAATCGCGACCACCACCATGGAGGCGATCAACACCCTCATTCAAGTGGTCCTCGTCTTCTTCCTGCTGCGCAATGCCGCCGCATCGACTCACCTGGAGCTTTCGGATGCCGACTCAGCCTAGCGTCCTCGATCTCGGTTGTGGCAATGACAAGATCCCCGGTGCCTTTGGGATCGACGTCAACCCGAACAGCGCGGCCGATCTCATTAGAAGTCTCGACGATACTCCCTGGCCCCTCGAAGAATCGTCGATCACCCAGGTGCGAGCCCAGGACGTGCTCGAGCACGTCCACGACTTTCTCAAGGTGGTCGACGAGATCTATCGAGTATGCCGCGACGGAGCGCGGATCGAGGTCCGCATGCCCTTCATGTCAAGCGCGAACTACGCCACCGACCCGACCCACAAACGAGCCAGCACGCACCGCTCGTTCGACTATTTCGACCCGACGAAGCACCTCTCCTGCTACGGCTATTCCAAGTCCCGCTTCAAGATCGAGCAGTTCAAATACGAGAGGGGCTATGTGGGGACCGTAGGACAGATCTTCAAACAGCTTGATCGAGCGGTAGTGCCCTGGCTCGAGCGCAACGCGGATGTGTATGAGCAGTATTTTGCCTATTTGTATCCAATGCACAATGTGAGCTATACACTCCGCGTTGAAAAGTGAGCCGTCGGTGACGGACTGGATCCTCCCATGAAACTCGCTCTCCTACATCCAGAGTTCAGTGCCCCGGGTGGCGCCGAGATTCTTGTCGGCTCGCATGCGCAGCATCTCCGCGACGAAGGGCACGATACGCGGCTTCTCACATTCGCATACGATTCAGATCGATGGGATGATTGGTTTGACGACATCCCCGTTTCGGTGCTCCCGGCGCCGACCCGTGAGGACAAGCTTCGAGATTTCTTTTTTACTTCTTTACCGCGCCGCTCTGCCTGGCTTGACCGGGAGCTCGCTGTCGGCACAACGGTCATCGGCTACAACTACCCGGCGAGCACCGCGCTCGGCCTCTCATCCACCAGGGTCCGCCGCATCTGGCATTGCTGCGAGCCACCGAGGATGCTGCACATCTTCGAGACCAACCCCAACCTGGTCGCGCGCGCCCGGGCGACGATGGGGCTGGCCAAGGAGCGGGCGACCCGCGTCTTCTTCCGCCGCATGATCGAGTGGCGGGCCAGGAGTACGTTTGGGCTGCTTCTGCGTCGGCAGCGGGCGGTCGAGCGGAAGGCGATCGCGGGGTTCCCCGAGATCTGGGCGCTGAGCGAGTTCTCGCGCGACTGCGTCGCCGCCGTGTACGGGCGTAAGGACGCGGAGGTCATCTACCCGATGGTCCGCTTCCCCGGGGCGGGACCGAGTCGGAGCGGGCTGCGGCGCGACGGGCTCGGCGTGCTCTGCCACGCGCGGCTCGAGACCCTGAAAAACGTCGACACCGTGCTCCGGGGATTTAGTCAGTTTGCGCGCACTCCCAACGGTGTTCGCGCGCGTCTTCACATCGTCGGGCAGGGCGGAGCGCGCCCACGGCTCGAGCGGCTCGCTCGGCGGCTCGGCCTCGCCGATTCGGTCACGTTCCACGGTTTTCTGGCACTCTCCGAGCTTGAGCGGGTGTACGCGGCGTGCGATGTTTTCGCTCTATTGCCGATCGACGAGCCGTTCGGAATGGTCTTCCCCGAGGCTGCTGCCCGAGGCCTGCTTGTGATCGGCCCCGACCATGGTGGGCCCCGCGAGATTCTCGACCACGGCCGTTACGGCTGGTCGGTCAACGCCTTCTCGCCCGAGGCGCTCGCGGAGGCCCTCATGGCCATCACGCGACTCCCCGACGGCGAGGTTGATCGCCGCAGAGACGAGGCTGATCGGGTCTTCCGGCAGCGTTTCAGCAGAGAGACGATCGGTCGTCGCCTGGAGCAGCTGCTCTCCCGCGCGTGAGGAGAGCGCGGTCGGCCTCGAAGACCTCTGCCTACCGGGTCGACGCGTCGAGGAGCGACGAGGCGCTGGCCTTCAAGTCGAAGCGGGGGGCCCAGCCGGTGACCGTGCGGAGCGCCTCGGGAGAGCCAACGAGGTAGGGGTTGTCGTCTTGCGACGTGGGCGCCGACCGGAACAAGATGGGGTGCTTCGTGCCCATGAGCGTCATCAGGGTCTCGATCAACTCGCGGATGGTGTGGCCCTGGCCCGTGCACACGTTGTAGACGCCGCCCTTGGGTTCGGCGTCGAGGATCGCGAGATAGCCGGTGACGACGTCGCGTACGTCGATGAAGTCGCGCGTGCTGTCGAAGCCGCTCATGACGAGGGGCTCGCCCTCCTTCAAGCCCGCGAGGCGGCGCAGGGCCGAGGGCAGAAGCAGATCGTCACGCATCCCTGGACCGACGTGGTTGAACGGCCTGGCGATGCGGACATCGAGCTTGGCCCGGTAGTAGTCGGCGCTCGCCTCGATGAGGAGCTTGGAGAGCCCGTAGCGTCCCTGAGGCCGGAGCTGACTCTTCTCGGTGCGGGGCTCCCGCGAAGGGGTGTAGACGTGGGCGCTGCTCACGAGGAGGACACGACCGGAGGCGAGGTGCTGGAAGAGCGTGAGCGCAGTGTTGAGGTTTTCGAGGACGTCGCGCTCCGACACAAACTTGCCGGGGATGCTCTGGCCGGCGAGGTGAATGACGTAGTCCCAATCGCGTGGGAGCGCAAGAAGGCTTTCGGGAATGGATAAATCGGCGCGAAATACCCGTGCGGCGCCGAACAGGGGCGACGCGGAGCGGGTGATGCAGGTTACGTCGCAGCCCCGCTCCAGCAGGACCGGCACGAGGTGCCGACCGACAAAGCCGTTCGCTCCGGTGACTAGAACCTTCCCTCCTGATCTCATGAACGAGCTTCCTTTGTTACACCGACGGCCGCGAGATAACTGCGGACGTATTCACGGGCCATTCCCCGTCGATCGAAGCGCTCCACACGGGCTCGACCTCGGCGGACGAGCTCAGTGCGTACCTCTTCATTGTGCGCAAGGCGAAGGATTGCATCTGCCGCGGCGCGTGCGTCGTCCGGGTCGACGACGATCCCGGCGTCTCCAGCGACCTCGTCGCAGCCGCTGTCGCTCGCGACGATCGTCGGGCACCCGACGGACATGGCCTCGGCGACGGGCAGGCCGAAGCCTTCGAGCCGCGAGATAAACAGCAGGGCCACGGCTTCGCGATAGAGAGGCAGGAGATCGGCGTCCGAGACGTACCCGAGGAAGCGGACGGCGTCGACGACCCCGTACTCCCGCGCGAGCGCCACCATCTGGGCCTGGGGACGCCGCAGATGGCCAGCCCAGATGAGCTCGAGGTCCTCCTCCTGACGGGCGAGGGCGAGCGCCTCGAACATACCGGGCACATTCTTCCGATAGTCGCAGTCACCCACGTAGAGAAGATACCGCTTGTTGCCTACGCCCAGCCGCGCCCGCCGCGCGGCGTCGTCGGGGAGCGCCGGAGTCGACCATTGTGCAAGGTCAACGCCCGTCGTGATGACATCGATCCGTTTATTCGGAACACCGAGGAGCGCGAGATCGGCGGCTGTTTTCTGCGAAATGCAGGCCACACGCGTCGGCATTCGATAGCGGTGCCAGTCGCGGATCCAACGCGACAGGCGCTTCGGCTCCGAGCCGAGATATTCTTTCGGATACCTCAGAGGAATGACGTCGTAGCAGGTGATCACCGAGGGGACCGGCAGGAGGAGCGGTACACCCAGGGGTTGGGTCAGGTGCACGATGTCGGCGCGGCGCGTGCGCACCGTCCGGCCGAGGGTCGCCCAGCGGCAGGCGCTGATCGGCCAGGCGCGTCGACGGACCGCCGTGCGGGCCCTCTCGGCGACCGCGCCCAGGTCTTCGGACACCAGGGGACTGCGTACCCAGTGTATTTCGACGAGGGCCTCAATGGTCAGATCGTCGCGCCATTCATCTCGCGTGAGCGTGAGGCCCTGCAGCAGGTCGCCGATGTATCGGCCGATCCCGTGGAGCATGCTCCCGTCGAGCAGGGCGGTGCTGTCCACGAGCACGCGGCGACGACGGGAGGCCATTGTCAGACTCCCTTCACCCAGGCGCGCGCGAACTTCCCGGACCCGCGGGGATTGGCGATCATGTCGTCAGTCAGCATCAAGGGGTTGGGTACTCCAAGAGTGTCAGGAAAGCATAGGGGAGGCGCGAGGCGGGGAGGCCTCAAGGCGGCGCGGGGGCCCTGCGGCGTCGTGTGAGGAGCCCCCCGAGGCCGAGGAGCAGGGCGAGCCCGAGGGAGAGCTGCACCCGAAGCCAGACGGCCCCGGCGAAGCGGGCGCTGTGCGGCTCGGCAGGGTTGTACATGACGGGGACGGGAGCGCCGACGGCGAGGTCGCGGCCCATCCGGCCCGGGGGGGAGAACTCGACCCGTCGGCCGTCGCGTGCGGAGAAGGCCACCACGGGGCGCTCTCCCCCGGGCCCTGCTTCGCGGCGTACGACCCGTCCTTCGGCCCGGGCGACCTGGGCGAGCTGCGAGGAGGTCCCGAGGGCGTCGACGGCAGCCGTGGCGGTCACGAGGAGGGCCGCGAGGAAGAAGTACGCCGAACGGTTGCCGAAGGCGGGAGGGGTCGGGGTGGGCTCGGACAACGGAGGGTGACCTCAGGCTCAGGGAGCCGTCGGGGCCGGGGGCCGGGGCTGCGAACGCAAGAGGGCCCGGCGCAGGGCCGCGATGCAGCGGCGGTTGTCTTCGGGGGTGCCCACGGAGATGCGCACCCAACCCCGGCGGAGGTGATGGCTCGCGAGGGCCCGGATGAACACCCCGTCGCGGAGCATGGCCTGCACGAGGGCCTCGGCGCTCCAGCCTGTCTCGTGGATGTCGAGGAGAAGGAAGTTGCCCTGGGAGTCAAACACCTCGACCCCGGGCAGGCGCCCCACCTCGGCGCAGAGCCACTGGCGCTCGGCGCGAAACACCTTGAGGTTGCGGGTGTGGGTGTCGAGGTCGTCGAGCACGGCGAGGGCCGCGGCGAGGGCCACCGACGACACATTCCACGGGAGCTTGACCCGGTGGATGAGGCGCGACACGGCGGCGGCGGCGAGGCAGTAGCCCACCCGCATCCCCGCGAGCCCGTAGGCCTTGGAGAAGGTGCGGAGCACGAGGAGGTTGGGGTGCTCGGCGATCATCGAGGCCACGCTGAGGGCTCGCTCGCCAAACTCGACGTAGGCCTCGTCGACGGCCACCGGGATGCCCAGGCGGAGGATGCGGCTGAGGGCCGCGGGCTCGATGCGGCGCCCGGTGGGGTTGTTGGGCGAGCAGAGGAAGACCAGCTTCGTGCGCTCGGTGACCCGCTCCAGCAGGGCCGGGACGTCGAGCTCGAGGTCGTTGCGCATCGGCACGAGCACCGGGACCCCGCCGCACACCCGCGTCCGCGACTCGTACATCGAGAACGTCGGCACCGCGAGCACCACCTCCTCGCCCGGGCCCACGAAGGTGCGCACGAGGAGGTCGATGATCTCGCTCGACCCGGCCCCGAGCACACAGCTCTCCTCCTCCAGGCCCGCCTCGGCGGCGAGGCGCGTCCGTAGCTCGCGGGTGAGGACCGCGTCGGGGTACCGGTTGGCCCGCCCGAGCACGGCCATCACGGCCTCGACCACACGCGGGGACGGGGCGAAGGGGCTCTCGTTGGACATGAGCCGGGTGAGGCTGCGCCCCTGGACCTCCTCGCGGTCGGCCAGGGCGAAGTGGTCTTCTTTGTACGACGGGGCCCCCCGCACCCAGGTGGGGGCGAAGATCTCCATGGCCTCGGGGTCGATGCGGACGGCGGGGGCTTCGGGCTCGGCCCCGTCATCGAAGGCGTCGTCGAGGCCGTCGCCGAAGACCCGCACGAGGGCCTCGGCCCGGGCGTGGGCCGCGGGGGTGTCGACGTCGATCCAGCGGGCGTCGCCTACGTCGGCGGCCACGAAGAGCCCCACCTCGGCCAGGGCCCGCACTCCGTCGGAGAGCGACGCGTCGCCCCGGCGCTGGGCCTCGGTGCGCAGGGCGGCCACGAGGGCCGGGGTCACCCGGAAGATGCCCGTGTCGAGGGCGTTGTAGTCGAGGAGGTCTTTGCTGATGGCCAGGATCTGCTGGGAGGCCACCCGCACCTTGGTGGCGTCGTCGAGGTCGAAGCAGCGCTCGATGTCGTAGTCGACCCCGAGGGCGCAGGCCCCGGCGGGGATCTCGGCCCGCAGGAGGCGGGCGACCAGGGCGGGGGCCACCAGGTGGTCGCTCATGCTGAGGAGGCACTCGCGGTCGAGGTACGGGGCCGCGGCCAGGACCGACAGGCCGTTGGAGCGCTCCCAGTCGGGGTTTTCCACAAACTGGACGGTCACCCCAGCGGGCAGGGCCGCGGGCGTGAGGGCCGCCCGGATGCGATGCCCCTCGTAGCCGATCACCACCACGGCCTCACGGACGCCCGCGGATGCCAGCGTGCGTAGGATCCGGACGATGAGAGGCACCCCCGCCACGGGGCGCAGGGGCTTCGGGAGCGTGTCCCCCTCCTGGGCCAGGCGTGAGCCGCGTCCCGCCGCCAGGATGATGGCGCGCTCGACCGATTGTTTTGACATCCGTATTCTCCAAGCTCTGTAAAGGTCGGCCGCGCCCGGGCAGAGGCCTCGACCTTCGGTGCGTCACGGGGGGGTGTACCCGTCGCCGCGACGCGCGTGTAACACGTTTCAAGAACGCCCTGCAATTTCGCTGGCGTCGGACGCGCCGCGCTGCGTCGACACTCCATGCAGGGATCAGGCCGATCGGGGGCTCTCCCAGGCTTGTACAAGGTCGCGGGCCCGGGCGAGATCGGTGAGGTCGTCGACTTCGGTCCAGTCGAGGTCGCCGACGGGGACGGTGACGAGGCCCTGGCCCTGGGCCACGAGGGAGGCGTACACGTCTTCGTAGTAGAGGTCGGTGTGTCCGGCGGCTACTGCGGAAGCCAGGGCGGCCGCGAGGGCCCCGCGGGCCGCGGCCCCGAACCACTCGATCCCGATGGACTCGCCGGTGCAGCGGGCCGGGTCGAGGGCCTTGCCGAAGCGCAGGGCCCCCCGGGGGTTGCCGGGGGGGGCCTCGACCTTCATGGCCTCGTCCCGCGGCGGAACCCGGTCATCGAGGGCCACCCGTCCGTCGCCCCATCCAAGGCCCTGGGCGTCTCCGCGGGCCCCGAGGAGGCGCGAGAGCACGGCGGGCTGGAAGACCACGTCGCCGTCGAGTTTGACGAAGTCGCCGGGGGGGGCGGCCTCGAGGGCCCGGTGCAGGGACACGACGTTTTGTACCCGGTCGTAGTCGGGGTTGTGGACGCAGCGGACGGGGACGGGGCAGCGGGCGAGGGCGGCCTCGACCTGGGGGGCTTCGAAGCCGGTCGAGACCACCAGGGAGCTCACCCCGGCCTCGACCAGGAGCCGCACCATCCGCCCGAGGATGGTCTCGGTGGTGAGGGGCACGAGGCACTTGGGGAGGGCCTCGGTGAGGGGGCGCAGGCGGCTCCCGACCCCGGCCGCGAGGATGACCCCGACGGTCACGACAGGGCCTCCTGCACGGCGTCGTCGTCTTCGACCGAGTCGGGCGCGAAGAAGCGCCGGGAGGCCCGGCGCTGCAGGGGCACGATCACCAGGAGGGCCCCGTTGGCCAGGAAGAACCGGGCCAGGATGTACACCTCCACTGCGTCGAGGGCCATGCACAGCCCGATGCCGAAAATGTGGGTCCCGATCCCATAGAACGACCAGGCTCGCATGAGGCCCCGCTGGTCGTCGCGGTACCGCTGGGCGGCCGCGTCGGAGTAGGCCGGCATGTCACGAAACCGCGCGGGGATGTGCGGGTCGATGGCCCGGGTGAGGGCCCGCTGGTTGGTCACGTGCCCGAGGTACATCTCGTACCGGATGCGGTCGAGCAGGGTGGCCCCCTTGGCCCTGGCCTCGGCGTACGCGGCGGCGACCTCTTCGGGGTCTTCGTCGCCCTCGCGTTTGCCGTCGACGGTCATCCGCAGGTAGACGTTTTTGAAGTAGTCGTAGAGGGTCGTGTGGGCGAGGCCCGTGAGGATGGCGGCGATCCCCAGGACGAGCCACCCGGTGGGGGAGAGCCACCCGCCGAGGAAGGGGTGGGTGAGGCCGGGGGAGGGGGCCCCGGGGGTGTCGCCCCCGTGTCGCCACCAGACGTGCAGGAGGGCCGCGGGGATCACCGCGATCTGCACCACCCCGTCGACGGCCCCGTCGAGCATGCGGCCGAAGGTCGAGCTCGTCTTGCGGAGGCGGGCGAGCTGACCATCGGAGCAGTCAATGACGGCAGACAGGACGAGGAGGAGGCCGCCGAGAAATAAGTACGACCGGCCGGTGACAAAGGAGCTGGCAGTGGCTACTCCAGCCGCCACCCCGACCAGCATCGAGACGATGGTGAGCTGGTCGGGGGTGACGGGGGTGCCCTTGACGGCCAGCACCAGGAGGTGGGCCAAAGGCCGGTGTACGAGGAGGTCGATGATCTCTTCGACCTCCAGGGCTTTGAGGGTGGCGCGGTACCCGGGGGCAGGCATGGTGGGGGGGGCGGATATCACAAGGATCGGGGCTCCGTCACGATGCAGGGCACGGGCCACGCTGACGTGGGCCCTCACCTGCGCTACACGCGTGGGCGGAACCATCTCATGCGCGCCGTCCTCCTCCCGATTTTTTTGATCGTCCTCGTGGACGTGCTGGCCCTGACCATCGTCCTGCCCCTCCTACCCTTTTATGCCGAGCATTTCGGGGCCTCGCCGCAGACGGTGGGCCTCCTGGTGGCCTCCTTCGCGGCCTGTCAGCTCGTCTCGGGGCCCCTCCTGGGGCAGCTCTCCGATCGGTACGGCCGTCGCCCCCTCCTGGTGCTCTCGCAGTGCGGGACCCTCCTGGGGTTTCTCATCATCGCCCGGGCCGAGGCCCTGTGGATGGTCTTCCTGGGGCGGATCCTCGACGGGCTGACCGCGGGCAATCTGTCGCTGGCCCAGGCGTACATCGCCGACGTGACGGCCCCCGAGCAGCGGGCCCGGGCCTTCGGGGTGATCGGGGTGGCCTTCGGGCTGGGGTTCCTCGTGGGGCCGGCCATTTCGGGCTGGTTGGCCCATTACAACTACACCTGGCCCTTGTACGGGGCGGCGACCCTGTCGGCCACGAGCATCCTGGCCACCCTGACCCTCCTGCCCCGCCCCGAAGCCCCCGTGGAGCCCGGTCCCCTGCGGGGGTCGCTCCGAGGGGAGCCCGGGGTGGGTCCGTCTGAGCCTCCGTTGCCCGGGGGACAGCGCCTGGGGCTGCTCCAGTGGGGGCGGTACGTGGGCTTCTTCCGGCGGCCAGAGCTCGGCGGGGTCCTGGGGAAGTTCTTCCTCTTCGGGCTGTCGTTCGCGCTGTTTACCTCGGGCTTTGCCCTCTTCGCCGAGCGACGGATGGTGACCGCCGCGGGGGCTCCCTATGGCCCCCGGGAGGTGGGGTGGGTCTTCGCCTACGCGGGCCTCGTGGGGATCGTGCTCCAGGGCGGGATCATCGGCCGGCTCGTCAAACGGTACGGCGAGCCTCGGGTCATCACCGCGGGACTCGCCAGCATGGGGGCGGGTTTCGTCCTCCTCGGCGGGGCCCACTCCCTGCCCATCCTCGTGGTGGCGGCCACCCTGGCCTCCCTGGGGAGCTCGTCGCTGCGGCCCGCCCTCACGGCCCTGGTCACCCGCCGGGTCGAGCGCTCCGAGCAGGGGGTGGTCCTGGGGCTCACCCAGTCGCTCACCTCCCTGGCTTCGATCGTGGCCCCTACGGTGGGCGGGGCCCTCATCGGCCGGGGCTGGCTCACGGCCTGGGCCGTGGCCGCCGGGGTAGTCTCTCTGGTCGGGCTGGCCATCACCGACCGCGGGGCCCCCGCCGTAGCCCCCGCGCCGTCACCGGCCACTTGAGGCGCCACCTTGCGGGGTGGAACGGTTCTGGTAGGGTCCGCGCCTCTGTATGAAGCCTCCCCAGCAAATCAAGCCTGTTTCTGGCCGTTTGGGCGTCCTCCTCCCCGGCCTCGGCGCGGTCGCCACGACCTTCATCGCCGGGGTCGAGATGGCCCGCCGCGGCCTCGGGGCCCCCATCGGCTCGCTCACCCAGATGGGCACCCTGCGCCTCGGCAAACGCACGGACAACAACACCCCCCACATCAAAGACTTCGTCCCCCTGGCCCCCCTCGACAGCCTGGAGTTCGGGGCCTGGGACCTCTTCCCCGACGACGCCTTCACCGCCGCCACCAAGGCCGGGGTGCTCTCCCGCGACCACCTGGCCTCCATCAAGGACTTCCTCAGCCAGATTCGCCCCATGTCCGCGGTGTTTGAGCCCACCTTCGTCAAGCGCCTGGAGGCCACCCACGTCAAGTCGGGCCCCACCAAGATGGACCTGGCCGAGCAGCTCATCGAGGACATCGCCCGCTTCAAACGCGAGCGCAACGTCGACCGCTGCGTGGCCGTCTGGTGCGGCTCGACCGAGACCTGGCGCCCGCTGGCCCCCGTGCACGAGAGCCTCGCGGCCTTCGAGAAGGGCCTGCGCGACAACGACTCCGAGATCGCCCCGAGCGCCATCTACGCCTATGCGTGCCTGCGGGCCGGGGTCCCCTACGCCAACGGGGCCCCCAACCTCTCGGTCGACTTCCCCGCTCTGCACGAGCTCGCCCGCCGCGAAGGGATCCCCATCGCCGGCAAGGACTTCAAGACGGGCCAGACCCTCATGAAGACCATCCTGGCCCCGGGCTTCAAGGCCCGGCTCCTGGGCCTCGACGGCTGGTACAGCACCAACATCCTCGGCAACCGCGATGGTGAAGTGCTTGACGACCCCGAGAGCTTCAAGTCCAAGGAGGTGTCGAAGCTCGGCGTGCTCGAGCACATCTTCCAGCCGCACCTCTACCCCGAGCTCTACGGCAAGTACTCCCACGTCGTGCGGATCAACTACTACCCCCCCCGCGGCGACAACAAAGAGGGCTGGGACAACATCGACATCTTCGGGTGGCTCGGGTACCCGATGCAGATCAAGATCGACTTCCTCTGCCGCGACTCCATCCTCGCGGCCCCCATCGTGCTCGACCTCGCCCTCTTCCTCGACCTCGCCCACCGGGCGGGGATGAGCGGGATCCAGGAGTGGCTGTCGTTCTACTTCAAGAGCCCGATGACGGCCCCGGGCCTGTACCCCGAGCACGACCTCTTCATCCAGCTCATGAAGCTGAAGAACACCCTGCGGTGGATGAAGGGCGAGACCCTCATCACCCACCTCGGGATGGAGTACTACGACTGACCCCCATCGGCCCGACGCCCGCGCGCACCGGGATCATCCCTCCCGCGACCCTGCGCCGCCCGTGGCCCGTCGGGGCGGCCAGAGAGTCCCTCTGGCCGGTGAAGATCTGCCCCAGCCCGGCCGTACCATCGCCTCGCAGCGTCGTTTGACATCCCGCAAGGGTGTCGGCGACCTCAATCTGGTACCCTCACCGGCGCCGCTGGCAACCCGATGACCCCACAGGGAGGCTCCGTGATGAAGCGTCTGATGTATCTGGCCGCGACGGTGACGGCTCTGGTGATGTTGTTCGCGCCGAACGAGGCCTCAGCCCAGTACTACCGTCGCCGCTACTACCGCCGCCCGGTCTACCACGCCCCGGTCTACCACGCCCCGGTCTACCACCGCCCGGTCTACCACCGCCCGGTCTACCACCGCCCGGTCTACCAGCGCCCCGTCTACGGGCATCCGGGCTACTACCCCCGCGGTCGGCGCGGTTACTACCGCTGAGGGCCCCCCCTCGGCAGGCCGTGCGTCGAGACCCCACTGGACCTTCCGCGGGCGATGCACTAGACATGTTCGGCGCGGCGACCGCGCCATCCTACGCATCATCCGAGGTCATTCATCATGCTCGCACTCACCGAGAAGGCTGCCGAGAAGGTCAGGGAGATCGCCAAGGCCGAGTCCCTGGAGGGACAGGGCCTGCGGGTTCAGGTCAAGGGGGGAGGCTGCTCGGGCTTCCAGTACGACCTGTACTTTGACGAGAAGCCCACCGAGATGGACGAGATCATCGAGTGCATGGGCGTCCAGATCTTCATGGACCCGCTGTCCATGCAGTACCTGGAGGGCACCCAGATCGACTACGTCGAGGGCCTTCACGGGGCCGGGTTCAAGTTTGAGAATCCCAACGTCAAGGGCACCTGCGGCTGCGGCAGCTCGTTCTCTGTGTAGCGTCTCTCCCGGGGCCCCGTCATGGGGCCCAACGCGCTCTCCTCCCACCACAACACCCAACCCGCGCGCAGCCTCTGGCGACGCCTCGTCGTCTCGCCAACCGCAACACGAGCGCACGAAGGCGTCGGAAACCGCCAGGGCGCAAGGGGCGCACGGGCCAGTCGTCGTGGAGGGGGCCTCGGGCAGGCGAAGGTCGGCGTGCGACGGAGCGGGGTCGCGGACGACGTCGCGCCGTGCTCCCCCACAAAACCTTCCGACCCTTGCGGCCCTTGCGCCCTGGCGGTTTCGCAGCCCGTCGCCCCGCCCCCTGTCCCGCGTCGCCCACGACCCTCAATCCGCCGCTCTGTCACTGCCCCGCGAGGGCTGTAGCCTGGGCGGCCTCGCGCAGGGTCACGAAGGTGTACCCCGCGCCCCGCAGGCCCTCAACGGCCCCGCGTAGGGTCGCCATCTTGTCGGCCACGGGGATGGTCACGTCGGGCTGGTGCCCGCGCAGGGCCGAGAGCCCGTCCTGGGCGTCGAGGAGGTCGATCCCATGGAGCTCCAGGTTGACCAACGGACGGCCCACCATCATGGCCGTCAACCACGGGGCCCGTCGGGGCCCGGCCATCATCAGGGAGGTCCCGATGTACGGCAGCCGGAGGCCCCGGGTGACCCCGATGGGCAGCTCGACCAGGGCCCCCTCGTGGCGGCCCCGGAGCCAGTACGGGCGGCCGGGAAAATACGGGTCGGCGGGGGCACCCAGCACCGTGGGGCGGTCAACCACCGAGCGGCTCGTGCGGCCGCGCAGGGCGATGAGCCCGATGGCCGCGGTCTTGGCCGACCAGTAGGCTGGGCAGGGAAAGACCGAGCTGTCGTACTGCATCCCGACCTCGGCCAGGACGTCGAGGAGGGTGTCACTGAAGGTGTAGCCCGGGGCCCGAAAGCCCACCGGGGCCGAGCCCTGGGCCCGGGCGATGGCCGCCGAGGCCTCGGTCACCTCGGCGTGGATCACGTCGCGAGGCAGGCGGGTGAGGTCGTAGCGGTGGTGTTGGGTGTGGTTGGCCAGCTCGTGGCCCGCGCGGGACAGACCCTCGGCGGCGGAGAAGGCCGACGGGTCGTCGAGGTCGCGGCCGATCACGAAGAAGGTACAGGGGACCCCGACGCCGTCGAGGAGCTCGAGGTACCGCGGAACAGCCCGAGAATATACCGCCCGGGCTGCCTCAGGGGCGGGCGGGGGCAGCCCGTGGATGGCGTGGTAACAGGGGATTTCGTCGAGGTCGACCGAGAGGGCGGCGAGCTTCATGGAGCCGTCGGGTGGGAGGTGTTGGGCCCGTCAGGGGCCTCGGGCTCGTCGAGGGCCTGCTGGGCCTGCTCCCACCACCGGCGAGCAGCCTTGGGGGCAAACCCGAGGACCCGGAGCCCGGCGGGCAGGAGCAACATGGCCGTGATTATGCACGCAAACTCGCCCGCGATGGCCAGGGCCCCGAACGACTGCAGGGCCTGGTTGTCGGCCAGGAGGAGGGCCCCGTAGCCGATGATGGTGGTCAGGGCGCAGAGGGTCACCGGGCCCCCCACGGAGCGCACCGCGGCCGCGACGTCGCCGCGGGTGTAGCGCAGGCGATCGTACAGATTCATCGCGTACTCGACCCCGATCCCGAAGGTGAGGGGCAGGGCTACGAAGTTGAGGAAGTTGAGCCGGACCCCGAGGTGGGCCGCCCCCCCGATGGTGAGGAGGACCCCGCAGGCCAGGGCCCCGAGCACGGCCACGGCCGCTCGGACCTTCCGCGTGGCCACGATCACGATGGCCACCACCGCGAGGAAGGCCGCCAGGGTGGCCCGGGGGCCGTCGCGCTCCATGCAGCGCACCATCTCGGCGAAGATCGTGGCCCGGGAGACGGTGGGCACGACCCGCCCGTCGTCGAGGCGGAGATTCTGCGTCAGGCCGGCGACCACCATGAGCTGTCGGCCGTCGTTGCGCGAAAAGCTCGACTGGTAGTGTACGAACATCGGCGTGCCGAAGCGGCCGTCGCGCTCGGTAAACTGCTCGCGTACGAGGGTGGGCAGGTCGGCCGGGGTGAGGGCCCGCAGGTCGTTGGGGGGGCGCCACTCGGCGGCCAGGGGACGGTCTTCGGCGCTGAGGTGCGGGGCGAGGGCGTCGATGCGGGCCCGGATCTGGCCGAGCAGGGCCAGCTTGCGGGCCACCACCTCGGGGGTGCCCCCCAGGCGGTCGTAGGCGGTCTCGATGCGCTCGATGTACCGGCCCCCAGTGCGCTGCCGGTCGCGGTCGCGCAGGGCCTCGGCGAGGGGGATCACGTCGGACATCCGGTCGGCCAGGAGCACGTCGGGGGTGCGCCCGCTGCCACGAAACACCTGGCGGGCCCGGTAGCTCCACACCTCGGCCCCGGTGCGCCGCGAGCCCCGCGAGCCGAGCTTGGAGAAGTTGTACTCCCAGGGGTCCTGGAGATAGCGGGGCAGGCCCCACGCGGCGGCGATGGTGAGCAGGAGCCCGAGCCCGAGGACCACCCCGGGGTAGCCCGAGGTGAGCCGCCCGACCAGGTCGGAGATGGGGGCCCGTACGGCCCTGGGGCGGGTGGTGATGCGCCACCGGGCTGACAGCCCCGCGTGGACCCGCTCCCAGGCCGACACCGAGGCCGGGACGGTGATCATCGTGGCCACCCAACACGCCAGCATCCCGACCCCGCCGATGAGGCCAAACTGCGAGAAGCCCCGCAGGGTGGTGATGGTGAGGGCCCCGTAGGCGGCGGCGGCGGCGAGGGCGGCGAGTTGGGTCCCGGCCCGGACGGTGATGGCCGCGTCGACGAGGGCGGGCTCGACGTCGTCGCCGGCCCCGCGGCGCTCGCGGTAGCGGGCGAGGTAGACGATCCCGTAGTTGATCCCGTTGCCGGCGATGATCGACCCGAGGAAGGCCGTCGAGGCGTTGAGGTAGCCGAAGGCCGCGAGGGCGACCGAGAAGGCCACCCCGACCCCGGTGAACATCGCGAGGCCGATGTGCACGAGGGACACCGCCGAGCGGAAGAAGACCACGATGCAGAGCAGGATGAGCCCGATGGCGGCCCCCGAGGAGAGGACCACGTCCTTCATGAGGGCGTCGCGCTCGGCGGTGGCGTTGGGGATGTCGCCGCCGAAGCCCACCTGGGCCTGGGGGTGGAAGCGGGTGGGGTCGACCTCGCGTACGATCTCGCGGGTGCGGGTGATGAGGGCGTCTCCGTCGGCGTCGCCCGTGGCCGTGCCCGGCGAGCGCATCACGATGGCGTAGAGGGTGCCCTCGGGGTTGCGGAAGTAGCCCGTCGGAAACTGGTCGAGCTCCTGGGCCCGGGCCTGCATCCGGTCGCGAAACTGGGCGAAGGGAGAGGCCGGAGCCCCAGGGGCGGAGGTCGCGGCGGCGACGGGAAGGGCCCGGGCGTCGGTCCGGCGGGCGCTGCAGGGCTCGTCGTCGAGATCAATAAAGCCGGGTTGGGCCCGGCGGTGGGCCCGGTCGAGCTCGCAGGCCACCTCTTCGAGGTCGCCCACTTCGGCGAAGAGCCAGCGGTGGCCCAGGTAGAACTGCCGGATGGCCTCGGGGCCGTGCTCGACCGTACGCACGAGGCGCGGGGGCAGGGCCCGAAGGCGCGGCTCGAGGGCGTCGACGAGGCGGCGGTTGGCCTCGGGGTCGGGCGACGAGACCACCACGAACATCGACGAGCTGGCCCCCCCCATCCGGGCCAGGCTGCGCCGAAAGAGCCGGGCCCCTTCGCTGTGGCTGGGCAGGAGCTCGAGGAAGTCGCCCCGGATCTCGAGGCGGCTCGCGAAGAACATCGACGCCACGAGCACCGCGAGGGTCGCCGCGAGGACCCGCCAGGGGTGACGATGCCCGAGACGCGCAAACCAGGCCAGGACCCGATCGATGCGGGGGGCCTCGGAGCCGCGGGGAGGGTTGGCAGGGGTCTTCATCGTGGGGATTCGCCTGACCGGCGGTCGAGGAGAGGGCCGCGCAGACACAACATAGGCAACGCCCGTGCCCGCCGCGAGATTCAGACGTATCCCGTCAGAGGCGGCCCGAGATGGGCCGACTGTGCCGTCGCGGCCCGGGCGTGGCCGTCACGGTCGCGGGGAGCCAGGGGGCTACCCGCGGAGCCACCCCCAGGAGCCACCCCCCGCGGGGTCAGGCCACCCGCTCGAGGAGCCAGGTGTGATAGACCGGGGCCCCGGGCAGGCCGGGCAGGGGCAGGGTGAGCTGCCGGTAGCGGAGCACGGTCAACCCCGCGGATCCGAGGCCCCCGGCCACTTGTTGGGGGGTGGTCACGTGGTGGTCGTTGATCCCACGAAACCCGATGGCCAGAAACCCTGCCTCCATCATCCGGTTGACCGAGGGCATCCCGAGGAGAAACTGGCCTCCGGGCCGCAGGACCCGGGCCACCTCGCCGAGGGCCTTGGGGTAGTCGTGCAGGTGCTCGAAGGTGGAGAAGCTCGCCACCAGGTCGAAGTGGGCGTCGGGGTAGGGCAGGTCGTACACGCTGCCCTGCACGAGGGTGGCCCTGGCCCCGCGGGCCCGCAGGGTCTCGTGGGCCTGGGTGGGGTCGGCGTCGAGGTCGAGGCCGTGGAGCTCGCCCACCAGGGGATGGAGGGCGGCCAGGACCACCCCGGAGCCGTAGCCGACCTCCAGGGCCCGGACGAACCGTCGCCCGTCGAGGAGGCGAAGCCCGAGGTTGATGCGCTCGCGGAAGAGCCAGCCCAGGAGGGGCCGACGGTAGTACACGATGGGGTCGGTGGGGCCGTTGGGCGTGAGGCCCGCGACGAGCTCGGCGGTGATTTCAGGCATCGGGAGGGTACCCACGGGGACGGGGGAGGGGGGCGAGGGTCAATCTTTCTTGCGGGCCGGGCGACGAGGGCGGGGCTCCTCGTCGCGGGGCCCCGGGCCCGGGGCGGGGGCCACCTGGGCGATGGGACCGGGAGCCGGGGGAGAGAGCGCCTCGGGGCTCGGGGCCGCGTCGCCCTGGACCACCCGATGGAGCTCGGCCTGGACCTGGGACACCAGCTCGGCCTCCAGGTCGTCGAGGCTGGCCACGAGGCGCTCGACGTTGCGCTGGTACACGAACACCCGCACGAGGCTCCCCGGGGCGATGGGGATCCCCCCCGGGCCGACGCCCTCGATGAGCACGGGTTGCCTCGGGTCGACCCCCTCGGCTACGAGCTCCATCCCGGGGGCCTCGGCGGACAGGACCAGGGCCCCGTCGAGGGGGGCGGACGCGTCGCGGGGGATCTGGTCAAGGGCCTTGACCAGGATCCGATGGAACTCGGCCCGCGAGGGAGACCAGGGGGCCGTGGGGAGGTGCAGGTCGAGCTCGCGCGACTCGAGGAAGGCCACGGCGGCCCCGCGCCAGTCGTCGCGCTGCTCGCGCACGAGGCCGAGGTAGTAGTGGCCGTCGGGGTTTTGAGGTTCGTCGGCGATGGCCTTGAGGAGGAGGGCCTCGGCGGCGTCGAGCTCGCCGAGCTCGAACCAGGCCCTGCCGGCGTGGTAGACGATGGCGGGGTTTTCGAAGGGGCCCTCGGGCACCGCGGCGAGGACCCGTCGCAGCTCGGCGGGCGGGGCGTCGAGGCCGAGCATGGCGTCAAACTTCAGGAGCAGGGCGTCGGCCACGTCGTCGGGGGACTCGGCGAAGCTCAGGATCTCGTCGCACAGCTCGATGGCCTCGTCGAAGGCCTCCAGGGGGTGCAGGAGGAGCTCCGCCGCGGCCAGCATCGGGTCGATAAACCCGTCGTCGAGGGCCATGGCCTGCCGGTAGTGCTCCAGTGCCTCGTCGATCTCGCCCTCTTGCTCGGCCGAGTGCCCGAGGAGGTTGTGGGCGTCAGGCGAGTCGGCGTCGAGCTCGAGGGCCCTGCGGGCGCTGGAGCGGGCCCCGCGGGTGTCGCCCTTCTGCAGCAGATCCCAGCCTCGATCGAGGTGGGCGTTGAGACGATCCATCGACACGGCGTGTGGTTTCCTCCCGACGGCGTCGCTCGCCGAGGGGGCGGCACAATGAAGGCCCCTCCCGCCCGGGTCAAGGCCATCTCCTCAAAGGGCCCCGCGACCCTCCGCCCCCGGAGCGGCCTCGTGCCCCGGGCCCTATCTCAACCCGGGACTTTTGTGCTACAGGACCAGAGCTGTGAGAGCCGGGTTTCTGTGCGCCCTGTGGTGGTTGCCCGTCCTCTGTCTCGGGGGGGTCGGGTGCGCCACCCGGCTGCACGACGCCTCGGCCCGCGACGGGGGCTCCCGGGGCCGTCCGAGCGGGGGCTGGCTGGCCGGGGGACAGACACTTCCCGAGCGGGGATACGGCTACCGCACCTTCCGTTCGGCCGCCGAGGGGGGCTACCTCCTCGGCACCGAGCGCCTCGTGGGCCTGGTGGTCCGGTCGGCCAGGGCCCTGGTGACCCGGGGCGAGGTTCCGCTGCGGGTGGGCGACCTGTCGGCCCAACACGGGGGCCAGGTCTTGCGGCACCGGTCGCACCGCAACGGCCGCGACGTCGACCTCCTCTACTTCGTGCGGGAGGCGGCCACCGATCGACCCGTGATGGCCCAGGGGTTTGTGCGCTTCAACCGCCTGGGCAACAGCGTGGCCTGGGGCACCCCGCTGCGCTTCGACACACCCCGCAACTGGCAGCTCATCGAGGCCCTCCTGCGCGACGAGCAGGCCGCCGTGCTCCGGGTGTTCTGCGCCGGGTGGCTGCGCCGGATGCTGCTCGAGCACGCCCGCCAGGCCGAGCGCCCCGCCTGGCTCATCGAGCGGGCCGAGCAGGTGCTTGTCCAGCCCGGCGACAGCCTGCCCCACGACGATCACTTCCACGTCCGGGTGGCCTGCACACCCGCCGAGCGGGTCCGGGGCTGCGTCGACGGGGCTCCCTTGTGGCCCTGGCTGCGCAACCGCTGGGAGAAGGACGATGCCCCGACCCTCCTCGACGATGATGCCCTCCTGACTCTGTTGGAGCCCCTGCCCGCAGGGCTCCTCCACGGCCCCCCCGAGCCCCCTCCGTCGCTCCAGGCCCTGGTGGAGTCCGACCCCTCCGACGACGCCCCCGCGGCCCCCGCCCCGAGCGGGCTCTTGTGCAGCGGTCGCAGCCTCGCCTGGGCCGAGGTCCCCCCAAGCGACCCGGACGCGATCTGCCGCTGACCCCCGGGGCTGCCTGCCCGGCCCGTCCTCAGGGCAGGCAACCCGTGGGGGAGCACCCGCGGAAGCCCGCGGCCCGGCAGTCAAAGCGCAGGGGAGCCCCCGCCCCGCACAAGACCAGGGTGTCGCCCTCGCAGGTCCCGGCCGGGGGAGCCGTGCTCGGGTCGCACGCGTTGGCGGTGCCGCAGTAGTGGTGTTGGGCCCGGGTCTGACAGGTGGCCCCGACGGCGAGCTGGCCGCAGTCGTAGGGCATCGCGCGGCCCTGGAGGCAGCGCTGCAGGCGGGTCCCGTCGCAGGTGATGGCCTCGCCCGTGCACGCCGGACCCGTGCCCACGCAGCCGTCGCGGTCGGCGTCGCAGCGGGCGGCGTTGACGGCGCAGTCGCGCACGTTGACGTACACCCCGAGCTCGCAGCGCTGGAGGATGTCGCCTACGCATCGCGGGGGGGCCCCCTCGGCGCACGAGGTGGCGTTGGGCTGGACGCAGCGCGAGGCCGTGGACGAGGCCACGCAGCGCCAGCCCGTCGACTGGCAGTCGTCGAAGATGTTGAGCCCGTTGCTGCAGGTCTGGGAGATGCGGTCGCCCCCGGCGCAGGAGGTGGCCGACATGGCGCACGAACCCATGTCCGCGGGGGCCACGATGTACTTCAGGCAGTCGCCCATGATGCCGTCGCAGCCCGTGGCGTTGGCCGCGCAGAGGGTCAGGGCGGCGCAGGGGCGCCGGGCGATGGGGCCCTCCTCCCAGGCGTCGGGGCGCCACAACAGGTTGATCATCTCCTGCGGAGGCCGACGCAGGCAGGTGGCCAGCCGCACGGCCAGGGCGTTGAGCTGCCGCTCGCTAAACCCGCACAGCCGCGGGAGCACCGACGGGACATCCCTGCCCACATCCGCCGCGTCGCCTCCGTCCCGCGGGCCTGCGTCGGCCGCCCCCCCGTCGGCCGCCCCCCCGTCGAGATCGGTCCTCGCGTCGGCGACATCGTCGGCGGTCCCCCGGTCCTCGGGAGCCCCTTGATCGGTCGGCCCGCCGTTGTCGCGGGGGTTGCCCCCGATGTCGGTGGGAGCCTGCCCCGCGCGCTCGTCCCCTCCACAGCCCGGGGCCCCGAGCATGCTGAAGACGACCAGGGCGACCGGGAGGCGGGTGACAGCGCGCATACCCCCGATGCTTGCAAGCACTCGGGCGGTGGTGCAAGCCTTCAACGCCTTCCGACACTTCCGAAAATCTCAAGGCCCCCTCCGCGTATGTCTGGCCCGTCTTTCATATTCCGCTGCGCCGTCTTCCTCGGAGCCCTGGCGATGGGGGGCGCGTCTGCCCGGGCCAACGGGCGATTCCCCAACGCCCAGCAGGTGGTGGTGGGCCCCGGGGCGGCGGGCGACGTGATCGCCCTGCGTACGACCTTCGGCCTCGTGGTGTCCCGCGACGGGGGGGGGCGGTTTCAGTGGGTCTGCGAGGACGCCCTGTTCGATCCGTTCCCGGTGTCGAAGACCCCCGATCCCCCCATTGCGGTGAGCGCCTCAGGGGCGGTGCTCTACGGGTTTGAGTGGGGGGTCCGGGCCCTGGAGGGGTGCTCCCTCGACACCGCGACCAACACGGGCGAGACCTCGATCGCCGACCTGGCCACCGACCCGCGGGGCGAGACGGTCTGGGCCGTGGAGGGCGTCCCGGGCGAGCGCAACGCCGTGCTCCGGGCCCCCACCAACACCCTGCGCTTCGAGCGCCTGAGCGCGGCCCCCGAGCCCATCCTCTGGCTCACCCTCGACGTGGCCCCGTCCCGCACCGACCGGCTCTACCTCACGGGCACCTCCGAGCGCTCGGGGGGGCCGGTGTTGTTCCGCAGCGACGACGGGGGCAGGACCCTCGTGCCCGCGGCCCCGCTCCCGTCGGCGGCCGACAGCGCCTTCGTCTCCGCCGTCGACCCGGTCGACCCCGAGGTGGTCTACGTCCGCACCCTGGAGGGGCTCTCGACGGCCCTGTACCGCAGCCCGGACGGGGGACAGACCCTCCGCCTCGCGCTGCGCTTCACGGGCACGATGGACGGGTTTGCCCTCGACCCCACGGGCCGCACGGTGTGGGCGGGGGGGCCCTCCGACGGGCTCCATCGCTCCGACGACGGGGGCCTCACCTTCGTGCGGGTGTCTCCCCTCGGGGTGTTCTGCCTGCATCACCGGGAGGGGGTCTTGTACGCCTGCGCCGACTGGGTGACGGGAGACTTCGCCCTCGGGCGCTCGACCGACGGGGGGCAGCGGTTCACCCCCGTCCTGCGCTTCGAGTCCATCGACGGGGCCGTCGACTGCGGGCCGTCCCAGCGCCTCGGGTGCGGGGCCCAGTGGCCGACCTTCGCGCAGTTTTTTCAGCGGCGCGACGGCGACGCGAGCGCCCCGGTGTTCGTACGAGACAGCGGCCGACCGGGGCCTCGGGACGCGGGATCGAGGGTCGACGGACCCCCGGCCGATGCCCGAGACGCCGCCGTGGGGGCCGAGTCCGCGGAGACCCCGGCGGGGCGCGGGTGCGGGTGCTCCGTGCCCACGGGCGCCGCGGGGGGAGGGGCGGGCCCCGTGGCCGCGGCCCTGGGGCTCAGGGCGATTCGTCGGCGCCGTCGGCGGGCGTCGCGGGGGTCGCGGGGTTGACCGTCACCGGGTCGCGGGTGGGGCCCATGGGGCGCCCCCGGTCGTCGAAGAAGCCGGCCGCGAGCACGGAGGCATTGGGGCCGAGCAAGACACGCCCCCGGGCTGGGGCGAGGGCCTCGTCGTAGATCACGAAGGCCGGGCTCAGATCGGGGAGCGAGAGCGAGCGCAGGATGGCCCGCGGCGACCGTCCCGTGACCACCAGGAGGGTGCTCCCGGGGTCGTCGGGGTTGGGGCACGCGAACACGGCCCCCACATCGGCCCCGGAGAACCGCTGCGACCCCAGGCCGAGGCCGTCGTCGTGGAGGCGTACGGGGAGCCGATCGCCCCAGCGGGCCAGGAGGCGGTGATCGCGGGGGGTCCCGATGAGCACGAGGGTGCGCCCGGCGGTCATGGCGTCGGTCAGGCTGTCGTCGTGCACCACGGGGTACCGCACGGGGGTCCCCGGGCGTCGGGTCCACGCGGCGGCCACGCGCTCGTAGAGCCGTACGGTGGCCGGGTCGCCCGTCCCCACCACGACCAGGACCGGGGCGTCGAAGACTTCGCGCAGGGCCCCGCCTCCGCGCAGGGGGGGGCGGCTCCCAGCGGTCCAGTGACCGGCCTGACGCACGAGGCTGGTGGGACGATCGAGGGGGAGGGGGACGGGGTCGCCGTCGAGGGTGAGGGAGAGGGCCCCGACGCCGCGGTCGACGAGGGAGGACGGAGGGTGGAGGGTGAGGGCGGCCACGCCGTGGGTGACCCCCCGGGCGGTTCCGTCGCGGTCGACGGAGAGCTCGACCGCGCCCCAGTGGCCTGTCCGGGCCGTGGCCCCGTCGTCGGCCGTGAGGGCGTCGAGGGTGAGCCAACGGGCGCGGTTCCAGCGGAGGTCGGGGGTGCGGAAGCGCAGGGTGCGCGGGGCCGGGTCGCTCTGAAACCTCAGGAAGTGCGGAACGATCCGTCCGCCCGCGTAGGTGGTGCTCCACACGTCGTGCCCGAGGTCGGGCCACTCGACCTCCAGGGTGTACCGCAGGGCCGTGTACCGATCGGCCAGGGTCTGCGAGTTGGACAACGGGCGGTCGCGGGTCCCCTGCACGATGTACATCGGCAGGTGGAGGCCGTTCTCGGCCCAACTCGCGTTGGACCGCAGCTCCATCAGGAAGGTCTCCCAGGGCCTCCGGGGGCCGCGGGTGTCGCCGCGTACGAAATAGCTGTGGTACCCGCAGAGCGGCGCCGCGGCGGCGTAGACGTCGGGGTGGTGCAGGCTCACCCCGGCGGCCCCGATCCCGCCCATCGAGAGCCCCGTAAGGTACGTCCTCCGGGGGTCGACCCGGTAGGCCCGCTGGACCTCCTCGGTGACCCGCAGGACGTCGTACTCGCCCTGCTGGCGAAAACCCGTGTTCCCGTAGCCGTAGGGGGCCACCAGGAGGGCCCCGAGGTCGGGCATCGGGGGGGTCACCCGCTCGGCGTGGGTGCGGTCCTCCGAGGCGTCGTACTGGCCCACGAGGATGGGCAACATGCGATGGGCGTTGCCGTTGAGCCCGTGAAGCCCCACCACCGCAGGCCACGGCCGATCGCCCCGGTACCCCGGCGGGACATACACCGAGTACTCCTGCAGGGTTCCGTCCAGGGGCGAGCGGTACGCCCGGCGCAGGGGCCCGGTGCGTTGGGCGTAGGGGTCGCGGCCGGCCTCGAGGTCGTCGAGGCAGGCTACGAGGAGGGCGGCCAGGGCCCGCTGGTGGGCGAGGTCGGGGTCTCCCACGGCCACGAGGTGGGCGAGGCGCTCCCAGGTGCGGGCTACGCTCCAGATGCTCCCCGCGGGGATGCCGGCCGCCGAAGGGGCGGGCCAGGGGCCCGGGCCGGGCGACTCCAGGGCGGGGTCGAGGCGCCCGAGGGCCAGCCGTCCGCGCCGCACGGCCCCCACGATCTCCGCCGGAACCGACACCCGCGCCGTGCTCCCCGGGTCGTCGTCGGCGGACCGCACCCGCACGAGGCCCGCGGCCCCGTCGGCGAGCTGGAGGTGCACGACGAGAGGGCTCACCGAGGCCTCGGTGAGGGGCACGGTGGCCGTCACGGGCGGAGCTCCCGGGGCCTCGACCCGCACGGTCCTGCTCGGGGCCGCGTCGACCCGGGTGGTCCCCCCGGGGAAGTCCAGGGTGACGTCGAGGCCCAGGCCCGCCGCGTCGACTCGTCGGCGCACGGTGGGGACCAGGGTGCTCCGGCCCAGGGGCTCGCACGCGGGGTCGTCCACCCCGTCGAGGCGCAGGGAGACCGTCGGGTCGGGTCGGAAATCCGGGCCGGTGATCCGCGCCGAAAGGCTCGGGGCCCTGCGCGCCGCCACCGCCACCACCAGCCGATGCGCGCCCTCGCCCAGGCTCAGGGCCACCATGTCGTCGTCGGCCCGGGCGGGCCGCAGCCCCACCCGGCGAAACACCTCGCGCCCGTCGAGCCACACCGCCACCGCGTCGTCGGTCCCCACGAAGAACCACCGGGTACCAGCCGACCGGGCCTCCAGGGTGAGGGCCGCCAGGGCCGTCCGGGCGCCCCGCGGGGCCGACCCGAGGGTCATGGGCACGGTAGCCCTCCCCCAAGCGCCCGCCCGAAGCCCGGCAGGGCCTCCCGTGATGGTGGCGAGGGCTGACAGACCCAGGCGTGTCCCGAGGGCCGTGAGGGCCCCGTCGAGGGCCGCCGAAGGCCGCGGACCGAGGGCCGGGAGGGTGCTCGATCCTCCGACCAGCCACACCCCCAACTCCCCGTCGGGCCCCGGCAGAACCCGACACACCGCCACGGCACCCTCCGGGGCCGCGAGGACGAGGGCGGCTCCGACGAGGCCCAGGGTGCGACGGAGGCCCCGCACGGCGCGGAGGGGGGAATCGAAGGGAGTGTGGGGATGGTGCATGGATGTCGCAGGGCTCGTTGGCTTTACGGGCTCGGGGAGGTGTCGCATAGTTCGCGCGTTGCGGCGAAGCGGACAGCGCGTCGAGGCCCTGGCACCCCGTCTGGCCGTCTGCTCGCGACGCTCCCACCCAGGAGGGGAGTACGATGCGAATGCTTCGATTGGCCTCAGTTAGCTGTCTTGCCGCGGTCCTGCTGGTGGGCTGCGGGCGTTCGGAGCTCGACTCCGAGCCCTTCGCCGACGCGGCCCCGCCCGACGGCCAGGTCGCCGACCAACCCATTCCCCCCGACGGCGATCCGCCGGTGGACGTGCCTGTCGTACCCGACGGCGATCCCCCAGTCGACGTGCCCATCCCGCTCGATGGCGATCCGCCGATCGACGTGCCCATCCCGCCCGACGGGCCGCCCATCGACAGCCCCCCCATCGACACCCCGCCCATCGACGTACCGCCGGTGTGCGCGGCCCCGTTCGTGCGCTGCGGCGAGCGCTGCGTCGACACCACCTCCGACCCCACCAACTGCGGAGCCTGCGGCCTCGCCTGCCGCTCGGGGCGCTGCGCCGACGGGGCCTGCGTCCCGATCTGCCCGCCCGGCACCACCGACTGCGCCGGGTCGTGCGTCGACCTCTCCTCCGACCGCCTCAACTGCGGCGGCTGCGGGGCGGCCTGCGCCTCCACCGAGACCTGCTCCCAGGGGGCCTGCAGCTCCATCTGCTCGCCCGGCCTCACCCTCTGCGGCGAGCGCTGCGTCGACCAGCGGTCCGACCCCGCCAACTGCGGGGGCTGCGGCTCGGTCTGCAGCCCGGGCTCGGTCTGCGCCGGGGGCGTGTGCTCCACCGTGTGCGAAGAGGGCCAGCTCAACTGCGGCGGCCGCTGCGTCAACCCCCGGGCCGACAGCGCCAACTGCGGCCGGTGCGGCAACGCCTGCACCAACGGGGCCCTGTGCGTCAACGGGGCCTGCCAGGCCACGTGCCCGCCCCCCAACGTCACCTGCGGGACCTCCTGCGCCAACATCCAGTCCGACCCCAACAACTGCGGGCGCTGCGGCAACGTGTGCCCCGCCGGGGCGGCCTGCGGGCTCGGGATCTGCACCCTCACCTGCCCCGCCCCCCTCGCCCGCTGCGGGGGGACCTGCGTGATCACCCTCAACGACCCCAACAACTGCGGGTCGTGCGGCAACGTGTGCGGCCCGGGTCAGCTCTGCTCGTTCGGGAGCTGCCAGGCCCGCTGCAACTCGCCCCTCGTCGAGTGCAACGGCGGCTGCACCGACTACCGCATCGACCCCTCCAACTGCGGGCGCTGCGGCAACCGCTGCGGCCCGGGTCAGCTCTGCCTCCTCGGCCGCTGCGGGTCTCCGCCGGGGTGCCAGCCCCCGCGCTCGATCTGCCCCACGGGCTGCGCCGACCTCACCGGCGACCCCAACAACTGCGGGGCCTGCGGGCGTCGCTGCGCCCCGGGGGAGATGTGCGCCAACGGGACCTGCATCGGCACGGGGTGCCCCGCCCCGCAGATCACCTGCGGCGGCCGGTGCATCAACCCGACGGCGGACATCAACAACTGCGGGGCCTGCGGAAACACCTGCGCCCCGGGCTCGATGTGCGTGGCCGGCCGCTGCACCTCCACCTGCATGGCCCCGCAGATTGAGTGCGGGGGCGGGTGCACCGACACCCGGTCCGACCCGAGCAACTGCGGGGGCTGCGGCAACGTCTGCGCGGGCAGCGCGGTGTGCGTCAACGGGGTGTGCGGCACGCCCTGCCCGCCGCCCCGGAGCACCTGCGGCGAGCGCTGCGTCGACGTGCAGAGCGACCCGGCCAACTGCGGGTCGTGCGGCGCGGTCTGCCCCCCGGGCGGGACCTGCACGGCGGGCCGCTGCGTCATGACCCCGACCTGCACCGCCCCGCGGACCCAGTGCGGACGGGCCTGCGTCGACACCGCCACCGACCCGCTCAACTGCGGCGGCTGCGGCACCGCCTGCCCCGCCGGCACCCCCTGCATGAACGGCCGCTGCGCCTGCCCGGGCTCGACGATCCTGTGCGACGGGTTCTGCGTGGACATCAACTCGTCGCCCCTCGACTGCGGGGCCTGCGGCAACGCCTGCCCGGCGACCCAGTCGTGCCTCGGCGGCCGCTGCGCCTGCGCGGCCCCGCTCTCCAACTGCGGGGGTCGCTGCATCCGCACCAACGACGACCCGCTCAACTGCGGGGCCTGCGGCAACGCCTGCCCGCCCACCTTCGGCTGCCGGGGCGGGGTCTGCCAGTGCCCCCCGCCCGGCACGGCCTGCGGGGGTCGCTGCATCAACACCAACAACGACCGCAACAACTGCGGGACCTGCGGCCGGGTCTGCCCGTCCAACCAGACCTGCATCGGCGGCGCCTGCGGCTGCCCCGCCCAGAGCTCCCTCTGCGGCGGTCAGTGCGTCAACACCAACTTCAGCCAGGCCCACTGCGGCCGCTGCGGCAACGCCTGCGGCCCGCGGCAGTTCTGCGTGTTCGGCGTCTGCCGGGCCCCCTGAGGCCTCGCCCCCGCTGAGGGGCCCGCGTCGGGGCCCTTCAGGCTACAACCCTCCCCGTGCATGAGATCCCCCCCCTGAGCCCTCCCCCTCCGCGCCCTGCCCGGCGCGGGCGGCGGCTTCGGCCCTCGACCATCGGCCTCCTCGCCATGGGCCTCGCCCTCGTGCTCCTCGCCCGCCTTGGCAGCTTCGCCCAACGCCCTCCCCCCTCGACGGCCCGCCCGTCGAGCCTCACCACCCGGGTCTGGGACTGGGCCGTCACCCCGATGGGACCGATGCGGGCCGTGGTGATGGTCCCGCGCGACCTGCCCCCCGGGGTCCGTCTGCCGCTCCTGGTGGCCCTGCACGGCTGGGGCGAGAGCGTCCGGGGGGTCGAACGGGGGGCCTGGGCGTGGCCCCGCGATTACGAGCTCGGAGCCTCCGACCGGGCCCTGCGACAGCGGCCCCTCGCGCGCGAGGCCTTCCTCGGGTGGGTGGGGTCGGCGCGGTTCTCGGCCCTGCGCCGCGACCTCGCGGTGCGCCCGTACCGGGGCGTGGTGGTGGTGGCCCCGTACACCCCCGACCTCATGGAGGAGTCCGCGGCCGGTCGCCTGCCCGGCTACGCCGACTGGATCGCCCGCGTCCTCGTGCCCCGGGCCCGCCGCGAGCTCCCCGTGCTCCCGGGGCGGGCGGCCACGGGCATCGACGGGGTCTCCCTGGGGGGCCTGGTGGCCCTGGAGACGGGCCTCGTGCACCCGGAGACCTTCGGGGTGGTGGGCAGCCTGCAAGCGGCCATCCTGGGGCGTACCGAGCGGGTTCTGGGGCGACGGGTCGACGGGCCCGGGCGCCCGCCCCAACGGCTGCGCCTCGTGACCTCGCGGGGCGATCCGCTGCGGGGGGCCAACGAGGCCCTGCACGCGGCCCTCACGGCCCGGGGTGTCGATCACGACTGGCGGGTGGTGGAGGGGCCCCACGACTACGTCTTCAACCGCGGGGCGGGGGGCCTGGAGATGCTGCTCTTCCACGACCGGGCCCTGCGCGGGGAGCCCGCGGAGTGAGGGTGGTTACATCCCGAGCTTGTCGGTGACGTTGCGGGTCACGAGGCCGTGGGCGAGGGTGATCCCGGCCCGCAGGGAGGCCACGCAGTGCAGGGCCTCGGTCATGTGTTCGGCCGTCAGCCCGGCCCCGAGGAGCTGCTGGGTGTAGCTGTCGATGCAGTACGGGCAGCGCTCGGCGTGGGCCGCCGCGAAGCCGATGAGGAGCTTCTCACGTTTGGTCAGGAGGCCCTCTTCGAAGGCCCCGCCGTAGTATTTCATGAAGCGCTCCCAGTGCTCCTTGGCGTGGTCGCCCATCTGGCCAAAGCGGGGGAGGTCGGCGTCGTCGAGGTAGGCGGCCATCGGGGTGTGGGTCTCCTGGGGACAGGGGTTGGGGTAGAGTGGGGGGGTGATGGTGTGTATTCGGGTTCCGGCCTCGACGTCCAACCTCGGGCCGGGTTTTGACTGCCTGGGTCTGGCCCTGGGGCTCTTCCTCGAGGCCCGGGTCGACCCGTCGTACGCCGGGCCCGGACACGCGATTACACGCGAGGGCGACCCCCTCTTCGAGGCCCTGACCGACCCCGACGACCTCTTCGTGCGGGCCTGCATGAGTCGCCTCGAGTCGCTCGGGCAGCCGCCTCGCGCCCTCAAGGTTCGCCTCCGCTCCGAGCTTCCTACGGCCCGAGGCCTGGGCTCGTCCTCCGTGGCCGTCGTCGCCGGAACCATGGCCGCCGACGCCCTCTCCGGGCGCCCCCACGACCCGGCCTCGGTCCTGGCCTTCGCCGCGACCGAAGAGGGGCACCCCGACAACGTGGCCCCGGCCGTCCTCGGGGGGATGACGGCGGCGGTGATGGTCCAGGGCGAGGCCAGGGCCCTCAGCCTGGGGAGCCTTCCGGGGGTCCTGGCCGTGGTGGTGAGCCCCGAGGCGGCCCTGTCGACGAAGGCCGCGCGGGAGGTCCTGCCGGAGGTGGTTCCGCATCGGCTGGCTGCGGCCAGCGTGGGGCGGTCGGTGCTCCTGTCGCACGCCCTGGTGGCGGGGCGTTACGACCTCCTCCCGGGTCTCTTCGACGACGGCCTGCACCAGCCCTTCCGCTCGGCCCTGATGCCCGGTCTGGCCGACGCCCTCCTGGCCGCCCAGAAGGCCGGGGCCCTCGGGGCCTTCTTGTCCGGAGCCGGATCGAGCGCCTGCGCCCTGGTCGGAGGCCCCCAGGCTCCGCGCTTCGCCGAGCGGGTGGGCAAGGCCATGCACGGGGCCTACGCGGCCCGAGGGGTGGCGGCGACGGTGCGGGTCCTCCCGGTGGCTCCGGGTGCGACGGTCGGGCCCCTCGACGCCTCTCACGAACCGTGAACGCCCGGGCCTCGACCTCCCACGGCCTGCTCATCGCCCTCGTCGTGACGGGGCTCTGGGCCACCCTCCTCGTGTCGTCGCTCGGGCGCCCCCTCGGGTCCATGTCTGCGGCGGAGATCGCCCTGCGATTCGTGGCCCAGACGTGGCTGTACACGGGCCTCTTCATCACGGCCCACGACGCCATGCACGGCACCGTGGCCCCCGCCCACCCCCGCCTCAACGACCTCGTGGGGACCGTCGCCCTCGGCCTCTACGCCCTCTTCCCCTTCCGCGCCCTCCAGGCCGAACACCGCCGTCACCACGCCCGGCCCGCCTCGCCCGACGACCCCGACTGGCACGACCCGGAGCACCCGGGTTTTGTGCGCTGGTACCTCCGCTTCGTGGGCCACTACGTGCGACGCACGCAGGTCGTAGGGATGGCCCTGGTGTTCAACGTCTTGTCGCACGGGCTCGGGGTGCCCGAGGGGTCGCTGATCGTGCTGTGGGTGCTCCCGTCCCTGTTGAGCACGGTGCAGCTCTTCTACTTCGGGACCTACCTGCCCCACCGCGAGGCGGGCGGTGCCTTCCGCGACCGGCACCGGGCCCGCAGCAACGCCTATGGGGCCTTCGCGTCGCTCCTGACCTGTTACCACTTCGGATACCACTGGGAGCACCACACCCTGCCCGGGGAGCCCTGGTGGCGCCTGCCTGCCGCCCGGCGACTCCTGGGGGCGACAGGGGCGTCGCAGAAGGGGCTGGAAGTGTGATAGGCGTCGGGGATTATGGGCGAAGTCTATACGGTGATCATGGCGGGGGGGTCGGGGACGCGGTTCTGGCCGCAGTCGCGGAGGGCGCGGCCGAAGCAGTTTTTGCCCCTGGGCCCTGACGGGGTGACCCCGCTGCTGACGGCCACCGCCGCGCGCCTCGGGGCGTTGTGCCCGATCGAGCGCACCCTGGTGGTGACCCGGGCCGACCTCGCCGACGCCACCCGGGAGGCCCTTCCGGGGCTGCCCCCCGGCAACCTCCTGCTCGAACCCGCCGGGCGCAACACGGCCCCCTGCGTGGCCTGGGCTACGGCCACGATCCAGCGGCGCGATCCCGAGGCCGTGGTGGTGGTCCTGGCGGCCGATGCGTTCATCGTCGACACGGAGGCCTTCGTGGCGGCCCTGCAGACGGCGGTCGAGGCGGCCCGGGCGGGGGTGATCGTGACCCTCGGGATTCGCCCCACGCGCCCCGAGACGGGGTACGGGTACCTGCGGGTGGGAGAGGCCCTGGCGGAGGGCCCCGCGGGGGTGTCGCGGGTGGCGGCCTTCGTCGAGAAGCCCGACATCTTGCGCGCGGCCACCTTCGTCGCCGACGGCCTCCACCTGTGGAACGCGGGGATCTTCGTCTTCCGCGCCGACGTGATGCGGGCCGCGGTGCGGGAGTTTCTGCCGACGGTACACGACGCCTTGGAGGTCTTCGACGTGGCCGCCCGCGGGGGGACCGAGCCCGCCGTGGTGACGGCCCTGTACCCCACCCTGCCCAACGTCTCGGTCGACTACGGGGTGATGGAGCGGGTGCAGTCGGTGGCGGTGGTTCCGGTCGATTGCGGGTGGAGCGACGTGGGGAGCTGGCAGGCGGCCTGGGAGCTCGGGGAGAAGGACCCCAAGGGCAACGTCGACCGCACGGCCGACAAGCTCGCGGTCTTCCTCGACGCTACGGGCAACGTGGTGGTGGCCCCCCCGGGCAAGGTGGTGGCCCTCCTGGGGGTGCACGACCTGGTGGTGGTCGATACCCCCGACGCCCTCCTCGTGCTCCCGCGGGATCGGGCCCAGGACGTAAAGGCCATCGTCGACGCCCTCTCGGTCGAGGGCCGCAAGACGGTGCTGTAGGGGAACAGGGGGGAGGGCCCTCCCCGCGCGGAGGAGGGCCCTGGAGGAGCGCGGGGACTACTGCGTGGGGGGGCGGGTCACGTCGACCGAGTAGCTGCCCTGGGCGCTGCTCCACCCGTCGACGAAGAAGGTGTGCAGCCCGGCCCCTGCGGGGATGGAGGTGGTGACCAGCGACTGCATCGAGGTGCTCCCGCAGGTGGTGCTGTTGCGGTTGCAGGCGTTGCCCGTCCCGCTGGCGTTGTACACGTGCAGGACGGTGTCCCAGGTGGCCCGGCCGCAGGTCGAGGCCGAGAAGCTGCCGCCCGGGGCCCCGGGGCAGGTGACCCAGAAGAAGCCGTTCTCCGGCCCGGAGCCGCCGCAGGTGCTGGTGACCCCGCCCGTGCCCGAGGTGGTCCCGGAGTAGATGACCCGGCCGGGGCTGAGGAAACGTGTGGTCCCGTTGCCCGTGGGGAGGTGCTCGAAGTGCAAGGGGGTGCTACCCCCCGACCCGGCCTGCACCGTGAGCACGAGGTAGTACGTCCCCGGCGGCAGGATGGCCACGATCTGCGAGGCGTTGCCGCCCTGGGTGCACGACAGCCCGCGGTTGTCGTTGCAGAGGACCTCGCCCGACTGGGTCGACCGCACGAGGGGGGCGGTGCAGCTCGTGGCCAAGAAGAGCTTGGTGTCCCACGTCGCCCCGAAGGTGTCGGCGTAGACAAACTCCTGGCGGGTGAGGGTGAAGCGGTAGAAGACATCGGCCCCCCCGACCCCGGCGCAGGGCGCGTTGAGGTCGTGGTTGGCGAAGCTGGTCGAGGCCGTCAGGGTGATGCGGGGGCCGGCGGCGAGGTTGATCTCCGTGGCGGCGTTGCAGCGGTCGTTGGCGGGCGGAGGGAAGGTGCACGCCCCCGCGTTGCACACGAGGGGGAAGGGCGAGCTCGAACACACCCGGCCGCAGCTCCCGCAGTGGCTGCGGTCGCTCTGGAGGTCGACGCAGCGGCCGCTACAGAAGGTGAGCCCCGTGGCGCAGACGCTGCTGCACACCCCGCGGGAGCAGGCTGTCCCCGCGGCGCACACCCGGCCGCAGGCCCCGCAGTGGTTGTTGTCGTTGGTGGTGTTGACCTCGCAGCCGTCGGCGGCGTTGTTGTTGCAGTTGGCGAAGCCGGTGGTGCAGGCCGACACCGCGCAGGCGCCCGTGGCGCAGGTGGCGGTGGCGTTGGGCAGGGCGCAGGCCCGCCCGCAGGCCCCGCAGTTGGAGAGGGTGCGGACGCTGGTCTCGCAGCCCGTGTCGACGTCGCGGTCGCAGTCGGCGAAGCCTGTGGCGCAGGTCACCGAGCACACCCCGCCGGTGCAGGCGGGGGTGGCGTTGGCGGTGCTGCAGGCGTCGCGGCAGGCCCCGCAGTGGGTGGGGGTGGTGTTGAGGTTGACCTCGCAGCCGTTGGCGGCGTTGTTGTCGCAGTTGCCGAAGCCCTCGGTGCAGGTCCCGAGGGTGCAGGCCCCGGCCACGCAGGCCGCGGCCCCGTTGGCGGGGGCGGCGCAGGTGCGGCCGCACATCCCGCAGTGGCTGGTGCTGACCCGGGTGTCGACGCAGGCCCCGTTGCAGAAGGTGGTCCCGGCGGCGCATTGGGACTGGCAGGTCCCGCCCGAGCAGAAGGTGCCTGCGGCGCAGGCCCGGCCGCACATCCCGCAGTGGGTGTTGTCGGCGGCGAGGGACCGCTCGCAGCCGTTGGTGGGGTCGTTGTCGCAGTCGCCGAAGCCCGCGGCGCAAGTGTAGCTGCACGCCCCGGCGGTGCAGGCCCCGACGCTGTTGGGGCGGGAACACACGGTCCCGCACCCGCCGCAGTGGGCGGGGTTGGTGGCGGTGTTGACCTCGCAGCCGTTGCTGGAGTCGCCGTCGCAGTCGCCGAAGCCCGTGCGGCAGGTGAACCCGCAGGCCCCCTGAGAGCACACGGTGGCGGCGTTGGTGAAGGAGGGGCAGGCCGTCCCGCAGGCGCCGCAGTGGGCGGGGCTGGCGACGAGGTTGGCCTCGCAGCCGTTGGCGGGGTTGGTGTCGCAGTCGCCGAAGCCCGAGGCGCAGGTGGTCTGGCAGGCCCCGTTGACGCAGGCGGCCCGGGCGTTGGTGCCGGCGGTGCAGGCCGTGCCGCAGGTGCCGCAGTGGGCGGGGTCGGTGCGGGTGTCGGTCTCGCAGCCGTTGGCGGGGTCGTTGTCGCAGTCGCCGTAGCCCATGGCGCAGGCCCCGAGGGCGCAGCGCCCGGCCGCGCAGGCGGGGGTGGCGTTGGGGGCGTCGCAGACCGTGCCGCAGGCCCCGCAGTGTTGGGGGCTGGTGGCGGTGGCGGTGCAGGCCCCGGCGCAGCAGGCCTGGCCCGCGGAGCAGGCCGTGCCGCAGGCCCCGCAGTGGGCGGCGTCGGACTGCAGGTCGAGGCAGCGCCCGGCGCAGCACGCGGTGCCGATGGGACAGCTCATCCCGGCTCCGCAGCCGGGGGCGTCGACGGGCGTGACGGGGACATCGGACGGGGGGGCGTCGCCCGGGACATCGGCGGCGGGAACGTCTTTCCCAGGGGGAACATCGAGGGCGGGGATGTCGTCGCCCCCGAGGTCGGTGCCGGGGGCGGCGTCACGAAGCGAGAATTCCCCGGTAGGGAAGGAGCATCCCGTCACGGCGACGAGGAGCGCTATGAGGAGGCAAGGGCGAAGGGACTTCATGGTGGGCCCCACCCTAGCCTGAGTTGGGGTGAGACGGAATTGCGTGCGGGATCAATGCCGCGCGAAGGGGTGGTCGTCCCAGTCGATGCGGAGGTGGGGGGCGAGCCAGGGGCAGTGGTCGAGGGCGAGGCGGGCCACGGCCTGGGCCACCCGGCGGTAGGCGGGGTGGCCCTGGCGGGCGGAGCGCAGCTCGGTGAAGTGGAAGAGCTCGCGGAGGTTCATGGAGACGAGGTAGCGGACGCGGAAGGCCAGGGGCACGAGGTATTGGGCCTCCCAGGGGTGGGTGGCGGCGATCTCTTCGTAGACGGGGGGCACGGTGTCGAGGGCGGCCCGGACGTCGCGGCCGACCCCGAGGGCGTCGAGCTCGGGCGAGAGGTGGTAGCCCTCGCGGGCCGTGAGCCGGGGCGTGGTGGCGCTCACGAGGCGGTGCCGCTGGAGGTCCCGCCAGGCCCCATAATCACACACGATCTCAAAGCGGAACCCAACCTGTTCCAGGGCCCGCAGGGGGGCGTCGTGGGGCCCCCGGTCGGCGAGGTAGGCGTCGACGATCCCGCGGGCGTGGGCGGGGTCGAGGGCCCCGCTCCAGGCGTCGTTCCAGGGGGTGTCGAAGAGCTCGCACTGGATGGCGGTGGCGAGGGTGCGCAGGGGCTCGGGGCTGCGGTCGATGAGGGTGACATCGTCGGGGTTGTCGCGGCCGATGGGGTGCAGGGCCCCGTGGGCGTGCAGGACCCGGCGGAGGGCCTCGTCGCGATGGGCTCGCGGGGCGGTGTACTTGAGCAGGGTGGGGACCACCGTGCGCCCCTCGTCGCGCAGGGCCTCGGCGATGCGCCGCACCTCGGCCAGGGGCGACCCCAGGAGCTTGCTGATGTGTTGCTCCAGGACGCGTGCGTTGGCGGTGATTCCCACATTGGTGGGCACGCCCGCGGGGAGCATGCCCCGGAGCAGGTCGCAGGCGTGGGCCCGGAGCGTCGCGGCGTGGGCCTTGGGGTTGGTCCCCGCGGGCACGGGGTGGCGTACGAAGAGCCTGTTTTCCACCACGTCGAGGAGGCCCGTGTAGACCTTGAGGAGGTGTTGGGCCGTGGAGATGTAACGGCCAGCCAGCTCGGGGGGCAGGGCGAGGTCGGTGACGAGCGTGCCGGCGTCGAAGCGGACGTAGCGGGTGGACTTCTCGGTGTAGGCGGCGAGGCGGGCCTCTTCGAGGGCCTTGGCCGCGACGATGGAGCAGTTTTCGACCGCGAGGTGCACGACGGCGTGCTCGGCCACGGAGCTGTGCCCGTAGCCGACGACCCACTTCTCGTGGAAGGCCCGGGCCTTGTCCTGGGCGGTGCTCAGGAGGGGCCCGGTGGGGGTGGCGGCGTCGACGACGGAGAGCTCCTGATCGTCAAGGAGCTTGCGGAGGTTGCTGCGGAGGTCTTCGCGGGAGCGGGAGTAGTACGCGAAGAGCACGGCCACGACCTCCTCGGGGAGGTTGCGCAGCGCGAACACGTCGCGGTCGAGGTTGGACACGTAACGCCCGAGCCGATCGTCTGCCACGGGGTCGGCGTATCCCAGGGGGGGGCTCCGGGCAAGGAATCGACGGGCGGGGGGAGGGGGCGGGAGCCCAAATCCTCCTCGCGACCGCCCGCGCGAGCCCGCGCCGCTCGGTACGAAGCTCGCTGGAGCGCGGCCCATGGGGAAGGCACAGGCGCTTCGTCTGGCACCGGAGACAGGACGGCGGCTTCGTGCTAGGTTTTGCCTATGATCCCGCGCGGCAAGGTCGCAGAAATCGTCGCCTCACACACATCCCTCCTGGAGGACCCGGCTGCGGCGGCAAGAACGCTCTGGTGGAGTGCCACCGGAGGTATCTGCTACAACAAGCTTACGAGAAGGGGATGAAGGCGCTCGGGCTCGTCCTCTGGGACGAGCGAACCCCCGACATCACGAGCTTCAATCGCTTCTTCCTGCATCGGCATGACCCCTCTCTCGACTGAAAACAGGAAGGTCTCCTGCGCTCATTGTGGGCACTCCTTCGCCAGATTGACACGGAACTCAGTACGATCGACAACGCGCCACTTCTGCGACAGGTTGACGCGTCGTCCCCCTCCATCGACCCGTCGGACGTGAGTTACCGGTATCCCTTCGTGGACAGCCAGACAGGATCAGTAGTCGCTCCCGTCGACATGCGGACAGACCAGTGGGACGTAACCGTTCACGGGGCTAGGCAGGTCGTGGTTGCGAGAATCGCTGAGACTGTTTGTATGGATGTTTTGTTAGGCGCGAGTTACTTCGTATGGTCCCCGTTGGGTGACGACACCAGGCGGCCCCCCCCGGCCCCCGCCCCGCGGAGCGAGGGCAATGGAGCGCACACAGAAAAAGTGTTTTGATGCCACCTCGCACTGTGAGCCGTATCCACGATGCAGGGCCTCGCCCACCGCTGCACGGCATCGGCGCCATGACACCTACCGGAGTTCCACCCAGCAGCAATCGAATGCAACAAAAGTGCTTTCAGTATGCGCTCCACCGCCCTCGCTCCGCGGGGGCGGGGGCCGGGGGGTGGGGGCCGCGCCATCCGTCTCCCGCCGCAACAACGGACTCCAACCCCGTGAACGGTTACAGTGGGACACCTACCAGAGCAACGAGCTGGGCTCTTCCGAGCCGTCGGACGGCTCCTGGATCGGGTGGAAGGCCGCATTCGGCGCAACCGCGTGTTCTGAACGTGACGCGTGTATGCTGTTCCTTCCGATTCCCAGTTCAGACCCGCGGCCCCCCGTCGATGCGCGTCTGATCGAGCCCGAGACCGACGCCGAGATGGTGCATGGGGTTCGGGTCGAGACGATGGGGTCCAATGAGCCCCACGCCACGCAGCACATCGAGGTCTCGCTGGTGTTTCGTGGGTGCCTCGCGCCCGGCTACTCCGCGGCCAACGACATGCTCACGCGCGTCGACGACGACAGCGACCGGGCCCCCGATGTGAGCGTGTTTCCCTCGGGCCGAGACCCGGGTACGGGAGGGCGCAGGCTGGAGGAGATCGCGTTCGAGGTCTGCGACAGCGAGAGCGTGGCCCATGTCACCGACAAGGCCCTGGCCTTCGCGCTGCGTGGGGTCCGGCGCGTCTTCTACGTCAACGTGGCTGACCGCAGCGTGCACGAGTGGCAGTCCGCACAGCGGCAGTGGGAAGCCCTCGATCCGCAGTCGGCCATCGTCGACCGCTGCTTCTCCGTGCCCATCCCTGTGGCAGCCCTCGTCGACCGGGTCCTCGCAGACGACACCGTCGCCCGGGCCCTCCTCGCTCAGCGCAACCGCGTCCTTATGGAGGCCCTCGGGCTCCAGCGGAAGGAGGGCCGCGAGGAGGGCAAGGCTGAGGCTGTGATCGCGGTGCTCCAGGCCCGCGGGCTCCACGTCGACGACGACAGCCGCGCCCGCATCCTGTCCTGCACCGACCCCGTTACCCTCGCTCGTTGGACCGCCCGGGCCGTCACAGCGCCCTCGGCCAGTGCCGTCTTGTCCGCGGACGCGTAGCGCGACCCAGGCCGGTGCCCTGCCAGACCGATGGCGCATGACCGCCGCGGGCCTTATCTGATGAGTCTGATGGCCCGGCAATCCGCCTACGCCTCTGCCCGAATCGCTGCCCTCCTCCTCGCGGCCGCGACCTCTCTCGGTACGACCGTAGGCTGTCGCGGCTGCGACGACACGACCCGGAGCGCGGTGCGCCTGGCCAGCGAGGGCAACTCCCGCGAGCTGCGCCCCGACGCGGAACGCCCCGCCACCGAACGCCGACCGGGCATCCTCCTCGTCGCCCTCGACGGGGTCCCGCGGCAGACCCTCTACGGGCTCCTGCGTCGGGGACAGCTCCCGGGCTTCGCGCGCCTCCTCGGCGGGGCTGGCGACGGCGGCCAGCTCGCCCACGCGCACCTCGACGAGACCCTCCTGTCGACCCTGCCGTCCTCGACCCTCGCCTCGTGGGCCACCACCTTTACGGGTGTCGCCCCGGCGCGGCACGGCATCAGCGGCAACGAGTTCTTCATCCGCGAGTCGCGGCGATTTATCGCCCCGGTGCCCGTCTCGGTCGAGAGCAACGCCCAGACTCTGGAGACCGAGAGCGACTCCCTCGTCGACCAGATCCTGCCCGTTCCGACGGTCTACCAGCGGATGCGCCGCGCCGAGCCCGCCATGACCATCTGGGTGGCCCTGAGCCAGGTGCATGGCGGGGCCGACCGTTTTCTCCTGCCCGACCGTTCGGTGCTCGTCCACGCCATCACCGCCCGCGTGGGCTCTGCCGTCGGGCTCGAACCGGCCTACGCGCCCTACGCCCGCGTCGACGAGGCCGTGCTCGACAACGTCCGCGAAGACCTCGACCGCCACGGGGCCCCGGACGTGCTCACGCTCTACCTCTTCGGCACCGACCTCTACGCCCACGAGGCCGAGGTGGGGCCCCTGCCGGCCCTCGAGACCTACCTCCGCGAGGTGCTCGACGCCCGCCTCGGGGCCCTCGCCGACCACCTCCAGCGCCTCGGGGCCCTCGACGATCGCTTCGTGGTGGTGGTGTCCGACCACGGCCACACCGCCGTGGTTCCCGATGACGCCCACTCGCTCGGCACCGACCGCGACGGCGAAGACGAGCCTCCCACCGTGCTGCGCCGGGCGGGCTTTCGGCTGCGCCCCTTCGAGCTCGAGGTGCCCGCCGAGACACCCTTCGACGCCGTGCTGGCCTACCAGGGCGCCATGGCCTTCGTGTATCTCGCCGACCGCACCCGCTGCCCGGGCGGGGTGTGCGCCTGGTCCGAGCCGCCGCGATATCGCGAGGACGTCCTGGCCGCCGCGGAGGCCTTCCACCGCGCCAACACGGGCGTCGGCCCCGTGGCCGCGATGCGCGGGACGCTCGACTTCATCCTGGTGCGCGTGCCGGTCGCCCTCGCCGAGGACGACCGTCCCTTCGAGGTCTATCTCGGCGGCGGTCGAACCCGCTCCGTCGAAGACTACCTCCGGGACTACCCCCACCCGGACTACGTGTCCTTCGCCTCGCGGCTGCGCGACCTCGCCGTCGGACCGCGCGGCGAGCGGGCCGGGGACGTGCTCTTGCTCGCACACAACGGCGACCGCCAGCGCCCCGAGGACCGCTACTACTTCGCCCACGAGTACCGCTCGTGGCACGGGAGCCCCTCCCGTGGCGACTCCGAGCTGCCGTTCATCGTGGCCCACCGCCACCGCAGCCCGGGGGCCCTGGCCTCCCTCGTGCGCGAGGCCCTCGGACCCGAGCGCGCGCCCACCCAGGACCGCGTGGCCGACGTGCTCCTGGCCCTGCGCCGCGCCCGCCGGGCCGACCGCTGACCTCCGGGGCGTCGAGGGGTGCTGTCGCACCCGTGGCCTGTGTGGTAGACCGCGCCTGTGGAAGCTCACACCTTGCCCTGCCATGACGGCTCGAAGGCCGAGGGAGGAGCGAGCGCCATGGCGATGTCCTACCACTACGTGCCCGGCGTCGCGGACAAGCTCGCGGCGAAGCAGATGGACCGGCAGCACTATGAGGAGCCACCGCGGGACACCCAGGGCGCGCTGTTCCAGGCGAGCGAGGCGTCCCGTGGGGGGGCCGGGCAGGTGCGGGGCAGCGGCGGAGTCGTAAACCGATAGCCCTCCCCCAGGGGGTGTGTGGCGTCCTCGGCGACTCACTGAGGTACGGCGCCACAGGGGCGTGGTCGTTCGTGGGGCGCGCGGCAGCGACGCTTGCGTGCAGGGCTCCACGCGGCGGAAGGTGGAACACACGTTGCTGAAGGCGCCGTGGTCTCGGCCGACAGGAAGAAGGGGAACACCATGGAGATGCGATCGACGAAACACCATCGACGGCGTCAGGACGGCCACGTAAAGGGGAGCGGGCTGGCCCGCGGTCTGGGCTGGTTCAGCGTCGGCCTCGGGCTGGCCGAGCTCGGGGCCCCGCGTGCCCTCGCCAGGCTGATCGGGGTGCCCAACAACCGGGCTACGCGCATGACGCTGCGGATCCTCGGGGCCCGCGAGCTCGTGAGCGGCCTGGGCATCCTGGCGCGGCCCGAGCGTTCGGGACCGGTGTGGTCGCGGGTGGTCGGCGACGCCATCGACCTCGCCCTGCTCGGGTGGGCCCTGCAGAGGCGGCGCACCCACCGCGAGCGACTCGCGGCCGCGATCGTGTCGGTCGTCGGCGTGACGGCCCTGGACGTGTACGCCGGGCGGAGCCTCGCGCGCGCCGCGTCGACCGAGCCGGCGGCGGCCACGATCACCGTGCGCCGCAAGCCCGAGGAGGTCTACACGTTCTGGAAGGACTTCCAGCACTTCCCTCGGTTTATGGCCAGCGTGGACGCGGTGCGCGTGCTCGACGCCCGGCGTTCGCACTGGACGGTGAAGACCCCGGTGGGAGCCGTGGTCGAGTGGGACGCGGAGATCGTCGACGACCGGCCCGGCGAGCGCATCGCCTGGCGGTCCCTGGAGGGGTCGGAGGTCGGCCACCGGGGCGAGGTGACGTTTCGCCCTGCGCCGCGGGGCCGGGGCACCGAGGTCCACGTGGAGATGTTGTTCGGCGAGGGCGGCGGCAAGGTCGGCGGGGCGCTCGCGAAGCTGTTCGCCGAGAAGCAGATCGAGGGCGACCTGAGCCGCTTCAAGCAGGTGTTGGAGACGGGCGAGGTCGTCCACTCCGACGCGAGCATTCACCGCGGGATGCACCCCGCCCAGCCGTCCGCCGGCATCGAGGAGCACGTGTCATGAGAGCCACTTGTTGGATGGGCGCCCAGGACGTCCGGGTCGAGCAGGTGCCCGACCCGAAGATCCTCAACCAGCGCGACGCGATCGTGCGGATCACGTCGACCGCGATCTGCGGCTCCGACCTCCACCTCTACAACGGCTTCGTGCCGACGATGGAGAAGGGGGACGTGCTCGGGCATGAGTTTATGGGCGAGGTCGTCGAGGTGGGGCGCTCGGTGACCAACCTCGCCGTGGGCGACCGCGTGGTCGTGCCGTTCCCTATTTCGTGCGGAGCCTGCGAGATGTGCGCGGCCCAGATGTACTCGTGCTGCGAGAACTCGAACCCCAACGCGTGGGTCGCCGAGAAGATGCTCGGCCACTCGCCCGCGGGCATCTTCGGCTACTCGCACATGCTCGGCGGCTACGCGGGCGGCCAGGCCGAGTACGCGCGGGTCCCCTTCGCCGATGTCGGGCCCCTCAAGGTCCCCGCCTCGCTCCACGACGACCAGGTGCTCTTCCTCTCGGACATCCTCCCGACGGGCTACATGGGCGCCGAGATGTGCGACCTCAGGCCGGGCCAGGTCGTGGCCGTCTGGGGCTGCGGACCGGTGGGCCAGTTTGCCATCGCGTGCGCGCGGATGCTCGGCGCCGAACGCGTGATCGCCATCGATCGCTTCCCCTACCGCCTGCGGATGGCCGCCGACCGGGCGGGCGCCACGGACGTGATCAACTACGAGGAGGACGACGTGCACGAGGCGCTCCTCGAGATGACCGGCGGGCGCGGGCCCGACGCGTGCATCGACGCCGTCGGCATGGAGGCCCACGGCCACGGACCGGAGTACGCCTACGACCGCGCCAAGCAGGTCGCCCGGATCGAGATGGACCGCCCCATCGCGCTGCGCGAGGCGATCCGGGCGTGCCGCAACGGCGGGGTCGTGTCGGTGATCGGCGTCTACGGGGGCTTCGTCGACAAGTTCCCCATGAACGCCGTGATGAACCGGTCGCTCACCCTCCGCGCGGGCCAGTGCCACGTGCAGAAGTACATGAAGCCGCTCCTCAAGCGCATCGAGCGCGGCGACATCGACCCGAGCTTCATCATCACGCACCACATGGCCCTGGAAGAAGCCCCGCGCGGCTACGACATGTTTCTGCACAAGCAGGACGACTGCATGAAGGTCGTGCTCCGAGCTTGAGCCCGCGGCCCGGGGCGGATCGTGCGAGACTGCGGGTCGATGGACAGCCCACGCATCGACCTGCGAAGCCCCCTCTCGCTGCGCAACAGCCTGTGTTTTCCGCTCCAGTCTCGGGCCTCGCGGCGCGACCTCGCCGTCGGCGCCCTCTGGCTCCTGGTGCCGGTCGTCGGCTGGCTGATGAACATGGGCCATCGCGTGCGGGTGGTGCACCGGCTCCAGCGGGGGGAGACTCCGTGGCCCGCGTGGGACAACCCCCGCGAGCTCCTCCGCCACGGGGCGATCACCTTCGGGGGGATGATCTGGTACGGCTGGCCCGGGGTCTCCCTCGTGCTCCTCGGGGTGTGGCTCCGGGTCCCCGCCCTGGTCGCCGTGGGGGCCGCCCTGTGGGCCCTGGCGGTGGTGGCGATCCCGGGGTTTATGTCGCACTACTGCCGCCGGTATGACCCCCGCGAGATCTTCGACCCGCGACGTGCCCTGCGGAGGGTCTTCGAGGGCGGGGTGCCGTACCTCCGAGCGTGGTCGGTGGCCCTGGCGGCGATGGCCCTGTCGTTTCTCGGGCTCCTCGCCCTGGGCGTCGGGTTTGTCGTCACCAGCGTGTGGTTCTGGCAGGCCGCGGCCTTCTCCTTCGGCACGGTCTTTACGCGGCGCTTCGACCTCGACGCGCCGGAGTCCGCTCCGCCCCCCGTGCGCTGAGCCAGGCCGACGCTGCCCGCACGGCGTCGGGAGCTGCTACGGTGGGCTTGACCATGAAGACGAGGGTGTTGTTCGGGCTGGTGACGTTGGGGCTCGGGGCGTGCGCAGGGGCGGGGGCGCGTCCGGCGGCGCACCCTGGGGCGGGAGCGTCGACGGTGGAGGTCTCGGCGGCGGTACGGGCCGCGGTCGATGCGCCCGCGCGCGCGGACGAGGACCGGGCCCTCGATCGGGGGCGACGGCCCGCGGAGATGCTGTCGTTCTTCGGGGTGGGGCCGGGGCAGCGTGTGGTGGAGCTGTTTGCCGGCGGGGGATACACCGCCGAGCTCCTGGCGCGGGTGGTGGGCGACGGGGGCCACGTCTGGGTGCAGAACAACGCCTTCGTGCTCGACCGCTTCGCGCGTGGGCCCCTGGAGGCCCGGCTCGCGCGCCTCGGAGCCGGGCACGTCACGCGCATCGACCGGGAGTTTGACGCGCCGATTCCGCCGGAGGTGCAGGGGCTCGACGCCGTGCTGTTCGTGCTCGCCTACCACGACACCGTGTGGCTCAACGTCGACCGCTCCGCGATGAACCGCACGATCTTCAACGCCCTGCGCCCAGGCGGGGTCTACGGCATCGTCGATCACAGCGCCGCGGAGGGGAGCGGCCTGCGCGACGTGCAGAGCCTCCACCGCATCGAGCAGCGGGCCCTCGTCGCGGAGGTGACGGCGGCGGGCTTCGTGCTCGACGGGGAGGCCGACTTCCTCCGCAACCCCCGCGACCCCCGCGACTGGAACGACTCCCCCCGCGCCGCCGCCGACCGCCGCGGCACGAGCGACCGGTTCGTGCTGCGCTTCCGTCGGCCCTGAGCCCCCGCCCTCGGGACACCGGGACGCGCGGCCGACGACGGTGCGGTCTACCGGCGGAGGGCTGACTACTCCGACCCGTCGGCCGACCCCATGGGGCACCAGGCCTGCCGGGCCTGCACCTGCACGAGCTGGCGGCGTCGGGCGTCGGGGTCGTGGGACACGGGCTCGCCCGGGTCGAGCACGAGGGCGCTGAGCTGGCGGCCGTAGCAGCAGCCCGTGTCGAGGCCCGTGGCGAAGGGCTCGAGCTGGAGGTTGCGCCGGGCGTCGTGGCCAAACACGATGTGCTGCGGACCGCGCCAGAGCGAGGCCCAGGGCGTGCCCGTCAGGCGGCGCGAGGCCTTCCCCGCTGCGTCGACCGAGCGCACCGTGAGCAGGGTGTCCTCGTCGTTGGCGGGCAGGGGCCGGGCCGGATCGACCCCCGCGTGCACGATCATGACCCCGTGCTCGGGCAGGGAGAGCATCAACGGAAGGGCCTCCAGGGACTCGAAATGCCGCGGCTTGAACTGCCGCACCACCTCCTTGTGCCGCTCGGAGAGCTTGACCCTGCGCGAGGCCTCGCGCCGCCCAAACTCCTCGGCCACCCGCCACCAGGTGAGGACCTTCTCGTCGTGGTTTCCCCGCACCGCCCGGGCCCCGAGGGAGACCATCTGCTCGACCACCCGGGCCGAGTCGGGACCGCGGGCCACGAGGTCGCCCACCAGCACGAGGCGGTCGACCCCCTGGGCGAAGCGGGTCTCCGTGAGGAGCTCGTCGAGCTCCGTCGCGCAGCCATGAACGTCCCCAACGATCAGCGTCCGTCCCAACGGCATCGGTGCGGGCCCTCGGCCTAGCCCGTGTACGGGGGGATGGGAATCGCCCGGCCCTGCCACCCGAGGTGGGTCCAGCGCTTGACCATCTGATGGAAGTTGAGCCGCGACTTCGCCCGCGAGAAATACTCGTAGTACCCGAGGACCACCCGGGTCATGAAGATCATGTCGCGCTGCGACGGGGGGATCCGTCGGGCTTGCAGGAAGTACATCACCAGGTCGCGGGCCCCCTGGACGTAGCTGTAGTCCTCGAAGGAGAAGGGCGCGTCCGTCGAGAGGCCCGCGGAGAAGTAGTCCGCGATGCGGTACATGTCGCGGCGCTCGTCGGCGTCGTCGGCGTCGTGGAGCAGGCCGAGGGCCATCATGGCGGCGTCGAGCTTCGGGGTGTCGCCCTCCATCCGGTGCCGCACCATGTCGGCGAAGGCGGCGAGGAAGGGCTCGTTGAAGATCTTGACGCAGCCGAAGTCGAGGATGCCCAGGCGGCCGTCGGGCAGGATGCGGTAGTTGCCCGGGTGGGGGTCGGCGTGCAGGACGCCCCCGCGGAGCATCTGAAACCAGAAGGCGTCGGAGAGGCGGGTGACGATGAGGTCGCGGCGCTCTTGGGAGCCCGTGGCCAGGGCCTCGCCGAGGTCGACCCCGTCGACGAAGTCGTACGTGATCGTGCGGAGGCCGGAGTGCGACAGGTGGACCCGGGGGATGTGCACCCAGCCCTCCCCCGCGAAGAGTCGGCCCAGGAGCTGGGCGTTGTAGGCCTCGCGGCAGTAGTCGGTCTCCTGGGCGAGGTGCTCGGCGATCTCGTCGGCGACGGGGGTGAGGTCGAGGCGGTCGTTTTTGATCGTGTCGGCGAGCAGGTTTTTGACCAGGGAGGCCCCGAGCTTGAGGTTTTTGAGGTCGCCGTCGACCCCGGCGGCGGCCCCGGGGTACTGGACCTTCACCGCCACCTCGGTGCCGTCCTTGAGCCGGGCCCGGTGGACCTGCCCGAGGGAGGCCGCGGCCAGGGCCTCGCGGGAGAAATCGGCGAAGAGCTCCTCGGGGGTGCCCCCGAGGTCCATCTCGATCACGTCGCGGATCGTGTCGTACCGCATCGGGGGGGCCGAGGCCTGGAGCGACCGCAAGACCTCGCCGTACTCCCCGGGGATGGCCTCGGCGTGGGTCGACAGGAGCTGGCCCACCTTCATCATGGGCCCGCGGAGCTCCTTCATCGTGCCCGCGATGCGCCGGGCGTTGTGCAGGTGCCGCTGGAGCTCGGACTCGGTCCGGCCCTCGTCGCCGCGAAACTTGTCAAGGAGCTTGCCGCCCAGATAACTCGACGCCACGGCGCTGCCGAGCCACCCCGTCTTCAGGGTGCGCATCAACCTTCCCGGAACCTTCTCTTCGGAGTCTTTCGCCATGGGCCTCGCCCTGGAAGACTAACCCTCTCCGCGGGGGGACGGTACCGGCGACGTGTTCTTCGCGCGCGGGGCCTTCGGGGCCACGGGTCGAAACTGCCAGAGCCAGTCGCCGCGGCGGGGGCGCTCCTCGAAGTGTTCGTCGTGGGAACCCCCGAAATACAGGGTGACCCGGGTGTGGGTCTCGCGGCCCGGGCGCAGGTCGAGCCGACAGCGGTTGAGGGCGGCCTCGGGGCCCTCCCAGAAGTCGTGGGCGAAGCGCCAGGTCCAGGCCCCCGGGGTGGCCCCCCCCGCGGCCCCGATCTCCAGGACGTACGAGACCGGGGCCCGGATGAGCCGGTCGAGGAGGTCGCCGGGCGGGAGCCAGGCCGCGAGCACGAGGTCGGGCCCATGGGTCGCGATCGCGTCGAGGGCCTCGGCCCGCTCCACCCCCGCCCCCATCCGCACCCCGGGAACCTCCACCCCCGCCATCGCCAGGGCCTCCTCCGGGCGCATCCGGGCCTGCGGGTCGGCCCAACTCCCCGAGTCCGTGGCCACGGCCGCCACCCCATGCTCCCGCAGACACTGCGACAGGAACCCGTCCCCCGCGGCCACCTCCACGACCCGCCGGACCCCGAGCTCTCGGATCCGCGCCGCCAGGGCCGCCACCCCCTCGGCCGTGGGCAGGAAGTACACGGGCCCGAGCGGGGAGAGCTCGCAGACCCACTCCAGATCGGCCGCGGTGACCCCGTCCAGGGCCGCGTCGAGCTCGGCAAGCCTCGGGAGCCTCCGGGCCCCCTCGGGGCTCCACAGGGCACGGGAGAGGGCGGCGCGGGCCAGGGTGCGCTTCGTTCCGCCGCGGCGGGCGGGGAATCCCGCGTGGGCGTCGGCGGCGAGGGCGGAGGGGTCGGGGGAGGGGGAGTTCATGCGGGCCCCGGAGGGTATCGCGGCGCGGGTGGCGGGGTTGTCGGGAAGGGTGCACGGGACGGGTCGCGGGTGGTAGACCCTGTCCCGCGATGCACCCGCTTGCTGAGAAGGTACTCCAGGGCAACGTGCGGGCCACCGCGCGCCTTCTGCGTATGGTCGACGACCGGGTGGCGGGGTGGGTCGGGGCCCTCGCCGACCTGCACCCGCACACGGGCAAGGCCTGGGTCGTGGGGATCACGGGCAACCCCGGGGCGGGCAAGAGCACCCTCACCGACCAGCTCGTGGCCCACTACCGCCGGGCGGGGCTGCGGGTGGGGGTCCTGGCCGTCGACCCCACCTCGCCCTTCTCGGGGGGGGCCATCCTGGGCGACCGGATCCGGATGCAGCGGCACGCCCTGGACGAGGGGGTGTTCATCCGCTCGCTCGCGACCCGGGGGCGGCTCGGGGGCGTGTCGCGCTCGACCGCCGACGCGGTCCTGGTGCTCGACGCCTGGGGGGCCGACATCGTCCTCGTGGAGACCGTCGGAGTGGGGCAGGACGAGCTCGACGTAGCCCGCCTCGCCCACACCACCGTGGTGGTGATGGCCCCGGGGCTCGGCGATGAGGTGCAGGCCATCAAGGCGGGCATCCTGGAGATCGCGGATGTGTTCGCGGTCAACAAGGCCGACCGCGACGGGGCCGACGCCACGGTGCGCGACCTGGAGATGATGGTCGCCCTCGGGCACGAGGTCACCCACGCCGGGGGGCACAGCCTGCACCACGCCCCGGGCGTGCTCGACCGGGAGGACATGGCGGCGAAGCTCCCGGCGGGCGAGTGGCTCTGCCCGATCGTCAAGACCGTGGCTTCGCGGGCCGAGGGCATCACGGCCCTGGTCGAGGCGATCGCGTCGCACCGGACGCGGCTGGAGACCACCGCGGCGGGGGAGGCCCGGCGCGTGTCGCGGGCCCGCGAGCAGCTCCGGGTGGTGTTTCAAGACACCCTGTGGGAGCAGAGCATGGCGGCCGTGGCGGCGGAGTTCGAGGCCCTGGCCGAGGCCCTGGTGCAGCGGGCGGTCGACCCTTACCACGCGGCCCAGCGGCTCATCGACGCCTTCAGGGCGGGACGGTAGCGAGGTCGAGGGCGTAGGCCCCGCGGGCAGAGAGGCCGCAGCCGGACAGGGCGATGTGGTAGCGCCCCGGGTCGAGGGTGAGGTCGAGCAGCGACGCGTGGCCGACGGCCCGGTGGCTGCAAGCCCCGGAGACCAGCCGACCCGGGCACTGTTCGCCGGCGAACACGGACAGGACCGTGTCGAAGCTCGACCCCACGGTGTGGGCGAGCAGGCGCTTGCGTCGCGGGAGGGTGAGGGTGAACCACACCGTACGCCCTCCTGCGCAGCTCAGGCCTCCGCACGGGGCCAATCCCCCTCCCGGGGCGGCCGAGGTGTCGCCGACGAACACCCCGCCGCCGTAGGGGACGCTCTGGCCGGCCTCGCAGCTCGTATTGCCCCGCGGTTCGACCGGGCTCGTGGTGGGCACGACCAGGGCATGGGTGGCCAACGACCCGGTCTGGGCCTCGGTGGCGACGGCGAGGGTGTAGCGGGCTCCGGGCGAGAGGCGGGTGAAACGTCGCCAGGCGGTGGAGGCTCCGCCCAGGCAGCGGAGCTCGTCGGGGGTCTCGCAGCGGTCGCGGAGCTCGATGGCCACCGGGCTCCGGGCGCTGTGGGTCGCGAAGGCGAGGAGGTCGAGCCCCGCGGCGGGACCCGTGACCGCATAGAACGCGTCGGCCCGCGAGGCCGGGAGGCAGGGCGAGGGGGCCTCGGGGCCGAGGGCGGCCACCGACACGCTCGCGGGAGAAGCCAGGGCCAGGGAGCTGCCGGGGCAGCGGTCGGAGGCGTCGACGGGGGTGGGGGCCGAGGTCCGGACGGAGGCCGTGAGGACGCGGCCTGGGGCCCCGGTGTAGCTCGTGGTGAGGAAGTAGGCGCCGGGGGTCTGGCGTCGTACGACGAGGCGGGCGGGGTCCCCCCGGGTGCACTGGGAGGCCGCGGCGGAGGGCTCCCCGCAGGCGCTGGAGACGTGGAGGGAGAGGTTGCCCGAGCCCGTGGCCGAGACCTCCACGAACACGTCGCGCAGGCTGGGCAGGGCGTACGCGACGATGGCGTCGACGCGGCCGATGGACGAGGTGGCCTGGGTGCAGACCGAGGCGTAGTCGGCGTGGGGCTCGAAGGCCTGGGTGCGGAGCACCAACGGCGGCCCGTCCACCGAGACGGCGGCTCCCGGGCACACGTCGCCGCGCTCTCGCGGGCTCGGCAGCCCGGCCTGGGCCTGGACCGTGACGGGACGCCCAGCGGCCGCCGAGACCACCACGGCGTAGGCTCCTGGGGGCAGGCCTGGGAAGCGGGCCGTGGCGGTCCCTCCCGCGCTCGTGATGCTGTTGCCGCATCGGAGCTCCGATCCGGGGCGTCCGCACGTGGACATGCGCACGAGGGAGACCGTGCTGATGTCGCCGCTGCCGGGGCGGGCGGTGACCACGAGGTCGGACGGGCCCGACAGGGTGAGGGGCAACACTGCGTCGGGGCCGAGCCCCGTCAGGGGGCCCTCACAGGCAGACGCGAGGGTGTTGGCAAACCCCTCAAACCGCACGACCCGCCGCACCCCGTCGGCGAGGTCGGGGCAGCCTGTAGACCCCGTGGGGCAACGATCGGTGGCATTGTGGGGGCAGGGGCCCAGGCCGTCGAGGGGCGGGGCCGGGGGGCTGTCGGTGAGGGCGGGGGCGTCTTCGGGGAGGGTCGGGGCGTCGTCGGAGGGCGGCGCCCCGTCGGGGTCGGGCGGGGCGTCGAAGGCGGCGGTGTCTTCGAGGGCGATGTCGCTGGGCGGGGCGGTCGACCCGTGGTCTGCGAGGGTCGGGACATCGACCGGGACCGCGCTGGTCTCGTGGCCCGGGCCCGCTTCGCGCTCGGCCAGGACATCGGGGAGCTCCGCGCCCGGGGTGGGGGTGCTCGTGGCCCCGCCGCACGCGCCGAACCACGCGAGGAGGACGACGGCCCAAGGCACGCGGGCGGATCGGGGGGAGGGAGGGGGCATCGTGCGACGCGGCGCGCGGCACAGACCGGGAGCCGGGGCCGATTTTAGCGCAGAAGGCTCCGCGCGGGGATGCGGCGCCCGCACCACGGGGCCCGAGGCCCGATCAGCCCGGACCGAGCCAGCGAATGAGGGCGCAGGTGATGTTGTCGGGGCCACCATTTTCGTTGGCCCGGGCGATGAGGCGGGAGGCGATGGCCTTGAGGTCGGACTTGTTCTCCTCGACGATGCGCAGCATGTCGGGGTCGGTCACGGGGCCCGACAGGCCGTCGGAGCAGAGGAGGTAGATGTCGCCCGGCTGCGGGGGGTCGAGGCGGGAGTCGACCTTGACCACCTCCTTCATCCCGAGGGCCCGCACGATCACGTTTTTGTGCGGGAAATTGGCGATCTCCTCCTCGGTCAGCTTGCGCATCTTGAGGTAGTCGTTGAGGAGGGAGTGGTCTTCGGTGAGGAGGTCGATCACCCCCTTGCGGATGCGGTACGCCCGCGAGTCGCCGACGTGCCCGATGATGAGCCCCTCGCGCACGGCCAGGCACACGACGATGGTCGTGCCCATCCCGCGGTACCGGGGCTCGCGCTGGGCGCCCTCGAAGATACGAAGGTTGGCCAGCTTGACCCCGGTGACCAGCCGATTCTCTTCGTAGCTCCGTTGTTTGTCCATCTTGTACGGCCACGTCGCGTCGGGGTCTTTGGCCGTGGCCTCGAAGAACTCCCGCAGGGCGTCGACCGCCATCTTGGACGCGACCTCGCCGGAGGCATGGCCACCCATGCCGTCCGCGACGATGACGAGGTTTTCCTCCGCGATGATGGCGAAGTTGTCCTCGTTGTGTGTGCGCTTCATCCCGACGTTGGTCTCGCCAGCGATTTCCATGCGCACTGCGTTGCCCGCCACGCGTCGTACCCTTTCGTCGGCAGTCGTATCAACCAGTGGTGGAGCCACACATCACCGTGAGGGCAGACGCTATCTCAGCCCCAATTCACCCGTCAATCTAGGAACGTACCCCAGGGCCCCAGAAGCGCCGAAGGGTCTGCCGCAGGAGGGCGGGCTGCTCGACGAAGGGCAGGTGTCCGGCCCCTGGAATCAGGGCAAATTGGCCGTGAGGGAGGGCGTCGGCCAGGGCCCGGCACTCCTCGGGCAGAAAGGTGCGGTCGTCGGCCCCGGCCACCACCAGGGTCTGGCACCGCACCTCGGGGGCGAGGCGCCGGGCGTCCCAGCGGGCGCAGTCCTGGAGGAAGTTGGCGTCGGCCTCGGGGCGGTACCGGACCTCTCGGGTGAGGCGGGCCATGGCCTCGGGGCCTGGCAGCCGCGACCACCACATGGGGCCGAGGCGGGTGAAGAGGAGGCCGAGGTCGTGGGGGTCGCGGAGGGTTCCCTGGGGGGTGGTGAGGGCCTGGACGGCGCGCCACCCTTCGGGCCCGAGGGCCGCCTCCGAGCGGGGCCCCACGGCCCGCAGTTGGGCTGCGTCGCGCAGGGGGGCGATGAGGGCGAGGGAGCGCAGGAGCCCCGGGTGCCGTGCGGCGGTGAGCATCGCCACGGCGGCCCCGAAATCGTGGGCCACGAGGTCGATCGCGCTCTCCCCGAGGGCCGCGGCGAGGGCCGCGAGGTCGTCCGCGGCGGCGGTGAGGGTGTAACCCCCCGCGTCGGGGGGCGGGCTCGATCGGCCGTGACCCCGCAGGTCGAGGTATCGCAGCCGGGCTTCGGCCGCGAGGTCGTCGAAGCCCCCGCGGAGGTAGGTGTGATCGAGCCCCGGTCCGCCGTGCACGAGCCACCGCACCGGTCGCCGCCGGGAACCGAGTCGTAGGGTGTGCAGGGTCACCCCCCCGGACAGGCGGACGTCCCGAGCCTCGGGCCCGTCGTGGGCGGTCATGCCCGCCCGACACCCGAGCCCGAGGGCCCCGGAGAGACAAAGCCAGCGGCGTCGCGACAGGGAGAGGGCCATCGATGCGCCCCAGATTGGATCAGGATGCCCTCCGGGTGCTAGCAAACGTCCGATGTCGGACAGCCCCCGCGATGCCCTCCTCGACCTCGTTCGAGACCTCGCCGCCCAGGTGGCGTGGCAACGCGACCTCGACCTCGTCGACCTGCCCTTGCGCGGCACGATCCCCGCCCCGCGCCCCCTCGAAGCCGTCGGGCCGACCGTGGCTCCGGTCGAGGCCGTCGAGGCCCCCGCCCCGGTCGCGGCCGTCGAGGCCCCGGGCGAGGGCGTCGAGGCCCCCGCCCTGGTCGCGATGATCGAGGCTCCTGCGGTGGTCGAAGCGTTCGAGGCCCCCGCTCCGGTCGAGCTCCCCGCGGTGGTCGAGGCCCCCGCCGCGGTGGTGGCGGGTGCGGGGCGCGCGCGGGACAAGGCCCTCCCTCCCGTGCTGCGGGCCCTGTGGGAGGACACCCCCGAGCCCGTCCGGCTGGAGATCCCGGCGAAGATCGAGGGCCCCCGGCGGGTCGAGGCCCTGCGGGTGGTCCAGGACGAGGTGGCGGCCTGCACCCGATGCCGTCTCGCGACGGGTCGCACCCAGACGGTCTTCGCCCGCGGAAACCCCTTCGCTCGCGTGGTCTTCGTGGGCGAGGCCCCGGGGCAACAGGAGGACGAGCAGGGCCTGCCCTTCGTGGGCCGGGCCGGCCAGCTCCTCGACCGCATCATCGCGAGCATGGGCCTGAGCCCCGCTACGGACGTGTACATCGCCAACATCGCGAAGTGTCGCCCGCCGTCCAACCGCAACCCCGCCCCCGACGAGATGGACGCCTGCGGCCCGTTTCTGCTGCGTCAGCTCGGGATGATCCGCCCCGAGGTGATCGTGGTGCTGGGCAAGGTCGCGGCCCACTACCTCCTGCAGGTCGACGGGCCGATGGGCAAGCTGCGGGGGCGATGGGCGAGCTGGCAGGGCATCGCCGTGATGCCGACCTGGCACCCGTCGTACGTGCTGCGCGAGGCCGAGCGGCCCGGGAGCACGGCCCGCCGCGAGGTGTGGACCGACGTCCAGCTCGTGATGCAGCGGCTGGGACTGCCGCGCTCGACCCCCTGAGCGACGCGGCGTGCCTTCGGAGAGCCCCTGAGGTAGCTTCCGCCTCCCTGCCCATGCGCCTCCGTAAGCCACGCCTCCGCGACGACGACCTCCTCGACCTGCCGCCCCTCGACGGGGACGACGACGAGCCCGCCCCGGTCGACGAGGCCCTGATGCCTCTGCTCCACGACGATGGCGAGGGCGCCGATGACAGCGTGGCGGGCGAGGGGTTTGACGACCCCCTGCCCGACGAAGCGGTCGATGTCGCGGGCCTCGACGAGGCCCTTGATGGGCCCGACGACGACCACGACGGCTACGACGAGATGGTCGTCCCCGACGACGCGGATGAGGGCGACGACGCGGGCCACGACGACGCGCTGGAGGCCTGGTTCGACGAGGCCCCGGGTGAGTCGGCCGACGACCTGGGCGAAGAGGGCGTCGAGGACGTCGCGGCCGATCTGTTTGGGGCCCTTCCGCCCATGGACGACGACGACGACGACGCGGGCGACGCTACACCCATGGACGACCTCCCCGCCCAGGTTCGCCACGCGGCGGGAGGCTTCGCCCTGGAGGAGCCGTCCCCGCAGTCGGCCCGGGTGCGCCTCGTGCGTGGGGCCACCGTCGGCGAGGGGGTCGTGCTCGGGGTGGCCGTGGCCATGACCCTGGCCGAGGACGGGCTGTGGGCCGTCGGCGACGCCGTGGCCCGGCTCGATCGGGCCAGCTTCGACGACGAGGCTCCGGCCTTCGTGGCGGTCGACGCCCCCGGGGGCGAGGTGTTCACCGGGGTGGCCGTGCGGGCCGACGGGATCCCGATGGTGGCCACCCTTGGGGCGGAGGTTCTGGTGGCCACCCGGCGCGGGTCGTGGCGGCCCCTCGGGGCCCTCGGCCCGGGTCGTGCGGTGGGCCCCACCCGGCTGCATTTCGACGGGGTTCGGGTGTGGTGCGTCGACGCCCAGGGGGGGCTCCATCTGCTCCCGGGTCCCGAGGCCCCAGGAGGGCCTACCCCGGCGATGGCGGTGACGGCCGCGACGGTCGACCAGGAGGGCGGGTTCTTCGTGGCGTCTGCGGGGGTCTCGGAGGTCTGCGGGTACCGGGTCGACGCCCAGGCAGTGGCCGCGTGGCGGCGGGTCTCGTTGCCGCCCGGGGCCCGGCCCGCGGTGGCTTCCCTGGCGGGCGATCTGATCGCCCTGGCCGGGTCGGACGGCGGATGGTGGAGCGTCGACGGGGGCCAGCGCTGGCACGCGGGGGCCCTCCTGCAGGGGGCCACGGCCCTGGCGGTGGTTCACTCCGACGACGGGGCCCCGGGGCTGCTCGTGGGGGTCTACGACGCCCGGGTCGACCGGTCGGCGGCGGTGTTCGTGCCGGTGCAGTCCGACGGAGCCCTGGGCCCGGCCCAACAGGTCGCCCTCCCGGCCGAACGTCGCCCCGAAGACGGCGACGAGTCCGAGGGCGACAACCGCATCGAGCAGATCGTGGCCCTCGACCCCGCGGGGCGGCGGGTGGCCGTGCTTACGGGTCGCGGGACGGTGTGGCTGATCGATCGGTCGTAGGGGCCTCGGGAAGGGCCTCGGGGGGGCTCTCCGCGGGGGCGGTCGGGGCGAGGAGGCGGGCGGCGGCCCGGGCCAGGAGGGCGTCGCGGCGGTCGGGGCTCAAGCGCCTGCCGACCACGACCGCGAGGGCCACCCCGAGGAGGCTCAGGAGCGCTCCGAGCCCGAGCCCCCGGGGGCTGTGGCGGAGGGTGACCACGCGGCGACCGGCGGGGAGGTCGAGGGCTACGAGGCCGTCGCGCTCGGAGACGGGGCCCGCGTCGGACGACCAGCCGCTGTCGGCGTGTTGGTTGACCAGGAGGGTGGCCGGGGCTTGCAGAGAGACCTCCCAGGTGAGGACATTGGGCGACCAGCGGGTGGGGCGGACCGCGCCGGCCTCGGGCGGGTCGAGGCGCTCCTGGGGGACCCGTCCCATCCACAGGCCTCGGGGGGCCTCCCACTCGAAGGCGGCGTAGCAGGCCGGGGTTCCGACGCCCGTCACGGGGAAGGTGGGCCAGCGCCAGTAGGGGGCCCCGGGGTCTTGGTGAAAGCCGGGGGAGGGGGATCCGGCGGGGATGGGGGGGTCGACCCCCTGTTGGAGGCGCGGGGCGTTGGTGCGGCAGATGTCGACGGCCACCCCGAGGGCGAGGAGGCACTCGGCCAGGATGAAGGCTCGCACGAGGACAGGGCGCACCCGCAGGGACTCCAGGCCCTTGCGGGCGTCGACGAGGAGGGCCGAGACGGCCAGGGCCGCGGCCACCGTGGCCGGGTGCAGAAACCGCGACGGAACCCGCAGCGAGCGGTACACGGGCAGCTCGTGCAGGAGCCCGAAGAGGGAGAAGCCTGGGATGTTTCCGAGGGCGCACCACACGAGGCCCGCGAGGAGGTAGAGGTCGGCCCTTCGGTCGGCCCGCAGGGCGTCGCGGCGTACGAACCCCACGACCAGGGCCACCCCGAGGAGGGTCACGGGCACGACCCCGATGTAGTTTCCGTACTCGGGCCAGACGTACACATGGCCGGGGAAGGCCCTGGGATGGTCGCGGGTGACCCAGGTCTGGATCACCTCGGCCACGGTCATGCTGTCGTCGAGGGGCATGAGCCGCGGGTGCTCCAGCAGGAAGGCCAGGACGGGCAGGAGGCGCACCGCGGACAGGAGCACGAAGAGCAGGGCCGTCAGGGGCAGGGCCACCACCAGGCCCCGGCGGGCGGCGGGGTCGCCGAGGCGCAGGAGGCTGTCGATCCCGAGGCCTACGGCCATCAGGGGCAACGGGTAGGTGGCCCCCGAGAAGACGCAGACGGCCAGGAGCGAGGCGGTGACGACGGTCCAGCGCGGGTCGACAACGGCCTTGCGGTGGGCCAGAAGGAGCCACGGGAAGAGCAGGAAGGGGGCGAACGAGGCGTGACCCCCGCCGAAGTGTTCGGCGCAGAAGCCGCAGGCGGAGACCATGGCCGCGGCGAGGAGGCCCTCGCCCGGATGGCCCCCCCGGGAGCGCACGACGGCCCAGGCCCCGAGGGCCCCGGCGAAGAGGTGGCCGACGATCCACACCTTCATCCCCGCCACGGCCGGGAGCCACCAGAACGTGAGCAGAAACAAGGGGCCTGGAAACCCCGCCTGGGGGTCCTGGTAGAGCACGATCCCGCCGCAGTGCCAGGGGTTCCACGAGGGCCACTGGTGGTACTCGAGGAGCGACACCCGGGCGGCCTCCCAGGCCCCGGAGAACATCCGCCAGTCGTCGGTCCCGCCCCCCTGGGTGAAGACCCAACGGCACACCCGCAGCCCGTCCTGCACCTCGCAGTGGCGCAGCATGGGGCCCGCGAAGGCCAACACGAGGGCGAGGCAGGCCGCCGCCGCGGCGAGGTCCTGGAGGCGATGTGTCGGGAAGGCTCTCACCCCGCCGATGGAAGCCCACGCCCCGGGGGGCCCGTCAAGGGCGCAGAAGCACCGCGGAGGTGTCGCGATGCCTTGACGAAGGGGCCCGGGTTCCGCAGCATGGCGAGGCCATGGCGGACGCGCAGCGAAGTCGGCTCAGGGAGGGAGATCAATCTCCCGCAGGCTCGCGCCCGGTGGCCGTCCTCGCGGCCGCCGCCCTGTGCGCCGCGTTGACCGCACCCTCCGCGACCCTCGCCCAGCCCGCGGGGCCGCCCTCCGCCGAGGCCCGGGCCGCCGCGGCGGCCGCCTACCAGCAGGGCGTGCGCACCTTCGAAGCCGGTGACTTCAGCGCCGCCGCGGAGTTCTTCGAGACCGCCGACCGCACCGCCCCCGCGGCCCAGGCCGCCATCTTCGCCATCCGCGCCCACCGCGGGGCGGGCGACCCGGCCCACGTCGCCCGGGCCGCCACCATCGCCCTGCGGCTGCTGTCCCGGTACCCCACCGACACCCGCGTCACGGGCTACGCCTACCGCGTCATCGACGAGGTGGCCCCCACCCTCGGGCGGCTCCAGGTGCACTGCCAGGGCTGCGACCTCGCCGTCGACCTCCAGGCGAGCGATCACGAAAGCTTCGTCACCCCGGGGCGCCACACCCTCGTCGCGGCCTGGGGGTCCCGCACCGCCCGCCGCGAGCTCGAGGTCCCCGCGGGCACCCCCACCGTGGTCAACCTGAGCCCCCCCCTGACGACCCTGACGCCCCCCGTCCCGCCTCCAGCCCCGGGTCCCCCCGTGGCACCCAATGCCGCCCCCCCGTCGGCGTCTAACGCCGTTGTGCGTCCACCCGATCCGGTGTCCCCGCCCCCGGCCTCGTTCGCTCCCCCCGAGCCCTTTGTGGATGGTACGCCCCCGACCCGCTCCGGGGGCCTGTCGCCGGGGGTGTTCATCACCGGGGTCGTGGTGACCCTCGGCCTCGGGGGGGCCCTCGCCTGGAGCGCCCTCGACACCCTCGAGGGCCGCGACGCCTACGTGCAGAATCCCACCCAGGCCGGGCTCGACGACGGCCGCGAGCGTGAGCTCCGCACCAACATCCTCCTCGGGGCCACCGCCGGGGTGGGGGCCCTCACCCTCCTCGTCGGGGCGGCCTTCACCCGCTGGAGCTCCGGCCGCCCGCGGGCCCTCTCTCTGTCGCCCACCGTCTTCGCCTCCGGGGCCCGGCAGCCTGAGGCCTCCCCGGGTGTACTCGTGCAGGGGGTGTTCTGATGGCCCGCTTCGACCAGGAGGCGCCCGCCCAGGCCCGGCGCATCGGCCGCTACGAGGTCCTCGGCGAGATCGCCTCGGGGGGCATGGCCACGGTGTATCTCTCGCGCTCCATCGGGGCCAAGGGGTTCTCCCGGCTCGTGGCCATCAAGCGGCTGCACCCGCACCTGGAGGCCGAAGACGATTTCGTGCAGATGTTCCTCGACGAGGCCCGCCTCGCGGCGCGCATCCGGCACCCGAATGTGGTGGCCACCCTCGACGTGGAAGACTCCGAGGGGCTCTACATCGTCATGGAGTACATCGAGGGGGTCACCCTCCTGATGCTCTGGCGACAGGCCGCCAAGCTGGGCGAGCGCATGCCCGTCCCCGTGGCGGCCCGCATCATCCTCGACACCCTCGGAGGGCTCCACGCCGCCCACGAGCTCCTCGACGACAACGGCGATTTCCTCAACCTCGTACACCGCGATGTCTCGCCCCAAAACATCCTGCTGGGCGTCGACGGGGTCTCGCGCATCACCGATTTCGGCATCGCCAAGGCCTCGTCGCGCCTCACCATGACCCGCGACGGTCAGCTCAAGGGCAAGATCTCGTACATGGCCCCCGAGCAGACCAAACGGGTCGAGATCGACCGTCGGGTCGACCTCTTCGCCATGGGCATCGTGGCCTGGGAGGTCCTCGCGGGCAAACGCCTGTTCTCCGGCGAGAGCGACGTCGAGGTGCTCAATCAGCTCCTGTTTGAGCCCATCCCCCGGCTCAAAGACCACGCCCCCTCCGTGCCCTCGGGCATGGAGCAGGTGGTGATGCGGGCCCTCGACCGCGACCCGCAGCAGCGGTGGTCGACCGCCCACGAGTTCGCCGACGGGATCGAGCGGGCCATGAAGCCCCTCGGGGGCCCGGCCAATCACCGCACGGTGGCCACGTACATCCAGAAGATCTCGGGCGAGCGCATCGCCCGCGAGAAGGGCCGCATCGCCAACGGGTCCCCGCCCACCGACGGCAACACCACGGGCAGCTTCAAGGCCCTCGACGGCCCCCCCGTGACGCCCTCTCGGGTGCGTTCGGCCCCCCCCGGGACCCGGCCTCCACAACCCGCCATCCCGCAGCGCCCCACCACCCCCGCTCCCGGGGGCCTGAGCCCCCAGCGCCCCACCACGCCGCCCCCTGGCACGATGCAACCCGCGCGGGCCCGCCCTGCGACCCTGGCCCCAGGCGGCGGGCCTGGGATGCAACCGCTCACCCCCGCCCGGGGCCCCTTGCCCCCGCCACCGGGACGGTCCCCGGGGGGCGCCGAGGCGGCCGCCCGACGCACCCCGCGCAGCACGATGATGGGCATCGGCGAGGCCCCTCCGCAGGCGCCGGTGGCCTCCGCCCCGCGCAAGCCCCTCGACCTCACCTACGAAGAGGAGTTCGACGAGGAGATGCCGACCATCCAGGCGTCGGTCTCGCCGACTCCCTCTGGGGTGCGTCCCGCGGGGGTGGCCCCGCGGGCGAGCTCGGGGTTCTCCCCGCAGGCTCCCGCCGCGCCTCCGCGTACGTCCGAGCCCTCCCCCGAGCGCGGGCACAGGCCCACCCCGTCGGGCCCGAGCTACGCCGAGCCGAAGTCCCCGGGGCTCCCGTCGTTCGCCCTGCCGCCCGACCACGCCGACGACCCCTCCATGGCCCCGCGCCCGGCCCTCGATCCCTGGGCGAGCCCCGTGCGCGAGAGCTCCGCCCCGACTCCCCTCCCGCCGTCCAACCCCGGGTACGATGGGCACGACGGGCTTGAGGCCATCACCCTGAAGCCTTCCCGAGGCCCCATCCCCGGCCCGATGGGTCCCGCCTACGGGGGGAGCCTCTCCGGGCCCGCGGAGGTCGACCCGGCGCCTCGTGCGGAGGGGGCCAACGACTACTCCATCGGCCATGCCTCGCACGAGGTGGGGGCCTCGGGGTACTCCCTCGGTTCGCGGCCGCCGGTGGCCGAGGCCCCGTTGGTGGTCCCCGAGAAGTCCTCGCGGCGCGGGGTGGCCGTGGCCTTGGGCATCGTCGTCCTTGGGGCCCTCGTGGCAGGGGCCATCGTGCTCCGAGGCAATGAGCTGCGTCCGACGCCCAACGCGGGAGCTCCCCTCCAGACGGCCGCCCCCGTAGCCGCCCCCACGACCCCCGAGGGCACGCCCCCTGGGCCCACCCCAACTCCCCCTGCGGCGGCAGCGCCTCAGACGCCCGTTCCCCCGTCGGAGCCCGCTCCCGCGGCGCCTGCGGCCGCCCCCGCGGCTCCGCCCGAGCCTGCCCCCGTGGCCGCCCCTTCGGTTCCGCCCGAGCCTGCCCCCGTGGCCCCCGCGGCCCCTCCCGCTCCCGTCGTGGCCGCTCCGGCTCCCGCGGCCCCGAGCCGTGGGCGCAGCCGCCGTCATCGCCGCAACGAAGACGACGACGACCCGACGGCCCTGGTGGGCATCCCCGCGGCTCTGACCGTGACCACCCCGGTGGCGGCCCCGACGCCTCGTACGCCCGTGGCGGCTCCGGCCCCTGCTCCGGCCCCGCGTCCTGTGCGTCCGCGCAACAACCAGCCCGATCCCGACGCGCCCGACCTGGGCGATCCGTACCGATAACCGCTCCGACGGAGGCCCGGAGGCCCAACGGAGAAGGGCCCCGGTTGAAGCCCAGGGCCCTTCGCGCTCAGTCTCCTGCGGGCGTGGTCTACGCCCGGCCGATTTCGCGGGCGGCGTCGAGTTGGGCCTGGAGCCAGTCGACCGTCTGCTGTGCGTCGGCCCGCTCCGGGGCGTCGGGGTTGCCCGCCAGGACATCGAGGGCTCGCTGGGCGCTCTCGAGGCTCGTGCGGGTCTGGGCCGTGTCGACGTCCTTGGCGTCGATGCAGCGGTCGGTGAGGATGCTCATGGCGAGGGGCCCCACCTCGGCGAAGCCGGGGCCCACCGCGTAGGTGAAGCTCTTGCCTGCCGAGCGGTAGCGCACCACGCCCGCCCGCAAGGTCGCGAGGAGAGGCAGGTGGCCCGGGAGGACCCCAAACTCTCCGTCCACGCTGGGGGCCTCGACCTGGTCGGCCTCGGTGCGCACGGCGGGACCGTCCGGGGTCACCACCTCCAGACGCAGAACCCCTGCGCGTACGGGAGGGGCGAGCTCTTTGTCGTTGGCCATTTGAAGTTGCCTTTCGTGACCAGGGAGGGCCTCAGCCCACCTTGGCCATGTCCTCGGCGGCCTTCTTCACCTCATCGATGCCGCCCCGCATGTAGAAGGCCTGCTCGGGGAGGTGATCGAGGGTCCCCGAGAGGATCTCCTCGAAGCCCGCGATGATGTCTTCAAGCACAACAAACTTCCCTTCGAGGCCCGTAAACTGCTTGGCCACGTCGAAGGGCTGGGAGAGAAAACGCTGGATACGCCGGGCCCGGGCCACGGTGCGCTTGTCGTCCTCGGAGAGCTCGTCCATGCCGAGGATGGCGATGATGTCCTGCAGGGCCTTGTAGCGCTGGAGGGTCTCCTGGACCCCGCGGGCCACGCGGTAGTGGCGCTCGCCCACAAACTGGGGCTGGAGCATGCGGGACGAGGAGTCGAGGGGGTCGACGGCGGGGTAGATCCCCATCTCGGAGATGGCCCGGTTGAGCACCGTGGTGGCGTCGAGGTGGGCGAAGGTGGTGGCGGGGGCCGGGTCGGTGAGGTCGTCGGCGGGCACGTACACGGCCTGGACGGAGGTGATCGAGCCGTTCATCGTGGAGGTGATGCGCTCCTGGAGGGCACCCATCTCGGTGGCCAGGGTGGGCTGGTAGCCCACGGCGCTGGGGATGCGGCCGAGGAGGGCCGACACCTCCGAGCCCGCCTGGGTGAAGCGGAAGATGTTGTCGACGAAGAGGAGGACGTCCTGCTTCTCCTCGTCGCGGAAGTACTCGGCCACGGTGAGGGCCGACAGGGCGACCCGGGCCCGGGCTCCGGGGGGCTCGTTCATCTGGCCGTAGATGAGGGCGGTCTTGGAGATGACGGGCTCGCCCGAGGCGAGGCGGGTCTCGGTCATTTCCACCCACAGGTCGTTGCCCTCGCGGGTGCGCTCGCCCACCCCGGCGAACACTGACACCCCGCCGTGCTTCTTGGCCACGTTGTTGATGAGCTCCTGGATGAGCACGGTCTTGCCCACCCCGGCGCCGCCGAAGAGGCCGATCTTGCCGCCCTTCTTGTACGGGGCCAGGAGGTCGATCACCTTGATGCCCGTGGGGAGGATCTCCTCCTTGGGGTTCTGCTCGGTGAAGGTCGGGGGCTGCCGGTGGATGGGCAGAAACTTCTTGGCGTTGACCGGCCCCGCCTCGTCGACGGGCTCGCCCACGACGTTGAGAATCCGCCCCAGGGTCTCAGGGCCCACGGGCATCATGATGGGGTTGGCCGTAGCGAGGACGTCCTGCCCGCGGCTCAGCCCGTCGGTGGAGTCCATGGCGATGGCGCGCACGGTGTTTTCCCCGAGGTGCTGGGCGACCTCCAGCACGAGATTCCACCCCGCGTCGGAGATGGTCTTGTTGGTCACCTTCAGCGCGGAATAGATCGCGGGCACGGCGCCCGGTGGAAACTCCACATCGACGACGGGTCCGATAATCTGTGTGATTCGACCGGTGGGCTGCTCAGACATCGCTGGTATCCTCGACCGCGTGGGATGGGACGGTGTATTCCGGGCACCGCGCGGCGCGGGCCCCACTAACACAACCCGACCGGTGGGGTCAAAGCGCTTCACCGACAAGCACCGAGGCCCTCCCTTGACCCAGATTCTCCACGCCGCGCTGCTCTTTGTCGCCTCCGGGGCGGTCGCTGCGTGCCGTCCGACCCCTGCCCGGCCCGTGGCCCCCTCCAGGCTCCCCCCGGCCGATGTCGGCCCCGTGGCCTGTTCCCTTGAGCTCCGCGGGACCGAAGGGCAGCTCATCGTGGCCGCGCGTTCCACGGGCGTGGTGACGGCCCCGGGCAACGCGGCCGACGGGTCCGCCCTCCTGCCCGACCGGGTCGTGGCCCCGGGGTCCCGCCTCCTCCTCGTGCGGGAGGGGGAGGGGATCCGGGTGCACCCGGCCGGGGTCACCCTGCGGGTCGACGGGGCCGTGGCCATACATCCGAGCGGGCTGCGGGTTCGCCTCGACCCGGACGGGGCTGTGCGAGTGGCCGACCCCACCCGAGACTGGATCGACACCGGGTGGAGGCTCATCGAGCCCACCCACGCGCCCGTCGGACCGGACGACCCCTGCGGACCGCGGGGCCTCCTCCTGGTGCTCCTCGGGCGGCTGGTGGCCGATGGGATGTGAAGTCCGGCACGAGGTGTGCTGTGCTGGGCCCACCGTGAACCCTCTTCGAACGCTGGCCCTGGGCCTTGTCGTCGTTTCCGCCGTGGCCTGCGGGGCCCGCACGAGCCTCAAGGACGACAACGACCCCCTCGGCGACGACGGCGGCGCCCGGGTGGATGTGCCACCACGGCCCGATGTGCCACCGGGGCGCGATGTTCCGCCGGGGGTGGATGTCCCGAGGGTGGATGTTCCGCCTGGGGTGGATCGTCCCCCGGGGGTGGACGTCCCTGAGACGGTGACGGTGCGTTGCCCGTCGTCACAGCGTGCCGTGCAGACCCAGACGGTCACCCTGGCCGCCACGGCCACCAGCAGCGCCGGGCGTCCCTTGATGGTGCGTTGGACGGTCGAGCAGGCTCCGGCCATGGTCGGCCCTCAGCCCCCCAACGCCCCCACCACACGATTGACGCTCGCGGCGTCGGGAAACTACCGGCTGCGTTTTACGGCCACCGACAGCCTTGGGCGGTCTGACAGTTGTGTGGCCGTGGTGGTGGCCGACCCGGCCATCGACCTCCTGTGCCCCAACGACCAGTCGCGGTACGTCTCCGAGACGGCCTCCCTCGAAGGCCGGGGGTTGTCTCGCCTCGGGCGCACCCTGCGGTACACCTGGGAGGTCGCGGGGCGTCCCCCGGGGAGCCGCGGGGACGTGACCCCGCGTACGAGCACGACCCCCGTGGCCCGGCTCCCCCTCGACGCGGTGGGCGATTGGTCGGTGCGGTTGACGGCCTCCGACGGAGCGGGGCTGTCGGCCCAGTGTACGACCCGGGTGCGGGTCGACCCCGACGTGATCGTGCGGTGCCCCCCGGACGTGACCTCGCGGCCCTTCAGCACGGTGTCCCTCGCGGGGGTCGGGCAGTCGCGGCTCGGTCGGCCCCTGACCTACCAGTGGACCATGGAGCAGAGCCCGCAGACCAGCACGGCGGTCTTGGAGGCCGCCAACCAGGCTACGGCGCGGTTTACCTTTGATGTGGCGGGCAACTGGACGTGGAGGCTGACCGCCCGCAACGATCGGGGCAACCAGGCGAGCTGCACCACCCGGGCCCTCGCGGCCTCCACCGAGGCCATCCGCGTCGAGCTCGTCTGGAACATCGACCGGTCGTGTCGAAGCTGCAACCCGCGAGGAGGCGGGATCGACATCGACCTGCACCTCGCAGACCTGTCCCGCTCAGGGGGGCGCTGGGCCAGCATGGCTCCGAGCAACAGCGACTGTTACTACGCCAACTGCCGGTGCCGGGAGGGGGTCGGTTCGCTCTGCCCCAATGGGGCCCTGGAGTGGGAGCCTCCGGGCCCGCCCAACAACCCCCAACTCGACATCGACCACATCAGCGACCTGCCCGGCCCCGAGAACATCAACCTCCTGCAGGCCGCGGCGGGGTCGACCTTCGCGGTGGGGGTTCACTACTTCTCGGGCAGCGAACCCACCCCTGCGGTGGTCCGGGTGTACTGCGGCGGGACCCTGGTCTTCGAGAGCGAACCCGTACGGATGCAAGGCGCCTCCGGGGCCTCGAGCAACCCCCTGTGGCGGGTGGGGGACATCGAGGTCGGGGTCGGAGGCCGGGCCTGCGTGTTTCGCCGCTGCGGCCGGGCCGGCGATCTCTCCGGCTGCATCCGCGGCCAGAACGACTGGTAACCCCCCGCCGACCCGCAGCCCGCGACCCCCAGTGGGGCCGATGGCTCCTACCGTCCCGCGCGGGTTGCGGTAGACTCGCCCGCCGCGCCCGCGGGGCGTGGACGCGCCTCGGTGGTTCCGGGCGCGGGAGTCGAGGCCCATCCCCCAATGTCCGACCCTGACCTTTCCCAAGAGCCCACGGCCGCGTCGCCCTCGCTCCCTCCCGGGCCCCCCCGCCCGGCCGTGACCCGGGAGGCCCTCCTGCGGGTCTTCGCCCTCGTGGGGCTCGCGGTCTCCTCGGCCCTCCTGGTCGACTATGTACGCCCCCCGGTGTTCTGCGCCGATCAGGGGTCGGGCTGCGACCTCGTGCGGCACTCGCGGTTCGCCTTCCCGGGGGGGATCCCCCTGCCCATCCTCGGGGTGGGATACTTCACCCTCCTCCTCGGGGCCTCCCTCGCGGGACAGGGGCCTCGGGTGCGCCGGGCCCTCGCGGCCCTCGGGGCCCTCGGGGTGCTCGCGGGTCTCGCCTTCGTGGGCATCCAGGGGCTCGTCCTGCGGGCCTGGTGCCAGTTCTGTCTGGTGGTGGATGTCAGCTCCCTCGGAGCCGGGGCCCTCGCCCTGAGCCTGCGCAACGACGTGGCCCCCGAGGGCAGCCGGGCCCCGCCCGTAGGCGTAGGGGCGCGGCTCACGGTGGGGGCGGCCCTTCTGGCGGCGGTGGTGCCCCTCGGTTGGGGGCTCTCGCGGCCCGTGGCGGCCCCGCCCGGGCCCGTGGCGGCCGAGGTGGTCCCGGAGGTCATCCTGCGCGAGCAGCGCCCCGGGGTGGCCACCATCGTAGAGTTCGTCGACTTCGAGTGCCCCTTCTGCCGTCGGCAGCAGGCCGTCCTCAGCCCCCTCCTCCAGGCGTACGGGCCGCGGGTTCGCCTCGTTCGGAAGAACGTCCCCCTCGGGTTTCACGAGCACGCCCGCGACGCGGCCCGTACGGCCTGCTGCGCCGACGAGCAGGGGCGGGGCGATCGTGTGGCCGAGCTCCTCTTCGAGGCCAGCGACCTCACCCCCGAGGGCTGCGCCCGGGTGGCCCAGGAGGCCGGGCTCGACATGGAGGCCTACCGGGCCTGCCTTGCCTCTCCGCGCCCCGACGCCGTGCTCGAACGCGACCGCAACGACGCCCGGGCGGCCGGGGTCTCGGGCCTGCCCACCCTCTGGATCGGCCGGGAGCGCTTCGAGGGCCTCCAGACCGCCGAGGCCGTCCGCGAGAGCATCGACAGGGCCCTCCAGGGCGCCTCCAGCCCCGCGGGGACGGGGGGCGTCGGGGACGGGGGTGGGCCCCAGGGCCCCCGCGGGGGATAGGGATGGGCGGAGCCTACGACGAGAGGATAGTGTGCCGCGGGCGGGGGCGGCCTCGGAGCCCGGCATGGGCGCAGTCGCGGAGCGCCGCGTGGGCCCTGTCGGTGGGCCTCGTGGCCTCCGGGGGCTGCCGGGGGCGGAGGTCGCGTACGGAGGGAGCCCCGGTCCCTCTGGCCGAGAGCGTGGTGGGCGACGCGGCGGCCCCGGGGGCCCTCGGGGCGGTGGCTCCCGTGCGGGCTTCGGACGGGTCGCAGCCCCGCTGGCGGTATGTCTCGCACGGGAGTCGTCCGCGGGGGGTCGAGCGGTGGCGCTTCGACCTCGCTCCGCGGGAGGCCCTGGGCGAGCCGGCCACCGACGGCAGGACCGTGTTCGTGGCCGCGGCCCGCGAGGACGGGGAGAGCTACATCGACGGGGAGGTCTACGCCTTCGACCTGCGCGATGGGTCCCTGCGGTGGCACACCCCGGTGTCGGGGCTCCACGGAGAGCCCGTAGAGTTTCTCGAAGGGACCGTGGTGGTCGACACCATCCGGCACTGTCTCCGTCGGGCGGCGGACACCCCCGGGGTGCTCCAGCGGGCCTGCCTGGAGACGGCCGCGGGCGGGGTCGTGGGGCTCGATCCGTCGACGGGGCAGGCGCGGTTTCGTACGACGGTGAGCTCCGAGGCCGTGCGCTCGGGGTGGACCGTGGTGAGCACCTCGCGGGGCTGGTGGATGCACGACGGGACCACGGCCCTGCGGGGCCTCGTGCTCCCCGGCGGGACCCCGGGGGCGCGGGTGTCCCTGGGCGGGACGGTCCTGGCCGTGACGGGGCTCCGCGATGACGTCCTGGCGGTCTTGGACGGACGCCGGGGGACCGAGCTCGTGCGGCGGGAGCCCACGGCCCTGCGGTCGCGGTGGGAGCGGGCCGTGCCGTTTCGTGGGCGTTGCCCGCCGGTGGTGTCGGGGGGCACGGTGGTCCTCGCGGGCTTCGCCAGCGCCACGGTGACGGGGGGCCCGCGGGCCCTGCGGGCGGACGGGGGCAGCGACGGCTGGTCGAGCGAGACGGCGCCGCAGGCGGTCCACGGGTGCGGAGCCGTGGAGGGGGGGGTGTACTACCAGCCCCTCGACGGGGCCCTCCTGGGGTTTGCGGCCCAGGACGGTCGGCGCCGGGCCCGGTGGCCCCTGCGCTCGGCCCCGACGGGCAGCCTGGCCACGGCCATGGACGGGGTCTTCTATCTGTCCATGCAAGGAAGGCTGGAGGGGGTCGACGTGGTCGGGGGGCACACCTCGGTGCGGGTCGACACCGCCGCCCGCTCCGTCGAGGGCCTCGTCCTCTGGAACGGCCACGGGGTCGCGGTCACCCAACAGCCCGGCCTCGTGATCGGCTTCGACTAACTCCATGAATACCAAACGGATCGTGCTGCTCTGCCTCGCGGTGGTCCTCGTGTACGCGGGGATCACCCTGTACGGCGACGTGTCGCGGCTGCGGGGCCTCCTCTCCCGCTACGCCTGGTGGACCTTCTTCGCGAGCCTCGGGCTCGCCGCGGCCAACTACGCCCTGCGTTTCCTCAAGTGGCAGTACTACCTCCGGCTCCTGCACGTCCGAGGGGTGCCGTGGACCGAGAGCCTCGCGATCTTCCTGTCGGGCTTCGTCATGTCGATCACGCCCGCCAAGGCCGGGGAGGTCTTCAAGAGCGCCCTCCTCGCCAGCGCCCACGGGGTCCCCATCGCCCGCAGCGCCCCCATCGTGGTGGCCGATCGGTTGACCGACCTGGTCTCCCTCATCGCCCTGGTGGCCCTCGGGGGGATGTACTTCCCCGGGGGGCTCGTCCCGGCCCTGGTGGCCTCGGCCCTGGTGGTGGGGCTGATGGTGTTCGTGTTCGTTCCGGCTCTGGGGGAGTGGGCCATCGGGGTGGTCGAGGGCTTCGCCTTCGGGCGCAACCTCGGGCCCCGTCTGCGCGAGGCCTACCTGTCCCTGCGCCTCCTCGCGAGCCCCCGGGCCCTCCTCGTGCCGACGGCCCTGTCCGTGGTGGCCTGGGCCTGCGAGTGCGCGGCCCTGTGGCTCATCGTGCGGGGCCTCGGGGGCGGGGCCACCCTGGCCGTGTCGTCGTTTGTGTACGCCACCGCCACCGTCGCCGGGGCCGTGGCCATGCTCCCGGGGGGCCTCGGGGGCACCGAGGTCACGATGATCACCCTCTTGCAGCGGCTCACCGCGGGGGCCGTGACCGAGACGGCCGCGAGCGCAGCCACCCTGCTCGTGCGGGTGGCGACCCTGTGGTTCGCCGTGGGGGTCGGGGCCGTGGCCCTGGTGGTCTTCCGTCGGCGCTACGACCGGCACCGCGACGAGGCCCTCCCCCCGCCCGAGGAGGCTCCCGGGGGGGAGGCGGCTCAGCGGGCGGAGGCCAGCAGGATGGGGCCCGAGGCGTTGTAGTGGTGCCGCGGGACCACGATCGACCCGCCCGTGTCGTGACGCGACGAGGCGGGGTAGCCCAGGAGGTCGAGGGCCCGAGAGAATCGTAGCCCCGACACGCGGGTGGAGTGAAACACCCGCCCGTCGGCCAGGGTCACCCGCATCCGACCGGCCCCCCACTGGAGGCCCCCGAGGTCTTCGCCCTCGACGGTGCGCGAGGCGTCGCGGGGGATCACGGCCAGGGGGATGCCCAGGGCGTTGTCGAGGCGCCAGGCCCCGTCGGAATTCACCGTCACCCGGTGGAAAACCGTCAGCCCCGGCCACACCACCGCGAACAATCCCGCACACAGCAGGGCGCTCCACCCCGTGACCTCGAAGCGGGTCCGCCGGGCCCTTCGGGACAATACGTCGCGATGCAACGACAGAACCATCGCCCCGGCCACGGCCGCCACCCCAAGGCAGAGCCCCAACACGCCGAGAACCCAGGCTGTCAACAATCCGTCACCCAATGCCACCGACTGCATGATCCTGACCGTATCGCTCGGCGGGCGGATGAGCAAACGGACCCAGGGTCCTTGCGCAGGTCGTTGCCTCTCTTGGGCGGTGTGATTATTGTCGGCGCAAACGCAGCGCGCGACCGCGAGGGCCGGACACCAGATTGTGGGTGCAGGCAAGCACCCCTCGCGGCCTACCGCCCGCGCAGTTGAGGTACCGATGCCCGAGCGAAAGCGGGGGGGCCAACCCCCGGACGAAAACGACCTGAAGTTTGGGGATGAGCTCCCGGTGCTGCCCATTCGCAACGCCGTGCTCTTCCCCGGGGCCGTGGCCCCCTTTGACGTGGGGCGGGAGAAGTCCGTAGCCCTCGTCGAAGACCTCGAAAACCTCTCGCAACCCGTCATCGCGATCTTCGCCCAGCGCGACCCCAACCTCGACGACCCGAGCGGCACCGACCTCTACCCCGTCGGGGCCGCGGCCCGGGTCCTCAAGAGCCTCAAGCACTCCACAGGCAACTACTCCCTCATCCTCCAGGGCCTCACCCGCATCGAGCTCGGGGCCGTCACCCAGACCGCCCCCTACCTCAAGGCCAAGATCGCCCGCCTCGAGGAGCAGCCCGTCGACGACGACGTCGAGGCCGAGGCCCTGGCCATGTCGCTCCGCGATGTGGCCAAGCAGGTCATCCAGCTCATGCCGGAGCTCCCCCGGGAGGCCCAGTCCCTCATCGACTCCATCCAGGAGCCCGGGAGCCTCGCCGACCTCGTGGCCGCCAACCTCGACGCCCCCGTCGAGGAGAAGGCCCAGCTCATGGGCACGGTCGACGTGAAGGAGCGCATCCGGCAGGTCCTCAAGCTCCTCACCCGGCAGCTCGAGATCCTCAAGATGCGCGAGCGCATCAACTCCCAGATCAAGGAGGAGATGGGCAAAAACCAGCGCGAGTACGTGCTCCGCCAGCAGCTCAAGGCCATCAAGGAGGAGCTCGGCGAGGACGAGGGCGACCAGGGCGACCTCGACGGGCTCGAGGAGCGGGTGGCCAAGGCCAACCTCCCCACCGAGGCCGACAGCGTGGCCCGCAAGCAGCTCCGACGCCTGCGGTCGATGCAGGTGGGGAGCGCCGAGTACACGGTGGTCCGCACCTACCTCGACTGGCTTCTCGACCTGCCGTGGTCGTTTCAGACCCCCGACAACCTCGAGATCGCCAAGGTCCGGGCCGTCCTCGAGGAGGACCACTACGGCCTGGAGAAGGTCAAGAAGCGCATCCTGGAGTACCTCGCGGTCCGAAAGCTCAAGCAGGACAAGAAGGGTCCCATCCTGTGCCTGCTCGGCCCCCCCGGGGTGGGCAAGACCAGCCTCGGGCGCTCGATCGCCCGGGCCCTCGGGCGGAAGTTTGTCCGCATCTCGCTCGGAGGGGTGCACGACGAGGCCGCCATCCGCGGGCACCGGCGCACCTACGTCGGGGCCCTGCCCGGGCAGATCATCCAGGGGATGAAGAAGTCGGGCACGATCAACCCCGTGTTCATGCTCGATGAGATCGACAAGATCGGCCACGACTTCCGCGGAGACCCCTCGGCCGCTCTCCTCGAGGTCCTCGACCCCGAGCAGAACAACTCCTTCTCCGACCACTACCTGGAGATCCCGTACGACCTGTCGGGGGTGATGTTCATCGCCACGGCGAACGTGGCCGACCCCATCCCGGCCCCCCTCCGCGACCGCATGGAGATCCTCGACATCCCGGGCTACACCCGCAACGAGAAGAAGGCCATCGCCCGGCAGCACCTCCTGCCGAAGCAGCTCGAAGAGCACGGGATCAAGTACCCCCAGCTCGACATCACCGACCCGGCCATCGAGGAGATCGTCGACTTCTACACCCGCGAGGCCGGGGTCCGGAGCCTCGAGCGCCAGGTGGCCGCCGTCATCCGCGGGGTAGCCGTCAAGATCGCCGAGGGCGACGCGGGCCCGTACCGCATCGACAACGCCGACGACCTGCACCCCTACCTCGGGGCCCAGAAGTTTACGAGCGAGGTGGCCGAGCGCACCGAGGAGCCGGGGGTGGCCACGGGCCTCGCCTGGACCCAGGTGGGCGGGGAGATCCTCTTCATCGAAGCCACCCGCATGAGCGGACAGGGCAAGATGCAGCTCACCGGCCAGCTCGGCGACGTGATGAAGGAGTCGGCCCAGGCGGCCCTGTCGTACGTCCGGGCCCGGTCGAAGTCGCTCGGGCTCCCCGACGACTTCCTCGAGAAGAGCGACATCCACATTCACATCCCCGCCGGGGCCATGCCCAAGGACGGGCCCAGCGCGGGGGTGACCATGTTTACCGCCCTCGTGTCGATGCTCAAGGGGGTCCGGGTCCGCCACGATGTCGCCATGACGGGCGAGATCACCCTGCGGGGCCGCGTGTTGCCCGTCGGGGGCATCAAGGAGAAGGTCCTCGCCGCCCACCGGGCCGGGATCAAGCGGATCATCCTGCCCGAGCGCAACAAGCCCGACCTCGAGGAGGTCCCCCAGGAGATCCGCGACACCCTGGAGTTTGTCCCCGTCTCGCGGATGGACGAGGTCCTCGTCAACGCCCTCGAGACCCCCGTCCTCGCCACCGAGGAGCCCGCCCTCCCCGTGGCCCCGACCCCCACCAACTAGCCCCCCGTCCCCGCACCCGCCCGTGGGCCCTGCATCGGGGCCGCGTCGGGGGGGCGACGGTGCTACCCTCTGTCCGTGCGCGCCCTCCCTCCTCTCGTTCTCCTGGGCCTCCTCGGGGCTTGCGGGAGTCGCCGTCCCCCTGCTCCCGCGGCTCCTGCCGAGTCGGGCGACCTCGCCGTGGGGGCCGCCATCCAGGCCCAGTGCCGGGTCGATCCCAACCCGGTCGACCTCCTCGTGGGCGCAGGGACGGGCCGGAGCACCCTGTCCGTCGCCGGATCGCTCCGCGTGGGGCGCGGGCCCGCCGGGCCGCGGGTGTGGGCCCGGGCCCTTCCCTCGCCCGACGACACCGACCTGCACGTGGTGTGGGCCGACGCCCAGGGGGCCGGGTGGGTCGAGGGCCTGCCCGGGGCCGAGCCCGTCGAGATGGCCTCCCTCGGGGCCCGTTCGCTCGTGGCCACGGTCGCCCGGGCTGAGTTTCGTGGGGCCTCCCTCGACGCCCCGGAGCCCCTCCGCGGAGGCCTCGCCGGGGGCTGCGGGGTGAGCCTCGCCGCCCGCCCGGGGGCCGTCCTGGCCGCGGGGTTTCGTGGGACCCCGGGGTGCACCGCGGGGGCCCCCCAGGTGCAACGGGTCGACGCCGAGGGGAGCGGGATCCAGCCCGCCACGGCCCTGCCCTTCGACGCCGAGACGACCGTGCGGGCCATGTTCGCGCGGTGGGACTTCGGTCGGTTTGTCGTGCGGGCCACCACGTCCGCGGGCGACGAGCCCCTGTCCTGGATCCTCGACCCCGACGGGGAGGTCCTGTCGACGGCCACGGGCGAGGTGGCCTGCGCGGCCAGCGGGTGCGTGCGGGTCACGGTGAGCGCGGGCGACACCGGGGCCGAGGGGCAGGGCATGCTGCGGGTCGAGCCCCTGCAGCACGGGGAGGCCTGGGACACGGGGGTTCGGGCCCAGGACGTGTCGGGGGTGGCCGTCTCGGGCGACCGGCTCCTCGTGCTAAGCGCGTCGAGCCACGGGGCCGTGGGGTGCTCCCTGACGGTGCTCCACCTCGGGCGCCGGAGCGTGCTCCTGGAGCACCACGACGACGCCCTGTCGTGCGACCCCGGGAGGGTCCTGGCCACGGCCCGCGGGTTTGTCCTCGCCGAGCAGGAGGCCGGTCGTGCGGCCCGGCTGCGGACCCTCGCCTGCGAGGGCTGAGGGGCACGCCATGGGTGGGTTGTACCGCGGGCTCGTGCGGCCCTTGTTGTTCGCCGTCGACGCCGAGAGGGCCCACGCCCTCGGAGCCGGGGCCCTGGAGATGGCCCAACGCCGGGGCCCCGTGCGCGCGGTCCTGGGGAGCACGTTTCGCCCCGATCCGGGAGCCTCTCTGGCCGTGCAGTGCCTCGGGATGCGCCTCGACCACCCCTTCGGCGTGGCCGCTGGATTCGACAAGGGGGCCACCCTCTACAACGCCCTCGGCTCGCTCGGCTTCTCCTTCGTCGAAGTCGGAACCCTCACCCTCCACCCCCAACCCGGCAACCCCCGCCCCCGTCTGTTTCGCCTGCCCGACGACGGGGCCCTCCTCAACCGGATGGGGTTCAACAATCCCGGGGTGACCGTGGCCGAGGCCCGCCTGCGGGCCTGTCCTGCCGACGGGGTGGCCCTAGGGATCAACCTGGGCAAATCCAAGATCACTCCCCTCGACGCGGCCCCGGCCGAGTACGCCTCCCTGGCCCGCACGATGGCCCCCCACGCGTCGTACCTCGTGGTCAACGTGTCCTCGCCCAACACCCCGGGGCTGCGGAGCCTCCAGTCGGTCGAGGCCCTCGGGTCCATTGCGGAGGCCGTGACCCGGGGCCTCGACGACCTCGACCCGGCCCGACGCCCCCCCGTCCTCGTGAAGATCGCCCCCGACCTCGCCGACGAGGACATCGACGCCGTGGTCGACCTGTGCCTCTCCGCGGGCCTCGCGGGGGTCGTGGCCGCCAACACCACCCTGTCCCGGCAGGGGCTTCGTTCCCCGGGGGTCGAGGCCCTCGGGGCGGGAGGCATCTCGGGCGAACCCGTGCGCGCCCGGGCCGACGCGGTGATCGCCAGGATCCGTCGCCGGGCGGGACCGGCCCTGGTGATCGTCGGGGTGGGGGGGGTTCGTCACGCCGACCACGCGTGGGACAAGATCGCCGCGGGGGCCACCCTCGTGCAGGTGTACACGGGCTTCGTGTACGAGGGGCCTGGGATGGTCTCGGCCCTGGTGTCGGGGCTGCGGGACCGTCTCGCGGCCGAGGGCCTCGCCGACCTCGGGGCCCTGCGGGGCCGTGCCGCCGCGGGGACGGGGGCGTGAGGGCCGTCGGACGCGGAGGCCCTCGGACAGCCCTGCGGGTGGCTCTGGGCGTCCTGGCGGGGGTGTTCTGTGCCGCCCTGGGGGAGGGGCCTGGGGCGTGGGCGCAGCCGCGGCCTGCGGGGGAGGCGGGGGCGGTGCGGCTGCGGGTGCGGTGGCGGGCGGGGCAGACGACCCGGTACGAGATCGTGACCACCCAGGACATCGAGGCCCCGGCTCCGGGCAGGCCGGGGTTGTCGCGGCGGACCGAGGCCGTGGCCGCGGTCGAGACCCTCTCCGTAACCCCCGACGGAACGGCCACGCAACGAATGCGTCTGGAGTCGGTGCGCCTGGCCTCGGGGAGCCTCAGCCCCGGGGAGCGGGGTCCGCTGGTGGAGGCCTTGCGGGCGGCCCGGATGTCGTACCGGCAGGACCCCCGCGGGGCGGTGGTGGGGGCTCCCCAGGGGCAGGGGCTGGAGGGGGCGGGGGAGGTTCGGTCGACGGTGGAGGGGATGCTTACGGCCCTGCTGCAGTTGGGGCCTACATTGCCCGAGGGGCCGGTGCGGGTGGGAGACGGCTGGGACGAGCGCTCGGAGGCGCGGCTTGCGCCCGCTCCGGGGGGCGATCTGACCCTGACCCTCGCGCGGCATCACACCCTGCGGTCCTGGCGTCTGGGGCCCGAGGGGGCCGTGGCGGAGCTCGACACGACGTGGGTCTTGCGCACCCCGGAGGGGCGGGCCGTGGGGCAGATTCCGATGCGGGGCGAGGGGGCCGGGCAGGGGCGGACCCGCCTCGACCTGGGCCGCGGGGTGGTGGTCGACAGCCGGGTCCAGGGGACGATGTCGGTGCGTCTCACGGTCCGGGGGAACGAGCTGACGGTGCGTTCGCGGTTTGACAACACCCTGCGGGAGCTGGCGGCGGGAGACCCCGGGGAGCCCTCTCCGCGCGGACGACGTCGTCGGCGATCTCCGCGTCGCGGGCCGCACGGGCGGTGAACCTCATCGGGTCCGCGGATCAAGTGGTTGACGGCGGCGAAATCCGGGGCACGATGATCGCTGCGATGCCAGCCCGCGTGTCTTCTACCTCCCCCCTCATCCTCGGCTCGCAGTCGCCGCGTCGGCTGGAGCTTCTTCGCGCCTTGCGCATCCCGGTCGAGCCCTTCCCGGTGGAGGTCGACGAGTCGATCCTGCCGGGCGAGCGGCCCGACGCCCTGGCCACCCGCCTCGCGCGCCAGAAGGGGGCTGCGGCCCTCTATGCGCTCGGGCGCAACGGGGTCGAGGGCGGGACCCGCTGGATCCTTTGCGCCGACACCATCGTGCACATCGGCGGCGAGCTCATGGGCAAACCCCGCGACTTCGACGACGCCCGGCGGATGCTGCGCCTGCTGTCGGGGCGCACCCATCACGTGACCACGGGCTTCGTGGTGCACGCGGGCGACGCCTACGACGCCCCGGCCTACGCCGAGACCACGGCGGTCACCTTCCGGGCCCTGAGCGAGGACGAGGTCCGTCGGTACGTCGAGACCGAGGAGGGGGCGGACAAGGCCGGGGGCTACGCCATCCAGGGGCTCGCGGGGGCCTTCTGCGAGCGCCTGGAGGGCACCTACGCCAACGTGGTGGGCCTGCCCGTACACCGGGTGATCGAGGCCCTCCTGCGGGTCGAGGCCATCGAGACATTCCCCCTGTGATCGACCGGGAGGCCCTGGCCCTGCGGCTCGACGCGGTGCGGGGTCGCATCGGGCGGGCGGCTCGAGCCGTGGGGCGCGATCCGGCCGAGGTGTCTCTCCTGGCGGTGACCAAGACCTGGCCGGCCGAGGTCGTCGAGGTCGCCTACGGTCTGGGCCTGCGCGACTTCGGGGAGAACTACGCCGCCGAAGTCTGCGCCAAGGCCGAGGCCCTGCGGGGTCTGGAGGGGATTCGATGGCACTTCATCGGGCACCTTCAGCGCAACAAGGCCCGGAGCGTGGCGGGGGTCGCTCATGCGGTGCAGAGCGTGGACTCGGTTCGGCTGGCGGAGGCTCTTGGGGAGCGGGCCGCGGAGGCGGGGCGGTCGCTCGGGTGTTGGGTTCAGGTGAATGTGGGGGGAGAGGCCCAGAAGTCGGGGTGTGCCCCGGGGGAGGCCGCGGCGGTGGCGGCGGCGGTGGAGGGGCAGCGTGCCCTGCGGCTGGAGGGGTTGATGACGGTGCCTCCGCACACGGACGACCCGGCGGGGGCAGGGGTGTTCTTCGCGGCCCTGGTGGCGCTGCGGGAGTCGCTGGGCGGGGGGGCGCGCCTGCCGGGGCTGTCGATGGGGATGACCCACGACCTGGAGGTGGCCGTCGCGGCCGGGGCCACGGTGGTGCGGGTAGGGAGCGCCCTGTTCGGCGATCGGGGAGTTGGCCGCGGGGGGTAGGACCTTTGGTCGGGGTTGGGCGCGAGTCCGGCAGAAATATCCCGCCAGGAGGCAACCTTTGGGTCTCAGGACTCGATGACTCTTGCCCATGAGTCGCACACCCTTTGACAACCTGGCCAAGGACCTCGCCGTCGATCTGCTGACCTCGCTGGGCCGGGTGGAGAGCGACCTGCGTATCGTGGCCGAGGTGCAGTACGCCGACCTGTTCTTCGAGCACCTCTCGTCGCGGCCTCCGCGCACCGGGCCTCGGGCGTTTCTCGCGCGTCTGGTCGCGCGGCACACCCTCGTGGAGTTCGCGCAGCGCCCGCCCGGTCTGGTGACGATAGCCACCTGGACCCGCAAACGCGACGCCCAGTGGCACACCCTCCGGGTCGAAGCGAAACGAGACGGGCACCCGCTCCCCAGGAGGCCGCCCTTGCTGCTGGTGCTGTCGGCGGGCGACCCGAAGACCCTGCGGGCCCAGTTCCCGCTGCACCCGATGCCCCAGATGTCAGGCTGCTTTCAGGGATCGCCTGCCAACACCGTGCGGCTGGTGGTGTTGTCCCAACTCGTGCGGACGCGGGCGACGCTCTTGCTGCGCTGCATGGGCCGCGGGGCTACACTGCTTCAGGCCTTGACCGAGCTGTCGGCCCTCTCTCTCAACGCGCCCGAACGTATCCTCGCCGCTCGTTGGATCGTGCGCTTCCATCTCCAACGCCAGACCAGCTCCTCCCCCATCGATCCCGAGGTCGCCATGCAGTTTCAGAAACTCTACGAGGCCATGATGCAGCAGCAGCTCGAGAAGGGCAGGCAGGAGGGCATCGAGAAGGGCATCGAGAAGGGCATCGAGAAGGGCATCGAGAAGGGCATCGCGCTTCTGCGGCGGCAGTGTGTTCGGCGGTTGGGGCGAGCCCTGACGCCCCCGGAGGAGGTCGCGCTCGCCACGGGCCTGGAGCGTGTGGGGCCCGATCGTCTCGCCGACGTGGTGCTCGACAGCACCCCCACAGATCTCACCGCGTGGCTCGCCGATCCTGACGCACGGTAGGCATGGGTGCTGTCCGTGCCGCAAGGCGGAGCTGGCTTCGCCTTGCGGTACGGACGGACGCGGCGACCCGAGGCCCCGCGTCGGGGCTCCTCGACGGCGCCGCGCGTTGGCCGGTCAAGCCCGAGCCCCGAAGAGCCGTCGGCGGACGCGGTCCACGAGGGGCCGGGCCTCGTCGCGCAGGGCCGGGCTCGTCGCGAGCAGGAGGGCGGCCTCGACCGCCGACAGCGCGGCGGCAGAGAGGGCCAGGGCGGGCCACGAGGCCGGGGTCGGGGCGAGACGATCCCACAGGAGGCCGACGAGGGCGAGGCCCGCGCAGCGCAGGGCGATGGCCCCGTAGAAGCGGCCTGCGGCGCGGCGGTCAAGCTCGATGAGCCGGGCGTGGAGCGACAGGAGGAGCCAGAGGTTGGCGGCCATGCCCGCGGCGAGCGCGCCCAGGGCCACGCCGTGCAGGCCCGCCCCGAGGGCGAGCAGGGCGCTCACCAGGAGCAGGCGCAGGAGGGCCTCGGCGATGGTGGCAGTGGAGGTGTTGCGGACGTGGCCGGTGGCGAAGAGGGTGCTTGAGAGGTTGAGCTGGAGGGCCTGCCAGGTGACGGCGAGGCCGAGGAGGAGCGTGAGGGTCGGCCCGCCGTAGAAGGCCCCGCCGACCCAGAGTCGTACGAAGGCCCGGTTGAGCCCGACGTAGCCGCCGAGGCCCATCGCGGAGACGGCCCCGACGAGGGTGATGAGCCGACGGGAGACCCGCGCGAGCTTGGCCCGGTCGCCCTCGCCGTGGAGGTGCGACAGGGCCGGTCCGAAGGCGGCCCCGACGCGGGAGGTGACCTGACCGATGAGGTCGACGGCGCGGCGAGTGAGCACGAAGACCGGGACGTGCCCGGTGCCCATCAGACGCGCGATGAGGAAGGCGTCGAGGTTGGAGATGAGCGCCCCGCCGACGCGGGCGAGCCAGGTGTAGGCCGAGAGGCCGGCGATGGCGCGGAGGTCGTCGCGGGAGAAGCGCGGGCGGAGCCGCACCCGCCGCGTGAGGACGTAGGTGAGGAGCACGACGTTGGCGACCAGGAGCAGCGACGCCCGTACGATGAGCCCCAAGGCGATGGCCCGGATGCCAAACCCCAGGGAGAGGAAGACCACCGTCGCGGCGATGCCGGCGAGGGAGCCCACGACGTAGAGGACGCCCGTGGTGAGCGGGAAGGCCATGAGGGCCATGAGCACCGACGCGAGGGCGAGGGCGGAGAGGAGCACCCCCTCGCCGGCGGCGGCGAGGGCGCAGGCCGACGCGATCTGCGCGGCGAGGGGGCCCTCCACGCGGACGAGTCCGGGGATGAACGGCGACAGGGCGACCCCGGCCCCGCCGAGGGCCGCGGCGACCCCGAGATTGAGGACGAGGCCCGTGCCGATGGCCCCCTCCATGCGCGCCCGGTCGCCGTCGCCGTAGGCGTGCGAGATCCGCTGCTGCACCACCGCGGAGAGCCCCGGGTCGATGAAGGCCAGCCAGCCGATGACGTTGCCCGTCGCGAGCCAGGCCCCGTAGGCGCGCGGGTCGATGTGGCGGAGGTAAAGCGGAACCAGCGCGAAGCCCTGAAGGACCATCACGCCGATGGCCCCGTATTGGTTGAGGACGCCGATGATCGAGGCCCTGCGGCGGCTGGGGGCGGCGCTCGCGTCGTTCACTCGGGCGCGGTCCCCCGGCTCCGCGGATCGAGCCTGCGGGCCGCGGCGACGGCGAGGTTCAACCAGCGGGGCACGACGCGAGGCTCGGACTTGAGCAGCACGAAGCGGAGCAGGGCGGCAGGCTCGCTGACGAGGGCGGGCCAGCGCGGGGGCAGGTCCTTGAGCGAGCGCCACCACTCGTCGAGGTACTCGGGTTCGACGACGACGCGCCCCGTCCTCCAGCCCCACAGGAAGGCCAGGAGGCTCAGGTACGACTTGCGGTCGGCGTCCTCGGCGAGCTGCGGGGCGTGGCGGCGCACGAAGGGGTGGGTCCACATCTGGTGCGCCCGGCCGAAGTCCTCGGGAGAGATGCGGAGGGTGATGTAGCCGTCGTCGCAGGTGGCGAGAGGCTCGGCGATCACGGTCACCCGCGGGGCGGGCGCGTCGTCGAGGATCGAGAGGGCCAGGGAGACGTAGGCGAAGCCGCTCTCGAGGATCTGCGACTCGATGAGCCGCGCCGACGCAGGGGAGAGCTCGACGCGACGGTATACGTACATCGAGATTTTCGGCATCTGACACACGAAGCGCGCGCAGGCCGAGGGCTCCGTGGTGGTCGTGACCGCGTCGGGGAGGTCGAAGGTACGAACGCGTGACCCCGGCGGCTGCACGAACGAGAACAGCAGGACGTCCGGGTCTTCCGCCTCGACCGCGGCGAGTACCTTTGCGACGGCCCCGTCAAAGGGCAGGTCGTCGTCCGCGAAGGTCCACAGATGGCCAGCCTCGCAGGCGCGGTAGAGGGCCCAGACGTTGCCGTTGAACCCGAGGTTGTCCTCCTGGCGGAGCACCCGCACCGTGGCGCCCGCGCGCCCGGCGAAGCGCGCGCAGACCGCCGGGGTGTCGTCGGTGGAGGCGTTGTCGCTCACGACGATGTCCACCCGGCCCGTCAGCCCGTCGCGTTCGATCTGCGCGGTGAAGGCCTCGAGGGCGCGCTCCAGCTTCGGGGCGCGGTTGTAGGTGGGGATGCCGATCGTCAGTCGAGGAGCAGGGCCGTCCATCACGTTCTCTGGGGGGGTGAGGGTCTTGGTTTCGACGGGCGCCGACCCTGAAGCGACCTCATACGGTACGAAGGATGGGCTGGAGCCCCTCGTCGAGGTTCACCCGCGCGCTCCATCCGAGGAGCTCCGCGGCGAGGCCCACGTCCATCACAAGGTGGTGGGGCTCGTGCAGGCGGTAGCCCAACGCACCGAAGTCGAGGAGGCCAGGGTCGCAGCCGCCGAGGGTGGCGAGGCGCTCGGTCACCTGCCGCAGCGACAGGCCCTCGCCGGTGCCCACGTTGACGACCCGGGGGCCTCCGGGGCTGCGCTCCGCGGCGTCGAGCACGGCGCGGGCGGCGTCGTCGACGTGGAGCCACTCGCGCACCTGAGCCCCGGGTGACAGGGCGACGCGGGCCCCCGACGCGAGGGCCCGGGCGCAGCTCGGGAGGAGCTTCGCGGGGTCGTCGCCCTGGCCGTAAAGCGACGCGAGGCGGAGGTACCACAGCTCCAGCGAGGACGCGCGGGCCCACGCCCGGGCGATCACGCCCCCCGCGGCCTTGGTCGCCCCGTAGGGCTCGGCGCACTCGATCGGGGCGTCTTCGGCGCAGCGCGGTGCGGCGACCGTCGCGGGCCACGGGGCCCCGGGGAGGGCTCCGACCCCGGTGTACTCCAGGCAGGTGCCGGTGATCACCGCGCGGCGCAGACCGGCCTCGTGCGCGAGCTGGAGCCAGCGCAGGGTGCACGCGACGTTGACGTCCGTCGCGTGGACCCAGTCCCGGTCGCGGCTCTGTACGCCCAGGGCCGCGAGGTGCACGAACACGTCGGCGCCCCCCAAAAGTCTCGGGGACAGGTGCTCGTCCGCCAGAGAGCCCGAGAGCACGGTCACCGGGTCGCCGGGGGGCAGCTCCTCGCCGGGCCGAACGAGGGCCCGCACCGTCCAGCCTCGGGCGAGGGCCCCGGCCACCACCTTGCGTCCGAGGAATCCCGTCGCTCCCGTGAGCGCGAGGATCACGTCGCCGTGCCCCGGGCGAAGGCCCGCAGCTCCTTCGCCACGAACTCCCGGGCGGCCTCGGTGAGCCCGGGGTACACGCCCACCCACAGCCCGCCGTTCATCACCAGGTCGGTGTTGTCGAGGGTGCCAGAGATCCGGTAGGGCGCCGGCAGACCGCGGGCCGCGCAGTCCTCCGCGAGGCGGGTGAGGGCGGGCTGGCGCACGAGATTGCCCGCGAAGAGCATCCGGGTCTGGATCCGTCGGGACTCCAGGTGCCGCACCAGGGCGTCGCGGGAGAAGGGGGCCTCGGGGCGCACCGTGAGCATAAACCCGAACCAGCTCGGGTCCGATCCCTCGGTGGCCTCGGGCAGCACGAACACGTCGTCGAGGTCGTCGAGGGCGTCGCGGAAGTACCGCCAGTTGGCCCGCCGGGCCGTGCCGAAGCCCTCGAGCTTGTCGAGCTGGGCGTGCCCTACGGACGCCTGCATGTCGGTGATCTTCAGGTTGTAGCCCAGGTGGCTGTACGTGTACTTGTGGTCGTAGCCGCAGGGGAGCTCGCCGAGCTGCCACTCGAAGCGTTTGCCGCAGGTGTTGTCGACGCCCGAGGCGCACCAGCAGTCGCGGCCCCAGTCGCGCAGGCTCTCCATTACGCGCAGCATCTCGTCGTCGCGGCAGAGCACCGCCCCGCCTTCGCCCGTCGTCATGTGGTGCGGGGGATAGAAGCTCAGGGTCGCGAGGTCGCCGAAGGTGCCGGTCTTGCGGCCCTTGTAGAGCGAGCCCGAGGCGTCGCAGTTGTCCTCGACGAGCCACAGCCCGTGGCGGTCGCAGAAGGCCCGCACCGCGTCGAGGTCGAAGGGGTTGCCCAGGGTGTGGGCGATCATCACGGCGCGGGTCCGCGGCGACAGGGCCGCTTCGAGGCGCGTCACGTCGATGTTGTAGGTGGGCAGGGTGATGTCGACGAAGACCGGCACCAGCCCGAGCTGAACCGAGGGGGCCACCGTGGTGGGAAACCCTGCGGCTACGGTGATGACCTCGTCGCCGGGGCGGAGCCTGCGGTCGCCCCAGTGGGTGCTGGTGAGCGAGGCCGTGGCGAGGAGGTTGGCGCTCGACCCGGAGTTGACCAGCCGCGCGTGCGGCAGGCCGTACCAGGCCGCGAGGTCGGACTCGAGCCGTCGGTGCCAGCGCCCCGCCGTGAGCCAGAACTCCAGGGCGCTGCCCACGAGGTTGACCATCTCGTGCTCGTCGTAGACCCGCCCCGCGTAGCGCACGGGGGTCTTGCCCGGCACGAAGGCCCGCTCTCCCTTGGCGCGCAGCGCAGCGATGCGACGTACGCGCTCCATGATCTCGGCCGTGAGGGCCTTCTCGATGATCTCTTCTTCAGTGGGCATCGCGCTCGCACTCCGCGGGGCTAGACAGGTACTCGTCGATCTGGCGCAGCGAGAGCGCGCGCAGCTCGGCGGCGCTCGCACCGCGGGCGTGCGCCTTGTACCACGCCGCGGTGCGGGCCATCGTGGCCTGAAGGCCCCATCGGGGGTGCCACCCCAGGCGCGCGGCGGCCTTCTCGACCGAGAGGCGCAACAGGGCGGCCTCGTGGGGGGCCCCAGGCTCGCTCTGGTCCTGCCAGCCGCCCTCGCCCCAGGCGGTGACGAGGGCGTCGACCACCTCGCGCACGGTGTAGGTGCGGTCGAGGGCGGGGCCGAGGTTCCACCCCTCGGCGTAGCGTTGGCCGTCGTCGCCGGCGAGGCGGGCCCCGAGGAGGAGGTATCCCGCCAGGGGCTCGACCACGTGCTGCCACGGGCGCACGGCCCGGGGGTTGCGGACCCCCAGGGCGCGCCCCGCGGTGATGGCCCGCACGGCGTCGGGGACGATCCGGTCCTCGGCCCAGTCGCCGCCACCCACCACGTTGCCCGCCCGCGCCGAGGCGACCCTGACCCCGTGCGACGCGTCGCGTTCGGCCGGGAAGAAGCTCCGTCGGTAGCTCGCCACGACGAGCTCGGCGGCGCCCTTGCTCATCGAATACACGTCGCGGCCGCCCATGGGCTCGTCCTCGCGGTAGCCCCAGAGGGTCTCGCGATTCTCGTAGCACTTGTCGCTGGTGACGATCACGGCTGCGCAGGGTCGGCCCCCGAGCCGGAGGGCCTCGAGCACCTTGGCCGTGCCCATCACGTTGGTGTCGAGGGTCTCGACGGGGCACCGGTAGCTGAGCCGCACCAGGGGCTGGGCCGCGAGGTGGAAGACAAACTCTGGGTGGCAGCCGTCGACCGCGGCGCGCAGGGCCGCGAGGTCTCTCACGTCGCCGACGAGGTGCCGACACGTCTCGTGCAGCCCGAGGGCGTCGAACATCGCGGGCGACCCCTCGGGCTCCAGGGCGAAGCCCGTGACCTCGGCCCCGAGCTCGCGCAGCCAGAGGGTGAGCCACGAACCCTTGAAGCCGGTGTGGCCCGTGACGAGCACGCGGCGGCCGGCGTAGGCCCTTCGGAGCTCGGCGTCGCTGGGTGAGGCCATCACGCCCCGCGTCCCCAGGTCTGCCAGGGGGCGGCGCCCGTGGCCCACATCTCGTTGAGGAGGTGGTACTCGCGGGCGGTGTCCATCGGCTGCCAGAACCCCTGGTGCTCGAAGGCCATGAGCTCGCCGGCCTCGGCGAGGGCGCGCAGGGGTTCGCGCTCGAGGATCGTGGTGGCGTCGCGGGGGATGTAGTCCCACACGCGTCTGGCGTCGAAGACGAAGAAGCCCCCGTTGATGAAGCCCGCGGTGGCCTGCGGCTTCTCGTTGAACTGCGTCACCTCGCTGCCGCGCATCTCCATCTCGCCGAAGCGTCCCGGCGGGTGCACCGCCGTCACCGTCGCGGCCTTGCCGTGGGCCCGGTGAAACGCGACCAGCGCGGTGACATCGACGTTGGACACGCCGTCGCCGTAGGTGAGCATGAAGAGGTCGTCGGCCTCGACGTAGCGCCGCACCGCGGCGACGCGCCCGGCGGTCTGGGTGACCTCGCCCGTCTCGGCGAGGGTCACGCGCCAGCCGTCCTCGTCGGGGCTGTGGCTGCCCAGGATGCGCGAGGCCGCGTCGGGGCCGAGGGTCACCTCGATGTCCGAGGTCATGGCCCGGTAGTTGAGGAAGTACTCCTTGATGAGCCAGCCCTTGTACCCGAGGCACAACACGAAGTCGGTGAAGCCGTGTCGGGCGTAGCCCTTCATGATGTGCCAGAGCACGGGCTTGCCGCCGATGGGGAGCAGGGGCTTCGGCAGTGACTCGTTCGCGTCACGGATGCGGGTGCCCTGGCCGCCGCAGAGGATCACTACTTTCATGGGGGTCTCGTGAGTTGTGTGGCGGCCCACGCGCCATCGCCGTCGTTGTGGCAGTGGATGCGCCGGTCAAGGGCCCCATTCAACGGCGCAGTCCATGGGCTGGGCGCGCCGCGGCACGAACCCATCGCCGCGTGAGGTGTGTCGTGGGGATTGCCACCCCGCGTGTGGTCTACGCCTTCCGCGGGGATACATCTCCGAGGGGGCCGATGGCCGTCAAGCACCTTCTCGTACGCGGGGGAGGGCGATGTCCCGGCGGCGATTGAATCACCCTTCTGTGGGCGTTCGGGTCGTCCTCCTGGCCCCGCGGCCCATCACAGGGCCCACCGCAGGCCCAGCCCCACCGAAAACCCCGCTCCTCGTAGCGGAACCTCCCCTGTCAACACCCGATACCCCCCCACCTCGGGCACGAGCCACACCCCCGCTCCCACCCGAACCTCCGCGTTGACCGTAGCCCCCAACCACAGCCCCGCCCGGTACCCCGCGCTCCGCGGGAGGTACAGCCCCGCCCCCACCGACGGGGCCAGGGTGAAGGCCCATTGGGGCGAGGTTCGGTACGTCGCGAGGACCGACCCCCGGGCGAAGAGGTGCGAGGCGGCGGTGGTCAGGGTGGACGTCGGGGTGTGCATCGCCGACACCTCGGGCGCGAAGGCCAGCGACCACCGGCCGCGATGCACGAACCGCAGCGTGGCGTCGACCCCAAGGCCCAGGGTGAAGAGTTTTACGCCCACATCCGCGTTGCCCGAGACCCCGCGCCGGAGCCCCACCTCGCCCTGTCCCGTCGGGCTCCGGGCCTCCTGAACGTCGTCCGCCAGCGCCCCCCCCGAGGCCCCAAACGCGAGCTGCCATCGACCCCGCGGGACCGGGTCGGCCGTGCGGTAGAGGGTGGTCGAGGGGCAGCCTGCCAGTATCCCCGCGAGCGCGAGGACGGCCCCAACCGCAGGCCTACCTACGCGGGTGGGCATCGAAAAACCTCACGATCTCCGCGCTGGCCTGAAAGTCCCGGGCCACCCGGCCCACCGTCGCCGAGTCGAGGTAGGCGTGTCCCCCTGGCCAGGTGTGTCCTCCGCCCTCCACCCGCAGCCCCACCACCGCAGCCGTACACCCCGTCCAGACCCTGCGGATCGTGCGGGTCCCGTCGTCTTCCGTGTCGGGCAGGGCCGTGTCGTCGAAGCGCTCCGAGCACCCATTCCGAACCCTCCATCCCTCCAGGGTGTCGTCGAAGCCCACCCGATGGCCCGGCTCCAGAAACGAGCAGGCGCTCGTGCCCGTGGCGAAGGCCCAACAGGGGTCGTCCGTTCCGTGGATCTGCATCACCGCGACGCCGCCCTCACACGCCCCGCCTGCGGCAGCGTACTGGTTGGCCCCCCCGACCGCCGCAATGGCCGCGATGACCCCCGGGCGGGCGCAGGCCAGCCGATGCGAGATGGCCCCGCCGTTGGAGAGGCCCGTGAGATACACCCGCCGCCGATCGACCCGCACGATGCGCCCCACCTCCGCGAGCAGGGCGTCGAAGTAGGCCACATCATCAATCCCCTCCTGGCAGGCCCCGCGGGAGACGCACTGCCAGCCGTCGGTGCCGCCCCCGGCGTTCCAGGAGCGGACGTTGCGCAGGGGGCGCAGTCCCGTCCCGTCGGGCAGGACCACCGTGTAGCCTGCGCCCGTGGCCAGGGCGCTCAGGCACCCCGGGTCGCCTGCTTCGCCCGTGGGGCAGGTCACGCTCTCGGCCGACCGGCGATTGCCGCCCCCGCCGTGAAACGCCACGATCACCGGCAGGGCCGAGGCCCCGTCCCATCCCCGCGGAACCCTCACCGAAAACGCCCGGTCAAACACCCCCGGAAGCGCGCACTCCAGGGAAGCCCCCGGTCCCGCGGGTCCACACCGATCGGGTTCGGGGCTGCAGCCCAGGATCACCCCGATGAGCACGATCCCTCTCCATCCGCGGCCACGCACGGGCCGAAGGTACACCCCCACGATTGTGTTGGCGCGTCTCGGGGCATTACCCTCGCGCGGGCGTGTCCACCGAGGGTCCCCATCACCGCTGCGCTCACCCCGACGACCGGGTGGTCTTCGCCCCCGGACGGATCGCGGCCATGCAGCGGGCCGTGGAGGAGGTGTCGTGGCTCATGGGTCGCGGGTATCCCATGGGCCTGGCCGTGGCCGCCGCGGGCGACCGGCACCAGCTCCCGACCCGGGCCCGACTGGCCGTCACCCGGGCCTCGGCCGCCCCCGACGACGTGGCCCGACGGGCCCGGCGGTGTGTTCCGGTCGAAGGGCTTCGGGGCCAGCACCTCGACGTCGACGCCTTCAACGTGCTCATCACCCTCGAGCTCGCCCTCGGAGGCGGGGCCCTCCTGGAGTGCATCGACGGCCCCCTGCGCGACCTCGCCGGGATGCGCGGTTCGTACCGTCTCGCCGTCGAAACCCCCCTGGCCATCGACCTCCTCGGGGCCTGCCTCGGGCGCTGGGGCGTCGCCGGATGCACCCTGTGGATCGACGCCCCGGTGTCCAACTCCGGCCGCCTGCGGCAGTGCATCCTGGAACGCGCCGCGGGGTGGGGATTTGCGGCCGGGGTGGAGATGGTTCGGGATGCCGACACGGCCCTGCGGGGGCGGGCCCTGGTGGCCAGCGCCGACGCCATGGTGATCGACGCCGCTGCCGCGTGGTGCAACCTCGCCCGGGCCATCGTGACGGGGGAGGTGCCGACGGCGTGGAGGGTTCCGCTCGGGTGATGGGGGCGGGGGCTACGCGTCGTGGGCGGCGAGGAGGTCGTCGTCGAGCAGGGCCCGGTCGACCTCGGCGAGGGCTTCCGTGAGGGCGCTGCGGGCCTCCTCGCGGCACTGGGCTACGTCGCGGGCGGCCTCGGCCACGGCGCGGTCGCGGGCCGTCCGGGCCTCCTCGGCGCGTTTGCGGGCGGCTACGACCTCGTCGGCCAGGTCGAGGGCCACCAGGGCGAGCACGGTGGCGTGGGTGGCTCCGCGGGCCCCTCGCTGCATGGCCGCGATGCGCTCGTTGACCATGGCCGCGAGGGACTCGAGGTGGGCAGGGTCGGCGTTGGCCGAGAGGCGGAGCTTGTGCCCGCCGACCTCCAACTGAATCGCGGGCCGTGCCCCGGGGGTGGTCGCCATGGACCCAATGGGGTACGCCACCGCGGGGCCGGGAAGCAAGGGCCCCGGCGAGGATCTGGCGTTCGGCGTGCGTCCCCGTGGCGGGCGCAGGCGTTGCCGCGGCCTGCGCGGTGGAGGTGGCGCTGCCGCCGTAGGGGGAGGCCGAGCTGCGGGCCCTCCTGCGCTGCGGTGGGCCTGGAGTTCCACTCGGGCCGGTGCTCGGTGCGGCCGACCTTCCAAGGCCGACCGGAGGGGGCGGGAGGCGACAGGGCGCGATCTCACCCACGCGGTCGCGCGCGAAGCCGTTCGGCGATGCGCGTAGCGTCTCGACGCGCCGTGCCGAGCCATCGGGTGCGCTCGTCGGGCGTCGTGAGCTTGAGACGCGCGAGGTAGTAGCGACGCACCGAGCTGAACCCGCAGTAGCGAAACACCGTAAAATAGTTGGAGAGCCACCCCGGATCGACCCACGCCACGATCGCGGGCGAGTCGAGGGTGTAGAAGAAGTGCGCTTCTTTGCCGCCCATGAGCCCCTGCGGCAACACCGCCGTCTTGGGTCGACCCTGGAACGAGTAGGTGAGGCCAGAGACAAACGTCCTATCTACATAGCCCTTGAGCATCGCGGGGAACCCACCCCACCACACCGGGTAGACGAAGATCAGCGCGTCGCTCCAGGCGATCTGATCGCGATGCGCTCGCGTCGCCTCGACCTTGTCGAGATCGCGTCGGCGTCGTCGCTCGTCGACCACGAGCACGGGATCGAAGCCCTCGGCGTAGAGGTCGAGCACCCGCACGTCGCAGCCGGCGTCGTCGAGGCCTACGCGCACGGCCTCGAGCACCGCGTGTGTGAAGCTGTGCGGGTTTGGATGGCAGTAGACGACGAGCACCCTCGGCCTCGTCGCGTCGCGGTCCTCGCGCCAACGCATCGCGCGATCGTGCCATGGACGCGAGGGACCGCGCCATGGGAGCATGTCGCGTCGATCCCCGCGGCCGTCTCACAGAACGACGCCGGGTTCTGGGCCTTCAGGTTCATCCGGCTGCCCGGGCCGCGGAAGAAGAAGCTCTTGGTGTCGAGGTTTCCCTCCGCGTAGTTCCGAAGGTGCCGGAGCCGCTCGGAGCGGGCGGGCACCACGACGGGCGCACCACCGCGACCGAGGACGAACACGCGCGTCGGCCGCACGAGCCACCGCGGTTGGAGCACGACGATCCCACCCCTGGTGGTGGAGGGCATTGGCGGGTGGGTTCGAACCGCACGCTGAAGGCACACAGGGATCAATGAGGACCCCCTGGACACCCACGCTCCCGCAACCGTAGGACCCACCCCACGATGTCGACGCCGACCCGAAAGAGCCTGCTCGCGCAACTCCACGTCCTGTCGGACGCGCTCCGACACCACCTCGTCCAGGAGGAGCCTGCCGCATACGTCGACGTCTGGTCCGATCCCAGCGACTTTCTCGCGTCCTGGGGCCACACCCCCGTGATGACCTTCTCGGACTTCGAGGCCACGGGGAGCCTGCAGGCCACCGAGGACATGGCGCTGGCAGAGCTTTCGCTCCGTTACCTCCACGATGACTCGGGGGACAACGACCGCGACGTCCAGGTGGCCGTGGTCCGGGTCGCCGAAGGAGACTTGTGGCTTGTGGTCGACCTCTTCCGCGATCCCGAGACCGACGCAATGCGCGCAGACCCTGCGGTCTTGCGCGGCCTGTGTGCGGCGTGCACGACGGCGCCCCGGCGGTCGGTGTCAGCGGACGTACTCGGCAACGGCTAACCCGGGCCCACCAATCGGGGGCTCAGCCCCCGTCGTGGTCGTCGTGCAGGAGGTCGTCGGGCTCGTCGTCGGGGGCGTCGTCGTCGGGCACGGTCTCGCTCTGACGCAGGAGGGCCGCCAGGATACGCAACGGGTCGAAGCCCAGGAGGGCCTGGAGGTCGACCTCGCCGGCCCGCTCGGCCAGGCTGCGGAGCCTCCGGGCCACCGGGTCGAGCATCCCGAGGAGCTCGACCCCCGCCAGGAGGTCGCGCGAACGCCGGGCCGCGGCCCGCATGGCCCCCGCCCCCGCGGCCACCGCGAACCAGGGAGGCATCGGGTCGACCACCACCTCGCGTCCGGCTACGGCCCGGGCCCAGGCCCCGGGGTCTTCACGTCGCAGGAGGGTGCGGAAGGTGTCGGTCTGGGTGAAGACCCCGAGGGCCATGGGACCGAGGTCGCGTTCGATGGCCCCGCGGATCACCCGGTAATCCCTGCGAAAGTCTCCGCCGAGGGGGCCCACGAGGCGATGCAAGACCTCGGGCCCGTGGAGCCGGTCGAGGCACAGGCCCCGGCGACGGGCCAGGAGGGCCGTGTCGATGTGTTCGCCGTCGAAGAGCACGAGGGCGGCCGTACGCCCGTCGGGCAGGAGGGCGTCCCAGGCCCGCAGGGCCACGTCCACCGGGGGCAACGGAACCCCCCGGGGAGGCTCGGGCAACACATGGGCGGCCCCGTCTTCGAGGAGCTCGCGGGCCACCCCGAGCACGGCCCCGGCGGTGACGAAGGGGTTGTCGTGGGGGGTGATCCGGCCCCCAAGACGCTCGAAGAAGCTCTCCAGGGCCCCGGTGCGCAGGGCCACGGCGAAGCGGGTCCGGGTGGACGCGGCCAGGGACGCGAGGGTGGAGGGGCCGTCCCAGTCCGTGGCGGGGAGCGGGCCCCGGAGGGTGTGCACGGCCCGAAGCACCCGGACCCCGTCGTGAAAGACCAGCAGGATTCCGCCCCGGGTGGTCGCCCGCCGCGCCCAACGCTCAGGCGGTTGCGAAGCCAGGCCCGGCACGAACAGGCTCACGAGGCGATGCCAGCTCCGGGCGTCGAAGCCCGAGAAGGAGGTCCCGGCGTCGATCATCGGGCCCCCTCGACGTCGCGCCACAACACGGGAACCCCCGCCTCGGCCCGCACGGTGCTCCCCGCGGGGGACGTGAGGGACAGGGGGAGGGGGTGGTCGTGCAGGGCGATCCAGTGGGTGTCGGGGCCGACCCGGACGCAGCGGGCGTACACCGTGGCCGGGGGGTCGACCCGCAGGCGCGGGGCCTCGGCGGGCTCCATGGCCACGAAGCGCGAACCAAGGGGCAGGTCGGTGGCGTCGACCCGGGGCAGGGCCTCGGCCGCGGGCGGGAGGCGGTCGGACTGGGGGGTAGGGTCGAGCTCGAGGGCCGAGATCCCGAGGCGGGACAGGAGCCCGAGGGGCAGGGGGCCGCTCGCGGCGGCGGCGCGGCGGGACTCCAGGGTGACCCGCGGGACCACCGTGGGCACGACGGGTTCGGTCCCCTGGGGGAAGGCCTCGGCGGCCCGGAGGAGCTCGCTCCAGCGGGCGGCGTGGGGGCGGGGGTGGGCCTCTTCGTTGAGGAGGGCCCCGACCCAGCCTTCGCCCGCGCAGCCCATCTGCACGCTGACGGCGTCGAGGCCCGCGGCCAGGGCGATGCGGGCCACGGACCGGGCGTGGCTGCTGGGGACGGGGGGCTCGATGGGGGCGGTCCCGGCCCGGAGGGTGACGATGCAGCCGGCGGGGAACACCGCGGCGGCACGAAACTCCCGCCACAAGGTCTCGACCCCGGCCCGGGGGGGCGGGGCTGTAAAGACCACGGGGCCCTCGGCGCCCAGGGTAGCCGCCGCGGCCGAACCCAGGACCGGGCCGCTCCAGGCGTAGGCGAGGCGGTCGTGGGGGCACCCCGCGGCCCGGGCGGCGTCTGCGAGGTCGCGGAGGTAGTCAAGCACCCGGACGGTCTCCCCCAGCGGATTGGAGGGGCCCTCGGGGGGGCGGGAGGCGTCGGGGTGGTGGTCGTCGTCGCCGGGGGCGTCGCGCAGGCGCAGGGGGAGGGCCTCGCCGACGATGACCCGGTCGACCTCGCCGAGGGTGTCGCCGAGGGCCTCGAGGGCGCCGGTGATCCACTGGCGGCTCTCGTGCCGAAACCCGCGGGAGGCGAGGGAGGGCAGGGGCACGAGGCGCAGCCCGTCGGGGACCACGATGGGGTTGTTGCGCCGGGTGCGGGCGGCAAACCCGGGGTCGCGGAGGACCCGCTCGGGCAGGCCGAGCCCGGGGGCCTCGGGGGTGGCCATGGGCCCGAGGCGCAGGAGGACCCGGAGCCCGCCGGCCCGGGCGGCCCGGACGGCGGCGGCGAGGTCGCGTCGTGGGGCCTGGAAGTCGAAGCGCCCGGGGGCGATCTCGTGCTCGCGCCAGACGGCGGACAGGTCGACGGCGTCGAACCCGAGGTCGGCGAGGGCGTCGAGGGCGCGGGCCCAACGGGCGGGGTCGAGGGTGCTCGTGCGCAGGGTGGCTGCGCGGAGTCGGCCGATCACGGCGGCGACCCTAGCACCATTTGGTTCGAGGGTTACGCCCCTTCAGCCCAGGCGGCGCCAGCGGCCGGTGGCCCCCTCGTGTTCGACCACGACCTCCTCGCCGGTGTCGGTGCGCACGAGGAAGACGTTGTGGGTGGGGCCCCACTGGACGCCCAGGATGGCCGACACGGTGCGTCGGGCCCCGGCGTCGATGAAGGCCTGGGGCAGGGCCCGGTCGGCCCCGCTTTGAAGCTCCACCACCCGGAGCACCCGGAGGGCTCCCGGGAGGGGGCACCGGGCCTCGATGCAGAGGGCCTGGGCGGCCTGGGCGCAGCGTTCGGCGGCGGCCATGTGGATGCTCGGGGCTCCGACCAGGAGCACGAGGGTGCAGTCGTCGGTGACGTGCCGGGCGAGGAGGGCCCGCGCGGCCGCGTCGAGGCGCACCTCGAGGATTTCGCCGAGGCCGACGCGTCGGGCCAGGCTTCGGGCCCGGGCCAGGGGTTGGGCGGCCTCGGCCCCGACGATTCGGGCCTCGAAGGGGGCGATGCGGGTGGCGTAGTCGATGGCCTCGCCCTCCCCGTCGACGAAGACCGCGCAGAGGGCCTCGGGCAACGACGTCACGAGGCCGTTGAGGATGGCGGTGAACCCCGAGGTCGCGAGGTCGCGGTCGAGGAGGAGGGCCGGGGCAGGGGGCATCGGGCGGCGGCCCTCAGGGCCCGGGGCTGCGCGGGACGCGCATCACGGCGGCAGGGTCGGTCTCGATCCGGGTCCGGGCCCGGAGCTGATCGAGCAGGGTGCGCAGGGCCCCCGCTCGCAGGAGGCTCACGACCCGGTGCCGTACGAGGGCCCGGGTCTCTTCCTCGATGCGGGGCGACGGGGGCAGGGTCTCGGTGAGCAGGATCACATGGACCCCGAACGAGGTCTCGACGGCCTCCGAGAGCGGGGCCTCGGGCGACAGGGCGAAGGTGGCGTCGACGAAGGGGCGGGCGATCTCGGTGCCCGCCCCGGCGTGCCCGGAGGCCTCGAAGGGGCTCAGGCGCTCGAAGCGGGCCCCGGGGGTCGTCTGGGCCTGTTGGGCGAAGGCCTCGAGGGGGGGGCGCGGGCCGAGGGAGGCGATCACGGCCGCGCGGAAGGTCTCGGCCTTACGGCGGGCCTCGGACCGGGCCCGGGCGTCCTGGGCGGGCGCCGCGAAGAGGACGTGGACGGCGTTGCGGCGGGCCTCGGGGGCCAGGTCGTGGCGGAGCTGATCGTAGGCCTGGTCGAGGGTGGCGGTGGACAGGGCCTCGGGGGCGGAAGGGGCCTCGACCACGCGGCGAAGGAGGGTCTGAATCCGGGCCCTCCAGCGGGCGTCGGGGAGGGCCCCGGGGTCGAGGACCACCAGGGCCCGCTGGGCGAGGAGCTCTTCGTCCACGAGGACGTCGAGGGCCGCCCGGGGCGTCACCCCGTGCTCGGCCGCGTAGGCCCGAACCTCCTCCGCGGTGATGCCCTCCCGGCCCACCCGGGCCACCACGGTCCCTCGGGGCGCGGGGCGAGGCTCGGCAGGACGGGCGGGGCGGGCGGCCGGGGAGCACCCGAGGAGGGCCACCAACGCGAGGGGCAGGGCCGGGGCGTTGGGGCGGGGTCGACGGGGGGCGTCGTGCATGGGCTACTCCGCGGAGTCAGGGCGCACGAGTTCGACCCCCGCCTGGAGCACGAACCACCCGATGCACACCGCCAGGATGGCCGAGACGTACTCGCGGCGGTCGAGGGCCCGCAGGGCCTCCCAGAAGGGGTAGAGCCCCGCCAGGAGGAGGAGCGCCCCGAGACCGCGCAGGATCGCACGCGAGAGCCGTTGCATCGTGGTGGCGGCAGGATGCACTACCGGGCCCGATCGAGCCAGAGGCGCATGCTCACGGCCGCGAAGCCCCCGGCCAGGAGCCACAGGGCCCGCCGGGGGTTGTAGGCCCGGGGGGGCCCCCGGCGCAGCAGGCCTGCCCCGACGGAGAGGGTGAAAGCCACGGCCAGCCCGAGCCCCCCCGCGGTGACCAGGGCTTGTCGTCCGCGGAGCAGGTACTCCCCGCTGGGGGAGGGCAGGGTCCGGGCCCCTGCGAGGATCCAGCCCGGGGCCACCACGGCCAGCCCGAAGGCGGTGAGGGCGACCAGGGCCCGGGCGGCGTCGGCCAGGGGCGGGGCTGCGGCGGCGAGGCGGGGGGGCGCGGCGGGGGGGTCGACCCGGGCGGCCGTCAAGAGGGTGGCGTGGCGCGGGGCCGACCCCGACCACCAGGCGGCCACGGAGGCGGCGAACCCGAGGGCGGTGAGGGTCCCGAGCAGTTGGGCCCCGAGGTCGAAACGGGTGAGGCCGAGCTGGCCGACCCACAGGGCTGACAGCCCCATGGCCAGGGGAAACCCCGCGGCCCCGGCCATGAGGGCCCAGCGCCGACGGGGGAGGTGGGCGGGGTCGTCGCCCCGTTGGGCCCACAGGGCCGTCAGCCCGAGGGCCGCGAGGGCGGGGAGGGTCGAGGCCAGGGCCGAGGGGGAGGGGCGGGCCAGGGCCGGGAGCAGGGAGAGCTGCGTCCAGGCGGCCGCGCCCATGACCAGCATCACCAGCGTATGACGAGACCCGCGCATCGAAAGGCCCCGGAGGATAGCAGGGTTTCCTTTCCGCGGGAGAGGTTGGTAGAGTCTTTCGGTTGTGATGCGGTGCGAGCGGTGTCAGCGGACGTGCGGCGCGGAGGACAGGTTTTGTCCCGTGTGCGGGCTGCCGTTGGGGGCCCTCAAGCCGGCCTCGTCCGACCCGATGTTGGGCAAGGTCCTGGCGGGGAATTATCGGGTGTTGGAGGCCATCGGGGCCGGGGGGATGGGCCGGGTGTACCGGGCCGAGCAGGTGGCCCTGGGCAAGACGGTGGCCATCAAGGCCATCCACCCCCACCTGGCCGGCGACGAGGCCGCGGTGGCGAGGTTTTACGCCGAGGCCCGGGCCTGCTCGCGGGTCAACCACCCCAACGCGGTGAGCGTGCTCGATTTCGGCCGCACCGACGACGGGCAGCTCTACCTCGTGATGGAGTTTCTCCGAGGGCGCGACCTGGCCCACCTTGTGTGGGAGCACGGCAAGCTCCCCGTGGCCCGGGCCGTCGACATCGTGTGCCAGGTGCTCTCGGCCCTGGCCGAGGCCCACGACCACCAGGTCGTGCACCGCGACGTGAAGCCCGAGAACATCCTCGTCGAGACCCTCCGGACGGGCGGGGACTTCGTCAAGGTCCTGGACTTTGGCCTCGCCAAGGTCCTCGACGCCGCCCCGAGCCGGATGACCATCCCGGGCCTGGTCTGCGGGACCCCGGAGTTCATGGCCCCCGAGCAGTGCCAGGGCGACGACGCCGAGCCCCGGAGCGATCAGTACTCCGCCGCGGTGGTGCTCTATCACTGCCTCACGGGGCGGCTGCCCTTCGAGGGGGAGGCCCCCGCCCGGGTTCTCTTGCGCCAGGTGGTCGACCCCACCCCCGACCCCAGGACCTTCGTGCCCGACCTGCCCGGCCCCCTGGTCGAGGTCATGATGCACGCCCTCGAGAAGCGGCCCGAGGCCCGCTTCGCCACGGCCCTGGAGTTCGCCGGGGCCCTGCGGGCCAGCCTCGGGGCGGGCGAGTCTGCCCCGCCTCCGCGGGCCCGCTCCGGGCTCATCTGCGGATTTTGTACGGAGTACGTGCCCCCCGGGCTGCGATTCTGCGGCAACTGCGGGGCCCCCATGACGCCCAGCGCCGCGGTCCTGCGGGTGGCCATCCCGTCCAACGGGCGGGGGGTCCCGCGCACCGAGGGGCAGGTCCCGGCCCTGGGACCGCTGCCCTTCGTCGGTCACGCGGCCGAGCGCGAGCGGCTCCACACGATGTGGGAGCGTGCCCTGGCCGGGGACTTCGTGGTCGTTCGGGTGGTGGGCGAGGAGGGCATCGGGCGGCATCGGCTGCTCGATCGCCTGCTGACCGAGGCCCAACGCCACGCCGCCCGGGTCGTGCGGGTGGGGCCCGACCCGACCTGGGCCGGGGTCCCGTACGAGCCCCTGGCCCGGGGCATCCGGCAGCTCCTGGGGATCGCCGCGACCTCCGACCCGATGGAGTGGCTGGAGTCCCACGGGGCCGACCCCCGGGGCGAGGTCGACCCCTTCGTGCGGGCGGGCTTCGCCGAGGTGTTCTGCGACGCCGGGGCCGAGGGCCTCGACCCGTCGGCCCGCGTGGCCGCCGCCGGTCGGGCCCTGCGCTTCGCCCTCGAACCCTCCCAGGGACGGCCCCTGTCCCTCGTCGTCTTCTCCCGCATCGAGCGGATGGACCCGGCCAGCGCCCGGGTCATCACCGCCCTTCTGTCCGACCCGTTGACCTTCGCCGGGTTCGCGGTGGTCGTGCACGGACCCCACTTCGCCGGTGCCCGCCTGCGGGGCGAAGAGATCGCCCTGCGCGGCCTGAGCGCCTCCGAGGCCATCGAGCTCGTCCAGGCCACCCGCCCTGGCCTCCTCGAGCACGGCGGGTTCGACCTCCCGGGCGACACGGTCTCGCCCCTCTACGTCGTGCAGCTCCTCAACTGGTACGCTGAGGGGGGCGGGGTGGCCCCCCGGCGCAGCGTCGACCTCGTGGCCGCCCGGGTCGAGCGCCTCCCCCCCGACGCCCGCCGTTTCCTCCAGGCCCTGGCCGTGCTCGGCGAGGCCAGCGCCGACCTCGTGGGCCAGGTGGCCGACCAGCTCTTCGACGCCGCCGTCCTCACCCTCCTCGTGCGCCGGGGATGGGTCGAGTGCGAGACCGTCAACGGTCGCACGAGCCTCCAGGTGGCCCACCCCCTCTACCGCGACGTGCTCCTGTCGAGCGCCCCCGCCGCCGCCGCCGAGGCCTTCCACCGGGCCAGCCTCCGCATCGCCGAGCACCTGGAGATGCCCGCCGAGGTGCGGGCCATGCACGCCGCCCACGCCCACGACGTCTTCCACGCCCTCGTGCTCCTGGAGACCGTCGGCGACCGGGCCATCGCCCGCGGCGACGGGCTGTCCGCGGCCCGGGCCCTGCGCCGGGCCCTCGACCTGGCCCGGCGCGACCTCGCCCGGGGCCACCACGGGGAGTCCGAGGGGGCCGTGGTGATCTTCGCCCGCAAGCTCGGCGAGGCCCTGATGTTGTGCGGCGACCTCATCGAGGCCGAAGGGGTCCTGCGCGAGGGCCTCGGGGTGGTCGCCCGGGGCAGCGTCGAGCAGCTCCGCCTCGACGGGGTCCTCGCCCGCATCCTCCAAGAGCGCCGCAGGCTCCTGGAGGCCCAGCGCCTGCTCGACGCCGACGTGGCGGTGGCCCAACGCAAGGGCCTGCGGGCCGTGGCCGCCGACCTCCTCGCCATCCAGGCAGAGCTCCACGCCGCGGGGGGGCGCTTCCAGGAGGCCGGCGAGGTCTTGCAGGCGGGGGTGGCCCTGTTGCGGGAGCGGGTTCGTGGGGTCGGGGAGGCCGAGGGCCCCCGACGGGCCATGGCGGCCATGCTCTTGCGCCGAGCCGAGCTCCTGCGCCGCGGGGGCATCGACTCCGACGAAGACCTCCCGGTGGCCCGGGCCCTCGTCGATGAGCTCGGCTGGGTGGTGGGAAAGGCCCTGTGCGAGGCCGAGGAGGCCGAGCGGGCCGAGCTCAATGGCGAGACCCGACGGGCCGTGGGGGCCTGGCGCCGGGCCGTGGCCGAGGCCCGCCGATCGGGCGACCTGCCGCGGGCTGAGGCCTTCGCCCGTCGTATCGAGCGCATCGGGCACGTGGCCACACCCGCCCTTGCGACGGTCGCGGGGGCGTTTGGGAGCCGTCGCCCTTGACCTTGTGCGGGGGGTCTGTATCATTCGCGCCCCTTCACTCATCGACCTGGGAGATTGTTTGTGGCGAATCACGCATCGGCCGAGAAGCGCAACCGTCAACGAGTTCAGCGTACTGTCCGCAACCGCGGCCTCAAGAGCGAGTTCCGTACGCTCCTGAAGCGGGTTCGCGTGGCGGTCGAGCAGGGCGACCTCGGGGCCGCCTCGACGGCCCTGACCCCTGCCATCTCCGCCCTCGACACCGCGGTGTCAAAGGGTGTCCTTCACCGCAACACGGCCTCCCGCAAGGTCTCCCGCCTCGCCGCGGCCGTGCACAAGCTCCAGGCCGCCAAGCCCGCCTGATCCCGCCTCCGCCCCCGCAGTCTGGCCCGTAGCGCCCCGTCGCGGGGCACGGGCCCGGGCTGCCAGCTCCCCCGTCCACGACACGATCCGCGCCCCCGGGCGCGCCGATTCGGCTACTGGCACCGCCCGCTGACGCAGCGGGCTCCGGCCCCGCAGCAGTCGTTGTCGTTGTCGCAGGACTGGTCGCGGGTCCGGCACTGGCAGCGGCCCGCGCTGCAGAGCATGGTCCCGCAGCAGTCATTGCTCGCGCGGCAGACGCTGCCCGCCCCTGTGCAGCAGCGCCGGGTGCCGAAGAGCAGGTTGCAGCGCAGCCCGGCGCAGCACTGGCCATCGGCGGTGCACGCCGTGGTGTCGCCGTTGCGGCGGCAGGTGGTGTTGGGCGGGCGGCACATCCCCGCGGTGCAGGCGAGCCCGGGGCAGCAGTCGGAGCCGCTGCAGGACTCGTCGAGGCCGCGGCAGACGCAGTAGCGGCCCGCGGCCGTCCCCGAGGGGGCGCAGGCCATGGCCCCGCAGCAGGTGCCCCCCCCGGGGCCCGCGTCGGCCCCCGCGGCGGCGCATTGGGCACCCGCGGGGGTGCAGCATCGGCGGGTGGGCGTCCCCGCGCAGAGGAGGCCCGTGCAGCACTCCGACGACAGGGCGCAGCCCGTCGTGCCCGCGGCCCGGCAGGTGGCCGCGGCCCGGCACACCCCGCCCGTACACGAGGCCCCGTCGCAGCACTCGGCGTCGTAGCTGCAGGCCGACCCCACGCGCTGGCAGTCGCAGCGGCGGGTGGTGCTGTGGCAGAGCATGTAGCCGCAGCAGTCGAGGCTGTTGACGCACGACTGGGCCGGGCCGTGGCAGCAGCGCAGGGTGGTGGGGGTGGGGCGGCACTCGAAGTCGCCGCAGCAGTCGGAGGCCACCGCGCAGTCGCTGCCCGAGGCGGTGCAGCGGGCGCAGGTGCCGGCCGAGCAGTTGAGTTCGCCCTCGCAGGTGCCGCCCATGCAGCAGGCCCGGCCGAGGCCGCCGCAGGTGGAGGTGACGGCCACGCAGCGGCTCGCCTGGCACACCGTGCCCATGCTGCACGCCCCCCCGGGGCAGCAGGCCTGGCCGGCAAACCCGCACTCCGCCGGGACCTCGCAGCGCCCCGCCCGGCACTCCGTGCCCCGCTCGCAGGCGAGGCCGTTGCAGCAGGGCTCTCCCTCGGCCCCGCAGGCGGCCGGGGCCCGGCAGGTGCCGGCCTGACAGGCGAGACCCGTCCCGCAGTCGGTCCCGTCGCAGCAGGGGCCGTCCTCGACCCCGCAGGCCACGCACTGGCCCGTCTGGCAGGTGAACCCCGCGCCGCACACGTTGCCCGTGCAGCACCGCTGGCCCGCGGCCCCGCAGTCGTCGGCCCGCTCGCAGACCCCGTCGACGCAGACCCCGCCGGTGCAACACTCGCTGGCGTTCTCGCAGAGGCCCCCGAGGTCGACGCAGCAGCGGCCGCCGAAGCACCCGAACGACGAGCAGCAGTCGAGGGGGTTGCTGCAGTCGGCCCCGGCCCGGCCGCAGCACAGACCGAGCTCGCACTCCATCAGCCGGTTGCACGCCCGACCGCCGCAGCACGGCTGCCGGGCGGCTCCGCAGCGGGGGGCGGCCCCGAGGTCAAACTCGGGGATGTCCTCGGGGGCGGCGTCGGGCAGGTCGGCCACGATGCCCTGCGTACACCCCAAGACCCAACACAACACGCACAAGACCCAACCACGGCGAAGCATCGGGCCCGAGTGTGCCACGGGCGTCTGTCCCCGCGCAGCTTTCACCGCGTCCGGAGCACGAGGGCCCACGGGACCGGCCCTCGGCCCGGGCGCAGAAACCCCCGCCCGGCCGCGGGGCGCACGAGCATGGCCGTGGACGGACCGCCGTCGAGGTTGAGGGCCCCCTGGCAGCCTGCCGGGTCGCCGACGGGGGACGGGGCCGCGAGGCGTCGGGCCAGGTGCCACAGGCCCGGTCCGTTGCCCGGGGAGTCGGGGTCCCAGGCGGCGATGAGGTCGAGGGTGCGGCCCCCGTCCCGGAGGCACAGGACGCTGCGGGCGGCCCGACGCCCGTCGTCGCGGTGGATCCCGACCGAGCCGTCGGCCTCGATGAGCCGCGGGGTGCACTGGACCACCAGGGAGGCCCCGCCCGGGATCGCGTCGACCCCGGCATCGCGCGCGATGGGCACGAGGCGGGCCCGTCCGTCGGCGATGGTCACGAGGCCCGTCCCCCCGTGGGACGTAGGCGGGTGGAGCAGCCTGCCCTCGGACACGACGGCCCCGCTCGGACGCAGGTCGGGCTCGAAGAAGCCCGCGTTGAGGGCCCCCCGCACCGTCGGGTCGTCGGCGAGGGCCGCGAACCGGGCTTGTTCGACAGGCTCGACCCGCGGGGTGGCGCGGCCGAGGTCGACCCGCACGACCACCCAGCGCAGCCGTCGGACTCCTCCAGGGGAACTGATCCGACACTCGGGGAAGGGCACCTCCGCCCCGCGCCACACGACCCCATCGCCCAGGGGCTCCCAGCGGTCGGGCAGGGCCGCCGGGAAGTCGGGCAGAACCTCCGGGGCCGGAGGCCTCTCGACGCCCCGGACGGGCCCCGGGGAGGCCGCTGCGGGCGTCACCTGGCGCGCGGGTGGCGGTGGGTCGGCGCGGCGCGGGCACGCCAGCCCGAGGAGGGCGGCCAGGGCGGGGCCTCGGAGGCGCGGGCGCATCGGGGCGGCTACCGCTTCGTGAGGACGGCCCGCAGCCCGCTCGTGTACTCGGGCGGGATCTTCTCCCACTGAAGCGACAGGTCTTGGGTGGGGAGCCGGGTCTCGTAGTCGCGCACGAGGCACACCACGAAGGTTTTCATCAGGAGGGTGGAGTAGTCCACCCCGGCGCACTTGTGGCCCTTCAGGGGATCGCCCACCCCCTGGGGGAAGAAGCCCGTGGGGTGCTTGTGGTCCTCGGCCCGGCCCTCGGCGTAGCGGTCGGGGTCGAAGCGCTCGGGGTCGGCGAAGAGGTCGGGGTCGTTGCCGCTCGCGAAGTTGCAGAGCATGACCATCCAGCCCGCGGGGACGGTCTTGCCCTCCAGGGTGAAGTCGCTCCGGGCCTTGCCGAAGCTCACGGCCACGAAGGGGGTGCGGCGCTTCATCTCCTTGGTGACGTTCGCCAGGAGGGGCATGCGGTGCAGGGCCTCGGCCGTGACCGGCCCGGTCCCGACGACCTCGTCGATCTCGGCCCGAACCCGCTGCCGCAGGGCCTTGTCCTGGCTGAGGGCCACGAGGCCGTGGGCCATGTGGGCGAAGGTGATGTACCCCGCGAGGTTGAAGTGATGCAGCTCCTTGAGGGCGTCCTCGCCCGCGATGCGGGAGCCGTCCTCGGCGGGGGTGGCGAGCATCCGCGACAGGCCGTCGTCGGTGGGGGCGGCCACCCGGTCGGCGAGGATCGCCCGGTAGCGGGCGAAGATCCGCCCCTGGGCTGCCTTGGCCCTGGCGAAGGCCGTCCCGGGGATCGGGATAGGCAGGGCGGTAAAGGCCTGCACCATCACCTTGAAGTCCGCCGCGTTCTCTGCGAAGGCGGGGCCCCCGTCGGAGCCCACCATCGTGCGGGCGATGACCTCCAGGGCGAGGTCCTTGAGGTCGTCGGTGAGGGTTGATTCCCCCGCGGCCGACCACTTCGCCAGGAAGCGCCTGACGGTGGCCTCCATCACGGGCAGGTACTGCGTCAGGGCCTCGCGGCTGAAGGCCCCCATGACCTGCTGCTTGCGCGTCCGGTGCTGCGGGCCGTCGAGGAGGGGCAAGCTCGTCCCGCCGAAGAAGTCGGCGATGTGCGGGGCCATCGCCCCCTCGCGCTGCACCATGGACTCGTCGTTGAAGACCCGGGCCCCTTCGGCCCCCACGAGGAGGGCGGTGTCCTTGAAGAGGATGTTGCTGCGAAACACCTTGCCAAACCGCGAACGCCGCGCGTCCACGAAATGAAATTGGTTCTTGAGGAAGGCCAGGGTCTCGCCGAGCAGCGGCAGGCCCCGATCGCCGGGAGGAAGGGTCGTGTCCCGCATTGGTTGGCCGCGGACGCTACCAGATCGTGGGCCCGCGGTGCAGAGCGGAGAGGCTCTCAGCGCACCCCGGGGGCCTCGCGCCCGGTCTGGGCTACGTACTCGCGGTAGCCCCCGCCGTACACCCGGGGGCCCTCGGCCGTGAGCTCCAGGACGCGGTTGGACAGGGCCCCGAGAAACTGCCGGTCGTGGGAGACGAAGAGCATCGTCCCGTCGAAGCCCGCGAGGGCCTTGAGGAGGGTCTCCTTGGTGGCCATGTCGAGGTGGTTGGTGGGCTCGTCGAGGACGAGGAAATTGGGCGGCTCGTACAGCATGGCCGCGAGCACGAGGCGGGCCTTCTCGCCCCCCGAGAGGACCCGTACGGGCTTGTCGACGTCGTCGCCCGAGAAGCCGAAGGCCCCTGCGAGGTTGCGCACCACCCCGAGGGTGGCCGCAGGAAACCGGGCCCGCAGGGTGTCGGCCACGGTGAGCTTGGGGTCGAGGACGTCCATGGCGTGCTGGGAGAAGTAGCCCGTGGTGACGCTCCCGCCCACGACCACCTCGCCCGCGTCGGGCTTGGAGGCCCCCGCCACCATCTTCAGGAGGGTGGACTTGCCGGCCCCGTTGATGCCCATCACGCACCAGCGCTCGCGGCGGCGCAGGAGCAGGCTGAAATCGCGGTAGATCGTGCGGGCCCCGTAGGACTTCGACACCCCCGCGAGGCGGGCCACGTCCTCGCCCGAGCGGGGGGGCGGGCGAAACTCGAAGTCCACCACTCGGCGGCGTTTGGGGGGCTCGACCCGGTCGATCTTCTCCAGCTTCTTCACCCGCGACTGAACCTGGGCCGCGTGGCTCGCCCGGGCCTTGAACCGCGCGATGAAGGCCTCCTCCTTGGCGAGCATGGCCTGCTGCCGTGCAAACTGGGCCTCCTGCTGGGTGGCCAGGACCTCGCGCTGGCGCTCGTAGAAGTCGTAGTTGCCCGTGTAGGTGATGAGCTCGCCCCCGTCGATCTCGACGATCTTGGTCACGAGGCGGTTGAGAAACTCCCGGTCGTGGGAGGTGATCACCAGGGCCCCCTCGAAGGCCTGCAGAAAGCGCTCGAGCCAGAGGATGGACTCGATGTCGAGGTGGTTGGTGGGCTCGTCGAGGAGCAGGGCGTCGGGGCGCAGGAGCAGGATCCGGGCGAGGGCCACCCGCATCTTCCAGCCTCCCGAGAGCTTGCCCACGTCGACGTCGACCGTGTCCGCAGCGAACCCCAGGCCCGTCAGGATCTCCCGGGCCCGGGCCTCCAGGGCGTACCCGTCGAGCTCCTCAAAGCGGGCCTGGGCGTGGCCGTAGCGCTCGATGAGGTCGTCGAGGGCGTCGGCCTGCTCAGGGTCGGCCATGGCCAGCTCGATGCCATGGAGCGTATGGGCCGCGTCGGCCACGGCCCCGGCCCCGGCCATGGTCTCCTCGACGACGGTGCGGCCCTGCATGTCGCCCACGTCCTGGCTGAAGTAGCCGACCGTGACCCCGCGGTCGATCGAGACCTGGCCCCCGTCGGGCTGCTCCTCCCGTACGATCATCCGGAAGATGGTGGACTTGCCCGCCCCGTTGGGGCCGACGAGGCCGATCTTCTCGCCCTTGAAGACCCCCATCGAGGCCTCCAGGAAGAGGATCTGCGCGCCGTGTTGTTTGGTCACCTGGTCGAGACGGATCACGGGCGGACGTATCCACCGTCTCGCCCGTCGGTGCAACCGCGAGATCACGCGGATGTCACGGAGACCGTGCTAAACCCCTTCTCGTGCGCGTCGGACCCGACCTCCTGGCCTTGGTGACCCTGGCGGCTCTGGCGGCCCAGGGGTGTGCGTCCCCGCGACCGTTCCTGCCCGAAGCCCTTGACGCCGAGGTCGAGGCCGACGCAGGCGCCGACGTGGGTGACGACCCGGCCGACGCGGGCGGAGGGCCCGACGCAGCCTCCGATGCGGGGGGCGGAGGCGGGGCCGATGTTCCGCCCTTGGTGCGGGATGGGGCGGCGGATGTGGTGCTCGCGCCCGACGCGGCGTGTACGAGCGCGAGCGTGACGGCCACCCTGGAGCGGCTCCCGGTCGACATCATCTGGATGGTGGACAACTCCGTGAGCATGGCCCCGGCCATCGACGAGGTGATCCGCGGGCTCAACGCCTTTTCCAGCCTCGTCGGGTCGCGGGGGCTCGACTACCGGGTCGTGATGCTCTCCCTGCGCAACCGCACCCGCGAGGTCACCCTGCCCGCGGGCCGCCGTTACGCGGTGTGCATCCCGCGGCCCCTGGCCGGCGACGACGCCTGCGGCAACGGGCCCAACTTCCTGCACGCCTCGGTCGACATTCGTAGCACCCAACCCCTCGAACAGATGCTCGGCACCCTCGGCCAGACCATGGGGTACACCGCCGGGAGCGAGCGGGGGGGAGAGCCCTGGCGGCAGTTTCTCCGTGCGACGGCCACCAAGACCTTCGTGGTGGTGACCGACGACAACTCCCGGTTTACCGCGACCCAGTTTGAGAGCTTCCAGGGCGGGGTCAACCCCAACACCCGCGGCCTGTCCCTCCCGCCGGGCGTCCTCCACCGCGATTGGACGGGGCTCTTCACGGGGTACACCTTCTCGGGGATCTACGGCTGGGGCAGCGAGACCAACCCCGACACCCGCTGCACCTTCTCCGACGGCTCGATGGCCCCTTCGTCGGGCACGGTCTACACCGAGCTCGTGCGGCGTACGGGGGGCGTCCGGGCTCGCCTCTGTGCCGGGGCCGCGGCCTGGAGGCCCTTCTTCGAGGGGGTGGCCACGGCGGTGGCTCGGAGCAGCCGGATCCAGTGCGACCTGGGCCTGCCTCCGCCCCCGGCGGGCACCGTCCTCGATCCGCGGCGGGTCAACGTGGCCCTGCGCAGCGCGGGGGGGTCCGTGCGCCTGGGAAAGGTCTTGGGCCCGACGGCCTGCGGCCCCGGCGGAGGGTGGTACTACGACGATGAGGCCGCCCCGCGGCGGGTGATTCTGTGCCCGGCCTCGTGCGACAGGGCCCAGAGCCTGGTGGCGGAGGGCGGGGCCTCGGTGGCCGTGGAGTTTGGCTGCACGACCATCCCAGGGTGAGCCCCAGGGTTGGGGCTCAGCGGGGGATGTCCCGGGGGTCTCCCGCGGGGCCGTAGGGGGTCGGGCGGATGGCGAACCGGCGGGCGGAGGCGCACCGCGGGGGGTCGATCACGACCGAGACCTGCCGGGGGAGGTACCCCGCCCCGCGCAGGTCGCGGTACCAGCGGGTGCTCGGCAGGAAGAGGTCGAGGTGGTGGCCGAGGATGGCCCCGCCCCCGTCGACGGCTACGAAGCAGCCGTCGTGGCGGGTGCCGTCGGGCAGGGGGATGCCGGAGAGCTCGGGCAGCTCGATCACGTGGCCGAGGGGCACATACCGCGCGTCGACGGCCAGCGATCGAAACGGAACCAGGGCGTACCCCTGCACCCCCACCCCGAAGGGGTACAGGGCGGGGTCGACCTCGACGAAACACGCCCGTCCGTTGACCCGAGCGTCCCAGTTGAGCAGCCGACCGTCCCAGGTGCGCCCTGTCCCCTCCATGGTCAACGAGCTGACAAAATGCGGACAGGACCAGGCGAGGGTGTGTCCGTGACGGTCGACCAGGGCCTGGGGGCGGCCGGTGTCTTGAAGGCTCTCCTCGGCGATCCAGTACTGGGTGAGCTGAAACGCCCCGGGGACAAACGACTGCCCCGAGGCCCCAGGGGCGAGGAGCGAGAGCCCCAAGGCGAGGGCGAGTCGAGCGGCGTCGCTTCGGGGGGGCATCGCGGGGCGCCAGGGTAGGGCCTGCGCGGCGGGTTTGCCAGGGGCGGGGGAAAATCAGGCAAAATGGGGCCGTGACGGGGATGGGTTGGATGCGAGATAGTTCGGGCGATGTTCGCCGCCCCGACCCCTGCGCCCTGCCCGTACTGCGGCGAGGCCCGTACGCCTGTGACCTGCACCTGCCGCGGGTGCCCCGACGCCATGGCCCACTGCACCTGCACCCGCGCCACGGAGGAGATCGTCGCGCGGGAGGGCCTCTGCGACGGCTGCGCGGAGGCCGGATGCGGTGAAGGGCTCGCGGAGTTTCTGCACTGCCGTCGGTTGAGCACGGCCTCGAAGCCGCCGCCCTCGATGCCTCCCAGCGGGGGGTGAGCGCGGGAAAGCCCGGGGAGGTTATGCGGCCACGGGGGCCACCGCGAGGGGGGCGGGGGCCGCGGCCCGCAGGGCGTCGCGCAGGCGGGCCCGCAGCTCGGGGCTGGCCAGGAGGGTCTCCCGGGCCCGCTCGCGGCCGTTGCCGAGGTGGGTCCCGCCCAGGCTGAGGTGGGAGCCCGACTTGTCGACGACCCCGCCCTCGAGGCCCAGGTCGAGGAGCTCGGCCACGGCGTCGATGCCCTGCCCGTACCGGACGTCAAACTCGGCCTCGCGGAAGGGGGCCGAGAGCTTGTTCTTGACGACCTTGACGCGGGTGCGAGAGCCCTGCACCTCGTCGCCCGTCTTGAGGGTGCCGATGCGCCGCACGTCGATCCGTACGCTCGCGTAGAACTTCAGGGCGTTGCCCCCCGTGGTGGTCTCGGGGTTGCCAAAGACCACCCCGATCTTCTGCCGGGTCTGGTTGATGAAGAGGATGCACGCCCCGTTGCGATGGGCCACCGCGGCCAGCTTGCGCAGGGCCTGCGACATGAGCCGGGCCTGCAGCCCCATGTGCTGGTCGCCCATGTCCCCCTCCAGCTCCGCCTTGGGGACAAGGGCCGCCACCGAGTCCACCACCACCAGGTCGACGGCCCCCGACCGCACGAGGCCGTCGACCACCTCCAGGGCCTGCTCGCCCGTGTCGGGCTGGGCGATGAGCATCTGCCCGAGGTCGATCCCCAGGGCCTTGGCGTAGGCCGTGTCGAGGGCGTGCTCGGCGTCGACGAAGGCCGCCACGCCCCCGAGCCTCTGGGTCTCGGCGATGGCGTGCAGGGCCAGGGTGGTCTTGCCCGAGCTCTCGGGGCCGTACACCTCCACGATGCGTCCCCGGGGGTAGCCCCCGACCCCGAGGGCCAGGTCGATCCCCAACGATCCGCTCGGGATCACCGCGCAGGGAGCGGGGTCGACCTCGCCGTCGAGGGTCATCACGCTGCCCTTGCCAAACTGCTTCTCCAGCATACCAATGGCGGCCTTGACCGCGCGGAGCCTGTCGACAGAAACGGGGGTGCTGTTGCTCATGGTGCAGTGTCTCCGGTGGGGCCGTGTGTCGCCGAGAGTGGCGGGGCCTCGGAGGGAGCCGTTGCGGGTCCCGTGCCACGAGGGACACGTGCTGGAAAACAAGGTGTTTTCCGCGAGTGCTCCGGGGGCCAACTGTCCATCGGGGGTGTCCACGGGTGTCCACGGACAGCCCCGTGGACAGCGGACAGGGACGCCTGGACAGCCGAGGGGAGGAACTGGGGCCGTCAGGCGAAGACCATGGCGAGGGCCATGGCGAGGGCCTCGGAGACCGGATCGGGGGAGGCCTCGGGGCGGGGGGTGAGCCTCTGGGGGCCGGAGTGTTTGCGGGGGCGGGGGGCCGAGGCCCGGGCGGCGGCGTGCAGGGCCCCGAGGGCGCTCCGGAGCTGGTTGCGGGCCTCGTGCATGCGCCAGGCGATCGTGCCCTCGGTGGTCCCGAGCACGACGGCGGCCTCGGGGTGGCTCAGGCCTTGGAGGGTGGTGAGGGCCACGGTCGTGCGCAGGACGGGGGAGAGCCGGTCGAAGGCGAACACCAGTTGGGCGTAGGTCTCGCGGAGCTCGAGGGCCCGGCCGGGCGAACCCGCGGCGTCGATGGCCACGGCCAGGGCCACCCGGGGGTCGTCCATGTTGACGGTGGGCCGGTTGCGCCCCGCGGCCCGGGTCTGAAGGGCCCGGTTGAGGGCGATGCGGTACACCCACGTGAAGAAGGCGCTGCGGCCCTCAAACGAGGGCAAGTGCAGGTAGGCCTTGAGGAAGGCGTCCTGGGCGATGTCCTCGGCCTCGGCCCCGCTGCCGGTGAGGTGCAAGGCCAGGGCCAGGATCCGCGGGCGGTACCGCCGCACCAGCTCGGCGAAGGCCCGGGGGTCGCCGGCCTTGGCGGCGTCGACGAGGAGGCTCGCCTCGCGGGCCCGGGCCTCGGTCTCCGACACCGCGGGGGCCGGAGCCTCGACGGGGGCCCGTACGATCGGCAGGGCGGGGGCGGTCGGGAGCCGCGGGCGCAGGGCCTGGGGGGGCGGGGGGGGCGGACACCGCGGGGCGCCCGGAGCGGGGCTCGGGGCGGGGCTCGGGAACGGGAGGGGGAGGCTGGGTCCGGGGGACGCGGGTTGGGCCGCGAGACGACGCAAGGCCGCCGCGGGGATGGGCGGGGGTTGTCGCGTTGGTTGGGAAGGAGCGGTGTGACGCGCCCCCGAAGCCGGAGGCGCCGCCCTGAGAGGCGTCGTCATGGCCCTGAGAGAGAAGCACACCCGCAACCCTTTGGGAAAACCTTCCGCGGGGACCAGGCAGCGCCCCCCGGCGGGCGGACCTCGTGCCGAAAACCGGAGCCAGTGCGGGTAGAGTGTGGCAGTGGTGGTTCGGAGCTGCATCGGTGCATGACATGGTGAGTCGGAAGGTGTCGCAGAGCCGCGTGTCGGAGGGCACGTCGAGCGCCCTCGTCCTCCTCCTTACCCTGGCGATCGCGACGATCGACATGATGACCCCCGCGGGCATCCAGATGGGCGCTCTCTACATCCTGCCCCTCCTGCTGTCGGGCATGACCCGGCGCTCCTGGATCCCCCTCCTGGTCGCGTCGTTGGCCCTGATCTCCCTTTGGGTCACCTACCTGCTGCGTGCTTCGGGGCCCCTCGTCGGGCTCGCGGCGACTCAGCTCTTCGATCGTGCGGTCCTGACCGTGACGATCGCAGGGACCTGCTGGCTGGTGGTGATCTACCTCCGCCGCACACGGTCGCTGGCCGCCTCCGAGGCTGCGCTCGCGGAGGCCTGCAACAAGCTGGAAAGCAGCCAGGGCCTCGCCCATCTGGCGGGGGAGGTCGGGCTCATCGGGGGCTGGTCGGTGCGCCTCGCGGACAAGCAGGTGACCCTCTCGGACATGGTGACGAGAGTGCTCGGCCTCGAGTCTGACACCGCCCTGTTGACCGAAGACTGGTCGTCGCAGGTGTGCCTGCCGGCGTACCGTGACGTGATGCGGGAGGCCTTCGAGGCCTGCGCCCGGATGGGGACGGGCTACGACCTCGAGCTCCAGATGTACCGCGCGGACCGCCAGAGCCGGTGGGTCCGGGCCATCGGGCGGGCGCGACGGGACGGCTCCGGGCGCATCGTCGAGGTCCAGGGAGCCTTTCAGGACATCCAGGCCCGCAAGGAGGCCGAGGCCTCGCTCGCGCACAGCCGACGGCAGTTTGAGCTCCTCGCCGACTCCATGCCCTTCATCGTGTGGACCTGCTCGGAAGACGGCGACGTCGATTTCGTCAACGCCCAGCTCGTGACCTACTCCGGCAAGGAGCGGGAGGCCCTCCTGGGCCGCACGAGCTGGCTGAGGCTGCTCCATCCGGACGACCGGGCGGGGGCCCTGGCCGCGTGGCGCCTGGGCCCGGACGCGGGGAGCACGTACACGACGGAGTTCAGGCTGCGGCGGCACGACGGGGTGTACCGATGGCACCTCAACCGGGCCCGGTCTGAGCGCGACGAGGCGGGGGCCATCGTGCATTGGTACGGCACCTCGGTCGACATCGACGACCACAAGCGACTCACCCTGGAGGCCCAACGCGCCGCCCGGCGGCTGACCACCACCCTGCAGAGCATCACCGACGCGTTCTTCCTGCTCGATCGCGACTGGCGCTTCACCTTCCTCAACCCCGAGGCCGAGCGCTTGATCCAGCGCCCCGCGGCCGAGCTCCTCGGGAAGGTGATCTGGGAGGAGTTTCCCGCCGCGGTGGGCTCCACCTTCGAGACCCAGTACCGCAAGGCCGTGGCCGACTCCGAGGCGGTGGCCTTCGAGGGCCTCTACGCCCCGCTCAACCTCTGGGTGGAGGTGCGGGCGTACCCCTCTGAGGAGGGTCTCGCGGTGTACTTCAACGACCTCTCCAGCCGACGGGCCCTGGAGGAGCGGGTCCGGCGCTCGCAGCGGATGGAGTCCCTCGGGCAGCTCACGGGGGGCATCGCCCACGACTTCAACAACCTGCTCACGGTGATCCTCGGCAACTCCGAGCTCCTGGTGGAGATCCTGCAAGAGCCTACGCCGCGGGCCCTCGCCGAGATGATCGTGGCCGCGGGCCAGCGGGCCAGCGACCTCACCCGGAGGCTCCTCGCGTTTGCCCGTCGGCAGGCCCTGGCTCCCCGGTCGGTCGACCTCAACGAGCTCGTGGGCAACATCGACCGCCTGCTGCGCCACACCCTCGGCGAGCACATCGAGATCCAGCGGAAGCACACCGAGGGGCTGTGGACCACCCAGGTCGATCCGGCCCAACTCGAGACGGCCCTGCTCAATCTGGCCCTCAACGCCCGCGACGCCATGCCCAAGGGCGGCCGACTCACCCTCGAGACCGCCAACGTCACCCTTGACAGCGCCTACGCCGAACAACACGTCGAGGTCGACCCGGGCGAGTACGTGCTGCTCGAGGTGTCCGACACCGGCGAAGGGATCACCCCGGGCAACCTCAAGCGGATGTTCGAGCCCTTCTTCACCACCCGACCGCGGGGACAGGGCACCGGCCTCGGGCTTCCCATGGTCTACGGCTTCGTCAAGCAGACGGGCGGCCACATCACCATCCACTCCGAGGTCGGCCAGGGAACCACCGTTCGCATCTATCTGCCGCGCGAGCGCGAGGCCGCCGCGGCGGAGTCGCAGATCGTCTCGGCGCCGCATGTCGGGGGGGCCGGGACGATCCTTTTGGTCGAGGACGACGAGCTCGTGCGGCGCTACGCCCACGATCTGCTCCTCACCCTCGGATACAGGGTCGTGGTCGCGGCCAATGGCCCCGAGGCGCTCACCCTGATCCAGGAGCGCGACGACATCGAGCTTCTCTTCACCGACATCGTGATGCCGGGAGGGATGAGCGGACGAGAGTTGGCCGACCGAGCGCTCGCTTTGCGTCCAGACTTGAAGGTGCTATACACGTCGGGTTACACCGAGGATGCCATTGTGCATCATGGTCGGCTTGACCCTGGGGTGCTGCTGCTCAGCAAACCCTATCGACGCGTGGAGTTGGCTCGCAAAATCGAAGAAGCTCTGCGTGTTTCACGGAACTGAGTAAAGGGTTCCCCAAAAATGTCTGATCGACGAATTTTGATTTTGGATGACGATGCGATGATCGGCCGCACCGTCAAGATCATCGCGGAGACAGTCGACTATGAGGCGCGGGCGACCGAGTCTCCGACCGAGTTCTTCCAGCTCGTGGAGGAGTGGGCCCCGACCCACGTCGCGATCGATCTGGTGATGCCCGAGATGGACGGCGTCGAGGTCATCGCCCGCCTGGCCAAGCGCCGTTGTCGGGCGCAGATCATCGTCACCAGCGGGATGGCCGGTCGGGTCTTGGAGGCCGCCGGGCGCTCCGCCGCCGAGCACGGTCTCAACATCCTCGGGGTGTTGCCCAAACCCTTCCTGCCCAACATGCTCCGCGAGCTTCTGGGGGCCGAGCTCCCGGTCCGCGGCGGGGGGGGAGGGCGCCCCGAGATCCGCACCCCTGGGGGACCCCTCGAGGTCGCCCTCATTACCCCGACCGACATCCTCGAGGCCCTCAACGACCGGGTCTTCCAGATGGCGTACCAGCCCAAGGTGACCTGTGTGACCCGCGAACTGGCGGGCTTCGAGGCCCTCGTGCGGTGGCGTCACCCGCGGTTCGGCAACGTGGCCCCCGACCGCTTCATCACCCTCGCCGAGAAGCACAACCTCATCGACGGCCTCACCGAGCAGGTGGCCGAGCAGTCGTTCGCGTGGTTCGCGGAGAATTGCTCCGAGCCGGGCTCGAAGCTGACGCTGTCGATCAACATCTCGGCGCGCTCCCTACGCAACCCGCAGCTCCTCGACTCGGTCTGCGAGCGCTGCAAGGCCCTCGGGGTCGACCCCGCCCGGGTGATCCTCGAGCTCACCGAGACGAGCGCCATGGAAGACCCCGTGGCCTCCCTCGACACCCTCACCCGCCTGCGGATGCGTGGGTTTCAGCTCTCCCTCGACGACTTCGGGACGGGCTTCTCGTCGATGCTCCAGCTCGTGCGCCTGCCCTTCTCGGAGATCAAGGTCGACAAGTCGTTTGTGATGGCCGTGACCCGCTCGGCCGAGTCCCGGAGCGTCGTGCGCAGCATCGTCGACCTCGGACACAGCCTTGGGATGCACGCCACCGCCGAGGGCGTCGAAGACGATCAGGTCCTGGCCTACCTCCAGGAGGTCGGGTGCGACCTGGCCCAGGGGTACCACTTCGCCCGGCCGATGCCTGGCCCAGAGGCCTCGCGCTGGCGTCCCCCCATCGCCTCCTCGGCGGCGTAGCCCTACGCCCTAGAAATAGAGCTGAATCTGCATCCGGGCCTGATGCCGTCCGGCGTGGAAGTCTTCGCCCGCGAGGTAGAAATAGTCTGCCTGGATCTTGAAGGCGTGGCCCTGGCCGTACCATCCGACCGAGGCCCCGAGCTCGCGCTGGCGGTCGACGGGCGAGGCCTCTCCGAGGGGGCGCAGGTCGCCCCAACGGAGGGTGGTGTCCCACCGGGGGCTCCAGGCGTACCCGGCCTGGACGAAGTATCCCCATGCGTTGCGGGGCCTCTCGGTGAGGGATGACCCGTTGGGAGAGGTCACCGTGCGGGGGGCGTCTCGAGATTCGCGGTAGAGCCACTCGGCGGCGACCACGAAGCCCCGCCATTTGAAGAGCAGGTCGGCCTCGGCGCTGAGGGTGTCGAAGCCCCCGAGGATGAAGGTGTCGCCGAAGGTCGAGCGGGCCCTGCGGGAGTCGTCGTTGTAGGCCACCGAGGCCCCGAGGTTGAGGCGGGGGTGGGGGTCGCGGTCGAGGTCGTTCTCGGGGCCCTCGTCGAAGCCACGTCCCAAGGGGGAGACCATCACCCGGGCGATGTACAGGAGCCCCGAGCCCGTGGACACGCGGTTGCGGCCGTCGCCGCCGAAGAGCCCGAGGCGGTACCCGAGGCGACCCCCGAGGCCGAACAGGTCGTTGGAGCTGACCATCAGCCCGACGTCGCGGTCGAGGTTGAGCTCGAGCTGCACGAGCGACCGATCGACCATGGCCAGGTTGGAGCTGCTCACCACCCGCTGATGGTTAAACGGAACCTTGCCCTGACCGACCCGGAGGTTGAGGTCCCGGAAGCGCGTCCAGAAGACGGCAGCGTCGCGCAGGGGCAGTCGGAGGTCGGGCTCGGTGTCGCCGTTGGAGAAGCCCAACTGGACATAGTACCGCCAGTGGGGGGAGTAGAAGCGCCCCTGGAGCACGAGGCGCATCCGGCGCACCTCGGCCCCCTGGACCGCCTCGTCGGTGCTCTCGGGAGGGGCGGAGAGAAACGTCCCACGGAGCTGCATCCGGGCCCGCAGGGTGAGGTCGAAGCGGCCGTCGGCGCTGCGGGCGGTGAGCCCCTCGCCGAGGGCGGCCGTGACCCGGGCGGGGGGTCCGGGGGAGGCGGGGCGAGGTTGGGCCCCGGCCGCAGTGCACAGCAGGCTGAGGCTACCGAGGAGTGACGCTGAGACCGATGTGAGGAGACGGAGGGGCACCATTGGGGGGTTGGGCCGAGGTGGTGCCCGCCATCGCCGCGACGGGCAATAGAAATTTCAGTGCCAGGCAGAAGCGGCCCGGACATCGTTGCCGGTGCGGTCGTGCTCGTCGAGGATCTTCCGAGCCTCGGGGATGCACCCCAGGCACGAATGGAACAAGCTCCCGTGGGCGCACCGGACCTCCGCCCACATCGGGGCCCCGATGCCCTGGGCGGCCCGGGCCTGGGCCTCCCCGACGGTCTCCAGGTGCTTGCCGCAGGCCACGCAGTGCAGGTGGGTCCCGGGGTCGAGTTGGGACGTGGCGGCTCCCCCGCGCACGGTGCTCGGCCCCCCCGCGGCGGGGCGACGAATGATGGGGCCATTGGGGCCGGGGCGGGGGCCTTCGAGGGCCTTGCGTTCACGTTTGGTCAGCCGGGGCTCGCGCTTCATGGGCACGAGGGGTGACACGGCCCGGGGCGGCGATCAAGGGTCCAACGGCGTCACCCTGGCGCCCAAGGGCCCCCGCTTCGCGTTATGGTGTCGCCCGAGGTGACGCGATGCGACGATGGCGCGGGTTGAAATCCATGGTGCACGACGCGGTCGACCGCACCGCCGACCTCGTCGAGGAGGCCAACGCCTCGGTGGTTCGGACGGCCCTCGGCCTCCTGACCCGCATCGAGCCCCTGGCCGAGCCCGCCCGTACGGTGGGGGCCCTCCACGGGGTGGCCACGGCGGGGGTGGTGGCCGCCGTGAAGGCCGTCAACCGCGCGGTGGAGGGGGTGACCGACGCGGGGCTCGACCTCGCCGCGGAGGGCCGGGAGGCGGGCCCTGAGCGCCCCGTGGCCCTGCGTTCGGATGTCACCGGGAGCGCGGGTTGGGTCGGCGACGCGGCCCTCGCGGTGGTCAACGCCGCCGTCGGGGACTACCTCCACGCGGCCGACAACGGGCTCTCGCTCGGGATGACCCTCCGGGCGGGCGACCGCTACCTCCCGCGCGACCCTGCGGGGCTGCGGGCGGCCCTGCCCGACCCCACGGGGCGGGTGGTGGTCTTCGTGCACGGGCTCGGGGCCACGGAGTGGTCGTGGTGCCTGCACGCCGAGGCCTGGTACGGCGATCCGGCGACCAACTTCGGCTCTCTCCTCGCGCGCGACCTCGGGATGACCCCGGTGTATGTCCGCTACAACACCGGCCGACACGTCTCCGAGAACGGTCAGACCCTGGCGGCCCTCCTCGACGACCTCGTGCGGCACTTCCCGGTCGAGGTCACCGAGCTCGTGCTGGTCGGGCACTCGATGGGCGGCCTCGTGGTGCGCTCGGCCTGCCATTACGGCCGCGAGGCGGCCATGCCCTGGACCGCCCGGGTGGGCCGCGTCTTCTGCCTCGGGTCGCCGCATCGGGGGGCGGCCCTGGAGAAGATCAGCCACGTGGCGGCCTCGGTGCTCCAGGGATTCGAGGCCCCGGGGGCGTGGATCCCAGGGCGGGTTCTCGACGGTCGGAGCGTGGGCATCAAGGACCTGCGGTACGGGTACACCCTCGACGAGGAGTGGCGGGGCCTCGACCCCGACGCCTTCCTCGACGACCGGACGGTGGCCGTTCCCCTCCTGGAGGGACCGACCTGGTACTTCGTGGCAGCCACCCTCACCCGCGACCCCGAACACCCCGTGGGGCGCCTCGTGGGCGACCTCCTCGTGCGGGTCCCGAGCGCCTCGGGGCCGGTGTTTGCCCGGGGGAGCTTCCCCATCGAGACCCGGCACGTCGGGGCCGTGATGCACCACCAGCTCCAGAGCCACCCCGAGGTGTACGCCCTGCTCCGGGAGGCCTGTACCGACCGACTCGCCTCAGCCTGAGCCTGGGGCCCGATAGCCTACGGCCTCGGCCAGGTGATGGGGCATGACCTCGGGGCTGGCGTCGAGGTCGGCGATCGTGCGGGCGACCTTGAGCACACGATGCACGGCCCGGGCGGAGAGGCCGAGGCGGTCGGCGGCGTCGGTGAGGAGCTTCGTGCCCATCGTGTCGAGGCCGCAGTGGGCCCGGACGGCCCGCACCCCGAGGCGGGCGTTGCACTCGTTCTGTCGTGCGGTCTGACGCTCCCGGGCGGCCGTCACCCGGGCCCGAACCTCCGCGCTCTGGGGCCCCCGGGCGCTCTCCCCGAGTTGGGCCACCCGCACCGGGGGGAGCTGAACGTGCAGGTCGATGCGGTCGAGGAGGGGCCCCGAGACCCGGGCCCGGTACCGCTTGACGCGCTCGTCGGAGCACTCGCAGCGGTCGGAGGGGTCGCCGGCGTAGCCGCAGGGGCAGGGGTTCATCGCGGCCACGAGCATAAAACGGGCGGGGTAGGTCGCCCGGGAGCGGGCCCGCACGATGGTGACCCGGCCCTCCTCCAGGGGCTCGCGCAGGCCCTCCAGGGTCTCGCGGTTGTACTCGGGCAACTCGTCGAGGAAGAGGACCCCGTGGTGGGCCAGGGCGATCTCGCCCGGACGCGGAGGGTCCCCGCCTCCCACCAGGCCCGCGGCGCTGGCGGTGTGATGCGGGGCTCGAAAGGGGCGGCGATCGAGCAGGGCCACCCCGGGGCGCAGGGTCCCCGCCACCGAGTGAACGGCCGTGGCCTCGATGGCCTCGCGGAAGGTGAGGGGCGGCAGGAGCCCGGCCATCGTGCGGGCGAGCATGGTCTTTCCGCCGCCGGGAGGGCCCACCAGGAGGACGTTGTGCCCGCCCGCGGCGGCGATCTCGAAGGCCCGCTTGGCCTGCTCCTGGCCCCGAACGTCTTGCAGGTCCAGCATCCCTACGTCCTCCTCCAGGGGCGGCCAGGCCGTCGGAACCCCATGGGGTGTGATGGCCAGGGACCCCTCGCCGTTGAGGAAGAGGCACACCTCCCGCAGGGTGTCAGCCGCGTGTACGGTGATCCCCTCCACCACGGCGGCCTCGGGGGCGTTGTCGGGGGCCACGATGACCCCGGAGATCCCCCGCTCGCGGGCGGCCATGACCTGCGGCAGGACCCCCCGGACGCCCCGGAGGTTGCCCGTGAGGGACAGCTCGCCGAGGAGGAGGTAGTCGCCGAGTCGGTCGAGGCTGCACTCGCCTGCGGCGGCGAGGGTGGCCACGGCGATGGCGAGGTCGAAGCCCGTCCCGGCCTTCTTCACGTCGGCGGGGGCGAGGTTGACGATCACCCGACGGAGGGGAAAGGGGTACCCCGACTGCTCGAGGGCCGAGCGGACCCTCGTCCGGGACTCTCGTACGGCGGCCTCGGCGAGGCCCACGAGGTCGAACATGGGCAGGCCCCGGCTCACGTCGACCTCGACCGAGACGGGGTGGGCTTCGAGGCCGATGAGGGTGCTGGCGTGGGTCGTGGCGAGCATTGGGGACAAGCCTCCGGGTGGGTGGGTGCAGGGCCCTCACCACGTCCCGTGCCAGCATCAAAATGCCTGATTTTTGTGATGCTTCTGGAGGCAGGACTGTCCACGGACAGTGTCCACGCTGTCCATCGTTGTCCATCGGTGGCCACTGCGTGGGGCGCGGGGAGGGACTCCCCCAGGGCCCGGCCCCAACACACGCCAGCGCCCAACACACCCCAGCGTTGGGGGTTTGCACCTACAACTGGTATTGCTCTCTGGGAGGCCCTTGTCCCTGTGACCGCTCCCCACGACACGCCCCCGCCTCGGCCCAACGCCCCGTCTCCCTCCGACCGCCTGGGGCTCGGCCCTGGCGACACCGTGGGCGACCACTACGAGATCGTGCGCCTCCTCGGCGAGGGGGGCATGGGGGCCGTCTTCGAGGCCCGCCACAAGCTCCTCGGCCGCGTCGTGGCCATCAAGATCCTCAAGCCCCAGATCGCGCGCGACCCGATGTTCTCCGCGCGGTTTCTCCAGGAGGCCAAGGCCGCCGCGGAGCTTCAGCACCGTCACATCGTGCAGCTCACCCACTACGGCTTCGACGGCGAGCGCCCCTACGTCGTGATGGAGTACCTCCGGGGCGAGTCCATGGACGGGCTCCTCAAGCGCGAGGGCCCCCTGTCGGTGCCGCGCCTCCTGTCCATCGTCGACCCGGTGCTCCGCGCCCTCAGCCTCGCCCACGAGCGGGGCGTCGTGCACAGGGACATCAAACCCGACAACATCTTCCTGGCCCTGGAGGACGGCGACCCTGAGCCGGTGCCCAAGATCGTAGACTTTGGCATCGCCAAACGCAGCGAGGACAACGTCAACCTCACCACGGCCACCATGGCCCTCGGCACGCCCGCGTACATGGCCCCCGAGCAGATCATGTCGTCGAAGACCGTCACCGGGGCGGCCGACCAGTACGCCCTCGGGGTCACGATGTACGAGGCCCTCGCGGGGCGAAACCCCTTCGACGCCAACACCCTCAACGCCTTCATCGTCGCCAAGGCCACCCAGGCCCCGACCCCCCTGTCGGTCTTCCGCCCCGACCTCGACCCGGCCTTCGTGGCCGTGGTGATGAAGACCCTCGAGCGCGATCCTGCCCTCCGCTTCCCCAACGTCACGGCCCTACGCGAGGCCCTCAGCCCCTTCCGCGGTCAACCCTCCGTGCGGCCCGCGGGAAGCTACTCCACCCCTCCCAGCACGGCCTCGGCCCCTACCCAACCGCACGGGACCCCGCAGTTTGCCGCCCCCGGTCCCATCTCTCTCGCGCAGACGATGACGGCCCCAGTTCGGACGGAGGGGGCTCGCGGGGCGGGGCCCATGATCGTCGGAGCCCTGGTGGCGGTAGGCCTCGTGGCGGGGGCCGTGGCGATCGGGATGCGCGCGCGATCCCCGTCCGAGGTCGTGGCCTCGGCCAGCACGTCCCAGACGGCGGTCAACGCCCCGTCCTCCGCCGACGCCGGTGCTCCCAGCGTGGCCGAGCCTCCCCCGGCCGAGGGGCATGCGGAGACGGTGGTGTTCGCCGTGCGGGTGGTCCCGTCGACGGCGGAGATCTTGTTGGACGGGGTGCGGATCGGGGTGGGCCAGGCCGAGGTGGTGCGACCCCAGGACGGGCGCCGGTACCAGCTCCAGGTGGAGGCCCCGGGGTTCAACCCGCTGACGGAGGTGCTTCGGGCCGACGGCAACGTGAGCATCGAGCGCAGCCTGGTGCCCTCCCGCGCCGCCCACAACGGGTCGCCCAGCCCTCGACGGCCCCCGGTGGCACCGGTTCCCTCGACGCCCGCCCCGACGCCTCCAGGGCCCACCCCGGCGGCGACCGCGACGCCTGCGGCGACCCCGACGCCTGCGGCGCCCGCGCGCGACCCGCGGCACCCCAACATCGACCGCTCCAATCCCTTCGAGTGAGCCCTCGAAGGGCCCTCGATCACTCGGGGCTGGGGCTCGGAGACTCGGAGGGCGAAGGGGTCGGAGACGCGGGCGGGGGCCGAGGGGCCGCGACCTCCCGACGGAAGTTCATCACGTGGGTGAGGGGGTTTCCGCCGAGGTCGCCGGCCGGGAACGACATCCCACGAACAATCTCCGCCACGCAGGAGCCTACGTCCGGAGCGGCCTCCAGGCCGCGCGGCCGCACATTCTCCGCGCGTCCCGAGGTCGAGACCGTAAACTGGATCTCAAGCCGCCCGGAGACGTTGCCCTGCCCTTGGGTGCCATGCTCGTAGCAGCGCAAAAAGTCGGACTGACGCCCCCGCATCATCGACATGACCCGCGCGTAGAAGCCCTCTCCTCCGGCGCCGCCGCTGGGAGGCGCGACCGGGGCCGTCGGGACCGCGGGAGCCGTCGCCCCACGCGAGACCCCAGAGTCGGCCAGGCGAGCCACCGCGCTGGCCAGGGAAGGGGGCAGCACATTGTCCGACGGGGGCGATGCCGCCGCGGTCGTCGGAGCCGGTCGGGTCCCAGGAGCGCGGGCTGCGGCCGTCCGCGCCGCGAGGGCCGGGGGCGCTGCCGCAGGAGGGGCCGGGGCCGGGCGCCCTGGGCCAGGGGGGGCCGCGACCGTGGGCTGCGGGGCCTCGGAGGGTGGGGGGGCCAGGGCCGTCTCGCTGGGGTCGAACACCATCTCGCCGCCGCCGTCGTCGGGGCTTTGGGCGGCCGTAGCCCCGTCGGCTCCGGTCGACTCCAGGACGGGAGCCGCCACGGGGGAGGAGGGGAGCGACCCGGCGTCGACCGCGGCCGTCGGGCCCGTGCTTGCTGGCGTCGAGGGGGAGCGCGGACGGAAGGTGGCCCAGGCCGCCGCGCCCACGATGAAGAGCGCGAGGAGGGTGGCTCCCACCAGGAGGCCTGGCTGGTTGCGGCGGGTGGTGTCGCCGGTGCGGCGGCTGGGCAGGCTGCCCGCGGGGAGCGAGGCGTCGAGCGAGGCCGGGGTCTCGTCGCGGGGAATGATCGCGTCGAGCCGAACCTCGCGGACGGGCTTCGCCGCCGGGGCGGTCAGGCTGGCCGTGCGGGTCCCCGAGATGCCGAGGCTGGGGTTGGCCCGATCGGAGCGGCCGACGGGGGCGGGGGTGGCGGCCTTGTCAGGCGGGTTCGTCGCGTCGCGGAAGATGGCCTGGAAGGCGTCGAGGGCCTCCTGGGCGTCTTGGAAGCGCTCGAAGGGGTCGCGTACGACGCAGCGGGCGAACCACCCGTCGAAGCCGTCGGGCAGTGGGGGGGAGTGCCCGAGCTCGATGGCCCGGATGGACGGAGGCTCGAGCGGGTCCATCAGGACCTCGCACATCTGCTGCATCACGGACGGCGACGGGGTGTTGGCCGTCTTCCAGTACGACTTGCCCGTCAGGAGCGAGAAGGCGATGAGCCCGAGGGCCCACACGTCGGTGGCGGGGGTGATCTTGCCGCCCCGCTCGGCCTGTTCGGGGGACATCCACCGCGGCGACCCGATGGCCTGGGTGTGCGACCCGGTGGTGGTCCCCTCCTGCACGAGCTTGGCGATGCCGAAGTCAAGGAGCTTGACGGTAAACTCGATGCCCTCGCGGCGGGGATTGGCGAGGAAGATATTCTCGGGCTTGAGGTCGCGGTGCACGAGGCCCATCCGGTGGGCCGCGGCGAGGGCGTGGCAGAGCTGCCGAAACACCTCCCGAACCTGCGACGGCGACAGGTATCCCCGCTCGGCCAGGACGCTCTTGAGGTCGTGGCCGTTGAGGAGCTCCATGGCGATCCACGGGGTGTTGCTCTCCTCGTCGATGCCCGCGGCCACCATTTCTACGATGTGGTCGCTGTCGATGCTGGCCCCGGCCCGGGCCTCTTGGATGAAGCGCTCGCGGGCCCGGTCGTCGGCCTCGTACTGAGCGTGCATGACCTTCAGGGCCCGGCGTTTTCCCGTAGAGAGCTGCACGCACTCGTAGACCGTGCCCATCCCCCCCGCGGCGATGCGACGCTCAACACGAAACTCGCGGCCAAAGGTTGCGCCGGGCTTGAGCTGCTCCGCGGTCATTCAGTGCTCCCTAAGGCCCTTAGCACCCTTGGGCCCACCGATGTCAACTCCCGTCCATGACGGGCCCCCCGAAGGACGGACGTTCTGACGGTGCGGGGAGGGAAGGGGGGCTGGGGCTGGCCAGGAGCAGCGGAGCCCTGGCATACTGTTGCGGTCGATGAGCTCCTCCCATTCTGCACGTCTCGCCTCCCTCCGCGCCGTCCTGGAGGCCGAGGGCCTCGATGTTTGTATCGTGCGCAGCACCGACCGGTACCTCAACGAGTACGTCCCTCGGGCCGAGAGCGCCCGGGAGTGGCTTACGGCCTTCTGCGGGAGCCTCGGGGACGCCATGGTGGGCCGCGACCGGGCCTGGCTCTACGTCGACGGCCGGTACCACACCCAGGCCGATCGTGAGGTCGACCTCGGGCAGTGGACGGTGGTGAAGGGCACCCAGAGCTACACCAACGAGGCCGCCTGCGCAGAGACGGTGCGCGGGCTCGCCCTGGCCCTGCCTGAGGGGGCCACCCTCCGGGTCGGGTACGAGCCCCAGCGGTACAGCGTGAGCGCCTGGGAGGCCTTCCGCAGGGAGGTGGGTGAGGCCCCGGTGACGTGGGTCGCGGCCGACACCGCATGGGTCGATCGGGTGCGGCCTCCTCCCGCCCCGGAGGTCGTGGGGGACGGGGTGCTCCGGGCCGTGGAGGAGGCCGGGCAGGGGCGGACCGTGGCCGAAAAACACGCCCTCGTGACCGAGTGGCTGCGCGCCCAACGGGCCGAGGCCCTGGTGGTGACCCGCCTCGACGAGGTGGCCTGGATGACCAACCTCAGGGCCCAGGAGATGCCGTTTCAGGCCACGTTTCGTGGGGCCGCCGTGGTGACCCGGGAGGGGGTGGGGGTGAGCGTCCATGGGCTTGTGGTGCCTGAGGTGGTGCGGGTGGCCCGCCCGGGGGTCGCCTTCGTCGACGACCGGGCCCTGCTGGCCATGGCCCTGGGACCTCGCCCGGGTCCGACCCGCCGTGTGGTCATCGACCCGGCCGGGACGCCCGTCGCCACCCGGGACGCCCTGGAGGCCGCCGGGGTCACCGTCGTGCGCCTCGACTCGCCCATCGTCAAGGCCAAGGCCCGCAAGACCCCCGCGGAGATGGCGGCCATGCGGTCGGCCCTGGGGCGCGCCGACCGCGTGGTGGCCGAGGCCCAGGGGTGGCTCCAGGCCCGGGTCGCCGCGGGCGATCGGGTGACCGAGAAGGGATTCGCCGACGAGGTCGAGCGGCGGTTTCTGGCGGCCGGGGCCACGCACCTGTCGTTCAAGGTCATCGCGGCCTTCGGCGAGCACGGGGCCATCGTGCACCACCTGCCCTGCCCCGAGACCGTAGCCCGACCGGGCGACCTCGTGCTCCTCGATACGGGGTGCTACTTCGACGAGGGATTCGCCACCGACCTCACCCGGACCTTCTTCGTCGGCCAGGCCGGTCAGGCCCCTTCCCAGGCCCAACGGGAGCTCTATACCCTCGTGCTCAAGGCCGCGGTGGCCGGGATGCGGGCGCGATTCCCCGTCGGGTCCTCCGGGGCCCAACTCGACGGGATCACCCGCAGCCCCCTGTGGGAGGCAGGGCAGGAATATTTGCACGGGACCGGCCACGGGGTGGGCATCAACGTCCACGAGTCGCCGCCCGGCATCAACAAGCGGGCCACCATGGCCCTGGAGGAGGGCCACGTCTTCTCCATCGAACCCGGCCTGTACCATGAAGGCCTTGGTGGCGTTCGGATCGAAAACCTTTGCACCGTCGTGCCCGACCCCGAGCACGAGGGCTTCCTCCAGGTGACCCCGCTGACCTTCGCGCCCCTTGCCCCAGACCTCATCGATTCGAAGATGCTCACCGAAGCCGAGCGCCGATTTGTCTCGGAGTATCAAGCCCGAATGGGCGTCGAAGGCGCGTGACGCGGATGGGGGAGCCGGGGTAAGCTCCGCAATGGTCACTGCGTGGCCAGGAGTCTTTCCAGGGCACTCCTACGCTCCCAAACGATGGCAAACCTGACTACGAGTGAGCGCATCGGTACCCTCGTCGGCGGGCGCTACGAGGTGCGTCGGCTGCTTGGGGAGGGCGGGTTCAGCTCGGTCTTCGCGTCGATCCACAACGTCACGGGGCGGGAGGTGGCCCTCAAGCTGCTGCACCCGCACCTCGTGACCACCGAGCAGATCACCGAGCGCTTCCTGATGGAAGCCCGGGCCATGGCGAAGATCAACCACGACGGGATCGTCCAGGTCCTCGACGCGGGACGCGACCCCGACGGGACGGTCTTCATCGCCCTGGAGCTCCTCAATGGCGAGTCGCTGGAGTCGACCCTCGACCGCGTGGGCCGCATCACCTGGGGCGAGGCCGTCAGCATCGGGGTCGACATCCTCAACGCCCTGGCCAAGGCCCACGAGCACCAGGTCATTCACCGCGACATCAAGCCCGGCAACATCTTCGTCGTGCGCAAGCCCGACGGGGGCAGCCAGGCCAAGCTCCTCGATTTTGGCATCGCCCACGTGGCCCAGGCCAAAGGGCGGATGACCCAGACCGGCACCATCCTCGGGACCCCCGAGTACATGTCCCCAGAGCAGGGCCGCGGGGTCTCCATCGGCCCCGAGGCCGACCTGTGGAGCGTCGGGGTCGTGCTCTTCGAGTGCCTCACGGGCACCACCCCCTTCGCGGCGGAGACCACCACCGACATCCTCGTCAAGGTCGCCACCGAGAAGGCCCCGTCGCTGCTGTCCATGGGGGTGGAGGTCCCGGGCTCGGTGGCCCGGGCCATCGACCGGGCCCTCGAGCGCGACCTGTCCGTGCGGTATCGCAGCGCCGACGAGATGCGCGAGGCCCTCCAGCTCGCCGTCAGCCGGGTCGACGCCCGGCGCCGAGAGCCCACCCCGGCCCGCGGCAGCCCCCTCCTGGCCCACGCGAGCGCTCAGGGGCAGGGGGGCGGTTCCCCGGAGTCCCATGGCAATCTGGCGTTGCAGCTCCGGCCGCCGACCCGCCCGCTCACCGAGGCGTCCGTCCGGTCGCCGCTCCGGGCCCCGAGCCAGCCCGGCTTCAACCTCGACGATGTCCCGGCCACCGGCGCGGGGCGTCGTCCCCTCGGGGAGGGTCTGTCGCCGTCTGCCGCGACCACCACGCCTGGATCTCCCAAGCCGCCGACCCCGGCCACGGCCGCCCCGGGACCCGCTCCTGCCGTCACGCCTTCCGGGGGGACGTCTGCTCCCCGCAGGGTCCCCTCGGATGCCGAAGGGGCCTGGTCGGTCGACGCCTCGCTGAAGCCGTCGCGCGACTCGGCCCCGGGCCTGACCCCCTCTCGGCGCGACGAGGCCACCGCCACGGGTCGGCGAATCTCGCTGCCCGAGACCCCGCAGCCGACGGCCTTCGACGTGGGCGAGCGCCCCTCCATGGTGGGCTTCCAGGCTCCCCCTCCGGACGAGCCCGCCAACCGCCGGGCCCTCCTCGCGGCGGGGGGCATCGTGGTGGCCCTCGCCCTCGGCGGTGTGGCGGTGCGGGCCCTGCGGGGCGCCGATCGGGGCGCCGGCGGAGAGGATCCCGTCGGCTCGACGGTGACCCGCCCCAGCGACCCGGGGCGCAACCCCGCGACGCCCCCATTGGCCCCGTTGGCCCTGCGCGACACCCACACCATCAGCCTGCCCGCGGGCATCACGGGGATGGACTCCGCGGCAGACTTCGCTCGCCACGCGGCGGTGAGCGCCTCGGTGGGGGTCACCCAGCGCATCATCGTCACGTGCCTCCCGCGGGCCGAAGGGGGGACCACCGTCTTCGTGCATCCCCTGGCGGCCGGTCACATCATCGCCTCGGCCCGGGCCCGGGTGGCCTGTCAGGGCTACGACCTCGGGGTCGTGGGTGACCTCACCAACGACGGGACCGACGACGTCGTGGCCGTGGCCGAGGGAGGGTCCGCCGTGCTGGTGCTCGACGCCCGCACCCTGCAGCCCTGGCGCACCCTGCGGCTCCCTGGGGTCCGCGGTCTGGCCGTGGGGAGCGTGATCCCCCTGCCCGACGACGTAGCCGCCATTCTCTACACCGAGCCCGAGGGGGTGGGCCGGCCGACCGCGGTGGTGGCCCTGGGGTTGCGTTCGCAGCGGGTCCTGTGGCGCATCCAGGGGTCCGAGGGCCTCGGGCGCATCGGGCAGCCGGTCGAGCTCGGACTGGCGGTCGGTCCCGACGCCAACGGCGACGGGATCCTCGACGTGGTGATGGGGCTCGGGCCCGTCATCGGGGCGGCCCCGCCGACGGGGGGGCCCCGGCGGTGTGTTCAGCTCTTCTCGGGGGCCACGGGGCAGCCCCTGTGGACGGCCCAGTGTCAGGCCGGGGGGCGCAGCGCCCAGAGCGTGGCCCTCGGGGTGGACGTCAATGGCGATGGCCGGGGTGACGTGGTGGTGGGCACCGACCAGCCCGTGGCCGGGGTGGCGGCCGTGCGCCTCCTGTCGGGGGCCAACGGCAGCGTCCTGCGTGAGTTTACGGTACCCGACGGCGACGCCTCGGCGGGCTTCGGCTGGCCCGTGGCCCTGAGCGGCAACCTCTTCCCGCAGGGAGGGCCCAACGTGGTGGTGGGCTCGGTGGGGGTCACGACGATGGTGACCGTGTTCCGCGCCTCGGACGGGGTGGCCCTCGGACGGCGCGCCCTCGGGGGCGCCGGGGCGGGCAACCTCCGGCTCTTCCCGGTGGCCCCGGTGGTGGCCTCGCAGCCGTGGTCGCTGCTGGTGGCCAACCCTGCCGACGGGCTCCACGTCTGGGCCGCCGAGGCCGAGGAGCAGTAGACGGTCACACGGGTCACAGAGGGGAGAGCCGCGCGATGCGCATTGCAGTCTTGGGCTCGGGAAGCTGGGGCAGCGCTCTGGCGAAGGTAGTGAGCGACAAGGGCCACGCGGTGCACCTCTGGGGCAGGCGCCCCGAGCTGGCCCAGAGCATCCAGGAGGCCCGGGAGAACAGCGCGTTTCTTCCCGGGGTCCGCTTCGCCGACGCCCTCACCGCGACCTCGCACCTCGGGCAGTGCCTGGAGGGCGCGGAGATGGTGGTGGTGGCCATCCCCACCCACGGCCTGCGAGAGGTCGTGCGGGCGGCGGGGGAGGTGATGCCCCGGGGGGTTCCGGTGGTGAGCGCCACCAAGGGGATCGAGCAGGGGTCTCTCCAGTTTGTCAACGAGGTGATCGCCGACGAGCTGCCCTTCACAGCCTCGCAGTTTGTGGCCCTGTCGGGTCCGAGCTTCGCCCGCGAGGTGGCCCACGGGATGCCCACGGTGGTGGTGGCCGCGGCCCACGACCTCGCCGTGGCCACGACGGTGCAGCGGGCCTTCTGGGTCGACGACCGGTTTCGGGTCTACGTCTCCGACGACGTGGTCGGGGTCGAGGTCGGCGGAGCCTTGAAGAACGTCATCGCCATCGCCGCCGGGGCCAGCGACGGCCTGGGGTTTGGCCACAACGCCCGGGCGGCCCTCATCACCCGGGGCCTCGCGGAGATGGCCCGGCTGGGGATGAAGATGGGGGCCCACCCGCTGACCGTGGCCGGCCTCGCGGGCATGGGCGACCTCGTGCTCACCTGCACGGGCGAGCTGTCGCGCAACCGGCACGTGGGGGTCGAGCTCGGGCGGGGCAAGTCCCTGGAGGAGATCCTCGGCGGGATGCGTCAGGTGGCCGAGGGGGTGCGCACGGCCAAGAGCGCGTGGGACCTCAGCCGCCGCGAGGGGGTCGAGATGCCCATCGTAGAGATGGTGTACCAGGTGCTCTACGAGGCCCGACCCATCGGCGACGCGGTGCACTACCTGATGACCCGCACCGCGGGCCACGAGCGGGACTGAAGGCACGCGGGCAAGGAGCTTGACTATCGCCCCGCGGTCCCCGGCGGGGCCGCCACGGCGCTCGGCCGGGCTCGGGTGTCGAGCCCCAGTCGCTCCCGGGTGGGGACCCGGTCGGCCTCGCGGTTGAGCTGCCAGTACGGCAAGCGCGCCGACCGCCTCCGGCGCACCCGCTCCCCCTCCGAGCTCTCCCACCCGATCACCTGGTGAGCCCCCCCGGACTCTACGTCGATCGTGCGGCGGTAGCTCCCAGACTCCAGCACGAAGCGGTGCACGGCCTCGCCCTCGACCGTGGCCTGGCTCCGGGCGATCCGGGCCGGGACGGGCCGTCCGTCGGTGTGGGCCCGCCGCGTCCGCCACAGCGACGGAACCAGGTCGCCCTCCCAGAGCCCTCCCTCGGCGAAGGGGCCGTCGAGCTCGCGGAGCTGAATCAAGAGGGCGTCTTCGTAAAGGGTTCCGGGTCGTGTGGGGAGGGTCTCGTCGCGCTCCCCCTCCGAGGCGAAGTACGAGCGGATCTCGGTGCGTACCGAGTCCTCTCCGGGCCACAGGGCCTGGAAGACGTGGCCGCACCACTCCTGTGCGGTCAGGGTGATCTTCACCGGGGCGAAGCGCGCGGGCCGCCACGCGTCCAGGGGCGCGAACACACTGGTCATCACCGAATATGGGTACACCCCGGTCTCGAACTTCAGGGACACATTGAGCTTCAAGACCGCGACCCGGTCGGGGCCGCGGGCGTCGTCGTCCTTGATCCAGGTGCGGCGGTTCATGGGTTCGGTGACGTAGATGAGGACGAGCTCGGCAGGGCGGGGCTCGCCGTACCGGGGGGTGATGACGTCGTAGCTGGTGAGCTCGGCGTTGCCGTCGCTCCAGCGGGCGTGGAAGGCCGCGCTCGCCATGGCCCGGGGTTGGGCCGGGAAGGCGGGGAAACGCCCGGGCGGGTCTGCCGTGTGGGTGCTAGGGCCGACGGCCGCCTCGGGGCCCTGGGGCGGAGGCTGGACGCGGTTGCAGGCAGGGGCCAGGGCTGTGAGGGCGAGCAGGAGTGCACGGAGGGGAGGGGCCATGGGCGGGAGTGTAGGGACCGGGGGCTTCGGGCGCATCGGGGGACGTTGACGGCAGGGGCGTGGGTCAGGTAGGCGCGAGGGCCATATGGCAACCAAGACCGCCTGGGGAGGACGCTTCTCGGAGGAGCTCTCCGAGACCGCCGCACGTTTTCTGGAGTCGTGGCAGATCGACCAGCGCCTCGCCGAGGACGACATCGCGGGCAGCCTCGCCCACGCGGCCATGCTGCAGAGCATCGGGGTGCTGTCGGCCGACGAGCTCGGGCGCATCACCGAGGGGCTCGGGGCCATCCGGGAGGACATCCGGGCGGGGCGGTTTGTGTGGGACCCCAAGCGGGAGGACGTTCATATGAACGTCGAGGCCGAACTCACCGCCCGTCAGGGCGAGGTGGGGGGCAAGCTGCACACGGGGCGCTCGCGCAACGACCAGGTGGCCACCGACCTGCGGCTCTTCGCGCGGCGGGCCTGCGGCACCGTGGGCGACGCGCTCGAAGGCCTGGCTCGGGCCCTGGTCGACCAGGCCGAACGTGAGGTCGACACCCTCCTGCCGGCGTACACCCACGTCCAGAGGGCTCAGCCCAACCGCCTCGGGCACCATCTTCTGGCCTACGTCGAGATGCTCCGCCGCGACCGCGGTCGCCTCGACGACGCCGCCCGCCGCATGAACGAGTCCCCCCTCGGGGCCGGGGCCGTGTGCGCGACCACCTTCCCCCTCGACCGGCCCATGACGGCCCGAGCCCTGGGTTTCGACCGTCCGACCCGCAACAGCCTCGACGCCACGGCCAGCCGCGATTTCCTCGCGGAGCTTCTCGCGGCCCTGGCCATCGCCCAGACCCACCTGTCGCGCCTCGCCGAGGAGCTCGTCTACTGGTCGACCCAGGAGTTTGGCTTCGTCGAGATGGCCGACGCCCACACCACGGGCTCGTCCATGATGCCCCAGAAGAAGAACCCCGACGTGGCCGAGGTCGTGCGCGGCAAGACCGGGCGCGTGGTGGGCGATCTGGTCAACCTGCTTGTCACCCTCAAGGCCCTGCCCCTGGGCTACAACCGCGACCTGCAAGAGGACAAGGTTCCGCTGTTTGACGCGGTCGACACCGTGACGGCGTGCGCGGGGGTTCTGGCCGATGCCGTGGGGGCCATGCGGTTTCGGCGCGACCGGATGGCCGCGGCCCTGGGCGAGGGCTTCGTCACCGCGACCGAGGTGGCCGACTGGTTGGCGGCCCGGGGGGTTCCGTTTCGGCAGGCCCATGAGGTGGCGGGGAGGCTGGTGGCCCGGGCCCTGGCGGCCGGGAGCGACCTGCCCTCGTTGCCCCTGGGTGTCTTCCAGGAGGAGCACCCGAGCTTCGACGCGAGCGTGTTCGAGGCCCTCGACCCGGCCCGCGCCGTCGAGCGCCGCAATCTCCCCGGAGGACCCGCCCGGGTCCAGGTGGTGGCGGCCATCGCCGAGGCCCGGCAGTGGCTCGACCGCAACGGTTGACGGCCCTACACCGCCCTCCATGGCTGCGTTCAAAGACCACATCGACCGCCCCGCCCTCCAGCGCCTCGCCGAGGCGTTGCGGGCTCAGGGGGAGGGGTTCGCCCACGACCAGTTTCTCCAGGCAGCCGCGGAGGGACTCGGACCCCTGGAACTCAAGGCCCGGGTGGCCCACGTGGCCGCGGCCCTGGCGGCGCATTTGACGGGTTCGTTCGCCGAGTCGGCCGCGCGGGTGGAGGGGGCGGTGTCGGCGGGGGGGCCGTGGTCGTCGTTCGACCTATGGCCGGTGCAGCACTGGGCGATGGTCGCAGGGATTGACCATCCGTCGCGGGCCACCGCCCTCATCGCGCGGGTGACCCGGCACTTCTCGGGCGAGTTCGCGGTGCGTCCCTTCATCGACCGCGACCCGGTCTCCATGGCCGCCACCCTCGCCGCGTGGGCCGCAGACCCCGACGAACACGTCCGGCGCCTCGCCTCCGAGGGTTCACGTCCGAGGCTTCCGTGGGGGCCCAAGCTCACGGTGCCTCCGGGGTGGGCCTTGGGGGTCCTCGAGGCCCTGCGCGACGACCCGGCGGAGTACGTGCGGCGGTCGGTGGCCAACCATCTCAACGACGTGTCGCACCTCGACCCCGAACTGGCCCTGGCTACGGCCCGGCGATGGCACGCGCGGCCCTCGGCCCACACTCCGCGTATGGTCCGGCACGCCCTCCGAACCCTGGTCAAACGGGGTCATCCCGAGGCCCTCGGCCTGGTCGGGGCCGACACCGGGGCGGCGGTCACGGTGGAGGAGTTTTCGGTCGCTCCGACCGAGATCGAGATCGGCGAGGGGGTGGTCCTGACCCTGCGGGTCCGTTCGGAACAGACCGACCGGGCCCGGGTGGTGATCGACTACCGGGTGGGTTATCTCGGGGCCTCGGGGGTCAACCCCAAGACCTTCAAGTGGACGACCCTCGACCTGCCTCCGGGCGAGAGCATCACGCTCACCAAACGCCAGCATTTCCGCGACGTCTCGATCCGAACCCACCGCCCCGGGGCCCACACGATCACGGTCCTGGTCAACGGGAAGGTGGGCCCGACGGTCACGGTGCTGCTCCGGGCCCGCGCGGGATGACGGCCCGGACGGACGCGGGCCTCCCGTGGTGGAAGCGGGCCCTGGTCACGGGGGCGTGTGTGGTGGGGATGGGGGCGGTGGTTCCGCGGACGGTGGTGGGCAGGGAGGGGGAGGGGCTGTTTGACGGGGAGCGCGGGGTGCAGGCGGGCCTCGCCGACGCGGTGGCTGCGACGGTGATGGGCGACGTAGGGCCGCGGGCGTTTCACACGGGGTCGGCCCGGTTTGACGGCGAGTGGGCCCTGACGAGCAACCAGTTTGCGGCCCTCGGGATGGCCCAGGTGGTGGGGGCCCATCCTGCGCTTCGGGAGCGGTACCTGCCTGCCCTGCGTCGCGCCGCGGACAATCTCCTGCGCCCCGAGACCCGGCGGTTCGCCCAGGAGGCCTGGGGGCACGACCCGCTGCAACACCTCGACGACGACCCGGGAAACGCCTGGCTGGGATACCTCGCCCTCGGCCTCGGGGCCCTGCGCGAGGTCGATCCCGGGACCTCCCACGCTGCCCTCCATGACCGCGTGGTCGAGGCCCTGGCCCGCCGTCTCGAAGCTGCCCCCGAGGGGATCCTCGAGACCTATCCCGGCGAGGCGTATCCGTGTGACATCGCGTCGGTGGTGGGGGCCCTCGGGCAACACGCGCGGCTGACGGGACGCGACCGCAGGGCCCTGATCGGGCGGATGGGGGAGCGGTTCCGCGGGCGGTTTCGGGACCCGGACTCGGGGTACCTCGTGCAGTCCCTCGATCCACGTACGGGGCGCATGGTCGACGGTCCACGCGGCTCCGGGACGGCCCTCGCGGCGTACTTCCTCTCCTTCGCCGACCCGACTCTCGGGCGGGAGCTCGGCGTCTCGCTCTTGGGCACGGGGTACACGGAGGCGGTAGGGTTTGGCGGGGTGCGGGAGTTTCCGCGGGGCGCTACGGGACGCGGAGACATCGACTCGGGGCCGGTGGTGTTGGGAGTGTCGGTGTCGGCCACGGGCTTTGCCCTGGCTGCGGCCCGGCAGACGGGCGATCGCGCGCGGTACCGGGGCATGTACCGAACGGCGGCCTTGTTTGGGGTTCCGGTGGAGCACGGGGCGGGGTGGAGGTTTGTGACGGGGGGGCCGCTGGGCAACGCCTTGCTGCTGGCGATGCTCACGGCGCGGGTGCCATGAGGCGCTGGGCGTGGCGGCTGGTGGGGGTGGTCGCGATGTTGGCCGCGCACGCGGGGCTGGCGCGGTGGTGCGACCGGGCGGGCCTGGTCGAGCGGCTTCTTGCGCCGGGCGGGGCAGGGGCGTGGGCCGCGGTGGTGGCCGCGGTGGGGCTCTTTGTGCTGCGGTTGGGGCTGGTGTTTGTGGTGCCGGGATGGCTGCTGAGCCGAGGGGTGCTGGAGCTCAGGCGAGGAGCTCGTCGCCCGACGCAGCCGAAAACGCCCGCTCGGCCCAACGCGTGAGGATGTCTGCGTCGGACTCGACCGCGATGCGCGCCCGTTGATCGTCGGTGAGCGGGATCCCACGGAAGCGACAAGCATCGAGGATGGTGCGCGCCAAGAGGATCTGCACACGGGACAGTCGATCGAGGGCGTCGGTGCGCTGTCGTTCGGACTCGTCGAGGGCGCCAAGGCGTTCGTCCGCGAGGGACTGCAGGCGCGCTACGAGCTCGGCCTCGGTGGGGATCATGGACTGGTTGGAGAAGAAGCGCAGCCGCATCCCCACCACGGTCATCTCCAGCCCGAGCACCTCCGAGCGGAGGTATCCGCCTTGGGGGACAATGGGCTGGTAGCTCCGGGTCTCGGATTGCGCGAGGCGCCAGCCGCGGAGGAGACCACGACGGCAGTCGAAGCTGAAGTACTCGGGGATCTTCAGCCGCGCGTAGTCCCGCACGTTCTCGACGAGGTCCTTGTGCTTGCGGCCGAGGTTGCGCACCTCGATCACGAGGTCGATGCCGCGTTTCTCGTCCTGGACAGACCAGCTATCGGGCTCGTAGTCCGGGTCGCAGTCGAGCACCGCGAGCACGTCGGGCACGATCACGGGCTCGCCGGGATAGAGCACCGCGAGCTCGTTCGCGAGCAGAACCGCGCGGCCTGCCCGGCGGAAGTGCGCGTCGAGGTCGGCGGCGATCCCGGTCTTGCGCTTGGAGTGCCGCACCCCCTCGGCCATCGCCTCGCGGTACTCGTCGAACACGGCCTTGATGCGCTCGATCGCGGCCTCGCGTTCGCGCGGGGTGAGCCGCGACCAGGTCTCCGCGTCGGGGACCCGGATGCGCGGGTCGTCCCATACCCGAAGCGGCGTGCTGAGTTGGGAGGGGTGGGTCATCGCGCAGGAGTGTACCGCCTGTGGCCTCGGAGGGGGCCTGTCCTCGCGCGGTTGGGGCGTCCGTGACGCGTTGCCCTCGGCCCGGCCCGTGCTGCGTCAGTTGCCAACCCCGGCGGGGCGCGGGCACACTTCGGGGCCATGGCAGGCGAAGCGGCGACGCACCTTGGGATCTCGTACGAGGACTACCTCGCGTTGGAGCGGTCGAGCGACAAGCGGTACGCGTGGCTCGATGGCCAGGTGTACGCGTTGACGGGGGGCACGCTCGCCCACGCCGAGCTGTCGGCCGCGGTGGCCGCGGAGCTGCGGAACCTCGCCCTGGCCTGCGGGTGCAGGGTGTTCAGCGCCGACGCCAAGGTGCGGGTGTTGGCGACAGGACTGGCCACGTACCCCGACGCGTCGGTGGTGTGCGGCCCGGTGGTGTGCGACCCGGCCGACGCCAACGCGATGACCAACCCCGTGGTGCTGGTGGAGGTTCTGTCCGACAGCACCGAGGCCTACGACCGCGGCGACAAGGCCGACCACTACCGACGGATCCCGTCGTTGCGCGACTACCTCCTTGTGTCGCAGCACACGGCGCGGATTGAGATTCACTCGCGGGAGGGCGACCACTGGACCCTGCGCGTGGCCGAGGCGGGCGGGGCCCTGCCGCTGACGGCGCTTGACGGTGCGTTGGAGGTCGACCGGGTGTACCAGGGCGTGGCCCTCACGGCGGGGGGACGGAGTGGCTGACAGGGGGCTGGAGCTCAGGCGAGGAGCTCGTCGCCCGACGCGGCCGACAATGCCCGCTCCGACCAGCGAATGAGTGTGTCTGTGTCGGACTCGACCGCGATGCGGGCCCACTGATCGTCGGTGATCGGGATCGCTCGGAAGCGAACCGCCCGGAGGATGAAGCGCGCCAGCGCGACCTGGGCGTGGCACAGACGATCGAGGATGTCGAGGTGCTGTCGTGCGGCCTCGTCGCGGGCCCCGAGGTGTTCGTCCGCGAGGGCTGAGGCAGGGCCACGGGGTCGTCCCCCGCGGGCGTGATGGACGGATTGGAAGGGGGAGCCTCCTCGGCCATCGTCTCGCGGTACTCGTCGAACACGGCCTTGATGCGCTCGATCGCGGCCTCGCGTTCGCGCGGGGTGAGCCGCGACCAGGTCTCCGCGTCGGGGACGCGGATGCGGGGGTCGTCCCACACCCGAAGCGGCGTGTGGTGTTGGGAGGGGTGGGTCATCGCGTGGGAGGGTACCGCCTGCGGCCTCGGTAGGGACTCTCCACGCACGCGGCGGAGATGCCTCGTGGCTCAGTGCTGGACGGCCGCAACCCAGTGGAGTATTTGTCGCATCCGCAGAGGGTGTGGTACGACGGGGGCACACGGAGGGTCCCATGCGCACACCCGGGTCGGGGGTTCTTCTTATCGCCATTGGCGTGGTGCACCAGGTCTTCGGGGTGCTGGCCGGCCTGGGGGTGATGGTGCCTCCCAACGCCCCGAGGCGGAGGCCGCTCGTCGAGATCGCCGAGGCCGGCTTCGTCAACGCGGTGGGTGACGACCCGCTGCGCAACACGGTGTTTTGGTTCCTCTTCTTCGGGTTCGTGCTGCTGATCCTGGGCGACCTGGTGCGGCGCATCGAGCGGGCGGGCAGGCCGTTGCCGCGCGCGCTGGGGTGGCAGATCGGGGCCCTGGCGCTCGGCGGGGTGCTGTTGATCCCCGCCTCGGGCTTCTGGCTGGTGCTGCCGGTCGTCTATCAGATCCTCCGGCACGGCGGGCGGCCCGCCACGGAGGACACCGTCGGGCGCGGCGCTCCGTGAACGTACGAACCGCGACCCGCCCACATCCTCAGCCCCGGGTGACCTGCACCGCCAGCGCCACGAGCAGCAACGCCGCGAGGGCCGCGAGCGCCATCCACAGCGTGCGGAACACCCCCCGCAACACCCCGAACATCGCCACGGTGTAGGTCACGTCGTGTCCCTGGGTGGTCGTCACGGAGAGGGCCGCCACGACCCCGCCCGAGAGCCGCCGCGACAGGACGAAGAGCATGCCCGACGCAGCGAAGGCGCACAGGGCGTACAGGGCCAGCGGGGTCTCGACCCGGCCGAGCATCCACAGGCGCCGAAGCAGGGCCACCCCCAGCATCGCGAGCAATCCACAGAGCATCCGCGCGCGCTCGACATCCCGAACCAGCCGGGCGTGAAGCACGACAAAGGCCTGCTCGGCCTCGTGGGTAAACTCGTGCTCCTTGGGCTCGCGCCTGGGGCGGGTCATGTCGAAGGGATCGGGGTCGCTGGGCATCGTCGGCATTGGCCATCGCGTCAGAGGGTGAAGCAGACCATGATCGCCACGGCCGTCGCCGCGAGCAGCAGGTTGAGCAGGGTTCCGGTCCACTCGAAGAGGGCCCCGAGACGCGTGACCGCGGCCACCACCCGGTGGAGGCTCTCCTCGGCCTCGGCCTCGGCCTCGCCGTGCTCGAAGATCTTCGCGGCCCGCAGGGTGTGCCGCGACATCAGGGCCCCCGCGACGCCTGCGGAGAGGGCGGCCAGCCCGGCGATCCACGAGCCCACGGGATGCGCGTGCCGGGCGAGGGTGACGACGCCTGACAGCCCGACCACCAACGACAGCCCGACCCCCACCCGGCCCGTGACGGTCATGGCGTGGGCGAGGGCCCCGATCAACTGGCGGTCCGCGGCGGAGAGGCCGTCGATGCGAGGCTCGGCGCCGACGGAGAGCTCCCCCGGGGCGACCTCGTGGGGGGTGTACGACGCCCACAGGAAGATCCCCACCACGGCAACGACCGAGAGGGTCGCCACGGGGTAGCGGTCCAGGCACAACAGGAAGGCGTGCCAGAGGAGCTCAAGGACAAGCCCGACGAAGAAGTCCGCGAGGCCGCTGCCCGAGCTCCCGCCCGAGCTCGATCCACCGCCCGAGCTCGATCCCCCCGAGGGCCCCGAGGAGGAGGAACCCGAGTTCCAGTTGGAGCCGCCGAAGCTGCCGCCGGTGACCTGGGCGAGCAGGCCATGCCACGAGGGCAGCTCGATCGGATGGGCCCAGGCCACAGCGCCCACAAGCAGAAGCCCAAGAACCGTTGCGACGGCGACGACACGCTTCCGCGAGGACCAGGTCACGGGCGCGACTACACACCCCAGGGGCGTACAGTTCAAGTCAGTCGTCGAGGGTGACCACCACGCTCCCACGTTTGCGGCCGCTGTCGACCCGGGCGTGGGCCTCGGCGATGCGCCCGAGCGGAACCACCCTGTCGATCACCGCGCGGTAGGCTCCCTGCTCCGCGAGGACGACGAGTTCGCGCACGTCTTCGGGGCGCTCGGCGGCCACGCCCGCGATCACCCGGTGGCCCGCGCGCCGTCCCTGAAACGGGGCCGCGAGCAGTCCCGCGAGGTCGCACACCACCCGCAGGAGGCGCCCTCCCGGCGCGAGAACCCTCCCGCAGCGGGCGTAGTCCGTCGCCCCGACGCAGTCCATCACCACGTCCCAACGCGCGTCGGAGCGGGTGAAATCCTCGGCCTGGTAGTCGATCACGCGCGTGGCCCCGAGAGAGCGCACGAGGTCCGCGTTGGCCGCGCTGCACACCGCGGTCACCTCCGCCCCGAGATGTCGCGCGACCTGAACCGCCGCCACCCCCACCGCCCCCGACGCCCCGAGCACCAGGACGCGCTCGCCGGGCTGCACCCGGGCCGCGTGGCGGAGGTAGTGCAGGGCGGTCGTTCCGCCGAAGAGGAGGGCGGCGGCTTCGGTCCAGGGCAGGGACGCGGGTTTGGGGGCCACGGGGCCGTCCTCGGGCACACAGACGTACGCAGCATGGGCGCCCATCGACGCCCCCGGGAAGGCGACCACCGCGTCGCCCACACGAAACCGCGTGACCCCAGATCCCACGGCCGCCACGACCCCGGCGCACTCGGTGCCGAGCACGGGCTGTCGCGGGCCGTTCCATCCCATCGCCAGCCGCATCAGAACCCGTCTTCCGCACCCTGAACGTCCGCCCCCCATCGCGGTTTGCCCTGCGAGCTCTCGGTCAGCTCCGTCGCGGTTCACGAGTTGGTCTTCGGCCGCGGGCTCGTCGTCACCCCCTGTGCGACCTTGCCCCCGTCGCGGACGCGGCAGCCGTTCGCGGCGTGGCGCCCTCCCCATGGGCGCAGACCTTCTCGTGATCACTGCGTCGTGGAGACCTCGTCGAGCAACGCGTACACCTCGCGACTCCATCCCAGCCCACGGAGCAGACTCTGCTGCGCGGACGACAGGGGCGTCACGCGTCGAATGAGCGCGGGAGCCCCCGGAACCCGAAAGGTCATGACGGTCACCGAGCGGAGCGCCGACTCCACGCGCCGCACCCAAGGGCGGGCGAAATCGCGCTTCTTGGCCGGGGGTGACATCGTGCGCCGGGCCTGCCGTTCCAGCAGGGTCCAGGCCATCAACGCCCACGCGCACACCGCGACCAACGCGCGGACCCGGTCGTCGTTGTGCACGAAGAACGGCCTCAGCCGCAGCGGCCCCTTGAGCAGGTGTTGATCCCTCTCGACACGGCCGTGCAGCTTGTAGCGACGCACCGCCCACACGCACAACTCCGCGTCCCCGAGGTCCGCGCGGTTGGTCACCAACGGCCAGCGGCCATCGCGGCGCGCGCTGTCGGCGAGCGCGTCCTCGTCACGAGACCACGTCAGCTCCAACTGCCCCTCTCGAGCCACCACTTCGGTGCGCACGAAGCGCGACGCCAGGCCGTGCTTCTTGCACAGGGCGTCGAGCCGCTTGGTAGCGTCCGAGAGCTTCTTCAGCTTCGGGCCGTTGAGGCGCTCGTGCAGAGCCTCCAGCGCCGCCTCCATCCGGACGAGGGCCTGCGATCGCTCCGCGGCCTCGGCCACGGCGCGCCGCGCATCGAACACCACAATCCGCGCGCCTGCATTGGCCACCCCGTTCACGGCGAAGCGCCCGACGACGCAGGCGCGATACGGCACGGCGGCGGCCTGTCGCGCGAGCGAGACGGACACCTCCACGTCTGGCGACGCCGCGCAGACCCACTCGACCACCTTCGAATTCATGGCGATCGGGCCGAGGAACACTCCCCGGGCCTCCGCGACCGCGTCCATGTTTGCCTGCGACCACATCACGCTATCGCCGCTGACCACGACGGGGTCGGTCGGCAGGCACCGACGCAGGGCGCGCAGGGCCTCGGGCACTGTGGTGACGTCGCTGGTGTTGCCGGGGAAGGTGGCGTGCGCCAAGGGGATCTCGCCGTCCTCGCAGGTGACGACACCGACGACGACCTGCTTGTGATCTGGGCGGTCGTCCTTGCTGTGTCCCCGCGCGGCCAGATCGCTCTCTTCGTACTCCCCCTCGAGGTACGCGGTGGTGGTGTCGTAGTGGGCGTCGTCCACGCGCAGCCCGAAGGCCGTGATGACGTTGGGCGTCACCGACGCCTGGGCGTCGCGAATCATGGGGGCCAGGGCATCGAGCGCCCGGCCGATGCGATCGTCGTTGAGCCGCGCCGCATCACGCCCCGTGAGCGCCGCGAAGCCCGACTCCCTGGCCCACCCCTCGACCTCATACAAGGGCTCGGGGTCCGTGAGACGGTTGACCACCAAGGCCTCGATCACCTCGCCGTGCGAGACCTCGGACTCGGTCGGCAGGAGCTGATCGATGGCCTCCCGCAGCCGCATCTTGCGCACCAGTCCCAACCACATCGCCACCACGCCGCAGGACGAGGCATCGACCGGCTCGATCGCCGAGGACTCCGAGGGCCTTTGTAGAAAACTGGACGCCATCGCGATCGCAGGGCATTCCACCGACCTGCGTCCTGACGCAAGTTTTCAGCAGGGCCCAGATAGCTGTCGGTGGGGACCCGAGGTGAAGGGGGCGACACCCGGAGCGAACCGCGGTAGAGGCCGGACGTTCAGGGTGCGGAAGACGGGATCAGAAAGCCCATCCCCGCCGGCACCCTCCGTCCCCGCACCCGGGCATCCCCCGACGACACGGTAGTGGTCTTCACCCGAACGAGCAGCTCACCCGGCCCCGGGGTCGGCCGCGGGACCTCACGCAGGGCCATCACCTCGGGGCCTCCGTAGTGGGTGACTACGGCGGCGGGCATCATCAACGGGGCGTCGGTCGTCATGGGCCCCAACGTGGTGTCCCGGGGCCATAAGGGAAACTCACGATTTCGTGCACCCGGTGTGCGACGATGCACAGGTGCACTGGGACGACCTGCGCTACGCCCTGGCCATCGCCCGCGCGGGAACCCTCAGCGGGGCCGCCGAGGCCCTCGGGGTGAGCCACACCACGGTCGGACGGCGCCTGCGAGCCCTGGAGGACCGACTCGGGGTTCGTCTCTTCGACGCCACCCCGGAGGGTTTTCGCCCCACGGCTGCGGGCGACGACCTCGTGGTGGTGGCCACCCGCATGGAGGCCGACACCCTGGCCCTGGAAGGCCGCGTTCTCGGGCGCGACGCGCGGCTGACGGGTGCTCTCCGCGTGTCCGCGATGGAGCTTGTTTTCCGCGCGTTTCGTGAGGCCTTCACGTCGTTCTCCGCGCGGTACCCCAGCGTGGCCCTGACCGTGACGGCGAGCGACGACGAGGTCTCGCTCACGCGCCGCGAGGCCGATGTGGTGCTGCGGCTCACCAACACGCCGCCCGAGCACCTCGTGGGGCGTCGGGTGGGGCGGATGCAGTTTGACGCCTACGCCGCCCGGTCCCTGGTCGAGCGGGTGGGCGCGGGGGCTCCCCTCGGGGCCTACCCCTGGATCCACTGGGACGCCCGCCTTGACATGGGCTGGCTCGACGGCTGGCTCGCCGAACACGCCCCGGGGGCGACGGTGGCGATGCGGGTGGATGTGAGCGCCGCGGCCATGCACGAGCTCATCCGGGCGGGGGTGGGGGTTCAGTTTCTCGCGTGTGTGGAGGGCGACGCCGACCCGGCCCTGGTGCGGGTGGGGCCGCGCGATCCCTTCGCCCGCAGGGACCTGTGGGTGCTCACCCTGCCCGAGCTTCGCGAGACGCCGCGCATCCGGGCCTTCACCGACCACATGGCCGAACGCCTCCGGGCCGCCCTCGGGGCGGTGGCCGACAAGCACGAGATTGCGTGATTCGCGATTCGCGAATAGACTTTGGCGGTGCTCAAGTCGCAAGACATCCTGGTCCTGCTCAAGCTGGCTGGGGCGTCGGCCGACTGGACGTATCCGTCTCTCGCTCAGAGCCTCGGCATGAGTGCCTCCGAGGTGCACGCGGCCGTCGCCCGCACGAAGGCCTGCGGGCTGTACAACGAGCACACGCGCGCACCGCACCGGAAGGCGCTGCTCGAGTTTCTCGTGCACGGGCTGCGGTACGTGTTCCCCGGCGAGCGGGGAGGGGTTACCCGGGGGCTCCCGACGGCGCACGCGGCGTCCCCCCTCCAGGCGCTGATCCAGGCAGACGGCGAGCTCCCGCCCGTCTGGCCCGACCCCGAGGGGACTGTCCGCGGCGAGGAGCTGCGCCCGCTCTATCGATCGGTTCCCGCAGCCGCGCGGCGCGACCCCGCGCTCTACGAGCTGTTGGCCCTCGTGGACGCCGTACGTGCGGGCCGCCCGCGGGAGCGCAAGCTCGCCGTGGCCGAGCTCGAGGCCAGGCTGGCGTGATCGGTCCCGAGGCCCTCGACGCCATCCGCAATCGGTCAACCGCTCTTGTCGGCCGCAAGTACCGCCGCGATGCGGTCGGCTTCCGCTTCGTGAAACTCAGCCTCCTCGATTTCACCCCGCGCGCGGGCGAAGGGGGCGAGCGCGCGCCGGGCGTCGCGTTCGAGGTCGAGAGCCCCGGAGACCGCGCTGAACGCGTGAGACAGAACCTCTGCCGCTGCCGCCTCACGTGCGCTCGCGTAGGCCGGGCCCGTCGGGAGCTTCGCCAGGGCCAGCAGGGTGCCGAGGCGGGTGCGCGGCAGATCCCGGAGCTGCTCGGCGGCGTCGCGGAGCACCGCGGTGGCGCGCTCGTCCTCCCCCCGCGCGACGAGGTGACGGGCGAGCACCTGCTGCCAGCGGTCGAAGAGGGGCCACGACCGGAAGCGGACGTCCTCGGCGGCCCACGCTTCGGCACAGCGGTCGAGCGCCGCCGTTGGGTCGCCGGGGGGCGTCGTGTCGAGTGCACGCTCGGCATCGTGGACTGCGCGCTCGAGGCGAGCAAAGGGGGTGTCGACGGGTCGCTCTGGGGGGTCGCTGGAGGGCTCCGACGGCTCCGGATCGGAGTGCATACGCTCTTCCAACTGTTGCGCGCGCTGGCGGAATGCCTGGCTGTCGTTCGAGAGTCCGAGCGCCGCGTAGCCATTTTGGATGCTTTTAAGCGCATCGACCTGTTCTTCCAGCGCGCCGACGCGCTCCGCGAATCGGATACGCCGCTGCTGGTGTTGTAGTGCGGCAACCGCGTCGAGGCGTTCCCATGCAACGAGGGCACGTACTTGCTCGACATAGGCTGCAACCATGGGCCACCAGTCGGTGGCACGGCGGCGCGTTGCCTTTATCGCTTCGCCAAGCCATCGTTCGGTCGCTGCAATTTGTCCCAGCGTGGTTAGGCTTTTGGCGGCGCGAGTGCACTCTGGAGCGAGGCTGCCCTCCACCGTCCCACTGTCCCATCGGTAGGCGCTTGCAACAGCCTGTTCGAGTCTGCCGAACGCGGTACGCCACTCGGTCGACTCGCGTGCCACCCTCACCCGTTCCAGTACCCGGACTTTGGGCGCGTTCTTGCCCCGACCGCGCTCGACGAAGGCCCGCGCCTCCTGGAGGCGTCTCTGTTCGAGCAGAATCTTGAGCATGGTGTCCCGCCAGGTCTGCTCGTCGTCGTTTCCCGCTCTCAGTGTAGGCTTCACAAGGTTGAGCGTGGCGAGAGCCTCTCGATTTCTCCCGAGACGGTTGAGCATCCAGGCCTTGGCCACTAACAAATTCGTGCGTTGGGCACGTCTCCAAGTGAGTTCGTCCTCGATTCGCTCGAGCCTCTCCTCGATCGAGGGCGAGAGGGGAATCTCCTCGACCGCCACGTCTACGCTGGACTTGATGTCGTCGTGCGAGAGGAACCACGCGACATCGCTCCGGTAGCTCCAGAGGTTGGGAGCGAGGCTCGCGACCCGCTCCATGGCACCGAGAGACACCCAGAGCATCAGCGCGAGTCTCTCGCCCTGGAGCAGCTCACGCCGCACGTCGAGCGAGCGCAGCGTGCGGATGTCAGCCTCTCCTTCCAACCGCGCCGAGACGAGCTGCGCCTCGCCCGTTCGCGCGCCCAGTATCGCCGACCAAGGGTCGTCGGCCCCTCTGTGGATCAGCGTCGATCGCAGGGCCCTCTCGCCGAGGCGATCCGCCAGAGCAGCCTCAACCTGAGCGCGCAGTGCCTCGCTTGCGCCCACGCACACCACGAAGCCCCGAAGCCGGCTCGTTCGAAAGCGCCGCGCGAGCCTCGCGACTTCGCGCTCGTGCGGGAACGCGAGCGCGGCCTCGTCCACGTCAGTCCGCGCCCCGGCCGCGTCCCGTCGTCGCGGCCTTCAACCAGATCTCATCGAGCTCGCGCTCGACGCTCGCCTGGTCCGCACCCTTCTCGATGAGCAGGTTGCGGTCCTGCCGGATCCACCCTTCGACCAGTTCCTCCATCGAAGGGTGCACCCCGTACCAGACGGTGCGGTTCACGTACTCGACGACGTGCACGGTGTCGAGCATCTCCGAAAACCCCAGGATCTTGCCCCGGGCGTGGACGAGCTTCAGTCCTGCCTGTTTCCAGGGCTCGTTGGCTGTGCGCGCCATGGTCTGCTGGAGTCGGATGCGCGCGACGTCGAGCGTCGGCAGATCGAGCCGCTTCTTGTGATGGTCGATGCAGAGCTCGAAGCCCGCGGAGAGGAGGCGGAGGAACTCGCGCGGGATACCCGCGGAGAGCAGGGCGGCGCGGTCAATCACATCCTGGTCGAGCACCAGGGCACGGTCAGCCAGCTTGTCGAAGATGTTATTGAAGAACTCGCGCGCAGGCCCCAGCAGTTCGCGTTGCCCGAGGGGGAGCAACGCGGGCTCGTCGTCGGCCCCGGCCGACACACGCTCGGCCACCTTCACATTAAGGATCGGGAAGGCCCCATCGTGCTGCACAAACGAGTCAGTGAAGTTGAGGAAGTAGGGGTAGGTCAGCACCGCGGCGCAGGGAAGCGAGCGGAGCGCCTCCATGCCGTCTTGGAAGATGGACTGAACCTCGGCGGGCACGGCATACTTGTCGAGGTCGTCGATGACGAGCAGCAGAAACTGAGGGCCTTCGACGCGTAACGCGAGTGCCTGTTGCGCGAATCCGATGAGCGCAGACACGACCCGGTGCAACTCGGTCACGCTGTACCGCTCGTCCTTGAGCACCTGGAGGCGGCGCTGCGGGTCTCGCACGATCTCTTCGCTAAGCTCAACGAACTGGGCGCTCAGCTTGACCTTGGCGTTCTGGAAGGTCTCCGGTGCCGTCGGGGCCTTCTTTCCTCTGAAGAGCTGTAGCCAATTGTTGAGGTCGCGTTCGATGCCGCCAACCTTGATGTTTGCGACGATCACTGCTTGGTTGAGCTTACGCTGGTCGATGAATTGGCTCACCTGCGTGATGAGCATCACGAGGAGGAGCCTGATGTCGGCCACCCCCACCGGGATGTGACGTGTCGCGCGAATCACGATCGGCACGAAGTGTTCGGTGATCGCGGCGTCGCTCGCGATGCGGGCCAGGGTCGTTGTCTTGCCCGCCCCCTTCTGCCCGGTGACGAAGATCTTCTGCGGGCGCTCCCGGCGACGGATCAGACGGCGGGTGATCTCCGCCCTGACTGGAGCGCTGGGTGGCAGCTCCGGGGCGGGACGTGCGCCGGGAGGCTCGACGTAGAGGTCATTCACCTCGGTGGCTGACAGCCCCCGGTCTTGCATGAGGTCGAACGCGTCTGCCGCATCTTCAAGGGTCGTTGCGATCACTCGGGTATCCACCTGTCTCCCCGTGCGCTTACCCCGTGCCACGCTGGGGTGTCAACAGACCCCGCGTGAACCTCGGCCCGCCATGGGCTGGCTCGACCGATGGCTCGCCGAGCACGCCCCGGGGCGACCGTCGCGACCTGCCTCCTTCACCCTGCGAGCGACCGTAGCCGACCGTGCAGCCACTGTAACGGGTCGCCAACGTCCCGTAGACACCTCGGAACCCAATGTAACGGCCCCGACACGCACCGTAGGCCCCGTCGGACCTACCGTAGCCCCCGCCGGACCTCCCGTAGCGGGTCGAGCACGCACCGTAGGCCCTCCAGGACCTCCTGTAGCGCCCCGGACACTTACCGACTGACATGGGGACCTCATGTAGCTAGGATAGGGACAAAAAATCGAAGCATCCAGCACGCGGTGGCCGGCAACCCAACGGCAGCGACAGGGGTGTCTACGCACGGTCCTTCCTGGTATCTCCCCGCGGCGATGGAGTTGACCCTCGTGCACACCCTTCCCCGGCGCATCGAGGCGGTCACCGCGTCGCTGCTCGACCCGGGCTTCGGGCGCGCCCTCGCCGACCGCTGCCCCGCCCTCGCCGAGGGGCGCCTGCTCCACTACGGCGTCGAAGGCGACCTCGTCGAGCGGGTCGCCTGGTTTCGCGCCGACCGCACACGCCTCGGTCCGCTCTTCGCGCGGCTGCCCGCGGTGTGCTGGGTCGAGCGGGTGCGCTGGTCGTGCGAGGCCCGGGAGGGGCGCTTCGTGGTGGAGCCCGAAGTGCCCGCGGTGATGGCCCGGCGGGTGCGCTGCGACGGCGTCTACACGCTCGCCGCCCAGGGAGACCGACACACCCTCCGCACCGTGCGGGTCGACCTCGTGGTGCGCGCTCCGCTGATCGCCGCCGCGGTGGAGGCCCGGGTCGGAGAGATGCTCCGCGCGATCTTCGACGCCGAGGCCGGGCTGCTCGGGGGCGCCCCGTGAGCGAGGTCTTCGACGTGGCCATCGTGGGGGCCGGGGTCGCCGGGTTGTGCCTCGCGCGGGCCCTGCACGCGCAGGGATACCGCGGGTCGGTGCTGCTCATCGACGGGGCGCGAGACGACCACGACCTGCGCACGCTGTCGTTCTGGCGCGAGGCCCCGAGCGCGCTCGACGACCTCGTACGGCACCGCTGGCGACGCCTGGTGGTGGCCGATGACGTCGGGGGGGCGCGCACCCTGTCGCTCGCGTCGCACACGTACGAGACCGTGTTCTTCGCCGACCTCCAGCGCGCGGTGAAGGACGCGCTCGGCGACGACCCGCGGAACCGTGTGCTCGACGGGCGCCTCACGGCCCTGCACGAAGACCCCGACGGCGTCACGCTCACCATGGGCGACCTCACCCTGCGCGCGACCTGGGTCTTCGACAGCCGATTTCGACGCGGGGAGCTCTCCGTCGAGGCCACGCCCCATCACCTCCTCTGGCAGCGGTTTTACGGCCTCGTGGTGCGCGCCCCCGGGGATGTCTTCGACCCCTCCGCGGCGGTGTTCCTCGACTTTCGCGGCGGGCTCCCGGCGGGTCTGGCCTTCGGGTACCTCCTGCCCTACTCCCCCCGCGAGGCGCTGGTCGAGCTGGTCTCGCTGGCGCCCCTCGACGCCGAGGACACCCTCCGCGCGTACCTCTCCGCGGTGCACGGGGTCGCGGAGGTTGAGATCCTCGATCGCGAGGGCGGCATGAGTCCCATGACCGACCTGCCCTTCGAGGCCCTCGGGGGTCTGCGGGTGCGCCGCGTGGGCATTCCCGCGGGCATGCTCAAGCCCTCCACGGGCTACGCCCTCACGCGGATCCTCGCCGACAGCGAGACCCTCGCCCGGGCCCTGACCCACGGAACCTCGCCCATGGTGCGCCCGCCCACGCGACGGCTGTACCGCTTTCTCGACGGGGTGTTTCTCGCCCTGTGGTCGCGCTGGCCGTCGCGGATGCCGGGGATCTTCGCCGCCCTCTTCACGCGCGTGCCCGTCGACGTGGTGCTGCGATTTCTCGACGAGCGCGCCTCGTGGCGCGAACTCCTCGCCCTGGTGTCACGGCTGCCCCTGGGGCCCTTCGTGCGCGCGTTCTTCGTGTGGCTCGGGCGTCGGGTGTGGCGGTAGCCTGCGGCCGCGGGATCAAGGATTGACGAAGGCCAGTCGGGCGTCGAAGGTGATCCCGGCCGACACCTGGGTGCATCGGCCCTCCACCGGGGCGAGGTCGGCAAACACCCGCAGGGCCGTGTTGATCGACGACATCTGCTCCATCGGGATCCCAAACCGCATCACGTCCTGGGCAAACTCCGCCACGGACATCCCGCCGCCGACGAGGCCCTCCATGCCTCCGTCCTCGCGCAGGCGCGCTCGAAACCGCGCGTTGTACAGGTTGAGCACCATCCGCACGTCGATCACCGCGATGGGCAGCGGGAGGGTAAACGGCCCCGCCTCCACGACGCCCCCCGTCAGGGTCGCGTCGACCCGCGTGGCCCGCTCCTCGCGCAAGAGGTCGTAGGTCTGCCCCTGGTCGACGAGCATGTCCGACCCCACGAACGGCATCCCCCCCACCCGCTCGACCACCAGGGTCACGCAGGGGTCGTCCGTCGGGTCGTCGGCCCCCTCGATGCTCAAGGCCACCAGGAGCTGGCCGTTGTTGAGGGCGCCCTGGATGGCCCCGTCCAGGGCCCCGCCGGTCATCCCGTCCACGATGGGCAGGAGGCGGGCAAGCTGGTTGTCGACCCCTGGGGTGCCGTCGGGAGAGGTAAAGTCTACTTGACGACATCCCAGGGCGTCGCTGGCCGTGGAGACCCGCCCGTCGAGGTCGAAGCCCGCGGCCACCCCCGGCCGGTCGGTCTCGGCCCGCACGAAGCCGAAGCGCGCGATCACCGCCGAACGCCGCGGGGCCGTCGACGGGGCGCACAACCGGGCCCTGCGCTGGGCCGCCGTCTCGCCCGGAGGCTCGGCCGCGCCCCCCGGGTCGCCGCACCCCGCGAGCAGAAGTACCAGGCCCATGGATGTCCACCGAGACGTCATCGTCATGCGGAATGCCTGGCGCCAGGATACACGGTGTCGGAGAGCGCCGCCGCAATCTTCTCCAACAGGGTCTCGGCCGAGAAGGGCTTGTTGAGGAAGGCCCGCCCCGGCTCCAAGACCCCATCCTGGAGGAGGGCGTCGTCGGTATACCCCGAGACGAAGATCACCTTGATCCCCGGGCGACGGGCGGCCATGCGGTTTGCCAGCTCGCGGCCGTTCATCCCGGGCATCACCACGTCGGTGATGAGCAGGTGGATGGGGGCGGCATACTGGGCGTCCAGGTTCAGGGCCGCCTCGCCGCTCGCGGCCGAGAGCACCGTGAAGCCCCGAGACTCCAACAACCGCTTGAGGAAGTTTCGTACGGGCTCCTCATCCTCGACCACCAGCAAGGTCGCGGAGGAGGCACCTTGGTCCTCGGGCTTCGACGACGACTGGCCCGGCCGGGCCGACGCGGCGGTGGTCGGCAGGAGGACCGTGAAGGTGGATCCCTTGCCGCGTTCGCTGTCCACCAGGATGTGCCCCGCGCTCTGCTTCACGATGCCGTACACCGTGGACAGCCCCATGCCCGTGCCCTTGCCTTGTTCTTTGGTGGTGAAGAAGGGCTCGAAGATACGCGCGCGGAGGTCTGCGTCGATGCCGGTCCCATTGTCCGAGATGGACAGAGCCACGTATCGGCCCGGATCGATCCCGTCGCCGTCCGAGGATCCTGCCGGGCCGTAGCTGCGCAGGGAGGTTGTAATCCCGATGCGGCCTCCCGAGGGCAGGGCATCCCGGGCGTTGAGCACCAGGTTCAAGATGATCTGCTCGACCTGGCTCATGTCGGCCATGACGGGCGGGAGGTCCGAGGCCAGGTTGATGCGGATGTGGATATCCTCGCGGATGAGGCGGTTCAAGATGCCGGTCATGTTTTGCACGGCCTGATTCAGGTCCATGGGCTTGAACGACATCATCTGTCGGCGGCTGTACGCCAGCAGTTGTTGGGTCAGCTCCGCGGCCCGTCGGCCAGACTTCAAGATCTCGCCGAGCCCCTCCTCGAGGTCTGGCTGGCCCCTGGCATTGGAGAGCAGGAGCTCGCTGTAGCCGTTGATGGCCGTCAACATATTGTTGAAGTCATGCGCGATGCCGCCCGCCAGCTTGCCGATCGCCTCCAGCTTCTGGGACTGAATCAGCCCCTCCCGGACCTGACGGAGCTCTTGCTCGGCCCGCACCCTCTCGGTGATGTCCGTGGCCGCGCCTGCGATGCGGATGACGCGCCCCTGGGCGTCTACTTTGGGACCCCCACGGATATGCACCCGTCGGGGAGCCCCAAGGGTTCCGTTCATGCGGATCTCCAGGTCGAACTCCCGTCGAAAGACCTTCGAGTCCTCCAGGGCCTGAAGAAAGGCCTTCGCGTCCTCGGGATGGAGGAAGTCGGCAAAGCCCACCAGGGTCTCGCCAAAACCGTCGACGCCAGTGCCTGCGAAGCTAAACAGGCGATCGGAGCAGGTGAACCGCTTCTGCACGAGGTCCCACTCCCAGACCGCGACGCGGCCGGTGTCGAGGGCGAGGCGCAGGCGTTCTTCTCCCTGGCGGAGGCTCTCCAGGGTGGACCGCATCTGGTACTGGCGTCGGCGAGCGCGGAGGGCTCCCTGGATGGCGCTGACCAGGGTCGCCATGCGGAAGGGACGCTCCAGGAAGGAGACGTTGCCGACCGGGGAGAAGGTCTCCAGGGCCTTCATGCGGGTCGAGCTGATGTTGCCGCCCCCCGTGAGGATCAGGATGGGCAGATCGGACCAGGCCGGTTGCTCCGCGAGCCTGCGGCAGAATTCCTCCGCCCCGGAGCGGGAAATGGCCTCCTCGGCCATCAAGACGGCCCCGGCTCCCTCATCCCAGCGCTGGCCGACCTCCTCAAGGTCTCGGCAGGCCAGGGCGGGGATGCCGTTGCGGTGGAGCAGGTCCACGGCCCGACTGGCATCTTTGCCTGTGGGGGCAAGCACCAGGATGCGCTCTTCTTGCGCGCTCGTATCTCTATTCGGGCTCACGAACCATTCCATGCCCATCGCCCGGGTTGGCCTTGAGGTTCGGGACCCCCCTCATGATGCCCTGGAAATCGTGGAGGGGAGGGCCGATCTTCACCCGGTTGGCCACCACGGACAGCTCGCGGATCGTCTCCTCGTGGGTCCCGCTGCGTTTTTTGATCACCGAGATTGCCTTGCGGATCGATCCACGGGCCTCGAAGTACCGCAGCAGTACCACGGTATCGGCGATGTAGGTCAAGTCGACGGGGGAGGTCATCGGCCCGATGAGGCCATGTTGGGCCATCAGCATGATGGAGACAACACCCTTCTGATTCAGGTACGAGAGCAGCTCGTGCAGTTGCAGGGTGAGGAACTTCTCCTCCGGCATGGCCTGGAGGTACCCATTGAGGCTATCCAAGATGACCATCCGAATGTCTTCGTCCTCGACGAGCTTGCGGATGGTGAAGGCCATCTCTCCGGGGGCGATGGAGGCGGCGTCTACACTCCGTACCTTCATCAGTCCCTGGTCCATATAGTGCATCATGCCGATGCCGAGGGTCTCGGCACGTTTTACGAAGGTGTGCAGGTTTTCGTCGAAGAGGAGGATGGCGACCTTCTCTCCCCGGCCCGCGGCAGCGCCTGCGATCTGGGCGGCCAGCGAGCTCTTCATGGACCCGGCGGGCCCCACGAACAGGGTGCTGGTGCCGCGGTCGATGCCACCTCCCAGGAGGGCGTCGAACTCGGGCAGATCGCTGGAGGCGGCCTCTGTCACGACGGTGCATGGATGGTCCGACGGCGGCATCCGCGGATACACCCTGAGGCCCCCCGGGGCGATGTCAAAGTCATGGAACCCGTCCTGGAAGCGGGCCCCGCGCAGTTTCACGACGTGGAGCTGCCGACGATCGGCCCCGATGCGGGTATGGACCCGCTGCAGGGACAGGACGCCATGGGCGATGCTCTGGATGTGCAGGTCGGATTCGCCCAGGGTCTTGTCGTCCAGGAGCAGGACGGTGGACTGACGGCGAGCGAAATACTGCTTGAAGGCGAGCATCTGGCGGCGATAACGTAGGCTGTCCTGGGAGAGCAGGCGGATCTCGGAGAGGGAATCGAAGACCACCCGGGTCGGGTTGATGCGTTCGACCTCTCGGAGGAGCAGGTCGACGGTCTCGGCGAGCTCGACCTCTACGGGATGGAAGAGCGTGTTCTGCGCGTCCCGGATGATCTGCTCCTCCACGGCGGAGAGCTCGATGATCTCCAGCCCGGTGATGTCCCAGCCATGCGACTCGGCCACGGCGTTGAGCTCGTCCTTGGTCTCCGAGAGGGTGATGTACAAGCTTTTCTCCCCGCGTCGGATGCCTTCGAGCAGAAACTGCATCGCCAGGGTCGTCTTGCCGACCCCAGGCTCCCCCTGGACCAGATAGAAGCGGTTGGCGGGCAACCCACCGTGAAGGATCTCATCCAACCCCTCGATTCCGAAGCTAGCTTTGGGACGCGGTGGCACTTTGATCATGGCATCACCTTCCGCAAGGGTTGAAGGGAAGGGGGAAGTTGCTCGGGAGATACCCCAGTAGCCAAGATAGGGAGCCTGGGAAGGGGGTGGAAGGAGAGGGGGGAGGAAATCGAGGCGGAGGCAGGTCGGCTGCCCCCAGAGTTGGACAGATTTGCCACGAAATAGGAGCCCAGGTACCCCAGCGGGGGCAAAGCCGTCAAGCGCACGATGAGCGCGGCGGGAGGGGGTTACCGGTCTCCGCGCAGGGCGAGTTCGGCCGTGAGCTCGAGGTTGAGCATGGCCGCGGCGTGGGTGCCCAGGGAGGCCCCGAAGATGGCTCCCTGCATGCGGGTGGTCAGGTCGCCGGCGGCGTACACCCCGGGCACGGAGGTCTCGCGGCGCATGGGGTCGACCTGCACGAGCCCGTCGGCGTCGAGGGCCACCCCCAGGGCCGCGACCAGGGCCACGGGCCGCTGGGGAGGATGGGCGAAGAGCACGTCGCAGGGGACGGAGGTCTGGTCGGCGAGCACGACGGCTTCGAGGGCGTGGTGGCGACCTTCCAGCCGCGACACCGCCGCGGTCTCCAGGCGGATGCCCGCGGCCGCGAGGCTGTCGCAGGTCTCCTGGGGCAGTTCGAGGGCGTTGGCGAACACCGTGAGGTCGCGGGTCCAGCCGCGGAGCTGGAGCGCAAACGGCAGCAGATGCCCCGCGGCGGCCGGGTTCACCAGAAACCCCCACCGGCGGTCCTGGACCTCCCACCCGTGGCAGTACGGGCACTGGAAGATCCCGTGGCCCCACAGGGCGGCGAAGCCCTCGATGGGCAGCATCTCATCGATCATGCCCATGCACAGGAGGATGCGGCGGGCCTCGACGGTCTCGGTCCGGAGGTCGACCTGAAAGGCCCCGCGTTCGCCCGCGATCGCGGACACCGAGACGTCGCGGACGTGCACGTTGGGGTAGGTCCCGAGTTGGGCCCGGGCCACCGCCCGGAACTCGTCGGGCTCGACCCCGTCCCGGGTGACAAAGTTGTGGATGTGCACGGCGGCCGCGTTGCGTCGCGGGCCGGCGTCGCAGAGCAACACCCGCTTGCGGGCCCGACCGAGGGCGAGGGCGGCAGAGAGGCCGCTCGGGCCCCCTCCTACGATCACAACGTCATAGTCCATGGTGTCTCTCCTGGTAGAATCCACGTACGGGGCGGCGGGTCATCCCGGCTCCCCTAACGCGGGGCGGGCGGCAGGACCAGGGCGTGGGTTTCGTTCCCATCGGCGTAGGTTTCGATCGGGCGGGAGGGGCGCTTCGTTTGCACGAGTTGCGCGGTCGTCTTCGCCTGCAAACCCTGTCTTCTCGCCCGTCGTGGGGAGTGCCCGCAGGCGGCCATTGACGGCGGCCCCGGGTGCTGGGACTCATCCGCCACCGAACCCCATGTGTGGCGTCATTGGACTGTTGGTGGAGCGCTCGCGGAGCGACCTGGGCCGGGTCGCGGCCGAACTCTTGAAGACCCTGGAATACCGGGGTTACGACGCGACGGGGGCCCTGTTTCAGGGCGACACCCCCGACGCCCTCACCCTGCGCAAGGGGGTGGGGGCCCCGTCCCAGATGGTGCACGCCCTCGGGATCGTCGACCAGGGGGGGCGGGTATTCTGCGGGCAGGTTCGGTGGGCGACGTTTGGGGCCGTCACGGAGGCCAATTCTCAGCCCCACCTCGTGCGCTGCAAGACCACGATGTACGGGGCCCACAACGGCAACGTCACCAACTGCGACGACCTCAAGGTGTGGCTCACCGCCGAGGGCCACACCGTGCTCTCGGACAACGACGGCGAGATGGTCGTGCACACCGTCGAGCATCATTTCGCCCTCGCGCTCGCCGACGAACCCGAGGCCACGCGCCTTGATCCCGCCGTACGACGCCGCTGCATGCGGGCGGCCATCCTGAAGGCCAGCGCCCGGCTGCAAGGGAGCTTCGCCGCCGTGGTGGTCGACCCCGTGTCTCTCTGCGCCTGGGCCATCAAGTCGGGGTCGAGCCTGTACTTCGGCTTCGGCCACGACGAGGTGGGCGGACGTTTCTGCATCGCCTCGAGCGACCTGTCGTCGGTGCTCAAGCTCACCCGGGTCCTTCTGCCGATGCGGGAGGGCGAGTTTGTCGAGTACACCGCCGAGGCCTACACCCTCTACACGACCCGCGACGGGGCCGAACCCGCAGCGGTCCAACCCATCGCCCGCGAGCCCGTGCGCAGCCGCCTGCGGGCCCAGGACGCGGGCCTCGTGGCCCCGTTCGTGTACTTCATGGAGCAGGAGATCGCGGCCCAGGAGGCGACCGGGCGCCAGGTCATCACGATGTTCGGCGGGGGGAGCCCCGGGGTCCAGGCCCTGGGTGCAGCCCTCGAGACGAGCCGGCCTGCCCGCGACGCGGTGGGCGCGCGCCTCGACGGGATGCTCGGGCTCTACGACGACGACGCGATCCGTCGGGCCTTCTACGCCCTCGTCGACACGGCGGACTTCGACGTGCTCCGGGCTGCGGCTCCGGAGGTCTTTCGTGCGGCCACGGAGGCGATGTCCTCGGCCGAGCTCTGCGACGCCCTGGCCTCGTCCGAGGCGGGGTTGCTCGCTGACCTCGTTCCGATGGCCCGGAGGGAGGGCGATCGGCTGGCGGTGCGGATCCTCGACGCGATGCTCGAGGCCGACGAGGTCGACGAGCACAAACAGGCCGTCGAGGGCTTTCTGGCGATGGCCATGGACACCCTCGGCCGTGGCGGGCGCATCTACGTGGTGTGTTGCGGGTCGTCGTTTCACGCGGCCAAGGCGGCTACGCTCTTCTTCAACGAGGTGGCGAGCGTGGAGCTCGTTCCGATTCTGCCGGGGGAGTTTCGTGGGCAGTGCACCCAGTCGCTCCGGGACGGCGACCTCATGCTGGCCGTGAGCCAGAGCGGGGAGACCAAAGACCTCATCGACGTGCTCAACCAGGTGATGGAGTCGGGCCTCGACATCCGCCGGGTCTCCCTGGTCAACAACGTCAACTCGACCCTGGCCCAGGAGAAGAGCGACGTGGTCATCCCGCTGCGCTGCGGGCCCGAGGTGGCCGTCCCCGCCACCAAGTCGTTCATGAATCAGCTCACGGTCCTCTACTGCCTGGCCCTGCGCCTGGCGGCCCGGCGGATCCCCACGTTGCCCGTGTCCGAGGCCCGACGGCGGGTGCTCCTCGACGACCTCGCGGCCCGGGAGGCGGCCCTGACCGGGTTGCCCGCCCTCGTGCGCGAGACCATCACCAGCACCGAGGCGGAGGTCGCGCGGGCCGCGGAGCATCTGTTCCTGCTGCCCAGCGTGCACATCCTGGCGACCCGCATGACGGCGGTGGCCCTGGAGGGGGCCCTCAAGATCCGCGAGGTGGCCCTCAACCACACCGAGGGCTTCGAGTGCTCGGAGTTCAAACACGGGCGTAATACGATCCTCGGGTACAACACCGTGCTCGGGACGGGCTCGGTCGAAGCCCTCCTCGCAGAGCTCGGGCGCACCCTCGATGCCCTCTCGGCGGGGGCCGCGCAGGCCGGGCTGTCGGGGGCGTCGACGGCGCGGCTGATGCGGGCGGCCAACGACGCGGCGTTTCATCCCGAGGCGGCTCTGTCGCTCAGTGCCGAGGAGCGCGTGGTCTTTGACGCGGCGGTCGATCGTACGCGGCTGCTCGGGGCCCTCTACCAGGACTACCCCCTCGTGTACGTGACGGGGCCCGAGGCCCGGGACGTCAACCTCACGGTCTCGGCCCTCAACACCCACAAGATCCGCGGGGCCAGCACCGTGGTGGTGGCCGAGGAGCACCCCGCCCTGCGCGGGGCGGCCACGAAGGCCCCCGTGGACAACCCCGGGTACACCGCGGTGTACATCGCCCTGCCGCGCACCGACGACACGCTGATGACCGTGTTTACCAGCACCGTGGTGCTCCAGCGGCTCGCCCTGAAGATGAGCGTCCGCAAGATGCAGTACCTCGACCGCCTCGGGGTGCAAGACCACGGGGTCCACCCCGACGTGCCCAAGAACGTGAGCAAGTCGATCACCGTGGACTGAGCGACCCGCAGCGCCCCTGTCACCCTCGGCCGCCCTCCGTCCGTGCTCCTTTCCGTCAGTACCGCGAGGCGAAGCCGGCGGTGGGCGCGGTCGACCACTCCCCTGCCAGCGAGCCCATCGCCCCCGCTGCGGTTGCCTGCTGGCTCCATGTCAACAGGCAGCACCGCCGGCTTCGCCTCGCGGTACTGACGGAGGGAAGTACGGACAGAGCTGGAGCCTCCCCGTCACCTCCGTCGCCTCCGGCCCGTGGGATTCTCAGAAGTCGAGTTCGTTCGGTTCCAGGTGCAAGTCGGCGTCGAGCAGCCCCTCGAGGGCCAGCGGGATGGGAGCGGCGGATGGCACGGCCCACCCCATCGCCCGCGCCTCTGCATCCGCTGTGGTGTCCTGCGTGTCCGCGCTCTGCTGATGACTCCGTTCGGTAGGTTTGGAATCATCAACTCGAAGGTCAGGCAGTCCGTTCGATTTGGGGTCGCGCTCGATCGGGGCCGTCATGGTGCGGGAGTGAAGCGTGGGAGAGCGACAGATACAAGCGGCATCACGCCTCGGTGGGACGTTGTCTGTCCGTCACAGGTCACCCGGGGTGAGGTAGGTCAGGGGTATGGGAAGACACCCCTTGGGGTATTGGGGGATACCCTTGGGGGTATGGAAGGACACCTCCCAGGGTGTCTCAGGACCTGGTGCCCTCGTCGTCGCGCGGCGTGCAGCATAAGCCGGGGCGGCCCTGCTCGCGCGGCCAGTGCTCAGCCGGTCAGTGCGAGCGGGTCTGGGCGGGGCTTGTGGCGCCGGTTTCTCGGGAGGGATGGGAGGGGCATTCGCGCGCAGAGGTACTGCACAAGGTCCCCGTGATGTCGGCCGTAGAAGCGTTCGGCCGCGGTGGTGCCGTCGGCGCGCTGCAGCAGGAAGTTGTGCACCACCTTGAGCGCCGACAGCCACTCGTCGCGAACGCCGTGGTGGCGGTACAGCCGGTGTGACGTCCACGCGTTGTGGCCCTCGGTCGCCGACGACGAGCGCACGAACCAGCGCGCACACTCCTGTGCCACGGACGCAAGGTGCACACGCAGACCGTGGGGGAGTGCCCGCCACTCTGCATGCGCCGCGACCTGACGAAACATCTCCTCGCTTCCTGCGCGCAGGTACGTGCGCATCGTCGCCGAGAGGTGGTTGCGCGCGCTCACCCACGCCAGATAGTACGCGGGAATCAGCCACGTCAGCATCACCCACCGCAGCTCCACCGACATCACCTCCTCGTGCACTCGCGCGGTCGTGCGCGCGTGCCACTGCGCCACCATCTCCTTCCACGCGGGGATCACCTCCCGCGCGCTGCGAAGCGCTTTTTGGCAGGCGGCCCCGAGACGAGCGGCCGACGGATCGAGACGACGGAACTGATCTTCGACGACGCCCTCGATCTCCTCGGGATCGCGTAGCGCCCCGGTGTGCAGGTCCACTGGATGCAGGACGAGCGAGAGCGTCCGGCTCACCTCCCCGACAGTCTGCTCCGCGTCCCGGGCCTCCCGCAGCGCCTGTTGCGCCGTCTTGAGCGCTTGTGCGGCAGCGTGCCGTTCGGGCGATTCTGTAGGGTCAACGCTCGCCTCCTCAGCGCCCGGCTCCAGACCCAGACGCAGGGCCTGGACCGATACCTTGGAGCACGCTTTGTGGACCGCCGTGGCCTGGTGTTGGAGGGGGCGACGGAAAGCATCCTGCACCCCCTTCTGGACGTGGAACAGCTCGGGAATGAACGCCACCTTGAGTTGCTGTTGCGCGGCGCACTGGATCCCTCCAGCGCGGTCCGCGCAGAGCCCGCGGAGGGTCATCTTCAGCCCCTGCGTACTCTGCTGGATCAGGTTGCCCCAGGTGACTGCGTCGCGATGCGTCGCGGTCTGGTGCACCAGGAGCATGCCCGACACGGGGTCCGGCGCGCTGAGGATCATCTTCTGGCAGCGAAACATCTCGTCGGGGGTGAGCACGATGTCGCGGTGCGGCATCGTAGGTGCGAGGTAGGCGGTCTGCTCGTGCTCGAACTCCAGCATCATGCGGCGCACCGCGACGACCTTGCTCCGCAGGTGCGAGGGCGAGCAGGCGACGCGGCGGCCAAGCCCCGCCAGGACCAGGACGAGGCGAACCTTGTCGACGCCCAGTCCCGCCTGGAACACCAGGACGACGATCAGGACGAGGACGAGGCGGTGGAGCAGGAGCAACCCCGCAGGGCCGTCGTAGAAGGCCCGCGCCTGGGGGTCGGTGTCCAGGGCGTCCAGTCGCGCCATGGCCCGCGCGAGGGTGGTGGCCGGAATGCCTTGGTCCCGGCTGCTCCGGCGGCCGGATTTGCCCTGGGCGAGGTCCTCCCGGGCGGTGACCACCGCGGCGACAAGTTGGGCCCGAGTACGAGGACGGGCTTGCTGAGAGGGTGGATCAAAGGTAGGTAGCTCATGCACGGCGCACGTCCGGGGGAAGGATCAGCAACCCGCTTCTGGCGCGTGTTGCCGTGCACTTCAACCCCCCCAGAGCTCCAGGCTGAACACCTGCTCGGGGCCGCCCCGGCTTATGCTGCACGCCCAAGCAGCACGTCCTTTGACAACAACTATGAGGTGATTACAGTGCAGGTTCCCCCCGACGAAACCTACAATCTTGTCGTGACTCAAGCTGGAACGGCACGCACGGCGATGACCTACTACGGTCTGGCGTGGGACATGTTCTCTACCAACTGTGCTGGCCCATGAGTCCGCGTCACCTCCCATCGCTCGCCTCATTGTGTGTTGCGTGTGGCTCCTCGGTGGGCGGATCACCCGACACGATGCTGGACCGCCCGCCGGGGATGGACACAGTCCGTGTCGACCGGGAAGACCCCGACGAGGGTGTCGGCCCCTTGGACGCTGGACCTGGGCCCGATCACGCAGACGCGGGGCACGATGCGTTTCAGGGCGACGCGACAGACGCCGCGCACGACGCCGGCGCGCGGGATGCTGATGTACCCGATGCTAACGACGGGGCCTTGCGCGATGCCGTGGCCTCTGACGTGCGTCAGGATGTGCCCCCGGACGGGTCGCGCTGCGGCGGGCCGGAAGACTCATACTACCGATCCTGTTCCCACTGCGCCAATCTTGACACAATCGTAACAGTTGCCTGCCAGCGACCCGATTTTCGGCGTTGTCATATCTATTCCCATGACTGCGTTGACGACGATTTCGCCCAGTGTTGGCGGGCGTCTGAAAACCCGGGGCTCGCGGAGGGGTGTCGGGCGTTCTGCGCGCGGGCACGCGACGCGGGCATCTCCTCGTGCACCTTCCACTAACGACGCCCTCTTCACGCACACAACCCCCGCCGTTGCCTCCGGCCCGCCACAAGCCCCACAAGCCCCAACAGCGCCCCCGCCCCGCCGCCCGCACCCTGTGCCCCCGCGCGGCAGCCGCAGCCGTCGCCCGACACCGTGGGGACGCCTCCCGGCCCTGCATCCAGCCCCCCGCCATCTCCCGCGTCGGCCCCCACCCCGGCGTCCACCGGCTCCGGGTCGGGCACAAACGGAACACTCCCCGGCGGAGGCGTCTGGGCCGCCGGAAGCCCCGCGAGGTCGAGGTTGAACGCCGCCGGATCGCTCCGGGCCACCACCGACAACGCGAACAACGCCGCCTCCCAGAGGTGCGGGGTCGACACGCGGTTTTCGCGGGCGATCACCCCCCCGTCCGCGTCGCGGCGGGTGACGAAGACCTCGCCCATGGTCTGGGTGTCGGGGTCGATCACGTCGCGGGCGAGGCGCACGAGGGCCTCGTCGAGCAGGGGCCCCACGCTCGGATCGCCGCCCCCGGCCAGAAAGGCCGCGGCCGACAGGGTGGTCTTGGTCAGGTAGGCCCCGCCTTCGGTTCCGGGGTCGCCCCGCAGTCGCGCGAGGATGGCCTCGAGGTCGAGCCGAACCTGCCGGGCCACCCGCGGGTCGTTGTACGGCAGGAGTCGAGCGGGCCATACGAGCCACGCCGTCACCCCGAGCTCAGACGATCCGGGGTTGGTGGCCGCGGCCCCGGTGATGTCGTTGACGAAACGCTCGCGCCCCGCGTCGTAGAAGCGCCGCAGCACCGCGTCGCGCAGCTCGCTGGCCCGACGCTCCCATCGCACGGCGTCGTCGGGGTGCTGGGTAAACCGCGCGAGGCGGGCCCCGGCTTCGAGGGCCGCAAACACCGTGGTGGCCCCGTGCAGGGTGGACGTAAACTCGGCGTTGTCGTCCTCGTTGGCCAGGGCCTGGAGGCCCGTCCGCCCGTCGCGCCAGGCCGCGAGCAGGTCGAGGCTCGGGCGCACCCGGGTCCAGTACCCGGCCGCGAGGGCCGCCCGCTCCCCCTCCGGAACAAAGGCCACGTGCACGCAGGCCGACCACACCATGAGGGCGGTGTTGTCGATCTCGAAGCGGAAGAACCCGCCCATCGCGCCCGTGTTGTAATAGTTCATCTCCCAGGCGGCTTCGGGGTACTGGCGGGTCCCGGTGCGGGGGTCGAGGGGCGGGGCGGGGTCGGTGAGGGCGAAGATCTGCCCGGGCCCCACAGGGGCCGTGCGTGCGAGGGGCAGGGCCCAGGCGAGGCGTTGGGTGGTGTGGGCGTGGCCCCCCGTCGTGTCGAGGAGGTAGTCGAAGAAGGCCCCGTCGCGCGGCCAGTCGAGGCCGTAGGGGGCCTGACGCGAGATCGAGGCGACGATCATCCCGGTGGCCGCGTCGGTTCCGTTGTGCATGTGGAGCACGGCCCGGCGGGTGGCCCGGGCGATGCGGGCGGCGTTGTCGCCGAAGCTCGCGGGAACGGTCGGCAGGCGCAGGGCGGTGTTGCGTGTGGTCCAGGCCGCGGCGTCGGCGGCGTCGACCCGGGTGGCCTCGTCGCGGGCCGCCGTGAAGCGCGTGCGGGCCTCGGCGGCGGTGCTTCCGAACGCGAGGAAGACCCGGGCCTCGCCTGCGCCCTGGGAGTCGAGGGTGATGGGGATGCGTTGCCCGGTGTCCGAACGCCACGCGGCGAGGGGGCTGCCGGAGGGATTGCCGTCTTGCAGGTCTTCCCAGGCCGACGGGGGCCTGCGTCGCCACCCCCTGTCCCTCGGAACCCGGTCCCCCCGGATCCCCTCCTGGCACCGGAAGACCCGGGCGATGGTGGGATCGACCGCGAGGGTGATCCCTGCGTCGACGAGGGAGGTGGCGTTGGCCACGAGGTCGTCGAGCTCGGTGCAGAAGGTGTCGTTCTCCATCCCCGCGTGGTGGGCGCTCGGCCGTGGGGTGCTGCCGATGACGGCGTAGACCCCCGGCCCGAAGGCCGTATCGACATCGCGGGCGAGGGCTTGGACGTCGGCCGTGATGTCTCCCTCCCGCTGCATGAGGGCCTCGACGGGGCCGAAGTGATCGCCCGGCAGGGCGGGCGGAGAGATCACCTGAAAGATGTCGCGGACGGGGGCGGCCGTGGCGGGGCGCAGGTGTGCGAAGGCCCCGAGGGCCTCGTCCCAGAGCACGACGAAGTCGTTGCGGCTGTCGACCAGCACATCCCCAAGCGGAACCCGCGGCACCACATTGAGGGTGGGCCCGAGGTTGGTATGGGCAAGGAGGGCCACGGCGGTGACCCCTGTGCTCGGAGCCGCGCTGACGGTGACGGTGCGTTGCAGGACGTCGTCGCTCGGATGCACCCGATCGCGCACGGTGACCTCGACCCCGGTCATGCGATGGCGGTAGACCCCGATGGGTCGGAGGCTTGTGTCGTCTTCGTACCCCGCGCGGATGACCTCGAAGGCCATGGGGTCGTGGAGCCAGGCGATGGTCTCGGGGGAAGTGCCGCGTCGGAGGGCGAGGCCGAGGGCGGCTCCGAAGCCTTCGCGCACGTTGGTGCGGGGGCGGTCGCGGGCGTCGAGGGCGTTGTTGGACAGGTGGGTGAGCTGGTCGCAGCACGAGGGGGTGGGCCAGGTGAGGACTGCCAGGTCGGCGTCCCGGGCGATCCCGACGGTGAGCCGGCCGTGGCCCGCCACGCGGTGGATGGGGGAGGCTCCGAGGGCGTGTTCGACGGCGGAGATGGCGATGGGCCGGGGTTGGCCCTGGGCGGCCGAGGCGACGAGGGCGAGGGCGAGGGCGAGGGGGCGCTGCGGGGGGCGTCGCATGGGGCCTACGGTGGTCGCACGAAGCGCGTCCGGGCGCTATGGGGGGGCAGGCGGGCTGGAGTGCGATTCGAGGGCCCAACTTCCGTCCCTGGGGGCCCTTGTGACCTGCGGGGAGGCTGTCCTACTCTTCGCGGCATGACCTCGACGCGAAGCGCCCAACCCCCCGCGGGTGAGTCCTCCAAGCTCCCTGCGGTGCTGCGTCCGGGCGCACACGGCGACGAGGTGCGCAAGCTGCAAGAGCGCCTCAACCGGCTCGGGTACCACCTCGATGCGGACGGGACGTACGGGCCGCGGACCACCGCCGCCATCGCCCATCTCCAGGCGCGTTCGGGCCTGCCTGTCGATGGCATGGCGGGCCACCTCACCCAGACGGCCATCACCCAACACGTCGACGTGCATCACTCCCACCTGGGCGATCATTGGGAGCGCGAGGTTCGGGCCGCGGGGCATGGGGCCGGGGGCCATGCGCACCCACACGCGGAGGCGCACGATCCGGCCCCTGCCCACCCTCGTCCGGAGGACAAACCCGACGAGTCCCCTGCGCACGAAGGCCCGGGGCATCACGCGGATGGGTCCGTCGAGGCCCAACACCACGACCACGACCACGGGGACGACCAAGACCACGGCCCCGTCGACACCGACGACCCCAGCCACGCGGATGACCCAGAGCACGCGGATGCGATGAGCCACGACGATCCTGGGGAGGCCGACGCCCTGGCCCATGCCGACGACGGCGGGCACGACGACGGCGCCCACGACCTCGCGCACGACAAGTAGTCCGCCGATGGCCGAGACCAAACCAGGCGGGGCCGCCTCGCCCCACCAACCTCCCCGTCCCGCGGCGAGTCGGCTCGCCATCGCGTCCGGCGCCCCGTGGCAGGCCGCTCCGGGCAAGGCCCGGGCCCTCGGGGTCGCCCTGACCTCCCCGGAGCTGCAGGCTGCTGCGGAATTCATCGAGGCCCCGTTCCCGGTGGTCGATGCCAACGCGGGCCTCGGGTGGGTCGGCGAGGCCATGGAGCATACCCGCCTCCTGGCCGACGCGATCGAAGAGGCCGTGGCCCAGGCCGTCGCCGAGAAGATCGAGCTCGACGTGACCACCCTGCGTCAGACGATGGTGACCAACCCCCAGACCCAGAGCCGGGCGGCCCTCGCCCAACTCAAGGCCGGGCGCTTCAACACCGAACGCGCCGAGTGGAAACGCCGCCTCGATCACATCTTCACCACGATGCGCGACAAGCAGGAGCGCGCGGTCGAGCGGCTGACCGTGACCACCTCAGACATCCCGGGCGATCGGGTGGAGGTGCGCGCGTCCGAGGTGTACTGGTCGAGCTACACGGCCTGGCAACGCGGCACCCTGGAACACCTGCGGACGCACCTGGCGTCCCTCCTGGGCGCGCGGTGGCAGGAGTTCGCCCAGGAACAGGCTGACGAAGTGGGGGCGGCGTTGGAGTGCGCGTTGGAGGTGGCCCTTCCGGCGGTGGAGTTGGGCGACCTGCCCGACCCCTTCGCGGCCCGTCGTCCGGGTGAGCGCGATCACTATCGCACCGGGGCCGAACGGCTCTCCGTGCACGATGCCCTCGACGCCGCGATGGAGCCCCCGCGGTTGGAGTACGCCCGGGTCACCTTCGGGCAGGCGGTGGCGGAGGGGTATCGGAAGAAGTTCGGGTGGGCGAGGGGGTTTGGTGGGGTGGCGGGACAGGTGGTGGCCCTACCGCTGCTGGGCGTGGCGGCCTTCAAGGGCAAGGCTGAGGCCGGGCGCAGCAACCAGGAGGCCGAGGAGAAGGTGGTCGAGATGCTGAAGAAGCAGCTTGTCGACGAGTTTCGCAAGCGCCTCGACCGGCACCGGGTGGAGGTCGATCGGTTTGTGCATCGGTACGCGAGCCAGGTGCAGCAGGCCGTGGTCTTGCAGTTGACCGAGCGGGTCAACGCCGAGCTGGTTCGGCGGCAGGGCGCGTACTCGGAGAAGGCGCGGAGCTACAGCGTCAAGCAGCAGCAGTTGCAGGCCCGGATCGGCGCGTTGCAGGCCCTCAACACCCTGCTCATGGGCACCACCCTGGTCGAACTGGAGGCGCGACAGCGGGCCCTCCTGCAGGAAGTGATGTCCGCGTTTTGAGATGGGGCCAGAGGGCAACTTGTGGACTGCCCTGCACGCGCGATAGGACCTGAGAGGAACGATGGTAAAGCCTGGGGCGATGCTGGGGGGGCGATACCGCCTCGTGCGGGAGCTGGGGCGCGGAGGCTTCGGGGAGGTGTACCTCGTCGAAGACGCCAGGCTCGGGACCGAGCTCGCGGCGAAGGTTCTGTCGGGGCCGTCGATGCGCGACCCGCACGTGCGGGAGCAGTTTGTGGCCGAGGCCAGGACTGCGGCGCGGGTGGCGGGGCGGCATGTGGTGAAGGTTCAGGATGTGGGGGAGGACCCTGAGTTTGGGCCCTTCTTTGTGATGGAGTACCTCCAGGGGCGCTCCCTGCTCGATCACCTCCGCGCCCAGCCCAACGGGCACCTCCCCCACGACGCCGTGTCGTCGCTCTTCGCCCAGCTCAAGCGGGCCCTGAGCAAGGCCCACGCCCAGGGGGTCGTGCACCGCGACCTCAAGCCCGAAAACGTCTTCCTCGCCCGGGAAGAACAGGGCGACGAAGAGGTCGTCAAGCTGCTGGACTTCGGCCTCGCCAAGGTCTTGCACGAGCACGAGTCGGCCGACCTGTCCCGCGCGATGGGCACGCCCACCTTCGCGGCCCCCGAGCAGCTCCGCAGCGTGGGCAAGGTCAACACGTACACCGACGTGTGGGCCCTGGGCCTTCTGGCGTACCTGACCCTCACGGGCAAACACTACTGGCAGAGCGCCAACGTGGCCCGTCCGCGGGCGGGCGATGTCATCTCCGAGGTGCTGGTCGACCCCCTCGACGCGGCCAGCGTACGGGCGTCGTCCCAGGGTGTCGCTGACCGGCTGCCGCTCGGGTTCGACGTATGGTTCGGGCGGTGCGTCGACCGGGACGGAACCCGTCGCTTCGGCCGCGCCGACGACTGCGTCGATGCGCTGCAGAAGGTCCTGGCCGGGCAGCCCGAGGCCCCGCGCTCTTCGGCCCCGGGGCCTGCCTCGATGCGGACGGGCGATGGGTTTCTGTCGATGGACTTCTCGGCGACGTCGGAGCCTCCTCCGCCGACGGTCGAGCCGCGTCGTCCCACCGCTCCAGGTCCGCCCCCGCCTCCGCCCACGGTCGCGACGTCGGTGGAGCCTCCGCCCTCGGCTCCTACGGTGAAGGCCCCGGGAGGCCGCGGGTGGGTCGCCGCGCCGCTGGTGCTGCTCGTCGGGGGGGCCGTGGGGTACGCAGCCCTCCGCGGGCCCTCCCCGGTGGTGACCCCGACGCCGATGGCCCTGGGGAGCATCGCTGCGCCGTCGCCGGTCCCACCGCCCAACCCGCCTCCTCCTGCGACAACGCCTGCGGCCTCGGTGCCCGCGCCCCCGGCGCCCGTGGTGGCTTCGCCCGACCCCCGCAATCCGTGGGTCGCCGTTGCCCCGCCGGAGGGCCCCGTGGTCCTCGGGGTGGAGCGGGACCGGACCGCGGAGGCCATCCGTGGTTTTCGGCCGCGACGTCGCATCGAGGCCCCTGGTGCGGGCTTCGAAATACAGCGCCACGAGGTGAGTTGGGGGGAGCTCGACCCCTGGCTCGGGGCGCATCCCGACCAACGGTTTCCGCTGCCCGAGTGGGTCGCCGAGGAGGCTTCGGAGCGGGCGGGGATGCCTGTGGCGGGGGTTCCGTGGGCGGTGGCGAGGGCCTACTGTCGGGGGCTGGGCGGCGACCTGCCGAGCGAGGAGCAGTGGGAGTACGCCGCGCGCGGAGCCTCTCGGCGCCCGTACCCCTGGGGCGACACGGCCATCGACCTCACGCGGACGTGGGTGTACCGCGGGCCCTCGGGCCCTGGCCCGGTGGGCGCCGCCGCGCAGGACGTGACGTCGGACACGGGGCTACGCGACCTGCTCGGCAACGTACGCGAGTGGACGCGCGACCTGTGGCGCGAGGACCTCCCCGCCCAGGACGAGAGCTGGGTTCAGAATGCGCAGGGTGAGGTGTACCGGGCGGTGCGGGGCCTGCCGCTGGCCCTCGGGCGGCCGTCGGTGCTGCCCGCCGAGGGCGCGGCGTGGCGGGACGCGATGTGCGCCGAGGGGCCCTGCGCGACGCGGGACGACGTGCGGCGCGAGATGGCGTCGATCGGGTTTCGGTGCGTGCGTTAAGGCATCGAGCACGACCCGCGTGATGGGCTTGCCTCGCACTTCTCGGTGACCCCTCAGAAAAAATCACACCAGGACGCAACCTTTGGCCCCTTCGCGTCGATGACTCGATCCCATGAGTCGCACGCCCTTCGACAACCTGGCCAAAGACCTCGCGGTCGATCTGTTGACCCCCCTGGGTCGGGTGGAGAGCGACCTGCGCATCGTGGCCGAGGCGCAGTTCGCCGACCTGTTCCTGGAGCTGCTCTCGTTGGAGCTTCCGCGCACGGGCCCTCGGGCGTTCGTGGGGCGTCTGGTGGAGCGGTACACCCTCGTGGAGTTCGCCCAGCGCCTGCCCGACCTGGCGACGATGTCCACCTGGACCCGCAAGCGCGACGCTCAGTGGAACACCCTCCGCCTCGATGCCAAACGAGACGGGCGACCGCGCCCCAAGCGGCCTCCCCTGCTGCTGGTGTTGTCGGCGGGGGATCCCAAGACCCTGCGCGTCGAGTACCCTCTGGACCTGATGCCCCAGATGCCTGGGTGCTTCCAGGGGCCGCCCGCCGGCACGGTGCGCCTGGTGGTGTTGTCCAGGCTCGCACGGACGCGCGAGACGCTGTTGCTGCGCTGCATGGGCACTGGCGCTACCATGCTACGGGCCTTGACCGAGCTGTCGGCCCTCTCCCCCAACACCCCCGAACGCATCCTCGCCGCCCGCTGGATCGCGCGCTTCCATCTCCAGCGGCAGATCAACCCTACGCCCATCGATCCCGAGGTCGCCATGCAGTTTCAGCAGCTCTACGAGGCCATCATGCAGCAGCAACTCGAGAAGGGCATCGAGAAGGGCATCGCGCCGTTGGTGCGGCTCTGCGTGCGGCGGTTGGGTCGGGCGCTGACGCCCCCGGAGGAGGCCGCGCTGGCCACCCGCTTGGAGCGGGTCGGTCCCGATCGTCTCGCGGACGTCGTGCTGGACAGCACCCCTGACGCTCTCGCCGCCTGGCTCGCCGACCCCGAGGCACGGTAGCAGCCTCGTACAGCCCCGCAGTGGCCGAGCGAGGTGGTGGACCTCGTCGGCGCGTGGCGTGACCTGCCGACGGTCGAGGGGCACGGGGAGTGAGCCGCCAAGGACCCCGCTGTTCTCGTGGACGCGATTGAGGGCGGGCGGTGACCTGCGGTAGGGTCTGGCGATGCGGTCGGCGGGGCGTGTGCTGGGGGCAGCGGCGTTGTTGGTGGCGGGATCCCTGGGGGCCCAGCAGGCGCGGCATCGCCCGCCGTGCAGCGCGACGGAGCGGCTGGAGGGCGGCTGGTGTTATCCACCGACCCCGGCAGTCGCGGACCGGCCTTCTGCCGAGCGCCGACCCCGACCGGCGGCGAGGCCCGCGCGGGGACCGCTGGAGATCTTGATTCGCGGTGGGACCGTCATGGGGGTGCAGATTGTGCCCTTCTTCATCGACCGGACGGAGGTGACGGTGGCGGCGTACCGGGCTTGTACGTCGTGCACAACCCCCAACACCGACGAGCGGCCCTGCAACTGGGGGCGCTCGGGGCGTGATAACCACCCGATCAACTGCGTCGATGCGATGCAGGCGGACGCGTACTGCGCCTGGCGTGGTGGTCGTCTCCCCACGCAGCAGGAGTGGCAGTTGGCTGCACAGGGAGAGGAGGGCCGAGAGTATCCCTGGGGCGATGCGGAACCCTCGACGCAACTGTGTTGGAGCGGGGTCAGAACGAGGACGGGCACCTGCGTGGTAGGGTCTTTCCCTTCGGGTCGATCACCCTTTGGGCTTGAGGACATGAGCGGAAACGTCGGGGAATGGACGTCGTCAAGCGAAAATTCTTTTCGTTACTACCGTGGCGGGTGCTGGAACGACTCCGATCCTGACGGGTTGAGGATGAACTATCTCATTGGGACCGCGCCGTCGGATCGCAGCAGCGGCGTCGGGTTCCGGTGCGCTCGCGGGGCACCTTGATACTCATGGCTCCAATTGTTGTCCGTCTGGGGCACGGCCGCTCGCTGTCAATTCCGCTTCAGTTCGTGCCGCAAGGCGGCCCCGACGTCGGGTACGGTGGGCCACGCTCCATGCCGCGAGCGGGTCCCATCCGCCGCCTGCCTGCTCGAAGTCAACACACCCTGTCGGCGTCGACCGTCTGTGGGTGGAGCCTCGACGACCGGGGCTGATCGGGTTTGCTCTCGCGCCCAGAGGACAAGCCCGACGGGAGCGAGTTCTCTCGGGCCTTGAGGTCGGCGCCTTGGACGGCGCGTGCGTCGGGCGTGCTCCCGGATACGGTCAATCCCCTTGATCGGTCGCATCGGGGCTTGCCGTCGTGGCAGCGTCGAGCACCGCCCGGGCGCTCGATGCACGCGGCGTCGCGACGATCCAGGCCTGGAGGCGTGCGAGGTCGGTGCAGGTCTCGATGCGGTCGTCGTCTTCGGGAGTGCACGCGAGGCCGAGGGCGTCCATCAGCGCCCGCAGCGCCTGCCGACTGGCCGCAAGCGCTCCCTCTTGCATGCCGTCGCGCAGGCCTTCCCTCCGTCCCTCCTGCCAGCGGAGCCCGAGGGCCTCCTGGATGACCCTGTTTTTCCGGGTGATGAGCGCTCGTGCGACGGTGTCGTCCGCGAGGACCTCGTCGACGAGCGCAGCGGCGGGGATGGGCACGGCGAAGCAGCGATCGACGATGGCAGACTGCGGGTCGAGGGTCTTCCATGCCCGCTGGGCGTGTTGCCACTCGTGCACGGTGCGGTCGGCCACGTCGACGTAGAAGACGCGCCGAACCCCCCGCTCTGCGAAGGCGAGGGCCTTCTCTGTGACATGGGCCTCGCTCTCGCTGGCGCAGACCTCGAAGGCGATCTCTTCCAGCCTGCGTCCTCCCGTGCGCGGGTCTCGCCCCTTGGGAAACACGCTGACATCGGGGGCCCTGTCGCTGTCGTCGTCGAGGCGGGTGAGCATGTCGTTGGCCGCGGCATATCCCGGGGCGAGGCACCCGCGAAACACCATCGAGACCTCGATGTGCTGCGTGGCGTGGGGCTCGTTGGAGCCCATGGTCTCGACTCGAACCCCGCGCACGACCTCGGCGTGGGTCTCGGGTTCGACCAGGCGGGCGTCGACGGGGGGCAGGGGGTCGTTGCGGCCGGGCGCGTACGCCGACACCTTCGACGACGCAGCTCCGGGTGCGAACAGCATCGGCGACGACGAACGCGACGTGGACATGCGTGCAAGGGTGCCACGCTCGGCCCATGGGGTCACCTCTGCCGCGGCGGGGTTGGCGTTGATCCCGAAGCCCTCGACGCGATTGAGGGCGGGCGTCGAGTTGCGGTAGGGTCTGGCGATGCGGTCGGCGGGGCGTGTGCTGGGGGCAGCGGCGTTGTTGGTGGCGGGATCCCTGGGGGCCCAGCAGGCGCGGCATCGCCCGCCGTGCAGCGCGACGGAGCGGCTGGAGGGCGGCTGGTGCTTCGGCGCGGTGGCCGTGCGTCCGGCGCCACGACATGCGCCGCGCCCGCGGTGCCCGGAGGGCATGGTGAGTATTCCCGGGGGCGCCTTCTGGATGGGTTCGGCAGAGGGTGAAGGCGAGGCGGATGAGCGGCCGCAGCGGCGTGTGACGTTGTCCGCATTCTGCATCGACCGCACGGAGGTAACCGTGGCGGCGTACCGCGCCTGCGTGGGAGCCGGGGGCTGTACCCCCGCCCCGAGCACGGTCAACGTCTCGAACTACTCGCCGGAGGACGCGCGCTTCTGGAGCCAGTTCTGCAACGCGGGTCGGGACGACGTGGACAGTCACCCGATCAACTGCGTCGACTGGGCCCAGGCCGATGGCTACTGCCGTTGGCGGGGAGGCAGCCTGCCGACGGAGGCCCAGTGGGAGTACGCGGCGCGTGGGAGCGACGGCCGCCGCTACCCTTGGGGCAACGGAGCACCAGGGCCCACGCGGCTCAACGCGATCGGTGCGGAGGCCAATCGTGGATTGAGTCCCTTGGGCCGCACTTTCCATGCGCGGATGTATGACGGGGACGATGGATATCCTTTCACCGCGCCCGTGGGGAGCTACCCTGCGGGAGCATCGCCCTTCGGTCTACAAGACATGGCTGGCAACGTGTGCGAATGGGTTGCGGACTGGTACGGGGCCTACGATTCAACGTCTGCTGTGAATCCGGTGGGTCCTCAAAGTGCTCAATACCGCGTCAACCGCGCTGGGAGTTGGATATTCAGCATCCCAACCGATGTCCGCGCGTCGCGTCGCTTCAGGGACGCCGTTGCGGAACGGCACCATTTCTTGGGGTTCCGGTGCGCGCGCGCGGCACCGTGATCGACCCGGCGGGCGTCGACGGCGGGCAGCGGGTCGCCGTGGCCGGGCGCGTACGAAGGGTGTCGCTGGCCAGGGCGCAGTCGCCAGCGAAACGTCGCGGGTGTCGCGCCGTGCTCGCCCCCACAAAAGCTCTGGCCCTTGCGGCCCTTGCGCCCTGGCGGCTTCGCAGCCCGTTGCACGTCGCCCGACGCCCGACGCCCGTTGCGCGTTGCGCGTCGTCCGTCGCCCGTCGCCCGTCGCTCCGCCGTCAGACAACCGCCTACGGGGCCACGGGCACGACCCTCACGTCCACCGCGATGCCCTGCCGCACGCTCTGGGTCACGACGCAGAAGTCCTCGAAGCTGTCGAGGCAACCGGCGAGGGCCGCGTCGTCGGCGGCGAGCACGGGGCGCACCGTGACGCGCACCTTGCCGACCCGGAGGCGGTTTTGTTCGTTGCGCACGAGCTCCATGTGCACGTCGGCGGAGATCGAAGCCGGGGTGACCTTGCGGCGCTGGAGGCAGAACAGCAGGCTCGCCGCGAGGCAGTTGGCGATCGAGACGGCCAGCAGGCGCGCGGGATTGGGCCCGCCGTCGGCCCCGAGGGGAGGGGGTTCGTCGGTCAGGAGGGCGGGGTAGCCGTCCTTGTCGAACTTCACCCGAAACACGTATCCCTCCACCTGCTCGAGGGAGAGATCAAACTGCGAGACGACCTTGTCCATGGACGCTCGCGGTCAGCACGGGCCGTGCCGGGTCAGCCTCCCGGGCGCGGCGGCATGTGCTGGTCGAGGAAGGCGAAGGTGTCGGCCCAGCACTGCCGGGCCGCGGGGCGAAACACCAGGGCGTGAAACGCGTGGGGCTCGCCCGGGTAGAACTTCACCGTGCTCGCCACCCCGAGGGCCGTCAGGGCCGCGTGCATCCGTCGGGTGTCGTCGAGGATGGGGTCGGCCGTCCCTACGGGCAAAAAGAAGGGCGGCAATGGCCGGGCCGGAACCTCTCCCCGCTCCAGGGTGCTCACCGGGTCGGCGAGGTCGTGGCCGGTGTGCTGGCTCGGGCCGAGGTACGCGTCGCGGGTCTCCTCGATGCGGTCGAGGAGCCACCGGGGCAGGGGCCTACGCCGGCCGAACCGCTCGGGGTCGCTCACCTGAAAGAGCCCGCACGCCGGCACCACCGCCGCCGGCACGGCCCCGAGCGCGAAGACCTCCTGGGCGAAGTCCTCCGGCCGCGGGTAACAACACGCCAGGGCCAGGGACGTGACCAGGTTGGCCCCCGCGCTCTCCCCCGCCAGAACCACCCCCCGCCCCGGGTCGCCGCCGAACCGTGCTGACTCGGTGACCGCGAAGCGCCACGCGTCGCACACGTCCCGCAGCCCCGCCGGGAAGGGATGGGTCGGGGCCAGGCGGTACTCCGCGTTGAGCACGAGATACCCACGCCGCGCGAAGGCCAGGGCCATCACCCAGTGGGTCTCCTTCGACAGGATCCGAAAGGCCCCCCCGTGCACGTACAGAACCACCGGCCAGGGGCCCGGCCCCGGGGGCTGGTAGATGTCCAGACGGTGGGCCCGGTCGCCCCCCGGACGATAGGCAACGTCCTTGATCACCGTCACCCCGTGGGCGGCGGGATCGGCCCGCGGGTGCAGCCTCCCCATCCGCGACAGGCCCTCGAACACCATCTTCGCCGCCGCCGATCCGATGCGCCGCCGCATCTGCTCGCCCGGGGCCCGTCGCGTCTCGTCGTCCATTGCCTCAGTCTCCCGTCCCGGGGCGCTCGGGGCAATGGGGGTACGGCTTGCGTCGCAGAGAATTTGCGGCGAGACTCCCCCGCGATGCGCGCCCTCGCCTCCCTCCTCGGCCTCGTGGCGGTCCTCGGTTCCGCGGCCCTGTCCCGCCCGGCCGAGGCCCAACCCCGGTCGCGATCGCGGGCCCGGATGGCCTCGAGCGCCTACCGGCAGCAGGTTCAGCGCTGGCACACGGCGGCCCGGGTCCCCGAGGCTCGCACGACCCCCGACGGCCGCTTCGTGTTGCGCCTCGTGAGCATCAACAGCCGCGAGGCCGCCGAGGTCACGCCCCGCGGGCCCGACGGGGGATTCGACGAGGCCGCTCGGGCCGACGTAGCCCGGGTCCTCGGAGACTCTCGGACCCACCAGACCCACCCCATCGACCGCAGGCTCATCGACATCCTGTACGGGATGGCCCGGCACTTCCAGGTCGGTCAGGTCAACGTGGTGTCGGGGTATCGGGCCGAGGCCAACCACTCCAATCACGCCCTCGGGCGGGCCGTCGACGTCGTCCTGCCGGGGGTTCGCGACGCCCAGGTGGCCGAGTGGGCCCGGGGTCAGGGCTTCGTCGGGGTGGGGGTGTACCCCTCGTCGGGGTTCGTGCACATCGACGTGCGCAACCACAGCTTCTTCTGGGTCGACCGCTCGGCCCCCGCCCGTACTGTCCGGCGCAGCAGCAACCGCCGTCGACGGCGCCGCGGGTCGCTGCACCCCATCCTCGGGACCCTCGCCCAGCAGGCCGATCGCGACGCCGCGGCCCGCGGGGTGCGTCCCCTCGGGGGCACCGACCGCGATGTCCCGGAGGTCTCCGCAGGGGCCGACGACACGGACGACGAGTGATGCCCGACCCCGAGGTCGAAGCCCTGGTGATGTCCGGGGAGATCGAGCGGGCCGCAGAGATGGCCCGCGACCGCAAGGCCTGGCGCCGGGCAGCCCAACTCTTCGCCGCCCTCGGCCGCACGAGCCAGGCCGTCCTCGCCGCGGTCGAAGCTGACGCGTGGCAGCTCGCCATCGACATCGCCCTGGAGTCCCGCGACACCGACGTCCTCGACACCCTCATCGAGGCCGCCGGGCGCGACCCCGTACGGGCCGCCCAGACCGCCGGGCAGGCGCGGGTTCATCGCCGCGAGGACGTGGCCGCCCGGGTGCTCGAACCCTCGGCCCCGCACGAGGCCGCAGGCCTGTGGTACGCCCGCGGGGAGTACCTCCGGGCCGCCCGCTGTTATGACCGGGCCGGCCAACGGGCACAGGCCCAGCGGGCCTTCGAGCAGCACCTCGACCAGGACCCCAACGACGCCGACGCGGCCGAGCGCCTCGCCGAGATCCGGGCCCTCCAGGGCGACGACCCCGGGGCCGTCCGGGCCCTACAACGGGCCGTCCGGGCAGCCCCCACCCCCCAGCGTATCGGGCGCCTCGTGTCGGCACTGGCCCGGATGGGCCTCGAACACGCCGCCCGACGCTGGATCGCCACCCTGCGCGACGCCGACCCCACGGCCTCAGCCGAGCTGGCCGACTACGCCCACCACCTGCCCCGCGGCGAAGCCGAAGCCGAGCGCTACGCGGGGCGGTATCGGGTCGTGCGGGAGGTGGGTTCGGGGGCCACGGGGAGGGTCCTGGAGGCCGTCGACGAGCTCACGGGCGACCCCGTGGCCCTCAAGATCCTCAGCGTCTCGGACGACCGCAGCGCCGCCTTCGCCCGCTTCATGCGCGAGGCCGAGCTGGCCCGCTCCCTCGAAGACCCCACCCTCGTGCGGATGCGCGACCTCGACCCCGAGGGCCCCACCATCGTCTACGACTGGATGCCCGGAGGGACCCTGGCCGAGCGCATCGGTCGGCAGAGCCTGCCGGAGGTTCGGGCCGTGGTGTGGAGGGTGCTGTCGGCCCTGGAGACCCTGCACCGCAACGGGGTGGTGCACCGCGACGTGAAGCCCAGCAACGTGCTCTTCGACCCCGCAGGGCAGGCCCGCCTCGGCGACCTCGGGGCGGCCCACCTCGGCGACCTCGGGGCCACCGTCACCGGGGGCCTCGTGGGGTCTCTGCCGTACATGGCCCCCGAGCAGGTGACGGGCGGGGCCGTGAGCGCCTCGACCGACCTGTATGCCCTGGGGTGTATGATGTTTCAGATGCTCACCGGGACCCTGCCCTTCGCGGGTCCCGACTTCGTGGCCCAACACCTGAGCGAAGACCCCCCGCGGGCCTCGGAGCGGGCCCCCGGGCTCCCCGCGGCCTTCGACGCCCCAATCATTGCCCTCCTGGCCAAGGACCAGGACGCCCGGCCCTTCGACGCGGCCTCGGCCCGGGCCCTGCTCCAGCCGCTGCCCTGGGACGCCCCCTGGGCGGGGCCGCGGATGTCGTTGCCGCCCGAAGGCCGGGTGTCGGTGCCGCCGCCGCCGGGGAGCGACGGGGAGGGTCGGCTCGTGCCGTCGGAGACCGCGCCGGGCCTCTGGAGCGACACCCTCCTCCTGCGGTCGGTCGAGCGCCTGCGGGTTCCGCGTGGGGAGCGGGAGCGGGTGCAACAGTGGGCAGGGGCGGGTCACACGGTGCTTCAGCCCGTCCTCGACCTGTACGACGACGACCCGGCCCACGACCAGTGGTGGCTCGGGGCCCTGGAGGGACGGCCTACGCCGGTGGCCACCCTCGATCCGAGCATCGGGCGGGCGGTCCAGGCGGCCCTCGAAGCCGCGGGGTTCGAGGGGGTCCGGGCGGAAGGGCTGTCGGTGCTCTGGGACGGATACTCGGCCGCCCTGAGCCTCGCGGCGGTGCTGACCGTACGCGGGGTTCCGCTCGGGCGGATGTAGCCCACGGGGGGCTCTGCGGGCTGGCACAGCCGATGCGTAATCGCGTGTCATGAACACCCCCCGACCCACCCTCCTCGGGGCCCTGTTGGCAGTCCTTGGGCTCCTCGCTGGTTGTCACGCAAACGAACGCGGGACCGCGCCCCAGCACGCCGCTGCGCCCGAGGCCGCGGTGTGTCCTGCCGACGCGGAGCGTTTTGTGGGGCAGTTTCCGCGGGCCCGGAGCGGGGCGACGGAGGTCGAGGGCCCGTGGCTGGCGGCCCATCGGTGCGGGGTTCGGGTGGTGGATGTGCGGGAGGTGGATGAGGGGACCGGGCCCTTGGGGCGCATCGCCGAAGCCGAGTCCGTGCCCCTCGCGGGCCTGGAGGACGCGGCAGGGCGGTGGTCGCCCGATGAGGCCCTCGTGCTCGTGTGCCGCTCGGGCCGACGGAGCGAACGCGCCGCTGAGACCCTCCGGGCCCTGGGGTTTCATCGTGTGGCCTCCCTCACCGGCGGCATGCTCGGCTGGAACGCCGCCCGTCTCCCCGTCGTCCATGCCTCCCCGCCCACGTCTCCGCGCCCTGCGATGCCCCCGGCGATCACGGCGTCTCCCGAACCGCAGACCCCGCGGGCCTTGCGGGAGGCCCTCGGGCGTCCCGGGGCCCTGGTCTGGACCCGTGCGGCCTCCCTCTTCGGGGCCAACACGGTGGCCTGCATCGACGGCCGGGCCGACTCTCCCGTGCTGGGCACCCCCGGAGGCGACGCGGGCGAGCTCGTCCTGTCCCTGAGCGCCCTGGAGCAGGAGCTTGGCCACCCTCTGGGATCTGCCTGGATCGCCGCGGTCTTCGATCGGTACGTCGACTCCTTCGGCCGCTTCTATCTGCACACCGACCACCACGCCCTCGTGCGCCTGGGCGAGGCCCTGCGGGACGATCCGAGGACGGCATCCTTTGCCGCCCGCCTGCACGACCCCGAGGCCGTTCTGGGTTTCGTCCGGTCGCCGCCCCCGGAGGCCGAGGCGGCCCTGCTCGATCAGCTCACCCGCCCTGAGCACGTGGGGTGCGGGCACCTGCGGCTGATGATGCAGCACCCGGGGCGGTACGGGGTGCGCCCGGGCATCGTGGCCGAGGTGATGCGGGCGGTGTTTGTGCGGGCCTGGCGTCGTCCCGAGCTCCTCGACTACGCGGACCTCGACGGCGAGCATGGGGAGCGGGGGGTGTTGGAGGTTCGGATCGACCACGCGGTGCACGCCCACTCGTTGGTGCCGATGGTGGCGCCTCACGCCGGGACCCGCGAGCTCTTCGTGCTGCACCCCCAGGTGGCGGACTTTCTGCGCAGCGAGAACGCCGCGTTTCTCACCGAGCAGTTGAGCCCCGCGGAGTCCCGACGGGTGCGCCCCGGGGTGCTCCGCGGGCACATCCAGAGCCTCGGGGCCCGGCAGCTTCGGGCCACGGTGCACGCCCTGGCCCCGCACCTCCCGCACTACGTCTTGCAGGCGGCGGAGGGGAGCCACGCCATCACCTCGGTCTCGCGGACGGCCCCGGGGCCGAACGACTGACGCGGCAGACCCTCAGTGGGCGACGCCGAGGCCGTCGAGGCGGTGCTGGGCGGCGGGCTCCTGCGGATTGATGCGCAGGATCTGGCGCAGGGTGGTGACGGCCGCCTCGCGCTGGCCTGTGGCGAGCTGGAGGTCGGCCACCCGGTGCAGGTAGCGGGTGTTGCGGCGGTCGAGCCGGGCGGCCCGCTGGTAGGCCGCGAGGGCCGCGGGCTGCTGGCCTCCGAGGCGATCGAGCACGTTGCCGTGTTGGGCGTGCAGGGCAGCGTCGCGGGGGCTCGTGCGCAGGGCCGACTCCAGCAGGGTGCGGGCCCGAGCCCAGTCGCGGGCCTGCATGGCGGCGGCGATGCGCGGGTCGTTGGCCGACACCCGTTCGCCGCTCGAAGCCGCGGGGCGAGGCCGCACGGCGACCGGACGGGGTGGGGTGTTGGGGGCGGGCGCAGGCCGAGGGGGCGGGGCCTCGGGCTGCACGGGTGGGGCCTCCGGCTGCGGAGGCACGACCTCGGGCTGTGGAGGCGGCGTCTCGGGGACCTCGGGCTGCGCGGGTGGCGTCTCGGGGACCTCGGGCTGCGCGGGTGGCGTCTCGGGGACCTCGGGCTGCGCGGGTGGAGTCTCGGGGACCTCGGGCTGCGCGGGGACGGGATCGCCCACCACGCCCCCCTCCGCCTCGGTGTTGCCCGCCGAGCTCGGCGGAACCACCGTCAGCGTCGGCTGCTGGGCCGGCTCGGGGCGGTTTCGCCCTGCGTTTTTGCGGGCGCTGTAAAACCCCGCTGCCCCGGCGACGCCGACGACCAGAAGGAGGGCTGCGATCCACGGGGTCGAGCTCGAACGTTTCGCGGGCTTCGCCGGAACCGCCCCTTGAGGTCCCCCGGAGTACGGGCTGCCGGGCATGCCGTATCCCCCCGGCTGCTGCATCCCGGGGTGTTGCATCCCGGGGTGTTGCATCCCGGGGTGCTGCATCCCGGGGTGTTGCATCCCGGGGTGTTGCATCCCGGGGTGTTGCATCCCCTGCTGCATCCCGGGCGGGTAGAAGCCCATCTGGGGGCCTCCCTGTCCGGAGGGGTCGTGGTAGATGCCCACGGTGGGCTCGACCACGTGAAACTCCTCTTCGGGGGCGGGCCCGGGCGTCGGGGAGTACCCCGGGGGGCCGTACCCCTGTCCCTGACCCTGCGGGGCGTTGGGGTACCCCTGTCCGTGCCCGGGCGGGGCCTCGGGGAAGCCGTCGAGGACCCCGGTGGTGACGGCGGTACCCTGCGCGTTGAGGGGAGGCTGGGCGTACGGGTCGCTCGGGTGCATCGGGGCCGGGGTGGGGGCCCGCAGGGGCCCGCGCTCCGAACCGCCCGGGGCGGGGGTGCCCCCGCGGAGGGTCGACACGGGCCCCGAGGGCGTCGACCCGCGCAAACCGCGTACGGCCTCGCCGGCCAGGACCTGCTGCGCCAGCTCGCTCGGCAACGGCGGAACGGCCGTCCCCTGCGACGCGATCTCGGGCATCCCGAAGACACGGGAGGCCTCGTTCTGGTTGGTGTCGATGACGTCGTCGTAGTCGAGGCCGCTCGACCCGGGCCGGGCCGGGGGGCTGGCCAGGACCCCCGAGCGCTCCAGGGGCATCCCGTGCGGTTGGGGGGTGTTCGACAGCTCCTCGGCCGCGGCCCCCCAGGGGCCCGGGTGGACCCCGACCCCGAGCATCGTGCTCTTGGTGTGGCCCGGGAAGGCCGGGCCTCGCGGGGGGCTCGCCGGGCCCGAGACGATGGGAGGAATGGTGGGCATCCGCGGGATCCGCGACCCGCTCCCGACGGGCGGGGGCAGGGGAATGTCGAGGGCGCTGGTGACCCGGGTGGGGGCCTCATCGGAGCGCTCCTCTCCGCCGCCGAAGCTCGGCAGGGACGGCGACGAGGCGTCCATCATCATCGTGCGCTCGGAGGCCTCGGGGCCGAGCTCATCGCCCACCGGGAGGCACCACGGGGCGAGCTGCCGCTCGACGGCCTGGGCCGAGAAGGGGCGGTCTTTGGGCTCGCGGGCGAGCAGCTGCGAGATGAGCGAGGACATGGCCTCGGGCACGAGGTCGCCCAGGGGCTCGGGGTCGTCTTCGAGCTGCGACTGCAACACCCGCAGGGGGTCGAGGGCCATGAACGGAGCGATCCCGGCCAGGGACTCGTAGAGCACGGCCCCGAGGCCGTAGAGGTCGCTGCGGAAGCTCACCAGCTTGCCCGCGATGGCCTCGGGCGGGACATACCCCGGAGCCCCCGAGAGCACCCGCCCCTCGGGGGTGCGGAAGTACCGCCCCACCGTGGCGTCGACCAGAAACACGTCGCCGTCTTCGCCCAGCAGGACGTGCCCGGGGCGCAGGTCGCGGTGCAGGATCCCGTGCCGGTGGAGCTCGGACAGGGCCCCGGCGAGGCGCACCCCCAGGGTGGCGGCCTCGGAGGGGGTGAGCCGCCCCCGGGAGGCGAGGCGCTCGGACAGGCTCTCGCCCGCAATGAAGGGGCGTACGACCCAGGTGAAATTGCCCGCGTCGCCGACCTCCAGGACCGGCACGAGGGACGGATGCCGCACGCTCGTCAACTTGTGGAGCTCGCGGCGCACCCGCTGCCGGTCGGTGGGCGAGCCGAAGGTCGACCCGTGCAGGAACTTCAGCACCACGGGCTGACCCGAGGCCGGGTCGCGGCCCTCAAAGAGGGTCCCGTGGGCGACCGAGGCGAAGCGCGGGGCTACAGGACCAAACCGCTCCAAGACCTCATCCGGGTACCGCTCGCCGACCTCGTTGCTCATCGCGGGCAGACCTTACCCCCCTTCTCCCCAATGAGGAAACGTCCCCGTCATCGTCGGGGCGCCCCCCGCCGCGAAGAAGCCGCTGGACCTTCGGCCGAAACCTGGGAGAACAACGCCCAGCACCGCCATGACCCATCCCCCCACGGCCTCCGACCCCCCCTCCGACCCCCCCCTCGACCTGCGCGAGCGCGGGGCCCCCCACGACGGGGTGCCGCAGTTTCTCGACCGCCGACTCTTCATGCAGCTCTTGGTGGGCGACGCCCCCCCGGGCGTTCAGCCGACGTCGCTCGTGCGCGACCTCGGGCGCACCTTGCGCGAGGCGGGGGCTCCGGCCGTGCTCTACGCCGACGCCAATCACCCGCGCGGGATCGGCATCCTGAGCTGGAGCGAAGACCCCGCCGATTTTGTGACCCGGGTGCACCCCGCGGTGGCTGAGACGGCCCTGTCCATCCGTCCAGCCTTTACGATGTTGGGCCGTACCTACAGCACCGGCTACGAGTCCGACCTGCCCTTCTGGCTCCTCGACCGTCCCCGCGACACCGTCCTGCACGAGGGGTGGGACTGGGCGGTGTGGTACCCCCTGCGCCGTACGGGGGCCTTCTCCCGCCTCGACGGGCGCGAGCAGGGCGGCATCCTGCGCGAGCACGGGACCATCGGGAAGGCCTACGGTGCGGCCGACCTCGCCCACGACGTACGCCTCGCCTGCCACGGCCTCGACGCGGCCGACAACGAGTTTGTGATCGGGCTCATCGGGGCCATGCTGCACCCCCTGTCGCACGTCGTGCAGACGATGCGGAAGACCCGGCAGACCGCGGAGTTTATGGAGAAGATGGGGCCCTTCTTCGTGGGGCGGGTGGTGGCCCGGGTCAGTAGCCCAGGGGGGTGATGTCGGGGTGGGTCAGGGGCCCCGGGTCGCTGGCCCGCCCGTCGGGCAGAAAGAGCCGGACGGTGGTGCCCTGGCCCCGGCTCGACTCGATCTCGATGAGCCCCTGGTGGGCCGTCACGATGCGGTCGACGATGGCCAGGCCCAGGCCCGTCCCGCTGCTGCGGGTGGTGAAGAAGGCCTTGCGGGCGTTGGCCCGGACCTCGGTGTTCATGCCCTCGCCCTCGTCGATGACGGAGATCTCCCGGCCGTCGACCCCGTCGCGGGCCCCGCGGGTGACCACCACGGTCAGGGCCCCGCCCCCGCCCATGGCCTGGACGGCGTTGTCGACCACGTTTTCCAGGGCCTGCCGCAGGAGGTGGCCGTCGGCGTGGAGGGGGTCTTCGGCGTCGGGGGCCACCCGCAGGTCGACCTCGGTGCGCTCCCTCCGGGCCGGGGCCAGCGAGCGCACGAGGAGGTCGCGCAGGTCGCACGGGCGCCGCTGGAGGTTGATGGGTCGGGCGAGGGTGAGGAGGTCGGTGACGATGCGGTTCATCCGGTCGCACTCTTCCTCGATGATGGACATGAGGAGGGCCCGGTCGCCGGCGGCTACGTCCGATCGCTTGAGCGAACTCGTGGCGTTGGCGATGGCCCCGAGGGGATTTCGAATCTCGTGGGCCACGATGGCCGACAGCTCGCCCACGGCGGCCAGGTGCTCGCGTTTGGCGAGGGACTCTCGCACCGACTGGAGCCGGGCCTCGGTGCGGATCAGCTCGGCCCGCCCGGCGGAGATCCGCTCGGTCATCTGCGTGAGCAGGGTGTACGACGTGGCGAACACGAAGAGGAATGCCGCGTGCTCCAGGAGGTACACCGAGGGCACCCGCAGCAGGCTGGTCACCCCGTCGTGGGCGGCGGCCAGGGCCACGAGGGTGAAGCCTACGGCCACGCTCCACAGGCCCCGGCGGCTGCGCCACGCGGCGAGGCCGAAGAGCACGAAGCTGGCCGCGATCAAGACGGCGTACGGGCCCGCGAGCACGAACCCGAGCACGCTCAGCGACGACTCGTCGTAGGTCAGGGGACCGAGGGGCAGGCTCACGCTGCGGTGCGCCCGCCCGGGCTCGAAGGTGAGGCCCGCGGCGGTGAAGAACAGATGCAGCCCCGCGAATCCGTAGGCGACCTGCACGAGCCGCAGGGCCTGCTGTCGAAGGCCCGCGAAGCGCAGGGCGAGGTCGAAGGCGCAGGCTACGAAGCCGTAGGCCGCCGCCGCCCGCAGAGACTCCCACAGCAGCGTGTGCGGCGAACCCAGGGCGCACTGCAGGGCCCCCCCCAGGGTGGTCAGTGAGGCCATGGCCGCCAGGGCGCCGAAGACGGTCAGCTCGGAGCCCGCCTTGCGCGCCCCCAAAAGCGCGAACCAGACTGCGAGAGAGAGCTCGACGCAGACCCAGGCGAAGCTGACGCCAACCAGAGGGCTCATGCGAAGTCCGTGACGCGCACGACTAGTCTTGGCACGCCCTGGCCCTGGTGGTCTAGTACCTCGTCGCAGGGATTCTGCATGATTGCTGGCACGATGCGCGTCGCCCGGCGGTGTCAGGACTCCTCGCCGGGCATACAGCCCGCCGTCGTCGCCCTTCCTTGCCGGGCTCGCACCTCACGCCAGCAACCATGCAGAATCCCTGCGACGAGGTACGAGGCCCGGGGCGGGAGTTCCGACGCAAACTTGGCGAACACCGCTCCGCCGTGCTGCAATCGTTGGGTATGAATACGCTTGGCGCGGTGGTAGTGGTCGTGGCGGGCGTGCTGCTCGGTGGCACGGCCATGGCCCAGGGCGGCTACTCGGTGGTCAACGGTCAGTCGGCCGTCGGGGGGGGCCCCGGGGTGGTAAGCCCCACCTCGGGACGAGGGCCGATGGACACGCCCCCGCCCCCTCCAGGGCCCGGGAGCAACCCTCAGGGGGCCATCGGGGTGATGCCCTCGGCTCAGGGGGAGACCCGGGTCGCGTCGCGGGACGTGCCCGAGGGCCGGGCCCGGCGGCCCGAAGAGTACGGGGGGCTGTCGCCCGGGATGCCCACCCTGCACCGGGGGCTGCGACGGATGCTTGGGGTCCAACGCAACAGCCCCTACCCCGTGGTGGCCTGGCCGGGGTTTCAGATGGTTCCGGGCGGGTCGCGGCTCTTTCTGGCGACCACCCGGCCCCTGACGGTGCTGGAGTCGACCCCGGCTCCCCTCGTGCGGGTGCTGCACCTCGCAAACGCCCGGGTCGTCCGGTCGAATCACCGCCGCCCCCTGGAGACCGTGGCCTTCGAGACCCCCCTCGTGCGGGCCGTCCTGCGCCCCGTCCGCGGGGGCCTCGACCTCGTGATGACTCTCCGCGCGGAGACCACGATCCGCACGACCCAGGAGCCCGGCTCGGACGGGTTGAGCTTCCTCTTCGTGGAGTTTCCACCGTTCGCGTTGCCCGAGGTGGCGCGCATCCAGATGCCCAACGGGCAGACCGTGATCGTCGAGGGGGGCAACCGCCCGCGCTCCAACGCCCCGCCCACAGGGGCTCCCCCGCCGGGTATGCCCACCCCGGTTTCGACCGGTCCGGGGGTTGTTGTGGACGGCGAACGACCGCCGCCGGTGCAACGTTAGAGCGCACCCGTGTCGACCGACACACCCCTGTGGGTCTGCCACGGCGACGACCCGGTCGCCCCCGGGGCGGCCCTGTCCCTCGGGGCCCAGGCCCTGACCCTCGCCCGCCGCGGAACCCCCGCCCTGGTCGGTCGCCACGTCCGCGGCCCTTCGGTGCTCCTCGGGGCCCGTCAGCGGGCCGCCTCCGTGGTCGACCTGGCCGCGTGCGACGCCGCGGGGGCCTCCGTGTTTCGCCGGGCCTCCCTCGGGCCCGCGGCGTATGTCCGCGACGCCGTCTGGTGGACCCTCTGCCTGCCCTCCCTCGGGGCCCTCTTCCCCGACGCCCGCCCCGAGACCACCCTCAACCGCAACGTGCGGGGATTCCTCCGGGGACTGACCCGGGCCGGGGTGGCTGCAAGCTATCCGGGCCGCACCTGCCTCGCCGTGGCCGGGGCCCCGACCCTCCTCCTCGGGTACGACCTGCACGCGGACGGAGCGGTCACCGTCGACGTGATCGCCGGGCTCGATGTCCCGGTGGCCCTGCCCGCCGCGCTCCAGAGCCCCGCGGAGGCCACCGTGGCGCGTTGGTGGGGCCGGAGCCCGGCGGTTCTGGACACGGGCCGAACGGGCCTTGTGGGGCTCCTGGAGGCCGTGGCCGCGGGGGTAGCCCAGACCGCAGGGCGCACCGTGGCTCCGTGGCCGGACGACGTGCTGGCCGACCCTGCGGCGGGGCCGGTGGTGGAGGGGGACGACCCGGTTCCGGCGGGGATGCGGCGCCTGGGGGAGGGGACGGTGCCCATCGGGCGGGTCGAGGCCTGGGGGGACGGGAGCCGGGTGTGGCTGGGGGGAGATGTCTACGGCCGCGGGTCGGACCTCGACCGCCTCGGGGCGGCCCTCGCGGCGGGGGAGGCGCTGCCTGCGGAGGTGCACCTGGAGGGAGCCCGGGTGGAGGACTACGCGGCCCTGGTGTCAGGGCGGGGGTAGGGAGGGAGGCGGGGGCGCGACGGCGGGAGGAGGAGAACTGGGCGCGGCGAGGGATTGGCTCCCCCGCCGCGGCTCAGGGGGGATTCAGGGGCAGGTGATGGCGGCGCAGGTCGACGGGGGGTCGGCCGGGCACGGTCCCTCGACGAGCTGAACCTGGTCGAAGTCCGCCGCGCTCCCGGCCGGGCCGGCGAAGAGCTGGAGGCGCAGGAGGACGTGGGTCCAACCCGCGGGCATGACCATCTGCTTGGGGTACCAGCGCCAGGTGTTGTCCGAAACCAGGGGCGTGGCGATCCCGCCCAGGTAGTCGGAGTCACCGCAGCCGCCGAGGCCCCAGAACTGCTCGTAGATGCTGCCGTTTCCGGCCGAGTTGGAGCGGATGAAGCCGATGTAGGGCACGGCCCCCGGAGTGCCCCGGATCCACGACGAGAGGCAGTACGTGCGCCCGCCCACCACCGGGGTGGGCGCGATGGTGTAGAGGCGTCCGCCGCCCTGCGGGAGGATGGCCGTCTCGCGGAGGTAGGTCCCGGCGCACTGGGGGCTCGCCGAGGCGACCGTGATCGGGCGCGAGTCGATCGAGCGCCAGGCCCCGGTGCCAGACTCCCAGTTCTCCGTGAAGGCGACCTGCGTGCAGACCGGGCACGCCGACCCCGAGCAGCGCGGCGGGGGGGTGCAGGCGGTGTTGACGCACGCGCCGTTGGTGCAGGCCTGGCTGTACCCGCAGACGTTGCCGCAGGCGCCGCAGTTGGCTGAGGCGGTTTGAAGGTCGACGCAGGCCGTGCCGCAGTGGGTGAGGCCGACGGGACAGGCGCAGACCACCCCGCGGGTGGTGCTGGCGCACCGGGCCTCGGCCGGACAGCCCCCGTGGTCGGTCAGGCAGGGGTCGTTGAGGGTGAAGCTGTCGAGGCAACGCAGGGGTGCTCCGAGGAGACACACCAGCGCAATGGCTTCAGGGAGACGAAGAGGGCGCATCGCATGGGCAGGGGGAGGAAGGGCCTACCCAGGCGAGGCCGAGCGGAGCACCCCGGCCCCCACCATCCCGTTCTGGCCCTTGCGCCCCGCTGCGCCCTGGCGGCTTCTGCCTCCTTCCCCGCCCCCCGAGAGGGCCCGGTCTGGCCGGGCGGGGCTTTAGCCCTGTGCAGTCGAAGGGCGCGACGCACGACGGCGGACCCAGGCCAGGAGGCCCAACACCAGCCCCGCGGCGGCCACGCCCTGACCCGAGGGCCTCGCAGGGCTCCCGACCGAACACCCGCCCTGTGCGACGGCCTCGACGGGCTCGTCGGCCGTGTCGCCATCCTGCAGACGCGACCCCGCATCGAAGCCCGTGCCGCCGTCTCGGGGACGCGAACCCGCGTCGAAGCCCGTGCCGGGGATGCCCGCGTCGGGGCACGGCGGGAAGGGTTGGCCGCCTTCAAACTGACGGGTGGCGGGGTTCCAACGGGCCCCGTTGGAGCAGGTGGGGGGCGGGGGGATGTTGACCTGATGGCCGTACGAAAACTGGCCCAACTGCGTGTTGTCGTCGCGGGCCCGCAGCTCGAGGTCGCGATCGAGCATGGAGGCCAGCAGGTTGGCCCGCAGCCGCGTGGCGCTTCGCGACGACTGGGTGCCGAAGGCCGCGTTGAGGTCTGCGCGTCCTTCGGGCGCAAACTGTTGCCCCGCGTCTCGGGAGAAGGCGCTCGTTTCGAGAAAGGCGAACCGCCCCCGCCCCACCTCGAGCCTCGACTCTCCGAGCCACACCCGGCCCCCCTGTCGGGTGTTGTGCCCCTCAAAGGCCGTCACGAAGTGCTCGACCGGGCTCGCCCCCGGCCGCTGCCAGTCGAAGGTGAAGTCGTCGTCGTGGTACTCGGCATTGGGGAAGTTTTCGGCCTCGTAGCCTCCGTTGGCGAGCACCACCAGGCTGAGCCCCACGCGGTCGGCCACGCCCGCGGCGATCATCCGCAGGGGCAGCCGCGGCATGGCCCCGGGGAAGCGGATGCGGATGGGCGCCATGCGGTTGAGCCCTGTCTCGGGGCGCAGGCGCAGGGCGATGTAGTCCATCGACAGGCCCGTGTAGAAGTCGATCACGGGCTCGATCGCGGTCGGAACGACGTACCCGTTGGCCCGCAGCCAGGTACGGATGGCCATCGGGTCTTCGCCGCGGATGATGCGCACCTCGTAGGGGCCGACCACCTCCTCGCGCAGCACCGTCACGGGCGGAGCCGAGGTGTCGACGGGGCTCGGGGCGTCGGCGGGGGCCGCTCCGGAGTCTCGCACGGACCAGGTATCCTGCGGTTGCGGGCACGACTGGCTCGGACACGGCGGGTACGGCCATGGGGGAGGGCGCAGCGAGGGGGCGGTGATGTTGCCGAGGGCGTCGATGAAGGCGTCGGTGCCCACCCCGATCTGGATGTCGTCGGTGTACCGAAGCGGGAAGATCCACGAGAAATCTCTCGGATCGCCCGCATACTGAAACTGATCCCAGAGGTAGGTCTCGCTCGGATGGATCGCCAGCACCATCCGATGGTCGGTCACCACCTGCGGCACGTTGGGCGGGGCGAAACACCCGCCGCACGCCTCGGCCCGTTGCCCGGTTGCCATCATCCCGACCCCGACCAGAAGGCCGAGGGCCGTCGCCCCGATACGGTTGTTGTTGCCTACCATCCCAAGCTTGATTGCAAGGTGCGAGCCGCTGAGCAGACGCGCGAAAGCTGCGGAAATTGTAGGGAGGGCGCTGGGCCAGTCTGTGCCGTAGCCCGCATCCGGGGACGGACTGCAGGTGACGGGCGACGGGCTTCGGGGTGCCGGGGCGTCGGCAACGGACAGCGAAACCGCCAGGGCGCAAGGGGCGCAAGGGCCAGAAGGTTTTTGGGGGGTGGAAACGCAGCGTGACCCTCGCGACGATTAGCTGGCGACCGCCTCCTCGTCCGCCACCCCTCTCCGCGGCGCACCGATCTTCGTCTGCCCGACACCCTCCAGATCCCCTTCGGACCCTTGCGCCCCGCTGCGCCCTGGCGGTTTCCGCTTCCTTCTTCACCCCCCGCGGCGCAGTTTGCCCCGGTCGATCTTGCCCAGGTGGGTGCGGGGCATGGCCTCGACGAAGTGCACCCTGCGCGGCACCTTGAAGCCCTCCAGGCGCCCCTCCACATGGCTCCGCAACCGTTCGGCCAGGGCCTCCGCGTCGAGGGCGTCGTCGTCGCCCCCCGTCGCCTTCCGCACGACGTACGCGTGGGGTTTGAGCAGGCCCGTGGCCCCGTCCTCGACCCCCACCACGGCCACCTCGTCGACCGCGGGGTGGACCTGGAGGCAGTCCTCCACCTCCTGCGGGGAGAGCCATCGGCCGGCGACCTTGAGCATGTCGTCGCCGCGGCCGCAGTAGTAGAAATACCCGTCGGCGTCCTGCCGGAGCATGTCGCCCGAGACGTACCAGGGGCCGCGGAAGGCGGTCATCGACTGCGGGTGATTGCGCCAGTAGCCCAGGGCCCGGGCGAAGCCCTTCACCCACAACCACCCGACCTCCCCGGGAGCCACGGGTCGGCCGTCGTCGTCGCAGACGCGCACCTCGAAGCCCGCCACGGGCGTCCCGAGTGAGCCGGGGCGGGACTTGCCGGGGTGGTTGGTGAGGAAGACGTGCCACATCTCGGCCGTCCCCAGGCCGTCGAGGAGCTCGACCCCGAAGCGGGCTTTCCAGCGGTGGTAGAGCTCGACGGGGAGGGGTTCGCCCGCCGAGGTCACGAGGCGCAGGCACGACAGGTCGGGAGCCGCGGGGTGGGCGACCATGGCGTTGATCACCGTCGGGACGTTGATGAGCACCGTCGGGCGATGCCGGGCGATCTGGGCGAAGAGGGCCTCGGCCGTGCTCCGCCCCGCAAAGAGCACCGCGCTCGCCCCCACCGAGAACGGGAAGAGCAGATTGGCCCCCGTGGCGTACCCGAAGAACAGCTTCGGAACGGCCAGGGTGATGTCGTCCTCGGTGATCCCCAAGACCCCGTGGGCGTAGCACCCCGTGGTGTATACGAACGACCCGTGGGTCTGGACCACGGCTTTGGGTTGGCCAGTGGTTCCGCCCGAGTAGAGCCACAGGGCGGGGTCGTCGCGGTGGCTGGGATACGTGGCGAAGGGCTCGCTGTACCCGTCCCTGCGGGCGGCCTCGTCGGGGGCGTCGGCCACGAGGCTCCGGGGGGCGTACTTCGCGAGGGCCTCGGCGGCCTCGAAGACCGCGGCGTGGGCCGCGTCGGTCACCCGCAGAACGGCCCGGGTGTAGTCGTACTGATGCGCGATGGCCTCGGCCTTGAGGTCGGGGTTGAGCATCACGACCACGGCCCCGAGGGTGAGGGCCCCGAAGAAGGCCCCGACAAACTCGGGCCCGTCGGGCAGGGCCAGGAGCACCCGCTGTTCGGGCAGGACCCCATGCGCCCGCAACGCATGCGCCCAACGATGGCTGAGGGCCTGCACCTCGGCGTACGTCAGGGTGGCCGCGTCGACCCGCAGGGCCACCCGCCCTCCGCGCCCCTCGCGCACCCGGGCGTGGAGAAACCAGTCGGCCATGTTGAGGGCTTCGGGCGGTGTTTCGTGCATGGCCCCGGATCGTACATGATGCATCCTCCCGGGCTGAAGCCGATGCCCATCCACACCCTCGCCGCCATGACCTGGGAGGAGGTCGCGGCCCTGCCCCGGGCCCGCACCGTGGCCCTCCTGCCCGTCGGGGCCACCGAGGCCCACGGTCCCCATCTGCCCCTGCACACCGACGTGATCATCGCCGAGGCCATGGTGGCGGCCGGGGCCGAGGCCCTCGAAGCGCGGGGCTGGTCGGTCGTGGTTCTGCCCCCCCTCGGGTACACCGCCGCGGAGTTCGCCTCGGACTTCGCCGGGACCCTCTCGGTCGATCCCGAGGTCGTCACCCTCACCGTGCTCGGGATCGCCCGGAGCCTTTCGGCCCAGGGGTTTGGGGCCTTGGTTCTGGCCAACGCCCACCTCGACCCGGCCCACATCGGGGCCCTGCACGCCGCCGTCACCCGCGCCCAGGCGGCGGCCCTCCTCCCGGTGGTCTTCCCCGACGTGACCCGCAAGCCGTGGGCCCTGCGGCTGACGGCAGAGTTCAAGAGCGGGGCCTGTCACGCCGGACAGTACGAGTCGAGCGTGGTGATGGCCGCCCGCCCCGAGCTCGTACGCGACGGGCTGCGGGTGGGCCTCGACGACAACCCCGCCTCGCTCTCCACCGCGATTCGTGCAGGAAAGAAGCGCTTCGCCGAGGCCGGGGGGCCGCGGGCGTACTTCGGGTTCCCGGCTCAAGCCAGCGCCGAGGAGGGGCGCACGACGGTCGCCACCCTCGGGGCCATCCTGGCCGATGCGGTGCACGCGGCCCTCGGCGACCCGGAGAGTGCGTCCACCCCTTGACCCGGGAGGGGCAGGAGGGCTCAAGTCCGGGGCGTGAAACTCCAAGGACGCATCGCAGTGGTCACCGGGGCAGGGCGCGGGATCGGGCAGGGGGTGGCCGAGGCCCTCGCCCGAGAGGGGGCCCGGGTGGCCCTGTGGGGGCGCACGGCGGCGTCCCTGGACTCCGTGGCGGAGACCATCACGGCCGCCGGGGGAAAGGCCCTCACGATGGCGTGTGACGTGTCCGACCCCGAGAGCGTCGCGGCGGCGGCCCGGGCCGTGCGGGAGGCACTCGGCCCCGTCGACATCCTGGTCAACAACGCCGGGGTCGCCCACTCCGCCCCCCTCGCGCGCACCACCGTCTCCGACTGGAACCGCATCCTGGCCGTCAACGCCACCGGCACCTTCCTCTGCACCCAGACCTTCCTGCCCGACATGACGGCCCGGGGCTTTGGGCGGGTGATCAACATCGCCAGCACCGCCGCCCGGATGGGGGCCCGGTACATCAGCGCCTACGCGGCGAGCAAACACGCGGTCCTGGGGTTTACGCGCTCGGTGGCCGCCGAGGTGGCCGCCGCGGGGGTCACCGTCAACGCCGTGTGCCCCGGGTACGTCGACACCGAGATGACCCGCGAGACCGTCGAGCGCATCGTGGCCAAGACCGGCCGGAGCCCCGCCGAGGCCCTCGACATGGTCCTGGCCACCACGCCCCAACGCAGGCTCCTGGAGGTCGACGAGGTGGCCTTTATGGTCCTCTCCCTGTGCGACCCTGGAGCCCGCGGGGTCAACGGGCAGGCCCTCGTGATCGACGGCGGGGAGCTCCTGTCGTGAGGGCCGTCAGCGTCGGGGGAGGGCCCGCGGGGCTGTTCTTCGCCATCCTGCTCAAGCGCCTCGACCCGTCGCACGCGGTGACCGTGTACGAGCGCAACCGCCTCGACGACACCTTCGGGTTCGGGGTGGTCTTCTCCGACGCCACCCTCGACGGGATCGAGCGGGCCGACCCCGAGACCATGGCCCGGATCCGCCGGGCCTTTCATCACTGGGACGACATCGACATCTTCCGCGGGACCGAGCACGTCCGGTCGCGGGGGCACGGGTTTGCCGGGGTCTCGCGTCGCAGACTCCTGGAGATCCTCAGCGCCCGGGCCGTCGAGCTCGGGGTCGAGCTGCGTCACAGCACCGAGCTCGTCGACCCCACCACCCTGCCCGACGTCGACCTCGTGCTCGCCGCCGACGGGGTGGGGAGCGGGGTCCGTACGCGCTTCGCCGAGCACTTCGGCCCCCAGATCGACTGGCGCCCCAACCGCTTCGCATGGATGGGCACGACCATGCCCCTCGACGCCTTCACCTTCTACTTCGACGAAGACCCGCACGGCCTGTGGCGGGTCCACGCCTACCAGTACGAGCCTGGCCAGAGCACCTTCATCGTCGAGGCCACGGGGGCCACCTGGGACCGCACGGGCCTGCCCGAGGCCGACGACACCGCGGCCCTGGCCTTTTGCGAGCGGCTCTTCGCCCATCGGCTCCGGGGGCACCGCCTCGTGGCCAACCGCAGCCTGTGGCGGCGTTTCCCCAACATCCGTTGCGCCCGCTGGTGCTGGGAGAACATCGTCCTCGTCGGCGACGCGGCCCACACCGCCCACTTCTCCATCGGGTCGGGCACGAAGCTCGCCATGGAGGACGCCATCGAGCTCGTGGCCGCCCTCGGGCAACACCACGACGTGCGCGAGGCCCTCGCGGCCTACGAGACGGCCCGGCGCCCGGCCGTCGAGAGCCTCCAGCGGGCCGCCCAGACCAGCCTGGAGTGGTTCGAGGACGTCGAGCGGTACCGCGACATCCCGATGCCACGGTTTGCGGCGAGCCTCCTGACCCGCTCGCTCCGCATCACCCACGACGATCTCCAGCGCCGCGACCCCGAGCTCGTGGTGGCCCTCGACGCCCACGTGGCCGACGTGGCCTCGGCCCAGACGGGGCAGCCCGTGGCCCCGCAGACCCCGCCGATGTTTACCCCCTTCGCCCTGCGTTCGTTGGTCTTGCCCAACCGCGTGGTGGTCTCGCCCATGTGTCAGTATCGGGCCGTGGACGGGGTGGTGGGCCCCTGGCACCTCGTGCATCTCGGGGCCCGGGCTCAGGGGGGAGCGGGGCTCGTCATGACCGAGATGACGGACGTCTCGGCCGAGGGGCGGATCACCCCCGGGTGCGCGGGGATCTACACCGACGCCCAACGCGATGCGTGGCGCTCCATCGTGGAGTTTGTCCACACCGAGACCCCCGCCCGGATCGGGATCCAGCTCGGTCACGCGGGCCGCAAGGGCTCTACCTGCGTCCCCTTCGACGTGGGGTACGACGTTCCGCTCGCGGCGGAGGCGGGGGCCTGGCAGACCCTCGCGCCGAGCGATCTCCCATGGGCCCCCGGACACCCCGCTCCCCGGACCATGACCCGCGACGACATGGACCGCGTGACCCGGCAGTTTGTCGAGGCCACGGTCCGGGCCCGCGAGGCCGGGTTTGACCTGGTCGAGCTGCACTGCGCCCACGGGTATCTCCTGGGGACGTTCTTGTCGCCCCTGACCAACCTGCGCACGGACGCGTACGGCGGGCCCCTGGCCCATCGGCTGCGGTTCCCGCTGGAGGTGTTTGACGCGATGCGGGCGGTGTGGCCTGTGCACAAACCCATGAGCGTTCGGATCTCGGCCGAGGACTGGGTCGAGGGGGGCATGACCCCCTTCGAGGCCGTAGCGGTGGCCCGGGCCTTCCGCGAGCACGGGTGCGACCTGCTCGACGTGTCGTCCGGGCAGACCGTAGCCCACGAGAGGCCGCGGTACGGTCGGCTCTTTCAGACCCCCTTCAGCGACCGCATTCGCCACGAGGTGGGGGTGGCCACCCTGGCTGTTGGGGCCGTGACCTCCTTCAGCGACGTAAACACCATCATCGCCGCGGGGCGGGCCGACCTCTGCGCCCTGGCCCGGGCCCATCTCTACGACCCCTACTGGACCCTGCACGCCGCCCGCGCGCAGAACTACTCCCTGCCCTGGCCCGCCCCCTACCGTGCCGTCGAACGATTTACCCCGCGGATGAAGTGACCGGGAGCGAAGGGGCTCTGGCGGGGTCGGGCGGTCAGCGCGCAGCGGGTTGCAGCGTGACCTGCAGCGTTGCCTGCGTGCTGCGGCGCGTAGCGATCTCCAGCACGTGGAGGTGGAGCCAGGCGGGCTGCGACGGGGGATGGGTGGCGATAGTCGGGTCGTCGAAGATCAACAGCTCGGCGCGCTCGGTGTGCCAGGCACCATCGCGCAGGTGCAGGCCCGTATCGGATGCACGGAGGCTGTGGCTCTGTGCGAAGCGGCCCTGGCCGTCTGGGTGGAGGGAGAGCGTCCAGGAGAGGCCGAGCGGGGGTTGAACCCCTGTCACGGCGGCGCGTACGAGGACGTGGTAGCCGCCCTGAGGGCCGTGGATGATGGTCAAGGGAGCCCCAGGGGACAGCGGGACCCAGCGGGTGTCGCCGGTCCCCCACGCGACGATCTGGGGGTGGGCGGCTTGCGTGGGGACGTCGGTGGATGGGCGTTGAAGCTCCACTACGTCGGCGCCGCAGCCCAGGAGCAGCGCGACACTACCCCACAGAAAGGAACGACCCTTCACGGAGTTCGACATGGGACAAAGATGGGACCCGCCGAGGTGCAGCCAATCTGTGCGGGGGGCTGTCGGTCGCAGAATCGTTGTGCCTCCTGCGCGGTGAAGCAGTAGCCCACCCGCATCCCGAAGGGAGAGCCGAGGCACTCAGTTCCTTGCGGGCAGCACTGCGAAGCCGAACACATGGGTCGTGCAGTCGGATAGCAGAACTGAAACGCGTTCTCGCCGCTGCCGATGGCGGCGCATCGCTGTCCGGCGCTACACTGTGGATCAAGGACGCAGTCTGCCGCAGTGGGTTGTCCGGCGTCGACAGGGACTGTGTTATCGTCCCCTCCACAACCGAACAGTGGGGCAGCAAGGATGAACTTCCAGAGGTGTTTCATGGTGACCTGCCGTATTGAAGAACAGCGTCCGCTCTTGTCACGGAATGGCTACCTTCGCGGCCGCAAGTAGCCCGTGGGAGAGAGGGTGCGTGCGCAGCGACAGTCCGCCTGCATGCGCTCCCTACAGAAGTCAGGCTCAGAAGCCTCGCAACGCCCCCGTACTGCGTTGTTCTGACAGCGAAACTCGAGAAGGGTTGAGGACTCGTAACGCACGCCGCAGAACTGACCGTCAATACAACCCAGTTCCTGCAGTCCGGCGTCGCTGACCCGAACGCATCGACAGCGATCTTCGTCAGAATCGACCGGGCAACGCCGGAGATACTCCTCCCAGGGCAGAGGACCCGGGACGTCCACCCCGGCGTCCTGCGGCGCAGGCGCAAGCTCCGCACAGCCCAGGAACACCACGACACTCAGCAGTGCCCGGGCATGCTTGCGTTCAGGGCCGTACATCGACGCGGCTCCCACGGACTTCGAGCGATCGTGCAGGTGCGGTCGGAAAACCCGGGTCGCTGGTGGTCGCGCGGTGTGAGTCGCCCCAAGCGAAGAAGAAGCGCCACGGGTCGGGCTCCCACCAGCCGTAGGGGCTTTGGGTGCCGACCCCGCCCACCAACGTGAGGTGATCGCCAAACCAGATGGGGGACATCGACCAGGTGAAGGTCGAATTGATCATGCCACCGCCCGGCTGCGGCCAGGAGGCCTGCAGGCCCGACCCGGCTGTCGAGGGATAGAAGCCCTGACTGCCCATCATGGTGTTGGGGTTGACCGACACCCGAAACGGGGGACCAAACTGAGGGACATTGTCGTACACATTGAGCATCGAGGCCCACACGCTCCAACGCAGCCGGTCGCCGTACAGGGTCGAGAGCGTCCCGATCTGGTCGGAGTACCATGCGACGACGACGTAGGGCCCCGAAGAGGCGATCGCGGGCATAAAGCCGCGGGCCTGCTCCGACGTGGGCTTGTCGATGGGCACGGGCATGTACTGCCAGGAGATTCCGTCCCCGCTACGCGCGACCACAATCTGTGACTGGTTGGTCGATGCCTCCGTCGCGGAAGTGTGAACCCGCGTGCGGTAGGCGACGTAACAGTGGTCGTCGATGGGGTTGACCGTCAGGGGAGTGGAGTAGGTAGGCCCCGTGCGGACTCCTTCGCGGAAGTTGGGTGCCGGATTGCGGAGATGCGCGATCTGATCCTGTGAGAAATCCGTCCAGGGACCGATGGTCGGTTCGGGAGCACCGGGCGCGAGCATCTCCGAGGGCGTGGTCCAGGTGATGGGGCACGCGCTGCCGTCGTCATTGACATAGCCCACGGTCGCGTAGATGTAATATCGTGAGTAGGTGTCGACGACCTGGAAATTTTGTAGAACCTCTTGTACATAGCCAGACCCCCCCGAGAACGGCCGGTGGGTCTCGCGCCAGGTGACGACGATGCCGCCCCAACTGGTGCGGCCGACCTGAGCATATTGCGGTTGAAAATACTTGTTACGATCGGGGTCAGTGGGGACGTAGGGCCGCGGCAGCACGCAGTCCGCGGTGATCGCCCCGACGGGGCTGGCACGGAGATAGTGAATACGATCGCCGGAGGAGTCGATTCCGTTGAGATCCTGATCGAAGAAGACGATGTGCGACTGGTCGCTCGGGTCGACGGCCAGGAAGGGACGATCCACGCTGCGACCAGACGAGGCCGGGTAGAGCACGCGGGCGGTGGCCGGGTTGGGACAGAGCGGTGCACCGCTGGCGCAGGAGAGAACTCGCGAGAACGTGCCCCAGAGCAGTGCCTGCTTGTCCCCAGGGCCCGTTGTTGCCCCCACTTGAACGCGCCCCAGTCCGACCCACACGGCCGCCATGGCTTTTGGGTCTACTGAGGCCGCCGCGACGATCGGGTCTGAGTACAGCGCGTAGGTGTGCTGCGAGCCGTCATAGACCGCGGGGACGACCTCGTTGGGGTGTGTCCACGACTGCCCGCCGTTGTTGCTCCACGCCCAACCGGCCACGGAGCCGTCACTCGCAAACCGGCTGGTGTCGGTGAACAGGCTGAGCATCATCTGGCCCGCCGTGTTGTTGACCACCATCACAGACGGTTGCCCGTATACATGGTAGGACCCGCTGGTGTTGTCTGACGGACGAGACACCGCGACATCCGTCTCGTCCAACAGCGCATCAACGCGCTGTCCTACCCCATCGGCCCCCCCAGCACAGCCCGTGCCAACTATCACTCCCGCCGCCATCCAAAGCTTCCGCCTGGTCATGTCTGCCTCCCTCCGAGCGACCCTCCGCTCCCTACGTTCAGGACGCTACTTCAGCCTCTTGCGGCCTGTCAAGCGCGTCGGTCGGTGGTTCGTACCCATCGTTTGAAACGGTGTCCGCCACAGAACGGACTCAGGCTTCGGTCCCGCCCGGGCAACGCTCGAATGCGCGTGCCCGACACGCACCCGGGGGTCCCGACATGCCCTGGACATCCTGCCGCGAACCGCATCCGGGGCCCGGATGCGCCCTGGTCTCTCTGGCCCGGCCCGCATCCGGGGCCCCGATGCGCCCTGGACTCATTGGCCCGACACACATTCCGGGCCTGGGTGAGGTAGGGGGCGCGTGCGCTGCACAGCTCCCGGGCGCCTGATGCGGAGCGGGCATGGACGCTACGCGAGATGGCAGTGTGTTCACTGGGCCGTGCGGCCGTTGGTGATGCGCCGCAGGAGCTGGGCGACCTCGTGCTCGCGTGCGTACGAGTAGCTCGGGCAGACCGTGTCGCTGCTGAACCACTCGCCGCCGTTGTCGCGGAGCTCGGTGTACACCGCGATCCGGACGTTGCCGGGGCGGGTGTGAATCACGATCCGGTCGCGGCGGGTGGCCGTCTCGTCGGCGAAGGCCACGAGGCGCCCGTTGGTGCTGAGCCGGTCGATGACGCTCCAGCCCTGCCGGGTGGCCAGCTCGCGGGCCGCGGCGTGGGTGTCCTGGGCCGCGGCGATCTGCACGGTGAGGGGCTGGTAGTGTTGGTAACCGCCGCACCCAGTCATCACGAGCGCGGCGAAGGCCAGAGTCTGGATCAGGGTGCGGGCGTTCATGCTGCACCAATCGGCGAGGCCTCGACGACCTTAAGGGCTGCCGATGGATTTTTTTCCTCCTCCCAGACCGGGGCGGTCTCAGGGCATGATGATCCCCCCTGAAGGGTAGGTTGGCGGGTCGATGCACACCGAACAGAGAGTCAAACCCGAGGAGATGCGCGTCTTTCGACGGGCCGCCCTCGAGGCCGACGTCGACATCCACGGCACCCAGGGGGGGTACGTCCGGGGCCGGGCGGACAACCTGTCCGAGGGCGGGATCTTCGTCCTGACCCGCGATGTTCTGCCGATGATGAGCCGGGTGGTGGTGAGCTTCCCACTGCCCACCAGCCCCGAGCGGCTCTCCCTGGAGGGGGTCGTACGCTGGCTCCGTCCGTCGGGGCGTTTCGCTGCGGGGATCGGCATCGAGTTCATCGCTCCCTCAGAAGGTCTGCTGTCTCGTATCAATGACTACGTCGAGACGCAGGAACCCATGGTCTGGGAGGACGGTCCCGCGGGCGGGATGGTGCTCCCGCGCGAGGTGGCCCTGGAGTACGTCCCCATCATCCGCCGGATCGCCCACGGCGAGGCCCGCTCCCTGTCGATGAGCGTGGACGACCTGATCGGGGCGGGGTTTCTGGGGCTGGTCGAGGCCTACCGCAGCTACCGTACGAGCGCGGGGGTGCCCTTCGAGTCGTATGCCCGGCTGCGCATTCGGGGGGCGATCAAGGACGAGGCCCGGGGGGCCGACCCGCTCACCCGCGGGCAGCGCGACCTCGCCCGTCATCTCCGTACGACCCGCGAGGCCCTGGTGCAGGACACCCACGAGGAGCCTTCCTCCGAGGCCCTGGCCTCGGCCGCGGGGGTGAGCCCGGCGGCGGTGGCCCAACATCGGGCCGTGGTCAACGCCGCGACCCGTCAGGTCTCGATGGGCGATCAGCTCGACCGGGCCCACGACGGGGCCCCTTCGCCCGAGGAGCCCCTTTTGCAGCGGGAGCGGCAGGCGGTCTTGGACGAGGCCCTGTCGGCGTTGCCGACCCGGATGCGGGACATCCTGCGGATGTATTACGGCGACGCCATGACCCTGCGGTCGATCGCCACGGTCCTTGGGGTGTCCGAGGCCCGGGTGTCGCAGCTCCACACCGACGCGGTGCAGCGGCTGCGGGCGGCGTGTTCTGACCCGGAGTGAGGTGTCGGGATTCACTGGGCGGTGCGGCCGTTGGTGATGCGGCGCAGGAGTTGGGCGACCTCGTGCTCGCGTGCGTACGAGTAGCTCGGGCAGACCGTGTCACTGCTGAACCACTCGCCGCCGTTGTCGCGGAGCTCGGTGTACACCGCGATCCGGACGTTGCCGGGGCGGGTGTGGATGACGATCCGGTCGCGGCGGGTGGCCGTCTCGTCGGCGAAGGCTACGAGGCGCCCGTTGGTGCTGAGCCGGGTGATCACGCTCCAGCCCTGCCGGGTGGCGAGCTCGCGGGCGGCCGTCTGGGTGTCCTGAGCCGCGGCGATCTGCACGGTGAGGGGCTGGTAGTGCTGGTAGCCGCCGCAGCCGATCAGGAGGAGCGAAGCGAGGGCCAGGATCAGGATCAGTGCGCGGGCGAGCATGCCGCACCAATCGGCAGGCCTGTGGAGACCTTAAGGGCGGACCGAGATTATTTTCGGGCCCGGCGCAGGAAGGCCTCGACCCCCCGGTCGATCTCGGGGTCGGTGAGGTAGGGGGCGGGGCCGAGGCGCACGAGGTCGCCCCGGGCGTCGACCCAGACCCCGTCGGAGCGCAGCCCCTCGACCACCTCGGCGGCATTGGGGACGGGGACGGCCACGAAGCCCCCGCGGAGGCTTGTGTCGCGTGGGGTGGCGGGCTCCCATCCCGCGGCCGCGAGGCTGTCGAGGATGCGGGCGGTCTGGCGGGTGTAGCTCTCCGCGAGGCGCCCGACGGTCATGCCCTGGGCCGCGAAGAACTCGATCACGGCCCGGGCCCGGTAATGGCTCACGGGGTCGTAGGTGGCCCCGGCGAAGCGGTCCGCGGGGGCCTCGGCGTAGCGGACGGGGGCCTCGGGGCGGCGTTCGGAGAGGCTGGCGAAGTCGGCGAACCAGCCGGTGACCACGGGCCGCAGGGCGCACCCCGCGGGGGCCACGAGGAAACACACCCCTTCGCCCCACTGGGCATATTTGTAGCCTCCCCCGAGGAGGAAGGGGTCGCCGTAGTCGGCCAGGGTGAGGGGGCGAACGCCGTAATGGTGGTACCCGTCGAGCACGACCTCGGCCCCGCACGCACGGGCCCGGGCCACGGCCTGGGCGAGGTGGGGGACCACCGTGGAGGTCTCAAAGAGCACCGTCGAGCACAGGAGGGCCGCGGTGTCGTCGCGAACGGCCTCGGCCAGACGGGCCGCCAGGGTGTCGACGGGATGGGGGTCGACGAAGTCCACCCGAACCCCCTCCTCGGCGAGCCGTCGGAGCTGGCGGTGCAGGGTGTGAAACTCGCCCCGGGTGGTGACGAGGTGTCGGCGGGTCTTCCAGGCGAGGGCTGACAAGAGCCGCACGACCAGGGTGTGGGTGCTCTCTCCGAGGATCACCCGCTCGGGGGTGGCCCCTACGGCCCGGGCGATGGCCACGCGCACAGCCTGAGCGGCCTCGAAGGCGGCCCCCCACTTGTCGTCGACGTGCTCGGCGGCGTCGTCGAAGCACCGGGTCATGGCGGCCCGGGCCACGTCGGGCCAGGCCTGGTGCGAGTGCCCTGTGAGGAGGATCCGGTCGGGGCGCAGGAAGGCCTGGTAGTGGCCCTGGAGGGCGGCGGGATCGAGGGGGGCCTCGGGGCCGAGGAGGGAGTCGGGGGCGGTCATCGGGGCCCCGGGAGTGTGGCACAGGGGGGTGGCAACGGGGACGGTCCGTGATAGCCTCGGGGCACAGTCGCGGGGTTGGCGAAATGGTAAACGCAAGGGCCTGAAATCCCTCATTCAATGGAGTCTCGGTGGGGTGGGGCGATGCGGCCACCGCCCATGTGATCGGATTCCCTCAGTCCGGGTTCGAATCCTGGACCCCGCACCCATGATTGCGTCTGCAGGAGGTCAGCGGTCGGCGTTGTCGTTGGCCGGGGCGATGACCCGCACGAGACCGGCTTCGTGGCAGTACCGCTCGGCGGCCAGCATGGCGTACTCCGCGGCCCGGCGCCCCGAGCCGCAGGCGAGGAAGAGGGTGTGCCCGCCCTCGACGGCCCGCACCCGCACGGACAGTTGGGGCCCGTCCTGGAGGGTGTCGAGCACCACCCAGGCCGCGCGGAGGGTCTTGCCAGAGCTACGTCGGGGATGTGTGGGGGCGGTCTCCATGAGGGTGGTTATGCCCCTGGAGCTCTGGCCGTGCCAGCCTCGGGGTGACATAGCCTGACCGTCAGAAACCCGCGGGGATTCAGGGGGTTGGCTCGGGGGCGACGCCGAGTGCGGCCACCAACCGGGCGGCCTCGACGTCTCGGGCGGTGACCCCGCCGGCGTCGTGGGTGACGAACCGTACGGAGACGGCGCACCAGCCGAGGTGGAGGTCGGGGTGGTGGTCGATGCGTTCGGCCAGGAGGGCGACCTCGACGGCGAAGGCGACCCCGGCTCCGTAACGCGGGAAGCGGTAGTGGGCTTCGATGCCTTTGGGGTCTCCGCGCCATCCGGGCAGCGAGGTGAGGGCGTCGGTGAGGGCGTCGGCAGACAGGAGGGCGCGCATCGACCCAGGGTGGGTCGGGGCGAGGCGGTCCGCAAGGCGGGGGGAGGGGCGCCGGGCCGGCGACAGGGGGGTCACCGGGCCGTCACGGGGTCACTGAAACTCGACGATCATCTCTTGCGAGGGGGCGCTGCAGGTGGCCGTGTTGACCCCGCCCCAGTTGGAGTTGGAGCCCCCGATGCAGGGCCGCACGATGTAGCCCGTGGGGCAGTTGGAGCCGCTGCAGGTGAAGGGCGGGTCGAGCCAGAGCTCGCCGCTGTACCGGGTGCCGCAGAGCGACCAGGCCCGGCCGTCGCAGGTCATGTTGAAGTCGAGGCCGTTGCGCAGGGCGTTGGCGAGGCCGTTGACGACCGAGGGCGAGGTGCAGCTCACGCCCGAGGTGTTGAAGGTGCCGCGGATGGTGACCCGGGTGTAGCTCCCGGTGAGGGAGGCCCGCCAGGTGTTCCACGCGGTGCACTGGGCGCCGCTGGACCCCTCGCCCGAGACGAAGCTCTGCTGGTAGCGGTTGCTCGTCACCACGCAGGTACCGTTGGTGCACACCCCGCTGCCGCACACGTTGCCGCAGGCCCCGCAGTGGCTGGGGTTGGAGGCTGTGTCGACCTCGCACCCGTCCGACGGGTTGTTGTTGCAGTTGCGGAACGTCCCCGTGCAGGTCCCGACCTGGCACACGCTGGCCGTACACACGGGGGTTGCGTTGGAGAGCGAGCACGCGACCCCGCAGCCGCCGCAGTGGCTCACGTTGTTGGTCGTGTTGACCTCGCAGCCGTTGGTGGAGCTGCCGTCGCAGTCGCGGAAGCCCGTCGAGCACGCGCTGAGCTGGCAGGCCCCGCCCGTGCACGTCGCCGTCGCGTTGGAGAAGCTGCAGACCCGGCCGCAGGTCCCGCAGTTGCCGACGCTGGTGTTGGTGTTGACCTCGCAGCCGTTGGACGGGTCGTTGTCACAATCGCGGAAGCCCGCGTTGCACACAAACCCGCACCCGCCCGCGGCACACACCGGGGCCGCATTGGACGGGGCCGTACAAACCCGCGCGCAGGCTCCGCAGTTGGCGGGGTCGGTCTGGGTGTTGGTGCAGCTCCCCGCGCAGTCGGTCAGACCCGCCGCGCAGCTCACGCGGCAGACGCCCGCCGAGCACACCTGGCCGCTCGCGCAGGTGACCCCGCAGGCCCCGCAGTTGGCGCGGTCGCTGGTCGTGTTGACCTCGCAGCCGTTGTCGGCGTTGCCGTCGCAGTTGGAGAATCCCGTCGCGCAGGTGCCCAGGGCGCAGGCCCCGGCGGTGCAGGTGGCCGTCGCGTTGGCGAAGCGGCACGCGAAGCCGCAGGCCCCGCAGTTGGACACGCTCGACAGGGGCGTCTCGCAGCCGTTGCCGGCGTTCTGGTCGCAGTCGCCGAAGCCGGCGGCGCACTGAAACGCGCAGCGCCCCGCGCAGAAGGCCGTCGCGTTGGTCGGGCGGGGGCACACGTTGCCGCAGGAGGCGCAGTTGCTCGGGTCGTTGTCGAGGTTGCGGCAGGTGCCCCCGCAGTCGGTCTGCCCCGCCACGCAGGTGGCCACGCAGGCCCCGGCGTCGCAGCGCTGCCCGGCCCCGCAGGCGGTCCCGCAGGCCCCGCAGTTGCTGTTGTCGGTGCGGGTGTTGACCTCGCACCCGTTGGTCACGTTGTTGTCGCAATTGGCGAAGCCCGTCGCGCAGGCCCCCATGGTGCAGCCCGACACCAGGCAGCTCGTCGCCGCGTTGGCGAAGGCGCAGCGCACCCCGCACCCGCCGCAGTGGGTGGTGGTGTCGAGGGCGGTCTCGCAGCCGTTGTCCCCGTCGCCGTCACAGTCGCCGAAGCCCCGGTTACACTGCACGCCGCATCGGCCCGCGGTGCAGAAGGCCGTCCCGTTGGCCGGGGTGGGGCAGGCCATCCCGCAGCCCCCGCAGGCGGCCACGTCGGTCTGGGTGTTGCGGCACGACCCGCTGCAGTTGACGGTGCCCGGCTGGCAGGTGGCCGAGCACATCCCCGCGGCGCAGACCTGGCCGGTGGGGCAGGCGTTGCCACAGGTGCCGCAGTTGGTGTTGTTGACCAGGAGGTCGCGGCAGGTCCCCATGCAGTCCGTCTGCCCCATCGGGCACGACACGACGCAGGTGCCCGCCATGCAGGCCTCGCCCGCAGCGCAGGCGTTGCCGCAGCCGCCGCAGTGGAGCCGGTCGCTCTGCAGGTCGCGGCAGGTGCCGCCGCAGTTGGTGGTGCCCCCGCCGCAGGTGACCTGGCACATCCCGCCCGAGCAGAGCTGCCCGGCCGGACAGGCCGTGCCGCAGGTTCCGCAGTGGTTGTTGTCGGTCTGGGTGTCGCGGCAGGTGCCGCTGCAGTTGGTCGTGCCCGCCCCGCACGACACCGCGCAGGTCCCGGCCGAGCACACCGTGCCTGCGGGGCAGGCGTTGCCGCACATCCCGCAGTGGGCGAGGTCGGACGAGAGGTCGCGGCAGGTGCCCCCGCAGTCCATCGTGCCCACCCCGCACACGGTCGTGCAGGTCCCGTTGACGCACGACTGTCCGACGGCGCAGGCCATCCCGCAGGCCCCGCAGTTGTCGCGGTCGGTGCGGGTGTTGGCGCAGAAGCGCTCGCCCCCGCCGTCGCCCCCGCCCCCGGGCGTGGTGCAGGTCGCCAGAGAGGCCCCGCACTCCACCCCGCACTGCCCCATGGCGCACACCTGCCCCTGCGCACACGTCGTGCCGCAGGCCCCGCAGTGGGCCCGGTCGGTCGCCACGTCGACGCAGCGCCCGCCGCAGGCCGTCTGGCCCGCCGGACACTGCAGGGCGCAGCGGCCCATCACGCAGGCCTCGATGCGGGCGCACACCGTCCCGCAGCGCCCGCAGTGGTCGGGGTTGGACTGCGTGTCGACGCAGCGCCCCCCACACGAGGCCTGAGGCGCGGTGCACTGCACGTCCGCAGCGACGTCCATGCCGCCGCCTCCGGCGTCTCCGCCGACCACCGTGCTGCCGCTTGTACAGCCGAGCACGAGGCTCGCTGCGATCAGCAGCCGCTTCCATCCGTGTTCTTGAAGTTTCATGATTCAGGCCTCCAGTCGCCTGATCTCATGACAGGAGAGCCCTATTATGCGAGGCTGGCAAGCGCGGGCCCTGCACCGCAGGGCAAAACGCTCCACGATGGGTCAGTTCTTGCGGTATGATCCACCAATGCCGCTGAGTCATGACAAACGCGCCGAGGCCGCGCGCCGTAAACGCATCGAGGCCTCACCGCGGTACGCGGACGGGGTGTTTTGTAACACCGCCTCGGTGGGCCCCGGCCTTCAGCCCGGCACGACCCTCCCCACCATGCTGGAGTACTTCCGCAGTGGAACCCGCCGCGTCCCGCGGGCCCCCCTGCCCGCCCTCGACCCGCGACCGTCCTGGGCCCGAGCGCCCGAGACGGGCCTGCGGGCGACGTGGCTCGGCCACTCCACCCTGCTCCTGGAGATCGACGGGACGCGGGTCGTCACCGACCCCGTGTGGTCGACCCGGGCCTCGCCCGTGGGGCGGGTCGGGCCGCGGCGGTTTCAGCCCGTCCCCGTCGCCCTCGAGGCCCTGCCCCCCGTCGACGCCGCCGTGATCTCCCACGACCACTACGACCACCTCGACCGGGCCGCCGTGGTGGCCCTGGCCCTCCGGGGGGTCCCCCTCGTGACCTCCCTCGGGGTCGGGGCCCACCTGCAGCGCTGGGGGGTGCCCGGGGAGATGATCAAGGAGCTTGACTGGTGGGACAGCCACACCGTCGGCCGCGGGCTCACCATCACCGCCGCCCCGTCGCAGCATTTCTCCGGCCGCGGGCTCACCGACCGCAACCGCACCCTGTGGTCGTCGATGGCCTTCGCCGGGTCGCGCCACAAGGTCTTCTTCAGCGGCGACACGGGGCTCACCCCGGAGTACGCCGAGATCGCCGCCCGGCTCGGCCCCTTCGACCTGGTCATGCTGGAGGTGGGCGCGTTTCACCCCGCCTGGGGGCACATCCACCTCGGTCCCGACAACGCCCTGGAGGCCCTTCGGCTCCTCGGGGGCGGTGCGTTTCTGCCCGTACACTGGGGCACCTTCAACCTGGCCCTGCACGACTGGGACGCCCCGGCGGAGCGCCTCGTGGAGGTGGCTCCGTCGGGGGGCGTGCAGCTCGTGATGCCGCGCCTGGGGGACCCTGTCGAGCCGGGCCGGGTGGAGGCCGTCGACCCGTGGTGGCGGGCCATCTCGGCCCTGGAGACCCTGGAGCCTGGGCGGTCCGCGGTGCCCTTGGTGGCCGAGCAGCCAGGCGAGCCCATCGACTGATCCCACCGCGACGGGCTGCGAAGCCGCAAGGACGCAAGGGCCAGTAGGTTTCGTGGGTCGGAGGGCGGCGTGACCCCCTCGACGCTTCGCTGGCGACAGCGCCCTCGTCCGCAACACCTGCTCCCCCTCGCGCCGGCCCGATGGGGCGCAACGCAGCGTTGCCCGCGCGCGGCACTTCCCTCGGGGCCACGGCGCGGTACCCTGAACCCCATGGACCGACGCACCGCACTCAGCGCTCTCGCCACGACGCCCCTCCTCGCGGCCTGCACCCCGACGCCTCCCACGGTGGCAGCGGGCGCCGGGCCCAGCCCCGTCGCCACCGAACCCGAGGTGGTCCGGGGGGTCGAGCCCCTCGGGTTTCCCTGGAAGACCCTCGACCCGTTTCTGTTCTGCGTGCACCACGACGACGCCTTCCCCGCGGGCAACGCCCAGATGGGCCCGGCGGCCTCCCTCGCGGGCCGCAACCTCGGCAGCGATTTCGCCTGGAAGGACGGGTGGAACATGTACCACGGCCGCACCGTCCCCGGCTTCCCGCAGCACCCCCACCGGGGCTTCGAGACCGTCACGGTGGTGCGCCGCGGCCTCGTCGACCACTCCGACTCCCTCGGAGCCACGGCCCGCTACGGCAACGGCGACCTCCAGTGGCTCACGGCCGGGGACGGGATCCAACACGCCGAGATGATGCCCTTGCTCGATCAGTCGGGGCCCAACACCCTCGACCTGTTTCAGCTCTGGCTCAACCTCCCGCGGGCCGACAAGCGCGTGGCGGCCCACTTCAAGATGTTCTGGGCCCACACCATCCCGCGCCGGACCGTCCGCGACGCGGCTGGACGCACGACCGAGGTCACCGTCTACGCGGGCACCCTCGACGAGGCCCGGGCCCCGGCGCCTCCGCCCAACTCCTGGGCCTCCAAGCCCCAGTCCGAGGTGGCCATCGTCACCCTGACGATGCAGCCCGGGGCCCGGTTTGCCCTCCCCGCGGCGCCCGCGGGGGTCAACCGCATGGCCTACTTCTTCCGCGGGGCCTCCCTGCGGGTGGGGCGCCACGAGGTCTCCGTGCGCCAGGCCGTCACCCTGCGCCCCGACGCGCCCGCCCCCTTCGTCAACGGCGACGCCCCCGGCGAGATCCTCATCCTCCAGGGACGCCCCCTCGGCGAGCCCGTGGTCCAACACGGCCCCTTCGTGATGAACACCCGGGCCGAGATCCAGCAGGCCTTCGCCGACTACCAGCGCACCCGCTTCGGGGGATGGCCCTGGCCCGACGACGGCCCCGTCCACCCGCGGGAGGCCGGGCGCTTCGCCCGCTTCGCCGACGGCCGCATCGAGCGGGCTCCCGACCCGCAGCCCCCCCGGGCCGAGGGCTAGACCTCCCGAAGGGGAGCCCTCCTCAGCGCTCGTCGTCGAGGGCCAGGACCCATCGCAGAAGCCGGGTGACCACCCCCCGATGGGCCGCCGCCGAGGTGATGGCCGCGAGCTCCTCCGGGCTCGGAGGCTCGACCCCGTACCGCAACGTGTGGCCGCAGGGCGAGCACACCGTCCCGTTCTCCCACATCCAGGTGTCCGTCAGTGTCACCCGCTCGCCGCATCGGGCGCACCGCACCGTGCCGATGGTGACGGCCTCGACCGCCTGCTGACGGAAGTGACGCAGCCCCGCGGCCTCGTCTCCCCGGGACCGGGCCTCGGCGATGCCTTCTCGCAGGGCCTTGAGGTCGGGGCCGTCGAGCCATACGCCCCCGCAGGCCACGCACCAGTCGATGAGGACATCGAAGTAGGGAAAGGTCGCGGGCGGGGCCGCGCATCCGGGGCACCGGGCGATGCCACCGTACGGGGTCTGTCCGGCCAGGGCCCGGTCGGCGTGCAGGGCGATCTGGGCGAGCCGTGGCTCGACCGCGGAGAGGCGCTCGCGCGCGATCCACAGGCCCAGGCACTCGGGGCAGATGTGAAAGTCGTTGCGGGGGTCGAGTCGACGCCCGGGACAGCGTGGACAGGGTGGCGATGCGGAGCTCACGGCCCCAGAGTGTAACGCAGAGCCCCCGGGGCGATCTCGAATCGGCAGGGGCCCCGAAGGCGCGGGCGCCATGAGGACAGGGAAACGATCAGCATGCATGAGGCGCCCCTCATCTCGACCATCGCCGTAGCGTTTACGGCCGCCTGGGTCTTGGGGCTGATCTCCCAACGGGTGGGCCTGTCTCCCATCGTGGGGTACCTGCTGGCGGGGGTTCTGATCGGGCCACATACGCCGGGCATCATGGGCGACCTCGGGATCGCCCAGCAGCTCGCCGAGGTGGGGGTCATCCTGCTGATGTTCGGGGTCGGCCTGCATTTTCAGGCCAGAGACCTGATCGCCGTGCGCGGCATCGCCCTGCCCGGGGCGGTCGGTCAGATCGTCGCGGCCACCGTGGCGGCCGTGTGGGTGTTCACCGGGCTCGGGCTCACCGTGCAGACCGCCGCCGTGCTCGGGATGGCCCTCTCCGTGGCGAGCACCGTGGTCCTCATGCGGGTGCTCCTCGACGCCGGGGTCATGAGCTCCCCTCAGGGCCACGCCGCCGTGGGGTGGCTCATCGTCGAGGACATCTTCACCATCGTGCTCCTGGTGATCTTCCCCATGATCGGCAGGGGCGACGCCACGGGGTGGACGCTCGGGGCCGCCCTGGGCCTGGCCCTCCTCAAGCTGGCCGTCCTCGTGGCCCTGGCCCTGGTGCTCGGGGCTCGGGCCGTCCCGTGGGTCCTGGCCCGGGTGGCCCGCCTGCGCTCGCGCGAGCTCTTCACCCTGACGGTCCTGGTGTTCTCCATCGCGATCGCCGCGGGGGCCTATCGCCTCTTCGGGGCCTCGATGGCCCTCGGGGCCTTCCTCGCCGGCTCGGTGGTGGCCCAGTCGCCGGCGAGCCACCAGGCCGCGGCCGACGCCCTGCCCATGCGCGACGCCTTCGCGGTGCTGTTCTTCGTGTCGGTGGGGATGCTCTTCGACCCGGCCTTCCTCGTGCGGGCCCCCCTCCTGGTGGTGGCCGCCCTGGGCATCATCCTCTTGGTCAAGCCCTTGACGGCCCTCCTCCTCGTGCTGACCCTGGGGCACTCGGCCCGCACGGCCCTCACCATCGCGTTGGGCCTCGGCCAGATCGGGGAGTTCTCGTTTATCCTGTCCGACGTGGCCCGTCGGCACGGGCTGATGACCGACGTGGGGCACAGCGTCCTGGTGGCCTCGGCCATCGTGTCGATCGCGGTCAACCCGTTGATGTTCCGGGCCCTGCCGCGCATCGAGGCCTGGCTGCGCAGGCGTCCGCGGCTCTGGAGGCTGCTCAACGCCCGGGCCGAGCGTCGGGCCCGGGCCCACAACCTCGCCGCGGGGGTCTCGCTGGTCCCGGTCGCCAACGGACAACGTCTCGCCGTGGTGGTGGGCTTCGGCCCCGTGGGGCGCTCGGTCGATCGCCTCCTGCGGGAGGCGGGCATGACTACGATGGTGATCGACCTCAACCTGGAGGTGGTCTCGGCCCTCCAGGCCCAGGGGCGAGGGGCCATCTTCGGCGACGCCTCCCACGAGAGCATCCTGGAGCAGGCGGGGGTGCGTCGGGCCTCGCACGTCGTGCTGACCCTGCCCCACGCGGCCGACCGGGCGGCCATCGTGGCCGCGGTGCGCAACCTCAACCCGGGGGCCCGGATGCTGGTGCGGGCCCGGTATCTCAGCGAGCGCGAGGAGCTGGAGCGGGTGGGGGTCGCCGCGGCGGTGTTCGAGGAGGCCGAGGCCGCGGTGGGCCTGGCCCGTCTGGTGCTGGCCGACACGGGGGTGCGCCATGAGGCCGCCCGGCACAAGGTCCGCGACCTGCGGCTCCAGCTCATCCTGGAGAACATGGCCAACATCCGCACCCAACGCGTCCGCAGCGTCATGGTCCCGTGGAACCGCGTATGGCGCCTCGACGCCTCCGCCCGCCGCCACGAGGTCCTGCGACAGATCGCCGAGACCCGCTTCTCGCGGTGGCCGGTGGTCGACGCCCAGACGGGGGCCGTGCAGGGCTACCTCCTCGCGCGTGACCTCATCGCCGTGGCGGCGGTCGACGAGGACTGGCGGCGCCTCGTGCGCCCCTTGCGGTCGGTGCGCCCCGACGATGACGTCGAGTCGACGTTGATGTGGATGCAAGACCAGGGGGCCACGGTGTGCCTCGTCGCCCACGAGGGCAGCCCCCTCGGGCTCATCACCCTCGAAGACATCCTCGAGCAGGTGGTCGGCCGCATCGAGGACGAGTACCCCCACGAGTCCGAGACCTCGCTCCTCGAGGCCCTCAAGGCCGGGGCCTTGTTGATGACGGTGCAGGGCGGCACGCGCGAGGAGCTGATTCGTACCCTCGCCCGGCAGATTCCCGCTGCGGCCCTGCCCCCTGACGCCGAGGTGGCCGAGCGGGCCCTCGCGCGCGAGGCCGAGCTGTCGACCGATCTCGACAACGGGGTGGCCCTCCCACACGCCCGCTGCCCGGGCCTGGTGGCCCCGCGGGTGGTCTTCGGCCGCTGGACCGTGGCAGAGGCCTCCGCCTCACCGAAGCCCGAGGGCACGGTGTGGCTGGTGTTTCTCCTGGTGACCCCGACCGAGCGGCCCGAGGCCCAGCTCGCCCTCCTCGCGCAGCTCGCCAACGTGGTCGAGGACGCGCGGGTGCGCGACCGGCTGCGTCGGGCCACCTCGGGGGCCGAGGTCCTTGAGGTGATCGCGCAACGGCTGGCGATGAAGAAGGGCCCGGGGTCTCCCTCCCTGCCCGACGGGATCGCGGTCAGCCGCGGGGCGTGAGGGCTCCGCCCCCGAGGGTCTATCCGCTGCCGAGGCGTGTCCACGCGGCCGCGACACGTTGGGCTCGCACCCGGGCGGCCACCTGGAGGAGCCCCCGGTCGCGCACCCACCGCGTGTATTCGGCGTCGGGGGCCTCGGCCCAGGCGGCCTCCACGGCCTCGATCCCGCGACCGAGCGCACGAAACATCCCCGCCACCGCCACATGAATCGCAGGGGAGGCCGGGTCTTCCGCGGCCAGGGCCCGCACCGCCACGAGGGTGGCCATGAGCTCCTCGCGGAGGGCCTCGGGCCATCGGTGGCGTCGCGAGACCGCCACGAGGTACCCCAGGGCCGCCCCGACCACGTGGAGGTCTTCGATCGTCCGGAAGGGCTTGAGATACAGGGTGTATCCGTCGCCCGGGAGGAGGGCCGCGTCGGGCAGGGTCACGGCCTCGAAGGTGGCCGCGGCGTGCTCGATCTCGGGCGCAAAGGGCGTCTCGGGCAGGGTCACGAGGGAGACCCCGGGGGCCTCGGAGTCGACCTGCACGAGGCGCAGGGCGTTGCGTCCTTCGGGGTCCATCCCGGTCGAGGCGACCACGAGGAGGGTGCGCGCGTGACGGCCCAGGGTGACGAAGTGTTTGGTGCCCGTCAGGCGCCAGGCTCCGTCTTCGGCCTGGATCAGATGGGTGGTGATGGCCCGCGGGTGGGCCCCGCCCGCCTCGGTGGCCGCGAGGGCCGCGGGCAGGTCGGGGGAGAGGGTCGGCACGAGGCGACCGAGGGCCGCGTGATACCCCGCCACAAAGGCCCACCCGAGGCGGTCTGCGGCGAAGCCCGCGGCCACGGCCCGGTCGATCCCTCGGGCGAAGGGAACCCCGGCCAGGAGCATCCGCGGCCACCACGCGGACAGGGCCTCGCAGGGTTCGGCCATGGGGGGACGGGTGAGGAGGTGGGCGAGGAGATCGGGCATGCTACGGCCCCCAGGCGGCGACCACACGGCCCGCGGCTCCGTTGGCGGAGGTGCTCGTGGCGGACAGGCCCCCGCGCCCGGCGTTGTTGGCGTAGCCGGGGTCGTTCGTGCCCGCGGGGTTGATCCCCGTGCCGTTCTGGGCCATTCCCCCAGAGCAACTGCCCCCGCGTCCGCCGCGGCCGAAGGTGCCGCTCGACCCCACGCTCGACCCCGAGCCTCCCCCTCCGCCTCCACCGCCCCCCTGGGTGCCCGCGGTGCCGGGGGCGTCGTTGCCAGTGCCCGCGGTGCGCCCGGCGGCCCCGTCGCCGCACCCGCTCGTGGCGTCTTCGCCGACGGTGCTGGTCGTCAGGGCCTGGGCCCCGCCGCCGCCTCCGCCGCCGCCTGCGACGAGGAGGGCGGTCGTTCCGCGGAGGACCTGGCTCGCCCCGCCTCCGCCTCCGCCCGGGCCTCCGTTGGCGCCTGCGGTGTCTCCCCGTCCCCCCGTCCCCCCTCCGGGGCTCCCGCCTCCGGGCTGCACCCCGCAGCCCTGACACGCCCCCTGGCCCCCGCTCCCGACCACGACGGTCAGGGTCTCGCCGGGGTTGACCGAGAGGGTGCCCAACACAAACCCGGAGCCTCCCCCGTGGCCTCCCGGGGTCGAGCTGCTGCTCCACCCGCCGCCTCCTCCGCCCCCGCCCCAGGCCCGAACGGTCAGCCGGGTGCACCCGAGCGGGATGGGCAGGGGGCGGCTCGCCCCGGGGCTGTCAAAGACCGCCGAGCCCGGGACGCACCGCACGGCGCAGCTCCCGGCGACGCACTGCTGGGCGCTCGTGCAGGCCCGTCTGCAGGCCCCGCAGTGGGCCACCGTGGTGTTGAGGTCGGTCTCGCAGCCGTTGTCGGCGTCGCCGTCGCAGCTCGCGAAGCCCGTGTCGCAGCGGGTGCCGCACATCCCCGCGGCGCACGCCGGGGCGGCGTTGGGGCGGGCGGGGCAGAGGGTGCCGCAGGCTCCGCAGTGGGCGACGTCGTTGGCGACGTTGACGCACGCGGCGTCCATCCCCTCGCCGCAGGCCTGCAGGGGGGCGGCGCACTCGAGGCGGCACTGACCGCCGAGGCAGCCGAAGCCCGTGGGGCAGCGGTGGTTGCACGCCCCACAGTGGTCGCGGCTGGTGTCGGTCGAGACGCAGGCCTCGCCGCACACCACCTGCCCGCTCGGACACACCACGCGGCACACCCCCATCTGGCACGCCTGGCCCGGCGCGCACGGGCTCCTGCACGCCCCGCAGTGGGCGCTGTCGCTGCCGAGGTCGCGGCAGCTCCCGCTGCACTCCTGCTGCCCCGCGGGGCACACCAGGACGCAGCGGCCGGCCGTGCAGACCGACCCCGCCCGACACGTGTTGCCGCAGGCCCCGCAGTTGGTGTTGTCGTTCTGCACGTCGCGGCAGGTGCCCCCGCAGTCTTCCTGGCCCGTGGGGCAACGCAGGGCGCAAACACCGTCGGCGCAGCTCAGCCCGGCCGCGCAGGCGTTGCCGCAGGCCCCGCAGTGGCGGATGTCGCGCGTGGGGTCGACGCACAGCCCGTCGCAGTGGATCTGCGGGGCGGGGCAGAGCACCCCGCAGCGACCCATCGTGCAGGTCTGGCCGAGGGGGCAGGTCATCCCGCAGGCCCCGCAGTGGCGTCGGTCGACCGACACGTCGACGCAGATCCGACGGTCGTCGGGGTCCTGGCACTCGCGTACGGTCAGGTCGCCCCCCGCGCAGGTCGTCACGCAGCGCCCGCGGGCGCAGACCTGGTCGGCCGTGCAGCGGGTCCCGCAGGCTCCGCAGTGGGCCGGGTCGAACTCCGTCGAGACGCACCGCCCCCCGCAGAGGGTGAGCCCCGTGGGGCATCGGGCGAGGCACTGCCCGGCGTAGCAGAACAGGTCCATCATGCAGTGGCGGTCACAGGCCCCGCAGTGGGCGGGGTCATCGCCCGGGTCGACGCATCGGCCGCCGCACGCCCGGAGCGGATCGCGGCAAGTCAGCCCCACGTCCGCGGGGCCTGTGTCGGCCGGGCCTGTGTCGGGCGGTCCCGTGTCGGCGGGGCCTGTGTCGGGCGGTCCCGTGTCGGGCGGTCCGAGGTCCGACGATCCGCTGTCCGCGGGGGGCTCCGGGGTGCTCCCTCCGCCGCAGCCGAGGGCCACGGCGCCGACGCACAGAACCAGGACTCCACAACGCACCCACGTCTTGTCGCGCAGCACAGGACAGATTTGCCTCCGTTGGGCTTCAACGAGTACACCCGAACGCCCTGCGGCGACAGGGCCGCGAGGCTCCCGTGCCGCACATTGTGGCGGGCGGAGGTTGACCCTCTCTGGAATGTGGGTATGAGTCGGCCGCGGCACCCACCGCGGAGAGAGGGTCTCCGGGGATGGGGCGTCCGGTGGGGAGCCTGTGACGGCGATGGGGCGAGCGACTTGGAGTGCGATGTGGGTGGGGGCGGCCCTCTGCGCCGCGCTGATCGGGTGCGGCATGGAGTCGGCCCCGGTGGACACCCTCGGGTCGGACGACGGGGCCGCGGATCGACCTGGAGACCCTGGAGTTCAACTGGTCGATGCAGTGTTACCGGCCCGCGGATGGGTCGCTCTTCGTCTTCGTCGAGGACACCGAGCGGAGGGGAGTGGCCTTGCGCTTCTACGACTACCTCAACGACGGGGGTCCGGTCACGGGGCAGACCGTCGACCTCTCGATGGCCCGGCTCGCCCAGCGGCCTTTCTTCCTCTCGGGCCTGTCGGGCATCCAGACCGAGCCCACCTGGCGGGCCGAACGCAGCCACCTCGCCTACGAGGGTCAGGTGATCTTCCATCAGCTTCAGCGCACCAACCCCGTGGGCACGCCGATGCGGGTCGAGTTGCGTAACGTCCGCCTCCGCGAGGTGCGCCAGTACACCAACGGCCGCTGCGAGAACGTGCCCAATGGGGCCCGGATGTTCGTCCGCAGCTTGATGCTCAACCTCCGGGTAGACAACGTTCACACCGACCAGGACTGCATCGATCGGGTCGGCGGCTGAGGAGCACCCCAATGGAGACCCGACGTGTCCTCATCAGCGGCGGCGGAATCGCAGGGCTCACCCTGGCCTACTGGCTCCGACGGCGGGGGATGACCCCGGTGGTCGTGGAGGTCGCCCCACAGCTTCGCGGGGGCGGGTACATGATCGACTTCTGGGGCGCGGGCTTCGATGTCGCCGAGCGCATGGGGATCGTGCCGCAGCTCGCCGAGGTGCACCACGACATCCCCGCCCTGGACTTCATCGACGAGGCCGAGCGCGTCCGGTCCCGCTTCAGCTTCAAAGATCTCCGGGCCCTCCTCGGCGGGCGGCACTTCAGCCTCCTGCGTAGCGGGCTCGCGCGGGTGCTCCATGACCAGGTGAAGGACGACGTCGAGATCCGCTTCGGCACCTCGATCCGCGCGCTCCGCCCCGACGAGGACGGGGTCGAGGTCGACCTCGTGACGGGGGACGTCCCGTGCACCGAGCGCTTCGACCTCGTGGTCGGGGCCGACGGCCTGCGGTCCGCGACGCGGCGGATGCTCTTCGGTCCCGACGCGCGCTTCGAGCGCTACCTCGGGTACTACACGGCCTCGTACACGGTCGCCAACACCACGGGCAAGACGGGGGTCTTCCAGAGCCTCTCGGCCCCCGGGCGCCAGGTGGGGCTCTACTCCGTCGGGCACGATCGCTTCGCCGCCTTCTTCATCTTCGCGGACGAGGCCCACACGGTCCGGCGCGCTCCCGCGGAGCAGCACGAGGCCCTGCGGAGGGCCTTCGGGGCCCTCGGGTGGAGGACCCCAGGGCTGCTCGACGCGATGGAGTCCGCGACGGACTTCTACTTCGACGCGGTCAGCCAGATCGACCTGCCCCGATGGAGCCTCGGGCGAGTAGGCCTCGTGGGCGACGCCTGCCAGTGCGTGTCGTTGATCTCGGGTCAGGGGTCGGCCCTGGCCATGGCGGGGGCGTACACGCTGGCCGGAGAGCTCGCCGCGCAGCCGAGCGATCCCGCGGCGGCCCTCGCCCGCTACGAGGCCACCCTCCGCCCGGTGATCGCCTGGAAGCAGCAGCAGGCCCGGCGCTTCGCGTCGTCGTTCGTCCCGGGCTCGCGGCTCGGGATCGCCGCGCGGGACGGCTTCGTGAAGCTGATGTTCCTGCCGGGAGTGTCGAAGCTCTTCCTGCGGCAGTTTGCGTCCGACACCCTGAAGCTCCAGGAGTACTGAAGCGCGGTCACTCCGCCTTGCTGCGCCGGATCGTGCCGACGTACCCGAAGCCGAACCGCCCCTTGATGCAGAGGTTTCCGTGGGTGACGCTGCTCTCCGCGGGGGAGCCCACCTTTACGATCTCCTCGCCCTGGGTGTGGAGCCGCAGGACGCACCCCACCCCGCAGTAGGGGCACACCGTGTCGGTCGCCCGCTGCCGCGCGGGGTCCCAGGTCTGGGCGGCCCGCATCTCGAACTCCCGGGTGGGCATCAGGGCCCCGGTGGGGCACACCGCGATGCAGTTTCCGCAGTACACACAGGCCGATTCGGGCAGCGGCACGTTGAGCTCGGTGCTGATCCGGGCGTCAAACCCCCGGCCCGCCACGGCGATGGCGAAGGTGCCCTGGGCGTCCATCCCGCAGGCCTCGACGCACTTGTAGCAGAGGATGCACTTGGCGTAGTCGCGGACATACAGGTCGTTGTCGACCTTGACGGGCTGCCCCACCGTGGCCGCGGTGGCTCCGTCGGGGCCGTGGTGATGGCCGGGGTGGGCGTCGTCGCGGTCGGAGGCCGGGGCGCTCGGCGGGCCGAAGCGGGCGGCGTCGGCCCCGTATCGGGCGGCGTGCGCGCGCAGGCTCGGGGCGGTGGAGGTGTCGACGCTCGACCCCAGGAGCTCCAAGACCACACGACGGCTCGTACGGACCCGCGGGCTGTCGGTGCGCACCACCATGGCCTCCTCGGCCTTCCGGGCGCAGGCCGGGACCAGGACCCGCGCCCCCTCGAGCTCCACCACGCACACCCGGCAGGCGTTGACCGGGGTGAGGGTCTCGGCGAAGCACAGGGTGGGGGTGTCGATCCCGGCCCTGCGGCAGGCCTCCAGCAGGGTGGCTCCCTCGGGGACCTGCACGGTCTGGCCGTCGACGGTGAGGGTGACGACCCGGGGAGGCAGGGCGTCTGGGTCGCGGAAGGGATCGCGGCTCACGGGGGGTCTCCGGGCACGAGGTCGAAGCGGGCGAGGGCGCTCTCGATGGCGCTGGTGGCGGTCTGTCCGAGGCCGCAGATGCTCGCGTCGCGCATGCACTGGCCGAGCTCGGCGAGGCGGGCCCGCTCGGTGGCCCAGTCGTCCAGGGGGGCGCGGCGGGCCACCCGGGAGAGGAGCTCCTCGACCCGCACGGTGCCCACCCGGCAGGGGACGCACTGCCCGCAGGACTCGTCGCGGAAGAAGCCCGCGATGCGGCGGAGGTAGGGCAGGAGGGCGGTACGATCGTCAAGGACCATGACCACCCCCGAGCCCAGGGTGAGCCCCGCGGCCCGGGCGTCTTCGAGGCTGAGCTTGAGGTCGAGGGCCTCGGGTCCGACCCACACCCCCGCGGCCCCGCCGAGGAGGCAGGCCCCGAGGGAGGCCCCGTCGGCGACCCCCCCCGCGAGGTCGAGGAGGCTCCCGAGGGTGGTGCCAAAGGGGACCTCGTAGAGGCCCGGGCGGGCCACGTGGCCGGAGAGGCAGAAGAGGCGGGTCCCGGTGGACTGGGAGGTTCCGCGGCGGGCGAAGGCGGCCCCTCCGTCGGCGAGGACGTCGAGGGCGGCCACGAGGGTCTCGACGTTGTTGATGGCCGTGGGTTTGCCGAAGAGGCCCTCCTCGACCGGGAAGGGCGGCTTGGCCCGGGGCTCTCCCCGGCGGCCCTCGATGGAGTTGAGGAGGGCGGTCTCTTCGCCGCAGATGTACGCCCCGGCCCCGCGTCGCAGGGTGATCTCGACCTCGACCCCGCGCCCGAGGATGTCGCTCCCGAGAAACCCGCGGGCGTTGGCGGCGGCGATGGCTTCGGCGAGGCGGGCCCGGGCGAGGGGGTACTCGTCGCGGACGTACACGATGGCCTGGGGGGAGCCCGTGACGAAGGCCGCGAGGGTGACGGCCTCGATCAGGGCGAAGGGGTCGGACTCCATCAGGATCCGGTCTTTGAAGGTCCCGGGCTCGGACTCGTCGGCGTTGCACACGACGTAGTGGGGACGGGCGGGCTGGGCGGCCACGGCCTGCCACTTGCGCGCGGTGGGGAAGGCCGCGCCTCCGCGTCCGGCGAGGCGGCTGTCGGTGAGCTCGCGGAGGACCCCCGCGGGGCCGAGCTGGAGGGCCTTGCGCAGGGCCCGGTAGCCCCCCGCGGCCCGGTACGCGTCGAGGCTCGACGGGTCGACGGCCCCGACCCGGCTGAGGAGCCGCAGGTCGCCGCGGGGCTGGCGCAGGGTCGTGGGCTGGGGGGCAGGGCGGGACCGACCGAGGAGGGCGTCGAGGGTCACGTCGACGGTGGCTCCCCCGAAGGCGAACATGTCCGGGACCTCCCCGGCGTGTTGCACGAGGACGGCGGGGCCCTGCTCGCACAGGCCCAGGCATGGGCTCTTGAGCCATCCGGCCCCTTCGGTCTGCGACCCGGGCGGGCCGAGGCGGGCGGTGAGGTCGTCGCAGAGGCCTTCGGCCCCGCGGGCCATGCAGGCCACGTCGTCGCAGACGTGGGCCATCCGGGTGGGGCGGGGACGGAGGGCGAAGAGGGCGTAGAAGCTGGCCACCCCGTAGGCCTCGGCGGGCGGGACGTGGAGCCTTCGGGCGATGTAGCCGAGGGCCCCCGGGCTCACCCAGCCGACCCGGTCCTGGGCGGCGTGGAGGGCGGGCAGGAGGAGGTGGCGCATGCGCATCGAGGCCCCGTACGAGACCGTGGCCTCGGGGCCCTCGGCGGGTGCTTCGGGGCCGAGGAGGGCGTCGACGGCGGAGCGTTCGGCGGGGGAGGGGAGGGCGTCGAGGGGGCGGAGGTCCATCAGGATTCTTCCTCGGCGTCGGCGGCGTCGAAGGGGGAGGGGCCGTTCCCCCGCAGGGGCTCGACCCGCACGGCCGCGGCCTTGAACTCGGCCGTCCCCGACCGCGGGTCGGTGGCCTCGATGGTGAGGGCGTTGGTGTCGACCACGTCGGGGTCGTGCCAGGTCATAAACACCAGCCCCACGGGAAGTCGGGGATCGACCCGGACGGGGGCCAGGACCGATCCGCGGCGGGACACGATGCGGGCCGGGGTTCCGTCGGCGAGGCCGAGGGCGTGGGCGTCGCGGGGGCTCAGGTCGACGGTGGTCTCGCAGCGCAGGGGCGAGGCGAGGGCCCCGCTCTGGGCCCCGGTGTTGAAGCTGTCGAGGTGTCGGCCCGTGGTGAGGCGCAGCGGATACTCGGGGCTGAGGGCCTCGACGGGCCCCTCGTCGTGTACGACCGAGAGGGGGGCCGGGCGGCCGGTGAAGGGCTCGTCCCAGAGCCAGGCGTGGAGGAAGGGGGTCCCGGGGTGGTCTTCGTGGGGGCAGGGCCAGGGGATGCCCCCGAGGGCCTCGAGGCGGTCGTAGCGCATCCCGTGGTGCATGGGCGAGTGGGTCCGCATCTCGTCCCACAGGGCCATCGGGGCGACGTCGCCGAGGGGGTGGCCGAGGCGTGCGGAGACGGCGGCGAGGATGTCGAGGTCGTCGCGCACCCCGGGAGGGGCCTCGACGGCCTTGCGGACCCGTTGGACGCGGCGCTCGGAGTTGGTGACGGTGCCCTCGGACTCGCACCACGCGGCGGTGGCGGGCAGGACCACATGGGCCATCTCCGCGGTGCGGGTGAGGAAGAGGTCTTGTACGACGAGGTGGTCGAGGCCCTGGAGGCGGCGTACGGCGTGGGTGCTGTCGGCCTCGCTCTGGGCGGGGTTTTCGCCGAGGCAGTACAGGGCCTTGAGGTCGCCCCGGCCCATGGCCTCGAACATCTCCGTGATGGTCCAGCCCTTCTTCGGGGGGATGGGGGCTCCCCAGAGGGCCTCGTACCGGCCGCGGGCCGCGGGGTCTTCGACGTCCTGGAAACCCGGGAGCTTGTGGGGCAGGGCCCCCATGTCGCCTCCGCCCTGGACGTTGTTCTGTCCGCGGAGGGGGTTGACCCCGGAGCCCCAGCGGCCGACGTGGCCCGTGAGGAGCGCGAGGTTGATGAGGGCCAGGACGTTGTCGACGGCGTTGTGGTGCTCGGTGATCCCGAGGGTCCAGCAGAGGACGGCCCGGTCGGCCGCGGCGTACATCCGGGCCACCCGGCGGATGGTCGCGGGGTCGATCCCGGTGGCGGAGGCTACGGCCTCGGGGCTGTACCCCTGGAGGTGATCGCGCAGTGCCTCGAACCCGACGGTGGCCCGGGCGAGGAAGGCCCTGTGGTGCAATCCCTCGGTGACGAGGACGTGGGCGATGCTGTTGGCGAGGGCGATGTCGTGGCCCACCCGGACGGGCAGCCAGACGTCGGCCCAGGCCGCGGAGGGGGTGCGCCGGGGGTCGACCACCACGAGCTTTGCCCCGCGGCGGATGGCCTTGAGGACGTGGTGGAAGAAGATGGGGTGGGCCTCGCGTGCGTTGGAGCCCCAGAGGATGACCAGGTCGGTCTCCTCGACCTCGCGGTACGAGCTCGTGCCACCGCCCGCGCCGAACACCGTCGCCAGACCGACGACGCTGGGGGCGTGTCAGGTGCGGTTGCAGGAGTCGATGTGGTTGGACCCCATGGCGATGCGCATCATCTTCTGGGCGAGGTAGTTGACCTCGTTGGTGGCCTTCGAGCAGGAGAACATCCCCACGGCCCCGCCCCCGTGCTGGTCACGGACCCGGCGAAACCCCTCCGCCGCGCGGTCGAGGGCCTCGTCCCAGGAGGCCGGGCGCAGGGCCCCGCCGTCGCGTACGAGGGGCTGGGTGATCCGTCCGCGGTCGCGCTGTCGCTGCTCTCTCATCCTGCGCCTCCGATCGAGGGAGTGTAGCGCGGAGGCTCTGTCGACGGCGAGGTGGTTCGCCGAGGGGGGCGTCTGTTTGAAGCGGGGTGATGCACAATTGTGCGACAAAACCGAAACGTGGGACGCGCTTGCCGAATTTCCTCCGGCCCCCGATCTCGGGGGAGGTACAGCCGAGCCAGGTACACATGAACCCCATGGAATCGGCCCCTGCACGACCCCAACGGCGCACGCGGACATTCCTGGGGTTGCTCGTGGTGGGGGTGGCGGCGCCCTGCGCCTTCGTGGCCGTCAACGAGCGGGCGGAGTTTGTCGTCGGGGGGGCACTCGTCAACCTCGGGTACCGGCTGCAAGACCCGCTGGAGCGCTTCGATTTCTCGCACGGTCACGACGTGCGCCCCGACCAGATCTGGGCCGAGGCCCTGCGCCACAACCGCCTCGCGGCCTCGGTCCGGGCGCGGTTTCCCCGGTCGACCCATCACCCGGTGGTGGCCGCGGTGGTCTGCATGGACGCCCGCATCGACACCAACGAGCTGATGGGCGACACGCGCAAATACTACTACGTGATCCGCACCGCGGGCTCGGTGCTGGGCGTCCGCGAGGAGGAGATGCTGGAGCTCGCCGTCGAGAATGGGGTTCGGGTGGTGCTCTTTACGACCCACACGGAGTGCGCCGCCGAGGCCGTGGCAGCCTCCCCGGCGACCCGCGCGCGCTACCCCGCCCTGGCCGACGGGGTCGACGAACGCGAGCGCCGCATCGCGGAGTTCCTCGCCCGCCCGGCCATCGCCGCCCGCGTGCGATCGGGCGCGCTTCTGGTGCGGCGGGCTCAGATCGACACCCACACCGGAGCCCTGCACCCCCACAACGAACATTCCCTCATGGCTCACGCACATTGAGCATGGAATTGAGGCAGTTTGTCGCGCATTTGGTGCGACAGCGCACAAAGTGCTTCAAACATTGGTTGAGAACCTTGTATCCTCCCGATCAATAAGCTTGATTTGTGAGTGTGGGTGCGCGAGTCTCCTGACAGAGGGTTATGGCAATGCGCGCAAATCTCCTGAGTGGTCTTGGCGTTGTTCTCCTGGCCCTGACCGGCTGTGGCTCCGAGGGCCCTGCCGGTCCGCCGGGCCCATCGGGTCCTTCGGGGGAGGCGGGGGTCGAGGGCCCTCAGGGTCCTACCGGGGAGGCGGGGGTCCAGGGGCCTGAGGGTCCTCAGGGTCCGCCCGGTCCCCCTGGTCCCCCGGGGAGCGGGGCCGACGGCGGCGGGGTCATCGTGCGGGTCCCGTCCGCGGGCCTCACCTTTCGTATCCTCGCGGCGACGATCAGCCCCGAGCGTCAGGTGAGCGTGCGCTTCGAGATCCGCGACGCCCGCAACCAGGGCCTCACGCCCGACGACCTCAACTCCCTCGGGTTTATGGCCGACGAGGTGATCCCCGCCGACACCGCCGCAGCGCCCCCGGTGCAGGCCCGCTACCGGTCGTTTACCACCTGCCCCTCTCCGGCCCCGCACCAGGCCACCCTGGTGCCCTGCATGGACAACGCCGTGAGCGGCACCACCGTGGCCCGCGACCGGCTCACCCACAACGCCGACGGCGTCTGGACCTACCGCCTCGCGGCGGCCCTGCCGAGCACCTACAACCCCACCCGCACCTTCCGCATCGCGGCCCAGGCCCGTCGCCCGGGGCTCCTCGCCACCGACGCCCCCGCGGTGGCCAACACGGTCTTCGACACCGTCCCGGGAGGGGGCACCCCCACGGCGCTCCAGGCCGTCAGCCAGGCCTCGTGCAACAGCTGTCACGGGCAGCTCAGCGCCCACGGGGGCTCACGCCGCGACGTGCGGCTCTGCATCAGCTGCCACACCGCGGACATGGTCGACCCCGACACCGGCAACAACCTCGATTTCGACCACCTCATCCACCGCATCCACCGCGGCGAGCACCTCCCGAGCGTGGTCGGGGGCACCCCCTACCGTGTCATCGGTCGCAACGGGTCGGTCCACGACTTCTCGACGGTGCGCTACCCCCAGGACCTCCGTCGCTGCGACACCTGCCACACGAGCGAGGCCCCCGGAGCCCAACTCGCGGCCACGGTGGCCAACCGCACCCTCTGCACGGGCTGCCACGACCGCACCTTCATCGGCTCGGGCACGATGCCCATGGGCTTCACCGCCCACCCGCTCATTCAGGTGCGCGAAGACTCCAACTGCTCGCAGTCTGCCTGCCACGCCGCGAGCGGGAGCGACTTCTCTCCGACGGCGGTGCACGCCCTGCCCGAGCGGCGGATGGGGGCTCCGACCCTCGCCCTGGCCATCGAGTCGCTCACGGGGGTGACCGCCGGAGGGGCCCCCACCGTGACCTTCCGCATGTCCGACCGTGCGATGAACCCCGTCGCCACCACCACCGCCCTCACCCAACTGCGGGCCATCGTGGCCGGGCCCACCGCACCCGACTACGCCACCTTCCCCGGGCGCAGCTTCACCCTCGTCGGCAATGGGGCCACGGGGATGCTCACCACCCTCGGGGCGGGGCGCTTCTCGTATCAGTTCCCCGCGGGGGCCATTCTGCCGTCGGCCACGGGCAGCGTCGCCGTCGGCCTGGAGGGATACCGCACCGAGCGCATCACCCCCTCGTCGGGCCCGGCCTTCGATCACCGTCACGGGGCGGTCAACCCCGTGGCCTACGCGGCCGTCGGCGGAGGCACCGCGGTGCCCCGTCGTACCGTGGTCGACAACGCCCGCTGCAACGCCTGCCACGGCGAGCTCAGCTTCCACGGGGGCAACCGCAACGGCAACGTCCAGTACTGCGTGACCTGCCACAACCCCCAGGGCACCGACGTGGCCCGTCGCCCCACCACCGCGGGGCCCCCAGTCAGCATCGACTTCCCCGTGATGATCCACCGCATCCACATGGGCGAGCACCTGCCGAGCGTCGCCGCGGGCAGGCCCTACGTGGTCTACGGCTTCGGAAACACGGCCCACGACTACTCCGACGTGCGCTACCCGCGGACCCCCGCCGACTGCGCCTCGTGCCACGCGTCCAACACCGAGGCCGCCCCCTCGACCCGGATCTGCACGTCGTGCCATGACAGCCCCGCGGCCATCGCCCACACCCAGCTCAACACCACCACCATGGGGGTCGAGAGCTGCGCCACCTGCCACGGTCCGGGCCGGGCCTACGCCGTCTCGGTCTCGCATCCTCCCGTCAACTGACCCATCGCCTCCCTGTGCGCCCCCTCCTCGCCGGACTCGCCGCGCTCGTCCTCGTGCTCGCCGCGTGCGAGGGCCCTGTGGGGCCCCCAGGGCCTCCCGGTGCCAACGGAGAGGCCGGGGCCCCAGGGACCCCCGACATGACCCCGGACGGGGGCCTCCAGGGGCCTGTGGGGCCGCCTGGGCCGCCGGGGCCGCCCGGGGTTCCGTCCGACGTGCTCCCGCCGCTCGGGCGCGAGGCCCAGGGACTTGTGGGGTGGGTCGTCGACGTGACCCGTCGCCCCGTCCCCGGAGGGACCGTCTACCTCGTCCCGGCCGCATCCGTGGCGGCCCGCGCCACGACCCCGATCGACCTCGCCCAGAGCCCTTCCGCGGCGGCCCGGTCCCTCCACGACGAGCCCCTCGAAGACCTCATCGACGCATCGGGCCAGACCCTCCCGCAGGCCGCGGTCTCGCCCGACGGGGTCTACCGCTTCGCCGCCGTGCCCGAAGGGGAGCACTTCGTGGTGTGGGTTCCCGCAGCGGGCGACGCCCAACACCTGCCCGGCGGCGACCACGCCCGACGGGCCCTCGCCCGGGCCTCCCTGATCAACACCCAACTCGACCTGCGGGTGAGCGCGACCCCTTCGCCCGGGGCCACCTACGTCGGCTCGTCGCACTGCGTCCACTGCCACGGGCGCCACCGGGCCCTGGGGACCGCCCACTTCAACGGGCTCCAGGTCCCCGGACGCCGCGGGCCCATGCAAGACACCGCCGCGTGGCCCCGCTTCGACGCAGCCCTCGCTGCCTTTCGGGCGGGGACCAGCCTGTCGTTCTACGGCTGCGACGCCGCCGCCACCCCCCGCTGCAGGGTCACCTCGGGGGCCGCCCCGACCGGAACCCAGGTAGCCTTCGAGGCCCGCCTCGGCCACGACCCCGCCGTGCCCCGGGGGGCCGACGGGGAGTACTTCGTCACCTTCACCAACCGCCTCCGCACCGAAGGGACCCGCCGCTACGACGTGGTCCTCACGTACGGAGGGGCCCTGCATCGTCAGCGGTACGTGGTGCGGCTGCGCAACGCCGACGGGTCGCGTTCGCTGCACCTGCTGCCCATGCAGTTCAACCACCAGGGCGACGACGCCCTCGGCGACGCCCAGGCCGCGCACTGGACCTGGCGCGACGAGGCTTCGGCTCAGTGGTTCGACCTCACGGCCATGGCCCTGCGCGAGCCCGGGCGGGCCGTCTCCTTCGACGCCCAGTGTATGGGCTGCCACGCCACGGGGTTTGCCCTCGGCGGGAGCGCCTCCGGGGGGTACGTCTCCCGGGCCGTGTCCGACCCCGACGGCGAGCTCGACCTCGACGGAGACGGACGGGTCGAGGCCCTCAACGTCGGCTGCGAGTCGTGCCACGGCCCCGGGTCCGAACACCTCGAAGACGCCACATCGCGCCGGCACATCGTACAACCCGCCCTGCTCACCCCCGAGCGCGAGGTCACCCTGTGCGCCGCGTGTCACACCCGCCCCGCAGGAGTCGGCGGCGGGGCCACCGAGGCCCCCCTCGACCGCAGCGGACGCATGCCGCGCCCCGGGATCCGCCGGTCGGAGTTTCTGTCCCGGCACACCACCCGCATCGACGCTGACCCCGTGCGCGACCTCTTCCCCAGCGGCGACGCCCGCAACCCCCACCAGCAGGGCACCGACTTCCTGCGGAGCGGGATGTACCGCAACGGGGCGTGGCTGGTGACCTGCACCTCGTGCCACGACAGCCACGGCAGCTCCAACCCCGCCATGCTGCGCCTCCCGCCGGAAGAAAACCGGGCCTGCACGGGCTGCCACAACGCCCCGGCCTTCGTCGACCCCACGGTCCACGCGATGCAGCGCACCACCAGCCGCCACGAGCTGGTCCCCGCGGCCGAGCTCACCTGCGTGGCCTGTCACATGGCCCGCACCGCCACCGGAGGGGCCGCCCTGCCTGCTCTGCGCGACGCCCTGCCCACGACCCCCGTCCGGCAGTACCTCTCGGGCGACCTGCGCGGCCATCGGTTCAATGTGCAGCGCCGGGCCGTGGCCGCGGTGCAGCCCGGAGCCGTCAACGCCCCGTGCGCGACCTGTCACGCCATCTTCCTCGACAACCGCTGACGGAGGGGATGTGCGTGCCTGGTCCCGAGTCCGATTCGCCGCCGCGGCCCTCGCCGCCGCCCTGGGCCTCCTGAGCGGGTGCGGACGCAAGATGCGCGAGCGGCCTCGGGTTCGGGTCGACGCCGACGCCTCGGTGACCGTGGCCCCGCGCCAGGCCTCCCTGCAGACCTACCCCTGCATGGAGCGCTGCCACACGGAGCGACCGGCCGATCCGCGCCCGCGGCCCATGCGGGAGTTTCACGCGGGCAAGGTCCTGCGCCACGGCACGACCCTCACCTGGTGCGACCGCTGCCACGACCCGCAGAACCTCGACCGCCTGCGCCTCCTCACCCACGAGGGCCTGTCCTTCGACGAGGCCTCGACCCTCTGCGGCCAGTGCCACGCCGAGAAGCACCAGGACTGGTCCCGGGGGCTCCACGGGTCGCAGACCGGGTCGTGGCTGCGCGCCCGCGTCCGGCGGAGCTGCACCGCGTGCCACGACCCGCACGACCCGCGTCGGCCGACGTTCCAGGCCCTCCCGCGGCCCGCCCTGCACCCTGGTGACCGACGGAGGGAGACCCCATGAGCACGATCGACGAAGACAAGCTCGCCGCGATGGCAGAGGGCCTCGATCGGGCCCAGAACTCGCGGCGCGAGTTTCTCCAGGTGTTGGGGACCGGGGCCGTGGCCGCCACGGTGGCCTCCTGCGGGGGAGGGGGCGGGGCAGGGCCCGAGGCCGGAACGGCCGGCGCCGCCGCGAGCGGAGGCGGGCAGTGGGAGGGCTTCTTTCAGCAGCACTACAAGCGCCTGTCGGAGGCGGAGAAGCAGGCGTTGATCGAGCGCCTGGAGGCCCAGGCCCTGGCCCAGTACGGGGTGCGGATCGACGTCAACGACCCCCCGCCCATCGAGGGGGTGGAGTTCGGGTACGCCCTCAACCTCTCGGCCTGCACGGGGTGTCGGCGCTGCGAGTACGCCTGCGCCGAGGAGAACAACACCTCCCGCGACCCCGAGATGCATTACATCCGCGTCCTGGAGATCCCCGTCGGGACCCTCGACGTGATCCGGGCCGACACGGGCTACGAGGGGGAGGTCCCGCGGGAGGGGCACTTCTACATGCCCGTGCAGTGCCACCAGTGCCGCAACGCCCCCTGCGTGACGGCGTGCCCGGTCCAGGCCACGTGGCAGGAGCCCGACGGGGTCATCGTGGTCGACTACGACTGGTGCATCGGGTGCCGCTACTGCGAGGTCGCCTGTCCCTATTTCGCACGGCGGTTCAACATGGCCGACCCGTCGCTGCGGCCGTCGGAGATCAACCCCGACCAGGGGCTCCTCACCAACCGCGCGCGGTCGAAGGGCGTGATGGAGAAGTGCCACTTCTGCCTGCATCGCACCCGTCGCGGAGAGTACCCCGCGTGCCTGGAGGCCTGCCCCACCGGGGCCCGCAAGTTTGGCAACCTCCTCGACCCCCAGAGCGAGGTGCGCCAGGTGCTCGCCACCAAGCGGGTGTACGTGTTTCGTGAAGAGGCCGGGACCCAACCCCGCTTCTATTACTACTTCGACTGAAGGGGATTCTCTCCGGTGGTGGTCTCGTCGTCGCCCTCGCTGCTCGTCCGTTTTGCCGTCGCCCTCCTCGGGGGCGGGACCGCGTGGCGTTGGTGGCTCGCCCTCAACACCCTGGGGTTCGTCCTCGGGGTGGTGGCGTTTCTCTACGGGCACCACCACGGCCTGATGGCCACCTCGATGACCGACCAGGTCCCCTGGGGGGCGTACATCGCCAACTTCACGTTCTTCGTGGGGATGGCCACCGCCCCGGTGATGGTCGCCCTGCCGGCCCTCGTCTATCGCCGGGCGGCCCTGCGGCCCCTGATCTTCACCGCCCAGGCCCTGGGGCTGACGGCCACCGTAGTGGCCCTGCTCTTCGTCGTGGTGGACGTCGAACGCCTCGACCGGATGTGGCACATGATCCCGGGGATCGGGTACTTCAACTTCCCCGCGTCGATGCTCGCGTGGGACGTGGTGGTCCTCAACGGGTACCTCGTCCTGGTGGTGGCCACCCTGGGGTACAGCGTGATCGTGCGGCTGCGGGGACGGGAGCCCTCCCGCCGGGTGGTCACCGTCGCGGGCATCGGGACCGCCCTGTGGGCCCTCGGGATGCACGTGGTCACGGCCTTCCTCTACGCCGGGTTCGCAGGCCGCCCCTTCTGGAACAGCGCCGTCCTCGCCCCGCGGTTTCTGGTGAGCGCCGTGGCCACGGGCATCGCCGCCCTCCTCTTGTCCACCCGGGCCATGGAAGAAGAGGACGGGGCCGACCCCCTCCCGGCCGAGGCCCGTGCCCCGCTCGAACGGGCCCTTGGGGTCGCCCTGGCGGCGGACCTGTTTCTGCTCGGGGTCCAGGCCGCGGTGGAGTTCTACGCCCAGGGGCATCGGGCCACGCCCCTGCGGTACCTCCTCCTTGGGGTCAACGGGCACCGGGCCCTCGTGCCCTGGGCCTGGCTCGGGGCCATCCTGCAGGTCGCAGGGTGCGTCTTCTTCCTGCTCCCCGAGGGGACCCGCGAGCGGGTGAGGCGCTGGGGCAAGGTGCCCGCGGTGGACATCGCCTGCGCCGGGGCCCTGGTGGGGATCTGGTTCACCAAGGGGATGTCGGTGGTGATCCCGGGGTTTGTCCCGAGCCAGCTCGGGGAGTTTGTCGAGTACGTCCCGTCTTTCGTGGAGACCCTGGTCTCGCTCGGGGTCTGGTGCTTCGGGCTGATCGCTATCTCCGTGCTCCTGCGCCTGGAGCGGGCCGCCCGCACCGCCGCGAGGACCCCATGAAGCGCCCAGGCTTCCTCGCCCTCGGCCTCCTCACCCTCGCAGGCTGTCACGAGTCGGCCCCCGTGCGCCGCCCCGTCCGCGAGACCTCCGCCGCGATGAACCCCGCCACCCTCCCCGCCACCCCCGTCCACGGGACCGTGGCGGGACGCCCTTTCACCCTGCGCACGGCCTGGATGCGGGTCGTACGTCGAGCGGGCCAGGAGCGGGTCGACCTCGTGCTCTCCGAGGGCCGGCCCGGGCGCCTGTGCGGCCAGCCCTCCCCCCGCGACGCCCGGCAGATCGTCGTGCGCTTCAAGGGGGTGACAGCCCTCTCCGCGGAGACCGTACGCATCGACTCCACCACGCCCCGGCGCGAGGTCTTCGGCGAGGCCCCCGGGGCCCACGGGATCGAAGGCCTCGGCAACGGGAGCGCCCTGGTCGTGGTCGAGCGGGCCACGTCGGGAGAGGCCGCGGGACGTCTGCGGGTGTGCCTCCCCGACGCCCGCCAGAGCTGCGTGGGCGGGGCCTTTCGTGCGGAGGTGTGTTGGGACGAGCTCAACCTCGACGGCCCCCGCGGGGCCCGGGACACCCCGCCCGACGGGGGCCCGCGTTGAGGTCGATGGTGGCGGCGGCCGTGTTGGTCCTGGGGTGCGCCGAGTCGCCCGAGGCCACCGCGCGTCCGCCCGTCTATCACCCCGAGGCCCGGGCTGTGCTCGAGGCCCGCTGCGCCGCGTGCCACGCGGGCCCCTCGGCCCCCGGAGGATGGCGGGCGGGGACCTTCCTCGACGCGGTGGGCTGCGGGGCGGCCGACCCTGCCCCCGATGGGGGCCTCGACGCGCGGATCCTCCGGGCCCTCGACCGCCCCGATCACCACGACCGGGTCTCCCCCGCCGAACGGGCCCTCTTGACTGCCTGGGTTCGGGGAGGGGCCCAGGCTCGGATCGGCGGGGTCCACGACCCGGGCTTCGGCGACCCGCGCGCGGCGGCCTTTCACGCCGGGGCCCTGCGATCGTCCCGGTGGTCGTTGATGTTCGATCCGGGGGCTCCCAACGCCTGCGGACGTTGTCACGACGGGTCCCCGACCCGCCCTCTGGGGGTCACCCGCGGGAGCCCGGGGGCCACGGCGTGTACGAGCTGCCACGCCGGGGCCGACGGGACGTTGGGGTGCAACACCTGCCACCGGGTCGACGGAGCGGCGGGGGCCGCGGGGTGCTCGGATCCGCGCGACGATCGGTCTCGTGGGGCCCACCCGGCCCACCTGTCGCCCGACCTGCGCCGTCAGGGGCTCACCTGCGACAGCTGCCATCCGCCGCGCCGGGCCGATCTGCGCAGCGGCGAGCACGGCGACGGGGTGGTCCAGGTGGTATTTGACACCGACCGGGCCGGGGCCGGAGCCCGCTACGACCGGGCCGAGGGGACCTGCACCGTGGCCTGCCACAACCGCGGCGGGACGCGGCCGACCCCGGGGTGGCGCGATGGAGGGCCTCTCGGGTGCGGCTCCTGCCACGGGGCCCCTCCGCGCGACCACTACCCGGGACGTTGCTCAACCTGCCACGCCGAGGCCAACGACACCGGGACCGCCCTGCGCCCCGGCCCCCTCCACATGAACGGCCGGGTCGACGTAGGCGACGGCTCGGGCGACTGCAGCTCCTGTCACGGCCGCGACGGGACGGGCTGGCCCGACGTAGCCGGCCACACCCTGCACCGCACCGGGGCCCGGTCGCGTCCCGTGGTGTGTTCGAGCTGTCACGTCGTGCCCGCCAGAGTTGATTCCCCGGGGCACCTCAACGGGGTGGTGGAGGTGGTCTTCTCGGGACCGGCCCTGCTCCGTGGGGCTCGCCCGACGTGGCAGGGCGGAGCCTGCGCGGACGTGGCCTGTCATGGTGCGGGGCTCATCACCCCGGGCCCGGTGCTGCGTTGGGATCACGGCTCGTCGGCCCCGTCGTGCGGGGGCTGTCACGGCACCCCGCCGCCGGCCCCGCACCCCGCGGAGCGCACCTGCGCGTCGGTGCTCTGTCACGGAGCCGGGGTGGCTCCCTCCCAGTCGGGGCTGGTGATCACCGAGGCGGGCAGACGCCAGCACATCGACGGGGTCGTGCAGTTTGGGAGGGCGCCGTGACGGGGCGGGCGCTGGCGTGTCTGGCCCTCCTGGTGGCCCCGCGGGTGGCGTTGGGAGACGACGGGCCGCGCGACCTTCCCGCGTCCCGGGTCACGGGCCGGGCCGACCTCTTCTTCCGCTTCACCCCCCAGGCCCGCCTGACGGTCGAGGAGAACGCCTCGGGGGTCATCGATCGTTACTGGCGGGCGGTGGCTACGGCCCCGCTCTACGCCCGGGCCTTCGTCGACGCCCGCGATCTGTGGGGCGGTCGGGCCGAGGCCCACCTCGCGGGGTGGGCCGCGGTCGATCTGTTCGCGTCTCAGGAGCAGGTGGCCGCGGGCGACCTGGCCCTCGCCTGGGGGGGCATGCGACTCGGGGCCCACAACGGCTGGCTCGGGCGGCGTTTTGTGCCCTGGGGGCTGCCCGGGGGGGTGCATGTCGACGGGGGCGGGGCGGTGGTTCGAACGGCGTTCGGGCTGTCGTTCGAGGCCCTGTTGGGGCGGCCGGTGACCCCGCGCTTCGACGGGGCCCTCGGGGCCCGACCCGCGTTCGACGGGGCCGCGGCGGTGTGGGGGGTGCGTGCGGCGTACGCCTACCCGGGGCGTTTTACAGCCTCGGTGAGCTGGATGGAGCGCTGGGGCCAAGGGATCCCTGGCCAGCGTGCGTTGTCGGCCGAGGCCCTGTGGCACCCGACCGCGCGCTTCGACCTGCGCGGGGCGGCCGTGCTCGACGGGGCCAGCGGCGACCTCGTCCAGGGGCGGGTCGAGGCCCTCGTACTCCTCGGTCGGCGCAGCGATGTGTCCGCGGGATGGGCCCACGCCGACGTGGCCCGGCTGATCCCGCGCTGGTCGATCCTGAGCGTGTTCGCGGGGCCCGTGTACGACGAGTTTTTTGTGGGGGGTTCGTGGCGTCCGACCCGGGGCCTCTCGGTGGGGCTCGAAGGCGCCCTGAGGCTCCTCGACGTGCCCGGTCGCGCCCAGGGGTCGTTTGGCGCGACCCTGGCCTCGCGCTTCGACGCCCGGGTGCGGCTCGCTCCCTCGATGGACGGGGTCCAGGGGCTTCTGCATGTGAGCCGCCGCGACGACGGAGAGGCCTCGTTGACCGTGCTGCGTCTGGTGGGGTCGTTTCCCCTCCACCGGCTCTTTGATGGGATGCTGGAGGCCTCCGGGGCCCTCGACGGCGACGACCCGATGGCCCCGCGCAGCGCGTACTACGGGCGGGCCACCCTGGAGGCCAAGATCGGCGGCCCGTGGCGCATCGGGGCCACCCTCGACGCCACCCGGGCCCTGACGGTGTCCGAGCTGCGCGGGGCCCTGCACGCCTCCTGGGTCGCTCCCGGAACGGGGGTCCGATGAAGGCCCTTGCCCTCGTTGGGTTGTTGCTGCTGGTCGTGGCCTGCTCTCGGCGTACGGTCTTGACCGACGACGACATCCGCTTCTCCCACGGGCCTCACCTGCGGGCGGGGGTGGCCTGCCTCGACTGCCACGCGGAGGGCGCACCCGACGGGGGTGCCTCCGTCGACGCAGGAGCCTCGAGCGACGGGAGGGTCCGGGGAGATGCCTCAGTGTCGGTTCCGCGCCGGGTCAACGTCCTCCCGCGGGAGGCCCGGTGCCGGGCCTGCCACACGCGCCCCGAGCAGCAGCGCTGCGGGTATTGCCACACCGAGCCCCGGGCCCCGCGCACCTGGCGCCGCGAGAACCGGGCCCTGATCTTCGACCACGGCCCCCACGTGGCCCGCCTCCAGGGGGGCTGCGTACGCTGCCACGGGTACGAGGCCGACGGGCCGAGCGCCGCGCGCTTCGAGCCGCAGATCCCGACCATGGCGACCTGCACCGACTCCTGCCACGCCCAGGACATGCGGGCCATGGCCTGCTCGCGCTGTCACACGAGCCTGTCGCGGTATAGCCCCGATGCGATCGCCCTCGTGCGGCACCCGCCCGGGTTTGCGCGGCAGCACGGGGTCGAGGCCCGGGCCGACGAGCGGGTCTGCGCCCAGTGTCACGAGCCGAGCTACTGCGTGCGCTGTCACAGCGCGTCGCTGGGGGTGCCCCTCGCGGGGGTCGAGCCCATGAGGGCGTGGCGGGAGTTTATCCACCGCGGGGACTTCATCGCCCGGCACGGGTCGGAGGCCCGGCTCGATCAGTCGTCGTGTGTGCGGTGTCACGCGGTGGAGAGCTGCGACGGGTGCCACCGCGGCCGAGGGGTCGGCGGGAGCGTGGCTCCGGGGAGCGTACACGGCCCGGGGTGGCTCGATCCGTTCTCGCCGCGGGGGCATGCCCGGGCGGCCCGGCGCGACCTGCTGACGTGCGTGGGCTGCCACGAGGGCGACGCCGTACGCACCTGCGTCCCGTGCCACCGGGTGGGGGCCGCCGCGGGAAACCCGCACCCCCCAGGCTTCGCCGCGGGCCTCGAACCGCAGCGCCACGGCGTATGCCTCGCCTGTCACGGAGCCGGCCCATGATCCACGGAGCGTCCCATGCACGATGAACACGGCGGCGGCCCTGGCCGCAGGGAGGTCCTCCTCGACGCGGCCATCGTCGTGACCGGGGCGTGCTCCGGGGCCGTGGTGGCGTGGCCCGCGGTGCGCTCCCTCACCCCACCCCCGCGCGCCGGGGCCCGCCGCGGAACGGTCGGGCGGCGCGAGGAGTTCGTGCCCGGGACGGCCACCGTAAAGACCCTCGACGAGGGGGCCGTGGTGGTCGTGGCGGCCACGGACGGGAGTCTGCGGGCCTTCGACGCACGGTGCACCCACCTCGGGTGCTCGGTGGGCTTCGACCGTGCCCGGCGCGAGATCGCCTGCGGCTGCCACGGCGGGCGCTTCGCCCTCGACGGGCGGGTCCTTGCGGGGCCGCCCCCGTCGCCCCTGCGGGCCCTGCGGGTCGAGGTGGTGGGCGACGACGTCGTCGTGGAGGACGCGTGAGGGCCCTGACGGTTCCGAGTGGGCGGGCGGGTCTGCCGCACCACCTGGCCGCCCTGGGTCTCTTCCTCGGGGCCGTGGAGGCCAGCACCGGGGCCCTCCTGAGCGCCCACTACGTCCCCAGCCAGGCCGAGGCCCACAGGTCGGTGCGGACCCTCGTGGCGGAGGTTCCGTTTGGGGAGCTGTTGCGGGCGGTGCACGCCCGTGGGGCCGACCTCCTTGTGGTCACGGTGTGGCTCCTGGTGCTCGCCGTGGCGGTCGGGTCTCGGCCGCGCAGGCCGCAGGCCGTCGGGTGGTGGGCCCTCGTGCTCCTCGGGGTGGTCACCCTGTACGCGGGGTTTACCGGGTCGCTCCTTCCGTGGTCGCTCGACAGCGCCGCGGGGGCCCAGGTGGCCACGGCCACGGTGGGGAGCCTGCCCTGGGTGGGTCCGTGGTTGCGCCGGGCCATGCTCGGAGGCGACGCCTATGGGTCGGTGACCCTCGTACGCATCTGGGGGGCTCACACGGCCCTCCTGCCCGGGGCGGCCACCCTGCTCCTGGTGGCCGCGGGGGGCCATCGGCTCGTGGGCGCGGAGCGGGCTCCCGACGACCGGCCCGCGATGCCCCCCGTGCCGCATTTCGCCCTGCGGGTGGCGGCCTTGTGCACCGCGGCCACGATCGTCCTGGTGCTCCTGGCGGTGACGGTCCCGCCCGGGGTCGGGGCCCCGGCCGGAGGGCCGGTCTCGGGGGGCTCCGCCCCGTGGTACCTGGGGAGCATTCACGCCGCCCTGACGGCCCTGCCGCCCCGCCTCCTCGGGGTCCCCGGCGGCACCGCGGCGGTCCTCTTCGGAACCTTCCTCCTCGGGGCCCTCCTCGCCCTGCCGTGGATCGACCCGCGGGCCTCCTGGCATGTCCGCGGCCTCGTGTGGCTCCTCGCCCTCATGGTGCTCGGAGGGACGGTGTATGCGCGCCTGTCGTGACAAGACCGCGGCTCTTGGGGTCCTCGCGGCGGTGCTGTTCGGATCGCCCGCGTCCGCCCAGGTCGGGCCCGACGCGTCGACCGCCCCGGTCGCTCCCATCGTGCAGCCTCCCGCCGACGCCTGCGCCTCCTGCCACGCGGGCCTGACCGAACCTCGCCTCCGCGGCCCTGCGGGGGCCGTGGCCGGGAGCGTCCATCGTAGCCCCGCCATCGGCTGCGCGGGGTGCCACGGGGGCCGTCGCGGCGAGCCCACCACCCGGGCCCACGACCCCGCCGCGGGTTTCCTCGCCCGCCCGTCGCCCACCGAGGCGATCGAGCGCTGCGGGAGCTGCCACGCCGACGCCCGCTTCGTGCGCCGCCACGGGGCCTCCCTCCAGGTCGACCAGCTCGCCCTCTTCCGCCAGGATCCCCACGGCCGGGCCGTAGCCCGCGGGGTCGTCGGGGCCGCGACCTGCGTGTCGTGCCACGGGGCCCACGACGTCCTGCCCGGCCACGACCCGATGGCCCGGGTGCACCCCTCGCGGGTGTCGTCGCTGTGCGGGGGCTGCCACACGGCTCCCTCCCGCGTCGACCGCTCCCAGAGCCCGCCGGGGCCCCTGTGGCTGCGGAGCGTTCACGGCGAGGCCCACGCCCGTGGGGCGGAGCGGGCCCCGACCTGTGCTTCGTGTCACGGACGCCACGGCGAGCGGGTCGAGGCGGGCGGAGCCGCGGGGGCCTGCGCCTCGTGCCACGTCGACGAGGCGACCCGCTCGGCCCAGGGGCCCCACGGAGCCGCATTCACCCGCCTGGGCTTCGGTCCGTGCGGTCCGTGCCACGGGGCCCACGACATCGCCCCCGCGGCCGACCGGCTCCTCGGGGTCGGGGCCGACTCCGCGTGCGTGGGCTGCCACGCCGAGGGGCAGCGGGCCTGGCAGACCGCCCAGCGCCTCGCGGCCCTGCGAGACGGGGCCCTCGCCGAGGCCTCGCGGGCCCGGGACAGCGTGCGGCAGGCCCGAGAGGCCGGGGTCGAGCCTCCCGGGGCCTCGCGGGCCCTGCGCGAGGTGCTCACCGCCGAGTCTCGGATGCGGACCCTCGCCCACGGGCTCGACGAGGCCGCGATGGGGCAGGCCGCCGAGGCCGTGGTCGGTCCGTCGCGCAGGGCCGTCCGGGCCGCACGGGAGGCCCAGGCCCGCAGGGTCTCCGAGCGGGCCCGATGGCTCTACGCCCTCGGGCCCCTGGGGCTCCTCCTCGGGCTCCTGCTGGTGAAGATCCGCCGGGTGGAGCGCGGAGCGTGAGCCCGGCCCGCCGTGTCCTGCTCGGGGTCCTCGCCCTCGGGGCCGTGGTCCTCGCGGTGTTCGCCCTCACCCTCGGGGGCGGAACGGTGCGGGCCCGGCGGAGCGACACGTTCTGCACGAGCTGTCACGCGGCCCCTGCGGCCCATCGCCCAGGCCATGGAGGCGTCGGCTGCCAGCAGTGCCACGCCGCGGCCGAACGGGGCGGGGTGGCCCTCGTGATGGCCTCCCTCGGCCTCGGGTCCCCGCCCGACCACGGGGGCGTACGGGAGGCCTCCTGCGCGGGGTGTCACCGCCGCGACGAGGCCCGCTGGCGTTCGCTCTCGGCCAACCCCGAGCATCGCAGGCACCTCGGGGCCCTCGGGGACGGCTCGTGCGTGCGCTGCCACGCCGGATCGCTCCACGCGCGCCCCACCGCACGCGAGGGCTGCCGGCAATGCCACGCCGCGACCCCCATGCACGCCGAGCCTCGGAGCGCGTCGGCCTGCGTGTCGTGCCACGCCTTCTCGTCGCGGCCGGTCGCCCGCGCGGGGCAGGGGCCGAGCGCCGCCCCCGGAACCGTGACCGCGGCCCACGTCCACGGGGCCGCCGACTGCCGAGGCTGCCACGACCCGCACCGGGCCGACGACCCCGCGGCCCGCGCCCGCCGGGTCGACTGCGTACGCTGCCACACGGGCCGCCACGCCCAGGAGGTGGCCGCGGGCCCCGTCGGGCACCGCGACTGCCTCGGCTGCCACGCCCCCCACGCCCCCCGCGGGGCCCTCGCCGCCGACTGCGCCCGATGCCACGCGGCCCCCCGGGACGACGCCCCGCGGCCGACCCCACCCGGGGCTCCGCGGAGCTGGCCCCTGCATCCTCCGCCTCCCCTGGGCACGCCACCAGGAGCGACCCCGGCCTCCGGGCCCGCCGCAGGTATCCACGGCGGCCGCTGCGCGAGCTGTCACCGTCCCCACACCTGGACCGCCCGGCGCGAGGACTGCCGCGGCTGCCACGCCCCCCAGTCTTCGGCCGCGGCCCAGGTCCCTGCGGCGGCCCACCAGGACTGCGTGAGCTGCCACGCCCCCCACGGGGCTCCCCCCACCGCGGCCACCTGCCGAACCTGCCACGACGGCAACGAACACCGGGCCACCGCCGGGGTGCCCGCCGCGCACCGTGACTGCCTCTCGTGCCACACGCCCCACGGCGGGCGGGCCGCGGTCACCGACTCCTGCGCCCGGTGCCACACGGCCCCCGCCCACGCCCTGCACGCGGGCCCTGCGGCCCACGGAGACTGCCGGTCCTGCCACGCCCCCCACGGCCCGCCCTCGGCCCCGGCCCGGGCCTCGTGCGTGGGGTGCCACGGCCCCGCGGGACAACGCCCCGTGCAGGCCCCCCGGGCCCTCGGGCACACCCGCTGCGAGAGCTGCCACGCCCCCCACACGTTTGAGGGCCAGGACGCGGCGGGGACCTGCAATCAGTGCCACCGGCAGACCACGGCCGGGAGCGCCCATCGTGGGGCCTGCGCCCAGTGCCACGCCCCCCACGACCCTGCGCGGGACCGGGCGGGCAACTGCGCGGGTTGCCACCCCTCGGTGCAGGTGACCGGGAGCCCGCGGGCGGTGGCGGGCCACCCACGCTGCGTGCAGTGCCACGGGCCGCACCGCGACGCCGACGAGGCCCAGGGCCGGTGCAGCACCTGCCACGCTCGTCAGGCCGTGGCCGCTCAGACCTGGGCGGGCAGGGGGCCGCACGGAGGCGACTGCGCCACCTGCCACGCCCCGCACCGGCCGGGCGGGACCACGACCTGCGCGAGCTGCCACGCGACCCAGTCGACCCAGGCCCACACCGGAACCCACAGCCAGTGCGCGAGCTGCCACGCCCCCCACGCTCCCCGCCCGGCCGCGGCCGACGGGGGGTGGTGGTCACGGTGCGCGAGCTGCCACACGGCCCAGGCCAGCGCGGCGGCCACCGCGCCAGGAACCCACCGCCGCTGCGCCGACTGCCACGATCGACCGGGGCGGGTGGCCCCCACCTGCACGAGCTGCCACGCCGCGGTTCGGGGCACCCACCTGCATGCCAACCGCGGGCACCAGCAGTGCGCGAGCTGCCACGCCACCCACGGGACGACCCCGCCCGCCCGAGCCCAGTGCCTGAGCTGTCATGCCGACCGGGCCCAGCACTTCGCCGACGCCCCGCGGTGCCAGTCCTGTCACCCCTTCGCCCAGCCGCGCTAGAGTCGGTTAGAGTCGCCCGATGCACTTCGACGCCGAGGGCCTCACCTTGCGCTTCGCCAGCCGCGACGAGCTCGACCGGTTTCACCACGAGCTCACCGACCTGCTCCGACGGGCCGTGGTCGCAGCGGCCGTTCCTGGGGAGGCGGCCGCGGTGGGGGTGGCCCACGCGCAGGGCGAGATGCAGAAGTACACGGCCGTGACGGGGGCCCTCAACGCCCTGCGCGGACGGCTCCGGGCGGGGGGATAGGCCCTCGCCCTCAGAGGTCGACGAGGATCTCGATGCGGGCGTTGGCCCGGAGGGCCTCGAGGAGGTCCTGGCGTGCGGTCTGAAGCCTGCGGCGCTCCAGGGCCTGACGCACCCTGGCCCGCAAGACATCGGGGGGCAGGGTCTGGCCCTCCTCGCGGGCGATCACGCGCAGAACGACCCAGCCCACGCGGGTGGAGACGGCACCGCTCCAATGGCCCGGGGCGAGGCCCGCGGCGGCCCGTTCGAGGTCGGGTTCGGTGCCGTGGGCTCCCAGGACGAAGGGGGCGAGGGGCGAGAGACCGTGGCGCCTGGCCGCCACTTCGGGGCTCTGGGTCTGCACCGCCCGGACGAAGGCCTCGGCGGCCTCCTGGGCGTCGGAGGGCACCGCCCCCGCGGGCCTCGGACCTCTGCGGGCCACCCAGGCCTCAACCCGAACCCCCTGACCCCGGTCGATGTCCGGGGCCCCCCGGGCGATCTCGGTGTCGACATCGCCCTCCGTCACCGCCGTGTTCGGACGCGTGGCCAGGAGCCTCTGCAGCTCGAGCCGCTCACGCATCTGGGCCCGCAGGAGGGGATCGACCCCTGCCTCGGGGCGCTGGGGTTGCAGGGCCGTGAGGGCCGCGTCGAGCTCGGCCTCGGTGACCGCGGCCCGCTCCAGGGCGAGGGCCTGCCGTACGAGGATCACGTCGATCAACTGGTCGAGGGCGATCCGGGCCTGCCGCAAGTCGGCCCCGGCGGGCCCGAGACCGCCCATGCCGCCGAGCCTGGCGCACAGGGTGGCGACCGAGAGGGCCTCGTCGCCGACCGTCGCCGCGTCGCCGTCGGAGGGAGCGCACACCAGCGGACGGCGCGCGGCGTCGGGTGCGATGGCCACCCGCGGGGCTGCGTCGGGCGCCCCGGGGACGAGGGGCGGGGGTTCGGCGGGGGCGGCCGGGGTGTCGTGTCCGAGCGGGTCGCCCGGAGCCGAGGAGGCTCCCTGCGGCGGTCGCGCGAGGAGGCTCCAGCCGATCAGGGCCAGGAGGGCGAGGGCCCCGGCCAGGACGAGCCATCTGCGGGAGGAGTTCATGGCGGTGGGCTCACTCAATAGCGTGACCGCGCCGGGGCGACCTGGAGAATCCGTCGCGCCGGGGGTTCTGCTTCAGGAGGAAGAACGGGAGGGAGACGAAGGCGGGAGCGACGCGGAGGCTAGAGTGCCGACCGGAAAGTCTCCCTTCGCCGTGCTTCCGATCCGCGTTGCCTCGCTGCGCTGCGGTGTCTCGACGGGCATTGAGCCCGTCTTCGCCCCCGCGCCTGGCGATGCTTGCGTCTCGTTGCGCAGCTCGGTCCGACGTTCCGGTCGCCCCTCTAGCGGTGCCCGCAGCGCGACTGGCCTGCGGCCGACTGGATGAGGCCCTTCTCGGTGTCGGTGATCAGCCCGGCAGCCCGGAAGCTGTTGGACGACTGGGCCACGCACGAGACGTACTGGCCGTGGTTACGCCACGGGGCCGACGATCCGCGGGGCAGGGCGCACGGGCAGAGCTGCGCGATGGAGCAGCCGTTGGCCGCGGCCACCGGGGTGCTGGCCGCGGTGCCCGGGCACGCGTCGCGGGTGTCGAGGACCCCGTCGTTGTCGTCGTCGGGGTCGCAGGCGTCGCCCTGTCCGTCGCCGTCGGCGTCGGCCTGGGTGGGGTTGGGCACGAAGTGGCAGTTGTCGGCCGCGTCGGCGACCCCGTCGTTGTCGTCGTCGTCGTCGCAGACGTCGCCCTGGCTGTCGCCGTCGTGGTTGGCCTGGGTGGGGTTGACCGCCACGGCGCAGTTGTCGTTCTCGTTGAGGACGCCGTCGCCGTCGATGTCGGGATCGCAGGCGTCGCCCTGTCCGTCGGCGTCGTGGTCGGCCTGCGAGGCGTTGGCGACCAGGCTGCAGTTGTCGAGGCCGTTGATGACCCCGTCGCCGTCGACGTCGCCGTCGCACACGTCGCCCTGTCCGTCGCCGTCGAGGTCGGACTGGTCGCTGTTGGGGGCGGCCATGCAGTTGTCGAGGAGGTTGGCTACCCCGTCGCCGTCGAGGTCGGGGTCGCAGGCGTCTCCGAGGGCGTCGCCGTCGGTGTTGGCCTGGTCGGGGTTGCTCACGAGGGGGCAGTTGTCGCCCGCGTCGCTGACCGAGTCGTTGTCGTCGTCAGCGTCGCAGGCGTTGCCCTGCCCGTCGCCGTCGGTGTCGAGCTGGTCGGCGTTGCTCACGAGGGAGCAGTTGTCGGCCGCGTCGAGGACTCCGTCGTTGTCGTCGTCGGCGTCGCAGGCGTTGCCCTGCCCGTCGCCGTCGGTGTCGAGCTGGTCGGCGTTGCTCACGAGGGAGCAGTTGTCGGCCGCGTCGAGGGCCCCGTCGTTGTCGTCGTCGGCGTCGCAGGCGTCGCCGAGGGCGTCGCCGTCGGTGTCGAGCTGGTCGTTGTTGGAGACGGTGGGGCAGTTGTCGGCCGCGTCGGCGACCGAGTCGTTGTCGTCGTCGGGGTCGCAGGCGTCGCCCTGACCGTCGCCGTCGGTGTCGGCCTGATCGAGGTTGCTCACGGCCACGCAGTTGTCGGCCGCGTCGGCGACCCCGTCGTTGTCGTCGTCGCCGTCGCAGGCGTCGCCCTGTCCGTCGCCGTCGGTGTCGGCCTGGCTCGGGTTGGCGGCATAGGGGCAGTTGTCGGCCGCGTCGAGGACTCCGTCGTTGTCGTCGTCGGGGTCGCAGGCGTCGCCCTGCGCGTCGCCGTCGTGGTTGGCCTGATCGGCGTTGGACAGGAGGGCGCAGTTGTCGGCCGTGTCGAGGACGCCGTCGTTGTCGTCGTCGGGGTCGCAGGCGTCGCCTTGTCCGTCACCGTCGGTGTCGACCTGGTCGGGGTTGGCGACCGTGGGACAGTTGTCGCCCTCGAAGACCCCGTCGCCGTCGCTGTCGACGGCCACCACGCGGACGGCGTCGATGACGGCGCCCCAGTACCCGAAGGCGCTGGCGCTCCCGAAGCTCAGGGTGGTCGACGCGGAGGTGGCCGTAAAGAGCACCTCCTGGGGGTACATCTGCATCGGGAAGGGGCCGGAGGTCGCGGCGCAGCGTTGTACGGTGCTCCCTGCCACCGTGACCCGGACACAGCGCGTCGGGGCCGTGCCGCTGACCCCGCCCTCGTAGGGGCCGTAGAGGTGGAAGGCGAGGCGGTAGGGGGCCCCGGGGGTGGTGGCAAAGGTCTGGCTGAGCACGCCCGTCGAGGAGAAGTCCGAGGCGTTGTTGTTGTGGCCGTCGTTGAGGTCGACCGCGAAGCCGCCGTCGACGACGGGGCCCGGCCACCGCTCGTCGTGCCAGTTGAGCCTGCCGACCACCGACCAGCCCGGGAGGGTCGTCTGACCAGTGGTGACGGTGACCCAGTTATGGCCTGACAAGGGCGTGAACGTACCGCTCTCGAACGAGCCGTTTACGATCAGGTTGGTCTGGGCCGCCGCGGCGCTCGGTAACGAGAGCAGGGCCAGACCGAGCATGGTTTTGAGGATGACAGGCTTCAATGAGGGCCTTCCTTTCAGGGAGTGAGTTCGAGGGCCTCGGGGGAGGTCATTGTGGGGAACGAGCCCGACGGGGCCGCGTCTCCCCCGATGCCCGACAGAACATCTCAGCCGACGGGATCGGGGCCGATAGCAGGGCGGTGGCGCCGCTGCGTCATGGGAATGATGCGGCGCGTCAGGGCGGGTCCACGCGGGCAGGGCCCCGCGGGTGGGGCCCTCCCGGCGGGGTTCAGCGCACGACGACGCGGGCCCGGGGGGCGAGGCGGAAGCGCAGCCCGCCGCCCCGTCGCTCGAGAAGCGGGGCCGGATCGATGCCCTCGTCGGCGAGGCTCTGGCGCAGGCGGTAGAGGAGGGAGTTGAGCTCGGTCCGGCCGTTTTGTTCGCCGGGCCAGACGCGGTCGCAGAGAAGCTCTTCGGGGATGAAGTCCCCCGGATGATAGGGGGGCGGAGGCTGCAGGAGGCACGCCACCAGGTCGCAGCGCCGCTCGGAGAGCAGGGTCGTCACGAGCCTGCCGCCGATCTCCACCGTGAGCTGTCCCCCCCGGGGCATAAACTCCAGGAGCACCACCACGGCGAACCTGGGCACCTCTGCGCGGAGGGTCTCGGCGCTTGCATGCGTCGGCTTCGCCCGCAGCACAAAGGCCTCGCCGCCGTAGGAGATGCACGCCCCGTCTTGCAGGGCGACGTCCTCGTCCACCGCCAGGAAGCGTCCGCAGGAGACGCCCGGCCGCAGGGCGGTGAGCGTCATGGCCTTCGCGTTGGGGGTGAGCGAAAACACCGTCGGCTCCCACGACGCGACGATGAGGTCGTCCGCGCCGCCGCCCCCCACCCGGAAGACAGGCCCCGTCACCAGCTGCAACACCCCCGCCCGTCGCTCCAGGAACCACGCCGGGGCCCCCGTCCCCGTGCCGTCCTCGACCTGGCCCTGGCCGACACGAAACGCCCACTCCCCGACCTCGATCCGATCGCCGGCCGCGAGGACCGTCAGGCCTCGGCACTCCGCGCCGTTGACCCGCACCGGCTGTCGACCGAGCGGCAGGAGCTCGGCCCCCGACTGACCCAGGCGCACGAGGAGGTGGTGGCGGCTAAACTCCGCGCCCTCCAAGACGATGTTGCAGTCCGGGCTCCGTCCGACGAGAACGGCCCATGCCCCGATCATCACGCGCCCGTTGGGCGTGTCGAGCCAGAAGCATGGAGTCAGCGCCACGAAGAACCCCGCACTGAACGCACTATTGCACCGTCGGCCGCGTCGGCACAACCCACCAACGTACGGATTGCGCCCTGGCGTGCGGTCGGCGTGCCCAGCCTGTTGCGCTTCCACTACACTCTTACCGCGCATGGAAGGTTCAGCCCGGAGACTTCCTCCCTGTCCCCTTGTCTCGCTGGGACAACATGGGCTTGGCCTCGCCGTGGCCCTCGGGGTCCTCGGGGTGCCGACGCCGGGCGCGGCCCAGACCCAGGAGGAGCTTGCCACACGACGGATCCTGATCGAGCGGGCGACCGCCGCCCGGGCCGCGGGCCGTCACGCCGAGGCCCTGACCCTCGCCCAGAGCGCCGGGGCGGTGCGGATGACCCCATCGGTGCGGCTGTTCATCGCGCAGCAGCTCGACGCCACGGGCGACCCCGCCGGGGCCCTCGGGATGGCCATCCAGTGTGTCCGGGAGGTCGAACAAGACGCCACCGTGGCCCACCGCGCGGCCCTCCTGGCCACCTGCCGGGAGCTGGAGCGCGCGACCCGGACCCGCATCGGGTACCTCGTGGTGCGCGCCCCCGAGCCTGCCCCGGAGGGCGTTCGGGTCACCGTCCAGGGGGCCGTCCTCTTGCCTGCCCTCCTCGGGGTTCCGTATGTGGTGTCGCCCGGGTCGGTGCGGGTCGAGGCCAGGGCCCCGGGCCGCAGCGATTTCTCCGCGCGCCGCGAGGTCGAAGCCGGGGCCACCGTCCCGGTCGACCTCGACCTTCCCCCCGCGGAGGTCACTCCGCCCGAGGTCATCCCGTCGGCGGTCGCTCCGCCCGCGATCGCTCCGCTCGAGGCCACGCCGCCGCCCCCGATCACGCCGCCTCCCGCGCCAGCTCCGCGGAGACCGAGCCGCGTGGTGCCGGGGGTGTTCCTCGGGGGAGGGGCCGCAGCGCTGGTCGGGGGGGCGGCGCTTCTGTGGGTTCGGGCCGACGCCCTCGATCGATGCGCCCTCCTCGGCAGCATGGTGGAGTGCGCCACCCAGGAGGACCTGACGGCCGCCCGACGCGCCAACGGCCTCGCCGCGGGGGCAGGGGTGCTCCTGGGCCTCGGGGCCCTGTCGGTGGGGGCCGGGGTCGTCTGGCTCCTGCTCAACCCCGGGGCGTCCACGCAGCCCCGGCCATGGACCGCCGCGGTGGTCCCTGTCCGCGGCGGGCTGAGCGTGGGTCTGTCCCGATCGTTCCCCTGAACGTCTGGAGTCCGCGCCCGGGCCTCTACTCCATCGGGATCTCGCGGTGCCCCCCCGCGCCCGCCGCGGCGTCAGGACCCGGGACCCTGCGCCCGGGTGTCCGGACCGGCGCCGGACGCGGGGGCAGCGGGGCGAAGACCTCGGCCGCGACGGGGACCTCCGTCGCCGAAGCCACGTCCGTGCCTGCGGGGACGTCCAGGGCCGAGGCGTCGCCGCGGGGGACGTCCTCCGCCCCGAGGTCTGCGGCGATCGTGGGGACCCCCGGGAGGCGGGGCTCCGCGGGGTCGGGCGTCCAGGGTGGGGGAGGCGCGGGCGTGAAGCGGTAGGCCACGACCCCCAGCAGGGCGGTCGACGCGACGGCCAGGGCCCACCAGGATCGGGCCCGGGACGCGGGCGGCGGATCGGGCCGCGTGATCCGCTCGCCCACCAGGATCCGCGGGCCCCCGACCGTCTCGACGAGTGCGGGGGCCACGCGGGCCGGGCTCGTCGTGGGGCGGCGCCTCGGCGTCGGGGGGTGCTCCAACGAGGCACGAAACTCGTCCTCCCAGCGCGCCCGGATCCGCGCGTCGGCGAAGGGCAGCAGGGCCACCCCGAGCTCCCACACCGAATCGAATCGCTGGTCGGGGTCGCGGGCCATGGCGCGCAGGACCACCGCCTCGAACGCCTCGGGCAGCTCGGGGCGCAGGTCCCGCGGGGGTCGCGGGTCGCCCGCGGTGATCTCGGCGATCAGGGGCAGTAGCGAGGAGGCCTGGAAGGGCCGCAGGCCGGTGCTGCACTCGTAGAGCATCACCCCGAGGGCGTACTGGTCGCTGCGGGCGTCGAGGTCGCGGGCCCCACGGGCCTGCTCGGGGGACATGTAGTACGGGGTCCCAAGCATCGCGGAGGTGACGGTGAGCGAGAGGTTGGGGTCCTCGTCGAAGATCTTGGCGATGCCGAAATCGAGCACCTTGGGGATCGGGGGGCCGTGGGGCGGGCGCTCGATGAGGATGTTGTCGGGCTTGAGGTCGCGGTGCAGGACGCCGTGGGCGTGGACCGTCGCCACGGCCGCGCAGACGGGCAGGAGCAGGGCCACGATCTGGTCGGGGTCCATCGGGCCGCGTCGGATGTGGACCGCGAGGGTCTCGCCCTCGAGCAGCTCCATGACGAGGTACGGCACCCCGAGGACGGTGCCGACGTCGGTCACCTCGACCACGTGGGGATGACGGATGCGGGCCGCGGCCTGGCCCTCCCGTACGAAGCGCCCGACGGTCCCGGCGTCGCCCGCGAGGTCGGCCCGGAGCAGCTTGAGGGCCACCCGCTTGCCGAGGTCGAGGTGCTCGGCCTCGAAGATGACCCCCATCCCGCCTTCGCCGAGCTTACGGAGCAGTCGGTAGCGCCCGAACATCGCCCCGGGTTCGGGGGCCATCCGCGGCTCCTGGTCTTCACGCACGCCCGTAGGCTAAGTCCCCTTCTCCACCGCCGCAAAGGAAGGAGGGCCCGGGGCCCTGTTACGCTCCCCCGGGGAGGCCCGTCACGCGCCGCGGGTGCGCGTACAGGTTGAATCCATCCCCTCGCAGAAAGCCCACGAGGGTCATCCCGAGGCGTTGGGCCAGGGCCACGGCCAGGCTCGAAGGGGCTCCGACCGCACAGAGAACCGTCACCCCAGCCAGAGCGGCCTTTTGCACTAGCTCGAAGCTCGCACGGCCCGAAAGCATCACGACCGTGTCGCCAAGGGATCCTTCACCGTCAAGGAGGAGCCGCCCGAGGGCCTTGTCCATCGCGTTGTGCCGCCCGACGTCCTCGCGCACCACCCGGAGGTACCCGTCGGCGGAGAAGATCCCCGTGGCGTGCAGCCCCCCGGTGGCCTCGAAGGTCTCCTGGGCCTCCCGCAGGCGCAGGGGCAGGGACAGGAGGGTGGACGCCGCCACGGTGGGCCCTGTCCCCAGCGGGTCGGCCGAGACCTCCACCTGGTCGAGGGCGGCCTTGCCGCACACCCCGCAGGCGCTGGTGGTGTAGAAGTTGCGGGCGAAGCGGGCGGGGTCGAGGTCGTGGGCCAACGAGACGACCACGATTTCGCCGCGCCCGACGACGGGCATCACGGCCCGGGGCCGGTCGGGGCCGAGGTCGTGCGGTCCCCGAACGATCCCCTCCCCCCGGAGGAACCCCACCGCCAGCTCGTGGTCGTGGCCCGGGGTGCGCATCGTCACCGCCACCCGCACGGGCTCCTGGGTAGGGCCCCCCGCCCGGATCTCCAGGGGCTCCTCGACCGCCACCGGGTCGTCCCGGCGCGCGGCCACGGGGCCCCGCACGGCGAGGAGGGGGGTCAGCACGGCGCGGCGGGGGTCCATCGTGCGGAGGATAACCACACCTCGGCCCGGCATCGGTGTACGGTCGGCCCCGTGGCACGTACAGTCCTGACCCTTGACGATTTCGCCCCCGAGGCCGAGGGGCTTCGGTCTGTGTTTGACGCGCGCTTCGAGGACCCCCGGTCGGCCCGCGGCGACCGGTTTCAATGGGACTGGTGGCACGTCCCGGGGCAGTACACGGCCCTGCGGACCCCCGCGTGGACGTACTTCCCAAAACCCCTCTACACCCGCTTCCATCGTCGGCTCGTGCAGTGGGGGCGGCAGACCCTGGGCTGTCACGACATCTCGCCCCCGTGGTTGAGCTGTTACGTCGACGGGTGCGTCCAGCACCTGCACGGCGACCTGCCCCACGGGCCCTGGGCCTTCGTGTTCTCGCTCACCCGCTGGAAGGAGCGGGTGTTTCGTGGGGGAGAGACGGTCCTCCTGCGCGACGAGGTCCTCGATTTCTGGTCGGGCTTCGAGAGCGTCCGAGGGGTCGAGGAGCCCGACGTCCTGCGGTCGATCCCGCCGCGTTTTGGCCGCCTGGTGGCCTTCGACCCGCGGATCCCCCACGGGGTCCGGGAGGTCAGGGGCACCCAGGACCCACGGGAGGGGCGCCTGGTGATCCACGGCTGGTTTGTGCAGCCCAAGCCCGTGGTGGTGGGCCCCCTCCGCGACGCCGACCTCCGCCGGTGCGTCGACGGGCTCTCCGAGGAGATCGTCGGACGCCTCCTGGGCGACCTGCCCGTGGCGGGCCTTCTGTCGTTGGGGTTCCGGGTGTCGGCCCGGGGGGCGGTGAGCGCGGTGGAGGTGCTGTCGGACAACACGCGGGTTCCCGCGTCGGACGAGCGGGCCCGGCGGCGCTTTGTGGCCGCGGTGCGGCGGGCCGTGGAGGGCTGGTCGATGCCCGCCCAGGCGGGGCCCTCGCGGGTGACCCTGCCCCTGACCTTCGCCCAGGGGTGAAGCGAGGGGCCGTCAGCGCGGAGGGCGCAGGACGAGGACGAGGGCCACGGCCGAGACCACGAGGATGACCGCGCAGAGGAGCACCACGATCCAGTCGGCCCGGGCCCCGGAGGCGTGCAGGGGATCGTCGGGGGCGGGGGCCTCGGCGGGGCGGAGGGCCGACGGGTCTTCGGGGCTGCGGGGCAGGGTGGCCGTCTCGGCGCTCGGGTCGCTCGGGGCCTCCGGCGGAGGCTCGGGCGGCACGTACGACGCCCGCTGATCGTCGCCCCCCTCGAAGGCCCGCAGGAGCTCCTCGGTGGGGTCGCGGAAGCGCAGCACGGTGCGGCCGATGGTGAGCTCGTCGCCGTGGCGCAGGCGTCGTTCGGTGACCATACGACCGCTGACCTGGAGTCCGTTCTTGCTGCCGAGGTCGCGCAGGAGGAGCCCCGCCGCGTCGCGGACCACCTCGGCGTGCTGTCGCGAGCAGTCGCGGTCGTCGACGAGGAGGTCGCTCCCGTCGCCCCGGCCGATGACCCACCGGCTGCGGTCGCCGCCGAGGACGAGGGGGGCCACCGGGCGGCGGGCGTTGACGACCACAAATTCCGAGGGCGCGGGCTCGGCCCCGGTCGTGCGCAGGGCGTCCACGAGGAGCCTGCGGGCCAGGCTGGCCGTCCGCTCCGGGGGGTCGGGCATGGCCATCACCACCTGGGCCGTCAGGGTGTACGGCCCCACCCCGAGGACATCGCCCGCCCGCAGGGTCTTGCGTCGCCCCCGCACGAGGGCCACCCCGTTGAGCCGGGTCCCGTTGGTGCTGCCCTCGTCGACCACGCTGGTCTCCGTGGCGTCGAGGAAGATCACCAGGTGCTTGTCGCTCACGGCCCGCGACGGCAGGCGCACGTCGACGTGGGCCCCGCGGCCGACGACCACCCGAGGCTGATCGAGCACGATGGTCTGCGCCTCGGTGTCCGGCGCAGCGACGAGCAAAGACAGCGCCACCCTCGGGCCGGTAGCCCAGGGCACGGGGCCTCGTCAACTCCGCGGCCGAGGGCGAAAACGCTTGCGCGAAATTCGACGCGGAGCTCCCGCCTCTGGCACAGGGGGGACCGGGCTTCAAGGCACTCCTTCCCGAGACCACCAGCAGAATAGGGATCTAACCCCCAATGGGCACTTCCGCAGACGCCGATCGGCGCGATCCGACCGCACCCCGCCGCCCCTTCCTGGGCACCGTCGACCTCTCGGCCACCCAGGACGGCGAGCGGTACCAGGCCGACGCCATCGACCTGTCGGCCGGGGGGATGAGCCTCCGGGCGCAGCTCCTGCCGACCGTGGGCGAGCGCCTCGGGTTTCAGTTCGCCCTCGACGACGGCTGCTCGGTCGATGCGGCGGGCGAGGTGGTGTGGGCCCACACCCGGGGCGACCAGGGAGCGGGCTCGTTTGGGGTGCGCTTCCTCGACCTGACCGCCGACACCCGGGCGGCCCTCGGGCGGGTGACCCGCGGCGGGGACGTGATGCGCTCCCCCGACGGCTCGCGGCCCCGCGAGGAGGGCAAGGTCAAGATGTTCATCGCCGGGATGGACGCCCCCCTGCGGGCTCGGGTGCGGGCCCGCACGGACGGGGGCCTCGTGCTCGGCAGCGACCTGTCCTTCCTCAAGCTCGGCGACCAGGTCTCCGTCGAGGGCTCGACCCAGGCCGCGGGGCTCATCGACAGCGTCGACGTCGAGATCGACCCCCAGACGGGCATCCCTCGGCTCATCCTCACCATCGACACCGAGGGCCGCGGGCCCCGGAGCGCCCGTGAGGCCGCCGCCAAACGCGACCGTTCGGCCCCGAACGACCGCCCCGCCGCCCCGGCCTCCGCCGCGGCCGTGGTCGTGGCCCGCCCCGCCGAGCCCGCGGTGGTCGCCAGGCCCGCCCCCGAAGAGGAGGTCGCCAGGCCCGCCCCGGCCGCCCCGCGCCCTGTCGAGTCTGCCGTCACGGCCCCGGCCGTCGCCGACGCCCGCCGGGCCGAAGCCGGGGCCGTGCGCACCGACCCCGTGGCCGACGACGAGGACGAGTCCGACGACGACCTCGACGAGCCCTCGGCCCCCGGCTGGCTCACCCGCTCGATGGCCGCCGTGCAGGGGGCCTACACCCGCGCCCGCGACGCCGCCGGGCCCGCCTACGCCCGGGCCCGCGACGCCGCCGGGGGAGCCGCCACCCGCCTGAAGGGCGTGATCCGGAAGGACGCCCCCGAGGCCGACGACGCGGCCGGACCCCGCCTGCGCCCGCAGCACGTGGGCCGCGCCGAGGAGGCCGCCGCCGAGCGCCCCTCCCTGCCGGGCGGGGCCCTCAAGAGCAAGCGCGTCGTGGCCCTCGCGGCCGTGGCTACCGCCCTCACCGTGGGGGTCGTGGCCGTGGCCGTCGGAGGCGGGCCCCGCACCGAGACCCCGCGCCCGCAGCTCAACGTCTCGGCCGAGACCCCTGCGGCTGCCGGAACCGCCGCCGAGGCCCCCGAGAGCATCGACCTCTCGGACAACGGGGCCGACCCCGCCCCGCTGCCCGAGCCCCGGGTTCGGGCCGCCGACGGCAACCTCCCGGCCGACCTCCGCGGGGCCGCCAGCTCGACCCACGCCGAAGGCCGGGCCGACGCCCCCGTCCTGGCCCAACGCGCCGTCCGCAGGGCCGCCCCCGCCCCGGCCCGCCCCGTGGCCCCCGCCGCGCGCCCCGTGGCCCCCGTGGCCCGTCCTGGGGTCCGCGCGGCGGTCCCTGCGGTTCGTCCGGCGGCCCCCGCGGCCCGGGTCGCGTCCGGTCCGGTCCTCGGACCGACCACGGTCACCCTGGGCAACCCCGCCGTGCGCCCCGGGACCAGCCTGCGCCTCCGGATGGACGGCCCCATCACCACCCTGCGCGGCCCCGGGGCCGTGGGGGCCTCCATCGTGGTGATGCTCCCGGGGCGTCGTTCGCTCGACACCGCCGGGGGGTTCGCCCAACGCGACCCGCGGGTGGTGAGCGCCGCGATCAACAACCGCCCCCACGGGGCCGAGCTCACCCTGCGCTTCCGCACCCCGGCTCCGCCCTACGTAGCCCGGGCCCGCGGTCAGACCCTGGAGATCGTCCTGGGCTCGACCCCGGGCGCCCCTTCGGCCCGCACGGCCCGGCGCTGAGTCCGTCTCGCAGTCTCTGGCGAGGCCCCCGCGCGGGGCCTTCGCCGTTGGCGGTGGGCCCGGGACGATGGTAAGAGCGCGGCGATGAAGCTCGACACCCTGGTGATCCACGCGGGTCAGCACCCCGACCCCGTCCACGGCGCCGTGATGACCCCGATCGTCCTGTCGAGCACCTTCGCCCAGGACGGCCCCGGGGCCCACAAGGGCTTCGACTACTCCCGCTCGGGCAACCCCACCCGCGACACCCTCGAAGCCTGCGCCGCCGCCCTCGAAGGGGCCGCCCACGCGATGGCCTTCAGCTCGGGCTGCGCGGCCACCGCCACGCTCCTGCACACCCTCCGCCCCGGCGATCACGTGGTGTGCGGCGACGACGTGTACGGCGGCACCTTCCGCATCCTCGACAAGGTCATGCGGCCCATGGGGCTCGCCTCCACCCTGGTCGACATGAGCGACCTCGGGCGCTTCGAGGCCGCCCTCACCCCCGCGACCCGCATGGTGTGGCTCGAGACCCCGAGCAACCCGATGCTCAAGGTGTTTGACATCGCCGGGGTGTGCGCCATCGCCCGGGCCCGGGGCGTCCCCGTGGTGGTCGACAACACCTTCGCCACCCCGGTGCTCCAGCGCCCCCTCGAGCTCGGGGCGGCGGCCGTGGTCCACTCGTCGACGAAGTACCTCAACGGGCACAGCGACGTGGTCGGGGGCCTCGTGATGACCTCCGACCCGGGCCTGGCCGAGCGGGTGAGGTTTCTACAAAACGCGATGGGGGCCGTGCCCTCGCCCTTCGACTGCTTCCTCGTGCTGCGGGGCCTCAAGACCCTGGTCGTGCGGGTCGAGCGGCACTGCCAGAGCGCGGGTCGGCTCGCCCCCTGGCTGGAGGGCCTCGCCGACGTGGCCCGGGTCTACTATCCAGGTCTCGACAGCCACCCCCAACACGCCGTGGCGAAGCGGCAGATGCGCGGGGCCGGGGGCATGATCTCGTTCGTGCTCAAGCCCGGGGCCGACGGCGACACCCTCGGCCGGTCGAGGCGTTTCCTCAAGGCCCTCCAGGTGTTCACCTGCGCGGAGAGCCTCGGGGGGGTCGAGTCGCTCATCGAGCTGCCGGCGGTGATGACCCACGCCTCGATCCCTGCCGAGGCCCGGGCGGCCCTCGGGATCGACGACGGACTCATCCGGATTTCAGTCGGCATCGAGGCCCTCGACGACCTCCAGGCCGACCTCGCGCGCGCCTTCGAGGCCTCGCGCTGACACGACTCAGTCTCGGACGGTGTGGTGACTAGAAGCGGAGGTGCAACGGTGAAGCGCGTGGCGATGGGTCTTGGGATTGCAGTCACGATGGCGTTGGGAGGGTGCGGCGACGACCCGCAGCCCATGCGGGGTACGGTGGTGTGGGCAGACGGCTGCCTGCCGAGCACGATGGGGCTCAACTGCCCCAGCGCCGCCCACTCGGTGACGGGGGCCTCGGGTTCGCCCGTGGTGATCATCAACTGCAGCGTGGTGCGCGCCGGCGGGCAGATCGAGGTCTCCTTCCGGGCCGCGGCGGGCAACAATTTCGACACGAGCAACGAGGGGATCTTCGTCTTCGGCTCGGTCAACGGGGCGGGTCAGGAGATGTCGGGCCCCACGAGCTACTTGATCATGCGCGGCAACGGCTGGACCAACACGCGAAACAACGGGACCCTCGGCCCCACCAACAATTGCCACGTCTTCGTCGACACCATCTCCGGGCAGAACATCACCGGCCGGGTGGCCTGCTCGGGCCTGCTCGACGACGCCTCGCCGCCCCGCGAGCGCTTCGTGCGGGGCAATCCGCCGGTGACCACCACCGTCGACTTCGGCGAGTTCAACTTCCAAAACTGCGAGTGACCCACGCGGCAGGGGCTACCGCATGGGTTTGGCGGTGTGCTCCTTGCCGTCGTAGCGCAGGAGGGTCTCGCGGCCGCTGACGTGGGTGGCGATGCCCACGGGCCGTCGCCACACCCGGTGCAGGTTGTGGAGGGTGTCGCGGGCCTTGGCCTGGTCGAGGTCGACCCCGTGGTGGTCGTGGCGGAGCAGGAGCTCGCCGCGGTTCTCGTGGTTGGCGTCTTCGACGGCGATGAAGGGGTTGCCGAAGTTGGTGAGCTTCTGCAAGAGCTTGTCCTTCACGGCTTTAAACTCCCGGGTCTCCACCTCGAAGCGGTCGTGTCGGTTCGACCACGAGAAGGAGAAGAGCTTGTGCTCTCGGGCGAAGTCGGCCGTGAGAAACTCGTCGATGAAGGTCAGGTCGGTGTGCAGGGCCCGGGCCTCGAAGATCTTCTTCTTGCCGAGACCCAGCCGGAGGTCCCAGTTTTTGCGGTCTTCGAGGGAGTCGCACTCCTCCCACTCCTTGCCAAACTGACCGCGGTCCCAACGCTCCTCGATGTGGCGGTAGAGCTCGACCCCGAGCTTGTAGGGGTTGAGGTTGCGGCCGTTGGTGGCGAGGACCGAGGCGTTGCGGTCGGCGTAGTCGATGACCTCGTTGCCGTCGAGGGCGTACTCCGTCATGATCTTGGAGTGCCAGTACGAGGCCCACCCCTCGTTCATGATCTTGGTCTGGGCCTGGGGCCAGAAGTAGTAGGCCTCCTCGCGGACGACCTCCAGGATGTCGCGCTCCCAGCGCTCCAGGGGGGCGTGCTCCAGGAGGAAACGCAGGACATCCCGGGAGGGCTCCTCGGGAAACTTCTTGGGCCGCTGCTTGTCGTCGGCGATCTTCTGCCGCTGGGCGTCCATGTACGACGCGGGGTTGATGAAGGAGTCCATGTAGCTGCTGGCCGCGAAACGATGCACCTCGGGCGGGGCGTCTTCGTCGGGGGGCGGCAGCGGGGCCCGGCCCTCCAGCATGCGGCCGGGGGGGTCGATGAGGTTCTCCAGGGACAGGCAGGTGTCGACAAACTCCTCGACGGCGGTAATCCCCTGGCGCTCGACGTGGCGCCGGATGCGGGCCCCATGATTGGCGAAGGTGTCAATCCACTTGCGCATCGGAACCCGGTCCTTGCGCGACACCACCAGGTCTTCGGCCCCCGACGGCGGACGGCGGTCCTGGTCGGTGATCTTGAAGGCGAAGTTGTTCTTGAAGAAGTCGTTGTGGGCACAGACGTGGGCCATCACCAGCTTCTGGTCGGTGAGGCTGTTGCCTTCGAGGAGGTAGGCCACGCAGGGGTTGTTGTTGATCACCATCTCGTAGATGCGTGACAGACCCCACTCCCCGGTCTTCTTCAGCCGCTCGTACTCCATCCCCCAACGCCAGTGCGGGTACCGCGTGGGGAAGCCTCCGTAGGCGGCTACCTCGTTCATCTCCTCGAAGTCCATGACCTCGAAGATCTGCGGGAAGAAGTCGAGCCCGAGCTGCCGGGCGTGCTCTTCAATCTTGCTCTGCCACTCGCGGAGGTACTCCGGGAGGTCACCGCGTCGTCCGAAGGTCACCATCGCCCGTCACCGCCCCTTGCCCAGAAAGGCCTTGATGCTGTCCACGATGGCGTCCTTGTCTCGAATCTCACTCGTGATCACCCGCTCGTCGGTGCCCAGGTGCTCGCGGAGGTCCTTCACGAACTGCCCCGACCCGTACGGGCTCTCGACCTGCCCGTAACAAAACATGTTGCTGGCCGGCAGGATGCGCTCATTGAGGACCTGGATGCACTGCTGAGTGTCGTCGACGCTCCAGTTGTCGCCGTCGCTGAAGTGAAACGGATACACGTTCCAATCCGTGAAGGGGAAACGCCGCTGGAGGATGTCGGCGCAGAGCTTGTACGCCGACGAGATCATCGTGCCGCCCGACTCCCGGGTGTGGAAGAAGGTGTCGCGGTCGACCTCCCGGGCGGCGGCGTCGTGGATGATGTACACCGACTCCAGGCCGCGGTACTGCGAGCGCAGCCAGGTGTCGATCCAGAAGGACTCGATCCGCACGATCTCCTTCTGCTCGTCGCCCATGCTCCCCGACACGTCCATCATGTATACGATGACCGCGTTGGCCACGGGCTGGGTCGACACGTTCCAACTACGGAAGCGCTTGTCTTCTCGGATGGGCACGATGGCGGGCTTGTCGGGGTTGTAGTGCCCCGACGAGATCTGTCGTTTGAGGGCCTCGCGGTACGTCCGCCGGAAGTGCCGCAGGCTCTCGGGGCCCGTGCGCCGGATGCCCGTGTACTTGTCCTTCTCGCTCACCACTCGGGCCTGGCCCCGGGGCTCGATCCGCGGCAGTTGCAGCTCCTCCCCCAGGATCTGGGCGAGGTCGTCGAGGGTCACATCCACTTCCAGGGCGTGATCGCCTTCGCCCTCCCCGGCCTTGCCGCTGCCCTCCCCTTCGGCCTCTTCGCCCCCGACGGGGTCGCCGGGCTCGCCATCGCCCTGGGCCACGCCCCCCGACTGCTTCTCCCCAAACCGAAACTGGGGGATGTCAATCTGCGGAACGGGGATGCTGACGGTGTCCTTACCCTGCCGCCCGAGGAGCTCGCCCTGGCTGATGTACCGTCGCAGGTTGTTGCGCACCCGTCCCTTGACGATGTCGCGGAATCGGGCGTGATCCTGATCGATCTTGAGGGCCATCGGGTCTCCTCCGACGCGGAGGTCGGTCCAGGGTTATGCCACACCGGCCCCGCCGGGGCCCCTCAGGGAAGGCGCGTGAGCCGACCCCGGCGCGCGTCGAACACGACGATCAGCACCGACACAGGGAGCCCCAGGAGGGCCCCGAGGAAGGCCCCCACCAGCAGGGCGTACGGCCGGATCGTGTCGAAGAGCCAGTCGAGCACGGGCCCGGGCACCCACCAGGGCGGGGTCCAGGCCCCCAGGAGCCAGTACAGCCCCACGGCCCCGAGGACCGCCAGGATGGCCGTGGCGAGGCCGCAACGGGCGAGGGTCCAGCCCCAACCGCGCCGCCCGCCTCCCGGGATCGGTGCCTCGTCGGTCATCAGGCCTTTACGTCGCCGCGGGCGAAGATCGAGCTCACGTACTCCAGCACGTTTTGCGCGGAGATTTCGTCATAGCCGAAGTCGCGGATGAGGCGGGTCTTGACGGCGTCGATCTTCTCCTGGGTCTCGCGGTCCATCACATTGGACACGATGCTGGTAAACTTGATCGTGTCCTTCTTGTCCTCGAAGAGCTTGAGCTCCAAGGCCCGACGGAGACGGTCATTGGTGTTCCACGAGAACTTCTTGCCTTCGAGGGCGAGGGCCCCGATGAAGTTCATGATCTCGCGACGGAAGTCGTCCTTGCGGGCGTCGGCGATCTCGATCTTCTCCTCGATCGACCGCATGAGCCGCTCGTCGGGCTCCTCGTTGCGCCCCGTGAAGCGGTTTTTGACCTTCTCCTTGAGGGTGTACGCCCGCACGTTGTCGACGTAGTTGGCCGCCAGCTTGGTGATCTCCGACTCGTCCGCGGAGATGGCCCGCTGAACCTCGTTCTTGATGATCTCCTCGTACTCCCGACGGACCACCCCGATGAGGTCGGTGTACCGCTTGCGCTGCTCGTCGTTGGTAATGAGCGAGTGGGCCTTGAGCCCGCGCTCGATCTCGTTCATCACCATGAAGGCGTTGAGGGTAGGCTCCTCGTAACGCACCAGGGCGTTGGAGAGCATGTCCTGCACGAACCGCGGCGAGATCCCGTCCATGCCCTCGCGCCGGGTGTCCTTGCGCAGCTCCTTGACGGTGTCCTGGGTGAAGCCCGGGAGGGTCTTGCCGTCGTAGACCTTCATCTTCTGGAGCACGGAGATGTTGTGCTTCTTCGGGTCTTCGAGGCGCGTCAGGACCGCCCACATCGAGGCCACCTCCAGGGTGTGAGGGGCCACGTGTTTGCCCCGCAGCTTGCCCGAGGCGAAGGACTTGGCGTAGATCTTCACCTCCTCGGACAGGCGGGTGATGTAGGGGATGTCGATCTTGATCGTACGATCGCGCAAGGCCTCCATAAACTCATTCGCCAGGAGCTTCTTGTACTCCGCCTCGTTGGTGTGCCCGATGATCACCTCGTCGATGTCGGTCTGGGCAAACTTCTTGGGCTTGATCCGGTGCTCCTGCGAGGCCCCGAGGAGGTCGTAGAGGAAGGCCACGTCGAGCTTCAAGACCTCGACAAACTCAACAATCCCACGGTTGGCAATGTTGAACTCCCCGTCGAAGTTGAAGGCCCGTGGGTCGGAGTCGGAGCCGTACTCTGCGATCTTGCGGTAGTTGACGTCGCCGGTCAGCTCGGTGGAGTCTTGATTCTTCTCGTCCTTGGGCTGGAAGGTGCCGATCCCGACGCGGTCTTTCTCGGAGAGCAGGAGCCGTCGCACCCGGAGGTGTTTGCCCACCACCTGGGCCCAGTCGCCCTTGTAGCGCTCCATGAGGTGCTTGAAGATGTACCGGCACGCGGGGTTGACGTCCCCTTCGGGGCTGACCTTGACCCGGTCGGTCCCGAGGCCGAGGGCCTGGATGGCCCGCATCCGCCACTCGGGGGGGATGAGGAGGAGGGGCTCCTCGTTCATCGGGGAGGGGAAGCTCGTCTCGTCTTTGCCGGAGACGAGGTTGGTCCCGGCGAGGTTGATCCAGCTGTAGGTGTAGAGGGCCCCCTCGGGGGTGCGGGAGTAGTCCTCGAGGCCCTTCTTGAGGAGCCGGGCGATGGTGCTCTTCGACGACCCCACGGGCCCTTGCAGGAGGATCACCCTGCGCTCGGGGCCGTACCCCTCGGCGGCGGCCTTGAGCACGTTGACGAGGCGCATGAGGGGGATGTCGAGGCCGAAGATGGCGTCGCGCCCGGAGCCCGAGTCGTCGCGGAAGAAGTTGTACCGCAGGAGCTTCTTCTTGTTGTCGACGTACTCCTCGACCCCTGCGGCGATGATCATGTCGTACACGCGCTGGAACGCGTTGCGGGTGACCTCGGGGCGGGCCCGGACGATCTCCAGGTAGTCCTCGAAGGACCCCTCCCAGTGCAGGTCGCGGTACTGGTCGAAATCCTGCAGCGACGCGATGCGCTCGATCATGGAAGCCATGGGTGCGGGGCTGCTCCTTCTCACGCGCTCGGACGTCGCGCGTAGACGCCGGAGTCTACCGGCCCGCGGCGCCCCGCGCCATCGCCAATCGCCCGCCTACATCCCCGCGTCCGGCGCGGTGCCCTGGTAGAGGGCCACGACGTTGTCGGGCCCGGGCTCGACCTCGACGCGCAGGCACTGGCCGTCGACGGGCTCTTCGCTCCGCTGTCGGAGCTCGAAGCCCAGGTTGCCGGGGCTCGTGATCTGCTGCGGGCGGAAGGCCGTGTAGGGCACCGAGACGATGCCCGAGCGGTTGCGCACGTCGAGGGAGAAGGCGGTGACGACCCGCGACCCGATGAAGAGGTCGAGGACCACCTTCCGCTGCGCGGCCATGAGGCAGCGGGCCTCGGCCGAGAGGTTGAGCTTGAGCCGAAACTGGGCGCTGACGCCCTGATAGAACCCCGTCGGGATGGCCACCGCGTGCAAGACCCCCTGGGTGCCCGTCGAGAGCGTCACGGAGTTGCTGACCATGGCCGAGCTCGGGAAGTTGAACTCGCGGCGTGTGCCCGCCGGCCCGAGGCAGGCGCAGCGGTCGACGGTGAAGCTCGCCGTGGGGTTGAAGGGCTCGATGAGGGCGGCGTTTTCGCCCGCCCAGAGGCGGAAGTTGCCGCGGGTCATGCGGTAGCCGTGCACCACCGCAAAGATCCTGTCGCCCGGGACGGCGTCCACGTGGGCCGTGGAGAGCAGGCCGAAGCAGCCCGAGGTGTTGTTGGGCATGTCGGTGGACGGGCAATTGCTGCAGCGGAGGGGGTCGGTGGGCCCGAGGTCGTCGGCGCAGGCCAGGGGGGGTTGGGCCTCGGCCATCGAGCACCCGCGCACGAGCTGAACCCGCGTGTCGAAGGTGTTGCACAGCCCCGTGTGGGTGCTGACGGTGAGCCGCCCCGCGCGGCGCACCTCGATGCGGTAGACCCTGCTGCGCTGGGGCCCTTCGGTGTCCTGCTCGGTGCACCCCGCGGTGGTGTTGAGGAGGGGGACGGAGGTGACTTCGGGGCGGTTGGTGTTGTCGTCGAGGAGGGCCCCGGCCGTCCCGAGGCTGAGGGGGCTCAGGCCCGCGTCGAGGGCGCAGGAGCCCGCGTGGGCGTCGCGCTCAGGCAGGGGGCGGTCTTCGGCCGGGCCGGTGTCGCGGGGGCCCGCGTCGACGGGGGGCGGGCCGGTGTCGACGGGGGCCCCGCGGTCGGTGGCGGCGTCGCGGTTGCCGCGCAGGGCGTCGAGGTCGTAGCTGCACCCGGCCGCGAGGGCGGCCCCGAGGGCCAGGGAGAGGCCGACGGAGGCCCTCACAGGCTGCCTCCTACGTGAAGGAGAACACCGCCCGGAAGGGGCGACAGGGCCGCGGTGGGGGTGGTGATGTGGGTGGTCCCGGGGCGGGTGCGGGCCCGGTCGAGGAAGAGGGCCGTGACGGCGGTGGCCGCGAGGGCCGAGCCGAGCACGATCCCGCCGTTGACGATGCCCTGGCGCAGGGCGATGTCGTCGATGCTGGCGGGGTCGCAGCCGTTGGCGGTGGTGGCGCAGCCGCCCAGGAGATTCTGGTACTGCCGGTCGGCCAGGAGCCCGATGGCGACGGTGGACACCCCCGTCAGGGCCGCGAGGCCGCCGGTCACCCAGAACACCGTGCGCCACGGGCGGGCGGGCTCGACCGTGGGTCGCTCGACCACGACCACCTGGGGGGGGGCGTTGCGCTCGGCCTGGTGCTGCAGCTCGACCTCGATGATGGCGAGGCGCCCCTCGACCTCGGCCCGGTCGGGGGCGTCGGGGATGGCGTCGAGGTACCGCTGGAAGGCCTCGCGGGCCCGCTCCCAACGGTGCAGGCGGTCGTAGGCGGTGCCGAGGTTGTAGAGGAGCTGGGGGCGTCGGGAGAGCAGGTAGGCCCGCTCAAACGCCGTAGCCGCCCCGGCGAAATCGCCGCGCGAGAAGGCCTCCCGGCCTGCCACGAAGCGCTCGCGGGCGATGCGGTCGGTTTCGGGGTCGGAGGTCTGAGACCACCCCGTCGCGGGGACCGCAGAGAGCATCACGAGCGTCAACGAAGAGAGCCATCCACCCAGCCGCATGGGGCGGGAGTATAGGCGAAGCCGACGGTCTCAGGGCAAACGCAGTGCAGCGGGGCCCGCAACCGACCCGGTCAGGCGCGGCGCCGGGCCTCGAGGCGCACGAGGAGCTCGGCCTGCACGGCCGGCGGGAGGAAGGGCGAGACGTCTCCGCCGAAGGAGGCCACCTCTTTGACGAGGGACGAGCTGACGTAGAAGTGCTCCTGGGCCGTCATGAGGAAGACCGTCTCGACCCCCGGGGCGAGGTGGTGATTCATGCAGGCCATCTGAAACTCGTACTCGAAATCGGCCACGGCCCGCAGGCCCCGGATGACGGCCGAGGCCCCCCGGAGGCGGGCGTAGTCGACCAGGAGGCCGTCGATCTGGGCGCACTCGACGCGCCCGGCCTCTTCGCCGAGCCCGAGGCCGAGGAGGGCGATGCGCTCCTCGGCGGTGAAGAGGGTCTGCTTGCGGGGGTTGTTGGCCACGGCCACGATGAGCAGGTCGAAGAGCTCGGCCGCGCGGCGGATGATGTCGAAATGGCCGTTGGTGGGCGGGTCGAAGCTGCCCGCGTAGACGGCCACCCGGCGGCGAGCCGCTGCCCCCGCAGCGATCGGGGCGCACGAGGCCGCGGGGCCCGGCGGGGGCGTGGCGGGGGCGTTGGCGACCGGGGCGGCGGCGTCGACGGTGTCGTAGGGGGAGACGGTCTCGGCGGGGCTCGGAGGCTCTGGCACGAAGAAGCTCACGGCGGTGTCGCCGTAGGTGCGGGTCTCCAGGGGCACGAGGACCCCTTCGGCTCCGTGGGGCAGGGGGACCTCGTCGCGGGCGGCGTGCTCGACGACCACGATGCCCTGCGGGCTGAGGAGGCCGTACCTGGCGATGGCCGCGAGGGCCTCGCGCTCCAGGAGGTAGCCGTAGGGGGGGTCGACGAAGACCACGTCGTAGGGGCCCGTGAGGCGCTTCATCCCGCGGCGGACGTCGCGGCGGAAGACCTCCCGCGCGCGGGGCTCGACCTCGAGGTTGTCGAGGTTGGTCTGGATGGTCTGGCACAGGCCCGAGTCGCTCTCCACGAAGGTGGCGAAGCGGGCCCCGCGGGACAGGGCCTCGATGCCCAGGGCCCCCGTCCCGGCGAAGAGGTCGAGCACCCGGGCCCCTTCGACGCGGGCCCCGAGGACGTTGAACACGGCCTCTCGGACCCGGTCGATGGTCGGGCGGGTCTCGGTCCCGCGGGGGGGGCCGAGGAGCCTGCGGCCGCCGAACGTTCCGCCAATGACGCGCATGGAGCTCTCTGGGGGGGATCTGGGGCCGCGCCGAGGCGGGCCGCGGGGCTGCGAGGGTCGGTGAGGCCGGGGTGAGGGGAGGCGTGACCGATCAGAAGGTGACCGAGAGGTTGAGCCCGCCGGTGCGTGCCCCGAGGACGGGCGCAAACTGCACCCGTGACGTGGGCGAGGTGGCCGGGCCGTTGCCGTTGGGAGCCCGCTCGCCCCGCGGGCGGTCGAGCACCACCAGCACGGCCCCGACCCCTGCGAGCACCACGCCTCCGATGCCAAACCCGAGGGCCATGGCCTGGGCCGTGCTGTTGGAGTCGCAGAGGTCGACCACGCTCCGGGCGTCGGCGGCCCGCGGCCCGCTCGTGACCCCCTGGGCTCGGGCGCACACGTCCGAGGCCGACAACGACCCGGTGGGGTTGTACTCGCCCTGAAACCGCGCCCAGGCCCCGAAGTTGCCCTCGGACGTGGGCGTGGCGGCGCTGGCGTCGCTGGCGTCGCTGGAGGTCCCGATCCACTGCACGACCCCGACGGCCCCGACCACGACCCCGAGCCCCATGAGGCCATACCCGACGTAGCGCATGACCGGGGTGCGCTGAGGGGGCGGGGGGGGCAGGCGGATGACCGGGGCCGACGAGGTGAGGTCGCCGGAGTTGTTGTTGTTGTTGGCCGCGGCGGCGGCGGCGGCGGCGGCGGCCTCGGCCCGGGTGCGGTCGTCGGCCTCGGCGAGGTTGGTGAGCATCTCCCGGGCGAGCTCCTGGAGGCGCTGCTCGTTGCGGGTGTCGGCCCGGCTCAGCCGGTCGTTGAGCTCGCGGCGAACCTCGCGGCGGGTGCCCTGGTCCCACAGCGAGACCCGCACCGTAAACCGCGCCGTGGCCCCGCGCCCCACGCGGGTGACCTCGCCGTAGAGGAACCGCGGGACGCTGAGGTTGGTGCCCACCCGGGTGAGGCAGTCGGGGGTGTCGGAGGTGCAGTTGTCGAGGGACGCGAGCTGCTGGTCGAGGGTGGGGGAGTTTTGTTGGACGGTGTAGTTTTGACTGCCCGCGGCGGTGCGCAGGGCCGTCGACATGGCCGCGGCGAAATCGTCGTCGCCGTCGGGGGCCCGGAGGCCCAGCACGTGGAGGTCACCCCGGGCCGCGGCGGGGGTTGCCTGCTGCGCCCAGGCGCTGCCCGCGAGAAGCACCGTCCCCAGCGCGACACCCAGACCGAGACGCATCGAACGACCCATCATCTCTACCGCTCCTTCAAGGCGACCCAATCCACACGTACCCGTAAGGCGCAACCGCCTCGCTCGTAGGGGGGATCATCCCAATTTGCCGCCCTCTCTGCAACCGCCGAGTAACCCTGCGGTCGCCGCGACGCCTTCCACCAATACTTGACCCCGGCGCCCGGGCGGGGGAAAGCCCCTCGGTACCGCATCAATGACCGCATGGACCCTCGGCCGCGTCCTGTCCTGGGCCGCGAAGGACTTCGCCGGCCGTGGCCTCGACGCCCCGCGCCTCGACGCGGAGATTCTCCTCGCCCACGCCCTGGGGCTGCGGCGCATCGACCTGTACCTCCGGCACGAGCAGCCCCTTACCGACGACGAGCTGGCTGCCATGCGGGCCCTGGTGGCCCGGCGTCGGCTGCGCGAGCCCGTGGCGTACATCGTCGGACGCAGGGACTTCTACGGCCGGGCCTTCGCGGTCGATCCGAGGGTGTTGGTTCCGCGGCCCGAGACGGAGGGGCTGGTCGAGCGGGCCCTCGGAGCCCTGGGCCCTGCGGGGGGAGACGCGGTGCGGGCCCTCGACCTGTGTACGGGCTCGGGCTGCGTGGCGGTGACCCTCGCCGCCGAGCGCCCCGACCTCGCCGTCGACGCGGTCGACCTGTCGCCTGAGGCCCTCGCCGTCGCCGCCGCCAACGCCGCGACCCACGGGGTCTCGGCCCGGGTCCGATGCCTCCTCGGCGACCTGTGGCAACCCGCGGTCGGGCCGTACGACCTGGTCACGGCCAACCCCCCGTACATCCCCGCGGCCGAGCTCGACGCCCTGATGCCCGAAGTGCGCGATTTCGAGCCCCGCCTCGCCCTCGACGGAGGCCCGGAGGGCACCACCCTCCTCGCGGCGGTGGTGGAGGGGGCCGTGGGGCGCTTGGTTCCGGGTGGGGTGCTGTTGGTGGAGATGCATTGGGATCAGGGCCCTCGGGCCTTGGGGCTCGCCCACGCGGCGGGCTTCGTCGAGGCCGCGGTGTTTCGCGACTGGGGCGGCCACGACCGCTACCTCTACGCCCGGTCCCCACACAGTCCGGGCTGAGAGCCCTCCTCAGGGGCCTCCGTCGGGCAGGCGGGCCTCGCCCACGAGCTGCCGGGCGTCGCGGATCTGGGCCTCGATCTGGGCCATCCGGCTCGCGTGGGCCGCGGCCTCAGGCCCCAACGACGCGCGGACCCGCTCCAGGGTCCGGAGGTCGTAGGCGAGCCCCAGGGCCGACCCCTTGTCCACGTTGAACGACACGCTGTCGCTCACCCGGCGCAGGGCCTCCTCGATGCGCCCCGTGCTCGCGCAGACCTCCGCGAGGACGGCGCTCGACCGGGCAAGCCCCAGGACGTCGCCGAGCTGCTCCTGGGTGGCCAGGGCCGCCAGGAGGTGCTCCTCGGCCTTCGCGGGACGACCCGCACGGAGCTCCAGCCGCGCGAGGGTCTCTCGCACCCGGGCCGCCTCGCGGGCGTCGCCGAGCCGACCGTAGCGCTCCAGGGCCGTCATGGCGTGGGTGCGCCCAAACCCCAGGGCCTCCGACTCGCGCCCCGCCCGGGCCGGAACCACCAACGGGAGCCGGGCCGTCAGGTGCTCGGCCGCGGCCAGCTCATCGAAGAGGGCGGGGTCGATCTGGTCCCAGGGCAGGGCATCGATCCGATCGCCGAACACCTTGCGGGCCCGCTCCAGGAGGTCGGCCGCCCGCACGGTGTCCCCGAGCCGGAGGTAGACCGCGGCCTGGTCGTTGAGGAGCCGGGCGGCCTCGACGGCCTCGCCCTCGTGGAGGAGGGTCCGTACGGCCTCGGAGAGCGTGTCGAGGGCCTCCTCGAGGGCCCCGAGGTCGCCGAGGTCGACGGCCACCCCGGCCCGGGCCGAGGCCACCGCCCCGCGGAGCCCCGCGGGATCGCCGGGCTGAAGTCGGTCGCGGGCTCCCCCGAGGGTCTCCCAGGCGGCGGCGAGGGTGAAGTCGGACGCGGGCCCCGAACCCCGCCACTGGAGCATCCCGCGCGCGAGCAGGGCCTCGATGCCCAGGATCCGGCGGGCGGGGGTGGTCGGCAGCGACTCGACCGTCTCCAGGGCCCGTCGGATCTGGCCAAGGGCCTCGGCCGCGAGCCCGAGGAGGGTCAGCTCTCGGGCGCTCTCCAGCAGGGCCCGGGCGGCCCCGTCGGGGTCCCCTGCGGCCGCGAGGTGTTCGGCGGCGAGGAGGGCGTCGGGGCCCGAGCCCGGGGGGCCCGACGGGAGCGGGATCTGCACGCGCTCGGCCCGCGGAGGCTTCGAGACGCGCGGGGACGCCGGGGTCTCGACGGCCCGCGGGGCCTCGGGGGCTGCGGGGGCCTCCGGCGGGGGAGGCCCTGGGGGCGCGCGGCCGGCGTCTGCCGGGGGCGGGCCGAGGCGGGCCCCGAGGATGCGGTGCCAGGCCCGGGCGAGGCTCGGGGTGAGCTCTGCCTGCAGGGCCGTCGCGAGGGACGACCCGAGGAGGAAACGGCCGTCCCCGAGGTCGGTGAGGGGCAGGGCCCGGTCGACGGCGCTCTGGAGGTGTTCGAGGACCCGCAAGGGGTCGATGCCCCGCAGGGCGGCCACGGTGTCGGCGTCGAAGCGCGGCCCCGTCACGGCGGCGGCCCGGAGGGTCATGCGGGCTTCGGCGGAGAGCATGTCGAGGGGCTGTGGGGCCTCGGGCTCTGCGGGCTCTTGCAGGGACGCGGGTTGGGGAAGGGCTTCGGGCTCTCGGGGGGCTTCGGGGCCTGGGAGGGCTTCGGGCACTGGCAGGGGCTCTCGGGCGTTGGGGCGGCGCGGGAAGTCGCCGAGCACCCCGTCGGGGCCGAGGCGGCTGCGCCATCGTGCGAGCAGGTGCCGGTGGAGCTCCGTCGGAGGTTCGGCCGAGAACACGAGGACCACCGTGAGCCCGAGGACCCCCGGGGCGTCGGCGATGCGTTCGAGCAGGGTGGCGGTGGCCGGGTCGGCGGCCTCGACCCCTTCCAACACCAGAACCGCGCCGCGCGGGGCCTGACGGGCCAGGCGGTGCAGGGTCTCGGCGATCCGCACGGGCCCGCGGGTGAGGTCGGGGGTGTCGAACCCCCAGCGTCGGGGTCGACGGGAGGGGGGCCCCGGGTCGAGGCGAAACCGCTCGCCCATCCACGCCGCGGCCCGCTCGGCCGCGTCGCGCAGGACCCCGAGGGGGCGGGGGTCGCTGTCGCAGCGGGCCCGGATGAGAAGGGTCCCGGGGCGCAGGGGGAGGGTCTGCGGGAGGGGGCCACAGACCAGGGTGGGCAGTCCCCCGGCGGCGCGTTCGGCGAGGCGATGGAGGCTTTGCGGGTCGAGCATGTTGGGCGTCGGGTCGCGCGGAGGCGGCGGAGGGTTTAGGGGCGCTCGGGGGTCATCGGGCCGAGGCCTCCGTGCATCGCGCGGAGGGCCTCGGACAGGCTGCGATTCTGGGCGATCTGGCCATAGACCGTGGCCCCCTCGGTGGGGGTCCGGGAGTAGTCCGCGCCCGTCCGCTCGACCCGGTACAGGCCAAACCGCGGCCCGTACCCGTGGTGCCACTCGAAGTTGTCCATCAACGACCAGTGGTAGTAGCCCCGGACGTCGACCCCCTCGCGCCGGGCCCGCTCGATCTGCTCCAGGGTGCGCACGACGTTCTCCGCGCGGCGGCGGCCCTCGTCGGCGGCGATCCCGGCCTCGGTCACGGTGAGGGGCAGGGTGGGATAACGCCGAGAGAAATCACGCAGCACGTTGTAGATCCCGGGCTCGAAGTACTCGTACCCCATCCGGGGCACCATCTTGGTCTCGTCAAGAGGCGGGACGCAGGCCGAACGAAAGGCCTCGAAGCACACGTTGGCGTTGATGCGCGGGATGAGGGCGGGCACGGCCGAGACCCCCGCCCGGAAGTAGTACTGGAGCCCGAGCCAGTCGAGGGTCCCGCGCCATTCAGGGTGCGACTCGTTGGGCATCCCGTCGAGGTCGGAGTCAAACTCGCCCCGGGTGAGGGCGTCGATGAAGAGGTAGTGATAGACGTACCGGAGCCGGTCGCGGGCGGCGATGTCGGCGGGGTTGTCGCTCGGCTGCCGGTTGCGCGACGGGACCCACTCGGCCACCGAGAGGGTCAGACCCACGTGGGCCGCCACGCCATCGCCGTCGGCGTCGACGGTGTCGTTGGCCCGGATGGCCTCGAAGATCGCGACGTGGGCCCGCAGGTAGTTACGAAACACGTTGACGAGCCGGTCGATGTCCGTGAGGAGCAGGTTGCGCCCGGGGGGAAACTGCTCGAGCCCGTAGCTCGCCAGGAGGTAGTTGACGGGCTCGTTGAGGGTGGCCCACTCGTCGACCCGGTCGCCGTAGGTGCGGGCGAGGAGGGCCGCGTGCTCGCGCAGCTCCTCGATGATGGCGTTGGCCCCGTCGGGGTGATCCCAACCGCAGAGGTCGGTGTCTGTGGGGGCGATGCAGGGGGTCCGGCGTCGGGGGTCGTCGATCCAGACGGGCGACGAGAAGTGGTGGACCGTGATCATGGGGCGGATCTGCCGGGCCCGCAGGGCGTCGAGGAAACGCCCGTAGGCGGCCACGGCCTCCATGTCGACCTGGTCGCGGCGGGGCTCGATGCGGGCCCACTCCACGCTGAAGCGGTAGCTGTCGACGTGCAGGGCCTGGAGGAGGGCCACGTCCTCGACCATCCGGCGATACCCCTGGACCGCGTCGCCGACGAAGGGTCCCCGGCCGAGGCCTCCCATGTCGGCGGGGCGGGTCCACAGGTGCCAGTCGTTGTGGACGTTGTTGTCCTCGATCTGGGCGCTCGCGGTGGCCACCCCGAAGGTGAAGCTCCCGCGCCCCGAGGCCCCCGCCCGCGGTCCGGGAGCGGGGAAGGTCACGGCCCCGGGGGCCAGGAGGTCGCGGGGGTCGAAGGTCGGGACATCGACCGGGGGGATGTCCACCGCTGTACCCTGCCCCGTGTCGGTCGCTCCGCCCCCGTCGGGGACGTCGTGTGGGGCCCCGGCGTCTGCCGCGGGGGTCGTCCCGCTGTCACAGCCGAGGGCCGAGAGGCCAAGCAGTCCCGAGAGCACACACCCGATCCATCGCCCGCGCATGGTCCGGGAGGGTACAGCCAATCGCGGCCCAGTTCGACAGCCTGCGTGGCGATGACTCAGGGCGCGCGGCGGGGCCGTCGGCGGAGGGTGGGGGCGAGGAGGCCGAGGAGACCGAGGCCCAGGGCAGGGGCTCCGCGGGGCAGCCTCGGGGCCGCACGACAGCCGCAGCCCGCGGAGGGCGCAGACGGTGCGGGGCCTGCGTCGTCGGAGGCGTCGGGGGGAGGGGCGGAGGCGTCGGGGTCGACCATCACGATGGGCCCGACGGGGGCTCCCGCGTCGCGTTCGCGTACGGCGGCTGCGGGGTCGCGTACGGGGGGCTCGGTCGGGGGGACGAAGGCCGGGGGCAGCGGGGGGCAGGCCGCGAGGTCGTCGGGGGCGCAGCGGGTGCGGAACCGTACCGACACCGTACGACCCAGGTCGGCCCCGGTGACGAACCGCAGCGACCCCGTGGCTTCGACGCGGTATCCCGTATTGTACGCGAGACGAACGGTCGGGCGGACCATCACGGTGTTGCCGTCGTCGCCGTATCGGCTGGCCCGGGCCGGGACAGCCTCTCCGCCCTCGGTCACGATGCGGAGGATGTCGGTGTGGACCGACGGGCGATCGACCCCGTACGCGAACACGAAGGTGGCGCGGGTCTCGATGTCTTCGGGGTCGACCGCGAGGTTGACGGCCCCGTCGGAGGGCCACGTCACCAACGGGGGCGCGTCGGGCCGGGCCCGGTCGTGGAGGCGCTCCCAAAGGGCACGGTAATACCCGGCCACGGCGGCCACGAGGACGGGGTAGCTCCCTGGGGCGGCGGGGTCGAGGAAGTGGCTCCCGGCCCAGGGCATCCGGAGCCAGTGGTCGCGGTAGATCCCCGGGGCGAGGCGGGCCAGCAGGCGGGCGGCGGCCCCGGTGCGCCCGGCGGCGCTCTGCAGGGCCTCGGGGGTCACGTCGGGGCCCATGATGTCACGGTGCACCCCGGGCAGGGCCTCGAAGGGAAACTCCCCGGTGGGGCCAGGCCCGACCCCCCGCTCGACCACGAGCCAGGCGTCGGCCCCGATGTCGAGGTCGTCGACGTTGCCGTCGTACTGCCGCGAGCGGGCCATGAAGAGCATGTCAAAGGTCTGGTCGGTCATCCCGTGGGCCGCGGCTCCGAGGAGGAAGGCCACGTGGCGTCGGGCCTCCGGGGAGGTGTACCCCTCGGCCCCGTACCGACTCCGGATCCATTGCAGGTAAGGCTCGACGAGGCTCTCCCAGTGGGCCCACTCGCCGTAGGGGTGCTCGATGGAGTAGCCCGAGTCGGGGTAGATGGCCCCGTTGCGCAGGGTCTCGCGCAGGGCCGGGTCGTGCAGGAGGTCGCGCAGGGCCCCGGGGTCGAGCCGGTCGGCGGCCTGGTCGGCCACCCAGACGTGGGAGACCACCCCGTTGGCCGCGGCCCCCGTCGGGAGGGAGACGCTTGCGGCCAGGAGTGCGGCGATCCATGGGCTGCGCATGGCCCGAGTCTGTCACAAGGCGGGATTGATCGGGACCCCGAGCTGGAGGTCTGCGTGCAGGTCGCACAGCTGCCGGACGGCCTCGAGGATCTCGGCGCCGGCCCCCTGCCGGGCGAGGGCGCTGGCCCGGGTTTGCAGCGGGCTGCACGCGCTCTCCCAGCGGGACCGGAGGCGGTTGCGGGTGGCCACGATGCCGGGCATCCGCGGGTCGGTGGGGGCCGTGGGCCGGGCCGCCAGGATGCCCGCGGTGTACTCGTAGGCCATGAATTGTCCGCGTAGGGTGCGGGCGTGGACCCACAGCCGCGCGAAGGTCTCGTCCCAGGTGTAGTGGGCCCTGAGGGGGTAACGCCCCGGAGGGGCAGGGGCCACCCGGACGGCGGTCCGGCGGGGCAGGAGGGGAGGCTCGGCGGGGGAGGGCCCCGGGTCGGCGAGGCGGAGGGCGCGGACGGGACCGCTCCACAGGGCCTCCCGCTGCAGGACCCAACGCGATCGGCCCAGGGACAGGGCCGCGAGGTCGATGACGGGGGCCTCGGTGCGGTGCGTCCAGGCCGAGCGCCCGTCGCGGGTGAAGACGGCCACGGCCCGGCGCCCGGGGGCCACGGCCACGAGGGCGTCTCCGACAACCGCCAGGGCCTCGGGGGCGGTGAGGGCCTCGGCGGGGGGGCCGAGCTCGGGCCCGGGGCGGGGGGCCTCGTGGGGGGCGGGGAGGGGATCGTCGGGAGGGGGGCGACGGCGCGGGCTCAGGTCGACCGCACGGTACGCGGGCGGACCCAACGGGGGGAGCGGGGTGGCGGCGAAGGGGGTCACCCCGGGGTCGACCCCGGAGACGCGGACGAGGGCCCCCGGGGCGGGCCCTGGGCTGTCGGAGGCGGTGTGGGCCACGACCACGAGGCCGTCGGCCGAGCCCGCGAGGCTGTGACCGCGGAGGGCGAGGGGGGGGGCCCAGGGGCCTACCGTGTCGGCCACGACGGCACGGTGCAGGGCCATGGGGCCGCAGACGATGGGGGGCCCAGGCTGCTCGCGGGCGGGCAGTTGGGGCATGAGGGCCCGGTTGGGGGGCTCGATGAGGGCCGAGGCGTCGCCGGGGGCGTCGGCGGGGGGGGCCTCGCCTTCGCGTGCGGCGCATCGGGAGGCCACCACGGCCAGGACGCTCTGTCCGGCCCGGTGCTGGAGGTGGAGGCCGTCGCCGAGGTCGCCGAAGAGGCCCGAGGCCAGGGCCGCGGCCCGTCGGGGGGCCCCCGTGGTGTCGAGGCGCAGGAGGCGAACGGTGCCCACCACCTCGTCGTCGGTGACGGCCGATCCCGTCCACGCCACGAGGTACCCGTCGGGTATGGCCGTGACGGCCACCCGGGCGGCCCGGGTGTGCTCGTGGAAGAGCACCCGGAGGGGGCCTGCGGGGGCGCCCTGGGCGTCGAGGGGGAGGGCCACGATGTCGCCGCCTGACGACTGTTCGGGCCCCAAGGTGTCGGGAAAGGCGGGCGGGAGCCCGAGGGGAGGGGGGCGGCGTGGGGCCGGGTTGGCGGCCGTCCCGGGGGGTCTCCGGGGGGGCGGAACCACCAACACCGCGAGCCCGCGGGTGCCGTCCCAGGCCACGGCGAGGGTGCGTACGTCCGGGGCCAGGACGAGATCGTCGCGCACCCGCACGAGGGCCTCGGCCTCCCCGGCGCCCTCGGCCGAGAGCAGGGCCCCGCGCAAGGCGGCCGTCCCGTTTGGAGCGTTCTCCGTGTAGAGCAGGAGGGCCCGGTCGGAGGACGCTGCGACGGCGAAGGTCCGGGCGAAGGCCACGGCCTCTCCGTGGGTCACCCGGGCGGGGCGAGGCCCCGGGCGGAGCAGCTCCTGGGCGACCGATTGGGCGCCCGCGGGCGGGGCCGTGGCCAAAACGCCCCAGGCCAGGAGGGAGCCCGCGGCACCGAGGCGTCGGAGGGTGCGACTAGGCATCGTACACGTTCCGGTTGGGTGTGCCGACCCCGCGGCGTCTCTGTCAAGGGAAACGCCCGCGACGGGCTCATGGAGGATTAGGAGGGCGACGCGTTTGGTCGCGCGAGGGGGGGCCCTGGGATGATACGGTCGGGCGTTGTGAGTGGAGCAGCTCCGCCCTGGCTCGCGGCCGACCCGCCCTGGTGGAGGCATTCCCCCGCCGAGGTCGTCGTGTGTCCGAAGGCTCCGTGGTCGTCGGAGGTGACGGGGGCCTTGCGCGAAGGGGCCTACATCCCGATGTTTGGCCTGGGGGCGACCGAGGCCGAAGCCCGGCGGGTGATCGACCTCGTCGACGCGGCCCTGGGCCCCGACGGGGACAGCCGCCCGGAGACCGAGGCCCTGGGGTTTGTGATGCATCCGGGGACCGGCACCGAGCCCCTGCGGTTTGTGGCCGAGCGGGTGCAGGTCGGCGAGGCCCCGGAGGCGTGGCCCCTGGGGGCCCTCGGGGCGGTCCTGGTTCTTGGGGGCCCCGAGCCGCTCCGGGCCGTGGTGGCCGAGGCCTTCCGCGGGGTCGACGCCCTGGCCGGGGAGGTGGCCCGTGCGACGGCCCTCGGGGGCGGCAGGCTGTCGTCGTTTCGGGAGCACTACGAGCAATTGCGCCGGGCCGAGGCCTCGCTGCGGGGCGGCTCGGGGCGCTGGGCCCTGATGGCGGGGCGGCTGTGGTTTGATTTCGTGCTCGGGCGTCGGTGGCAGGGCCTCGACGGGCTGCGGGCCCTGCACCTGGGCGAGCTCGACGGGGCCACCCGCTGGCTGGCGGCGAGCGCGGAGCTGATCGCGGGAGCCCCGGGGGCTCGGGCGGCCCTGACGGTCGAGGCCGAGGCCGTCCTCGCGCCCGTGGCGGCCCGGTGGCCGAGGCTGGTGCACGGGGTGGCCCGGTCGATGGCCCAACTCGTGGGGCACCCCATGGCCCTGCGGTGGCACCATCTCCAGTGCGCCGCGGCCCGCGACCACGCCTCGGTGGCGGTGCGTCACTGGCTCAACGCGGCCCGCGACGCGGAGTCGGCGGAGGGGGGCGACCCAGACGATCCGGTGGCTCCGACGGGGGAGTTCGGGGCCCTGTCGCCGGAGCCGAGTCGGGCGGGGCAGGCGGCCGAGATGCACAGGCAGCGAGCGGGGGAGTTTCTCCTCGACTGGTTTGTGGGGGAGCGGGCCGCGGCCCGGGCCGTCGATGGGTGGGCGGAACAGGTGTTGGGGTTGTATCACCGGCTGCACGGGGTCGAGCTCGTGCTCGCGGCCGAGGCCGCCCCGAGGCCACGGCCGGAGGAGGGCCCATGAGCACGTTTGACGCCGCCGTGTGCGCCCTCCGCGAAGCCCTCGACGGGTGGAACCGCGGGGCCATCCCGGGCCTGGTCTCTCGGGCGGCGGTGCTCTTCGACGAGGTGGCCCGGGAGGGCGATCCCCGGGCCCGGGTGGGGGCCGCGGTGGCCCGGGGGTTCGCGGGCGACCCCGAGGGGGCCCGGCGCAGGCTCTACGAGGCCATCGCCCTGTCGCCCGACAGCGCCGGGGCCTACGTGGCCCTGGGCATGTTCTGCCTGCGCGAGCCCAACCCCCTGGAGCACGCCCCCACCGCAGCCTGGGCCCTCACCGCGGCCCGCGACCTGGCCCCCGGGGTGTCGTGCATCGAGCGGATGCTCTGCCCGGCCCTGGCCGCCGCCGGGGAGTTCATGGCGGCCCTGCAGACGGCCCGGGCGGCCCTGTGCCTCGACCGCGACGACGACGAGTCGCGGATGTGGGCGGCCCTCCTGCGGCTCTATTTCGGCGGCGACCTCACCGCCGCCACGGTGCTCTGCCAGGAGGTCCCCGAGCTGTCCGCGGCCTACGGCAAGAGCTCGGCCTCGTGGCTCGGGGCCGTGGCCGGGCACCACGCCCGGGCCGAATTTCACGAGGCCCGGGTGAGCCTACGCAAGGCCATCGCCCCCCTCAAGATCGGCAGCGCCCTCGAGAGCCCCCTCGTCGACGCGACCCGGCGCTGGTACCGCGAGCTGCGGGGCTTCGGCCCCGGGCTGCCCATGACGGGCGACCGCTGGACCCGCGACGTAGGCGGGGTCGACGGCGAGTACGCCCGCACGCGGTCGGCCCTCACGGCGTTTCGTGAGTCGGTGGCCACCCACCCCGACGAGGCGGCCCGCGAGGGGGTCGAGGTCCTGGCGGTCGATGGGCTCCTGGGCGAGCTCGAGGCCCGCACCCGCCGGGGCATGCTGGAGTGGGGGGCCCGGCTCATCATCCGCGGCTTCGCCGAGGCCTACCTCCCCCTGGTGGCCTGGCTCGAACCGCCGTCGATGGACGTCCTGGCCGCCATGGACCTCCTCGTGCTCGACGGCTGAGCCCGGCCGCGGCGTGAGGCCGTCGGTGGTGTATGCTCCCAGGCGGAATGTCGGCCTCGCATGTGCTCCCCGAGGGAATGGTGTTCGCGCGCGAGTTCCGGGTGGTGCGGCCCCTGGCCGAAGGGGGGATGAGCGCCGTCTACGTGGCCGAGCAGATGTCGTCGGGCAAGCTCCGGGCCCTCAAGGTGCTTTCGGGAGAGCTGTTTCGCGACGACGAGAGCCGCGCCCAGCTGGCCCAGGAGGCCCGCATCGGGGCCATGATCCGCAGCGGTCACGTGGTGGAGGTCATCGCCGCGGGCATCGACGAGGCCACCGACCTGCCCTTCATCGCCATGGAGCTCCTTGAGGGCGAAGACCTCACCGAGCTCGTCGAGCGCCGCGGGCCTCTACCCCGGCACGAGGTCGTGGAGATCCTCGGGCAGCTCGGCGACGCCCTCGCCGCCGCCCACGACGCCGGGGTGGTGCACCGCGACCTCAAGCCCCGCAACGTCTTCGTGGCCACCTCGCAGCTCCGCGGGATGCCGTACGTCGTCAAGGTTCTTGACTTTGGCATCTCGAAGCTCATCGCCGACTCGGCCACCTCGGTGGGGATCACCCGGCAGCTCGGGTCGCCGCTCTTCATGGCCCCCGAGCAGGCCCGGAGCGGGGCCCGGCTGCGGCGCAGCACCGACGTGTGGCCCCTCGGGCTCCTGGCCTACTTCCTCCTGACCGGGCGGTACTACTGGCGCTCGGTGACCGAGCAGGGGGTCAACCTCAACGCCTTGATGATGGAGATCGCCAATGAGCCCATCGCCCCGGCGAGCGTCCGGGCGACGGAGCAGGGGGCCGGAGGGGCCATCCCCGAGGGCTTCGACGGGTGGTTCGCCCGGTGTGTGTGCCGCGAGCCCGCGGGGCGGTACCAGCATGCCCGCGAGGCCATGGAGGCCCTTCGGAGCGCCCTCGACCGCGGCCGCAAGAGCTTCGCCGACGGCAGCGATGCCACCGTGGTGCGGGTCCTGCCCACCCCGGCCCCGGCGGACGACCTGTTCGAGCAGGACATCACCGTGCCCGCGGCCCAGATGCCCGGGGCGGTCCCCCTGCCGGTGGGGCCGGTCGTCGTGGCGGCCCCGGTGATCCATGGGGCGGCCCCGCAGGTGCCCGCCCCGCAGGTGTCGCTGCCGGCGTCGCAGGTGTCGTATCCCCCGCCGCCCGCGGTGCCTCCCCCGCCGCCCCGGGTGCGTGTCGGGCCCCCGGGAGAGGTCACCCGGCCGACCCCGGCCGACCCCGCGGCGGAGACCCCCCTGGAGGCCGTGAAGGTGTGGTTGGAGCTTCGCCGCAGGGAGATCCTGGCCACGGTGGCCCAGGCCCAGGCCGGGGACCCGAGGGCCCGGCTCCAACTGGCCGGGGCGGGGGTGGGGCTGGTGGTCCTGCTGGCCCTGATCTTTGTCGGCGGCCCGGCGGATCCGCCCGCGGCGATGGAGCCCACAGGGCAGACGGTCGAGCTGCGGTTCTCGGGGCTGCGGCCGGGGGCCCGGGTGGTGGTGGGGGGGGTACCGTACTACTCGGAGGTGGCCTTCGTGGCCCGGGGCAACGCCCCGGTCGCCGTGCGGGTCGAGGCCCCGGGGGAGGCCCCCCAGGAGTTTACCGTGCTGCCCGACCGCGATCAGCGGGTGGCCGTGCCCTCCGTCGTGGCCCACCTCGGCCCCGAGTCGTCCCCGTCCGAAGGGCCCCGCGCGGCCCTGCCGACCCTGCCCGTAGTTCAGTCGGTCCTCGGGGCCGAAGACGCCGGGCCTGCCCCCGGGCCGGGCCCGCAGCCCGCAGAGCCCGCCCGCGCGCCGGCCGTTCCGCGGTCTTCGTCGCGCCCCGCAACCGGACGCCTCGTGATCGGAGGAGACCCCCCCCGCTGCGCCGTGCGGGTCGACGGCCGCTCCGTCGGCGACGCTCCGGTGTTTCTCAACGCCGTGACCGTCGGCGAACACCGCGTGGCCTGCCTCCGAGCGGGACATTCGCCGCGGGTTCAGGTGGTGCGGGTCGAGCGCGGGGCCGAGCGCGAGGTATTTTTCCCAGCTCCCTGACAGATTTCGGCCCTGGCCCAGGTCTGTCCCTTCGGCGCGTTGCGCAAGGCGTTGGCCCCGTTGCCACGATACGTCGTTCTTTGATTTGACAGATGTAGGTGTGTGTGGTTTATACCTCGCCCTGCAAATGTCCCCTGCAGCGGGGTGGGCCGTCGGGGGACGGACACTGCACCCACCCATATCCACTCCAACCTGAAGAGTATCCTGATGCGATTTCAACTGATGGTAACCGACGCCGTGCCCCAGAGCCCGGCCCTGGATGCCCTTGTCGACTCCCTGCCCGCCTGCGTGTCCTCTTGTGCCCTGGCCTCGGCGCGGGTGCATCCCTTTCCGGGGCCGACGGTCCTGGGAGTAAGCGACGATGAAGGGGAGATTGACCAGCCCGTGCGCGCTTCCATGCGGCGCGTTGTCGGGTCCAGGTCGTTGACGCGGGCTGGAGCCTCCGATGGGCCTTCCGGCGGCTGAGCCTGGGTCGCGCGGAGAGGCGGCTGTCGCGGAGGGTCCTGGCGTCTGCGGCGTCGGCGGTGGTGTTGGTCTCGGTCGTCGGGCTGGGTCGGGCGCTCGTCGGAGGGGCTCCGCCCGTGCCGCACCCAGCGACCCTGGCGGTGCAGGCGGTCTCCCTGGGCGTCGAGGCCGAGCCTGCCCGGCCCGCGGCTCCGCGGGGTCGGGGTCCGTTCGGTCGGCTGCTCGCGCGGATGCGGCCGGGCCCGCGGGCCCCCGCCCCTGAGGCGCGCACATTCGCCCTGTGGATGCAGCAGTTTCGGGCTCGCACCGGCGTCGCTGCGTCGCCCGCGGGGCACCCCGACGAGGCGCGTGACGCCGGTCCCTCGCCGCGTCGTCGGCTGCGTCGTCGGGTTCGTACGACCCACAGCCCGGCCCGGGTCGGGGCGATGGGGCTCCGGGCGGGGCGCGTGTCTCCGACGGGGAGGCCCTCGTGAGCCGCGCGCGCTGGAGCGCCCTGGGGATGGTATTGCTCGGGGCGGCGGCCGAGGCCCAGCCCATGCCCGGAGAGGGGCCGTGGGGGCGTCTCAGCGAGGCCACCCGGCTGGCCTACGGGGCGGCCCTGGCCGAGCGCTTCGCGACCTGCCACGCCGCCGAGGGGCATCGCCTCGACGCCCACGACCGGGCCGTGGTCTCCGAGGTCACCTCGGGCATGGGGGTGGCTGTGCTGCGGGGCCTCGACGACGTAGCCTGCGGCCCCGAGGAGGGGTCGCAGCGGGCCTGCGTGGCGGCCCTCGGGGCCCTGTCGTGCGCCGAGCTGTCGCGTCGATTGTCGGACGCAGGGGTCGACGACGAGGACGAGGCCCCCGCGGCCTGGGCCGAGGGCTACGCCCGGGGTCTGGCCAGTCGGATCGGCCGGTGTTACGCCGTCGAGCGCGGCGACGACCTGCTGACGGTGCCCGACAGCGAGGCCCTGTCGGCCCTGCGCCGGGAGGTCGCGCGCGGCCTCGGGCAGCGGGCGGCCCGAGGGGGCTGCGTGGTGGACGAAAACGCCATCCCGGCGTGCGGGTCGAGCCTGCGGGGGATGTCCTGTGAGGCCCTCGCGGCCCGGGTCGACGGGCCCCTGTCGCAGCTTGAGGTGGGGCTCACCGAGGCCTGCGGGCAGATGCTGCGATGCCCCACGGAGGCAGAGGCGGGTCGGTAGTCGCGCGCTGTGACCCTCAGGCCTCTCGGAGGATGCCCGCGTCGACCAGCATGGCCACGGCCTCGGGGGGGACGGGCTGGCCCGCGGCCTCGCTGGCCCGGGTGAGGCCCTCGGAGGTGCTCTGCCCCTCAAAGCAGTGGAGCACGTCCCACAGCACCCGCGGAACCTCCAGGGGGTCGAGGTTGCTGTATCCCTGCACCCGGACCGAGGCCGGGCCGAGGCCGACCACGGTGGCCCGCCCGAGGGTGAGCCGCGGGGGCAGGGTGTGGTCGTCGAGGGCGGCTCGGGCTCGGGAGACCACCGCAGCCATGGCGGTGGCCGGAGCTCCCCCGAGGGTTACGACCTCCTCGGCGGAGAGCCCCGCGGCCAGGTGATGGCACGCCCGGAAGAAGCCCCAGGGGTCGTCGGCCCAGGAGCCCCAGAGCTGGCGCGGGTCGTGGGCGGGGGCGGCCACGTCGGCCCGCACCGTGCCGGGCCGCGCATCGAGGGGAACCAGGAGCGCGAGGCCCCCGGGGGGGATGCCCAGGTGTTGGGCGCAGTGAAGGGCCACCGCCCGCTCCAGGGTCTGGAGGAGCTGCTGGAGGCGGTTCCAGTAGGCCTTGGAGCGTTCGCCGCGGGTATGTTTGCAGAACCACGTGGCGCAGGTGGCCTCGCGGTGTTGCCACACCCCGCAGCGCCCACTGGTCCCCTCCAGATGGGGGCAACGGTGCGAGGCCTCGCGCCCAAACTGGTCGGCCTCGGTGGCCGCGCGGTTGGTCGCCGGGTCGCCCATCACCCCGAGGGGCGACACCCCAACCCCCGCCCGCACCCGGGCCCGCATCGATCGAACCCCGTACGACCCTGGATCTCCCTCCAGGACCCCCCCGACGAGGAAGTTGGCCATCGCCGGGGTGTACGTGCAGCACCGGGTCTCGGGCAGAAACCGGATGCCCCCCGACGACTCCGAGGGCCCAACCATCGCGCAGTCGCCGCAGGTGGCGTCCACCTCCGCCGGCAAGACCTCGGCCCCACCGATGACCCCGATCCAGCGGGCCTGCACCGTCGGCAAGACCGCCTCGATGGGCCGAAGCACTGGCAGCACCCGTCGTGTCATCGCGCCCAGGGTACCACCCGTCGCTCCCCGTACGAAATGCGCACACACTGCGTACGCGGCTCAAGCCGCTGTGCATCGGTTGCACCGCGCAGATCGTGCGAAGCGCCCAAGACCTTGAGAACGCGGGAATTTTGAGTTGGCCTCCGCCGTGCCTATGGTGGGTTGTACCCGTCACACCGGAGCCATCGTCCCATGACCGACCTCACCGACCCTTTGCACGTCCCGACCCTTGAACACCCCGACTGGCCGCGTCACAAGCTGGCCGAGTACCCGATCCTGGTGTGTGTTCAGTTTGATGAGACCGGGGCCCACGCCCTGCACCGGGCCCTGCAGCTCGCCCGGACCCACGGCAACGCCCCGCTGCATGTCTTGCACGTGGTCGTCGACTCGGGGGCCTCGGGCCGCACCGCGGTGATCGATCGAAACGCGGAGGCCATCGATCAGGCCCAGGTCAACCTCCGGGCCTTTGTCGAGGAGCGCTCGGGCTCAGACGGCGACCGGGCCCGGCTGCACGTGCGGATGGGCCCCGCGGTGGAGACCATCCTCCAGACGGCCTACGACTACGACATCGAGCTCATCGTGGTGGGGACCCACGCCCGGGGCGGCATCGCCCGGCTCCTGTTCGGCTCGGTGGCCCAGGGCCTGGTGGCCGCGGCCCGGTGCCCGGTGATGGTCGCGATGCCGCGAGACTTCCGCGGGCTGCAGCACACCCTTCCGCCCGATCCGAGCCGGGCGACGGAGTAGTCTCAGTTGCAGTTGAAGCTCGCCGAGATGGCGGTGACCTGCCCCGTCTGGAGCTGGGTGCAGGCCTGGCCGTAGAAGCGCAGCTCGCGGTACGAGGTGTCGGTGAAGCCCCACCCGTTGCTCGTGCTGCGGGCTACGGCCGCGCTGTCAAAGTACACCGTCACCCGGCTCGGATCGCTCGGGGTGGAGTTGAGCCGGTAGGTGCAGCTCGCGGCGCTCGCCGTGATGGCCCGCAAGGCCAGCTCGAGCTGGGCGGTGTTGTTGGCCTCGTAGAACTGCACCGACCCCGATCGGGGACGCCCCCCCGCCACGGCCATCTGGTTGAGGGGCGTCCGGAGCGAAGAGTCTTGCCCGGGGATGCCCAGGACGAACGTGTCGACGCTCATCCCGCGGAGGGTGGCGAGGCGGCGCACCACGTCGGCGACGCTGAGCCCGCAGTTGGGGGCCCCGTCGGTGGCGAGGACCACAAACCGCCGACGGGTCGAGCGCACGTTGCTGAAGTACACGATGGCCGCGTCGAGGGTCTGCGTCGTGGGGGTGAGGCCCCCGGGGCTGTTGGCGGCGAGGTGGTTGGCGATGACGCCGGCGCTCGGCGTGGTGATGGGAACCTGGGGCGAAGGCGCCACCCCGCACGAGTTGCCCACGGGGAAGATCATCACGCCCATGTAGAGCGACGACTCCAGGCCCGGGAGCACGGCCCGGACGGCGCTGGTGAGGCTCTGCCAGCGGGTGATGCGGTCGCTCGTGAGGCTGCTCATGCTGCCCGAGCGGTCGACCACGAAGAGCACCTCGGCGGGCGTGGACGAGAGGGTAAACCGCTGCCCCCCGGTCTGGCAGGGGCGGCACTCGGGGGTCCCCACGCAGTGGGCGTCGGCGCAGTCGGTCACCCCGTCGCAGTCGTTGTCGATCCCGTCGTTGCACCGCTCGCTCGAGGGCAACACCTGCTGCTCGCACCCGCCCCATCGCGACCCGATGGTGGTCCCCGCCACGCAGCGCTGGACCCCCGACCGGCACGCCCCGACGTTGTTGCTCCGGGCCTCGCCGTCGTAGCAGGGGCGCATGTCTCCGGGGCGGCACTGGCACCCGTCGTCGGTGAGCCCGTCGCAGTTGTTGTCAAACCCGTCGCAGATCTCCGGGGCCGGGAGCTGCTGCCCCGCGCAGGGCCCCCACTGATTCTGCCCCCCGACGCCCATCTGACAGACCTGGGTCCCGTCGTGGCAGAGGCCCACCCCGCGGGTCGCCGGAGGGCCGCCGTAGCAGCCGCGGCGCTCGCCGATCATGCAGATGCAGCCCTCGTCGACCTGGCCGTCGCAGTCGTTGTCGATCCCGTCGCAGATCTCGAGGGTGGGCCGCCCCGCCCCCCGGCAGGCTCCCCAGGTACCAAACTCGCCCGTGCCCTCGCAGGCCATCACCCCCCGCTGGCAGGTGCCCTGTCCCACCAAGGCGGGATCGCCCTCGAAGCAGGGCTGCGAGTCGCCCGGCAGACACGGGCAGTCTTCGTCGACCCGGCCGTCGCGGTCGTCGTCGAGGCCGTTGTCGCAGACCTCGCGGGTGGGGGCAGAGCCGCCGCCCGTGCCCGTGTCGGGGCCTCCCCCAGCCCCGCCGCCCGGGCCGACGTCGCCCCCCCCCGGGCCCGGCCCCGCGTCCGACCCGCCGCCTCCTCCAGGGCGTGGGCCCGCGTCGAGGGAGCCCCTCCCGCCGACGCCCCCGTCGGTGCGACCCCCCGGGAAGCCGCTGCCCGGATCGAGCTCCTGGTCGGCCGGGGCCGCGCTGCAGCCCATCCCCGCCGCGAACAAACACCAGCCGATGCCCCACCGCCGCCGTGATCTGGTCATTGCCCGCGACTCCTCCTGCTAACGCACAGCCTCGCACACTCCGGGCCGACCCCGCAAAGGCCGACAACCCCACAAAATGCCTTTGTAGACCGCAGGGAGAGGTGGGGCTCGGGTGACCAGGGCCTCGGGATTCCCAGGGGGTGGGGTGGTCTGCGGGGTGGAGACCGCGGGGGCTTCAGTTGCAGCGGGTGGGGTGGCACCCGGGGGCGTCGCCGGCGCTCCGGGCGCTCAGGGCATACCGGCCCGTGAGCCCGCAGGCCCAGAACGGAGCGGCCGGCGACTGCCCCGGGGCGAGGTTGGTGTGCAACCCGCAGACGCAGCGTCCGTCGCGGGCCTCGTAGCAGATCTCGACGTCGACGGGCCGGGTGCAGTCGTTGCGGACCCGGACCTCGACGCTGTCGAGGCTGGCGCAGTGGTCGCCCCGGGAGGCCCCGGTGACGGTGACGCAGGCGTCGTGGTTGGAGCAGGCCGCGGTCAGGCCCTCGGCCGAGCGGGCGGGGCATCGGGCGGGGTCGGGGGCGCAGACCGAGACCCGGGCGGGGGTAGGCAGGCAACACGACCCGGGGCAGTCGGTGTCGGCCGTACACCGCGGCAGGCACCGGGCCGACCCGGCCACGGAGAAGCACACCCCCCCGGGGCCGCAGGGGGCGGGGCAGGCGAGCCCGGCGGCCGATCCGGTCTCGCAGCGATAGTTGGCGTTGGGGGCGCACACCCGGCGGCTGAAGCTGCCGTCGCGGGCTCCGACCTCGACGCAGCAGCCCGAGGGGCAGTCGGCGTTGACCATGCAGGTCCCGGCGCAGAGGACCCCGTCGCGGGCGAAATCGACGCACACGGCGCTGGGGTCGCAGGTGGTGGTCCCGCAGGGGATGCGGCTGTCGCTGCGGCCGGTGAGCCAGGCGATCTCGACGCAGGCCCCGGGGCTCGGGGAGTCGGTGAGCTCGGCGCAGACGGCGGGCCCTCTCGGGCCGGCGGGGCAGGGGGCGGGGGGGGTGCACGGCACGGCGCAGACGCAGTCGGTGGCCCCCCGGCAGACCCGCAGAGACCCTGCGGGGCAGTCGGGGAAGGCGGGGTCGTCGTCGGGGGAGGTCACGCACGCGGACAGTCCGAGGGCGAAGACCCCGACGAGGAGGCTGCGGGCCAGGAGGCGAAGCACCCAGGAGGATGTACCGCGGGTGTCCCGGGGGCGCACGTCAGGCCCCGGCCGCGAGCTGTACGGCCCCGTCGGCGATGGGGCGGCAGAGGGCCCTGGCGAAGGCCCGGGCGGCGGCGTCGAAGGCGGCCATGCCCCGGTCGAGGGCGAAGGGGTGCAGGCGGGGCAGGTCGGCGATGGAGACGGCCACGAGGCCGGGGCGGCGGGGAAGGGCCATTGAGGCGCTCCCGGAGCGGCGCCAGGGGGAGCGGGAGGCGAGGTGGTGGTGCAACACCCGGTGCCCCGCGGGGATGGCGGCGAGGCCGGGGCGGTCGGCGATGCCTCCGTCGGCGTAGGGGCGGCCGTCGATCCAGACGGGGTGGAAGAGGACCGGGACGGCGCACGAGGCGTGGACGGCGGCGGAGACGGGGCCGCGGGAGGCCACGGTGGTCGATCGGGCCCGGAGGTCGAAGACGCTGGCCGACCAGGGGACGGCCGTGGCCCCGACCTCGGCGTCTGGCGCGAGGGCGTCGAGCATCGCCCGAAACCGTCGACCCCGCAGGAGCCCGAGGCCAGGGGACGGGTCCCAGAAGTCTTCGCGGCGGAGGGTCCAGAGCTGGTCGCGCAGGGCCACGGGGCTCAGACCCGCGGCCCAAAGTCCCGTCACCAGGGCCCCGGCGCTCGAACCCCCCGCCCGCGACGGCACGAGGCCCGCGTCGAGGAGCGCAGTGAGGGCCCCGGCGTGGGCGTAGAAGCCGAAGAAGCCGGAGGACATGGCCAGGGCGAAGGGGCCCGCGTCGAGCCACGCGCGGAGCGTCGGGGGGCTGTTCATCGGAGGCCCGAGGCTAGCACGGCATCGGGTAGAGTCCCCGCCCTGCGATCAACGGCAGGAGGCGGCGAGCATGGAGCAGGCAGGGCGTGGCAGGCGGCGGGTGGCCGGGATGACGATCCCGCTCTTTTCGGTGCGTTCGGGCGGCGACTGGGGCATCGGGGAATTCCCCGACCTCGTGGCCTTAGGGGGCCTGTGCTCCGACGCGGGCCTCGGGTTGGTGCAGGTCCTCCCGCTCGGAGAGATCGCTCGCGGGGAGACCTCCCCCTACGCGGCCCTGTCGGCCTTCGGGCTCGACCCGATGTACATCGGCTGGGACGCCGTGGAAGACCTCCCGGTCGAGGCCCGCGCGGCGGCCCTGGGCGTCGAGGGAGCGGCCCAACTGGCCCGGGCTCGGGCTGACGACCGGGTGGACTACGAGACCGTGCGCGGGCTCAAGGCTCGGGCCCTCGACGCCGCGTGGGCCCGGTTTCGTGACCAGGAGCTCGCCCGAGGCAGCGCCCGGGCCCGGCAGTTTGCGGCCTTCTGCGCGCGCGAGGCGGCGTGGCTCGACGGCCTCGCGATGTTCCGCGTCCTCAAGGACGCCCACGGGCAGCGGCCCTGGTGGGAGTGGGAGCCCGCCCTGCGCGACCGCGAGGGCAGTGCCCTCGACGTAGCCCGCGACGTCCACGCCGACGCCCTCGGCCGACAGTGTTACGCCCAGTGGGTGGCCCACACCCAGTGGGACGGGGCCCGGGCCGCCCTGCGCGACCGCGGGATCGAGGTGATGGGCGACCTGCCCTTCATGGTGGGCCGAGACAGCGCCGACGTCTGGGCCGAGCGGGGGCAGTTTCGCGACGACGCCTCGGTGGGCGTCCCCGCCGACCAGTTTGACCCCGACGGCCAGGAGTGGGGCCTGCCCCCCTACCGCTGGGACGCCATGCGGGACAACGGCTTTCACTGGCTGCGCCGCAGAGCCCGGTACGCCGGCGAGCGCTACGACCGGTTTCGGATCGACCACCTCGTGGGATTCTTCCGCACGTACATGCGCGACGTGGGGCGCCAGCGGTCGCCCGAGGGCCGGCTCCTGCCGGGCTATTTCGACCCCGCCCAAGAGCCCGCCCAACGCGCCCACGGGGTGGCCGTGATCGGGGCCATGCAGTCGGCCGCTGGCGAGGTGGGGGCCGACCTCGTGGCCGAAGACCTCGGGTCGGTGCCCGACTACGTCCGCCCCGCCCTCGCCGAGCTCGATGTGCCCGGGTACAAGGTGCTGGTGTGGGAGCGCGACGGCGGGGTCTACCGCGACCCGGCCGGGTACCCCGCCCGCTCGGTGGCGTGCTTCGGCACCCACGACACCGACCCCGTGGTGGTCTGGTGGGAGAGCCTGTCGGACTCCGAGCGGGCCGCCGTCTTGCGCCTGCCGCCCATGGCCGAGGCCTCCCGAGGGCAGTGGTGGGGTCGGGAGTTTTCGCCCGAGGTCCACGACGCCCTGATCGGCCTGCTCGCCCGGGCCCAGAGCGAGCTCGTGCTCTTCCTGGCCCAGGACGTCCTCGGCCTGCGCGACCGCATCAACGTCCCCGGCACGGTCGGGCCCCACAACTGGACGTGGCGGCTTCCGGCTCCGGTCGATGCCCTGCGGAGCGACCCCGCCGTCCGTGGGCGGCTGGCGCGGGTGGCGGCCCGCGTGGCCGAGGCGGGACGGGCGACCCCGCCCAAGGGGCTGTGACAGACCGGGCGAGGCCGTGCGATGCTCCGGGCCCATGAAACGAGGTCGGAGGAGCCTGCCTGGGCTTGGCGCGATCGCCTGGTGTTTGCTCAGCGGGTGCTCGCCCGAAGAGGACCCCCTGGGCCCGTCCTGGCCTGAGCCCGAGACCGCCCCGTACGACGGCGGAACCGTCATCGACGACGATGTGGGCCCGCGGCCCCGGGTGCCCGACGACGTCCCTTCTGTCGACGACGTCGCCCTCGACGCGGGCCCTGCTTCCCTGCCCGATACGGGCCCTCCCGCACCCCTCGACGCGGGCCCGATGCCCCCCCGCGACTCGGGCCCTCCCGCACCCCGCGACACAGGTCCCGCCCTACCCGCCGACACGGGCCCTCCCGCGCCCCTCGACGCGGGCCCCGCTCCGCTGGCGCCGCGGTCTTGCCGGGTCGAGTCGACGACGTACGACGGCCCGATGCAGGAGCTCGACACCGGGCCCACGGCCTCGACGCGGCTGCGGTTTACCCTCCGGGCTGTGCCCGGGCCCGTGGTGTCGGCCTCGCTGCGGTTCGACTGCCACGACTGCGATCACCCCGGCGAGGAGGGGTACGTCTACGTCGGGGGGCGACGCTTCGCCATGCCCGCCAACGCCGCCTGGGACAACGTCACCACCCACGACCTCCGGGTCGACGTGACCGGGGCGGTCACGGGCGGGGACACTGTGGTGGAGTTTGGCCCGGGCCCCCTGGCCCGCTCGTTCTTCCGGGTGGGAAGGGTAGCCCTGGTGGTCGAGGCTCGGGTCGCCACCTGCCCCGGCGGGACCCCCGCCCCCGTTGACGCCGGGGTGGTGACGGGCCCCCGGGTGACCCGCACCATGACCTACACCCAGGCGGAGTACACCCTGCGACGCAACTGGGTGTTCCGCTGCGACGCCAACTACGCCTTCACGGCCCACGGGTCGGAGCACATCCCCACCGACTGCCCCCGCCTCTACAACCCCGACGGGACCCGCCGGGGCACGGCCACCTGGCGTTTTCCCGCCGTGGCCACGGGCACCTACGACGTGCTCATCACCTCGCGTCACAGCGTCAACCGCAACCCCGCCGGGGCCCTCTTCCTCGTCAACGGAACACCCCGCCGGGTCCCGCAGAACGACGACCGCGGGGGGCTCAACCTCTTCACCGACACCTGGGGCCGCATCGCCCTGTCCGGCGACGTGGTGGTCGTGCTCGACAGCAGCACCCGCGAGAGCGACAGCGTGACCTCCGTGACCCTTCGCCCGGTTCCGTGACCCTTTGCCCGACTGTCCTCAAGGCCACGGGCCCCTGGCTCCCACGCAGCTCTCGACGCCCACCGGGGCGGTGACCGTGCTCGCCTGCGCGGCCTGCGACGGCCTGTGGTGGCCCGCGGGAGCCCTCGGCCGCTGGCTCGAGACCCAGGACGACCTCGCCTACCCCAACCCCGAGTCCGTCCCCCCGGCGGCCATCACGGCCTCGACCTGCCCCGACGACCCGGGGGTGTGCCTCGTGCGGGTTCCGTACGCCCCGATGGCCCGGGTGGCCGTCCTGCGATGCCCCTACTGCGTCGGCCTGTGGCTGCCCCGGGGGTCGCTCCCCACCCTGCGGGCCCTGGCCGAGACCGTGGCCCTGCGCTCCGTGGCCCCTGCCCCCGAGGCCGGCAGTGCCCTGGTCGACCCCGACGCCCCCACGATGCCGCCCCTGAGCCTGCGGCACTGCGCCCTGTCGCTCCCCGTGGCCGTTCTCTGGGCCCTCGTGTGGCGCCTCCTGCCCTTCGGTCGCCTCCTCCCGGGCGGGGTCCGGATCCCCCTGCACGAGCTCGGGCACACCCTGGCCGCGTGGGCCACCGGGCACTTCGCGGTCCCCATCCCCCTCGGCCTCACCCTGAGCAGCGAGGGCCGCAGCGCGGTGGTGGTCCTGGGCTGTCCGCTCGTTGGCATCGGCCTCGCGGCCTGGGCCGCCCGGCGGCGACGGTGGCCCGCGGTGGGCCTGTGCCTCGGGCTCATCCTGGGCCAGCTCGGGCTCACCTTCGGGCTCACCCTGCACCAACACCAGGAGCTCCTGCTGTGGTGGGGCTGCGGGGGCGAGCTGGCCCTGTCGGCCCTGCTGGCCGCGTCGTTCTATGCGGCCCTGTCGCCCCGGTGGCGCTGGGACCTCGCCCGGTGGATGGCCTTCCCCGTGGGGGTCTACGTCCTGGTCGATCAGACCCTCTCCTGGTGGGCCACCCGCTCCGACCCCGACCGCATCCCCTGGGGCGGGGCCTTCTCCACCGACGGCGACATGGACCAGCTCCACGGGGCCTTCGGCTGGTCCGAGGCCGCCCTCACGCGCGGCTACCTCCGCCTCGCGGGGGCCTCGTTCGCCCTCGTCGTGCTCGTCTGGTTCGTGGCCACCGCCCAGGCATGGCGCCGGTCCCGCGGTGCTACGCTTGGGACGGTCCCATGAAGATCGCCCACCTGTCCGATCCCCACCTCCTCGACCTGTCGGGGGTCTCCCCGTGGCAGCTCTACGGCAACAAGCGCCTCACGGGCATGGTCAACCTCCGGCTCAAACGCGAGCACAAGCACAAGCCCCACATCGTCGGGGCCATGCTCGACGACATCCGGGCCCAGGGGGTCGACCACGTGGTGGTCACCGGCGACCTCACCAACCTCGCCCTCGACCCCGAGTTTGCCCGGGCCCGGGCGGCCCTCGACGCCCTGGAGATGCGCCCCGAGGACGTGACCGTGATCCCGGGAAACCACGACCGCTACACCCGCGGATCGGCCGTGGGGCGGCGCTTCGAGCGCCACTTCGCCGACCACATCGCCTGCGACCTCAACCTGCCCCGAGAGGGGGCCTTCCCCTTCGTGCGCCTGCGCGGCCCGGTGGCCTTCATCGGCCTGTCGTCGGCCGTCCCGCGGCTGCCCCTGGTGGCCTCGGGGCGCATCGGGTCGGCCCAGCTCAACGCCCTGCGCGCGGCCCTCGACCACCCCGAGGTGCGCTCCCGCACCCCGGTCGTCCTCACCCATCACCCCGTGGTCAACCCCGACGCCTTCGTGGCCCGCACCCTGCGGGGCCTGTCCGACGCGGCCCTCCTGCGCGGGGCCCTCGCGCACCTCCCGCGGGTCCTGGCCCTGCACGGCCACCTCCACCACCGCGGTCAGGCCTCCCTGCCCACCCCCGGGGGCTCCCTGCACCTCCTCGGGGCCACGAGCGCCTCGATGCTCCACGGCGACCCGTCTCGGATGGCCGGGTACAACCTCTACAGCATGAGCCCCGACGGGGGCCTGGAGGGGGTCACGGCCCGGGTCTGGGACGCCACCCTGGGGCAGTTCATCCACGGCGAGGTCGGGCCCTCCCGCGCCCGCCAGGGGTGACCCCGAGCCCGCGGGCCTACATCGGCGCTTGACGGGTGGCCGGGCGATGGCGTGCACTCACAGGGTGGAGCCGAGTCGCCGCGCAACGAGCGAAGACGCCGCCACGGGTCCGACGACGTTTGGGAAGTACACTCTCATCGCGCGCCTGGGCTCGGGGGGGATGGCCGAGGCCCACCTCGCGATGCTCCACGGGAGCATGGGGTTTCAGAAGCTCGTGGTGCTCAAGCGTATGCACGCGAGCCTCGGGCGCGACCAGCATTTCGTGCAGATGTTCGTCGACGAGGCCCGGCTCGCGGCCCGGCTCAACCACCCCAATGTGGTGAGCACCACGGAGGTGGGCGAGGTCGACGGCGACTACTTCATCGCCATGGAGTACCTCGAAGGGCTCTCCCTCGACCGGGTCGTGCGCAAGTACCTCTCCGACGGCGGGGCCATGCCCATCGGGCTGCTCCTGCGGGTGGCCTGCGACGCCCTGGAGGGGCTGCACCACGCCCACGAGCTGCGCGATTTCGACGGGCGCCCCCTCCAGGTGGTGCACCGCGACGTGACCCCCTCCAACATCTTCGTCACCGCCGACGGGATGGGCAAGGTGCTTGACTTTGGCATCGCCAAGGCGGCCCTGCAAGACGAGGCCACCCGGACGGGCATGCTCAAGGGCAAGCTGGCGTACATGGCCCCCGAGCAGTTCTACCCGTCGCCCATCGACCGCCGGGCCGACCTGTGGTCGATGGGGGTCCTCCTGTGGGAGATGATCACGGGGCGCAGGCTCTTCAAGGGCGCCAACGACGCGGTGACCTACAAGAACATCGCGGGCATGGCCGTCCCGAGCCTGCGGCAGTTTCGCCCCGACGCCCCGGAGGGCCTCGACGCGGCCCTCGGCCGGGCCCTGGAGCGCGACCGCGAGCGGCGCTACGCCGACGCCGAGGAGATGCGCCGGGGCCTCGATGTCTTCGTGCGGGAGGGCCCCCTGGTCACCTCGCGGGCCGACGTGGCGGCGGAGATGCGGCAGTCGTTCGGCGACGTCCTGGAGGAGAATCGGCGGGTGATCCGTGAGTACGCCCGCCCGGGGGCCGTGCATGACGGGCTCCCGTTGGGGCTCTCCGCGAGCGGGACCCTGCGGCGCGGGGCCGGGGCCACCCTCCCGCCCAACTCCGACGTGCTCGACGCCCGGACCCTCGGGATCGCCCCGATCCGCCCGTCGCCGGCCCTTTCGTCCAAGGCCCCGGACGACGACGAGGACGACGACCAGTTTGACACCATGGTCAACGAGCGGGTCGTGGGGCAGCGCACGGTCCGCGAGGACGTGATGGCCATCGAGCCCCTGCGCAGCGCGACCCTCCCGGCCCAGGCGGGGCTGTCGAAGCCCCTCGGCCCGGTGATCGAGGTCCCGATGCCGGGGCGGGGCGACCCCGAGCGCAACACCCGCCTCGACGGGACCCCCGAGGTGCGGGCCTTCGACCCCTTCGACCCGTACGAGTACGGGACCACCGCCCCGCGCCCGACCACCCCCGCCCCCGAGACGGCCGCCGAGACCGATACGGTGATCGAGTCGCGGGCGGGCCTCCTGCAGGGGGCCGGGGTGGTGGCCATCCCCGCGGTGGCCCTGCCGACGGCTCCCCTGGACGGGCCCGTGCGGGCCGAGACCTTCGCGGCCACCCGGGCCGTGTCGCCCGCGATGCTCCCGGGCGGAGAGGGCTTTGTTGAAGGGCCCCAGCCCGTGGTGGGGGCGGGGATCTACGGCCAGCCGACGGAGGCGTACCCGGCCGCCCCGGAGCCCGCCCACGCCCGCGGACGCGACCGGTTGGTGTCGGCCCTGGGGTGGGTGATCCTCCTGGCGGTGGTCGGGGGCCTCGGGGTTGTGGGGTGGACCGAGCGCGCGGGGCTGGTCTCGGGGCTGCGGGCCCTGGTCGACGACACCCCGCCCGATCCGCTGTCGACGGGGACGTTTCGGCTGCGGGTGTTGAGCGCCCCCCCCGGGGCCCATGTGTACGAGGGCGACCAGGACCTGGGGTTTACCCCCCTGGAGCTGCCCATGATGCGCCGGGAGGTGCGGGTCCAGCCCCGGAGGTTTGTCGTGCGGCACCCGGGGTACCGCGACGTGGTGATCGAGCAGGGCACGAGCCCGCACAGCGTGGTGGTCCTCCAGGTCAATCTGATCCGGTAGCCCGACGGCCGTCGAGCCCCAACGTGGCCAGCAGAAGCCCCGCGGCCATCCCCATCGGAACCAACCCCCACAGAAGCACCGAGACCAGCGACAGGACGTTCATGCGGGGGGCTCAACGCATGGGGTGTGCCGGGCGAGGGAGCCCGGGTTTCGGCCCCGGGAGGGGCTCCGGGCCGTGTCGGGGTTGACGCGGGGGCCGTGTCGGGTGTTGCACTGCTCGCCCTGATGGACATGGAGCTTCAAGGCAAGACGGCCGTGGTGGTGGGGGCGAGCCGCGGGATCGGTCGGGCCATCGCCCGGGGCCTCGGGCGGGAGGGGGTTCGGGTGGCCCTCGTGGCCCGCGGGGCCGAGGCCTTGCACGAGACCGTCGAGGCCCTCCGGGGGGAAGGGGTCGACGCGGTGGCGGTCGCGGGAGACGTCGCCACCGAGGCGGGGGCCCTCCAGGTCGTCGACGCGGCCCTCGTGGCCCTCGGGGGCCTCGACATCCTGGTCAACAACGCCGGCGGGAGCCTCGGGTCGAAGGGCTTCGACCAGGCCTCGGCGGCCGACTGGCGGGCCGTCCTCGACCTCAACCTCATGGCCGCGGTGTGGTGCTCCCAACGGGCCGTCGGATGGATGCGCGATCACGGGGGCGGCACGGTCCTCCACGTGTCGTCGATCTGCGGCCGGGAGTACTGCGCCACGGCCCCGTACATGGCCGCCAAGGCCGCCCTGGTGGCCCTCGCCAAGGAGATGGCCGTCGACCTCGCGAAGTACGGCATTCGGGTCAACAGCGTGGCCCCCGGGTCGGTGATGTTCCCCGGGGGGAGCTGGGACAAGCGGGCCCAGGCCGACCCCGACCGCATCGCCCGGATGCAACGCGACGACCTGCCCTGGGGGCGCTTCGGCACGCCCGAGGAGGTGGCCGACGTGGTGACCTTCCTCTGCTCGCCGCGGGCCTCCTGGGTGACGGGGGCCTGCGTGACCGTCGACGGGGCCCAGGGCCGGGCTCTCTGAGAAGTGGGTCAGTACGGGAGCACGGCGTGGACGGGCGTAGGCAGCCGCGCCCGCCCGCCGAGGGCCGAGAGCTCCAGGACGAAGGCCGAGCCGACGAGGGTGGCCCCGAGCTCCTGGGCGAGGCCGACCGCGGCCAGGGCCGTCCCCCCGGTGGCGAGGACGTCGTCGACGAGGAGGACCCGGTCGCCCGGCCGGAAGGCGTCGCGGTGCACCTCCAGGCTGTTGTGGCCGTACTCCAGGGCGTAGCGGGCCTGGGCCGTGGCCCGCGGGAGCTTGCCGGGTTTTCGAGCCAGGGCCACCCCCACCCCGAGGCGGGCGGCCACGAGAGGACCGAAGAGAAACCCCCGGGCGTCGAGGCACAGGACCACGTCGACCGAGAGGTCGTAAAACGGCAGGGCCAGGGCGTCGGCGCAGGCGGCCAGGGCCTGGGGGTGCCGCAGGAGGGGGGTGATGTCCTTGAAGACGATCCCGGCTTTGGGGAAGTCGGGCACGTCGAGGACAAACTCGCGGAGGTCGAGGGGAGAGGTCACGGCCCTGTCCGAGTGCCCACGGAGTGGAGCCCGCGTCAAGGGGCGGCGCGGCCCCGGCGGGGGGAGAGCATGGCCTCGGCCACGTGCTGCTGGTCGATGTGGGTGAGGTCGAGGCGCAGGGCCGTCACGCCGGTGTAGCCCGCCGCGAAGGCCGCCGTGTCGCTGCCCGCGGGGGCGGGGCTCGCGAGGCTGGGGCCGCCGATCCAGAGGTACTGTCGGCCGCGGGGGTCGTGGCGGATCTCGACGACGTTCTCGTAGTCGCGGGTGCCGAGGGTGGTGGCCCGGACGCCCCGCGGGCGCTCGCGGGGGAAGTTGACGTTGAGCAGGACGGCGTGGGCCCGGGGGTGGGCCTCGCGCCAGGCCCAGAGCCGCCGGACGATGACCGCGGCCCGTCGGGCGCTGGCCCGGACGTCGGCCTCGGAGGGCATGGAGAAGGCCACGGCGCACACCCCTCGCAGGGCGGCCTCGCGGGCCCCGGCCACGGTCCCTGAGTAGAAGACATCGGTCCCGAGGTTGGACCCGAGGTTGATCCCGCTCACCACGAGGTCGGGCGGGCGGGGCAGGAGCTTTTCGTAGTGCAGGGCCACGTAGGTGCAGTCGGCGGGGGTGCCGTCGAGGGCCCAGCGGGTGATCTTCGGGCGGTTGGGGCGGGGCCGGTCGTCGAGGGGACGGAGGCGCAGGGGGCGCCCCAGGGTGATGGCGTGCGAGACGCTCGACTGCTCGGTCTCGGGGGCGAGCACGTACACGTCCCCCACGGGGCACAGGGCCAGGGCCAGGGCCGCGAGGCCGGGGGAGTGGATCCCGTCGTCGTTGGTGAGGAGGAGGCAGGGACGGGAGGACATGACCGCGGGCATCATCGGCCCAAAAGCAGACGGCGGGAAGCGAAAGTTTTGCTCTCACCGCCCGCCGTCTGCCATTGGTCGGGGCGACTGGATTCGAACCAGCGACCCCTAGACCCCCAGTCTAGTGCGCTAACCAGGCTGCGCTACGCCCCGAACCATTCCCCCTCCGGTGACCCGCAGGGGAGGCGGAAGATACTCGCATCCGGTCTGGGCGCAAGCATTTTCTTTCAGGCCCCGGTCGATCTGTCGGCCCCGGGTCGGTCGGGCGGGGCGAGGGCCTCTCCGTCCAGGGCAGAGAGGGCCTGGAGGAGCCTCGTCCGGGCCCGCAGGAGCCCCTCCCGCAGCCGCGGGGCCCGCTCCGGGGCAGGAGGCGGTACGGGCCTCGTCGGAGCCCCTGGAGGGGCCTCAGAGGGCGCCGGAGGGGGCGCGGAGGAGGGGACGGGGGCGCGGAGGACGGGGGAGGAGGCGGAGGCGTCATGGCGGAGGAGCTCGCGGCGGGCTCCGTCGAAGGTGTACCCGAGGTCGCGCACGAGGCGGTGGATCTCCAGGAGGCGCTCGACGTCGCGACGGGCGTACACCCGTTGGCCGCTCGGCGACTTCTCGGGGCGCACCCCGGGGAACTCTGTCTCCCAGTAGCGCAGGACGTGGGGGGCCACGCCCACGAGGGCGGAGACTTCGCCGATGCGGAAGTAGAGCTTGTCGGGCAGCGCGGGGCGGCGCACGTCACTCCGGGTTGAGCAGCTTCTTGAGCACGGGCGAGGGCCGGAAGCGCACGACCCTCCGGGGCGGCAGGGTGAGTCGGGTCAGGGTGCGGGGGTTGAGCCCCGGGCGGGCGGCCTTGTCCCGGAGCTCGAAGCAGCCAAACCCCGAGACCCGCACGCGCTCACCCTCGGTGAGGCTGGCCGTGAGCAGCTCGAAGACGGCGTCCACGAGCTGATGCGCCTGTCGTCGGGAGAAGCCGCCGATGCGGCGGTACACCCGGTCGACGATGTCTGCCTTCGTCATGAAAACCCTCGCGAGGGCGGGGAGTGCATCACACCCGCGCCCCCCCTGCAATGAAGCATCGCGCGGAGGGGGTCAGCGGCGGGTGGCGTCGAAGCGGGTCCGGGCTCCCTCGACGGCGGCGGCGGCGAGGGCGTCGACCTCGGCGTCATGCAGCGAGCGGTCGTCGGCCCGGAAGGTGAGGGTGAACCCCAGGGAGTGGGTCCCTGCGGGGAGCTCGGCCCCGAGGTAGCGGTCGAAGAGGGTCACCGAGGCGCAGGCGGGCCCGGCCAGGGCGCGCAGGGACGCGATGATCTCGGCGGCGGGCAGGTCGCGCCGCACGAGGAGGGCCACGTCGCGGCGCACGGACGGAAACCGCGGGGGGGCCTTGGCTTGCGGCGATCGCAGGGTGACCCCGAGGGCCTCGGCGTCGAGCTCGGCCACGAGGGCGGGGCGCCCGAGGTCGGCCCGGGTGACCACGTCGGGGTGCAGGAGCCCGAGGGTTCCGGCCAGGGTGTCGCCGATCCAGACGCCTGCCACGGCCCGGGGGTGGGCCCAGGCGGGGGGAGCGTCGAGGGGGGCGAAGCGGGCGGGGGCCCCGGTGGAGCGCTCGCAGAGCTCCTCGACGATGCCCTTGAGGTCGTAGAAGTCGACCTCCTCGGGGCGCTCGAGCCACGCGTCGCGGGGGCCCGCGAGGGCGATCCCGAGGCGGGTGGTCTCCCGCGGCAGGACCTCGTTCGGGTCGGGACCGAAGACGGCCCCGAGCTCGAACATCCGCACCCGAGGTTCGCCGCGGCGGCGGGCGTTTCCGATGGCGGCCACGAGCCGGGGCAGGAGCGACGGGCGCAGGATGGCCCTCTCCTCGGAGAGGGGGTTGCTCAGGCGCACCCCGTCGTCGGGGGACAGGCCCAGGGCCTCGATCTCTCGGGCCGAGATAAACACCGGGAAGACGGCCTCGTCGAGCCCGAGCTCGACCATCGTCCCGCGGAGCTTGCGGCGCAGGCTCCAGTCGCGGGTGGCCCCGGCCCGGGCCCCGCGGGTGGGGGGCAGGGTGGCGGGGATCTTGTCGAACCCGTACACCCGCCCGACCTCCTCGATGAGGTCGACCTCGCGGGCGATGTCGCTGCGCCACGGGGGGGTCGTGACGGTCAGGGTGGCCCCGTCGTCCGAGGTGGTCACCCCGAAGCCCAGGGCCCGGAGCGAGCGGGCTTGACGGTCAGGGTCGATCGCGACCCCGAGGAGGTGCTCGACCCGGGCCGTACGCAGCACGACGGGGGCCGTCGGCGGGACGGGGGCTGCTACGTCGACCGGGGCCCCGCGCACCGAGCCTCCGCCGAGCTCGACCAGGAGGGCCGCGGCCCGCTCGGCCACGTCGCGGAGGGCGGCCGTGTCGGTCCCGCGTTCGAAGCGGTGGGAGCTCTCGGTGTGCATCCCGAGGCGTCGGGCCGTACGCCGGATGGCCGCCGGGGCGAAGGCCGCCACCTCCAGGACCGCGTCGCGGGTGTCGTCGGCCACCGCCGACCCTTCCCCGCCCATGATCCCTGCGAGGGCCACGGGGGCCTCGGAGCCGGCGATCACGAGGTCTTGGGGGGTGAGGGGGCGGGACACCCCGTCGAGGGTCTGGAGGGCCTCCCCGGGAGCGGCCCGACGCACCACGATGCGGCCGGCAGGGAGCTGCCGTCGGTCGAAGGCGTGCAGGGGCTGTCCCGTCTCCAGCATCACGAGGTTGGTCACGTCGACGAGGTTGTTGATGGGCCGGATCCCCAACCGATGCAGCCTGACCCGGACCCCCAGGGGCGACGGGCGCACGGTGAGTCCCTCCACCACGGCGGCCACGTACCGCGGGCACAGGTCGGGGTCGCGGACCTCCACGGCCACGGGGGCCTCGGGGCCCTCCGTCGTATGTGGGACCTCGCGGTGGGGCAGGGCGGGCGGGTCGAGCCCGAGCAGGGCCGCCACGTCGCGGGCCACCCCGAGGTGCGACAGGGCGTCTCCGCGGTTGGGGGTGACGTTGAGGGTGAGGACGGCGTCGACGAGGCCCGGCAGCGTCGACAGGGCCGCCCCGGGCGGGAGATGGTCAGGCAGGATGACGATCCCCCCGTGGTCGGTCCCGAGGCCGAGCTCGTCCTCGGCGCAGAGCATCCCGGCGGAGACCACGCCCGCGAGGGGTTTGGCCACGAGGGTGAAGGGTTTGCCCTCCCTGTCGAGGACGGTGGCTCCGACCCGGGCGAAGGCCACCCGGCCTCCGGGGGGCGGGACGTTGGGGGCCCCGCAGACCACCTCGGGGGTGGTCCCGTCGCCGGGGTCGACGGTGACGAGGGTGAGGGGGTTTTTGCTGGACGGGTGCGGGCGGGTGGAGACCACCGCGGCCACGCGGATGTCGCCGAGGAGGGCCCCGTGGTGTTCGACGGCCTCGACCTCGAGGCCTCCGAGGGTGAGGGCCTCGGCCACGCGGGAGACGGGGAGGGTCGAGGGGTCGACCCGGAGGAGCTCGCAGAGCCAGGAGTGCGATACGCGCATGACGGTGCCTGAGGGTGGGCTTAGAGAGACGCGAGGAAACGCGGGTCGTTTTCGTACAGGTGACGGATGTCGTGGATCCCGTAGCGGAGCATGGCGAGCCGGTCGATCCCCATCCCGAAGGCGAAGCCCGTATAGCGCTCGGGGTCGTAGCCCACGGATTCGAACACCACGGGGTGGACCATCCCGCACCCGAGGACCTCGAGCCACCCGGTGCCCTTGCAGACCCGGCAGTTGGGGTCGTGTCCGCCGCAGATCAGGCACGACACGTCGAGCTCGGCCCCGGGCTCGACGAAGGGGAAATAGCTCGCGCGAAACCGGGTCTTCACCCCGCTCCCGAAGAGCCGCACGAGGAAGGCGTCGAGCACGGCCCGGAGCTCGCCGAGGGTGACCCGCTCGTCGACGAGGAGCCCCTCGAGCTGGAAGAACATCGGGCTGTGGGTGATGTCGTCGTCGCGGCGGAAGACGGCCCCGGGGCACACCACCTGGATGGGCGGGGGGTGCGAGATCATCTCGCGCACCTGCACGGTGGAGGTGTGGGTGCGCAGGAGCACCCGCTGGCTCGGATCGGCCGGGGACGCCGGCAGAAAGAAGCTGTCGTGCATGTCCATGGCGGGGTGGTCGGGGGGAAACCCCAGGCGGTCGAAGTTGTTGACCGCGAGGTCGACCTCGGGCCCCTCGGCCACGTCGAAGCCGAGGCCCGTGAAGACATCGATCACGTCGTGCAGGACCCGCATGATGGGGTGGACCCGTCCCCGCGGGGGGCGGCGTCCGGGGAGGGTCACGTCGAGGGCCTCGACCGCGAGGGATCGGGTGCGGGCCTCGGCGGCGAGGCGGGCCTCGGCCCGGCACTGGGCGGCCTCGACCTGGAGCTTGACGGCGTTGACGGCCTGGCCGAAGGGCTTGCGCTCGGGGGCGGGGAGCTCCGGGATGCGCTTCATTACGCGGGTGAGGGCCCCGTCGCGGCCGACGAAGCGGGCGGTGGTCTGGCGCAGGTCGTTGTCGTCGGCGACGGCGTCGAAGGCGGCGTCGAGGCTGCGGGAGAGTTCGTCGAGGGCGGAGAGCGGGGAGTCTGCCATGGTGGGGGTGCGGCTCTCTTAGCAGAGACGACCCGCGGACGGCAGAGGCGATGCGAGGGGGAGGGAGGGCCTCAGGCCGAGGCGGCGAAGACGTTGGGCTGGAGCTCGACCCCGGCGGCCGACAGGACGGCCTTGAAGCCGTCGAAGTCGCGCACGGCCAGGTCGGCCAGGACCTTGCGGTCGAGGGCGATGTTGGAGCGCTTCAGGGCCGCCACGAGGCGGGAGTAGTTGGTCCCGAGGGAGCGGGCCCCGGCCGAGATGCGGGCGATCCACAAGCGGCGGAAGTCGCGCTTGCGGAGCTTGCGCCCCACGTAGGCGTACTGCCAGGCCTTGTGGACGGCCTCCTTGGCGGGGCCAAAGAGGCGGCCGCGCCCGGCGGAGAAGCCCTGGGCGTGGCGGAAGATGCGGTTGCGACGACGGCGGGCCTTGAAGCCCCTTTTAGCGCGCGGCATGGTGTCTTTTTATCCTCGGAGGTCAGCGGGTGAAGGTCAGGGAGTGCCGTACGGGAGCAGGAGCTTGACCCGCTTCTCGAAGGAGCTATCGACCATGTCATTCTTCCGCAGACGACGGAGGTGACGGGAATTCTTGCAGGCCATAAAGTGGCTCGCGCCGCCCTTGGGGCGACGCACGCGGCCGCTGCCGGAGATCCGGAATCGTTTGGCGGCGGCGCGGTTGGTCTTCATCTTCGGCATCGTTTCTTCCTCAACTCTCCTCGCTTCGAACAGCGCAGCCTGCGTCGGTGACCCGGGGAGACCCGAGGACCGCCGACGCGGCCGCAGTGCCTTTGCGGTGGGGAACCGCGCGCCCCCTTCGAACCAGACCATCTGATTCGACTGCGAGGGCCCTTGCGGGGGACCTCGTCGTCCAGAGCGATCGCCCTGGCAGGGACGATGAGCGCGCGGGGCGGGAGCGATACCGCAACCCCCTGGGGGTGTCAACGCCCCGCAGGGCCCTCACTCGCTGTTGGCTTCGACGTAGCGCAGGAAGTTGGAGTACTGCGAGCCGTTGGGATACCGGCGCATGTAGAGGTTCATCGTGCGGATGGCCTGGGGGCGGTTGCCCATGGCCCGGTAGGTCGTGGCGAGGAGGGCCAGCTCGCGCTCGCCCGAGGAGTTGCGCAGGGCCCGCACGATGCAAGCGTTTCGTTCGCCCTCGCTGCCCGAGCTGCTGCCGCAGGCCTGGGCGGCGTCCCAGCCCGTCGCGCCTCCTCCGCCGGAGGGCCCGGGGGGTGTGGCCGGGCGGGCGGCGGCTGCGGGGGCCGGCGCGGGGGTCGGCGCGGGGGCCGGCGCGCTGGCTGCC
>CAYUSB010000003.1:0-274826 GCA_964447205.1 uncultured Myxococcaceae bacterium
CGCCCCGCCTTCGACCTCGAGGCCCCCTCCCCCCTGCCGCCCCCCCTCGCCTTCGACCCGCGCGACCCGTCCCCAGCCCTCGCCGCCCGCCGACGGGTCGTCGACGCCGACGCCCACGGCGACGTCTCCGCACGGGTCGCCGCCCGCCTCGCCCTCTGCGACGCCTGGGACGCCCTCGACACCCCCGGCCTCGCCCTCGCCGCAGCCCGAGAGGCCGCGGCCCTGCGCCCCGACGACCCGGAGATCCTCCACCGCCTCGTGCAGTTGGAGACCCGGGCGGGCCTGCCCCGGGCCGCCGCGATCGCCGCGGAGGCTCTGGCCACCCTGCGCCCGACCCAGCCCGCGTGGCCCCTCGCCGCCCGGCTGTGGGTGCGGGCCGACGACCTCGCCGAGGCCTCCCGGTGCTTCACCCGAGGGACCGAGATCGCCGAGGCCGCCCCGAGCGCCTCGTTGGCCCTCGGGCTGGCCCGGCTCCGTCAGGCCCGGGGCGAGGCCGTCCCCGCCGTGCGCCTCCTCGACCTGGCCGACGCGGCCCGCCGCCGCGACGACCGCGACCCCTGGAGGGCCCTGAGCCTCGACGTCTGGCTCGAGTCCAACGGCCGCGACGGCGGAGAGGCCCTGGCCGAAGCCCTCCTGGCCACCGGGCGACCCCGGGCGGCCGTATACGTGGCCGCCGAGAGCGCGGCCCGATGCCTCCGCAGCGATCCGCCCTCCCGCACCGACGCCACGCGCCTCCTCGAGCGCTGCGCCCGCATCGCCGAGGGAGCGGCCCTGCCCGGCGAGGCCACCGCCGCCTGGACAGCCCGGGCCCTCCTGCACGGGGCCGAAGACACCGAGGCCCGCGAGTGCCTCCGCGACCTCCTGGCCGAGCGCGGGCGCTCCCTGGAGCTGGCCGCCCGGCTCCGGGCCGACGCCCGACGGGCCTCCCCCGAGGCCCGCGGGGCGGCGTGGAAGGGCGTGGCCGCCATCGAGATCGCGTACCAGCCCGCCAGCGCGGCCATGGCCCTCGGCGAAGCCCTCGCCGAAGACCCCGCCGACGCCGAGGCCGCCGAGCTGCTCCAGGCCCTGGCCGAAGACCCCGCGGCCGAGGCCGCCGTACGCGACACCCTGTGGGGGCTCGTGCGCCGCCCGCCCCTGTCTGGGCCCGCCCGGGCTCGGTGGCTCTACTGGCTCGGGCAGTTGGAGGAGGCCGCCGGCGACCCCTGCTCGGCTGCCCTGGCCTACGGGATGGTCGACGAGCCCATCCCCGAGGCCTCAGCGGCGTACGAGGGGCTCAGCCGGGTCCTGCCCCGGGCCGAGGCCCTGAGCGCCCGGGCCACCCGGATGCTGGAGGAGCTGCCCGAGGCCGCCCCCGAGGCCGCCCGGGCCCAGGTGGCCTCGCTCCTGGCCAGCCTCGGAAACTGCCCCGGGGCCTTCTCCGACGGGCGGCTCCTGGCCCGGGCCCTGGGCTCCGTGGCCCTCTACGACGACCGGGTGGCCGAGCTGTGGGAGCGGGCCGCACGACGGGCCGACGACCGCGCGCAGCGCCTGGCCGTGCTGCGGCGGCTGGCCACCCGGTCGACCCTGCCGACCGTGCGAGCCCGGGCCGCGGTGGCCTCCGCCGAGCTGCTCGATCACCCCGACGGAGACCCCCGGGCCGCCGCGGAGATCCTCGTCACCCTCCTCGACGAACAACCCGAGGAGCCCCACGCCGCGGCCACCCTCGCCGCCCTGGGCGAGCACCTCATCGACGAGGCCCTGGCCGAGGACGCCCTGCGGGCCGTGGCGCGGGCCGCCACCGACCCGTGGGAGCGCGACCTGCTGGCCCGGTTTGCCGTCGGGACGGCCGCCCCCGGGGGGATCTTCCAGGTCTTTCGCGGGTGCCTGAGCGAGCCGAGCGCCAGCCGCGAGCGGGCCACCCACCTCGCCCGCCTCCACGACCTCCTCGGCGACAGCTCCACCCTCCTGGCCCTGCGGACCCGCACCCTCCTCGCCCAGACCGGCCCCATCGACGAGGGGCTGACCGTGGCCCGACGCTTCGCAAGCTTCGACCCCCTGTCGCCCGAGGCCACCATCGCGTGGTTCGGGGCCGCCAGCCTGTCGGGCGAGGCCTCCCAGGTCTTTCAGTCTGCCGTGGCCGTCTGCGGCTCCCTGGCCTCCCTGCGCGATGTCTCCGCGGTCACCCGGACCGCCCTCGTGCGCCTGACCACCCTCGGGGCCTACCCCGAAGCCGTGGCCCTCGTGCACGAGGCAGCCCGCGCCGCGGCCCTGGTCGATCGGGGCCTGCGGGGGGCCGTGTCCGAGCTCGCCGGAGAGCGCCCCCCAACCGAGGCCGTTCGGCTCTACGAGGCCCTCCTGGCGACCGACACGGACGAGGCCGAGCGGCTCCCGTGGCTGCGCCGGGCCGTGCAGCTCTACCGCTCCGTCGACAACCCCGTGGGCGAGCTCGGGGCCCTGTGGCGCCTCGGGGCCGTGGCCCCGGAAGAGGCCCTGCCCCGCCGGATCGACCTCGCGGCCCTGACGGGCGACCGATCGGAGGTGACCTACCTGCTCGAGACCCAACTCGCCGCGGCCTCCGACCCGCAGCAGCGACGCGACCTGCTCCTCAGCATCGCGGCCGAGCATGCTGCGGCGGTTCCGGCGCGGATGGAGGCGGCGGTGGAGGCCCTCGACCGGCTGCCCCTCGTGCTGCGCGGCGACGAGGGGCAGAGCCTGGCCGTACACGCCCTCCTCGCCCTCGGGCAACCTGAGACCGCCGTACAACGCCTGGAGCGCTGGGCCGCCGAGTGCATGAGCGACGAGGCCGCGGGCGAGCGCCTGCTCTGCGCGGCCCAGATCGCCGACACCCGCCTCCACGCCCCGAGCCGGGCCCTGTCCCTGCTGCGCGGGCTTCTGCGGCGCACGAGCCAGGTGCCCCAGGCCCTCACCCTGGCCGAGCAGATCGCATCGCACCGCGGGCTGCGCGACGAGATGCTCTCCCTCTACGACGAGCTCATCTCGGGCGCGGCCGGGTCCCACGGGCGGCACGCCCTGGCCTATCGCCGGGCGTCGTTCCTGGAGCAGTCGGGCGACCTCGAGCGGGCCCTCGTCGAGCACCTGAGCTTGTTTGAACGGTTCCCGGGGTTGGGAGCATCGTTCTCGGCCATCGAGCGCCTCGCCTCGGCCACGGGTCGGCACGACCTGCTCCTGCGGGCCCTGGAGGGCATGGCCCGGACGGCCCCCTCGTCGGGGGTTCGGGCCCGGTTTCTCCTGCGGGCCGCCGACGTGAGCGAGGAGCACGGCGACGACGTGTCAGCCCTCGGGTTCGAGCGCCAGGCCTGGCACGAGGCCCGAGAGATGAGCACCCGGCAGCGCCTCCGCGACCGGGCCCGGGCCCTGCTCCCGCGCCACGCCTCCGCCGCCCGGGAGGCCCTCCAGACCCTCATCGACGACGAGCTCGCCTCGGCCAACCAGACCTGGGACGACGGCCTGCGCCAGGGACACGCCCTGCGAGCCCTCGAGGTCGCCCTCGAAGACCTCGGGGACGGCGACCTCGCCGCCGCCGCCGCCGCCCTCTACCTCCGCGACCACATCGACCTGCCCCGCGGCCGGGCCGTGGTGACCGAGGTGGCCCAACGCGGCACCGTCTCCGAAGCCGCCCGCGAGGCCGTCCTGCGCTCGCCCGTGATGCTCCGCACGGCCCCCGAGGCGCCTCGCCCCGACGGCCCCGCCGAGCCCACCATGGACTTCTCCGACCTCCTTGAGGAGGCGGACGTCCCCCTCGCCGTCGAGACCCCTCCCCAGCCCGAGACCCCTCCCCAGCCCCAGACCCAACCCCAGGCCGTGGGTGTACAGACCGAAGAAGAGACCGAAGACCCCGAGGTGGAGCTGCTGTTGAGCATGCCCCCCGGCCCCTCGTTGCCGCCCCTCGCCGGCCCCGGGGCCGCGGGCGCAGTGTCCACCCCATCGGAGCCCGTCCCGTCGCGTCCGTCGGCCCCGCGGCCTCCCGCCGAACCGCCGCCGCCCGCCGAGTCTGCCGCTCTGCCCCGCCCGCATCTGCCGAGCCCCCGCCCCCCAGCACCGCCGGTCTCGATTCCCCCGCAGCTCGAACCGCGGGTCACGACCCAGGGGGTCGCCCCGGCTCCGGCCTCCTCCCCGCCCCCGTCCCCGCCCGCGGCGCCCCCAGAGCCCCGCGTCGAGCTCGGGATCGAGGCCCTGCGGGCCGCCATGGAGCGCGGGGACGATCACGCCGCCCACGTCCTGGCCGTGCAGCTCGCCCGCGACGACGAGACCCGCGAGGAGGCCCTGGCCATCGAGCGCAAGCGCTTCCTCGACGACCCGTCCCGCCGCGGGGCCCTCGACGCCATGGCGACCCTGTGCGTGGCCCTGCGCCGACCCCACGAGGCCGAGGCCGTCCTGCAGCTCCGCGGAGTGATCGAGGGCGAACCGACCCCCCCCGCCCCCCGCGACCTGGCCCAGGTCCTCGATCCCCCCGACGGGATGGCCCGGGTGCTCTTCCCCCCCGCCTGGGGCCCCTTCCCCGAGCTCGGAACCGCCCTCTGGGAGACCCTGGGCCCCGTCTGGCGCCGCGAGCTTCAGCGCAGCACACCCCGGGAGCTGTTGTCCTCGGGGGTGTTCGGCACGAGCCCCCTGGCCCGCCGGGTGGGGCAGTGCCTACGTTTGTTGCAGCTCCCGCGCACCACCCCGGTCATCCTCGGGGCCCTGATCGAGGGAGGAGCCACGGTCAACGCGGCCCTGCCCACCCCCACCCTGATGCTCGACAGCGACTATGTCACCGACGCCCCGCGTTCGGTGTTTGTGCTGGGGTATGGGCTCGAGGCCACCCGACCGGGTCATCTGCCAGCCTCGGCCCTCCCCCTGGCCGACCTGGCCCGCTGCGTCGAGGCCCTGCGGGTGGCCTACGGGCGCGGGGCCCACAAGCCCATGGACGCCGAGACCGCCCAACTCGCGGCCCGGCTCGTCGATGGGGTCCTGCCGAGGCTCCAACGCCGGCTCGAAGACCTCGTGTCCGAGCTCGGCGACAGGCTCTCCGCCGAGGCCTGGAGGGTCGCCGTGGGGCACGCCCAACATCGGGCCGGGCTCCTCGTGAGCGGTGACTTCGGGGCGGCCGTGGAGGCCCTGATGTCGGTGGCGCCCCGAGAGGTTCCGCGCGACGTCGGCCTCGCCCTCGTCGAGTGGGAACCGCTCCGCGACCTCGCGCGTTTTGCCCTCTCCGAGGAGTACCTGCTGTTGCGCTGGTGACCTGTCGCCGCGACCCAACTGTCACGGTGACTGTATCCGTTCGGCCACGCCCCCGAGCCCCTACGCCCACGCGGGCCCCTCGCGGATCTGCCCCGCCCACGCGTACGATCGGCGCAATCCTGCGGGGCCCCGACGACGCGGAGGCGGACGTGGCACGGTCGTCGCAGCCAACGTCGGGCGGCGTGCCGGAGTCTCACTCCCCGTACGCTGGCAGTTCTGGCCCCAACGCTGGGGATGGGCGGGCAATGCCCCCTTCCCTGTTCCCCGGCAGAAATACGGTGACCGCCATGAGAGCCCTGATGGACCTTCTCTGCGACTACCTCGCCCTCGCGGCCCAACGGGCGGCCGGACGCTCCCTCGACGAGGCCCAACACCTCCGCTGGCTCGGGCTCCTGCGGGTCCTGCCCGGCACGAGCGACCCTGCGGGCCCCCCCGCGGCCCCGCCGGCCGCCCACGACGAAGAGTCCGACCACGACGGGACCGTCGTCGAACTCACCACCGACACCGGCTTCGGCTCCGCCCGCCTGATGGCCGTCTCCCGCGACGGGATGCGCCTGCGGAGCCGCTCCCCCCTCCCCGTCGACACGCGCACCGTCGTGCGGGTGGTCCTCGGCCGCGCGGGGCTGGAGTACACCTTCCCCTGCGTGGTCGCGTGGCGCACCCGCACGGCCATGGGCCTCGCCTTCGATGGGACCCCCACCCGGGTGGCCCTCCGCCACTCCCTGCCCCGCGGCTGGCAGAGCCCCCTCACCCTGCACACGGGCTGGGGCCCCCGCCCCGCCATGGGCCTCGCCTGACACCTCGTCCGCCGCGGCTCCGACACGGGCCATGCTCCAGGGTCTGGCCACACCTGACAAGGCGCCGGCGCCCGCTGGGAGCACCTCGGGCGGGCCGACGCCAGTTCGACCCCGCCCGGATGATCGCCCACCTCGACCGCAACGGGGACGGCGTCCTTCCGCGCGACGAGGTCCCGGGCCGGATGCAGCAGCGCTTCGAGACCGTCGACGCCAACCGCGACGGGGCCCTGAGCGCCGAGGAGATCACGGCCGCCATGGAGCAGCGCCGAGCCGCCCGGGCCGCGCGGGCCGCCGAAGGCCCCCAGGGCTCGGGGCGCTGACCCTCACCCCTCGAAGACCCCAGCGCAGGGGGCCCATCACCGCTTGAGGTTCTTGTAACCTCGGAGGGGATCGGGCCCCACGGCCGTGGGCAACCCCTCGGCGGCCCACCCCGGCTCGGCCACGCGCCCGAAGGCGTCGCGCACCCCCCCCCACCCCGCCCGCTGATCGACGAGCTGCGAATACCCCTCGGCCTCCAGGGCCGCGTAGGCGTTGAGGCTGCGGCGGCCCGACATGCACCCCAGGATCAGCTTCGCATCCGTAGGAAACGTCGCCTTCATCACCGCCATGAAGTCCGGGTTGGGCACCATCCCCGTCGGCGAGGCGTGGGCCCACGGGACGTTGTAGGCCTCCGCCGGGTGCCCCCCCTCAAACTCCCCCTCCGACCGTACGTCCACGTACACATAGCCCCCGGCGTCCATCAGCCGAAAGGCCTCCTGAGCAGATACCCTGCGCGCACCCATCGTGCGGGCAGGCTTCGTACACACGGGCCTCCACGTCAAGCCCCGCCGGGCCAACGAGCGCATTCCGTGCCGGGCACCTTGCGCCCGAGGCGCGGGGCAACCTATGACTCCGCCGCCATGCAGTTGTACCCCGTCCTCCTCGGCCTCCACGTGCTCTCGCTCCTGCTGTGGGTCGGAGGACTGGTCAGCATCACGCAGCTCCTCGCGGGGGCGGGCTCCGACAACGACGCCGTCCGGACGGCCCTGGCCCGCAGCGCCCGGGGGCTGTACCGCAGCATGGCCTCCCCGTGGATGGGCTTCGCCCTGCTCACGGGCCTCGGGATGATCGGGGCCCTGCACGGGGAGCAGTTCAAACACGGCTGGTTTCACGGGAAGTTTACCCTCGCCCTCGTCATGCTCGGGGTGCACTTCGTGATCGGGGCCCGGGTCCGTCGGGTCGAGGCCCAGGGCATGTCCGACGCCGACGTCCGTTGGGCCAGGACGCTGCAATTCGTGGTGCTCAGCGTGGCTGCGGGGGCGGTGTTCTGCGCCATCGTGCTCAAGGCCATGCGTCCGTGAGAGCCCTCGGGCGTCGGCAGGTGTTGGGTCTCGCCGCGGGGGCCGCCGTGGCCGCCTCGGAGGCCTGTCGGCTGCGCCGGGCCCTCGACCTCACCCTCGGGGCCGTGGCCGCCCGCACCGGCGACCGGGCCGTCTGGGGCGAAGACCTCCTCCATGGGATGGAGCTCGCCGTGGCCCTGCAAAACGTCCGCGGAGGGATCAACGGGCGACGCATCCGGATGGTGGCCCTCGACGACGAGAGCCAGGACGAGCGGACCCCCAGCCTCGCGGCCCGGATCCTCGACCGGGAGGGCCCCCTGTGCCTCTTCGGCGAGGTGTCGAGCGCCGCCAACGAGAAGGCCGCCCAGACCGCCCAACGCCGGGGCGTGGTCTTCGTGGCCGCGGCCTCCACGGCCCGCGATGTCTCCCGCATCGGCGAGTGGAGCTTCCGCACCGCCCTCACCGACAACGAGCAGGCCGCGGCCCTCGCCCGGCACACCCGCCAGGCCCTGCAATCGCGCCGGGCGGCCATCGTGTACCGCCGCAGCTCGCTCCTCCACGTGGGCATGGCCGACGCCTTCGCCACGGCCTTCCGCGGAGGCGGCGGCGAGCTCGCCCTGCGCGAGTCGTACACCGACGACCAGGAGCTCGTGCGCCTCGCGGGACGCATCCGTCGCTCGACCGCCGATGTCGTCTACGCCCCCGCCGACAGCGCCGACGCCGGGCACATCGCCGTGGCCCTGCGCCAGGCCCGGGCCACGGTGCAGCTCTGCGGGTCGGACGGATGGGCCAGCCCCGAGGTGCGTCGCTACGCGGGCGAGTCCCTCACGGGGGCCCTGTTCACCGACGCCTTCTTCCCGCGGGCGGGTCGGCCCGAGGTGGAGGTCTTCCTCGCGGCCTTTCGGGAGCGCTACCGGGCCGTGCCGGGCACCTTCGCGGCCCTCGGGTACGACGCCGTGCGGTGGGTCCTGGCCGCCGCGTCCCGGCTTCCCCTGACCCAGCTCGACACCCACACCCTGCGCGACGCCCTGCTCAACAGCCGGTTTCGTGAGGCCGTGGCCAACGACTTCTCCGTCGACGCCCGCCGCGCGCTCACCCGCGAGGTCAACGTGCTTCGGTACGAGCGGGGCGGCGCCGTCGAGCTCGCAGCCACCATGTCGCCATAAGGGCCCCGAAGGCCCCCGTGGGCAGGCTCGGCCCACGACCCCGGGCAGGCACACGGCAGCCGCAGCCCGGTCCCTCGTCGGGAAGCTCCGTCGTCGGACCCGCGTCCTCCTCGACGGACCCGAGGTCGATCGCGACCCCCACATCCTGCGGCGAAACCCCGCGGTCGGTCGGGACCACCACGTCTTGACGCGGGGGCCCGAGGTCGGTCCCGAGGTCGGTCCCTGCGTCGCGGCCTGTGTCCACCCGGGTTCCGGTGTCGACCCGGACATCGACCCGCGGCCCCGTGTCGACCCCCGTGTCGACCCCTGTGTCCCGCGGAACCACCCCTGCGTCCATGGGGGCTGCGGTGTCACAGCCCCCGCGGTGCGAGCCCGGGGGCTCGGAGATGCTCGCCGTCGGGCGAGCACAGTCGCGGCAGATCTCGGCGCGGTTGGGATAGACCAGGGCGATCCCGCGGTAGTGGGTGGCGGTCAAGGGGTAGTGGGCGTAACCCCAGACCAGCTCCTGGTAGGGGTAGTTGCCCCGAACCTGGGCCGACGACACCCCGGGGGTACGAAACTCGGGCCGATCGGCGCGAAACATGGGGTTGTTGGGGTTGTTACGAAACGAGAACCCGTTGTAGCCCCAGGTGGAGAAGTACCAGTCTTCGACGATCTGCGGGTCGTTCTGGCCGACGCAGGGGGAGGCCCGCCATTTGTCGGCGAGGATGGCCGCCCCGACGGAGACGTTGTAGGCCGCGGAGGAGGCCACCCGGGCGGCGTCGTAGGCGCTGGTCTCGCCGCGGCGCATCCCGCTGGTGACCTGGGCGATGCCGTAGCCGCAGTCAAACGAGATCACAGTCTGCGAGGTCGTGCAGAACTGCCGCCAGGACGACTCGGTCAGATAGATGGCCTTGAGGAGCACACAGGGAAAGGTCACGGGCACGGTGTCGCGCCGACCCGAACCGCCGCACCACCCAGGCCCCGCCCCGAAGGTGTTGCGTCCGCCGAAGTTCCACCCGAGGGAGCCATAGGTCTGGGGCCCGGCTGCGATGCGGTCGAAGAGGGTGCTCATCTCGGCCACGCTGGGGTTGGACCCCGAGGCCGCGGGCACCCGACACTGCCCACAGGGCGGACACGCGGCCCCGCCCGAACACTGGGCCCACCCCGTGCCCCCCACCCCGAGCAGGGCCATGAAGGTCAGGGCCCCCGCCGTCCGTGCGGGCCTCATCGTGCCCCCTCCGGCCGCACAAACCCCGCCCACTCCATCCACTCTGTCCGCGGTGCGAGGGGCACCGGGGGGCCCCCGCGCCGTGGGAGGAGGACCCACCGTTCGGCGTCGCGGGTGGTGTGACGCAGGGCCAGCCAGCGCCCGTCGGGGCTCTCCTCCAGGGCCGCGTCGCTGCCGTCTCCGAGCGGGGCGATCCGGGTCGGCCCGAGGACCCTCGGCGCCGCGGTCACGCCCGGCGCCCCTGTCACGGGTTGGGTTCCCCCCGTCGCCCCTTCGGGCGCAAGCACGGCCAGCCCTCCAAGACCCGGCAGCGACAGGACCACCCGCCCGTCGGCCAGGGCCCGCGGCATCAGGGCCTCGCTCGGGCCGCGCCACAGGGCCTGCGGGACGCCTCCCTCGCGGGCCGACACGGCGGCCACCTCGTACACCCGCGGGTCGGGGGTGGCCCGGGCGAAGACCACCCGATCGGTGTGCGGGTCGTACGAGAAATCGCGGGCCACGGGGAGGTTCGGGACGAGCACCCGGGTCGTCCCGCGGGCGGCGTCGAGGCGCAGGAGGGTCGACCCCCCGTCATGAACCCAGTACACGGCCACCGCGTCGCCCCCGACGGGCGCCGCGAGGAAGGCGATCTGCCCGGAGCCCTGCCAGACCGTACGGGTGCGTCCCGTGGCGGGGTCGATGGCGTCGAGCTGGAGGGCGTCGCTGCGCTCACGAAAGACCCGGGGGGATGCGGGGTCGGGGGTGGGTTCGTCGCCGTCGCGGCCGCGTTGCACGAGGACCGTGCCCGACGCGGTGCGCATCGGGACCGACAGGTCGGCCACACCCTCGCACAGCCGGGTGGCCTCGCCGCCGCGGCCGTCGACACGAAACAGGGCGGCGTTGTAGGCGCTGGCCCGCACCGTACGCTGTACGGTAGCCACCACCAGCACGTTCGGTCGGTCGGGGTCTCCCGGGAGCACGAGGGCCCTGCGGGCGGCCCCCTCCGCGTGGGTCACCACCCCGAGGGTACGGGCCGTCTCGTAGCCCCTCCCCGTACGCAGAACCACCGTGGTCCGCGGCCCCTCCGCCGTCCCCTCCAGGGTCACCACCGCCGGGGCTGCCGTCTCCGCAGGGGCCGTGAGGGTCTGGGCCCCTGCTCGGCCGCAGCCCAGGGCGAGGAGGGCGACCAGCGGTCGATACCGACGGGGCAAGAAATCTGTGGGCATGACGGGGCCCGAGTCTACCACCCTCCGAGAGACGGGAGGGCCCGAGGCGGGCTATCGTCCCGCGCCATCGTGTCCAGGTTTCCCATCGTGCCCGAGGAACCCCCCGCGGCGATCCCCCCGTGGACACCAGCCCCTGCGTCGCCGGGGGATGTCGCCCGGGCCGAGTTGGCGTTTCTCCGTCAGGCCGCGGCCGAGAGCACCCGGGTGGTGTCGTTCGTGCTGATGGTGGTGGCCCTGCTGTGGTGGACGCTCGACCCGGTGGTGTTCTCGGGAGAGAGCGCGGTGCAGGCGCGGTTTGTCTGGCTCCGGGGGGGCACCCTCCTCGCCCAGGGGGCGATCTTCGCGGGGCTGAGTTGGGCCCCCTTCACGCGACGGTTTCTCGTGCCATGGGGCACGGGGTGGATGTTCGCCAACGCGGCCTGGCTCGGGCACCACCTCGCCGTGCTCGGGGGCCCCGAGACGCCCTGGTTTCACTTCACATACATGTTCGCGATGATCCCCGTGGCGATCCCGATGCGCCTCGGGGAGCGCGTGGCGTCCACGAGCTTCGGGGCCCTGTGCCTGGGGTACGGGTACTTCTCGCAGCGCCCCGAATCGATCGCGGCCCCCTTCGTCGACGTGACCCTGAGCTTCCTGGTCTTCGCCGTGGCCCTGAGCTGCGTGGCGGGGCACCTGGCCACCCGGTCGACCCTGGCCCGACACCGGCAGACCGAGGCCCTGCGGCGCATCACGTCCACCCTCGAGCTCCGGGTGGCCCAACAGACCGCCGAGCTGCGGGCCCTGGCCGAGCACCTGGAGCTGGCCCGCGAGGCCGAGCGGGCCCACATCGCCCGCGAGCTGCACGACGAGCTCGGGCAGGAGCTCACGGCCCTGCGCTTCTCGGTGAGCCTCGCCCGGCAGCGGTTCTCCCGCGACCCCTCCCTCATCGGGCAAAACCTCTCCGACATCGAAGGCTTCGTCGCCCGCACCCACGAGAACGTCCGTCACCTCGTGGCCGACCTGCGCCCCCGGGCCCTGGCCGAGCTCGGGCTCGCCGCGGGGCTCGAGTGGCTCGTCGACCGGGCCCGCAAGCAGTCCGACCTCGCGGTCGAGCTCACCATGGAGGGCGACCTCGCCGCCCTCTCCGAGGCCCGGGCCGCCGTGGTGTTTCGTGTCGTTCAGGAGTCGCTCACCAACGTCCTGCGCCACGCCCAGGCCCGCAGCGCCTGGGTGGCCGTCGCCTGCGACCCGCGCACGGTCCACATCACCGTACGCGACGACGGGCAGGGCCTCGTCCAGTCCGACCGCCCCTCCGGGCACGGGATCGTCGGGATGCGCGAGCGCCTCCGGGCCGTCGGGGGTTCGCTCTCGGTGGGGCGCGGCCCCGAAGGCGGAACCCGGGTCGAGGCCACCCTGCCCGCCCAGTCGGCCGCGGCCTGAGTCCCGCGGGCGCCCTTGTGCCCCCTCACCCAAGGGCGATAGGCTGGCCCGCAGCTCCGATGACCGTGCCCGCATCCATCCGTGTGTTCCTGGCCGACGACCACGCCATCGTACGCCAGGCCCTGCGCCAGCTCCTGGAGACCGCAGGGGACTTCACCATCGCAGGCGAGGCCGCCGACGGCCGGGCCGTGCTCAACGCCCCCGACCAACACCGCTGGGACGTGCTCGTGCTCGACCTGTCCCTGCCCCGGGTGAGCGGGGTCGAGGTGTTTCGCCGGCTCCGCGAGACCGCCCCCGCCCTCAAGGTCGTCGTGCTCTCGATGTACCCCGAAGACCAGTACGGCCTGCGGATGCTCCAGGACGGAGCCGCGGCCTACCTCAGCAAGACCGCAGCCCCCGAGGCCATCGTCGACACCATCCGCCGCGTGTTCGCCGGCGAGATCGTGCGCACCGAGGCCCTCGAGCGGGCCGAAGAGGCCGCCCGCTCCCGCCAGCAGCGTAGCCCCCACGAGACCCTCTCCGCCCGCGAGCACCAGGTCTTCACCCTCATCGCCCTCGGGCGGGGCGTGAGCGACATCGCCGCCGAGCTCAACCTCTCGGGCAGCACCGTCAGCAACCACCTCGCCCACGTCCGCGAGAAGCTCGGGGTCACCTCCAACGGCGAGATCGTACGCTACGCCTACCGGGCGGGCCTCATCGACGAGCCGTGACATAAACTGTCCCCTCCGGCGAGACAGGCGGGTTGCGCCGGGGGCGGGGGGCGTGCAAGACAGTTCCGACCGGCATGCACGCGCTGTGTGGGCCGGCACCCACGCGATGTCCAAACGAAGCACCCCCTCCCGTCCTGCTCGCCCCACCCGCACCAGCGCGGCGAAGACCTCGCCCCGCACGAAGGCCGCCGCGGTCAAATCGCCGCGGGCCCGCAAGGCCCCCGCCCGGCCGCGCTGCGAGCTCACGGTCCTGTGGACGGGACGGGCCCTGGCCCACACCGACACCCTGCGGTACTTCCTCACCGACGACACCGACGACCGCTCCCCCCTCGACGCCCTGGGCCTGTCGCAGCTCCGCGACGACCGGGTCACCCTGGCCCAGGCCCGGCGGGCCCTCAAGACCCGCCTGACCGTCCTGGAAGGCAGCGAGATCGTGCGGGAGGGGGTTCTGTTTCGTAACGTGGCCACCCTGGGGAGCCTCCTGGCCCTCACCCCGGCCGAGCAGGAGGTGTTGGCCTTCGCCATCGCCCTCGACCTGCACAAGCCCCTGCAGTCGTGCTTCGAGCGCCTCGACGGGCTGTCCCTGCGGCGCCTGCACGAGCTCCTGGCCCAGGTCCTTGGGGTCCACGAGGACGACATCCGCGAGGCCCTCAAGCGCACGGGCCCCCTGGCCTCGACGGGCCTCGTACGGGTGGCCACGGACGTCCGCCGCACCTGGGACGACCCCTTCGAGGTCATGGACGGCCTCGAAAACATCCTCCTCACCGAGTACGACCAGCCCGAGGCCATCCTGGCCAACTTCTTCCGGCGCTCGCCCTCCCCGCGGCTCGCCCTCGACGATTTCCCCCACGCCCACGACGACGTGGCCCTCCTCCTGCGTTTCCTGCGGGGGGCCCTCGGGCAGCAGGCCGACGGGGTCAACGTGTTGCTCTACGGCGTCCCCGGGACGGGCAAGACCGAGCTGGCCCGCTCCCTCGCCGCGGCCCTGGAGGCCTCCCTGTACGAGGTCAACGTCGAGGCCGACGACGGCAGCGCCATCTCGGGCACGGGGCGCTTCTCGGCCTTCCAGCTCTGCCAGCGGATGCTCGGGCGTCGGCAGAACACCCTCGTCCTCTTTGACGAGATCGAAGACGTCTTCCCCGACCGGTGGTACTCGTTCTTCGGGCGTCAGCGGCGCTCGGGGGAAGACAAGGGTTGGACCAACCGCCTCCTCGAAGGCAACCCCGTGCCCACCCTGTGGCTCTCCAACGAGGTCGAGCAGATCGACCCGGCCTTCCTGCGCCGGTTTGACTTCATCTTCGAGCTCCGCACCCCCCCGCAGCCCGTACGGCAGCGTATTCTTGAGCGTCAGCTCGACGGCCTGCCCGCCCGGAGCCCGTGGATCCGCCGGATGGCCGGCGACGAGCGCCTCACCCCCGCCCACATCGAGCGGGCCGCCCGGGTGGCCCGTCTGTCGGGCATCACCGAGGCCGACCCGATGGAGCTGGCCCTCGGGCGCATCCTGCACAACAGCCTGGCGGTGCACGGGGGGTCGAAGCCCGCCACCCCGGCCGGTACCGACGTGTACGACCTGCGGTTCCTCAACTGCTCGGAAGACCTCGAAGGCCTCGTGACCTCCCTGGAGCGGGCGGGACGGGCCCGGGGCGGGCACGTGGTGGGTTCGGTGTGCCTCTACGGGCCCCCGGGGACGGGCAAGACGGCCTTCGCCCACCACCTCGCCGAGCGCCTCGGAAAGACCCTCCAGGCCCGCCGGGCCTCGGACATCCTCGGCCCCTTCGTCGGCCAGACCGAGCAGAACATCGCGGAGATGTTCCGGGTGGCCCGCGACGAGGGGGCGGTGCTCCTGCTCGACGAGGCCGACAGCTTCTTCCAGAATCGCCAGGGGGCCATGCACCACTGGGAGGTCACCCAGGTCAACGAGCTCCTCGTGCAGATGGAGATGTTCGACGGGCTCTTCCTGTGCTCGACCAACCTGTACGAGCACCTCGACCCGGCTTCTCTGCGGCGGTTCACCCTCAAGGTGCGCTTCGACCCCCCCAAGGCCCCGGCCCGGTGGGAGCTGTTCGTGCGCACCCTCGGGGCCCTCGGGGCCACCCTGCCCGACGGCGAAGAGACCCGGTATCGGCTTGGGCTCGACGCCCTCCCGCGGCTCACCCCGGGCGACTTCGCCACCGTACGGCGACAGGCCACCCTGCTCCAGCACGAGGTCTCGGCCGCGAGCCTTCTCACGGCCCTCGAGCGCGAGCACCGGGCCCGCCCGGAAAACCGCAAGGGCCCCTTGGGGTTTGGCCCCTCGTGAGGTCGTAGAGACCCCGGAGGCTCCCCTATCGGGCGCTCTGCCGATGCGCCGCCACGGCCTCGGCGAGCCGCGCGAGGGCCGCGATGGGCAGCACCTCGGGACGCAGCCCCGGGTCGACCTCGGCCGCCACGCACACCGCCCCCGCGGCCTCCTTGCCCACCACCGACACGAGGCCGTTCTTCACGGTCTTGCGGCGGGCGGCGAAGAGGGCGTGGATGACCTCTTGAAACACCGGGGTCTCCGCCGCCAGGGGCGTCTCCCGCGGCGTCAGGGCCACCACCGTCGAGTGAACCCGCGGGGCCGGATAAAAACACCCCGGCCCTGCGGCGCACACCTTCCGCACCGTACACGCGGCCTGGGTAAACACCGAGAGGACCCCCCAGTCGTCGCCCCCCACCTCGGACAGGAGCCGCGCGGCCACCTCCTGCTGCACCATCACCACCGCCACCCGCCATCGAACGGGCGGGGCGAGGATGGCCCGCAGGAGGCGCCCGGTGATCTGGTACGGGAGGTTGCCTACCACCGCCGTCGGCCCCGCGGCCGCCACCGCCGCGTAGTCGAACGTGGCCGCGTCGGCCTCGACCACCGTGACATTGGGGGCCACCCCGTCGGCCAGGAGCCCCCGCACGAGGTCGCGGTCGCGCTCGATGGCGACCACCTGGGCCGAGCGCGGGGCGAGCATGGCGGCCAGGGTCCCCGTGCCCGTCCCGATCTCGATGACGGTCTCGTCGGGGCGCGGATCGACCGCCGCCACGATGGACGCTGCCACCGGGCCGGCCACGAGGAAACACTGCCCGAAGCTGTCCTTGGGGCGCAGGCCGTGACGCTTGAGAAACCGCCGGGGGTCGACGAAGGTCCCCGACAGGGCGTCGGGGAGAGGAGGATCGAGGGGGTTTGGGTCGGTCATGGGGGTGTTGGGTGCAAGGGGCCCATAGCGCATCCGGGCCCTGTCCGGGGGTGATTCCCCACGCGGGGCTTCTGGGGTACACAGCCGGGCCATGCAGCCTCCCTCCTCGGAGCCCCCCCGAACGTCGTCGTCCGACACCGAGGCGTCGACGTCCGGGCCGCACGGGGCCCACGGTCACGGCCGCGATGACCTGCTCAAGCTCAGCATCGGGGCCGTCGGGGTCGTCTACGGCGACATCGGGACGTCGCCCCTGTACGCCATCAAGGAGTGCTTCTCAGCCCCCCACGGGGTGGCCGTCAACCCTGGCAACGTGTTCGGGATCCTGTCGCTCGTCTTCTGGTCGCTCGTGCTGGTGATCGTGGTGAAATACACCTCGTTTATCATGCGGGCCGACAACCACGGCGAGGGCGGCACGATGGCCCTCCTGGCCCTCATCAACCCCCCCGACGGCCCCGAGGGACCCAAACGCGGGGCCCGCACGGCCGTCCTCGTGGCCCTCGGCCTCTTCGGGACCTCCCTCCTGTACGGCGACGGGATGATCACCCCGGCCATCTCCGTCCTCTCCGCGGTCGAGGGCTTGGAGGTGGCCACCCCCGCCGTGCACGCCTTCATCGTGCCCATCACCCTGGGCATCCTGGTGGGGCTCTTCCTCATGCAGAAGCGCGGGACCGCCAAGGTCGGGGCCATCTTCGGCCCCGCCACCCTCGTGTGGTTCGCCGCCATCTCTGCTGCGGGGCTGCCCTGGATCCTGCGCCGCCCCGAGGTCCTCGCGGCCGTCAACCCCTACCACGCCGCGCGTTTCCTCTTCGAGCACGGGCGCCACTCGGTCGGGGTCCTGGGCTCCGTGGTGCTGTGCATCACCGGCGGCGAGGCCCTCTACGCCGACATGGGCCACTTCGGCCGCAAGCCCATCCGGCTCGCCTGGTACGCCGTGGTGATGCCCGCCCTGCTCTGCAACTACTTCGGCCAGGGGGCCCTCCTGCTCGACCGCGGGCCCGTGGCCAACCCCTTCTTCGGCCTGGTCTCCGGGGTCTTCGTCTACCCCCTCGTGGCCATCGCCACCGTGGCCGCCATCGTGGCCTCGCAGGCCATGATCTCCGGGGCCTACTCCATCACCCAACAGGCCGTGCAGCTCGGGTACTGGCCGCGCATGACCATCCGGCACACCTCGGGGTCGGCCGAGGGGCAGATCTACATCCCCGAGATCAACACCTTCCTCATGGTGGCCTGCCTCGCCCTGGTGGTCGTGGCCCAGCGCTCGTCCAACCTCGCGGCGGCCTACGGGATCGCCGTGACGGGCACGATGACCATCACGTCGCTGCTGTTCTATCGGGTGGCCCGCGACCGCTGGGGCTGGAGCGTGCCCAAGGCCGGAGCCCTGACGGGGCTCTTCCTGTCCTTTGACCTCACCTTCTTCTTCGCCAACGTGGTGAAGATCCCCCACGGGGGGTGGTTCCCGGTCCTGGTGGCCGCGGCCCTGTTCGCGATGATGACCACGTGGAAGAAGGGGCGGGCGGCCCTCGGGGAGTTCATGCGGGGCAACACCCTGCCGCTTGAGCTCTTTATGGCCGACGTGCGCACGACCCGGCCCCCGCGGGTGAAGGGGACGGCCGTGTTCATGACGGGCAACCCCGACGGAGCCCCGGTGGTGCTCCTGCACCATTTCAAGCACAACAAGGTGCTCCACAAGCAGGTCGTGCTCCTCAGCGTCATGACCGAACACCGCCCCGAGGTGCCCGAGCGCGAGCGGGTGACCATCCGCGACGTAGGCGACGGGTTCTTCCAGGTGACGGCCCGGTACGGGTTCATGCAGTCCCCCAACGTGATCGACGTGCTCACGTCGTGCACCCGCCGGGGCTTGTCGCTCGTGCAGGCCGACACGAGCTTCTACCTCGGCCGCGAGACCCTGCTCACCACGGGCCGGGCCGACCTGTCGGTGTGGCGCAAGATCCTGTTCTCGTTTCTGTCTCGCAACGCGCGCCCGGCCAACGCGTTCTTCCAGATTCCGCCCAACCGTGTCATCGAGCTCGGCACCCAGGTCGAGCTCTGAGACAACAAAACCCCACCCACCCAACGGAGCGACGACGATGAAGAAGTTTGCCATCACCCACGAGTTTGACTGCACCCCCGAGACCTACTGGAAGCTCAACTTCGACAAGGAGTTCAACTCCGCCCTGTACCTCGAAGGCCTGGGGTTTCCCGAGTACCGGGTGGACGAGCTCCGCGAGACCGACACCGAGACCTTCCGGCGCACCGTGGCCACGCCCAAGATGGACGTGCCCGCGGCGGTGCAGAAGATCCTCGGCAACAACTTCCGCTACACCGAGGAGACCCGGTGGAACAAGTCCACCAAGGTCGCCACCTTCAAGGGCATCCCGAGCACCCAGGCCGAGAAGCTCAAGACCGACGGCACGATGCGGGTCGAGGCCCTCCCGGGCAACCGCTGCAAGCGCGTGGTGGAGTTTGTCATCGAGGCCAAGATCATGCTGGTCGGGGGCGTGCTCGAGGAGACCGCCGAGGACAACATGCGCAAGAGCTACAACAAGAACGCCCTCTTCATGCAGAAGTGGCTGGCCGACAAGGGCCTGAAGAACACCTGAACCCCGATGAGCCCCACCCTGCCGTCGACCGTGACCCGCGCCTTCGGGACCCTGGTGGGGCTCGCCATGGCCGTCGGGTTTGGGGCCCTTCTGTGGGGCGTCGTGGCCGACCTGCGGGCGTTCCCTGACGTCCCGCGGCCTGTCACGGTGGCCGAGGCCACGGCCTCCCGAGACATCCCCCGGGGATCCTGGGTGACCCTCACCGACCTGCGTCTTCCCTGCATTTGGGGCGAGAGCCGCGGCTCGAGCGGGACCCACCGTTACCACGTCGGAACGGGCGCCGACGGAGCCTCCCGAGTCCTGATAGCCACCCGCCACACCCCGGCCTGCGGGGATGTGGCCCGGCCGATGTCGGGGGTGATCGCGTCGAGCCGGGTGGGTCGCATCGTGGGGGTGGAGATCCCGGGTCATCCCTGGAGCGCGTGGCCCACGGACTTCCAGGTCACCCTGTGGACCGAGAGCGGCCCCGCGGACAGCCGTGTGGGCCTGGTGTTTCTGCCCTGGATGGCCGCCCTGGGGCTGATCGTGGCGATGTACTACGCCTGGCCTCGGGGCCCGGTGCGTACGCGCCGCGGGCGGAGGTTGGGGCAGCTCGATCCCGGGCGGGTTCCCCATCTGCGGGCCTCGTTCGACCCTGCGGGCCTGACGATTCTGCCGACCCGCCCCCTGGCGATGAGCCCGGCATACTGGCGCAAGCTGGCGGCCCTGGTGGCGACCCTCGGGGTGATGGGGGGCCTCCTGGTGAGCCTCGCGGGATGGGCCCTGGTCGACCGGATGGGCAACCTTCGTGCGGCCGGACCCCTGGGGGTGTTGGTGGCCCTGGGGCTCGCCGGGCTCGGGCTCCTGGGGGCGTTTCTGTGGGCCCTGGGGCTGCGGGTATTGGGACGGGCCGTGGTCGGGGCCTCGCGATTCTCGGGGCCGCGGGTGGAGGTGCTCGTGCCCCTGGAGGAGACGACCGTGGCGGGGTTGGGGGAGGCCCGGCGGGTGGTGTTTCACCGGCCGCACGACGGGGGGCGCGAGGAGCGGGTGATGTCGATGTACGAGGTTCCGCTGGTGATCGCGGGGTACGGGCTGGTGGTGTACCCCGCGGGGCGGCCCGAGACCATGGTGCTGGTGCAGGAGGATTTTTTGCCCTTCGCGCTCAGCCCGGAGGAGATCGACCGGGCCGAGGAGGCCCTGGCCGCACGGCGCGAGGCGATGGGGTGATCGGGGGAGTGGGCTCGGATAAGCCCCCAGTGCTCGCAAAACGAGGGCGGAGCGCAGAGAACCGCGAGGGCGCAAGGGTTGGAGGGCCTCGGGCAGGCGAAGGTCGGCGTGCGTGTGAGGTGGCCGACGATGCCGTGGTCGCCAACGAGGCGTCGAGGGGGTCACGCTGCCCTTCCGCCCCCAAAACCGCCTGCCCCTTGCGCCCTTGCAGTTTCGCAGCCAGTCCCTCGTCGCCTGTTGCTTGCAGTCCGCCCGCTGTGGTCACAGAGCGTGTGCCCGCATGAGCTGTCGAAGCCGGGGCTCGCCCGAAGCTGACCAGGGCTGGCGATCGCGCAGCAGGTCGAGCACGACGTGGGTGTCGAGCAGCACGTTCATGCGCCGCCGCGCTCGGTCCGCGCGTTGTCGAAGTTGCGCTGCACGGCTGCATCATCCGGGGTGGCCGTGGTGCGGAGCATGCCGACCAGGCGCGCGACCCCACGCGACGGGGTGGCGGCCTCCGGAGAAGGCATCAACACGACGATCTCGGCGCGCCCCGTCGGAACCTCCCGAGGCAGTTGCACCACCCGGTCATTCCCAACCTCGACCTCAAACCGAACGGCGCGTTGCATAGGCCGAGCATAACGCACCCCCGCGGCGATGGCCCATGCACCGCCCGATGAACCCCCGACCGCGTCTCCGCGGGTCACTCGTCCGCGGCGGGCTCGTCGCCGAAGTCGAACACCGCGCCCACGTCGATCTCGACGGCGTCGAAGGGCTCGGCGCGCACGCGCTCGCCGACGTTGGCCACGAGCACGATGAGGTAGTCGGGCTCGGTGCGTCGCAGCACGGTGAGCGTGCGGTACATCGGGTCGGCGAGCCAGTACCACGACACCCCGGCCCGGTGGTACGCGCTGCGTTTGGCGCCCATGTCGACCCCGGCCGTCGAGTGCGAGAGCACCTCGCAGATCCATTCGGGCACTTCGGTCACGAGGCCGCGGGCGTCGGACGCGGGGAGGCGCGGGTGTTTGTCGCGCTGCCAGCCGAGGAGGTCGGGCCGACAGCCGATGTCGCCGAGATGCATGTCGACCTCCTGCGAGAGCCACCATCCTCCGGGCTGATCGGGCCCGCCCGTGCGGCGCTTGTAGGGCGCGAGAACGCTGCCGATGCCCAGTTGGGTCGCGCCGTGACGGGGCCCGGGCATGGTGTGGTAGACGATGCGTCCGTTGATGAGCTCGGCGCGCTCCTCCTCGGCGATCGCGAGCCACTCGGCGATCGTCGCCGGGGGAGCAGGGGCCCGGCGGATGGGTGGGTGCGCAGGGTCGAGGGTCACGACACGAGGATGCCTTGCGCGCGGGGGCGCGGGCAAGCGACGGAGGGTGGTATCTCCCTCGGCACGATGACGACCTCCCGCCGCGCCCGGTGGCCCCTGGTGGCCTTGTTCGCAACGACCGCCGCCTGCCAGCGGTCCGAACCTGCCGCGCCCACAGCCCCCACGGCAGCCCCCGCGGCGTCCCCCACGGCGGCGCCCTCCCTCGTGGTGGAGAGCCCTGCCCGCGAGGCCCTGCTTGGGGCGGGCGATCCGGCCCCGCGGTTTCGGGGGGTCACCCACGACGGCCGGGCGGTGGCCTCCGACGGGGCGGCCCGGCCGCGGGCCCTGGTGGTGTACTTCTACCCGCGCGACGAGACCCCCGGGTGCACCCGCCAGGCCTGCGCGTTTCGTGATGCGTTTCGGGCCTACGACGCGGCCGGGGCTGACATCGTGGGGGTGAGCACCGACGACGCGGCCTCGCACCAGGCCTTCGCGGCCCACCACCGGCTGCCGTTCGGGCTCCTGGCCGACCCCGAGGCGCGGCTGGCCCGGGCCTTTGGCCTATCCCCCACGGGGCCCTTCCTGCCGCGAACCACCTTCGTCCTCGGTCGAGATGGACGGGTGACCCGGGTGTTCCCGGGGGTTCGGGTGGACGGGCACGCCGACGAGGTGCTCGCGGCCGTCCGGGCGGGGCGGTAGCGGGGACGACCCGACGGCGTCGAGCCAGGTGTCGAGGGCCCTGCGCACGGCGGTGGGGTCGGTGAAGATGAGGAAGTGATCCTCGCGGGGGAAGACCACGGGCGTCACGGTCAGGTGCTGATCGCGCAGGGCGTCGAGGCCGTCCTGGAGGTAGGACACGGGGATCCGGTCGTCGTCGGCCCCGTGCAGCACGAGCATGGGCACCCGGTGCCACGACCGATCGACCACCCCCGCGTCGAGCACCCGCGGCTCGATCACGGCAGAGACGAACACCACCCCGCGGTACCGTGCGGTCTCGGCCCGGAGGAGCCGTGTGACGGCCCGTCCGCCGTTGGAGAGGCACACGAGGTAGATCTGGGCGGGGTCGACCCACGGTTGGGCGGCGAGCCAGGCCCGGGTGCGCTCCAGGGTGACGCGCCCCTCGGGGCGGCTCCATTGGCCAAACCCAAACGACGGCTGAACCAGCGCGAAACGACGACGTCGGGCGAGCTCGTGGAGGGTGTAGAAATAGCCCTTCCAGCTCCCGGCCGAGCCGTGCAGAAAGAGCAGGGCCGGGCGGCGTTCGAGGGGGGCGTGGGGTGGTTCGTAGACGAAGACGCGGCCGGTGTCGCGGTCGGTGAGGGCGTCGCCGAGGGCCGTGCCGAGGGCCCGGGCTTCGGGCAGGTGCAGGGTGTCGGCGTAGGCCGCACGAATGGCCCCGCGCAGCCGTGCGGCCCCGCCCCAGGTCATGCAGGGGTCGGGAATCCAGACGAAGAACGTCGCCAGGACGAGCTGGTCGACCTCGGGCACGAGGTTGGTGGGGGCGAAGCGGGCGGGGCCCCCGCCGCGCAGGTAGACGGCGCGCAGAGAGGCGTGCCGGGCAGGTTGGCCCGAGGGCGCGCGCAGGAGGAGGACCACGCCCCCGAGGACGAGCGCGGCGAGGGCGCAGCGGGCGGCCTTCGGGCGCCGCGCGAGGGCGAGCAACACGGCGGCGACGAGGGCGAGCGTGCACAGGGCCGCGAGGCGGCCTTCGAGGGTGCCCGCGCAGCCGAGGAGCAGGAGGGCGAGGGCCCCGAGCGGTGCGGTCAGGATGCAGGCAATGCCCAGGCGACGCGTCACGGGAGCCAATGATACCGCGCGGGCTGTCGCGGCAGTTTCCGCGAAGAAGGAGATCGGTCTGGCCTTCGCCTCTGGAGGGCGACGGATGCCCTCTCCGACACCAACGACCCGGGCAACGCGACCACGCCCGTCCAACGACCCCTATATCAAGCCCCGGAGGGGCGCCCAACCCATAGCCGGAGGGCGCTGGCGCGGACGCGACAAGCCCCCGGCGCGAGCGCCCCACGTCCCTCCCGACACTCCATGGCAGGTCCCTTTCCGTCCGTAGCGAAGGTGGAGCCCTGCGCTACTGCCTGTTGACATCAAGGGCGCAGACAACGGCAGCGAGTGCTCCCCGCAAGGGAAGTGGTCAACCGCCCCCACCGCCGGCTTCGCCTTGCGGTACGGACGGAGGCGGCAGCGACGGTCCTTCGTGCCCACGCAGGGGAGGGCGTCGGCGGCCATGGACGGGGCAACGCGCGTGGTACCTTAGGGTGCGATGAAGCGTCTCTCCCGCGATCAGATCATCGCCGCCCTGACCGCGCTCGCCGAACGGCTCGGCCCCGAACGCAGCGATCTCGTGGTCGTCGGCGGCGCGGCGCTCGTGCTGCTGTACGCCGCGCGAGAAACCACGCGTGACATCGACGCCGTGCTTCCAGGGGCGGAGGCGGGGCGTCGCATGCGCGCCGCAGCGCTCGCGGTCGCAGGCGAGCAAGACCTTCCGGACGACTGGCTCAATGACGCGGCGAAGGGCTACGTGCACGGGTTCACCGCGGGCGACGTCGTGCTCGACCTCCCGACGCTGCGTGTGATCGCGCCAGCGCCGCAGCAGCTCCTCGCGATGAAGCTCTGCGCGTGGCGCGACGACCTCGACATCGACGACGCCAGACTGCTCCTGTCGAAGCTACACGGGGGTCAGGACGACGTGTGGTCGACCGTCGCCTCGCACCTCGTTCCCGGCCGGGAGATCAAAGCGCGCTACGCCTTCGAGGAGTTGTGGGAGGTCGAACGTGGACCTGCATGAGCTCGTGGACGCCCTGCTCACTCACGACATGCTGACCGCGCGGCAGATGGTCGCCGATGCGCAGCGAGAGGGCCTCGTGTGGGCCTCGGTGCCAGAGCCTGGGGGCCTCGACGCCTCCGCCCGCGCCGTCGCTGCGGGCGTCGTCGAGATGCTGGCAGCGCGCGCGCACCAGTCGCCGCCCTCCTGGACCGGGTCGGTCGATCGCAGCCCGACCCCGGTCTTCCTGGTGCGTGCGGCGCTCACGATGCCACGGCTGCGCAGGCTCTGCGAAGAGGAAGGCCCGGAGCCGCTCCGTTGCCGCGCTGTGATGGCGCCTCCCGACTTCCTCACCGTCGCGTGAGCGCCCCACGTACCTCTCTGGGGCCCCGCTCGACTACTTCGCCGCGGCCCGGGCGAGGCGCTCTTCCACCATGAGGTCGGCGACGGTGCTCGTGGGGACGCCCTCGGCCTCGGCCCGCTGGAGGATCTCCAGGATGGTGTCGTAGATGGCCAGGGTGCGCGTACGCGAGCGCTCGGCGTCGTACCCGACGACCTCCTGGGCCACGTTGACGAGGCCCCCGGCGTTGATGGCGTAGTCGGGGGCGTACACGATCCCGCGGCGGCGCAGGGCACCCCCGTGGCGGGGCTCGGCGAGCTGGTTGTTGGCCGCCCCGGCGACGATCTGGGCCTGGAGCTGCGGGATGGTGTCGTCGTTGAGGGCCGACCCGAGGGCGCACGGGGCCAGCACATCGGCCTCCACCGCGAAGATGGCCCCGATCGGCACGACCCCCGCTCCAAACTCGGCCTGGGCCCGCTCGGCCTTGGCCGGGTCGACGTCGGCCACGGTCAGCCGGGCCCCCGCGGCGTGGAGCTCGCGGCACAGGTGGTACCCCACGTGCCCCACCCCCTGGACCGCCACATGAACCCCGTCGAGCGAGTCGCGCCCGAGCCGGTGTTTGACGCAGGCCTCGATCCCGCGGCGCACCCCGAGGGCCGTAAAGGGCGACGGGTCGCCGGAGCCCCCGTGGGCCGGGTCGATCCCGGTGACGTGCCGGGTCTCGGCCCGGATGTGCTCCATGTCCTGGAGGCTCGTGCCCGAGTCTTCGGCCGTGATGTAGCGCCCCCCGAGGTCGCGCACGAAGCGGCCGAAGGCGCGGAAGAGGGCCTCGCGGTCGAAGTCACCCTCCGGGCGCACGAGGACGCTCTTGCCGCCCCCGTGGGCGAGGCCCGCCAGGGCGGCCTTGTAGGTCATCCCGCGGGCGAGGCGGAGGGCGTCGGTGAAGGCGCTGGCCTCGTCGGGGTACGAGATAAAACGACACCCGCCCAGGGCCGGGCCGAGCCGGCTGTCGTGAATCGCCACGATGGCCCGCAGCCCCGTCGCCGCATCCACCCGAACATGAACCTCGCCGTACTCGTAGGCCGTCATCCGCGCGAACAGATCCATCGCCAAATCCCTTAGTCCCTGAGACCGTGTGACCGCAGCGCCCCCCGTCTCCGGACAGGGCCCGCGGCGGCGCGGACACTAGCCTCTCACGCCGCGGAATCAAGGCCCCTCCGTCGACGCGGCGCAGCAATTCGCCCGACAGATCTACGCGGTCGACGGGTCGGCGAGGTGGCACGCCACCCGATGCCCCGGGCGAAGCTCCCGCAGGGCTGGGGCATCGACGTCGCACAGCCCCTTCTGGGCGATGGGGCACCGCGGGTGGAAGGTGCACCCCGACGGGGGGTGCAGGGGGCTCGGGACGTCGCCCTCCAGCACGATCCGCGGTCGGCGCAGGGCGGGGTCGGGCACGGGCACGGCGCTGAGGAGGCTCAGGGTGTACGGGTGCATCGGGGCCCCGTACAGGCCCGCCGAGGGGCCCTCTTCGACGATGCGCCCGAGGTACATCACCGCCACCCGGTGGGAGATCCACTGCACGATGGTGAGGTCGTGGGCCACGAAGAGAAACGCGAGGCCGAGCTCGTCCTGGAGGTCGCGCAGGAGGTTGACGATCTGGGCCTGGATGGACACATCGAGGGCGCTGATGGGCTCGTCGGCGACGATAAAACGCGGCGACACCGCCAGGGCCCGGGCGATCCCCACCCGCTGCCGCTGGCCCCCGGAAAACTCATGCGGATACCGCCCCGCCTGATCGGCCCGCAGGCCCACCCGCGTGAGCAGGGCCTGGACCTTGTCCTCGCGCTCGGCCGCGGAGGCTGCGAGGCCGTGGATGTCGAGGGCCTCGCCGACGATGTCGCGCACCCGCATCCGAGGGTTGAGCGAGGCGTAGGGGTCTTGGAAGATCATCTGCATCCGGCGGCGGAGGGGCCGCATCTGGCCCGCGGGCAGGCGGGTGATGTCCTGGCCTTCGAAGCGGAGGGTCCCCGCGGTGGGCTCGATGAGCCGCAGGAGGGTGCGGCCGAGGGTGCTCTTGCCGCAGCCCGACTCGCCCACGAGGCCGAGGGTCTCGCCGGGGTGGACCGTGAGCGACACCCCGTCGACGGCCTTCACCGTAGCCCGGGCGCCAAACAGGCCCCGGCGCACCTCGAAATGGGTGGCGATGCCCCGGGCTTCGAGCAGGGGGGCCTCTGAGGTCGCGGGCGATGCGGTGCCTTCGGTGGACATGGAGCGGACCGGCACCCTATCACTCCTCGATGTACGGGCCAGCGCCTCGTGAGGCCCTCGGAGACGCACGTTGATGATGTCACGCCCTGTCCGCGACCTTGGCTCCTATGCATGGCTCCGTCATCCCCCCGAGATCCTCGCGAGCGGCTGCGCCCTGGGCGCCGTGGGGGCCGCGGGAGGGAGCCTCGGGGCCCTCGTGCACGACCCGTCCATGCCGGGAGAGGCCCTCGCCCTCACGGCTCGGCACGCCCTGGTGGGGTTTGGAGACTTTGTCGCGGGGACCACGGTGTTGTGCCCCGCTCCGGGAGACCCGGGGTGCACCCGGATCGGCCAGACCCTGCGGGCCCTGCCCCTGTCGCCCGAGGGGGCGGGGGGGAGCCTCGACGCGGCCCTCGTGCGGATCGACCGCGACCGCGCCTGGACGGCCCGCCACGCCCTGCTCCCGGGCCTCCTGGGGGCCGTGCGGGAGCTCGGGGTCGGCGACGTCGGGACCGCCCTGCGTAAGCTCGGATGCGCCACGGGGGCCACCGCGGCGCCCTTGCGGGCCCTGTCCCGTGGGGTGGCCATCGCCCTCCCGGGTTCCGAGGGCAAGACCCTGGTCTTTGGCACCCTCCTGGAGATTCGCCCCGAGGGGGAAGACCCCTGGAGCGAGGCGGGCGACTCGGGGGCCCTCGTGCTCACCGAAGCGGGCGACCCGGTGGGCCTCGTGCTCGCGGGCGGGACCGACGCCCAGGGGCCCGTGTCGTACGCGATGCCCCTCGGCCCCATCCTGACCGCCCTCGGGGTGACCCTCCTGGGCACCTGAACCAGAGGCTTGTCGCTGGCGACCGGCAGAGGTACCCTATCCAATGACGGCATCCCCCCGATGGGAGGGAAGATCCCCATGAACGAACCCGAGCTCGAACACCCCACCGCGAAGCAGGCGAAGCCTCCGCTTCAAACCTGGGGCATTGTGTTCTTTGACACCGAAGAGCACATTGAGGTGCTCAAAGAGCTGTGCAAGGCAGAAGGGTACGTCGTGGTGGGGGCCACGAGCATCGAGCAGGCCTGGGCGTTTCTCGAAGGAAAGAATCATGCTGACGTGATCGTGTGCGGCATGGCTCGAGGGCGAGTCGTTGTTCGAGCTGCTCGCAGGCGTCCGCGCCAGCAGCTGCCACGCCGACGTAACCGTACTCATTCTGTCTCTAGAACAGACAGAGACAGAGGCAGCCGCAAAGCTCGATCAGTCGACGGCACGGGCTGCGATCGCGCTCGGCGCCAACGCTTATCTGAGCATGCCTCACCTCGACGCCCGTATGCTGATCACCGAATTGCACAAGCTGACACCGTCCGTGCCTCTGTTGCAGCAGGCGATCCCCGAGGAGCGGCGACGCTCGGAGTGAGGGCCCCTTCCCTGCGAGGACGCGCTTGAGCGGGCGAGGCCGCTAGCATTGAGTAGACCCGTGTTGACCCCCACTACGCCCCACACCGACTTCCGTACACTGGTCGACCAGGCCCCGGTGGGCGTCGTGATCAGCCGTGATGGCCGGATCGACTACGCCAACCCCGCCGCGGCCCGGCTCTTTGGCTACACGAGCCCCTTGGAGCTTCAGGGGCGTAGCGCCCTCGACATCGTGGCGCAATCCGATCGTAAGCTGGTCGAGGGCCGGATGCGTGCCCGGGCCCGACGCGAGGATGTGCCGGGCTCGTACGAGTTTCGTTCGCTGCGCGCCGACGGCAGCGAGGGCAGGTGCCGGGTCGAGGCCGCCCTGACCATGCTCGACGACGGGCCAGCCCTGGTAGGATACCTGTTCGATCTCAGTACCGACCCAGAGACCGAGGCCGAACGTCGCACCCGCGCGCAACGTTTCCGCGAACTTGCTGACGATGCTCCAGTCCTTGTGCGGGTGGCCGATGCAGTAGGAGAGACGACGTACTTCAACGCCCAGTGGTACGAACTCACGGGTCAAGACGAAGGGTCATCCCTCGGACAAGGCTGGCTCGAGGCGGTCCACCCTGACGACCGGTCCGACGTGAGGGCCGCGTTTGCCAGGGCCATCGCCGACAACGCCCCGCTCCAGATTGAATACCGCCTGCGAGACAAGACCGGGGCCCACCGCTGGTGCATCGAGACCGCCACGCCCCACCTCGGCGGAAGAAACCAACCAGACGGATTTGTTGGCTCAATCGTCGATATTCACACCAAAAAGGAGGCCGAGCTCTGTGCCCTTCGTCTTGCCGCCCTTGTCGAGCAGTCCGACGACGCCATCGTCAGCAAGACCACCGACGGCACCATCCTCAGCTGGAACAGCGCTGCAGTCAGGATCTTCGGCTATTCCAGCGAGGAAATGCTGGGTGCCTCCATCTTCCGCCTGGTGCCCCCGGAGCTTCATGGCGAAGAGACCGTGATCCTTGGGCGTCTCGCCGCGGGAGAGCGGATCGAACGTTACAAAACCGAGCGTATCAGGAAGTCGGGGGCGCGGGTTCAGGTCGAGCTGAGCGTCGCACCGGTCCGTGACGGATCGGGTCACATCTCAGGGGCAGTCGCGATCAAACGCGACGTATCGGAGCAGATCCGCCACGAGGAGCGTAACCGTCAGTCGGCCAAGATGGCGGCGATCGGGCGCCTCGCGGGCGGCCTGGCCCACGACTTCAACAACCAGCTCCACGCCGTGCTGGGGTTTGCGAGTTTTGTCGCCGCAGACCCCGGGCTCAGCCGGGAGGCCCGCAGCGACCTGCGGCAGATCGAGACGGCGGCCGAGCGGATGTCCAGCCTCACCCGGCAGCTCCTGGCCTTCAGCCGTCAGCAGGTGTTGACCCTGGAGGTGCTCGACCTCGTGGCGACCGTCCGGGAGACCCAGCCCATGTTGCAGCGCCTCCTCGGCAGCAACCTCGAGGTGCGTGTGGAGGAGACGGGCACGGGGGCCCTGTGGGTCCGCGCCGACCGCGCCCAGCTCCTCCAGGTCCTGATGAACCTGGTCATCAACGCCCGGGACGCGATGCCAGACGGCGGCAAGATCGTCGTACGCAACGGCATCCGGCAGCTTGAGCCCGGCGAGGTCGTCCACGCCGAGCACTCGACCCTCGTCCCCGGAGAGTATGTCTGGTTGTCGGTGACGGACTCGGGCACGGGCATCGCGCCGGAGAATATCCCGTACATCTACGAGCCCTTCTTCACTACCAAGCCGGTCGGCCGCGGGACCGGGCTCGGCCTGCCTACGGTCCATGGCATCATCACCCAGAGCCGGGGAGGGATCGCGGTCGACACGGTTCCGGGCCAGGGGACGACGTTTACGGTGTACCTGCCGAGCGCGAGCGCGGAGGCTCCGAGCCCGCCCGTCGCCGCGGAGCCCTTCGCCCAGAGCCCCGCCCTGCCCGCCCTGAAGGTGCTGGTCGTCGAGGACGAGCCCATCGTGCGCAAGCTCCTCGACCGCATCCTGACCCTCTCCGGCTTCGAGGTGGTCCAGGCCAGCCATGGCGGTGAGGCCCTCTCGCGCCTGCACGAGCGCCGCGGGGACGTCGACCTGATCGTCAGCGACGTGGTGATGCCCGTCATGGGCGGGGCCGAGCTGGCCACCCACCTGGCGACCTCCTACCCGACCCTCCCGGTCATCTGGATGTCGGGGCACCCCCGCGAGATCGCCTTCGCCACGCAGCGGATCAACGAGGCCCAGCCCTACCTGCAGAAGCCCGTCAGCCCCGACACCCTGCTCGACACCATCCGGCAGCTCCTGCCGCGCGCGAAGACCACCCCCCTCGGGCGCTGACCCGCAGGCGGCCCGTCGCCCGGGCGCGGCTTGACACTCCGCGGGCCTTGTCGCAGGAGTGCGCCCAGATGCAGCGGGTGCGTGCGCTCCCCGGGCTCTATCGTCTCCTCTCTGTCCGAGCGCCCTCGAAGGTCTGTGATGCACCCCAGCGCCGAGCACCCCTACGCCGCGTTTGTCCACACCGTCGAGAAGCCCGTGCGCTACCTCGGAGGCGAGCACGGGGCCGTGGTCAAACCCTGGGACCCCTCCCTCACCCGCGTGGCCCTGGCCTTCCCCGACCTCTACGACATCGGGATGAGCCACCTGGGGTTCAAGATCCTCTACGGCATCCTCAACGGCCACCCCCGCCTCGCGGCCGAGCGCGTCTACGCCCCGTGGAAGGACATGGAGGCCGCCCTGCGCGAGCGCTCCCTCGCCCTCGTGACCCTGGAGAGCGCCCGGGCCCTGCGCGATTTCGACGTGGTGGGGTTCTCCCTGCAGTTTGAGCTCACCTTCTCCAATGTGCTGCTGATGCTCGACCTCGGGGGCATCCCCCTGCGGGCCGAGGCCCGGGGAGAGGACGACCCCCTCGTCATCGCGGGCGGGCCCACGGCCACGCACCCCGAGCCGGTGGCCCCGTTCTTCGATGCCATCGTGATCGGGGACGGCGAGGAGACCACCCCCGCCGTGGCCCTCATGTGGCGCCAGCTCAAGGACGCGGGCGTGCCCCGGGCCGAGCGCCTCCGGGCCCTCGCGGCCATCGAGGGGGTCTACGTCCCGTCCCTCTACGCCTTGGAGCGCTGCGACAAGTCGAGGCGCGACTACGTGGCCCGGGCCCTGTACGAGGGGGTTCCGTTGCCGGTGAAGCGGGCGTTTGTGCCCGACATCAACGCGTACCCCTTCCCCCACGACGGGCCCGTGGCCGCCACGGAGACGGTCTTCGACCGCATCAGCGTGGAGGTGGCCCGGGGGTGCACCGAGGGGTGCCGGTTTTGCCAGGCCGGGATGATCTACCGGCCCGTCCGGGAGCGCAGCCCCGAGAGCGTGGTGGAGACCATCGTCAAGGCCGTGAAGGAAGGCGGCTACGACGAGGCCTCCCTCACGTCCCTGTCGACGGCGGACTACTCGTGCATCGCCCCCCTCGTGAAGAAGGTCACCGAGGCCCTCACCCCCGACAAGGTGAGCCTGTCGGTGTCGTCCCTGCGGGCCTACGGTCTCGGGGAAGAACTCCTCGACGAGCTCCAGAAGGTGCGAGCCTCGGGGCTGACCTTCGCCCCCGAGGCGGGCTCGCAGCGGATGCGGGACGTGGTCAACAAGAACGTCACCGAAGAGCAGCTCATGGAGACGGCCGAGCGGGTCTTCTCGCGCGGGTGGTCGAAGATGAAGCTCTACTTCATGATCGGCCTGCCCACCGAGGAGGACGACGACGTCGTCGGGATCGTGGAGACCGGGCGTAAGGCCCGGGAGATCGGCAAGAAGGTCCAGAAGGGGGGTGGGGCCCCGACGGTGACGGTGAGCGTGTCGACGCATGTTCCGAAGCCGCACACGCCCTTCCAGTGGTGCGCCATGGACACCTACGACGAGATCGGCCGCAAGCAGAACCTCCTCCGCAGCGCCGTCCGCAAGGCCAAGGTCGACCTGCGGATGCACGAGTCCCTGGGGAGCACTCTGGAGGGCGTCCTGGCCCGCGGCGACCGCCGTTTCGCGGACGTGATCGAGCACGCCTACCACGCCGGGGCCCGCTTCGACTCCTGGGAAGAGCGCCTCGACCGCGGGGCCTGGCAGTCGGCCTTCGCCCACTACGAGATCGACGAGCGGGTCTGGCTCGGCACCATCCCGGTCGACGGCCACCTCCCCTGGGACCACCTCGACGTGGGCCTCGAGGACGGCTTTCTCCTGCGCGAGTACCGCAAGGCCATGCAGAGCCGGCTGTCTCCGCCGTGCGGCAAGGCCGTCGGGCAGTTTATCCACCACACCAACCTCGACGACGCCCACGCCGACGGGCGCAAGCTGGTCTGCTACGACTGCGGGGTCGCCTGCGACCTCACGGCCATGCGCGAGGAGCGCATCGTCTACCTCGACACCCTGCTCGCCCGGTCGCGCCCGACCCCGGTCGCGCGCCCCGCGGTGATCTCTCCCGAGGCCCGCCGTCCGAGGGCCAACTTCGAGCAGGGCGAGGGCCATCGGTACCGGGTGGCCCTGCGCCGCGTGGGACGGGCGGCCTACCAGGGGCACCTCGACCTCGTGCGCCTCGTGCCGCGGGTGTTCCGCCGGGCCGAGTTGGGGATGTTCTACTCGCAGGGGTTTCACCCCAAGCCCGAGATGACCTTCGGGCCCGCCCTGGCCCTCGGGCTCGCCTCCCTTGACGAGTACGTCGACGTGAAGCTCACCGTCGACGTCGACCCCGCACGGCTTCCGGCCCTGCTCCAGCCGGGGGCTCCCGATGGGCTCACCTTCACCGCCGCCACCCGCCTCGCCCCGGCCGACCCGGCCCTGTCCAAGCTGGTCGACCAGACGGGGTTCGTGCTGGTGGTTCCGTGGTTGTGGCTGCGGGGTCAGGGGGTGGACGGGCCCGAGGCCCTCGCGGCCCTGGTGGCCTCGCGGGCGGAGGGGGGATTGGTCGTGATGCGCCGCCACGAGGGCATCGGCAAGCGGGTGGACGTGACCTCGTACCTCGTGTCGATGGAGGCCAACGCGGGGGCGGAGGCCGTGGCCGCGGCGGGCTACGCGGGCGACCTCGCCACCGTACGCTTCGTGACCCGGGTGCTCCCGACGGGGGCCGTGCGTCCGAGCGAGGTGGCCGAGGCCCTGTTCGGGGCGGAGGCTCCGGCGCGGTTTGTCCGCACCCACATGGGACGCAGCACGACCGACGGCGGGTGCGTCTCGCCCCTCGACCTGGAGGGGGTGAGGGCCGCCATGCCGCCGCCCCCGCCGAGGGCCCCGCGGAGCGCGAAGGCCGCCCCCGCGGAGACCACCGAGACCGCCCCGGAGGCCTGAGGGCAGCCCGTTTCAGCCTTGAACCGGGCTTTGTATACCGATTCGCCCTGCGTCCGGGCGTGAATCAGCCGTCGAGCGCGCCCGCAGCGACTGATGATTTACGAACGGGCGTAGGGCGGACCGGTATCAGCGTGCGTCGGGGTCGGCGAGCCACCCGGCGAGGGCCTCGGCGTCGCTGTCCAGGACGACCTCTGCGAGGCGCTCGGGGCCGACGGTGTCGAGGCGCGCCCCGAGGGTTGCCGTTTCGCTGCGGGTCATGGGCCGACCCAACCGCCGCGCGCACAGTTGCACAAGCAGGGCGATGCCCTCCAGCCTGCCCTTCTTGAGGCCCTTCTTGAGGCCCTTCTTTTCAAGGGCTTCGAGGTACTTCTCGACTTCGGTGAGGTCGACCATGAGCTGCTCCGTGTTGAGGTCGGGGTGGGTTCGGATGCGGTGGAGGTACTCTACCATCGTCTTGAGGACGGGTTCGTACCGGGGGTCGGTGCCTGCCTGGGCTCGCAGGGCGCGGGTGGCCTGAGCCTGGACGCGGTGCCGCCCCAGCAGCCGCAGGAGCAAGGTAGCCTGGTCGTCGGGCAAGGCCCGCAGCACCACGAGCCGCACGGGGATCAAGCGCGACATGCGGTAGAAGCCCTCCGGCGCGTCCTCCAGGGGGACGACCTGCGGGTCGTACAGGAGGCTCCTGGGACGACCTGCGCAGAGCATCCAGGCGAGGGTGTGGCCGAGGCGCCTCTGCGCGGGCGTGGCCCTCTTGCGCCGCGCCTGCTGCCGGACCTCCAACACCTTGCGCACCACCGTGTGAAGGTGAGCCTCTTGCGGGGCGCGGGAGTAGGGTTCCAGCAGACACGGGGTCTGCACCATGGGCTCCATCGCACCGAGCGGAACCGCATCCTCGGCCACAAACCCCGTCGGCACGAAGAGGATGTCCGCCGAGAGCGAGACCCGTGGAGGGATGCTGTACTCCTGCTCCACCGTGCCGTACCCCGAGAGGATCTGGTCGAGCAGAAGACGGACGTACACGTCGTGAGGGTTGCGCATACGCCTGTATCGAAGCGAGCCTGCCCCCGGTTGCGTCACACGCGCAGATTGTCTCCGCTTCGGTCACACTGCCGGCGTGGCGCCCTGAGCGCGCGAGGACCCTCGGCCCCGGACCGCGGGTGTATGCTCCGCGGCGATGTACGCGGTGGAGATGCTCCCGGCCGAGCACGGCGACTGCCTCTGGATCGAGTGGGGCCCGCCCGCAGCCCCCCACCGCATGCTCATCGACGGCGGCCCCCCCCGCACCGGAACCCTCCTCCGCGAACGCCTCGCGGCCCTGCCCCGGGCCGAGCGGCGCTTCGAGCTCCTGGTGGTCAGCCACATCGACGCCGACCACATCGGGGGCATCCTCGAGCTCCTCCGCGACGACAGCCTCGGGGTCACCTTCGGGGACGTGTGGTTCAACGGGGCCCGGGAGATCGCCGCGGCCGAGGGGACCAAGAGCGTGATGCAAGGCGAGGCCCTCACGGCCCTGCTCCGGGCCCGGGGAGCCCCCGTCAACCGCGCCTTCGGGGGCGGACCCGTAATGGTGGGCGACGACGGCTCCCTGCCCTGCGTGACTCTGCCTGGGGCGATGGTCCTCACCCTCCTCGGCCCCGACCGCGAGTGCCTCGGCCGGCTCAAGTCCACCTGGGACCGCGACTGCGCCGACGCCGGCATCGCCCCAGGGACGGGCACCGTCGAGGCCGACCGCCGACGTAAGTCCGCTCCCACCCGGAGGCGTCCCGAGAAGGCCATGACCCCCGCCGAGCTCGACGCCCTCGTCGACGGCCCCTTCGTCCAGGACAACGCCCCCGCCAACGGGAGCAGCATCGCGTTTCTGGCCGAGTGCGAAGGGGCCCGGGTTCTTTTTCCGGGCGACGCCTGGCCCGACACCCTCATGCGCTCCCTCGAACGCTGGTTCGCCCGCGCCGGCAACGCCCCCGTGGCCCTGGCGGCCTTCAAGGTTCCCCACCACGGGAGCCGCAACAACCTCGACTGGAGCCTCCTCCAGCGCTTCGACTGCCCCCGGTACCTCGTGAGCACCAACGGCGACCTCTTCCAACACCCCGACCGCGAGACCCTGGCCCGCCTCGTGCGCTACGGCGGCGACCGGGTCGAGATCGTGTGCAACTACGCCTCCCCACGTATGGTGGCCCTCGGCGACGCGGCCCTGCGTCAGGCCGAAGGGCACACCGTCACCCTGCCCCCCGTCGACCGCCCCGGCATCCGGGTGGAGCTTCGGCCATGACCCACCGCCGGGCCCTCTGCGTCGGGGTCGAACGGTTCGCCGACCCGCGGATCAAAGCCCTCAAAGGCCCCCTCCACGACGCCCGAACCACGGCCCTCGTGCTCGTGCGGGAGTACGGGTTCGCTCCGGGGGAGGTGCGGGTGTTGACCGACGCCCAGGCCACCCAGAGGGCCTTCCTCGACAGTCTTGGATGGCTCCTCGACGGAGCCCGGCCGGGCGATGTCCGGGTGCTCCAGGTGTCGACCCAGGGGTCGCACGTTCCGGACATGGACGGCGACGAGGCCGACGGCGAAGACGAGGTCCTCGTGCTCTACGACCACGCCTGGGAACACTCCCCCCTCACCGACGACCGCCTCGCCCAACACCTCGCCCGGGTCCCCCCGGGGGTGCACTTCGCGACCCTTTGGGACACCTGCCACGCGGGTTCGATGCAGGACCTCGCCTCGACCTACTACCGCACCCGGAGCATGACCAAAAAGGGTTCGCTGCCCGACTGGGTCGAGGTCACCGGAGGAAGGTACATCCCGCCCCCCCACGGGCCCAAGGCCGCTCCCACGGGCGCCACCAAGAGCGTCCCCAAGGCCGCAGCGCCACGCCCCGCCCCGGCTGCTGCGACGCCCCGACGACGACGCCCTGCCGCCCCTGTGGTGCCTCCCCCCGCGGCTTCGGACGTGGTGCTCCCTGCGGTGTCGCTCTCGGCCTGCGCCGACGACGAGACCGCGGCCGAGGCGCGGTTCGGGGGGCTGCGGGCGGGGGCCTTCACCTGGTGCCTGCACGATGTCCTGCGACGGCATCGCGGCGACCTGTCGTGGGCCGAGCTCCACCGCAAGACGGCCGAGCGCATGAAGGCCCTCGGGATCCGTCAGACCCCGCAGTTGTCGGCCCCTCCAGGCGGCGAAGCCCTGCCCGTGTTTGGAGGGCGGGTGCGTCGGGGACGGGTTGTTTCCACGGGGACCGCACCGACTCCGACCCCGACGACCCCCGTGGCAGCCCTCGACCGGGCCATCGCCGCCCACGAGGCCGCGGGGCGCTGGCACGAGGCTCTCGCGGCCCTGTGGGAGCGCGTGGGAGCGGTGCAGACGCGGGGCGAGAAGGTCAGGACCCTGGAGCACATCGCGGCGGTGTATCGGGTGAAGGTCGGCGACCTCGCGGCCGTACGGCACACGGCCACCGTGCTGCTCTCGGTCGACCCGCAGCACGCGGGGGCCCGGGGGTTTCTGGGGCGCTGAGTCGATTCGAGATACGAAGGGAGCGGGACGACATGGCATTCAGCGCGGCGCTGGCCGAACAGATCCGGGACGCCCTCGGCGACCGCCCGGAGGTGACTGAGAAGAAGATGTTTGGGGGTCTGGCCTTTCTGCGCGAGGGCAAGATGTTCTGCGGGGTGGTCGGCGACAGCCTGATGGTGCGGGTCGGACCTGCCGCCTACGACGAGGCCCTCGGCCGCCCGCACGTGCGCCCGATGGACTTCACGGGCCGCCCCATGAAGGGCTACGTCTTCGTCGACGCGGAGGGTTGCGACACCATCCCGGCGACTCAAGACTGGGTCGATCGGGCCCTGGCCTTCGTCGCAACGCTGCCCACGGAGAGCCCTGGGACGAGCCGAGCGGGCCGCCCCCCACGTCCTGCGCGCGGAAAAACACCCTGACCATGAACACCCCCTCCGCCCCGCTCCCCGCCCGCACCTTCACCGTCGGCATCGCCCGACCGTTTGACGAGGCCTACGCCTTCGTGCGGCAGCCTGAGAACTTCCCCCGGTGGGCCGCGGGTCTGGCCCACTCGCTCCGGCGCGCGGGCGACGCCTGGATCGCCGAGTCCCCCGCGGGGCAGGTCACGGTGCGCTTCTCCCCCCCCAACGAACACGGGGTCCTCGACCACCGCGTCACCCTGCCTTCGGGCGAGACCCTCACGATGCCCATGCGGCTGATCCCGAGCGGGGAGGGCTGCGCGGTGATCTTCACGCTCCAGCGCCACCCCGGCATGAACGACGACGTTTTCGCCCGGGACGGGGCCTCGGTCGAGGGCGACCTCAAGGCCCTCAAGGCCCTGCTCGAAGACCGGAAGGCCTCGCCCGTCGGGGCTCACTCCACGGACAAGGACTGTAAGATCGACTACATCGAGTGGCAGTCCAAGGACCTCGCGCGCACCAAGGCCTTCTACGCGGAGGTCTTCGGATGGAGCTTCAAGGACTATGGGCCGGGGTACGCGGCCTTCTCCGACGGACGGCTCGACGGAGGCTTCGGCGCGCAGGAGGAGGAGGGGGCGAAGTCTGGGGCCTTGGTGGTTCTGTACGCCGACGACCTGGAGGCCACCCTTGCGCGGGTCAAGGCGGGGGGCGGGGTGATCGTGAAGGAGCCGTTTGGGTTCCCGGGGGGGCGACGGTTTCATTTCGCCGACCCGGCGGGCCACGAGCTGGCGGTCTGGTCGGAGCGGTAGGGGCGCTGCTGGCGGCGGGTCGTTGGGGGGTCGCGCGCGGGGGCTACCGGATGATCAATCGCCCGTCGCGGGTGCGCGACAGGCCCATGACGCCCCGCGGGGCTGGTCGCGCGGGGGGCAGCCGCGGGGCCGCAGGAGCCATCGCGCGGGCAGGCGGCGCCGAGGGAGCTGCGGGCGCGGGGGGCGCGGGCGCAGGAGCAACCTGCGACGGGGCCTGCGGGACCGCCGCGACCCGAACCTCGGCAACCCGAGACCCTACCGCCGCGACGGGGGCGGGCGACGACGGGGCCCGACCGCGCGCGAACCACACCGCCGCGACGAGGGCAGCGGCCGCCAGGGCCAGGGCGAGGCCGACGCGCCGCGGGGGCTGCGGCGCCGCGGCGGGCGCGGGAGGGGGCTCGGGCCATGCCTCTGCGCGCAAGGCCAGCGGGGGCTCGGACGGAGGCCCCAAGACGGCCGGAGTGAACATCGGGGTGAGCGTCGGGGTGAGCGTCGGGGCGTCCTCGACGGCCTCGATCTGGGGCGCGGCGAGGTGCGGGTCGGTGCGGTCGGCGGCGGTCACCCGCGTGGCCTCGTCGTCGGCCAGGGCTCCACGGGCGGCGGTGGGCTCCTCGTCGACGGCGATCGCGAGGAGGGCCTCGGGCTCAGGCGCCGAGGCGGAGACCCCGACGGCACGCACGTCGGAGGCCGAGGGGGCCTGGCTGGCGCGATCGCGCTTGTGGGTGAGGAAGTGCGCGTGGGACTGCGCGGCGAGGCGGCCGACTTCGAGACGCGGCGCGGGCACGAGCACCTTGCGGAGGGCGACGGCGAACTCGGCCGCCGTGGCCCAACGGTCGTCGGGGCGGCGGGCCATCGCCCGCATGATGACCGCGTCGAGCGCCTCGGGGAGGGCGTCGTCGATGCTCCGCATGCGCGGCAGGTCGGTGTGCAGGAGGGCGTGGATCACCGCGGCCTCGGGCGCGTTCTTGAAGAGCCTGCGCCCGGTGAACACCTCCCAGAGCACGACGCCCATGGTGAAGAGGTCGACGCGGCGATCGAGCTCGGCGGCCTCAAACTGCTCGGGGGCCATGTACGCGAGCTTGCCCTTGGTCTGCCCGTCGCGGGTGACCGAGAGCCGCACCGAAGCCTTGGCGATGCCGAAGTCGGTGATGCGCGTGATGCCGTCGACGCCCACGAGGATGTTGTGCGGCGACACGTCGCGATGGACGATGTGCAGGGGGTGGGCCTTGTCGTCGAGGAGCTCGTGGGCGGCGTGCAGGCCCGAGAGGGTGTCGAGGGCGATGCGGGTCACGACGGGGGCCGGGATCCGAAGGCCGCGCCGGGCCTGATCGCGGGCGAGGTCGAGCAGGGTGACGCCCTTCACGTACTCCATCACGATGGAGAGCGCGTCGTCGTCGTCGACCTCCAGCACGCCTACCACGTTGGGGTGACGAATCCGCGAGGCCAGCCGCGCCTCGTCAAAGAACATCGTGACGAACTCATCCTCCTGGGCGAGGTGCGGGTGCAGCCGCTTGACGGCCACCTCCCGGGGCCCCGCGGGGCCCGCCCGCTCGGCGAGGTACACCGTGGCCATGCCGCCCGAGGCGATCTCCCGCACGATGTGGTACCCCCCGCCGGAGCGCGGCGCCGTGGCTGAGTGGAGGATGCGCATGCCGGGCTCGGGCCCAGTGTAATCCCCTTCGACCCACAGGCACACCATCCCCAGCGGCCTGTCCGCGTCTTGCACACCGCGGCTGCGCGCGGACGCGGGTGCCCACGGGGGGGCCGTCGTAGTAGGTTGCGGCGCATGGAGCCGATGCGAAGGCGGGGCGGTCCTTTGGTCGTTGGGTTCGCCGCGGCGCTCGCGTGTCTGTCTGGGGGGCGCGCGAGGGGGCAGCCCGCTCCAGGGCGCGCGGCGGCGTGCGGGCGCATCGACGCGGAGATCGCCCTGTCGGTGCGCGAGCGCGTGGCCGGGCGCACCGCGGCGGCCCTCGCGGTGCTCGAAGACCTGCACGGGCGCTGCCCGATGCCGCAGGTGACAGCGCAGCTCGCGCTCGCGGAGATCGACGCCCAGCAGCTCCAGCGTGCATGGGGCCACCTCACCAACGTGCTCGCCGAGATCGACGACCCGTGGGCCCGTTCGCGCCGGGCGGCGCTCATCGTGGCCCGCACCGAGCTCCGGGCGCGGATGGGCTCGCTCCTCGTGCGGGGCCAGCCCGCGGGCGCCGAGGTGTTTCTGGACGGACGGCGCGTCGGCACCCTCCCCCTGGGCGAGGCCTCCGTGCTCGCCCCGGGCACGTACCGGGTCGAGGTGCGGGCCCCAGGACACGCGCCCTCGTCCCAGTCGGTGACGCTCCGGGCCGGGCAAGACCTCGAGCTCCCGCTGAGTCCCGCGCCCGTCGTCGTACAGACCGCCGCCCCGGCCCCCACCCTGCCCGCTCCCCTGCCGCCTGCTCCCCCGTCTGCGTCGACGCCTCCTCCCCGTACGACGCGGATCGTGGGGTACACCCTGCTCGGCCTCGGGGCGGCCTCCCTCGTCGCGAGCACCGTGATGACCTACCTCAGCGCCGCCCAGGCCGACGCCCTGCGCGGCGCCACGGCCGCCTCCGACGGCCCCGAGGGCGCCTTCGTGCGCTTCGTGTCGCAGCCCGGGTACACGGCCACCGACCGGTCCACGGCCACGGCCTGCGACCGGGCCGCCCGCGACGGCAGCCCCGACGGGCGCACCGCCGCCGACCTCTGCGCCGACAACGCACGCACGCGCACCCTCGCCTGGGTCTTGGGCGCAGCGAGCCTCGTGACCGCGGGGGTGGGCACGGCCCTCGTCCTGCTCGGCGGCCGGGAGGCTCCCAGGGCGGCCCGGCTCCGCGTGTCGCCGATGATCCTGGGTGGTTCGGGGGTGGTGTTCGATGGCGCGTTTTGACGCGATGCGTTGGGCCCTGGGGCTGGCCGCGCTCAGCCCTGGCTGCGCCTTGCCCTGGCCCGACGCGGCGACGCCGGGTGTGGCAGACAGCGGGGCGACCGCCGAGGTGCCTCCGCCCCTCGACACTGGCATGGCCCAGCCGCTGGATGGCCCCGACCCCGTCGACACACCCGACCCCGTCGACACGCCCGCTGCCGTCGACACACCCGCTCCTCCCCTCGACACCCCTGCAACTCCCCGCGACGCAGGCCCCGGCGACGTCGGGGTCGACATCCCCTGCGGGTCGGGCCTCACCCGCTGCGGCGACGTTTGCATCGACGTGCGTACGAGCGCGACCCACTGCGGGGCCTGCAACCGCACATGCCCCGCGGACTCCCTCTGTCGCAGCGGGGGATGCGTGCGGCCCTGCCCCGCGGGCCAGAGCCTGTGCGCCGGGGCCTGCCGCGCCCTCGCCACCGATCCCGCGCACTGCGGCCGCTGCGACAACGCCTGCGGCAGCGCGCAGGTGTGCAACGTCGGCACCTGCGCCGCTGTCTGCACCGCGCCTCTCACCGCCTGCGCACGGGGGTGCTTCGACACCCAGACCCGCCTCGCCCACTGCGGAACCTGCGGCACCGCCTGCACGGGGAGCCAGTTCTGCATGGCGGGGGTCTGCGCCGCGGTGAGCTGTACCAACCCCTCCCAGGTCGTGTGCGAGGGGGCCTGCGTATTGACCGCGACGAGCACGAACCACTGCGGCGGATGCGGCTTCGCCTGCGCCACACGCCCCAACGCCACCGCCTCGTGCGTGTCGGCGTCGTGCCGTTCGCTCTGCGTCTCGGGATTCGGCGACTGCGACCTCAACTTCGCCAACGGCTGCGAGACCTCGCTGGAGGGCAACACGCGCCACTGCGGCGGATGCGGCCGCGCATGCGCTGCGGAGCAGGACTGCTGCAGCGGTCAGTGCCAGGGCGACAGCACCTGCGGCGTCGGGCGAAGGCTCTGCAACTGCCGCTGCGTCGATCCGCTCGACGACATCGGCAACTGCGGGGCGTGCGGGGTGCGCTGCACGATGGGGGCCCGCTGCCGCGAGGGGGTGTGCATCCGCTGAGCCCCGGCTACCCGCCCCGGGCACGAGCCACCAGGGCCTCGGCCTCGCGGGGGTGCCGCAGGTGCAACACTCGCATGTGGGGATGGGCCGCGAGGAGCCCCGGGGTCTCGCGTCGGCGCCGCCAGTGGGTCCGGAAGAACCACGGGATCAGCCCGTCCAGGGTGAAGAAGTTGGGCAGGAGGCGTTCGCGGTTGCCGTTCCAGAGGAGCTCGCGGGTGAGGGAGCGGCGCAGGGTGCGGCGCACGAGGCGACCGAGGACGAGGGGCCCCGGGTAGTCGAGCCAGACGAGGGTGTCGGCCCGCGACCAGATGAGATCGCGGACGGGCACGTAGTTGCCGTCGATGACCCAGCGGGGCTGGGCGGTGAAGGCCTCGACCCGGGCATGAAAACGCGCGGGGGGCGCCGGGGTCCAGCCGGCCTCGTGAAAGAACGCGTCTTGTTCGGCCCGCGGGAGACCGTGGACGGCCGCGAGGGCCCGCGCCAGGGTGGTCTTGCCCGAGCCGGTGGTGCCGATGACAACGATGCGGTTCATGGCTATGGCTCAGGTCCCATGAAAGCTGCCGCGCCTCCAGCCCCGAGCGTACGTGTTGAGACCGATGGGTTTGGCGCCCTGGAGGTTCCGGCCTCGCGATACTGGGGGGCCCAGACGCAGCGGTCGCTCGGCAACTTCAAGATCGGCGGCGAGCGGATGCCCGTCCCCCTCCTGCGCGCCTTCGGGGTGCTCAAATATGCCGCCGCCACGGTCAACATGCGCCTCGGCCTGCTCGACCCCACCCTCGGCGGGGCCATCACCCAGGCCGCCCAGGAGGTCATGGAGGGGGCCCTCGACGACCATTTTCCCCTGGTCGTGTGGCAAACGGGCTCGGGCACCCAGACCAACATGAACGCCAACGAGGTGATCTCCAACCGCGCGATCGAGCTCCTCGGGGGCACGATGGGCTCGAAGCGCCCGGTGCATCCCAACGACCACGTCAACCTGGGTCAGTCTTCCAACGACGCATTCCCCACCGCGATGCACATCGCCGCGGTCGAGCAGCTCCACCACCTCCTGCTCCCGGCCCTGGGCACGCTGCGCGACGCCCTGAGCCAGAAACAGGGCGAGTTTGAGGACATCGTCAAGATCGGCCGCACCCACCTGCAAGACGCCACCCCATTGACCCTGGGGCAGGAGTTTTCCGGCTACGTGGCCCAGGTGACAAACGGCATCGCCCGGGTCGAGGCCACCCTCCCCCGGCTCTGCACCCTCGCCCAAGGCGGAACCGCCGTCGGCACAGGCCTCAACACCCACCCGTCCTTTGCCGAGGCCTTCGCCGCGGAGGTAGCCCGGCGCACGGGTCTTCCCTTTGTGACGGCTCCCAACAAGTTTGAGGCCCTGGCCGCCCACGACGCCCTCATCGAGGCCTCGGGGGCCCTCAACGTGCTGGCGGCTTCCCTGATGAAGATCGCCAACGACATCCGCCTCCTGGGTTCGGGCCCGCGCTGCGGCCTGGGCGAGCTGCAGTTGCCCGAGAACGAGCCCGGGTCCTCGATCATGCCGGGCAAGGTCAACCCGACCCAGTGCGAAGCACTGACCATGGTCTGCACCCAGGTCATGGGGAACCACGTGACCATCACCATCGCCGGCTCCCAGGGCCACCTGGAGCTCAACGTCTACAAGCCGGTGATGATCTACAACCTCCTCCAGTCGATCCGTCTCCTGGCCGACGCGTGTCATAGCTTCGTCGAGCACTGCGTGGTGGGGATCGAGGCCGACCGGGACCGGATCGCGGTGCTGCGCGACGCCTCCTTGATGCTGGTGACGGCCCTTGCCCCGCACCTCGGCTACGACAAGGCCGCCGAGATCGCCAAGAAGGCCCACCACGAGGGCACCTCCCTGAAGGCTGCGGCCGTGGCCCTGGGGTATCTCACCGAGACGGAGTTTGCCGCCTGGGTGCGCCCCGAGTCCATGCTCGGACCGCGGGGATAGGGCCCACTCACAGCGACGTACAGACCCCTGACAGACAGATCTGCCCCGTCGTGCAGACGTTGCCGCACACGCCGCAGTGGGAGCGGTCGCACGACGTGTCGACGCTGCTTCCGTCCCCGCAGATCGCCAGCATCCCCCGACACATCTGGATGACGCCGGTGTCTGTACCGATGACGCCGGCATCCGCGCCGATGAAGCCGATGTCGATGCCCGTGTCGATCCCTGTGTCGAAGCCCACGTCGAAGCCCACGTCGAAGCCAACGTCAAAGCCCACGTCGAAGCCCACGTCGAAGCCAACGTCAAAGCCAACGTCGAAGCCAACGTCGATCCCCGTGTCTCGCCCAAGGTCGAAGCCCACGTCGACCCCTGCGTCGAAGCCCACGTCGAGCGTCGTCACGTCGGCCGTGGTGGAGTCGAGCAGGGTCACATCGACCGGAGGAGGCAGGTCGATCGCCAGCACCACATCCTCCGCGTCCTCCGCATCCGGCACGTCGGGGACGTCAGCCTGAGCGTCATCGGCCGCCGCGTCGGCCCCCGCGTCGGCCCCCGCGTCGGCCCCCCCATCCAACGCCCCCCCATCCATGGCCCCGCCTTCCATGGCCCCGCCGTCCGAAGCGTCGAGGCCCCCTACGACATCCGCCCCGTCGCCCACCTCCCCACCGTCAGCGAGGCCCCCGTCGCCCCCGTCCTGCACCCCTCCCGCGTCGAAGGAGGCGTCGTCCCCGGTCGCCCCGTCGGCCGCGTCGGGCACGACCCCGCCCACCAACGCGACCCCGCCCCCGCAGCCGAGAACCCCGACGATCCACAGCGCTCCGCCCCATCGGGCCACTCTCCGCGCGCCAGAGCGCCGCCCGGAAAGTCTCCCGTCGCCGCGCTTCCGATCCGCGTCGCGTCGCTGCGTTGCGGTGTCTCGACGGGCATCGAGCCCGTCTTCGCCCCCGCGCCTTGCGAGGCTTGCGTCTCGTTGCGCAGCTCGGTCCGACTTTCCGGTCCGCGCTCTGGTCATCGCCGCATTCAACCTCCGCCGCCGCCCCCATGCAACGCCAACCCCACCGACGCCTATCTCCCACAGCGAGATTGCACTACCCTCGCCCGTGAAGTGCCCCGCGACGAGATGCCCCCCGCGCCGCGACGTTCGCTCCGTACACGGTGGATCGCCTCGCTCGTGAGCGTGGCCCTCGTGCCCCTCGTCGGCCTCACCGCCCTGTCCCTACGGGCCCAACGGGCCGGCCTCGCCCAGGCCGAGAAGGAGCTGGAGGTCGCCGTCATCGACCGCGTGGCCGACCTCCTCCTGCGCGACCTCGACTTCGCCAGCGAGGCCACCGTACGCGTGGGGCGCACCCTCTCCGAGCCCTCCCTCACCGACCCCGAAGCCCGTCTCACCCTCGCCCGCGAGGTCATGGCCCGGGCCGCCGCCCTCGCACACGCCGCCCTCTACACCCCCGACGGGCGCCACGTCGACACCATCCTCCGCGTGCAGGAAGGCCTCGCCCCCACCCCCCTCCCGCGCCTTCCCGACGCACTCCTCGCCGCCCCGCCCCCCGCAGGCCAGTGGCTCCCCGCCGAGTTTGGCCCCGAGGGAGTGGCCCTGCGCTTCGCCTTCCCCCTCCAACGCGACCAGACCCTGCGCGGCTGGGTCGTCGGAAGCCTCGCCCCCCGCTGGGTCGACACCACCCTCGCCGCCCTGTCCCGCGATCGGTTCGGGCACGACGACCGCATCCTCGTGGTCGACCAACGCCTCCGGCTCCTCACCCGCGGCCCCGGACAATCCCTGGGCCTCGGGGACTCCCTCGTCGGACGCGACATCTTCGGGGCCACCACGCTGCCCGCCCAGGCCTTCGGCCGACACCTCGAGCTGTCCCTGGAGTTCGCCCACGGCGACACCCCCATGGTCGGCACCCTCCGCACCCTGCCCGAACACCGCTGGGCCGTGGTCGTTCGGCGCCCCCAACGCGAGGCCTTCCGGGCCCTCGCCCGAGCCCGCGCCACCCTCCTCGGAGCAAGCTTGGCCGCGGTGCTCCTGGCCGCCCTCCTCGGGAGCTGGGCCGGGATGGCCGCCGTTCGGCCCCTCGAAGCCCTCGGGGTCCTCGTGCGGGCCTACGCCGCCCGACGGTTCGCCGCGCGCTCGACGGTCACCTCCGGCGACGAGATCGAGGCCCTCGGACGGGCCCTGGAGTCCATGGCCGACGAGATCGTCGCGGGCGAGGCCGAGGTGGCCCGCCGCCAACGGGTCGAGACCGACCTCGGGCGCTTCCTGCCCGCCGAAGTGGCCCTCGCCGTGGCCGCAGGCACGACCACCCTCAGCCTCGGCGGGTCGCGCCGCACCGTCACCGTGCTCTTCGCCGACGTGGTGGCCTTCACAGGCTTCGCCGAGTCCGCGCCCCCCGAGCAGGTCGTGGCCTTCCTCAACGAGCTCTTCGGGGTGCTCACCGAGGTCGTCTTTCGACACCACGGGATGGTCGACAAGTTTCTCGGAGACTGCGTGATGGCCGTGTTCGGCGCGAGCGACCCCCAGAGCCCGAGCCAGCAGTGCCGCAACGCCCTCGCCTGCGCCGAGGACATGCACCGCTTCGTCGAGGCAAGCGCCCCCCAGTGGCGCGACACCTACGGCCTCGACGTCAAACTCGGGATCGGGGTCAACCTCGGCGAGGCCCTCGTCGGAAACCTCGGGAGCGAGACCCGCATGGAGTTCACCGCCATCGGCGACGCCGTCAACGTGGCGGCCCGTCTCGAAGCCCTCGCCCGCGGAGAGCAGACCCTCGTGACCCGGGCCGTAGCCTCCGCCTGCCCCGACGGGGAGTTTGTGTTTCACCCCCTCGGGCAGCACCCCCTCCGCGGCAAACGTGAGGCCGTCGAGATCTTCGAGGTGATCTCATGACCCGCTCCGACCCGCCCAACCCCCTCGACCCGCGGATCCTGGGAGGCACCCTCGCCCCCGACGACGACGCCCTCGACGGTGACGACACGCCCCCCGTCGACGCCCGCATCGGGGCCGTGGTCGACGCCCGGTACCGCCTCGACGCCCTCCTCGGAGTGGGCGGAATGGGCAGGGTCTACCGGGCCACCCACCTGAGCCTCGGGGAGCCCGTGGCGGTGAAGTTCCTGCTCGCCGAGTCGAGCGCGCGGGATGAGATGCGGGCCCGGTTTCGCCGCGAGGCCGTGGTGCTCGCCCGGCTGCGGCACCCGGGCATCGTGAGCGTCCTCGACTTCGGCGAACACGACGGCGAGCTCTACCTCGTGATGGAACTCCTCCGCGGCGTCCCCCTCGACCACCACATCCAGGCCGGCGGGGTCCTCCTGCCCCTGCACCGGGTCGTCGACGTGGTCGACCAGATCCTCCAGGTCGTCGAGGCCGCCCACGCCCTCGGGGTCGTGCACCGCGACCTCAAGCCCGACAACATCGTGCTCCTCGACGGGGGCGACCGCACGGAGAAGGTCAAGGTTCTTGACTTTGGCATCGCGTCGATCATCGGCGAGGACGGGCGGGTCGAGCGCCTCACCCAGGCGGGTTCGGTGCGCGGGACGCCGCAGTACATGGCCCCGGAGCAGTGCGTCGGGCGCGGGATCGGCCCCGCCGCGGACATCTACGCCGTGGGCACGATCTTCTACGAGCTGCTGGTCGGGTCGCCGCCCTTCGAGGGCCGCAGCCCGGCCGAGCTGATGAGCGCCCAGATGTTTCAGCAGCCCCCCCCGATGTCCGCGCGGGCCGACGGGTACGAGCAGATCCCCGCGGGGATCGAGGCCCTCGTCTTGCGGGCCCTGGCCAAACGCCCCGAGGTGCGCCCCACGGCCCGGGAGTTTCGCGACGCCCTGGCCCTGTCACACACAGGCCGCGACGCAGTCAGCATGCAGGCCCTCGACGCCGCAGCCCGGGCCCAGGCGGCGGGACTCAGCCGCGACGACCGGGCCCTCACCCCCGCCCGAGAGCCCTCGCCCGAGGCCGCGGCCAACCTCGCCAGCCCCACCCCCCGGGTGGCCCTGTGGAACTTCCCCCCCGACCGCGCCCACAGCCTCCGCGCAGCCCTCGCCCCCCACGGAGTCGTGGCCTTCCCCGTCCAGGGAACCCTCCCCCCCGTAGCCCCCGACCGCCGTCCCTGGCAGGCCCTGTGCGTCGCCTGGGACGAACACGCCATCCGCCGCACCGAGGCGGTGCGGGCCGACCCGATGGTGCAACGCCTCCCGGTGGTGGTCCTCGACCTGCCCGACGCGGGACAGGGGCCGAGCCTCATTCGGGCCGGGGCCAGCGACGTGGCCCTGCGCCGCCTCGACGACCCGGCCGTGTGCCAGAAGGTGCTCCGCGCCCTGCGGAGGGGCCGATGACCCACCGCCTCGCCCCGGGCGCAACCCTCGTGGGACTCCTCCTGGGGGCGAGCGCACTCGGGGCCCAACCCCGACCCACGCCCCCACGACCCGGTACTCCGCGGCCCGCGACCCCACGGCCCCCGGCCACGAGCCCCTACACCGTGCGGCCCGGCGACACCTGCGTACGCATCGCTACCGCGCGGTTTCGCGACCGGTCGCGGACCGACCTCATCCACCGGTTCAACCCCGGGCTCGGACCCCCACCGCATCGGCTGCGGCCCGGACAGGTGCTCCAGCTCCCGGTGCGGGTTCCGACCGAGGCGGGGCCCGTGCCCGTGGCCATGCTCACCCAGACCCAGAACCGCGTCGAAGTCTCCCAGGACGACCGCACCCGCCCGGCCCAACCCCTCGACCCCCTCTTCCGCGGAACCCGGGTCAGCACCCTCGACCGCGCCTCGGCCGAGGTCACCTTCGCCGACGAGACCCAGATCCGCCTGTCCGAACAGACCCTCGTGGTCATCCTCGGCGACACCAGCACCCGCGTCCGCCGCCTCGCCACGGCCCGCGACACCGTGCTCCAGCGCGGCACCCTGCGGGCCTTCCTCGGCTCCCTCGCAGGCGACGCCCCCGCCCCCGCTGCGCCCGCCCCCGCAGCGCCCGGGGTGGCCCTGCGACGCCCGCCCGTACGCCGCCCCGTACGCCCGCCGCCCCGCCCCGTGCAGCGCCTCGCCCTGCGTACGGCCTCGGGGCGCATCACCCTCACCGACGGCGAATCCCAGCTCTCCGTCGGGCCCGACAACCAGACCACCCTGGCGGTGTACTCGGGCCGCGGGCAGATCCAGTCGGGCACCCGCACCGTGGCCGTCCCCGAGGGCTTCGCCGTGCGGGCCAGCGCCACAGGGCGCATCGAGGCCCCCCGCCCGTTGCCCCTCGCCCCCCGATGGACCGCCCGCCCCGCGGGAGTGATCCTGACCGACACCGCGGCTAGCCTGGAGGCCTCGTGGGAGCCCGGGATCCCCGCGGTGGGAGGGACGGTCCGCGAGGCCCCGGCCCGGTGGCACGTTCAGGTCGCCACCGACCCGAGTTTTCTCGCCCTCCACCATGACGACGACGCCCGCGAAGGCTCCGACCGCACCCTCCGCCTCGCCGACCTCCCCCCCGGTCGGTACCACCTCCGGGTGAGCGGCCTCGACCCCGAACGGTTCGAGGGACCCTTCGGCGAGGCCGCAGAGGTGATGGTCGTACGCCCGCGGATCGTGCCCACGGCCCGGGCCCATCGAGCCACCGTAGTCTTGCCCGGCGGGGTGCTCTGCGGGATCGACGACGACCCGTTGACCCCGACCGAATCGGGACCCCTGGAGTTTGACCACCTGCGGGTTCACACCCTGCGTTGTGGGGTTCGGGTCGACGACCCCGCCCCGGCCACCCTGAACCTTCCGGCCGAGACCCGGGGCCCGTTCACCGTGGTCGCCCGGCTCGTCGAGGCCGACCCCACGACCCGTCGGGGCCGGGTTCGGGTGCAGGTGGTCGATGCCGCGGGGGAGCGCATCGGGGCCGACCTCCTCGCCGCCCGCAGCGACGTCCCTGGGGTGACGGTGCAGGCCCAGCGCCCAAGCGACGACCCCTCCGTGGCCCTCGTCGACATCACCTGGGAACCCTCCACCCCAGGCTTCGCTCTCGCCCTCACGGTCGACCGCCGCGAGGAGGCCACGACCTCCCGCTTCGTGCTGCCCGATCCGCCCCCTCCGCCGCCCCCGACGCCTCCCTCCCGCTGGAGCCGGGTGACGGTTCGGGCCGAGGGGCTGGGGGGGGTGATGTTGCCCACCTACCAGACCAACACCGACCCCAGCCGCTTCGACGGAAACACCTTGGCCATGACGGCCGGGGCGGGCGGGGCCCTCCGGGTGGGCTACGACCTCGTGCACCGCCCCGCAGGAGCCCAGGGGAGCGCCCTGGCCCTGGGGTCGGGCCTCGGGGGGTGGATCTTCCCGCGCGACCAGGGCGACGCGGGACGGGCCTCCACCTACACCCTCGCCCTCCGCTGGGAACCCCTCGCCACCCGCCGCCTCGTTCCGTGGGTGGACGCGGGATTGGGCCTGACCCGCACGGGGTCGGTCACGCGCCTGGCCTTGGAGCTCGGGGCCGGGGTCGACCTGCGGGTGTCTCCGCGGCTGCGGGTGGGGCCCATGCTGCGATACTTCCAGATCGTGCAGCCGGCCTCCGACCCGTACCCCACCGACGCCAGGGTCATGGCCGGGGGCGTGGCGGTTACATGGCGCGGGGGCCCGTGACGCGGTAGAGAGGGCCCGCCATGTCGTCCGAGCCCCTGACCATCACCGACACGCTCGTAATCCCGGGCTCCGACCTCGTGTGGACGGCCGTGCGAGCCTCAGGGCCCGGCGGGCAGAACGTCAACAAGGTCTCGTCGAAGGTCGAGCTGCGCTTCAACCTGGAGGGGACGGGGGCTCTGACGGAGGAGGTTCGGGCCCGGCTGCGGGGGTTGTGCGCCAACCGGCTCGACGCCCAGGGTTGGGTGGTGATCACCAGCCAGAAGACCCGCGATCAACCGCGTAACCTCGAAGACTGTCGCGTGCGCCTCAAGGCCCTCGTGCTGCGGGCTTTGGAGGTTCCCAAGGCGCGTCGACCCACCCGGCCCAGCCTGGGGGCCCGGACGCGCAGGCTCACGGCGAAGAAGATCACCAGCGAACGCAAGGCCACGCGGCAGACGCCCCGGTCGGAAGACTGACCGCCCGACTGGAGTTCGGAGTACGCCCCCGTGGCGGGCGCAGGCACTCCACATGGGGAGGTGCTCCACGCCGGGAACCCATGGGAGGACTTCTCCCCAGGGTGCGTGGCCGTAGGTGCCGCGGTAGCAGCGGGGGGCGCTCAGTCTGCGGCGAAGACGTCTGCGGCGCGGGCCGCGGTGACGGCGCGGGTGAGCCAGGTTTCGAGCACCGCGACGCGGGTCTCGGCGTCGAGTTGGGCGCGGCGCGTGGCGGTCAGGCGCAGGCCGCGTGCGGAGAGGGTGAGGGCGATGGACTGCCGCAAGCCCTCCAGCTTGCCCTCGAGCTTGCCCTCCAGCTTGCCCTCGAGCTTGCCCTCCAGCTTGCCCTGTTTGTAGACCCAGCTTTCCATGACGATCTCCTTGGGCAAGTGTGACGCGATGGCGCTGCGCAGTCCACGGTCTCGCGTGTCGGCGTCTGCGAGGACGGTCATGGCGACGGCGAGTTCCTCAAACTGGCGTCGCTCGGTTCGGTCGCGGAGGGCGTCGAGGACGCGGGTCATGGCGTCGGGGGTGGCGTCGACGGCGAGCGGCGCAAAGATCATCTACAAGGGCGCGTCGCGGGCTTCAAGTTCGGCCACGGTGCGTTGGTAGACGGCCTCCACGCGCACCCGTAGGCCCGAAAAGGGCTCGCCCGGTGGCGACACACGGAAGCGGCGCCACGCGGGCCAGGGCTTCTTGCGCCCGCCGAGGAGCACGACGGTGCTGCGTACACGAGGCACGGTCTCGCCCTCCTTGGCCACGGCGTGCAGGCCGAGCGTGGTGAGGCAGTGGTATTCATACACCCGTAAGAGCAGGTCGCGGGTCCAGCGCATTTGCCACTCGACGTGCTCCAGGCGGGCAACGCCGTCGGCGATCACGAAGAGGTTTTTGTCCATGCGGCGCTCGCGGGCTGTCACCTGCGTGTCGCGCCAGACGCACTCGGTCAGGCTGCGGGCCTGGGGAAGCAGCGCGTGGGCACAGGTCGGCGGGAAACTGCTGCGCGACATGGCGGAGCGTGAGATCGACGCTGTCGGACTCGGGAGCCGCGGCGGGCTCCGGGGGCGGGAGGGTTGACGCGGCCATCGTGCCGTAGACGCTACCACGCGTGGGCGGCGGGCAGACGGCGGCGAGGGGCAGGGCTCGGTCTGCCGACGACGGGAGACTTTCCGGTCGGCCCACTGGCGCCCAGAGCCTCGGGAGCGTACCATCGCGCGCCCCGATGGCCGAGACCTCGCTCCCTCCCGACTCCCTGCGCCACGCCGCCGACGAGCTGCGACGCCACGCCGCCCACGACAAGGGAGCCCACGTCGAGGCCCTCGACCGGGCCGCCCGGGTGGTGGCCGAGGTCCTCCTCGACCTGGCCGAACACCGCAGCGCCACCGTGGCCCCCCACGTCGTCGACGCCCGGATGCTCAACGTCGGGATCGACCCCGCCTCCCTGTCCCTGCCCTCGGGACGCCCCCTGGAGGTCCTGCGCAGCGGGGCCCGCGACGTGGCCGAGCGCGCCCTCGTCGCCGCCCTCCTCGCCCGCCACCTCGGGGCCGTGCTCGACCGTCGCGACGGGGTCCACGCCCTGCGGGGAATGCTCCCCTCCCTCGACTGGCTGGAGTTTCTCGGGCTCTATCCGCCGTACACCGCGGCCCGGTTCGTCCTCGACGACGAGACCCGCACCCGCTTCGAGGACATCACCCGGGCCGCCCCCGTCGAGGCCCCCACCGAGGCCGGAGCCGCCGCCCTGCGGGCCCTGCGTGGTGCACCCGCAGCGACCCCCCACCCCCCCTCCCCGGGGCACGAGGTCGTGCCCAACCTGGCGCCTCCGATCCGCAGCGTTCCGCCAGGGCCTGGAGGGGCCGAGGGCGTGCCCATCTCGGTGGCCGGGGAGCTGGAAGGCGTCGCCCGTACGCCGCTCGGCCGGGCCCTGCGCAGCCTGTCAGGGTTTGGTGGCATCGCCGGGGCCTTTCGTGCGGTCCTCCGGGTGGTCTTCGTGCTGCGGAGCCCCGCCACCATCACCCTCGACGGCGACGTCCTGCGCATCAAGGGCCACACCGAGCTCCTGGGCCGGATGCTCCGCGCGTACGAACATCACTTCCCCCTCGACACCCTCACCGAGCTCCGTCGCGAGGAGCGGTTCCCGATGCTGCCCGTGGCGGCCAGCGTGGTGGCCCTGGGGGTCGGGTCGATCTTCGGGGCTCGGATGGTGATCGAAGGAGCCGGGGCGGTGTACTTCCCCCTGGTGGCACTCGGGCTCGGGCTCCTCACCGCGGGCCTGCTCTTCGACTGGCTGATGCGGGCCCTGTTTCCCGGGCTCAAGGGTCGTACCCGGCTCGGAGTTCGGGCGGGAGACTCCCGGGCCCTTGAGCTCACCGAGCTGCCTGTCTCCGAACTCGACCGGCTCCTGGAGGCCGTCGCGTCCCGGCTGCGCGATCACACCCTGCGGGTTCCGCGGGCGAGTTTCACCCTGCCCCCGCCGCATCTCATGGGGGCCGAGGCCCTGTCGGCGGCGACGGTGCGCGACCCGGAGCCAGGGCCAGGGCGGCACCTAGAAGCACCCTGAGGGCCTGCGGAGAGGCACGGCCCTCCAAGAGCACATCGCGCCCCGAAGCCCGGGCCGTCGCCCCCGTCGTGAGCCCCGGAGGCAGGACCGCCCCCGCCCCCGCGTCGCGGGCCACCGCCGATTCCAAAGCCCGTGCGGTCTCCGCGGCCCCGGCCTCGTCGTCGCAGCGCAGAAGCCCCGCGTACCGGGCCGCCCCCTCCGACACCCTCACCCCAACCCCCACCCCCCGAACCCGCGGGAACACATCGTCCCGCCCCGACGGTCCGCTCCACCACACGGCCCGCAGGGCCACGGACTCGCCCTCCGCGGGGGCTCCCGTGGCTTGCAGGAGGGGGGCGAGGGCGAGGGGCTCGGCCCGGCCTTCGGCGTGGGCCAGGGCGGCGTCCAGGGTGGCGTGCAGGGCCTCCGTGGGCCCGAGGAGCACGACCCCCGGGCCCAGGAGCAACGAGGCCCGAGGCGGAGGACCGCCCGCCGGGGTCGCCGGGGCCACCCGGATCAATGTGAGCCCGCGATACCGAACCGCCACCGACACGGGACGGCTCTCCCCGCCGCGCGACAGGGCGCACCGGGCCACCTCCGCGGGCACCAGCCCCTCCCCCAACGCCACCACCACCATGTCCTCCACCGGAACCCTCGGGGCCAGCCCCACCACCCACTGCACCCGCTCCACCAGGGCCCGGGTGCACCCCTCCGGGGCCCCTCCGGCCAGCAGCTCGGCCACCTCCGTCACCCCCCGCAGGGCCGCCAGATCGGCCACCACGGCCGCCCGCGACTCCGGGGCGATCCACCCCCGGGGATCGTGCGGCAAGACCCTCCCCGCCCCTGCCCCTGCATCAACCGCCCCGGCATCAACCGCCCCCGCATCCGGCAGGGCCCCGCCCGCGCCCGTGCCCGGGGTCCTCCCCCGCGGCCATCCAAGCCACAGCCCCAGGGCCGCCACCACGGCCACCACCCCCGTGCCGACACGCCGCCGTTGTCTGGACTCGTCCGCGGGATCCACGGGAGCGGCTGTATCACACCCATCGGGACGCAACCCGTTCTGGGCGGGGGTGCACCCTGTGCCATCGGGACAATCTCCATGCGCCTCGCCAGGGTCTGCGCGACGGGTCTCTTGCCGCGGCCCCCGACTCCCGCTAAAGACAGGGTTCTGATGCGCCGCGCCCTGCTTCCTTCCCTCTCGGTCCTTCTCCTCACTGCGGCGTGCAGCGACCCGCCCCGGCCCTCCCCCGGGGTCGACGCGGGCCCTGCCGACACAGGCCCCGCCGACACAGGCCCCGCCGACACGGGCCCCACCGACACGGGGATCGACACGGGCCCGAGCGACACGGGCGTCGACACGGGGGTCGTGCCCGACGATGTCCCCCCGGTGGATGCCGGTCCTCCGACCGACGTGCCGCCGGCGACGGGTCCGCTCTTCTGCGACCTCCCCGTGCCCACCGGGATGGACCTGCCCTCCACCATCGGGGTCCCGGCGGGTTTCTGTATCCGTCGGTTCGCCCGGGTTCAGACCCCGCGCGTCATGGCCTTCGCCCCCAACGGCGACCTGTTTGTCTCGTCGCCCAGCACGGGCACCCCCGGGGGAGCCCCCCTCGGCCGCGGGGCCATCGTCACCCTCTTCGACGACGACCACAACGGGTTTGCCGACACGGTGGCCCCCGACCGCACCAACTTCCTCACCCGGGTCGACAGCGTCCACGGCCTGCTCTTCGGGCAAAACACGCTGATGTACACCGTCGACGACGGCGTCTACGAGCTGCCCTACCAGCGCGGCGACCGCACCGCCCGCACGCCCCAACGCGAGCACCACACGGTGGCCGAGCTGCGCGACTACATGCGCTGGACCCACACCCTGGCCCGCGGGGTCGACGGCACCGTGTACGTGTCCATGGGGCAGTACGACATCGCCCAGTGCCCGGCCCCTTCGGCACGGCAGGGCTCCATCCTGCGCATCGACAACGGGGCCCCCGTGGCGGGGGAGGTCATCACCCAGGGCTTCCGCAACCCGATGTACATGCGCTGCATGCCCTGGGGAGCCTGCTACGCCGCCGAGCTGTCCGGCGACGGCTGGCGCAGCATCGGAGGGGTCGAGAAGCTCATCGAGATCCGTCGGGGCGACACCTACGGCTTCCCCTGCTGCGTCGACCGGGGGATGCCCGTCCCGGGGGTGGGCACGATGGCAGGCTGCGCCAACGTGGCGGTCTCCGTGCAGACCTATCCCCTGCACGACACGCCCTTCGGCTTCGACTGGGCCCCGTCGTCGTGGCCGGCCCCGTACGGGGGGTCGTTCTTTGTGGGTCTGCACGGTTGGGTGGGCTCGTGGACCAACACCGGGGTGCAGTGGGCCCCGGTCGATCCGAGCACCCACCGCCCCACCCGGGCCACGGAGTTCTTCGTGACGGGCTGGGGTCGTTCGGGCGGGGTTCAGGGACGCGTGACCGACCTGGTCTTCGCCCCCGACGGCCGGATGTTCTTCTCCGACGACCAGGACGGGGCCATCTACTGGGTCGCCCCGACCACCCTGCGCTCCCCCGCCCGACCCTAGATCCTGCGTCGCGCAAGGTCGTACCTATGATTCTGGGAGAGCGGGAGGCCGGGCGGTCCGACGGCCCTCACCCCATCCTGTTCGTGCGTCACCCATCTACCCTCTCCCGTAACCGGGAGAGGGTTCCCTCTTGTCGGGAAAATCGAATGTATGGGTGGCACATCGGGCCGCCTGGGAGAGTCTGCGGCGCGCGTAGCCCATTTCCCATCTGATTGGGCTGAGGTTTCCCCTCAGAAATGTCTTATATTCGGCTGCGCTCGGACTTTCTCGTCGGCCGATCGGTACTCCGCGGGTTGACGGAGTAGCACCGCGCAATTTCGTACCCAGATCGGGGAGGATGGCGCCAGGCCTGGCGGCCCTCACACACTCTATTCTCACGGTACGACGGTCCCCTCTCCCGGTCACGGGAGAGGGGAAATGGGTGACGCGCGAACAGCATTGGGTGAGGGCTGCCGGGACGCCGGGCCGCCCCGCTTCTACCCCTTCGTGCTGCCCCGGGGGCCCCTCCGGGCCGCGTCGAGCAGGGCGTTGGCCCGGGCCTCCGCGGCGATCCGGGCCTTGCTGGCCGCCCAGCCGCAGATCAGGCAGGAGGCCAGGTCGTGGCGCAGGGCCGGGCAGTGCGACCGGCCGAAGTAGATGATCTGCAGGTGGAGGGTGTTCCAGGCGGACCGGGGGAAGAGGGCGGTGAGGTCGGCCTCGACGGCGTCGGGGGTCCTCCCCCGTGACAGTCCCCAGCGGTGGGCCAGCCGGAAGATGTGCGTGTCGACCGGGAAGGACGGCACCCCGAAGGCCTGGGCCATCACCACGTGGGCGGTCTTTCGCCCGACCCCCGGCAGCGCCACCAGGGCCTCGTGGTCGCACGGAACCTTCGCCCCATGCCGGGCGCAAAGCAGCGCGGACAGGCCCTGAATCGCGCGAGCCTTCCCCGGGGCATAGTTGACCTGGCGGATGTACCCGAAGATCTCCTCGGGGCTCAGGGCGGCCATGGCCTCGGGGGTCGAGGCCCGGGCAAACAGGGCCGGGGTCACCTCGTTGACCTTCTTGTCCGTCGTCTGGGCCGACAAGAGCACCGCCACCAACAACGTAAACGGGTCGGCATGATCGAGCGGAACCGCCGGGGCCGGGTGCACCGCGTCCAACACGGCCTGAATCCGTCGAGCCTTCTCGTGCATCTTCATCGTACGAACCGCCGAGGGTACTGCAACGCGGCGAGGACGCGTCTGTCTTTGATGCCACGGGTGCCACAGGGTGGGACTTCGTGCCACCCGTCTCCCACCAACTTGAGGCCGGACCCCGCGCGGAGTGCGATGCCGACATACATTGGTTGGGAAGGTTCTCCCCGGTCTCCAGGTTGCACAGCGAGGACTCGACCATGACACGCGACGCCGACACCGGGCTTGCTCAGTACATCCAACGGGTCAAGGGACTGCCGCCCCTCTCCCGCGACGACGAGCACGCCCTCGCCCTGCGCGTGCGCGACCATGGCGACGAGGCCGCGATGGAGGCCCTCATCCGCGCCAACCTCAAGTACGTCGTGGCCATCGCCGTGACCTATCGGCGCTACGACCTGCGCCTCGCCGACCTCGTGGCCGAGGGCAACATGGGCCTCGTCACCGCGGTGAAGAAGTTCGACCCCGACAAGGGCACCCGCTTCGTGACCTATGCCTCGTACTGGATCCGTGCCCTGATCCTCAACGCGGTGATCAAAAACTGGAGCCTGGTCGGCGGCGGGGCGGGGGCCTTGCGGTCGAAGCTGTTCTTCCGGCTGCGGCGAGAGCGGGCCCGGATGAGCAACCTCGTGCAGGCTCGGGAGGAGGCCCTCGACGCCCTGGCCGAGCAGCTCGGGATGACCAGCGAGCGCCTGGAGGCGATGCTGCAACGGCTAGAGAGCCGGGACGTCTCGCTCGATGCTCCCGTGTTCGACGACGGGCAGGCCACCGGCCTCGACCTGCTCGAAGACCCCATGGCCCCGCAAGACGACGTGGTCGCGGCCCGGGCCCAGGAGCAGTTTCTCGGCCAGCGGGTCCGCGACGCCATGGAGCACCTCGACGCCCGCGAGCGCTACATCGTCGAGCAGCGGATGATGGCCGACGAAGAGCTGTCCCTCGCCGAGATCGGCCGCCGGCTCGGGGTCTCCCGCGAGCGAGCCCGGCAGCTCGAGACCCGGGCCACCAAGAAGCTCCGCAAGCGCCTCGCCGACGTGCCCGACCGCCTCGACGCCTGACTCCCCCGTCAGGCGCTCGCAAACACCGACATCACCAGGATCCCGTTGTAGATCGCGTGCACGATCCACGGGGCCGCCAGGGTCCCCGTACGGGCCCGCCAGGCCCCCGTGGCCAGGCCCACGGCCAGGATGGGCACGAGGCCCACCAGGGCCCCGCGGAGTTGCATCGCGTGGGCCCCGGCGAAGATCACAGCCTGCCCGAGGATCGGAACCCACCACCCCCAACGACGCCAGGCGTGGGCCCCGAGCCCGCGGGGTTCGAGGATACGAAAGAGGAGCCCGCGGAAAAAAAGCTCCTCGGATACCGGGGCCAGGAGCGCCGTGAGGGCCACCGCGTACCGCAGCGGAACCTCCTCCAACGCCTGTCCCATGGGCGTAGCTGCCGGGTCGTCGATGAAGCGGGTGACCAACGCAGCCAGACCCAGGAGCCCCACGCCCGTAGCCAGGGCTCCGAAGACCTCCCCCCGACGGAGGCTGCCCCAGCCCATGGCCCTCCGCCACGGCCCCCCCCGGTCGCGCACCAGGAGCCACCCTGAGAGCACCGCCAACAGCCCGTGTTGAGCCACCGTCCCGACCACCACCCCGACCGCGTCGCGCCCGAGCAGCACCAACGGAACCGGCCCCACCAGGTTGGAGACCACAAACACCCCCAGAGCGGCCGCGAACCCCCACGGCCCCCGGAGCCAGCCCCCCGTCGCGGCCTGGCTCTCGGTACCCCCCGCCCGCGGCCCCCGCAGGGCGAAGACCCCCAGGGCCAGGAGCATCCCAAGGACCGGCAGGGCCGTCCGCGTCCCCAAAGCCCCGCCCCGTCGCAGGCTCGGGGCGTCCCCCGGAGCGAGGCCCTCCACCGTGGCCCACACCCGACGCCCCCCCAGGCTCTCCCACTGGCCCGCCGAACACTTCGGACGCAAGGCCCGATATGACGCCAGGGACACCCGCTCGAGCACCGCCCCGCCCTGACGATCGCGCACCACCAGGGCCGCCCCCTCGGGAGCCTTCTGCCGCCCGCACACCGTGGCCCGCAGGGCTCCCCGGGCCACCACCTCGACCGAACGCCCCTCGGCCCCCACCGCCCCGAGGGCCTGCTCCACGCGTACCAACCGCCGGGTCTCGGCGATCCCCACGGCGAGGCTTCCGCACCACAGGAGCCCGACGACGATCCAAATCGGGAGCCCGGCCGCGGCAGAGGGCCCCGTCGCGAGCGTCAGAGAAGGCGCGGATGTCCGCTCCTGAGTTGCAGGGTCCATGGAGAGCATCGTATGAAGTGGGTATACCCCCACGTTGACCACGATGGGGTCGGAAGGAGAGTGGCCGTGGGTCGTTGGTGGAAGGAGGTCGTGCTGATCGGGGCCCTGGGCGCCAGCGCCGGGACGATCCTGCCGCGCCTCGCCCTGCCTCCGCTCGCCCACGCCCGTCGGCCGCCTGCGTCGCGCACCCTCCACCGCCCTCCCTCGCCCGTGACCCACGAGACGGGTCTCGCCCTCCCCCTCCCCGGCGAGATCGCCATCACCGACGAGGCCCCCGCAGAGACCGCGGCCGCAGAGACCGCGGCCCCGACCCCAGACGGGGACGTCCACCCCGGCGCGCCCGCAGCCCTTCCCACGGACGCCCACGCAGACGCTGGGGTGGCCGCACGACGGACCCCCGCCCGACACAGGGCTCCGCTGCCCGCGATCCTCGTGCGGCGCGGGGGGCGATGGCAGCTCGACCTGCGCGAGGAGGGGCAGCCGCGGCAGGTGTTCGCCGGGGTTCGCCTGGCTCCCACGGGGGGCGACTCGGCCACCGACGGCTACCGCCTCCTGGCCCCCGACCGGATGGGCCTGCTCACCGCCGCCGGGGTGCGTACGGGCGACGTCCTGGTGGCCGTCAACGGCTCCCCCCTGCGCAACCCCGACGACGCCCTGGAGGTCTTCGCCCGCTCCCGCCGCGAGACGCACTTCACCCTGCGCTTCCGCCGGGGGGCGAGCGCGTACACCGTCCCCGTCGACCTGCTGCGACGGGCCGTGACCGCCAACGCCCGTTGAAGCTCCTGCCCGGCGCCCCCGGCCTCGCCCTCGCCCTCTGGGGCCCCATCCTGGCCGCCCAGCCCCGCACCCCCACAGACACCCCCACCGCCCTCGACGCGGCCGTAGAGGCCCCCTCCGACGCCGCGGTGGGCCCACCCGACGGTTCCGGGCCCGACCCCGACGAGGCCGAGCGCCCCCTCACCCCCGAGGAAGAACGAGCCGCCGCCCATCTCTTCCCCGACGAGCACGAGCCCCCCGACCCCATCGCCGAAGAGGCCGAACGTTCGGGCCCCTTCGAGGGCGCGGCCCCGCCCGACCAGCCCGCCCTCGCGACCGAGATCGCGACCCTGAGCGACCGGGCCTGCTTTCGGGCCCTCACCCGCGCCCGGGTGAGCTTCGAGCGGGTGCGCCAGCCCGTCCCCGGGGTGGTCACCCCCGTCCACGTGACGGGCCCCTTCCGCGGAGTGACCGTGCGCAACCACAACGCCCCGGCGATCCACGAGCTCATGGACTGCCGCCTCGCCGTGGCCCTCGCCCGCTACGCCCCCCTCGTGCGGGCCTTCGGGGTCCGCGAGATCCGGCACATCTCCCTCTACCGTGCCCCGACCCCGCGTCAGGCCGCCCGCCGCCCCGTGCAGACCCGCCACCCGGGGGGCATGGCCATCGACGTGGGGAGCTTCGTCATGGAGTCGGGCGAGGTGCTCGTGGTCGAGCGCGATTTCCACGGCCGACGGCGGCGTCCGGTCTGCGGCCCCACGGCCCGGGTGCCCGAGCAGCCCCAGGCCCGCACCCTGCGGACCCTGGCCTGCGAGGCGGCCCGGCGCGGGCACTTTCACATCATCCTGACGCCCAACTTCAACGTCGAGCACCGCAACCACTTCCACCTGGAGCTGGCCCGCAACGTGTCGTGGCAGTTTGTGCGGTAGCCCGTCAGACCCGGCGCAGGACGATGCGGTAGACGGGCAGCCCGTCCTCGATGGCCCGGGCCTCGCGGTTGGACCGGGCAGGCGCAAACGGGCTCTCGGCCACGTAGGGGTCGCCGAGGTTGACGAAGGCCGGGTGCTCCAGGAAGCGGGCGAGGTACTCCGCGGCCCGGTCTTCGACGTCGGTCTGCACGAGCACGGTCCCGCCCGGTCGCACGAGGCGGGCGAGCTCGCCCACAAACTCATCCCGCACCACGAGGCGCTTGGCGTGGCGCTTCTTCCACCAGGGGTCGGGGAAATGCACCGCGGCGAAGTCGGCCCCCCCGTCGGGACCGAGCCTGGGCAGGGCGGCCCCGGCGTCTTCGGCGAAGCACCGGGCGTGGGAGAGGCCCCGCTTCGCCAGACGCTCGTCGAGGATGGTGGCCCACTTGCGGCGAATCTCCAGGGCCACGAGCCGCCCCTCGGGGTGCTGCTCGGCCCACTGCATCGCGAACATCCCGCGCCCCGGGCCGATCTCCACGAGGAGGGGCCCCGTCCCGGTCACGAGGCTGCCGAGCGCCACACGCTCGCCCTCGGGCAGTCGCGGGGCGTGATCGTAGGTGGTGTTTCGCATCGGGGTACGGGGCCCGTGCTACCGTGTCTCGCCCTCTGGGCGCAACGCTACAATGAACGCTTCCGACACCTCCCCTCCGGCCCTCGACCTCAACACCCTGCCCCCTGACTCGGCCCCCGCGGACGTGCCCGCGGACGTGCCCGCGGACGTGCCCGCAGACGTGCCCGCAGACGTGCCCGCAGACGTGCCCGTGCCCCACCCGACGGTGCGTACCGTCCTCCGCGAGCGCCACGCCCTCGGCCTCGCGGCCCTGTCGGGGGTGGCCTACTTCCTGGGGTTCGCGAGCTTTGAGATCACCCCCCTGGCCCTGGTCTCCATGGCCCCCCTCCTGGTAGCCCTGCGGGGCCGAACGGGCTGGGCCGCCCTGCGCCTGGGCTGGCTCATGGGCTTCGTGGCCATCGCCGGGGGGTTCTACTGGATCGCCGGGATGCTCAAGACCTTCTCGGGGTTCCCGACGGTGTTGTGCATCCTCCTGGCTTCGCTCTTGTGGGCCGCCCAGGGGTTGCAGTTTGGGGTCATGGCCTGGCTCATCTCCCGGGCCGACACCCGGGGTGTGCCTCGTCTCGTGAGCGCCCCGCTGGCCCTTGGGGCCGTCGAGCTGGCCTTCCCGGTGCTGTTCCCCTGGTACACCAGCAACAGCCTGCACCGGGTGACCCTGGCCATTCAGACGGCCGACCTCGGGGGGCCCATCCTGGTGTCGTGCGCCATGATGCTCCTGCACGCGGCCCTGGCCGAGGTGTGGGCCCGCCGGGGGCCGTGGTCGGTGCGGCTTCGTCCGCTGGCGGCGCCGGCCTTGTTCTGGGCCCTGGCCCTGCCGTACGGGGCGTGGAGAATCCGGCAGGTCGACGCCACCGCGGCCTCGGGGACCACCCTGCGCGTCGGCATCGTGCAAGAGAACCTCGGGCTGATGGAGAAACGCCACGACCCGTACATCTCCCTGGAGCGCCACCTCGAGGCCTCGCGGCGTTTGCAGGCCCAGGGGGCCCAGATGCTCGTGTGGAGCGAGAGCGCGGTGGCCTTCCGCATCCCTGGGGAGCTGCGCAACATCCGCAGTTACATCCCCGTGTGGGACCTGACGGTTCCGGTTCTGTTCGGGGCGTTGTCGGTGCGGGAGGGCCCCGACCCGGAGCACCCGCAGCTGTTCAACACGGCCTTCATGACCGACGGGGAGGGCAACCTCCGGGGCACCTACGACAAGGTCTACCTCCTGGCCTTCGGCGAGTACATCCCCGGGGGCGAGCTCTTCCCGCAGCTCTACCGGGCCTCCCCCAACTCCGGCCACTTCACCCGCGGAACCACCCTCCGAGCCCTCCCCATCCCCGGCGGCTCGGTGGCCCCCCTGATCTGCTACGAGGACATCCTCCCGCGGTTCGTGCGCGACTTCCGGCGCAACAGCGAGCCCTCGCTCTTCGCGGTGATCCTCAACGACGCGTGGTTCGGCGACACGGCCGAGCCGTGGATTCACGACGCCCTGGCGAAGTTTCGTGCCGTGGAGCACCGGCGCGACCTCGTGCGGGCGGCCAACAGCGGGGTGTCGAGCATCACCGACGCCGCAGGCCGCACCGTCGTCGCAGGCGGAACCTTCCGCCGCGAGGCCCTCCTCGGCCGGGTCACCCTCCGCCACGGCCGGACCCCGTACTACTACCTCGGCGACTGGGCCGGCTGGCTCGGGGTGGCCTTCGCGGTGTACGTCCTGATCCCGCGCCGCAAGCGCCCCGAGACCGACGCCGCCGCTTGATCGGGGATTGGGGCTCCCCGTCCACCCCGGAGTCCCTGAGGGCTCCAGACACGGCACGCGGGGTGCCTTATCGTTCGTACACCCGATGCCGTCCCGGTCTGCCCTCGCCCTCGTCGCCGCGCTCCCGCTCCTCGGGGTCGGGGCCGCGTTTGCGCAGCCGTGGAGCCTGCGGGGGCGCCTCTTCCCCGGAGCCGCAGGGCCCGTTCGGGTGGGCCCGGCCCCGCCGGGTGTGGGCGACACCACCGCGGAGGCGTGTGCCGCCTGCCACGCCGAGATCGCCCGCGAGTGGAGCGGGTCGCTGCACGCTCGGGCCTGGACCGACCCCGTCTTCCAGGCCGCGTATGCCGTCGAGCCGATGCAGTTCTGCCGCAACTGCCACGCCCCCCGCGGGGCCCTCGGCCGCGAACCCGACGCCCGGGCCGCGCGCGAAGGCGTGTCGTGCGCGGTGTGCCACGTCCGGGCCGGGACCGTCCTCGCGACCCGCACAAGCCGCACGGCCCCGCACCCCACCTTCGCGACGCGGGCCCTGACCGAGAGCACGTACTGCGCCCCGTGCCATCAGTTCAACTTCCCGGGCGACCCGGGGCGGCATCGGGATGTCTATGCCACCGACGAGCCCATGCAAGACACCTTCGAGGAGTACCGCCTGAGCGACGCCCACCGCCGCGGGACCACCTGCCAGGACTGCCACATGCCCTGGCGCACGAGCCCGACGGGGCAGAGGCACCGCAGCCACGCCTTCCCCGGAGGCAACGACCTGACCCTCCTGCGCAGCGCCGTGCGGGTCGAGGTGCGGGCCCGCCACGCCGACGGAGGCACGGTGGTCGAGGCCCGGCTCCTGCCCGGGGAGATCGGCCACGCGTACCCCACGGGCGACCTGTTTCGTCGGGCCGAGCTCCGCGTCTGGACCGACCGCGACCCCGAGCACCCCCAGACCCTGGCCTTCGCCCGGGCCTTCGCCCCCGTGCTCGAACAGAGCCCCCGCGGGGCCATGGTGTTTGTGCGGCGGCAGTCCCACGATGGGCGAGTTCCGCCGCCGGGGACGGGAACGATCCCCTTCCAGACCCTGCGGTTTGTCGGCGAGACCCGGCGGGTGCGCTGGAGCCTCGACCACCTCCTCATGCCCTCCCCCCTGGCCGCCTCGCACGGCCTCGCCGAACCTCGCAACCGTCAACCCGTCCACACCGGCGAGGTCACCCTCGACCTGGAGCGCCAATGAAACCCCATGGATTGCCCGTCGTCCTCGCCCTGTGCCTCGTGCCCTGCCTCGTCGCGGCGCAGGTGCAGCCCCCCGCCCCCGTCGCCGAACGCGACGACGAGGCCCTCGTGCCTCCGGAGTTGCCCGAGGTTCCGGCCGAGCTCCGGGCGTCTGTCGAGGCCCTGCGGGTGACCGTCGAGCGCACCGAGGAGTGTTACAGCGCCGAAGGGCGGATGGAGCACACCCCCGACCCCGCGTGCCCCCAGTGGTACGCCCGCCTCGCCCGGGGCGGGCCCGCCGCGGTCTTCGCCATCGGGGCCCTCTTCCGCCCCGGCGCGCACGGCCCCAACGACCCGCTCATGGAGGCCATGCGCAGCTCCGAGGCCACCGAGGAGCGAGGCCCCCGCCTCGTGCAGATCATGGCCCGCACGGGGCGGCCCGAGGTCGTGCCCTTCTTCGTGTCGTACCTCGTGCGCACGGCTACGGTCCCCACCGCGTACGTCTCCGCGGTCGACGCGGCCATGCTCGCGGCCCTGCGTCGACTGACGGGCAACGACCCCGCTCCCACCGCCCCCTGGGAGGACGACCAGGCCCACCTCAACGCCCCCCTCGCCCGCCGCGATCTCGTGCAACGTTGGGCCCGGTGGTACCACGACCACCAGGGGATGACCGTGGCCCAATGGCGGGCCGAAGGGGCCGCCCGGGCCGCCCGCGACCTCTTCAGCGACGACCTCCTCGAACGCTACAGCGCCATCACCCGCCTCGCCGGCGACCCCACCCAACGGGTGGCCGTACGCACCGCCCTGCAGACCCTCCTCGGCCGCGAGGACCTGCCCGCTGCGGCCCGGGTTCATCTGCACCGGCTCGCCCGGCAGCGGGGCATCGTGTTGCCCCCCGCCCCCGCCCTCACCACCGCCCGACGCGGATGAACCCCCGCCGCGTCCTGCCCCTCGCCCTCGGCCTCGCCGCGTGCGCCGCCCGCGTCCCGCCCCCGCGCGCACCTGCCTCCGTGGTCGCGGAAACCACCCCTGCCCCGAGCCCGCCGACGACTCCGCCCGAGGCGCCTGCGACCCCGCGGGTTCCCGTGGCGGCCGAGCCCAGGCCCCTGCAAGACGTCGTGCACCTGGCCCTCACCCAAGACCAGGGGGCCTGCGCCGTACGCCGCGACGGCGGAGTATGGTGCTGGAACGGCGATCCCCACACCTGGGCCCCGGCCGGGCCCATCGACTTCGATCGCCCGCAGCCCGTCGGAGCCGTCCGGGTTCCGGGCATGGGCGACGCGACCGCGGTCTGCGTCACGTCCACGGTCGTGTGCGGGCTCCTTCGTACGGGCCAGGTGCAGTGCCGGGGCCGCTCCCTGCGCTCCCTCGAGGCCACCGAGGACGACAGCGCCGTGGTGAGCGAGGCCACCCTGCCCGAGCTCCTCGGAACCGCCGCCCTCGTCGAACACCACGACCGATGTGTGGCCCTCCAGCCCGACGGCCGGGCCCTCGCCGTAGCTCCCCCCGCCCGCCCGAACAGCCCGTGGAGCACCGAGGTGTTGGCGGTTCCGCCGCGGGGCTGCACCCTGCTCGACGGGGCGCCTCGCTGCGTCGGGGCCAACACCCACGGGCTGCTGGCCAACACCACCGCGGCCTCCTTCGGCCCGGTGTCCCCTTCGTCCCTCTTCCGCCTCGTGACCGTACGCGACGTGAGCTTCGGGGAGGCCCACGCCTGCGCGGCCCTGGGCGACGGGTCGGTCCGCTGTTGGGGGCGCAACCTCGACGCCCAACTCGGCCTCGGCGACCTGCGGAGCCGGGCCCTGCCCACGCGGATCCCGGGGCTCTCGGGCGTGGTGGCGGTGCGGGCTACGACGCGGGCGACCTGCGCCCTGCGCAGCAACGGGGAGGTGTGGTGCTGGGGGAGCAGCCCCTCCGAGCTCTTCGGCGAGCCCGGGGTCACCGACCGGCGGGTGCCGACGCGGGTCGCAGGCATCGACGGGGCCGTGGCCCTGCAGCTCCGGTCGGAGACCGCCTGTGCCGTACGCCGCGACGGGGAGGTCTGGTGTTGGGGCTCCGGGGCCCCGGTGCAGCCGGGTGTGCCGAACGAGCCCTGGCGCCCCCGGGCGGTGCTCGTCGCGCCGTAAAGGGACACTCCCCGAGGCCCGACCTGCCCCCATCTCCCCAGCAGAGGAAGCCTGCACAAAACGCCACCCACTAGACTTATTAACACGTATTCGTCGCAAACATCGCAGAAAATGACGTACGTTCGCAGCAAATTCCTATCCTCGGTCGGTGGCAGGACTTATAGGGGTTGACGGGTTCGCGGCATAGCGACTCAAGCCGTGGATGCCTCCATTGGGTGACGCACACGACTCCACGGTGGGGATGTGACGGTCGCCCATTGTCATTCGGGCGACGGCCTCGGCCGGTCTGTCCGTCACCCCCTGTAGGAAGCCCTATGAGCAGTCGCAAAGAGTTCACACAGAGGTATCAGGCCCGGGTCACCGAGTGGAGACCCAAGGTCGACGGGCTCTCCCTGCGGCTCGAGCGCCTCTCCCCCGAACGGCGCCTCGACCTTCAGTCTCACCTCGACGCGGTCAACAGCCGGTTCCGGTCGGTGGACACACACCTCGACGCTCTCCACGTCTCGACCGACGACGCGTGGGACGGGGTCCGGGCCTCGGCCGAGCGGGCATGGAACGAGTTCAAGAGCGCGGTGGAGGGGGCGTACACCATGCTGAAGGCGTCGGCCCTCGACCGCCAGTCCGCCCCCCCCACGTACCCCTCGACGCCTCCGCAGGCCTGAGCGTTGCCCCCTTCGTTCACGCGGCCGACGTAACCCCGCGCCTCGCTCTCACACCGAGAAACCCCAATGAACAAACGCGACCAGGGCGAGCTTCGCCCCGACCTCCGGGATCAACACAGCACCCCCTCGGACGAGGGCTCCGCCGATCGTGCCCCGAAGCCTTCCGCCATCGAACGCCTCGGGCTCAACCCCCAGATCGACGCCAACCAGACGCCCCCGGCCGGCATCAACCTGACGGCAGACGACACCTGGGACGACGCCCGAGGCGACGCAGCCTGGATGGACCTGCAGAGCCTCCTCGTCCCCCCCAATCCCGACGACCCGCCCAACTGACAGCCCGCGCCCACCGCCTCCGACGTTCAGCGGAGAAACACCCGCCGGGCGTTGCCCGCGAGCAGGGCCCCGAGGGCCCTCGGATCGGTCACCGCGGCCACGGCCCGGGTGAGCTCGCGGTCCCAGGCGTAGGGCAGGTTGGGGAAGTCGCTCCCGTACACGAGCCGCTCGGCCATGGCCGGGAAGAGCCCCGCCGAAGGACCCGGGATGAAGTACTCTCCGATGGCCATGGTGGTGTCGAGCCAGAGGTGTTCGTACCGGGCGAGGAGGGCCGCGTAGTCGTCGTACTCGTCGGCCCCGAGGTGCGGCACGACCAGGGTGAGGTTCGGGTGGCGCTGAAGGACCCGCTCGATCTGCGAGGCCGCGCACAAGGCCCGGGCGTCGACCCCGTACGCCGGAAACGACGGCTCCCGCCCCGCATGAATCACCAGCGGAACCCCCGCCTCTGCACAGGCCCGGTACACGGGATCGATCCGCGGGTCGTCGGCGGCCATCCGCTGGACGTGGCAGTGCAGCTTGATGCCCCGCAACCCCAACGGGCCGAGGGCCTCGCGCACGATGTCTGCGGCGTCGGGTTCGCCGGGCAGGACCGTGCCGAGCGGGATGACCGCGGGGTGGGCCCGGGCGATGTCGGCCATGGCCCGGTTGAGGGTCGGGGCCATCCCCGCCACGTGGGCGTAACAGAGCCCCACCATCTGCCCCACCCCCCGGCTCGCGAGAAACTCCACCACCTCCTCGGCGTGCAGCCGATACCGCACCGTCCACGCGTGCCGCTCAAACCACCGCCAGATGGCCTCGAACACCCGCGGCGGAAACAGGTGGACGTGCCCGTCGATCACCTCGGCCCCCGCGGGCACCGAGAGCCCCTCGGGGTCGTCGAGCAAGGGAAACCGCGTCCCCCCAAAGGGCGCGCACCCCGCCACCGCCGCGTCGTCCGCCTCCCCAGCCTCGTGCTCCGTGCTCATCGTCGTCCCAGTGCTTCTACCCCGCCCGCCCCCGTCCCCCCGTCGCGAGCCTCCCGCAGCCGTCGTGCGTGCTCGCAGGCCCGCGACCCAGGTGCGCCCGCACACACCCGCGTATAGAGCCGCTCGGCACGGGCCAGGTCGCGCGGGACCCCGTCTCCCCCGAGCAGCAGGTTGGCCAGGTTGTGGCAGGCCCCCATCTCGTCCGCGGCGCAGGCCCGCTCGTACAGCCCCGCAGCCCGAGCCCGGTCGACCGCCCCGCCCCGGCCCATGTCCCACATCACCCCGAGGCTCTTGCACGACCCCATCTCCCCCCCGTCACACCCCCGCCCGTACAGAACCCGCGCCCGGGCCAGATCGGCCGTCGTCCCGCGCCCGTTTTCGTACAACCACCCGAGGGTCCGACACCCCAGGAGGAAACCCCCGTCACACGCCCGGGTGGCCCGCGCGAGGGCCTCGCCGTCGCGCCGGGCCTCGATGTGCACGAGGGCCGCACGGCGACACGCCGCGAGGTCTGCGCGGGCCGTACACGCCGCGTCGTCGCCCGTCACCGCCGCCGAGGCACCGCCCGCAGCCCGCCCGGCGTCTACAGCGACCCCCGGGGCTGGAGGCGTCGTACGCGGGCACCCGAAGACCCCAAGGACCCCACAGAGCCCCAGGGCGATCGTCCTGGCCGAAGGTCTCATCCGAAGTAGTTTCGTAGCACGAGGGTGCGCGCGTCGGACATGTCCTCCATCGCGCTCCGAACGCCCTCGCGGCCCACCCCCGAGTCCTTGACGCCCCCATAGGGCATCGCGTCCGAGCGAAACGTAGGCGCGTCCCCCACGATGAGCCCACCCACCTCCAGCCCGTGATAGGCCGCGAGGATGGCCCCGAGGTCGCGGGTAAAGATCCCCGCCTGGAGGCCGTACCGCCCCGCGTTGATCCGCCCGATGGCCTCGTCGAGCTGTGCGAAGGGCTCCACCGTCACCACGGGGCCGAAGACCTCCTCGTCGTAGACCTTCATGCCCGCCACAGCCCCCGTGAGCACCGTGGCCTCGACGCGGTTGTCCTTGCCGGGGCTCCCCACCCGCCTCTGGGCTCCGGCCGCGACGGCCTCGTCGACCCACTGCCGCACCCTGCGGGCCGCCCCCGCGTCGATGAGGCACGACATCAGGGCGGCAGGGTCCATGGGGTCCATGGCCTTCACCGCCGCGGTCCGACCGACCAGGGCCTCCGTAAAGCCCTCGGCCACGTCGCGGTGCACAAACACCCGCTGGACCTTGATGCACACCTGACCCGCGAACCCATAGGCCCCCGCCACGATGCGCCCCAGGGTCGGCTCGAGGTCGGCGTCGGGCATCACCACCGCCGCGGCGTTGCCCCCGAGCTCCAGGAGGACCCGCTTCGATCCCGCCCGCGACCGCAGCATCCAGCCCACCCTGGCGCTCCCGGTGAAGGACAAGACCGCCAGCCGCGGGTCTTCCACCAGGCCCTGGGCCGCCTCCGTGTCACACGGAACCACCGACAGGATGGCCCTGGGCACCTCGGGCACGGCCTCGCAGGCCCCGTACACATGGTCCGCGAGGCGCAGGGCCGTCAGGGGGGTCTGCCCGGCGGGTTTGAGCACCACCGGGGCCCCCAGGGCGAAGGCCGGAGCCAGCTTGTGGGCGACCAGGTTGAGCGGGAAGTTGAAGGGGGTGATGGCGAGGACGGGCCCGGCGGCAACACGGGTCACGAGGGCCCCGGCCCCAGCGCTGCCAGGCGACAGGTCGAGGGGGAGGAAGCTCCCGCCCCAACGACCGGCCTCTTCGGCCGCGAGGGTGAAGGTGAGGGCGGCCCGGTCGGCCTCGGTCCGGGCCAGGGCGATGGGTTTGCCGGCCTCGCGGGCGAGCAGGGTGGCGAGGCCCTCGCGGTCGGCCCGGACGGCCTCGGCCAGGACCCGCAGGAAGGCCTGACGGACGTGGGTGGGCAGTCGGACGGTGCGGGCAAACGCGGCCCGGGCGGCGGTGAGGGCGTCGTCGAGGTCGCGGGGCCCGGCCATACCCTGGGTGCCCACCAGGGCCCCATCCCAGGGCGCACGAACCTCCACCCGCGAGGCCCCCTCACGGGCTTCGCCGGCGACGTAGACAGGACAACGAAGGGGGCTCATCGCAGTACTGTCACCATCGTGCGTCGGGATGCAACACCCGGGCGATGCCCTCCGCGGCGGCGCCCACCCGCGGCCCCTGGCGCACATACATCGGGTCGGTGAGGGGGTACACCCGCCCCGAGGTGACGGCGGCGACCGATCCGTGGGCGCTGAGGGCGGCCCGCAGGTCGTCGCTCCCGGGGTTGTCCCGGGACATGGTCGACATGTCGAGGATCACCTCGGGGGCCCATGCAATAAACTGTTCGAGGGAGATGGTCGGGTACCGGGCCCGGGACTGGGCTGCGTTGACGCCTCCGGCCCGCTGCAAGACCTCGTCGACCCACGACCCCGTCCCGGCCACCACCAGGGGCCGCACGGAGAAGACCGCGATGGTTCGGGGCCGGGGTCTGCCCCGTACGGCGGCCTCGACCCGCCCGAGGTCGGCCTCGATCCGGGCCCGGAGGGGCCCCGCCCGTCCCGGCTCTCCCGCCAGTCGGGCGAAGGTGTCGACGGAGGCGAAGACCTCGGCGATGGACTCCACCCGCGGAAACACGGTGCGCACCCCGCGGGCCCGGAGCCGCTCCAGGACGGCCAGATTGACCGGCCCCTCGACCCCCACCAGGGCGTCGGGGCGCAGGGCCACGATCCCCTCGAACGACGGGTTGACCATGGCCCCCACCCGCGGCAGGCGCGTGGCCTCCACAGGGTAGTCGCAGTACGTCGACACCCCCACCACCCGATCGCCGAGCCCGAGGGCGAAGAAGGTCTCCGTCGTGCTCGGCAGGAGCGACACGATCCGCCGGGCCGGGGATCCCGCGTCACCCGGGGCAGAGCCGTCCGTCGACCGGGCCGGGCCGCGGCCCTTGCACCCGAGTGCCGCGAGGAGGAGACACGACAAGACCGCACGACGAGAAGCCAGCACGCGCAGAAGCTACACCCTCTGCAGCCCCCGCACGCACTCCGCAACACCCGGAGCCATCGCCAGGACCGTCTCCGTCCCCGGGGCCACCTCGGTCAGCCCCGCGTCCCGGATCACCGCGCAGGCCTGGGTGGCCTTGAGGTCTGCCCAGCGGGCCGGGTCGGCCGACACAAAGAGACACCCTTGTCCCGCGTCCCTCCAGAGCGCGAAGGCCTCAGGGCGACGGGGGTGCCAGGCCTCCCACAGGAGCAGGGCCGCGTGGGCCACCTGGGCCGCCGCCTTGCCTCCGCGCATCGTAGCCGCGGCGTTGAGGGCGAAGGGCATCACCAGCCCCATGGGCCAGGGGGTCGTGTCGGGGGGCAGCTCGTCGGGAGCCGGGGTCCAGGCCTGGAGCTTCGCCAGGAAGGGGTCGCGCTGGCTCTTGAGCACGGGCGGAAGGGCAAGGACCTTGACCTCTTCGCCCACCCGTCCGACCGCCGCGTCGAGGGCGAGGCAACGTTGCCACGCGCTGCCCCGGGCCCGCAGGGTCACCTTCCGAAACGACCGGGCGCTCCAGGCGGCCCAGGCCTCGGCGTGGCGGGGGTCGTGGGGAAACCGCTGGGCCGCGTCGAGGACGGCCCGCACGACGGCCCCCAGCGTGACCGCGAGGGGCTGCGGGGCGTCGCTGCACACGATGAGGTACTGCACCCAGGGGTCTTCCTGAGCGCGGCGCAGGGCCACCAGGTCGGGATCGTCGCGGGGGTTGTCGTACACGCTCACGGGGTTAGCTCCCCTCGGGCCGGTCGGCCAGCAGGCGCCGCAGACGGGCGGGTTCGAGCCGCAGGGCGATCACCCGCTCGCGGTCGAGCAGCACCGACCCGGGCGGGCTCTTGCGCGGCTTGCGAACATACCGCCGTTCGGTCCAGGCCACCTCCACCAGGGTCTCGCCCCGGGCGTCGCTGTGATGGGCCGCCAGGGTGGCCGCGTCGACCAGGAGCTCGGGCGCGACCGTAACCCCCTTCGCCATCGGAACCACCACATGGGCCCCGGCCACCCCCCGGGCGTGCAACCACACGTCCTGGGGCCGGGCCACCCGCAGGGTCAGCCGGTCGTTGTCGACGGCCCCCCGCCCCACAAGAATCTTCCCCCCGTGCGAGCCCACGTACTCCAGGTACGGCCTCCGCGGCCTTTCCGGCTTCTCGCCCCGCCGGGCCCGGGTCTGGGTGCTCCCCGGGGCCCCGCCCCCCCGACGCACCCCGAGGGCCACCGCGGCCTCGGTCCACCGCACGAGCACCCCCGCCGTGACCTCCTCGGCCTCCCGCACGGTCTCCCCCAAACTCCGCACCGCCTCCAGGAGCCGAACCGTCGCCTCCAGCCGCGCCCACATCACGGCCTCGGCCTGGGCGAGGCGTCTGGCCCGCGCAAAGATCGCCGCGGCCTGCGACTTCGCTGGGAAGGCCGGGTCGAGGGTGACCTCCAGGGTTCCGCCTTCTTCCCAGTCTTCGAGGGTGGCCCGGGTGGCCCCCCGCCGGATCTTCCCCCCCTGGGCCAGGAGCATCCTGCCCACCCTCTGCATCCTGGCTACGTCGTCGAGCCGGGCGAGGTCACCCTCCACGGCCTCCTGCCGCCGGGCGAGCTGCCGCTGGCGCTGGTCAATCGCCTTGACGAGCTCTCGCCGTCGGAGGCTCACCACCAGGGCGTCGCTCAGACGCAAGAGCTCGGCCCCGACCGCGTCCCGATCCCCCGAAGGCGTCTCCGAACCACGGGCCACCCCGGAGGGTCTCCAGGCTACGATCCGGGCCCCGGTGGGGTCGAAGAGGGTGACCTCCCCGCGTAGGGCGGGCACGAGGCGCACTCGGGCGGTGACGGCCGCGTCGCCGAGGATGATCCACAGGGCCTCGGTGTCGTCGAGGGTCACCGCGCGTACGGTGTGACCCAGGGCGTGGGCCCGCAGGGCGGCCACGAGGGGGTGGGTCTTGGGGGCGGCGAAGGTCGGGGTTCGGGGCGACCAGCCGACCCCGGCCACCCAGGGGCCGAGGCCGACGGCCAGATGCCGAACGCCCGCGGCGGTCCACACGGTCAACACGAGCAGGCCCGTGTCGGGCACGAGGGCTACGGCGTCGAGGCGGCCGGAGCCCAGCGTGTCGGAGAGATCGTCGACGGGGGGATCCAAGACCCGGGTCAGGGTGCACCCATCGGGGGGACGATGCCAGGGGGAGAGGCTACGGGTTTTGGGTCACGCACTGGGCCATCAGCCGGTGGGGGCTGTTGGAGCGCTCGACCCCGAAGATCACCCACCCCCGACGGAGGGCCCGGTCGGCCGTGACCCCGTGCACGTGGACGGGCTCGTCCCGGGGGTCACGGTAGATCACCGCCGCGTCCGAACCCGCACCCCAGGCGGCCCGCACGGCGGAGTTGTAGCCGCCCCCCTCGGGCCGCGCGGCCCAGGCCAGGAGGGGCGCGGTGCCGTGGAGGGAGAGGGCCCCGTGGGTGGCGTTCCACGCGGTGTTTTCGTGGACGACGCGGAGCCTGCTTTCGAGGCGGAGGTCCTGGAGGCTGCGCTGCTCGAGGTCGAGCGAGACCTCCCGCCCGCCGCGCTGCAGGAGCCGGTAGACGGAGCGGTCGTCGGCCGCCACGAGCGCGGCGTCGGCGCCCTCGGCGTACTCGCTCGCCACCTGGAGGGAGGCCCCGTGCCCGAAGATGAAGCGCCGCATGTGGAGCCGGGACCCGCAGCGGTTGGGCTGCTGTACAAACGAGGTGTACCCGCTCGACTGAAACACGATCGAGACGTCGGGCCCGTAGGGCGGATTGAGGGGCTCGTTGGGGGTGTTGGCGTTGACCCGGGCCCCGTTGGTGTAGACGTAGCGCCCGTCGGACATCACGACGTGAAACATCGTGTCGGACTGGGCCCAGACGGCCCGGGCGGTGTGCGCTCCCAGGGCGACCGTGGCCGTCGTGCGGAGGGCCCCGTCGGGGTTGGCCGCCACGAGATAGAGGCTCGACCCTACGGCGATGGCCCCAGACTCGGCGGCGAAGTCCATGGAGAGGGTGACGCCCTCTTGAGAGCCGAGCCATCCGAGGGTGACAGGAAACCCCCGGGGGTTGAGGGCGTTGTCAAACGCCTGGGCCTGGATGCCCGTCCGGCCCCCCGCGGCCCAGGCCACCACAAGCCCATCGCGGAACCGTGCGATCTGCGCGGAGTACACCGGAGCCCCGCCCACGAGGTCGCGCGGCTCGGAGCACGCCCCAGGCCCCGGCCCGTCGGAGGGGGCGGTCGGAGCGTCCGAAGCGGCAGTCCCGGCGTCGACCGGGAGAGAGGGCACCCGCGCGTCCTCGGAGCCCGCGGCCCCGTCGGCCGCAGGGGCCTGACCCGCATCGGGCGAAATGACCTCGCCCGCGTCGTCGGTCATGGCCGCGTCGGGCGAGAGGGCCACCGACCCGCATCCCACCGCCCCAAGCGAGGCCCAACACAGAACCACCCGGCACCACGAATACGACATCATCGGAGAAGCTCCTGACTACACGACAAGAAGTGAGGTCTGACCGTGAAGTGGCCGGGGGCGGAGTGTTCCGTCACGGAATTCGTGGAGCGGGGGGCCGTGGTAGCGTCGGCCCCTATGGGCCGGGTGTCGTGGTTGTGGATGGCGCTGTTGGTGTCGGGGGAGGCCTCGGCCCAGTCGTTGACGCTGCGCTGGACCGCTCCCAGCGGGTGTCCCGATCAGGCCGCGGTCCTCGATGCGGTGCGGGCGGCCGGGGCCCCGGAGCGCCCGAGGCAGGCCCTCGTGGTCGACGGGGTCGTGACCCACCCGGGGCGATGGCGAGCCGTCCTCACCACCCGCCACGGAGACCGCCCGGGCACCCGAACCCTGGAGTCGCGCTCATGCCCGCGGCTCGTACAAGGGGTGGCCATGGTGATCGCCCTCGCCATGGAGGAGGCCCCCGCGGACGAGCCCTCCGCGACGACAACGATCACCCCGCGTACGGCCCCGCCCGTGTTGTTTGTCGACGACGACGAGCTGCCGCCGATCCTGCGCCCGCGGCCGAGGCTCCCTCCGCCGCCGAGAGCTCGGCGGGTGCGGATGGGGGTGTCGCTGCACGCCCGCGGCGACCTCGGGACCCTCCCCTCCTTCGCCCCGGCCTTGGGGTTGGGTCTGTCGGTGTGGGGGCAGACCCTCGGGGCGATGGCCGAGGTCACGGGCCTCGTGACCCAGGGCGTCGACGGTCCGCGACCCGGAACGGCCATGCGGCTCGGGGCCTGGCGGGGCGCCCTCCTGGGGTGCGCCCTCGGGGGGCGGAGGGTGCGGGTGGGGGCCTGCACGGGGGTCGAGGTCAACCGCATGGAGGGCCGGGGCGAAGGGTTTCAGCGCAACGCGGACGACGTGTCGTGGATGTTCGGAGTGCCCCTGCGGGCGAGGGTGGGGGTCGAGCTCGGGGGGCGGGTGGAGGTGTTGGGGGAGGCCGAGGCCATGGTTCCGATCGAGCGGGTTCGGTACGCGGTGGAGGGGGTGGGGGAGCTTCACGCGGTGTGGCCGGTGACGGTGCGGGCGGGTCTGTCCGCAATCTGGAGATGGCCGTGACGGAACCGCCTCCCTTCGGCCACTCACCGGGCGTCATGGTCGTGTTTGCGCTGACGGCGTTGTGTTTCCCGCTCTTGATGGCAGCGGGGCCGTCGGCGTTTGACGCGCTCTACGAGGAGCACTTTGACTTTGTGTGGCGCTCGCTGCGACGGATGGGGATTCAGGAGTCACACCTCGACGATGGGGTGCAGGAGGTGTTCGTGGTGGCCCATCGCAAGCTCGGGGAGTTTGAGGGTCGGTCGAGCCCGCGCACCTGGCTGTTTGGCATCGCCCGCCGGGTGGCCAGCGAGTTTCGCCGCTGGAACCGCCGCAAGAACCAGCACGACGCCCTTCCCGAGGCCGTCCTCGACGACGCCCCAACGCCCCAGGAGCAGGCCGAACGCCGCGAGGCCCTGCGGGTCCTGGACCAGTGCCTCGGGGCCATCCAAGATGAACGACGGGAGGTCTTCGTGCTGATGGAGCTCGAATCGATGACCGCCCCCGAGGTGGCCGAGGCCACGGGGGTTCCGCTCAACACGGTCTACTCGCGTCTGCGGCTCGCCCGGGCCGAGTTCGAACGCGCGGTCGCCGCCCGCAGGAGCCTCACCCCATGAACGAGCTGTCGACCGAAGCCCGGGCCGTATTGGACGCAGGGTTCCGCGCCCAGAGCCCCACCGCGGCCGATCGTGCCCGGGTGCGTGCGGCCCTCGACGCCCGCCTCGCGGCCGAGAGCCCTGCGTCCCTCCCCTCAGGCGCGACCCCCCTGACCCTGGGAATCGCCGCCCTGGTGATCGCGGCCCTGGTCTGGTGGTGGGCGCACCGTACGACCCCGCAGCCCGCCCCGCAGCCCGAGCCTCCCGCCCTCTCTGCGCCCGCGGTCGTCGCGCCCCCGGTTGTCGCGCCCCCGGTTGTCGCGCCCCCGGCTGTCGCGCCTCCTCCCAGTGCGCCCCCCGTCGTGGCGCCCGCAGAGCCTCCGACTGCGCCCCGCGTGCGGGCTGTTCCGGCCCTCTCCGACGAGGACACCCTCGCCGAGGAGATGCGCCTGATCGGCCGGGCCCGACGCGCCCACGCCGCCTCGAACGACCCCGAGGCCATGGCGGCCCTGTCCGAACACCGCCGCCGGTTCCCGCGCGGAACCCTCACCGAAGAGCGCGAGGCCACCGAGCTGCTGATCCGTTGCGCGCGTCAGGAGCCGGGCACGGCCGGGCGGGTGGCCGCGTTCGCCCGTCGTTTCCCGGCCTCTCCGCAGCGGCCGCGCATCGACCGGGTCTGCACGACGGCGAGGCCCGAGTGAGACTGCTGCTCGTGGCATGGCTGTGGGTGGTCGGGTGTTCGCGCACGGTGTCGCTCGGGAGCGACCGCCTCGACGACGCCGCGCCCCTCGATGCCCCGGCCGTCGACGGAACGACCCCGCAAGACGCAGGGCCGGTGCCCGTCTTCGACGTGGGAACGCCGCGCGACGTGATGGATGTGCCGGACGTGCCGGACATCGGGGACGCCGCAGACGTGGTGCAGATGGAGACCCCGCCCATCCCGCAGGGCACGGTGACCTCGATCGTGGCAGGGGCGGGGCACACCTGCGCCACGCGTTCGGACGGGTCGTGCTGGTGTTGGGGCGACAACCGCCGCGGTCAGCTCGGAGACGGAACCACCGCCTCCCGCACCGAGCCCGTTCTGGTGGCGGGATTGCCGCCCGTGTTGGCCCTCGCCCTCGGGGCCGAGCACACCTGCGCCCTCGCCGGAACCCCCGCCCGCCTCTGGTGCTGGGGCCGCGGCGACGACGGCCGTCTGTTTGTTCCGAGCATGGGCGATGCCCTCCGGCCCACCGACACAGGCCTCGCGGCAACCCGGCTCGCTGCGGGCGGGGCCACGACCTGCGTGTTGCAGTCTGGGCGGGTTCGGTGTGCGGGTCGCAACGACGAGGGGCAGCGTGGGGCCGACCCGGGGGTCGACCTCGCCATCACGGGGACCGTGACCTCTCTGGTGATGGGCGAGGCCTTCGGGTGCGCCCTCGCGGAGGGCGGGAGCGTGTGGTGCTGGGGGCGCAACGTCGAGGGCGAGGCGGGCCGTGGAGACACCTCGCCGGCGGCCCCGGTGGGGCGGGTGATGGGCCCGTTGGTGTCGGCCTCGGTGCGTGCGATCACGGCGGGGGGGCGACACGTCTGCGCCCGCGGGACCACCCAGACCTGGTGTTGGGGCGACCGCACCCACGGGCAGCTCGGCGACGGCATGACGGGCGGGTCGGTGTCGACCCCGGCCCTGAGCCCCTGGGGCGACCGGACCCTGGTGGCGGGCCGCGACTTCACCTGCGGGATCTTCTCGCAGTCGGTTCAGTGCGCGGGGGCCAACGACCGGGGCCAGCTCGGCACCCCGGGCCCGGGGCGTGCTTCGCCCTCGTTGGCAGTGGCCAACTTCGCGCGGGTGGGCACGGTGTTCCTGACGGCGGGGGCGGCTCATGCGTGCGCGTATCTGAGCGACGCCCAGGTGTGGTGTTGGGGCGACGGCTCGCTCGGCCAACGCGGCGACGGAACCCGCGACGTGATCGACATGCCCCGCATGGTGAGCTGGTAGCTGCCAGGGTTCGCAGCACGCGACGGTCCCGGCCGAACGTCGCAGAGCGGTCTTGATTCTGCCTACACGCGCGCGAAACTGGTTACACTCGCCTCCGTTGTGTCTCTCGCCACCCTGCTGATCCTTCCGTTTTTCGGCAGTTTCGTCGCAGCATTCCTGCCCCAAAGGGCGCGGACCGTGCTCGCCGCCTGGGCGGGGCTCGTGTCGGCGGTGGCAGCGTGCGCGATCCTCGTGCGGTACCCCCAGGTCCGCAACGGCGGTGTCCTCCGCGAGGAGATCACCTGGCTCCCCTCGCTCGGGCTCAACGTGGTCCTGCGGCTCGACGGGTTCGCGTGGATGTTCGCGGTGCTCATCACGGTCATCGGCGCGCTCATCGCACTGTACGCCCGCTATTACATGTCCCCGGACGACCCGGCGAGGCGCTTCTATGCGTTCTTCCTGGCGTTTATGGGCGCGATGCTCGGCCTCGTGCTCTCTGGCAACCTCGTCCAACTTGTCATCTTCTGGGAGCTGACCAGCGTCGTCTCCTTCCTGCTCATCGGCTACTGGCATCACCGCCTCGATGCACGGCGGGGCGCGCGAATGGCCCTGACCGTGACCGGAGCCGGCGGGCTCGCCCTGCTCGGGGGCGTGGTCGTGCTCGGGCACATCGTCGGCAGCTACGACCTCGACAGGGTCCTCGCCGCGGGGGATCTCATTCGAGGGCACCGGCTCTACCCCGTAGCGCTCGTGTTGGTCCTTCTCGGGGCCTTCACCAAGAGCGCCCAGTTTCCGTTTCACTTCTGGCTGCCGCGCGCGATGGTGGCCCCGACCCCCGTGTCCGCCTACCTGCACTCCGCCACCATGGTGAAAGCGGGCGTGTTTCTGCTCGGGAGGCTCTGGTGGGTCCTGTCGGGGACAGAGCTGTGGTTCTGGCTCGTCGGGGGGGCGGGGCTCGCCACGCTCCTCCTCGGGGCGTACATCGCGATGTTTCAGCACGATCTCAAGCGCGTCCTGGCGTACTCCACGGTCAGCCACCTCGGTCTGATCACGCTCCTGTTCGGCCTCAACAGTCCCCTCGCCGCCGTCGCCGCCGTGTTTCACATCATGAACCACGCGACCTTCAAGGCCTCCCTCTTCATGGCCGCGGGCATCATCGACCACGAGACGGGCACGCGTGACATCCGTCGGCTCAACGGTCTCGTACGGTCCATGCCCATCACCGGCACCCTGGCCCTCGTGGCCAGTGCCGCGATGGCCGGGGTCCCGCTGCTCAACGGGTTTCTCTCCAAGGAGATGTTCTTCGCGGAGACGGTGTTTCTCTCGTCCCATCCATGGATCGAGGTCGGCCTGCCGGCGGCCGCCACGCTCGCAGGCGTCTTCGGGGTCGTCTACTCGTTGCGCTTCGGCTACGACATCCTCTTCGGTCCGCCCTCCTCCCACCTGCCGCGTCAGCCCGAAGAACCTCCCCGATGGATGCGGGTCCCCGTCGAACTCCTGGTCCTCGCGTGCCTCATCGTGGGCGTCGTGCCGTCGGTCTCCATCGCCCCTTCGTTGGCCACCGCGGCCCGTCCGGTCGTAGGCAGCGCCCTGCCCGCGTACAGCCTCGCCGTGTGGCACGGCTTCAACGCACCCTTCGTGATGAGCCTCGTGGCGATCGGCGGCGGGGTCCTCGGTTACCTCTGGCTGCGCAAACAACAGCTGCGCGGACGCTTCGACAACGCGCCCCTCGCAGAGCGCCTCAACGGCAAACGTCTCTTCGAGAGCACCCTGGTCGGGTTCGCACGTCTGGCCGGGGTCGCCCTCCGCACCGTGGGCACCCGACGACTTCAGTCGCAGATGTTCGCCATCCTCGGGGTGGCCTTCTTGCTCGCGGTGTGGTCCTCATGGGACGTTCCGCTGCGCTGGGGACACCGCGCGCGATTGCCGACCTCGCCCATCTTCGCCCTGCTGTGGATCATCGGCATCGTGTGTGCCCTCGGTGCGGCCGCGACGGCAAAGTACCAACGGATGGTCGCCATCGTCTTGATGGGCGGCGCGGGGCTCGTGGCCTGCCTCACCTTCGTGTGGTTCTCCGCGCCCGACCTCGCCCTGACCCAACTCGTCGTGGAGGTCGTGACGACCATCTTATTCCTCCTGGGGCTTCGTTGGCTTCCGATGCGTCTGAGAGAGACGCCATCCCTCATCACGTTGCGCGATCACACACGGCGGGCACGCGATCTCTCGCTCGCGTTCGGCGTCGGCGTCGGACTCTCGGCCCTCTCCTTCGCGATGTTGACCCGCCCCGCCCCGCATAGCATCTCGCCCTTCTTCCTGCGCCACGCGCTCCCCGGCGGGGGCGGAACCAACGTCGTCAACGTGATGCTCGTCGACTTCCGCGCGCTCGACACCGCCGGCGAGATCACGGTGCTCTGCGCTGTGGGACTGACGGTGTTCGCGCTCTTGCGCCGCTTTCGCCCCGCGACGGAGAGCATCCGCCAGCCTCACCAACAGCGGGCGCTGCCGTCCGATGTCGTCACCGACCTCGTCAAGCCGCGCTCTGTGCAGGACATCGAGCGCGGATACATGATGGTGCCCGCGGTCATCGCCCGCCTGCTCCTGCCGATCAGCCTCGTCGTGGCCGCCCATCTTCTGCTGCGCGGCCACAACGAGCCCGGGGGCGGCTTCGTCGCGGGCCTCTGCGTCGCGATCGCGTTTATCCTGCAGTACCTCGTCGCCGGGACGCGGTGGGTCGAGGCCCGCACCCGGCTCCGTCCCGTGCGTTGGATGAGCGTTGGGCTCTTGCTCGTGGCTGCCACGGGGCTCGGCGCGGTCGGGCTCGGCTACCCCTTTCTCACCTCCCACACGGCGCATGTCACGCTGCCGGTCTTCGGTACGATGCACCTGCCAAGCGCGGCCTTCTTCGATCTCGGGGTGTTCGCGGTCGTGGTCGGGGCCACCCTCCTCATCCTCACGGCCCTTGGGCATCAGTCCATCCGCGCCCACCGCAAGACGGCCCCGGTCCCTGCGGCCTCGCCCCCCGAGGAGACGACCTAGATGGAGGCCCTCCTCGCCCTCCTCATCGGCGTGCTGGGCGGTGCTGGCGTGTGGCTCATCCTGCGCCCCCGCACCTTCCAGGTGATCATGGGGCTCGTGCTGCTGTCGTACGCGGTCAACCTCTTCATCTTCAGCATGGGCAGCCTCTTCAAAAACAAGCCGCCGATCGTCGCACCGAACGTGCCCCCCGATCTCGATCACTACACCGACCCGATGCCGCAGGCCCTCGTGCTCACCGCCATCGTCATCGGCTTCGCGACCACGGCCCTCTTCCTCGTCGTACTGCTCGCGTCGCGCGGCCTGAGCGGCACCGACCACGTCGACGGAACCCAGGAGGAGCCGTGAACCTCACGCTGTCGCACCTCCTCGTGTTGCCCGTCGTCTTGCCCCTGGTGACCGCGGCGCTCCTGCTCTTGCTCGGTCACGGACGTCAACGGCTCAAGTCGATTGTCAACGTCGGGGCGACCCTGATGGGCCTGCTCGTCGCCGTCGAGATCCTCCGGCGCGTGGACGCGGGCGGGGCACGCGGCACGATCGGCGTATACCTCGCGGCCAACTGGGAGGCCCCGTTTGGCATCGCCCTGGTGGCAGACCGCCTCTCGGCCCTCATGCTCGTGCTCGCCGGGGTCGTGAGCCTCGGCTCGGCCGTGTATTCGACCGCCGCATGGAGCAAGGCGGGGGTGTACTTCCATCCCCTGTTTCAGATTCAGCTCATGGGCCTCCACGGGGCCTTCCTCACGGGCGATCTGTTCAACCTCTTCGTCTTCTTCGAGGTGATGCTCGCCGCCTCCTACGGCCTGCACCTGCACGGATCGGGGTGGGCCCGGGTGCACTCCGGGCTGCACTACATCGCGGTCAACCTGCTGGCGTCCTCGCTCTTTCTCATCGGCCTCGCGATGCTCTACGGCGTCATGGGCACCCTCTCCATGGCCGACATCGCCGCCAAGATCCCGCACGTCCGCGAGAGCGATCGTGGCCTTCTGCTCGCGGGCACCTCCATCCTCGCGGTGGCCTTCCTGACCAAGGCGGCGATCTGGCCGCTCAACTTCTGGCTCGTACGCGCCTACACCGCGGCCAGCGCCCCTGTGGCGGCGTTGTTCGCCCTGATGACCAAGGTGGGCATCTACACGCTCCTGCGCCTGTGGACCTTGCTCTTCTCCGCGGACGCCGGTCCCTCGGCGCTCTTCGGGGCGCCCGTCTTCGTCTACGGCGGGCTCGCGACCCTGTCGTTCGGTGTCCTCGGCCTCGTGGCCTCCACGCACCTCGGCCGCATCGCGGGCTTCTCCATCCTCGTGTCCTCGGGCACCCTGCTGGCTGCGATCGGCCTCGGGGTGCCGTCTGTGACCTCCGCCGCCCTCTACTATCTGCTGAGCAGCACCCTGGGGGCGAGCGCGCTGTTTCTCCTCGTCGAGCTCATCCATCGTGCAGGAACCGGCGACCTCGCGACCCTGCCCGATGTGGACGTGGAGCCGAGCGAGGACACCAACCTCGACGACAACGAGGAGGCCCTCGTCGGCCGAGAGATCCCGATGTCGCGCGCCCTCCTCGGCCTGGCCTTCCTCGCGTGTGCGGCCATCGTCGCGGGGGTTCCGCCGCTGTCAGGATTCATCGCGAAGCTCACGATGATGACGTCCCTCTTGAGCCCCTCCGGGTTGGGCGTCGCCCACGCGTCTGGGGCCGCCCTGGTCCGTGGGTGGCTCTTCGGCATGCTGCTGCTCTCGGGCCTCTTCGCGGTCATCGCGCTGTCGAAGGCCGGCATGCGGCACTTCTGGTCGGCGACCGATCGGCCCATGGCCCATGTGAAGGTGTCCGAGGGAGCCCCCGTCCTCGCCCTCCTCCTCGCCTGCGTGTGGCTCACCGCCTTCGCCGAACCCGTCCTGCGCTACACGGGAGCCACCGCCGCGGGCCTCCACGCTCCGGCGGCCTACATCGAGGCCGTGTTGTCCACAAGACCCCGACCGGGCCCGACCCGCCCCGCCGTCGAGGGAGGTGCCCCGTGACCCTGTGGAGGCGGCTCGTCCCCGCGCCGTGGTTGTCCGTCTCGCTCCTCGTGCTGTGGCTCGCCCTCGCCCGCTCCGCAAGCCTCGGCCACATCCTCCTCGGGCTCACCCTCGGGCTCGGGGTGCCGCTCCTGACCGCGCGCCTCCTCCCGGCACAGCCGCGAGTGCATCGGCCCCTGGCCGTCGCCCGCTTCCTCTTCCGGGTCGGCCAGGACGCCCTGATGTCCAACCTCGAGGTCGGGTGGAGCGTCGTGGTGTGGCGCTGGCGACGTCCTCATTCGTGTTTCGTGGTCATCCCGCTCGTCTTGCGCGACCCGCGCGGCATCGCGGCCCTGGCCATGGTGGCCACGGTCGTGCCGGGCACGGTCTGGTCGGAGCTCGCCCTCGATCGCAGCACCCTGATGCTGCACGTGTGGGACGTTGAGGAGGAGGAGGCCTTCATCGCGCGCTTCAAGGCCCGCTACGAGGCCCCGCTGCGGGAGATCTTCGAATGAGCTCGCTGCTGTCCTACGCCATCGTCTTCGCCCTCGGCTGCTACGCCCTCGCCTCGGTCCTGGTGCTCGTGCGGCTGATCGTGGGTCCACGGGCCCAGGACCGGGTGCTCGCACTCGACCTCCTTTACTTCCATGGGATGCTCATGATGCTGGTGCTCGGCATCCGCTATGCCAGCGACACGTATTTCGAGGCCGCCCTGCTCATCGCTCTCTTCAGCTTTGTGAGCTCGTCGGCGATGGCGAAGTTTCTCCTGCGGGGTGAGGTGATCGAGTGATCCCGGGTGTCCCCTTCTGGGCGGAGGCGGCGGTGGCCGTGCTGCTCGTGCTGAGCGGCGTGTTCGTCATGCTCTCGGCGGTGGGCTTCTTGCTCCTGCCCGACTTCTTCCTGCGGATGCATCCGCCCGCCCTCGCGTACACCTTCGGCAGCTGGTGTGTGACCCTCGCCAGCATCCTCTACCTCTCGGTGCTTCATGCGCGCCCCATGCTGCACCCGGGGCTGATCATCGTGATGCTGTCCATTACGGTTCCGGTGACCACGCTGCTGCTCGCGCGGGCGGCCCTGTTTCGTCGTCGGATGGCCAACGCCCCGGATACGCCGCCCCCGCTCACCGCACCCCGCGAGCCCTGATCGTCGGTCGGAAGCCCCGACGCCCTCCACCGAAGGGTGGCCCCGGGCTTCAGCCCGAGGGCGACTCGATCGTCCAGGTTTGGTGTAGCGGTGGTATCACACGCCTGCGCCGTGCTCTCGGACGGCCGGGTGGCATGCTGGGGCTCGAACATCTACGGCGCCCTGGGCATCGGGGAAGACCCCGCCCAACCTGTCCCCGTCGACGTGCGCTGGTGACGCGCGACGCGGCCCCTCGCCCGAGGCCGACCCCTTCCTGCCCTGCGCCGACCGGCAACGGCAGCGGGGCGACGCGCTCGCTGCAAAGGGAGTGGTCGACAATGCCCCCCTCCCCATCCGCAAGCCCCCCGCGGCTTCAGCGCAGGGGCCAGGGCATCCCGTGCGCGCGGATCGCCTCGGGGCGCGCCCTCAGGAGCGCGAGCGGAGCCTCCGTCCGGTCGCCCATCTTCGCCAGGGCCGTCACCACCGCGCCCAGGTGATGCGGGTGCAGCGGCCGGGTGGCCAGCACCCACACGAGGGCCCACGGCAGCAGCGGGTCGGCCTCCAGGTCGCGGAGCCCCGGCACCTCGCGGTCCGCGCGGCGCCCTGCCCAACGATCGATCGCGTCGAGGAAGGGCCCGTGGGCCGTCCGGGCCGCGCGCAGGTCGCTGGCCGCGGGATCGTCCAGGAGCACGAGGAGCCACGCGCAGGCCTCACGCACCGCCTTCTTGCGCGCCTTCGCCCCGGCCTCCAGGGCGGGCCGCGCCGAGGCCCCGAGGGCGGCGAGGGCCCGCACCGCAGCCGCAGCGACCGCCGCCGACGAACGCCCCGTGGCCGCCACCAGGGCCTCGGCCGCGGAGGGGTCGCCGATCCACGCCAACGCGTTGAGGAGGGTAGGCTCCTCGAAGCGCTCGAGTCTGGGCCGCGCAAGCGCCTCCAGGAGGAGCGGGACGATGGCCGACCCGCCGCGGGCGAGGCCCTGGGCGGCGGGGGTTCCGTGCTCGACGTCCTGATCGAGGCCCGCGACCAGGCCGAGGGCCGCGCGGAAGACCTCGGGGTCGCCCTCGACGGTGTCGATCACGAAGAGGGCGAGCCGCTCTCGGCGCAGCAGGGCCTCCAGCACGATCCCCCGTCGTCGCGCAGGCGGAACCGCCCACAACGCCGCGCGGGTGAGCTCGAAGTCGAAGCGCTCGTACAGCGAGAAGTCGCGGGCGAGGAAGGCGTCCCACGCGGGCGCGGGCGTACGCCCCGTACGACCGTGCGCGGCCACGAGGGCGAGGGCGAGGATCACCGGGTGGAGGTCGTGGAGCTGGTTGCCGGTGATACGCGGCCCGTACGCGGCGATGGCCTCGGCGAGGGCGTCGTCGAGGGGCTCCAGGAAACGCAGGGCGTCGTCGTGGGTCGGCACGGTCGTGCGCAGGAAGATCTTGACCTTCTCGGCCGCGGTGGCGTGCGGCCCGAGCTCGCGGAGCGAGGCGACGAAGAGCCAGCCTTTGCCCGGCAGGGGCGCGGGGTCGAGCAGCCTCTCGATGCGAGCCCGGGCCCAGGGGGCCGACCCCTCGGGGTTCGTGGGCCCGCCCGTCACAGCCCCGCCTCGGCCCGATACCGCAGGCACAGGGGGCTCCCCGACTGCACCTTCCTGCACGGGGCCGGCCGGTGGTGGTACACCGCGCACCGAACCGACCGCCCGATCGCCCCCAGCAGCGCCAGGCAGCGCCCGTCGGCCGCGAGCCGCAGGTGACGCCGCCCGTCGGGGCCCACCGTGACGTACTTGCGCACGAGGTCCTTGCGGGCCGCGATGGGGTCGTCGTCGCGGACGTCGACGTAGGCCGTAAAGCCCTCGTCGATGTTCTCGCGGGGGTTGGTGCAGCAGGCCCCGCAGCGCTGGCAGTCGTAGTCGCTCACAGCCCGGCGATCTCGTTCACCCGGGCCGTCAACACCGCCCGCTGGGCCTCGACCGACTGGTACAGCGCCCACTGCCCCCGGGCCCGCACGAGGTTGTGCGCCCCCCGCGAGGGGTACCGCCGAGGGTTCCAGCCGAAGTACCGCTCGCGCAACGCGTCGCCCAGAAAGCGGGACGACAGCTCCAGACAGATCGCCCCGAGGCCGTCGACCAGGGCCGACCACTCGGGGGCCGTGATGAGATCGCCCGCCGTCTCCGCGTAGCCCTCCACCGCCGCCTCAAAGCGCGCGAGGTCGAGGGTCACCACGGAGGCGTCTTCGCCCGCGGGGTTGCACCACGACCGCAGGGCGTCGCCCATCTCGTGGGGCCAGACCATCCGGCCCAGGGTGTCGAGGTCGACGAGGCACATCCCGCGGCCCTCCGCGTCGAAGAGCAGGTTGGACAGCTTGAGGTCGCCGTGGCTGTGCCGCAGGGGGAGCGCCGTGAAGTCAGGCAACGTCCGACCCGCCGCGAGGAGCGCAGGAGCCAGGGCCGCCACCTCAGGGTAGAGCGGGTGATCGGGGTGTTCGTGCAGCGCCGCGGCGAGGGCCGCGAGGTGCCCCGCCGTGTCATGAACCCCCGGCCGTACATGCCGATACGTGTGGTCGAGCCCCGCCACGGCCCGGTGCCACCGACCCACCAGGGCCCCCGCGGCGCGGGCGATCTCGGGGCGAGCGACCTTGTCCCAGGTCTGGGCTCCTTCCACGAAGGTGAAGACCCGATACACCCCCGCGGAGGCCGGGTCGTCGTCGCCCGGGTGCTCCACCCACAAGGCCCCATCGTCGGCCCGAACCAACCGCGGGGTACCCATCCCCTGCCCCGCGAGCCAGGCCGTCACCGCCTCGATGTCCTCGTGAACCCGCGGCCCGAACGCCGGATGCAGCCGCTGCGCGAGCACCGTGCCCGCCGGTCCCACCACACGAAACGTGTCGTTGATGAGCCCCGTCCCGAAGCGCCCGACCTCTCCCGCGGACAAACATCGCCATCGCCCTCGAACCGCCGCCGGAAGTGTCTCCATCGCCATGTGTTCGCCCGTGGGATAACACGCCCGCGGCCCCGAAGGGTGCCCCCGGCCCCTTGACCGCAGCCCCCACAACGGGGTGTCCTGAGGTCCATCCCCCCAATGGCCTCCCAGACCCCCGCACTCCTCGTCGCCAACCCCACCGCCCAGAGCGGCAAGAACGCGGCCCGCATCGCCCAGGCCCGTAGCCTCCTCGCCGCCGCCGGGGTCGACCACACCCTCCTGCCCACCCTGCCTGCAGGGCGCACCGTGGCCGCCGTGACCGAGGCCCTGAAGTCCGCGTCCTGGCGATGCGTCATCGCCATGGGAGGCGACGGGACCTTCGCCGAGGTCGCCCGAGGGCTCTACGCCTCGGGTCGCGGGGAGGAGATTCCGCTCGGGATGTTGCCCACCGGGACGGCCAACGACCAGGGGCGCTCGTTTGGGCTGTCGGCCGAGGAGAGCGCCCTGGCCCGCAATGTCCTCGTGGTGACCGCGGGCTACGAGACCCGCCTCGACGCCGGCCGGCTGCGGGCCCTCGACGCCCACGGGGCCCTCGTGCACGAGACCCTCTTCTTCGACTCGGCCGGGTGGGGGATCTCCCCCCGGGCCCTCGCCGTGCGCAACGAAGACCGCAAGATGATCGAGGAGATCCCCCTCGTGCGCGACCTCTGGCGCGACCAGCTCGTGTACGGCGGGGCTCTGCTCCGCACCTTCCTCGAAGGCTACGTCGAGGACGACGGGTTCGCCGCCGACCTCGACCTCGACGGCGCGTCCTACGCCTGGCCGCGACTCACCGACCTCATCCTCAAGGGCACCCGGGTGTACGGCGGGATGTGGGTTCTTGACCCTACGAGCGCCCACGACGACGGCCTCTTCGAGGTGGTCCCCATGACCGGGCGCCGCGACTGGATCTCCAAGGCCATGGTCCGCCTCGACGGGAGCGGCCAGGTCGAAGAGGCCCTGCGAGCCGTCGGGGTGACCCACAGCCCCGAGCGGCGGGGGGCCCGGATGGCGTTCCGTTTCACCACGGCCCCCGGCGCGTTGCCCCTGCGGGCCCAGGTCGACGGCGAGGAGTTTCCCGCCACCCCCCAGGCCGAGGTCGAGGTCTTGCCGCGGGTGATCCGCCTCATCATGCCGCGGGCTCCGTAGTCCGATGCCCTGGCGCGACGTCCTGCGCGACACCGTACGCATCTTCCTGCGCCACGACGGCCGGATGCTCTCCGGGGCCACGGCCTTCTTCGCCCTGGTCTCGGTCGCCCCCCTCCTGCTCATCGCCCTGGTCGTAGCCGGGGCCGTGGTCGACGCCCGGAGCGCCCAACGGGAGGTCCTGCAGGGGCTCCAGGCCTGGATCGGCGACAACGGGGCCCAGGCCCTGGCCGCCATGCTCGCCAACGTCCGGGCCAGCACCTCTCGGACCGAGGTCACGCTCTTGTCGACAGGGGTCATCGCCTGGGGAGCCACCCGACTGTTCAGCAACCTCCAGAAGGCCCTCGATCACCTCTGGGGGGTCCGGGCCCGCTCGGCCGAGGCCCTGCGCGACAAGGCCGTCTCTCAGCTCAAACGCCGGGCCCTGTCCTTCGCCCTGGTCGTCTTCTGCGGGGTGGCCGTCGTGGCCACCATCGCCCTGCGCACCGCCATCGTCACCACCGAACGTGTCCTCGGAACCCACGTCCCCGCCGGATGGCGCCTGCTCGACTACACCCTCACCCTCGGGGTGCTCGGGGCCCTCTTCGCCCTGATCTTCAAGTTTCTGCCCCACGTCCGCATCGCCTGGAACGACGCCCTCCTGGGCTCGGCCGTGACCACCGGCCTCTTCGCCCTCGGGCGCTTCGTCGTGACCTCGTACCTCGAACACAAGAGCCTCGGGTCGACCTTCGGGGCCGCCGGGTCGGTGGTCCTTCTGCTCCTGTGGACCTACTACTCCGCGCAGATCTTCTTCCTCGGGGCGGCCTTCGTCGCGGCCCGGGCGAAGCACGCCGGGCGCCCCCTGCGGCCCACCGACGACGCCGTGGCCCTCCGCGAAGACATCGACGACGAGGCCTGACACAGCCCCGCACAACCCTGTACCCTCCCGCCGCCGCCGTGAACCCTCCCTCGCCCCTCGCGTCGCTCGCCGAAGCCCTGCACCCCACCGCCGCCCGGGGTCGTTCTGTCCTCCTCTCCGGCGGCACGTCCGCGGCCCGGGCCGCCCAGCTCGACGCCCTCTGCGACGCCCTCGCCGCGCGCCCCGAGGCCCCCCTGGTCGTGCGCCTCGGCCCGTATACGCCCGGGGCCAGGCTCGCCGAGGCCCTCCCCGACGCCGTCGAACGCGCCCTCGACCGCCTCCGGGCCCCCGGGACCCTCTACGAAGACCGCGGGGCCGAAGCCCTCCGAGCCCTCGGGTCGTGGCTGTTCCGAGCTCGCACCGTCGGCCGCACGGGCATGGTCCTGGTGCTTGACGACCTCGACCGCTGGCTCGACGCCCGAGGCCGCGGAGGCGACGACCCGTCGGGATGGTTCGCCCCGTGTGTGGGAGCCTGCACCGAGCGGTCTCTGTCCATCCTCGCCGCCTGTCGCGCCGGCACCGCCGCCGGAACCCCCGCCCTCCCCGCCTCCCTCTCCGCCCTCTTCGACCGGGTGACCGTGCTCGGGGGCCCGCCCACCGTGACCCGCGACCCGTCGTCCCTGCCCGCAGCCCTGGCCGGGCGGACCTTCTCGCGGCCCGCCCTCGTCGAAGCCCTGCAACGGTGGCTCGACCTGCCCCCCGCCGGGCCCGAGACCGACCCCGACGACATGCTGGTGGTGTTCTCTTCCCCGCTGGCGGCCCCGCGGTTTGCCTCCCTGGACGAACCCATCGAGTGGACCCCGGCTCCCCTGCCTACGGTTCCCCCGTCGCGGCCCTCCCTGCCCCCGCCTCCGCCCGTCGAGAGCGCCCCGGGGAGTGCCACCCAACCCCTGTCCCCCGAGGCCCTCCGCGGCGCCCCGGGGGCCCTGGCCGCCCAGGTCTCGCTCGGGATGGCCCTGCGCCGGGTGCTCCAGCTCCGGCTCGACACCCCCGCGGCCATTCGGGCAGCCTTCACCGAGGACATCGTCCCGCTGCCCCGGACCCTCGACCGGGCCCGCCTCGGAGCCCTCGCCCTCCAGGCCCCGGCCCCGCTCGTGCTCGACCGGGCCCGCTCGGCCATGGCCCGCTTCGAGCTGGCCTTCGCCGCCGCCCGCGAGGCCACCGTGCGCGATCTGCCGAGCCTCGAGGCCCTCCGGGGGCGCCTCGCCCGCTGCGCCGAGACCACCGAGGCCCGCAACACGGCCATCGTCCTCCTCACGGGATGGCGGGCCGACCTGCACGAACACCTCCACACCGTGTTGTTGTCCCTCGGACAGGTGCGGGTCATCGACCAGGGGGACGCACGGGTCGACGACGCCCTCGCGGCCCTGGCCGCCGCCCAGGTGGCCGACGAGTCCGTGGAGGACGGGGCCATGGCCCGGAGGGTTCAGCATGGGTCGTGGGAGGCCTGGAGGGTCACGGCCTACGCCCACGCGCTTGTGCTCCCGGGGTTGGCCCTCGACGACGGAGCCCGGGCCGCCACCGGGACACTCCGGGAGGCCCTGGGCACCGTGGCAGGCAGCCTGTCGGGTCGCACCGCCGTCCTCCTCGTGGCCGACGCCGGAACGAGCGAGGTCCTCGACGAAGCCGGGGCCCGGGGTGTGGGGGATGGGAGCGCGTTCGCGACCCTCGTTCCGTGGACGTTGTGCCTCCTGGAGGGGTAAAACCTCCGCCCGTGCGACTGCTCTACCTCGGGCTGCCCCTCGGGGCGTTGATGCTACACCGCGAGGGGTTCGCCCTCACGGGGGCCTGCATCGCCCGGCCCCTGATGCCCGGGATGCGCAGGCTCCGGCGGATCCTCGCCGCGACCCAGAGCCCGCTCCTCGGCCGACCCGACCTCACCCAACCCGAGGTGCAGCAGCTCCTGGCTTCGACGCGGCCCGACCTGGTGGTGAGCTGGTTCTGGACCCGCCGGATTCCCCCGGAGGTGCTGCGGGCGGCCCCGGGCGGAGGGGTCAACGTGCACCCCTCGCTCCTGCCCCGGTACCGCGGCCCCGACCCCTACTTCTGGACCCTCCTGCACGGCGACACCGAGACCGGGGTGACCGTACATCGCATCACCTCCCAGTACGACGAAGGCCCCATCCTGCTCCAGCGGTCGGTTACCGTTCCCGCTGACCTCGACGCGTGGCAGCTCGCCCGGCGCCTCGACCTGCCCTCCCTCCAGTGCCTCCGCGACGCCCTCTGCGCCCTGCGCGACGGCACCCTCTCCCCCGCCGGCACGCCCCAAGACGACACCCGCGCCACCCTGGCCCCCCGCCCCACCGACGACGACTGCGAGCTGCGCTGGACCGACCCCGTCGACCGGGTCCTGCGCCGCATCCGTGCCGCCAGCCCTGAGCCCGGGGCCTTCACGGCCTACGACGACCAGACCGTGGTCGTCCTGCGGGCCGTACCTTCCTCCTGGTCGGGCCGCGGGTTTGACCCGGGCGACATGGTCCTGACCCCCGCGGGGGTGACCGTGGTCTGCGCCGACGGGGCCCTCGTGCTCGACGCCGCCCGCGCCGAAGACTCCGACCTCGTCCTGCGCGGCACAGCCATCGCCGCCCTCTTTCCTGGCCTCGCGGCCCTCGAGTAACGAATGCCCCCGTCCCACCGCCTCGCGCCCGTCGTCCTGGTGCTCCTCGCGGCCTGCCGCAACGCCCCCCCGAGCCCGTCGGCCCCGGCCACCCCGGTCGACATCCCGACGCCCCTGGCTCCCGTGGACGCGGGCGTTCCCCCGGCCGATGTCCCGGCCCCTCCGTCCGATGCCACGGCCCCGGCCGACGCCGTCGATCCGCCACAGCCCGAGACGGACTTCCCCCGCGATCGCCCGCTGGCGGCCCGCGGGTACGAGAGCGCCGCGGTGGCCCCCCCGGTGTGGGTCGGGGACGCCCTCGTCGGAGCCTTCGCCACCCCCGGGAGCGACCAACGACACGCCGCCCTCCACCTCGTGCACTGGAACCGCGCCGGGGTTCGGGTCCAACACGACCGGGAGGTTCCGGGCCTGGTGCCCGGGGGAGTGATCGCGGCTCAGATGGGCTCCGCGGCGGGGCCCACCCTCGTGTGGCAGGGGAGCCCCGTCGACGGAGGGGTCGAGACCCACGCCCTCGTGTGTACGGCCACGGCCTGCGAGGCCCCCGTGCGGTCGGCCACGCCCGACGAGCGTACGGCCGGCGCATGGACCCTCAGCGCCCTCCAGCGCCGCAGCCGCGAGGGCACCCGCGAGGTCGCCCCCGAGGTCACCCGCGACGGGGCCACCGTGCGGGTCGAGCGCCTGCGCACCGTGGCCGTGGTGCGCCTCGGGAGCGTCGAGATCGCCCGCAGCGAGGACGTGATCGGGTACCAGCGTTCGGTGGCGGTGGCCGTGGCGGGCGAGACCCGTTGGGTGGCCCTCTCCCGCGGCCACTGCGCGGAGAACCGCGTCGAGCTCTACCGGGTGACCACGGCGGGCGCGACCCGGGTGGCCTCCTGGCCCATCGGGGTCGAGGTGGGGGTGCGCTGGATGCGGATCGAGCCCCACCCCGCGGGCCGGGTGGCCGTGAGCTGGTACCAGGACCTCATCCCCCTTCGGATCGCGTGCACCCGCGGAGACGGGGCCCCGACGGTCGACGACCACGGCCTGCGGGTGGGGGTCTTCACTCCGTCGCCGTGACGGTCGATGGTAGGCTTTGGGGTGATGGGCGACGACACGAAGACCCTCGGACCGACCCCGTACCGCGCGGCCCCGACGGAGCCTGTGCGTACGGCCCCGCGGGTGTTCGAGGCCGTGTGGCGCGACGGCGAGGACGTGACGGGGCCCTTCTCCGCGGGGCTTACGGCCGTGAGCGGGCTGCTGCTGTCGGCGGTGACCACGTCGATGCTCCCGCCGGTGGGCCTCGGGCTCGCGGGGGTCACGGTGGGCTGGTGGCTGTGGCAGCGACGCCTCCAGTCGGTGGCCCGGGTGCGGGCCGAGATGCACGACGGCACGCTGCTCGTGTGGCCCGCGGGGGCCCGGGACTCGTTTGAGCTGCCCTTGGAGGCCCTGGGCGAGGTCACGATCGAGCGCAAGACCACCCAGCGGATCATTCACCGCCGCGAGATCGGCGACGCCCTGCCCACCACCTCCCTGTCGGGCGAGGTCGACCTCGGGCGCATCGTGCTCCACCTCGATCCGCCGGAGGCCCCGCGGAGGTTGTCGGAGAGCTACGCCGGCAACATCGAGTGCATGGAGTGTTTCGGGAAGTTTCGGGTATTTCTGCGGGCCCACGGGTGGCTCCCCGAGAGCGAGCGACCCGAGCCCGAAGGGGGCTCCGAGACCCCGTAGGACCTGACGCAGGGATTGACCGCCCCTCCCGTCGTGAGTAACCAAGAGGAGATGAACCGCAAAGCCACCTCCCGAAAGTTGGTCAACCAGTCGGCGCTGATGGGGGCAGGCCTGGGGCTCTTGCCCTTCCGGTTCGCGGCGCCGGCGGTGGCGGCGGTGGGGCTGAAGATGATGCGCGACGTCCGGGAGGCCTATCAGGCCGAGATTTCCCCGGTGGAGCAGGCGGCCTCGGCGGCCATCCTGGGGGCGGGGGAGTTTGTGCTCGGGCAGGCGGTGCGTACGACGCGGTTTGTTCCGTGGGTGGGGCCTCTGGTGTCGGCGGCCCTGACGGGGGCGGCCCTCAAGGGCCTCGGCGAGGGGGCCATCGCGTACTACCAGTGGTCGCGCAACGTCAGCGAGGTCAAGGCCACGGCCACCGAGGGCGCCGCCCCGGAGGGAGCCCGGGTCGACTTCTGACCGGCCGTGTCGGCGCGGCCTTCCGTCGCCCGGGGCGGTGGTGGTATGGCAGCGGGAGCATCTCGTGCGGGTGTCACGAGACGCTCAGGAGGACCCATGGCGGACCATCAGGGGAGCGCAACCGCGGCCGAGCCGCACGCGATCGGGCCGGAGCCGGTGACGGTCGAGATCGATCTCGCGTTGACCGAGGCCGCTTGGGCGAAATACGAGGACAGGGCCCGGGCTCTCGATCCTTCCGAGGTGAGCGCGGCCCGGCTCGATGTCACCCAGGCCGCGGCCATCGCCCAGGCGGGGGCGGCCAACCTGCTCGGGCAGCGTGAGGCCCTCGACGCGGCCTTTCGTACGGTTCCGTGGGAGGTGATCGAGCGCGTCCCCGAGGTGGCCCTGGCCGCCCAGCACGCCGACCTCCTGCACCGGGTGGCCGTGGACGAGACGGCCCCCTTCGCCGACATCCTGGCGCGGGTCAACACGCTGCGGGGCCTGCTCCTCGACGACCTCTCGGCCCAGGTGCACCGGGGGCGGATGCCGGAGAAGCTCCTGGCCGACATTCGTGCGGGCGACAACAGCATGCGCGACAAGGCCAACGACCTCAACGACCTGGCCGTGGCCTACCGCACCGCGTGGGAGACCCTCTCGGGACGGACCACGGTCGAGGTCGACGAGATCGAGGAGGCGAGCACCCTGGCCACGACCATCCTGGCCCGGATCGGGAGCGGCCACGTCGCCTCGGCGGCCAAGGAGGGCGAGCTGTCGACCGGGGCCCTGCGCCGCCGGGCCTTCACCCTGCTCGCCGAAGACTACGACATCGTGCGCCAACACGGGGCCTTCCTCTTCTGGAACATGCCGGGAGGGTGGGAGCAGTACGTTCCGTCGTTGTGGTCGGGACGGGGGACCACGGGGGGCGCGGCCCCTGCGGCCGAGCCTGTCCCGGCTCCGGAGCCTGCCGAGGATATGACGTAGTTGCTGTGAGAGGGTCCTCCATGGAGGAGGAATTTGTCGCAGTGCTACGCCAGGGGAGGTCAGAGCCCTCGGGGGAAACCCATGGGCCAGCTTGGGAGGGGTCAGCGTCCGTCCGACACGCATCCAAGCTTGAATTGTATTCGTGTTGCAGTTACAGGACTGCCGCAACGGCAACGGGGTCGCGCGGTGTGCCCCTCGCGCCGCACGGAGTCGTATCCCCATGAAGAAGTTGATCGTAGCCGTCCTGCTCTTGGTGACCCCGGTGGGCTGTGGTGACCACGCCGCCACCGACCCCAACTGCGCCCGCATCGAGGCCGCCTGCGCCCAGGCCACCACCCCGGCCCAGGAGAGCTGCCACGAGGCGGCCCACAGCGACAACGCGGCCACCTGCGCGGCCCGCCTCAACGAGTGCATCACCACCTGCGGGGGCAACACCGACGCGGGCCCCTCGGGCGGCTGATCCCGCCGCTCAGTCGTGGCCGGGCACGTCGGCCCCCGCCGCGTCGCCCGCCCCGCCGTCCCCCCGCAGAACACACCGCATCCCCTCCCCCCGATACGCCCCGAAGCAGTGGCAGTAGTCCCCCGCGGGGTCGCGGTCGAGGTGCCCGTGCGGCTCGCACGGATCGGCCGGGGCCTCGTCGCCGCAGCCCGCCATCCCCAGCAGCAAGACCCCAATGCCCATCGCCCGTCGCATCATCGTCATCAAGCCTCCGTAGTGCCTCGTGCCCTAATACAACCACGACACATGTGCAATCGACTTGCGTCAGTCTCCGGCCCTGGGGTACAGCCTGCCCATGAACCGAGGACGTGGGCTTTGGTTGTGGCTGTTGGCTTCGGGCGCAGGATGCGCCCCGGGCGAGGGCACCCTCCAGGCGACCCTGGAGTCGGAGGAGAGCATCGTCGACGGGATCGGGGCCGCGGTGGCGGGGCGACCGGGCGGGATCACCGACGGGTGGACCGTACGCTACGAGCGGTTCTACATGAACCTCGGGCATTTTCGGGTGGCCGACGAGGACGGGGCGGCGGTGGCGGTCGGGCCGGAGCAGGCGAGCGGGGAGCAGGTGTACGACCTGCGGGGCGAGGTGGGGACCGTGCTCTTTGTGGCCCCGGCCGAGGCCCGGCGCTTCGGGCAGGTGGGCTTCCGCAGCGCCCCGGCGGGCGCCACGACGCGCTTCTCGGCGGCCATCCCGATGGCCGACCGTGCCGCCATGATGGGCGTGTCGACCTGGGTGACGGGGGTCGCCACCCGCGAAGGCCGCACGGTGCGCTTCGACTGGCAGTTTCGTGAGGGCTGGGAGTACAGCGCCTGCGAGGGCCCCCCCTCGCGCCCCGGGCCCGGCACGGTCGTACGCGAGGGCGGCGTAACCCCCCTGCGCATCAGCATCCACGGCGAACACTATTTCTGGCAAAACCTCGGCGAGAGCGGGGCCTCGCGCTTCGACGCCATCGCCCGGGCCGACACCATGGACGGCCCCTACCGGGGTGACGGCGACGGGATCGTGACCCTCGCCGAGCTCGACCGCGTGGCCCTCGCGTCGATCCCCGAGGCCGACGGGCGGTTTGCCCCCAACGGCCGCCCCGTGACCACCCTCGGCGACTTCATGCGCTGGACCACCGGGACCAACGCCCACATCGACGGCGACGGGGTCTGCCGCGGACGCCGGATCACCCCATAAGTCCCGTCGTCTCGCACAGGCCGTGACAAGAATTCTTCGGCCCGCGCGTATACTCCTGACCCCCCCTTGAGCGCGACCCTGAGGTCGTGCTATCTCTCGCCCCGGCCCGTACGCAACTGGAGGGATTCTATGCCGTCGAACAACAAGTCTTGGCAATCCATCGAGCGCCCCCATTTTGAGCTCCTCGCCCGCAACCTGCGGGCCAAGGGGTTCATCCCCCCCTACAGCGACTCGGGTCTGCTGCGTGGGCCCAATGGCTTCCTCGCCGACCTGACCTTCGACGAAGGGGCCCAGAGCATGAAGCTCCGCGTGCGTGACGCCGGCAAGGGCCAGACGTTCCAGAGCTTCTTCGCGATGATGTCCGACCAGCTCACCCGCGTGGCCCCCAATGCCACTCAGGGCGACGGCGCGACCACCAACGCCCCCCGCAGCAAGTAGTCACCCGCCTCCCCCCAGGTCGGCGCCTCCCGCATCGACCTGCTGCCTACCAGCACCTCCCGCACCTCACCCCCGCCGCCGCGCGCCCCCACCCCCACACACCTCTGGCCAATGGAAGGCTGGGAGGGAGCGGCGCGCACGGCAACGCAGGGTGAGGTAGCGCCGACCGCCGTTCAGCCGGTCTTGTCGCCCCCGAGGGCGGCTACGGCGTCGAGCAAGGCCCGCCCCGCCTTGGGATCGGTCATGTACACAAAGGCCGCCATGCCCTGAAGCTGGGCAAGCGTCTCGTCGCCCTTCGGGGTGCGCCCCGGGGCCCGGTTGTGCAGGGCCGCCCGGAGCTGCTTGCGGACCTTGCGCGGCACCCTGGCCGCCGCCGCTGGGCTCCCCGCGGGCGGAGCATTGACCACCAGGCCCGTCACGATCTGGGGCCCCCCCGCATGCATCACCCGGGTCTTGCGCGGATGAACCCGAAACCCCTCCCCCCGCACGATCTGCCCCACCCCCCGCAGGAGGACGGCCACCGGGGCCTTGGGGTGCGCCCCTGCCTCGGGGTCGGACGACGGGCGCCACGAGAAGGTCAGGTCGTCGGCGTAGCGGGTGTACCGAAACCCCAGGGCCCGGGCGAGGCCCGACAGACGGCGGTCCATCTTGCGGCACAGGGCGTTGGTGAAGGCCGGGGAGGTGGGAGCCCCCTGGGGAAGGCCCCGCTGGCCCGAGGCCACCCACCAGGTCTTGCCGCGAAACTCGACCGCGTCGCGCGGAGCCTCGGTGCACACCAGCGACAGGAGGGTGGCGACCTTCTCGGGGTATCCCGCGGCCCGCAGGAGGCCCTTCACCCGACGCCACCCGACGCTGGGGAAGAAGTCTTGCAGATCGACCTTCACGACCGTGGCGGCCCCGGCGTGAACGGTGGCGTTGGTCACGATCGAACGCCCCGCCAGAAACCCGTGGGCCGCCCCGTGGACCGGGAGCCGCTCGGCCACGTTGCGCAGGATCCAGCGCTGGTGCTTCTTCAGCGACGAACGGGGCGAGGTGATGGTGCGCAGGCCCCCGTCGCGTTTGGCGATCTGCCAGCGGCGGTAGTGGGTCCCGGCGTCGACGAGGCGGTGGAAGGCGAACCAGCGCAGGGCGGGGATGGTCACCCCCAGGGCCTCCGCGAGGGCCTTCGGGGTCTCGACCGGGGCGAGGCCGCTCTGGGCCAGGACGGCCGCACGATCGGGGCGATCGAGGGCGTCGGGTCCCTCGCGCTCGTCCCAATGAACCTCCTGCCCCAGGTGCACGATGTGGGTGGCCCGATAGGCCGCCCAGGCCAGCTTGCCGAGGGCTTTTCGTTCGACGGCCTCGGCCTTCTTGCGGGCCTTGTAGGTAGCCCGGTCTTTGTCCGAGACGCCCTCGGGGCCGGGAGGCGGCGTGTAGAGCCCCCTGGCCTTGAGCTCGGCCAGGACCCAGGCCTCGGTCCCTCCCGCCGCGGCGATGGTCTCCCACCGGGCGCACAGGGCCTTGTGGAGCTCGGCGCTGCGGGCGGCGGCCTCGGCTCGTGCGAGCTTCTGAGCCTCGGTGGGACCCTGGGTGTTGGAAGCCCCGGGCGGCACGGGGCGCCGGACAGGGGCGGCCGAGGGGACCATGGTGTCGAGCTTCGCTGTCATCGCGCTCCCGCTGGGGCAGAGGCCTCCGAGGCGATCGAAGCAGGAGGGACGGGCCGTACGGCGGGGTGACAGCGTGAAGAGGGGGGAGGCGCTGAAGGCAACCACCCGATCCCCTTTCGGGGCATCGGTAGCCTCACCGGTTCGCGCCCATAGTAGGGCCTACGGCCCCTGGGGCAAACGGTGGCCTGCATCGTTGGTCCAGCTGCCCCGGGGGCCGTAGGCCCTACTATGGGCGCGAACCAAGAACAGGCTACCCTGCGGAGAGTGTGCACAGAAAGAATCCGGGACGGCGCAACACCGTCCCCGCGCACGAGGCGCCACGGCTGATGGCCCTCAGAACCTCTCCCCTCCTCACGCTGACGTTCACTCCGCGAACGGCGACCCTCGACTCGATCGACGGCTGCCTCTGCACCTCCCGCTCGTCGCCGCCTCACGCGGCCTGTGTCGTGTTGGTACCGCACTTGGCGCCCTATGCGAAGTGCGAATCGGCGTCAATGTATCCCTCGGCCCCGAGCCCATCGAGCCGGGCGAAATACGCCTCCCGGGCCTCGCGGTCGGAGTCGAACCACAGCCTCTGCTCCCGAGGCACGGCCGCGCTCCGCGGTCCCCACTGGACCCGCACCGCCCGGGCGTCGAGGGACAGCCGCAGGACGGTCTCCTGCCCCGCCCCGTCGCGTTTGACGAGGGTCCGGGTCTCGGCCCGAATGAGCCTGCGCCCCGCGGGGGTCGACCGCAGCCGCTCCTCCTCCGCCCGGGTCCGTGCGTAGAGGAGCCTGAGGGCGATCATGTGCTCGCAGGGCCCCTCCCGCAGGGCCGACCTGCGGAAGTGAGGACACCCGCATTGGGCCCCCACGGCCCGTCCCTCGAGGTCGAGGGTGAAGCTCGGCCCGAAGCGCCGCTGGGCCTCGCGGTCGAACACCTCCCCCACGATCTCCACGCCCTCCCCGACGATCTCGTGGACCTTCACCAGCCGCACCTCGGCCACTCCCTCGGTGCTCAAGAGGCGATGGGCCCGGCGCTCGTGTTCGCTCCCGAAGCGGGTCACGGCGTCGTCGACGGCCCCGGCCAGGAGCCCCCGCGGGCGCCACAGGCCCGACCCGAGGTCGTACAGGCACTGCCCCCGCAAGGCCAGACGCTGAAGGGCCGACCGGGTCTCGCCCACCGACTGATGGAGCCCCCGGGCGAGGGAATCGACCGAGGCCGGCCCCTGGGCCAGGAGCCGCCGAAGCACCCCCTCGGCCAGAGCCGTCGCCGCCTCGGGGGGCGTGAGGGCGTCGTAGCTGGCGGCCGTCGACCACCCCGACTCGGTCCACCCGGTGAGCCCCAGGGTCAGGCTCCCCCCCGCGAACTCAAGCACCCAGAACACCGGGAGCCCGGAGCCCAGGAGCCGCACCCGGGCCCTCTGCACGTACGGCAGGATGCGGGCGAGGGCGAGGAGGCGCTGGCGGCCAAAGGTACGCACCACCGCAGGGCGAGGCCCCGCGTACGGAGCCCCGTGCGACTCGAGGACCACCTCCCAGGGCTCCAGCACGAGCCGGGCAGGAGCCCCCGGGACGAGCTCGAAGCGCAGGGCCCGCGGAGAGGTCTTCGCCCGACGGGCCCGCAGGGCATACAAGAGGTTGTACAGATCGACCGGGGCCAGCGAGACCTCGACCCCGGGCAGGGCCGCGGCCGACTGGACCTGGAGAAACCCACGCAACGACGGCCCCGGGACCTCCACGGCCTCGTGATGCCCCGCCCCGGATCCCTGCCCCGCCCCCGGGGCGTCTCCGAGGTCGAGGGAGACAGGAGCCCAGGCCCGCAGCCGATCGAGGTCGCCCAGGAAGGCCTCGGACAGGTCGACGAAGGAGGTCCCGTGCGCGGCCTCGCGCCCCTCCAGGGCCCCGGCCTCGAGCCATAGCCTGCCGTATGCGCTCTGGTCGTGAGAGAACACCTCCAGGGCGACCCCGTCGGGATCGACCGTCAAGACCGGAGGCATCAGGGCCCGGGCCCGGGTCTCCTCGGCCATGGACGACTCCAGAAACGCCTTCTGGGCCTCCCACACCCCCGCCGAGGCCCGCTTGCCCTCCCGGGCGAGGTGGGCGAGATAAGCCGAACGATCGCGAGAACGGTGCCGCAGATCGCTCCCGAGCACCGCCGCGGCCGTCATCCACGCGTCGCGGAAGAGCCCCGGATCACGCACCCGCCCCCGCAGCCCCACCGGGCCCCGGGCTCCGTCGAGGGCCACGGTCACCCGCGATCCGTCCTCGGCCCGCCCCTGCCCGAGGGGGCTCACCCCGCTCCGCAAGGCGTACGCCAGGGTGAGGGCCAGGTTGCCTTCGGTCGTGCTCATCGCCCTGCCTCCTGCTGCATGGCCGCCGTACTCCTGCGGGCCCGACGCAAGGCCCGATACGCCGCCTTCCGAAACGCCACCTCGGCGCCCTTGGCGAAGGCCATCCGCCCCAGGAGCTCGACGGCCGCCTCGCCCCCCGCCCGACCGAGGGCCGCCACGGCCTCGCCCCGGGCCGCCGGGTCGGCCCCAGCATCTTCCGCGAGGGCCAGGAGGGGACCGAGCTCACGCCCCGCGATGAGGGAGGCCAGACCCAGGGAGCGCCCCATCGGGCTGCCCACCACCGCCTCCGCCGCACCGGGAGGACGCACCGTAGCCCCCAGGGCCACCACATCGGCCGGACGGACTCCCGCCGCGACCGCAGCCGCCCGGGCCCCCAGACGGGCCTCCAGGGCCGCCGCGGCGGCTTCGCGTACGGCGTGGTCGGCGTCGCCCAGGACCCCCGCGAGGGCCTCCTCCGCGCCGCCCGGAGCCTCCCGGGCCGCCCCCAACCCCTGGGCCGCGGCCACCCGAACCCGGGTCGGCAGATCGGCCCGCCCGACCCAGGCCAGGGCGAGGGTTCCGAGGCCCGGGACGTCCCGGCCTCGGGCGGCCCACAGACCCCAGGCCCAGGCTTCGCCCTCGGCTGCCTTTCCGTCTTCCCCGCGGGCCTGAACCCAGCGGGTCTCGCTCGCCGCGAGGGAGCGCCCCAGGGCGGCCTCGAGGGCCTTGCCTTCGTCCGCGGAGAAGGTTCCCGGGGGAGCGGCCCCCACGAGCCGGGCGGCCTCGGACCGACCCGCGGGGGCGGGGTGTTCGAGCAGGGCCGTGAGGGCCGCGGCGGGAGAGGCCCCGCGACGTAGGAGGCCGTAGCGCAGGCGAGTTCGAAGGGAGTCGGCGGGGAGGTCTCCGAGCCGGGATACCAGGACCGCGGGATCGCCCTCCCGGGCCAGGAACTCGGCCGCGGACTCGGCCACCTCCTCGACGGGACTCTGCACCGCCCGGAGGGCGATGCGGGTGGGCTCGTGCGGGAACAGGGCCTTCAAGGCAGCCTCCGCGGCCCGGTGAACCCCCGGGGCATACTCGCGCAGCCCCAGGGCCAGAACCTCCTCGGCTCGGACGTCCCCGAGGGCCCCGAGGGCTTCGGCAGCCTCGGCCCGGACCTCCTCCGGAGCCCCAGCATCGAGCACGAGGCCCTCCAGGAGCGAACGCGACCGGGGCCCTCCGAGGGCCCGCAGCCCGCGGACCCCCGCCCTCCGCAGCCACGGGGGCGAGGCGGGCCCGGTGGTGGTCTCGACCCGTTCGATCACACGGCCTCGGGATTCGGGGTCGATGAGGCGGGCAGCCAGGAGCCCGAGGGCCTCCACCGCGGCGGCCTGCATCGTCGGGTCGACGGCCTGGTCGGAGGTGGTCCCTTCGGCGAGGGACTCGAGCTCGGGGAGGCCGCGGGGGTCGCCGAGGGTTCCGAGGGCGAGGAGGGCCCGGACGCGCTCGGGGGGATCGCCCGCTCGGGCCACCAGGAGCAGCGGGCGCAGGGCCATGGCCGCGCCCCGGTGGGCCAGGGCCTCGGCGCAAGGTAGAACCAAGGCCCGCTGCCCCGCCTGGAGCACGGCCTCCAGCGGGGTGGCGAGGCTCCCTCGTGCGATCACCCGCGTGGCGTAGGCGCTCACCGCGGCCTCGCGTACGGCCGAGGCCCGGTCGTGAAAGAGCCCCAGGAGCACCTCGTCGGCCCCGGCCAGGGCGCACTCGGCCAGGTGCCTCGCCGCCGTCGCGCGCTGGGCCGGGTCGCGGGCCCCCGCCGCCGCCGTGAGGACCTCCAGGACCCGAGCCTCGTCGCGCCGAGAAGGGTCGCGCCCGGCCACATCGAGGGCCGCCGACAGAGCCGCCCGGCGACAGGCCTCGTCGGGGTCATCAAAACGCCCCGCAAGCACCGCCAGGGCGGCAGGGTGCCGGGTGCGCCCCAGGGCCTCCAACAGCCCCGCCCGAACCCCCTCCCTGGCCCCCTCCAGATGCCCCCCGAGAGCCTCTACGCCCGCGGCCTGCCCGTGCTGGGCGAGGACCACCAGGGCCTCCCGGGCCGAAGCCGCGTACTGGGCCCGTTCGTGGCCGAGAAACGCCGCCAGGGCCGGGGCCGCCGAGGCTCCCCCCCGCGCAGCAAGGAGCTCGCCCGCCCGCAGGCGCAGGTCGTCGTGGGCGCTCTGGAGGGCCCGCTCCAGGGCCTCGGTCACCCGCGGGTCGTCGGTGCGGGCGAGGCGCTCGATCACCCCGAGGCGCAGGTCGTCGTAGTCGCTGGCCAGGGCCGCCAGAAGGGGGTCGAGGGAGCCCCGCGGAGACAACCTCTCCAAGAGGGTGAAGGCGTGTTTGCGCACCTCCGGGTGCCGGGCCCCGAGGGCCTCCCGCACGCGCGGAACGGCCTCCTCGCCGCGGGCCGCGAGCTGATCGAGGGCCACCCGGGCCACGTCGGGCGACAGGGCCGTGAGGGCCAGGACCAGCGGGGCCTCGCTGTCGGCCGGGTACAGGGCCTGGAGCCCCGTGAGGGCCGCCCGGCGCACGAGGTGATGGCCATCGTCGAGGGCCCGGGCCAGGGCCGCCACGGCCGCCACGAGGCCCACCTCGGGATAGACCCCAAGGGCCGTCACCCGCTCGACGGCTTCGCGCCGGGCCTTGTGGCCCTCCTCGTCGGTGGAGGCCTGACGCAGGAGGCCCACGTAGGCCCCGAAGGCCAGGCGCCGCAGGGTGGCCGCGGTCTCGGGATCGGCCGCCCCGGAGGGAATTCGGGGCTCTCCCGGGGTCACGAAGGCCTGGAGGGCCTCGAAGTACACGAGGGGCTCGGAGGCCCCGAGGAGAGCCGCGGTGGCGTCGTACCGCCGGGCCGCGTCGTCGCTCGCGAGGGTCTCGGCGAGCCCCAGGAGGCGGGCGGTACGCACCGGCTCGGCGGGCCACGTCTTGGGGGCCACGCCCCGCACGACTCCGGGGGGGCTGAGGACCTCCAGGAGGTGGGCGAGGTAGCCCGCGGGCTCGACCCGAAGCTCCAAGGCCCGGGCAGCCCGAACCCGCACCTCGGGGCGTTGGGCCGACAGGGCGCTCGTCAGGAGGTCGGGACCGCGGCCCTCGGACAGAGCCCGCAGGTCGCGGGCCAGGACCACCCCAAGGACCGCGTCGCGCAGAGCCCGGTCGGGGTCTTCGAGGCCCTGGAGGAGGCCGCCTTCGCCCTCCGCCCCGAGGGCCGCGAAGCTCGCCAGGGCCGCCCCCCGCAGGGCCGCGGCCGGGTGGCGCAGGTTGCCTACCAGGACGGGCAGACCCCGGAGGTCGCCCAGGCGCGCGAGGCCGTCGGCGGCCCCTGCACGCACCCACGGATCGTTGTGTCCCAGGGCATCGAGGAGATGCGGCTCGTCGCCGCCGCGGCTCGCCCTGGCCAGTCCTCGGGCGGCCTGAACCCGCACCGCCGGGGTCGGGTCGCCGAGCAGGGTGGCGCTGAAATACCCCACCAGGGACGGGTGCCCGAGGGCCGCCAGAACGCCCGCAGCCCGGGTCCGCAGCCCCTCGGCTTCGGAGGCCCCGAGACGGGTCGCGAGGTCGGTGTCGGACAGGAGGCGGCGCATGGGCTCGACCAGGGCCATGAGACCGCGGGCGACCCCGAGCTCGGCGGCCGTGACCTGGAGGTCGGGGGCCGGGCTCGCGAGGGCCTCCAGGAGGTGATCGACCCGCCCGGGACCCAGGGCATCCAACGACTGCAGGGCCGTGACCCGCACGAGGCTCACGTCGTCGTCGAGGTGAACTCGCAGGGTCTCCCACACGGCCTCGACCGAACACCCCCGGCATCGATACGCCCCGAGAGCCCGGACCACCCGGTGCCGCGACCCCAGGGCCGCCCGATGGGCCTCTGCGTCCCCCGCTCCCGCCGCACGAACCACGGCCTCGTAGGCCGCCCCGGCCACCCCCGGGTCGCGGTCTGCGATGGTGGCCCGCAACAACGCAAGGGCCCAGGGCTCGGCCGCGAGGCGCGCGAGCTCGTCGACGGCCCGGACGCGCACGTCGGCGAAGCGCCCCGCGAGGGCCCTCCGAAGGGCCGGGGCTGCGTCGCCCCCGTGCCAGGCCCACAAGGTACGAAAGGCCTCCGTACGAACCTTCCCGGCCTCGTCCTCCAGGGCGTCTCCGAGGAGGGCCTCGCGTTCGGCCGCTCCGTCGCCTTTGGGCCCGAGGGCCACGAGTGACTCCAGCCCCCGCACCCGGAGGTCTTCGTGCGACGACCGCAGGGCCGCCCGGGCCACGGTGAGCTTGGTCACCCCCGCGCAGCCCGCGAAGGCGTCGAGGGCCGCCCCGCGCACCGAGGCCTCGGGGTCGTCGAGCATCGCCACAAGCCGCCGCCGGGCCCGCTCGTCGTCGAGAACCCTTAGGGCCCGGGCCCCCTCCTGGCGCAGGGCCGCGTCGCCCTCCCGGGTGATCTGCAACAGGGCCCCAAGGGCCCGGGCGTCGCCGAGAAGGCTCAGCCCCCGGGCTCCGCGCAGGGCCGTGTCGGGGTGGGTGCAGACCAGGGCCGTAAGCAAGGGTTCGAGGTCGTCGGGGCCGAGCTCCGGGCCTTCGGAGGTCACCCCGGGAAGGGCCTTGAGGGTGGCGGCCTCTTCCGCCGCGGTCACGGCCGAGGCTGCCTTCCCTGCGGGGCGCCCGCGCAGGGCCACCCGACGCACGATGTCGGTGACGGCATGGGCGAGGGCCTCGTCGCGCCCCCGGATCGCGTCCAGGAGAGCCCTGCGATGCAGGACCTTCACCGCAAAGGCGCACTGCCGCACGACCGGGTCGTCGTCGTCGAGGGCCACCGACACCACCGGGGCCAGGACCGGATCGGCGCTCAACCCGCGGGCCGCCACCCGCACGAGGACCTCGTGTTTGAGCGAGGCCGGACCCCGCTCGTAGGCCACCCGCAGGGGCTCGACGCTCGCGGCCGGGTGCAGGGCCGTCAACGCGTCGAGGGCCGCCAGACGCACCGTCGCGTCGGCGTCGGTCAGGGCCCCCGTCACCAGGCCCGGAACCAACGGCGAGCTCTCCCGCACCCCCGGCAACGCGGCCAGGGCCCCCGTGCGCATGTCGGCGAAGCGCGACCCCAGGGCCGCCCGCAGGGGTTCGATCGACCCCGCTCCGTCGAGGCCACGCAGGGTGGCGAGGGCCGCCGCCCGAACGGTGGGGTCTTTGTCGTCGAGGCGTTCGCGCACGAGGGTTCGGGCCGTGTGGCGCCCTGCCTGGGCGAGGGCCTCCAGGGCCACGACTCGCACGCTCGCGTCGGACTCGCGCCCGAGGTGGGCCGCCATCATGGGCACCGCCTCGGGCTCGTCGAGGACCGCGAGAGACCGCAGGGCCGCCCCCCGTCCCGGCACGGCCTCGCGCAGGGCCGCGCTCAACAGGTCGAACCCGTCGAGGGCCCCCACCCGCTTGTCGCTGACCGTCCCCGTGGCATCGACCCCGAACCGCGACACCCGCCGCCCGTCCGTGGCCGCCACCAGGACCCCAAGACTGCCCGAACCTCCTCCCGCCCCCGCCCCTGCTGCGAAGACCAGGGCCGTGACGGCTCCGGGGCCCGCGTCGAGGGTCCGCGGCTTGCGGCGGTCGTCAAGGCGCCAGACCTTCACCGCCCCCGTGGCGTCGCCCGCGCAGAGCCGGTCGCCGACCTCGCTCCCGTCGGCCCCCGCCGCCGCCTGGGAGATCACGCAGAGCGACAACACGGGCCCCTTGTGGCCGCTGTCATCCTGCCCCCGGACCTCGCACTCGACCTCGCCGGCGAGGTACCACAGCCGGATGAGCCCGTCGTCTCCGCCCGAGGCCAGGCGCCCGTCCCGCGGAGCAAAAGCCAGGGCGAACACGGCCCCCTCGTGGCCCGGCATCACCCGCACGGCCCCCGTGGCGAGGGTCACCACCCGGACCACCCCGTCGTCGCCCGCGGCCCCGACAAACTCCCCAGAGGGGTCGACGGCCACGGCCCGCAGCGGGGCCTCGGACAAGGGCCACGCCCCGACCAGGGAGCCTCCCCCGAGCGACCACACCCGGAGCGTTCCGTCGACCCCAACAGAGGCCACCCGATCGCCGTCGGGGAAGACCGCGAGGCCCGTGGTGCCCCCGGGATGCCCCGGGAGACACACGACCTCGGCCAGATCGCGGGCGAGGTCGAGGCCGTAGATCTCCCCGGCGGAGGTTCCGACGACGAGGAGATGGCCTGCTACGGCGACGGCCCGTCCGTGCGACCCGAGGGAGGCGCTCTGCACGGTCTTGCCATCGAGGCCGACCCGCCACACCTGACTCGTGGGAACGACCCGGTCGCCCGCCCACACGAGGGTGGCTCCGTCGGGGGTGACCGCGAGGGCGCGGATCTTCTCGAAGTGTCCTGGCTTCAGGGGGGTCATCCGAGGAGGGTTCCTTCAAGGGTCGGGTGGGCCCGACGGAGGTGAACGAGGGCCGCGAGGCACGATTGCCACTCGCCCTTGGCGAGCGACCCGACAAACTCACCGAGGACGGGGGCCACCACCTGGGCGAAGGCCATGTCCTCGGCCCCGAGGTCGCGTACGACCTCCACCACGTTGCGTTTGGCCTCGTTGGCCGCGACGTGTCGACGCGGGTGCTTGTCGTCCCGGCGTTCCATCCGGCCCGGAGGCAGGGCGAACAACACCCGCCGCAGAAAGTCTCGCAGGGCCTCGACGTCGGCAAACCGCGTCGTCTCCAGCTCCGCCGCCACGACCTTGCCCTTCGGGACCCACCCTGCCGGCAAGCTCCGCGGCCTGTGCCGCTCCCACAGAAGACGCACCGCGAAGAGCCGAACCTCCCGGTCGCCGCTGCGCATCAGCCACCCCAGGCGCTCGGGCCCTCCGAGGCGGCCGTAGTGCTTGCGGATGAGCTCGACCCCGGCCTCGCGGGTGTTCTTCCGGCGGCTCTCGGTGAGGGCCATGACCCGGGCCGGATCGAGCTCGGGCACGGTGAGGGTGCAGGCCCGGTCGGCCCCCTTCTCGCCGGCCTTGAGGAGGGCGTCGTAGGCGACGTTGCGGACCTCCTTGTGCTCCCGCTCGGCGAGCTCGTACACGCGGGTGTGATAACCCCAGTTTCGCAGCTCGACCCGGGTCACGGTCACGGCGAAGCGGCGTACGTCGGGGCGGGCGTCGTCGAGGGCGGGCCACACCCGGGCCGCGGTGTACTCCCCGGCCGCGATCTGGGGTTTGATCCCGTGTTGTTTGGTCTCGGGCTGCTGGGGCCCGAGGGCGGGGTGATGGCAACGCAGATAGGTCTGGGCGAAGGCCCGAACGGGGTCGGGCTCCTTCGGCCCCAGGGCCATGGCGAAGAGGCGCACGATGCCCCGAGCCCGCACCGCCGCGTTGTCTTCGCCCGGGGCGGCCTCGGAGAAGTCCGCGGGGGCCACCCGGGAGAGAAGCGTCTCGTGGGCGAAGGCGTGCAGGGACGGGTCGGGCCGACGGGCCAGGGCCAGGAGCCACCCCACCCCCAGGTCCCGGACGCTCACCAGCTTGCGATTGCCCAGGAGCGACAGGGCCACCGGGCGCAGGTCGGGGCGGAACACCATGCCCTTGACCCGCTCCAGATCGAGGCCAGGCAGGGAGGTTGCCTTGCCGAGCCACTGCCCGACGGCGCTGCCCAGGCGGGGCCTCTGGAGGGCGTCGAGGAGCCACCCGGCCCCGATCTCGGCCACGGGGTACTTCCCGAGGTTCTGCAGGAGGGCCGCGGCGGCGTGGGGGGCCTCGGCGGCTCTGGGGTCGTCGAGGAGGTCGCGCCAGAAGGCCGCGTCGAGCTCGCCGGGCTGGTATTTCCCCGCGAGGTGCTTGAAGGCCCAGGCCCGTTGGGCGTTGACCCCGAAGACCATCTCGGCCAGGAATTCCCGCGGGATTTCGCTGCGATCAAACTGGGCGTCGAGCTGTTCGGCCGCCCATTTTGCGGTCTCCCCGAGGGCGAGGAGCCGCCCGAGGAGGGCCACCCCAAGGGTCTTGGCCCCGCGTCCCCGAACGATCTCCGCCGCGGGCTGTCGGGCCTCGGGGTAGGCGCTCTGGAGGGCCGCGAGGAGGGCCTCGATGGACAGGTCGGCCGCGTGGGCCCGGGCGTAGGCCACGGCGTAGGCCCGGGCCTTCTTGCTGGGCGACTGCAGGAGCGACAGGGCCGCGTCGTGCAGCCCCAGGGCCCGGAGCTGCCCCTGGTGCAGGGCGGGCGACGACTCCAGGAGCTCGACCAGAAACTCGTGTACGGTCTCCAGGGGACGGCCCGCGAGGCGCCCGAGCCACGCGGGGGCGATCTCGCGCAGGGTGGGGGCGAAATCGCGGCGCAGGCCTTGGATGGCGAAACGTGCCGCGGGGTCGGACTCGGCGCGTTCGAGCAGGGTGAGGAGGGGGTCGGGGCTGCGGGTCCAGGCGGCGGGGAAGGCCCGCTGCTTGACGAGGTCGCTCGGGGAGTTGGAGAGCTGAAAGGCCCGGGCCGAGTACTTCCCGCCCTTGTGGGCCCAGATGTGATGGGCCACCCAGACCTGACGCCAGCGGGTGTCGGGCTGGTAGTGCCGCAAGACCTCGACGGCAAACTGGGGATAGAGGGAGGGCACGGCCTGGCCGAGGTGGCGTAGAAAACGCCATGCGCGGCGGCGGAGGTAACGCAGGGTGGGTTCGCTCACCTCGCGCTCGGAGCCGGCGGCGTAGCTCGCGTTGGCCGAGACGTCGAAGCGCCAGGCCAGGACACCCCAGATGCGCGCGTCGAGGGCTTCCTCGGCGCGTTTGTACACGCGCTTGAGCCCGCCCCACAGGCCGTACTTGAGCGGAGCCCGCCGGGCGATCTGCATGAGGGAGGACCGGGAGGCCTCGGTCCCGCGGGCGTAGAGGGCCTCGATGAGGGCGGCGAGGCCGAAGCGCTCGGGCGGAGGGGGCGCGTGTTGGGCGAGGTACTGCTTCCACCCGAGGAGGGTCTCGGCTTTGCGCTCGGTGCGCGGGCGCCAGCGCAGGGCCGCGAGGTTGCCCACAAACTCATGCCAGGTGTGCTCCCCCTGGATGGTGGGCTTGTCCCATTCCTCGTCGGGTTGCTCTAGAAAAGCCAGGACGGCATCGACCAGGTCGGGCGCGTCACACGCCACGAGCCGATGCAGCTCTGTCAACCCGATGGCCCGCCCCGACGTCTCTGCCGTCATCGCCCCGGGATGGAACACCCGCGGCCCCCCGCGGGTCAACCGCCTTACGCCGCCCCGGTCATCGTCCGCGCGGGGGAGCGGTCACGGGGTTGAGTTGACGAGGCGGTCGCGGGCGGCGCACTCTCAGGGCGGGCGATGCACGGGAGCGAGTTTGACGAGGTGGGGTTCTTCGCGGCGATCATGGCCTCGGGGGCGAGGGTGCTCTTGATCGGTCGACGGGCCCTGGTGTTGCTCGGACTCCCGGTGTTGACCGCCGACTATGATCTTTGGGCGCACCCCGACGATGTCGAGACCCTCAACCGTGCGGTCGAGCCCTTTGGCCTCTCTCCCTCGATGGACCCGGCCTCGGCGCGGGCGCGCGGACGGTACGTGCTGGAGAACGACGAGCACGTCGATGTGCTCCTCGCGCGCAGCGTCTCGACCGTCGATGGCGAGCCTACGCACTTCGACACGCTGTGGTCGCGCCGCGTAGAGATATGGCTCGACGATCACGTCCGCGTGCTGCTGCCCGCCCTCGATGACCTCCGCACCACGAAGCGCTTCGCGGCGCGGCCCAAGGATCTCGAAGACCTTCGCCTCCTCGACGCGCTTCGGGCGGCGCGCGGACGATGACCACGCGACAGCGCCCTGCGACGGCCGAAGACCGCGCGCGGTTGAAGGCGATGCACGAGGCTCCGATGGAGGTCGCGGAGTTTGTTCGGCGCGCGGAGGCTCCCGTGAGCCCCGCGGAGGTGGAGGAGGTGCGGGCCCTGGTGGCGTGGTTTACCCGGCGTTACCCAACGGGGGCCGACCGCCTCGCGTACGTACGCCGGGCCTACACCCGCTGGACCCGTGGGTAGCCCGCTGCCGGACGCGGGATTGGGAGCCCGCAGCACCCCTCTGCTCAGAATCGCCCCGAGTATCCCAACTGCAACCCGCCCGGGGCCACCCCCAGGCTCACCGCCGGGGCACGGGCCCTGCTCGGAGCCGCGAGGAACAAAATCGCGCTCGTCGCGATCAACGCCCCGCCCCCCAGGTACCCCACCCACTGCAGCGTGTTGAGCGTGCCGAAGCTCGCGTGCTGATCCACACACGCCGTCGACGGAGCCTGCATAAACGCGCAGCCCGCCGCCTCGTACGACTGCTCCTCCCAGCGGAACATCACCCCCGACACCGCCCCCACCCCGATCCCCACGAGGCCCGCGATGCCCGCGGTAAACGCCAGGGCCCGCATCGTGCCGCGTGACGAGGACGGAGGCTCGTCAACCTCTTGACCGTGGCCCGGGGGCACGGGTGCGATCGCTCCCCCCGCCCGCGGGGCCTCGGGCACCGGCGGACTGGCCGCACGCGTCACAGCCACGGGGGGCGCGGCGGCCTCCGGCGCGGCGGTCTGCACCTCCACAGACACCGCGGCCCCCTCGGTGTGCACCAGCCTCTGCTCCCAGAGCGATCGGCCGTGCAGGCGCGTGCTCAGGACCACCGGGCCGCTCTCGATCACCTGCTCGGCGTCGTACAGACGCGGGGGCACCACCTCCCCGTTGAGCACGACCTCCAGGCCCGCCGGAAGCCCCGCCGGAACCCGCACCGTCAACCGCACCGCCTGGCGCAGGGCCGCGTCGCGAAGGGCCCCGCAGGACCGCCGCAGCTCCCGCAGCTCGGTCGGGGAGAAGTCCTGCGCGGTCGCCGTGGCGAGGCACTGCTCGGCGGCGCGATAGGCCGCGGCGGGCTGAGCCTGCTGCGTGTAGATCCGCGCCCTCAAGAAGTGTGTGCCGGGTGTCGCCCCGATCTGCTCGGCCTCCCGAACCCGCTCCAGGGCCGTCGCGTACTGCGAGGCCTCCAGGGCCCCGTAGGCCGCGCGCAGCAGGCTGGTCCGCCGTGCTGCATCCGCCGCGGAGACCGTCTGGGCTTCGGCCACCGCGGGCATCGAGGCACCCAGGGCGACCATCAGCACCGTCCTCGCGACCGCTCGTCTCCCTGTCGTCTTCATCCGCGAAGCCCTCCCACAGCGACAACCTCGTACCCATCCCGCGCGGGTCGGGGTCTCAGCTCCCCATCCACCGACCCAACGCGGCCCCGAGAACCAGGAGGCCGACCACCCCGATCCATATCACCCATCGCGGCGACGCATCCAACCCCTTCCCCCGCCTGTCCCCGCGGGCCGACGGAGCCCTCACGGTCGTCGCCGCATCGTCGGAACGCCCCGGGAGCATCACCGTCAGGGCCTCTTCGTCGACCCCGTCGGGCGCCTTCGACCGCGCATCGATCTGGGTCGGAACCTCCAGCTCCTCCTCGGTGCTCTCGTAACTGGGCAGCGGGGCATCGGACGACCAGACGCTGGTCTCGAGCACCGCCTCGACCAGCCGTTGCATCGACGCGAAACGGTGCCCTCGATCGCGCTCCAAGGCCCGATGCACCACCGCCGCCAGATCGGCCGGAACCGCCACCCCCAGGGTCTCGATCGGCGGCACAGGCTCGCTCAGCACCTGCAGCAGGGCCCACTGTGGGGTCTCGCCCTGGAAGGGCAACTGTCCGGTCAGGGCCTCGTACATCACGACTCCCATGGCCCACACGTCGCTCTGCGCGTCGACCGCCCCCTCGCCCGCCGCCTGCTCGGGCGACATGTACGCCGGAGACCCCAGGAGCATCCCCCCGGTGGTCAGTGCGGCCTCGCCCCCCTCGGGACGGATCTTGGCGATGCCGAAGTCGATGAGCTTGGGCACCATGCCGTCGGAGGTGATGCAGAGGAAGATGTTGGCGGGTTTGATGTCCCGATGCACGACCCCGAGGCGATGGGCCCCGACGAGGGCCCCCATCAAGGGCACCAGGAGCCGCACGACGGAGACCGGGTCGAGGTGCCCGCCCGGGGTGCGGTCGAGGAGGTCGGCGAGGGTCTGACCGTGCAGGAGTTCTTGTACGATGTAGGGTTGGAGGCCGTCGTCGTCGAGGTCGAGGTCAAACACCCGCACGATGTTGGGGTGGGCGATCCGTACGCAGGCGCGGGCCTCGCGGATAAACCGTTGGCGTTGGATCTCGTCGTGGAGGAGGTCGCGGTGGAGCAGCTTGATCGCGACGCGCTGGCCCGTGAAGAGATGCTCTGCCTCCCACACCTGCCCCATGGCCCCCTCGCCGAGGGGGCGGAGCAGGCGATACTTCCCCGAGAGCCTGTCCCCCTGCTTCGGCATACGGCGAGACCCGTCGACTCAACGGAGCCACGAGGGCACGTGCCCCGTGGTCTGGGTGCGGCTGCGCACGGTCGGGGGGACGCGGCGGGCCGTCGGAGGTGGGCGCTGCGCCGCCGCGCGAGCCCCAGCGGTCGCGTGTGTCGTGTGCGGAACTGTCGGCGCTGCGGGTGCGAGGGGCGTCGCGGGAGCGGGCGGTGCCGCTGCGACATGGGCGGGCGGTGTCGCCGCCGTGGGTCGTACGGTCGCCTGACGATGCTCGGGGGTCGCGACGGAAGGCGCTGCCGGGAGCTCGGTCGGCCGCGATGCGACGGGAGAACCACGCCCCGCCGAGCCTGAACGCGCCGAGGCGTAGCCGCCCAACATCGCAGCGAATACCAGCAGGCTCAGCCCGGAGACCACGGTCGCGATGCGTCGCCGCTGTGCCTGAGAGGGCGCAGCGAGGGTCGTGTCGAGCACGTGGGGCGCCACCGTCACCAGATCGGGCGGCGGGGGCACGCTCGACGCCGCCGACTCCCGCGTGGCCCTGAGCCCTGGCGGCTCTGGGGCAGAACCCACGGAACCCTGGAGGGCCGCCATGCAGTCGCGTGCCCGCTGGGCGAAGGCGTCCATGGTGGGGAACCGACGCTCGGGATCCATCACCAACGCGCCTCCCACGAGCTGCACGATGGTCTGCGGCAGGGTGGGGACCCGCAGGGCGATGGGGGTCGGCGGCTGCCCGATGATGCTGGCGAGGATGAGGTTGACGGTCTTGCCCTCGTGGGGCAGCCGACGGGTGAGGGCGTAGTAGAGCACGACCCCGAGCGACCACACGTCGGTGCGGGCGTCGAGGGCCCGATCGCCCGCGGCCTGTTCGGGCGACATGTACGAGGGCGAGCCCATGACCTGGGCGGTCTGGGTCTGTTGGGCGCTCTGGCCCAGGGCGTCGGTGACGCGGGCGATGCCGAAGTCGATCACCTTGGGAACGAGGCCCTCGGGGGTGTCGCAGAGGAAGATGTTTTCGGGCTTGAGGTCGCGGTGTACGACCCGCTGGGAGTGCGCGAAGGAGAGGGCCCGCATGACGGGCAGGAGCAGCGCGAGGGCCTCGGTCGGCGGCAGCGGTCCGGTCTCGTGGAGGTACCGCTTGAGGTCTCTGCCCCGGAGGTACTCCTGCACCATGAACATCACCCCAAGGTCGTTGTCGCGCCCGACGTCGAGCACGGTCACGATGTTGGGGTGGCGCAGCTTCGCGGCGGCCCGCGCCTCCTGGAGGAAACGCTGGGCCAGGGGGGAGTCGAGCTCGGCCAGGAGGATCTTGATGGCCACGGGTGCGTCGAGGACATCATCGTGGGCGGCCCAGACGACGCCCATGCCCCCGCGCCCGAGCTCCCGCGCAAGACGGAACCGCCCGGCCAGTAGCACCCCAGGGGCGAATGTTTCGGGCTTGACTCCCATGCTGCGGCGCTCGCCGCGCCGAGTGTATGGGGCACGACGCCGAGCCGCAAGCGCTGCGACGGAATCCTCCCAGCGTGAGCGCGCAAACGCAGCACGACGCCATCGTCGCGCCTGAAGCACTGTTCACGACGTGGCAACGCGCCCGGCGCAGCGAGGCCCGTCACCGCGACCTGCTCATCACGTGGAAGACCCAGCGCATCGCCCTCGAGCTCAAGATGCGCCATCGCCCGACCTCCGAGGCGAAGGGCATCGCGCAGTTCGGGGGATACCTCGAGCGCCTCGGTCTCGACGAGGGCTGGCTCGTGCTCTTCGACCACAAGTCCACTGCCCCCTGGGACGCGCGGATCTACACCCGCACGGAGACCGCCGGGGCCCGACGCATCCACGTCGTCGGCTGCTGACGGCCACCCCCCAGGGACCTCACGGAAGGTCCCGCGCGCACCGGAATCCCCGCCCATCGCTTCGAACGACAGCCGACCCTTCGCTACGCGTTGCAGACCGAACGGCCGAGGCAACCGTGTCGTTCCACGACCCACCGCGCATCACGCGGTTTATCATACTGCCCCCAGACCCAGTACACAGTGGGTCTGAAAGTGACGAGCGATTCGTGCAGGCGTTGCTGGCGCCTGCACTCGCGTAAACATTCCAGTTGTCAGCGGTCCACTCCCACACATTGCCAACGAGATGATAAACACTCTGCGCACCATATTGCGCCGCCCCGGAAACAAAGGCGGGGTCATCGACCGCACAGGTCGATGTACGTGGTGTGCCCACGCTCGAACAGATCCGCGCAAGATCCTGTGTAGCGCCACCCCAGGGGAGGAGTCGCCCGTCCGTCGAGCGGGCAGCGAGCTCCCACTCCGCATCGGTCGGGAGCCGACCGCCATCCCACACACAGAACACCATCGCGGTGTGCCAATCCACACAGTTCATCGGGTGATTGTCACGACCCGCCGTGCCCCAGTTGTGGTTGCTCCCGCCACAGCGCAACGTGCTCTCCTCGGTCTGGGGTGTCCCCACCGACACCCGCACGGTCGTCCCGTTGGCAAGGTAGGGCACCGTCATCGCGGCCATCGGCCGATCCGATGCCTCCCAAAACCGACGAAATCGAGCCACTGTCACAGGGTACTGGTCCAGGCGAAAACCACGCACCATCACATCGGGCTGCGCGACACCCATCGTGGCTCCACCGTGGAAGGCCATGGTGTCGCCGCCCAGGGTGAGGGTTCCGCCCGGGATGTCGGCCAGACCACAACCCGCGACCGCGGGCGCCGCGCAGCTCCGCTGCCCGCTCGGGGTCGGCCCCGCGTCGAGGCCCGTGTCCCGCGGCCCCGCGTCGAGGCCCGTGTCCCGCGGTCCCGTGTCGATGCCCATGTCGAGGCCCGTGTCCCGCGGCCCCGTGTCCCGCGGCCCCGTGTCGATGCCCATGTCGAGGCCCGTGTCCCGCGGGTCCGTGTCGATGCCCATGTCGAGGCCCGTGTCCCGCGGCCCCGTGTCGATGCCCACCCCCCCATCGCTCCCCACCTCGCGTCCCCCGTCCCACAGAGACCCCGGCCCAGGAGGGACCTCGCAGCCACACACCCCCGCCCAGAGCGCCCCGACCCAGCCGCTGCTCCGAAGCCCCCTCACCAGCGCAGCACGATCTTGCCGAAGGTGGTGTTGGACTCCATCCGAGCGTGCGCGGCCCGCACCTCGCTCATCGGCAAGATCACATCCACCACCGGGACCAGCTCCCCCGTCGCAAACCGCCCGAGCATCGCCGCCGCAAACCCCGAGGCCACGTCGACCTTCTCCTCCAGCGAGCGACTCCGCAGCACCGTGCCCACCAGCTTCGCCCGCTTGCGCAGGAGCACCGCGAGGTTGACCTCCACCGACGACCCGCCCAACAGACCCAGCACCACCTCGCGCCCCCGCAAGGCCAGGCAGGCCATGTCCTCCTGGACGTAGCTCGCCCCGACGCTGTTGAGCACCACATCGACCCCGCGCCGACCCGTGAGGGCCAACACCGCCTCCGCAAAATGCCCGTCGCTCGTGATGTGAATCCCGTCGTTCATGCCCAGGGGACGGGCCCGGGCCAGCTTCAGCGAGGCCCGCGACGTCCCGAGCGAACGCAACCCCAGGACCCGACAGAGCTGCACGGCGGCCGTGCCCACCCCCGACCCCACCGCGTGCACCAGGGCCGTCTCTCCAGGGCGGGCCTCGCCCTGCGTCACCAGGGCGTCGTACGCCGTCAGAAACGCCTCCGGAACCGCCGCCGCCACGTCCAGGGCCATCCCCCGCGGCACTGGCATGGCCTCGGCCGCGTGCACGAGCAGGTGCGTACACATGGCCCCGCCTCCGACGATGCCAAACACCCGGTCGCCCACGGAGTACGCGTCGACCCCGTAGCCCACCGACTCCACCTCCCCCGCATACTCCAACCCCGGAACATCCTCCGGACACCCCAACGGGGCCGGGTAGAAACCCCGTCGCTGCAGGATGTCCGCCCGGTTGAGCCCCGCCGCGGCCACGGCCACCCGGATCTGACCGGGCCCGGGCTCGGGCACCTCCCGCTCGGCAAGGTCGAGCACGTCGACGTCACCAGGCTCACGGATCACCACCGCGCGAGAGAGGGTTCCCATGGGAGGGAGTATCGCACGGGGGGGTCAGGGGTTGAAGTACACCCGCACCTGATCGCGCCACGGTGCCGGAACGGGCATGGCCTCCACCCCCCGCAACGCCGCCGGGGCCGCCTCCCGAAGCTGCACCGCGTCGGCAGCCCTCGCCCGCGCCCCCGTGGTCTCCACCCGAACGCTCTCCACCGGAACCCCCGGCCGCCCCGGGTCCCGCACCGGATCGACCGGAGCCACAAACCCCGGGTCCCGCACCCGCCCCGTGTGCCCCGTGGTCGCCACATGCCCCGGGTCGTTGCCCGTCCCCGGCCCGCCCCCCCCGGGCCCCCCACGCCCCATCTGCAAACGCACCCGCAGATCGCCAATTCCCTGCCGGGCCCCCGCCCCCGCCCGACCCCGTCGCCCCGCCCGCGACCGATCGAGCCCCCCGCGCCGCAACGACTCCAACAAAGCCCGCATCGCCGCCCGGGCCTCCTCCGCCGTCATCGCCCGGGACGCCCGATCAAACGCGGCCTGCGAGGTCCCCTCCGACTGCGCCGCAAGCTGGGCCAGGGCCTGGGCCACCCGCCGACGCTCCTCGGCCGTCAACCCCCGGTCAAACTCCCGCATGGCCGCATCCAGGGCCCGCGACAGGGCTCCGTCCTGGGTTCCCGCGCGGCTGAGGTGCTCGGCCACCCGTCGCCCCGCCGCCGTCTCCCCCAGGGCCTGGGCCAGGGCCTGAGCCAGGGCACTCGCCTCGCTCCGCCGCCGCAGAAGCCCCGCCTCCTCCTCCAGGGCCGCCCCCAGGGCCTCCGAACCCGCCGCCCGGGCCGCTCCGGCCGCACGCTGCAAGGCCTCCGCGGCCGCACGCTGCGAAGCCGCCTCGCGACGATCGGCCAGGGCCCGTACGGCGTCGTTCATCCGGGCGAGGTCACCCTGGGCCAGGGCGTCGCGCACCGCATCCAGGGACGGGTCGCCGAGGGCCGCCAGAGCCGCGTCGACGGCCCGCTGATGCTCGGCCGCCCTCGTCCACGCGAGGCTCTCCTCCAGGGCCCGCTCGACCCCGTCCGTGGCCGCCAGGGCCTCGTCGCGGGTCATGCCCGCCTCCAGCGATCGAGCCAGGGCCTCCGCCCGCACCTGCACCGCCTCCAACGACGGAACCCCGGGGGTCTCGGGTTCACTCGCTGCTCGCAGGGTCTGGGCCACCGCCCGGGCCATCTCTGCAGCCGGAACATCCCCCCGAGGCCGCTCCGCACTCCGGGCCCGGGCCGGTCGTACGGGGACCACCAGGGCCGCCACAAACCCCAGCATCGCCAATCCCCCGATGGCCCACACCCGCCGCCGTGGAGCGGGCAGGGCCTCCCCCAGACTCCGCCCCTGGAGGGCCTTGCGGGCGTCGTCGCGGACCCGCCCGGCCACGGCAGGATCGACCCCTGCGCGTTCGACCAGGGCCAGCTCGGCGGCGGTGAGCACCGCGGCCTGGGCCCCGAGCCGCCCGTCAATCTCCGCGAGGGCCGACAACGGACGCGACCACACCCCCCGCCACCCCGCCACCAGAGGCAGGGCCATCACGCCCCACACCGCGACCATCACTCCCCGCGAGACACCCGGGGCCCACCGCGCCAATGCCAGGGCCCCCGCCGCCCCCACCAGGGCCACCGGAACCACCCACCGCCCCGCCCGCGCGGCTCCGCGCCCCAGGGCCACCAGGGCGAGCATACGCCGCAGGGGACCGAAGCCCCCCAAGGCCGACCACACGCGCCGCGAGGCCCACATCCTCCGAGCGATAGCACACCCTCCCCCGACCTACGCGGTCGCCGTCACCCCCGCGGGGCCGCCGAGGGCATCCCGAGGGCCTCCCGGACCGCACGAAACGCCGCCGTCCACTGGCCATCCCGATCACGAACCACCAGGGTCTGCCTCGCTCCCTCCTCCGCCGTCTCGTCCGCCCGGCCCATGACCCACACTCCCAGAAGGGCCGGGGCTCCCTCCCGGGGCACGACCTCCCAGTGTTCGACCACCCGGAGCCCGTGGCGTTCGGCCCCGTGGCGTGCCCGTCCGTCCTCCCCCGCGGCCCCGCACATCACGAACACACCCCCCGCGCGCAGATGCCGGGCGGCCGCCGCGCAGTAGTCCTCCACGCCCCCCCGGTGCTCAAACCGACACGGCCCACACTGAACCGTCTCCGACTCCGTCCCTGCCCCCGGGGGGAAGTACGGGGGCGTCCCCGTGATGAGATCAAACCTCGCCCCCTCGGGGAGCACCCCCGGGTCGCGCAGGTCGCCCTCGACCACCGTGACCCGCCCCGCGGCCCCGTTGTAGGCGATCGACCGCCGGGCCATGGCCGCGCTCACCGCCTGGGCCTCGACCCCTGTGCAGCGGGCCTTTTCCAGCGACCAGGCCACCATCATCAGGACCGACCCGATCCCGCACCCCAGGTCGAGGGCCTCGTGAACGGCCTCGGGTCGCACCGAGCGGGTGGCGATGTACGCCGTCACGAGGTCGTCCATCGACCACCGATGCCCGCGGAGCTTCTGCAGGATGCGCCAGTCGCCCGCCAGGAGGCACAGGTCTTCGTCGTCGCCGGGCAGAAGCTCGGGCCGCCCCTCGGCCCCCCGCGGCCGCGGACCGGGGGCCACCCACCCAACGGGCCTCCGCGCTTCACGCACTATCCCCACACGCGCCTCCAGGTCTCCAGGGCCACCACCTCACCCACCGTTCGGGCCACCCGCCCGCCGGGCCGAACCCCCGCCACCGCCGCCGCCCGCCCAGGCTCTGCCCGCACGAGGCGCCACCCGGCCGACGCCCGGGCCGAGGCCGCCGCCGTACGCCCGCGGCGCGAGACATCATAGTCAACCGCCTGGACGGCCTCCTCGACCGCGCTGAAGCGCTCCATCACCCGCCCGTCGAGGCTCACCTCCCAGCGCCGCCCGCGGGCTCCGCGACAGAGCACCAGGGCCTCGGAGAGCCGCCCCGGGGAGGGCTCGAAATGCAGGGCGAGCCCCTTGCCCCCGAGCGACTCCCAGGCGTTGCCCGAGATGGCCCGAACGTCCGCATCGACCGACTGGGTCAACGGGTCGAAGGCCGCCGCCCGGGCCTCGATCTCGCTCAGGGTGATGGCCGCGGCCTCGGCCACGAAGGCCGGGTGGTCGAAGCCGTACGGGGCGAACACCCCAAGGGCCTCGCCCACCTCGCGGCCCTCCAGATTGAGCGAACGGGGCATCCCGAAGAGGGACGGGAGGGTGCACAGGCTCAACGACGACACGTCCACGAAATCGAGCACGAGGCAGTCGCGTTTGCCCTCCGCGAGGCGGGTCCCGCGGCCGACGCACTGGGCGTACATGCCCTCGGAGCGGGTGGGACGGGCCATGGCGATGCACGACACCCCCGGGTCGTCGAAGCCCTCGGTGAGGACCGCCACGTTGGTCACCACCTGCACACGCCCCGCGGCGAAATCCGCCAGGGCCCTGGCCCGCGCGTCCGCGGGCATCTCGCCGTACACCGCCGCCGCCCTGACCCCCAGGGCCGCGAGCGAACGCCGGAGGTTTTGCGCGTGGGAGACCGTGACGCAGAAGGCCACGGTACGACGGTCGCGGGCCAGCTCTTGGATCGTGCGGGCCACCAGGGCGTTGCGCTCCTCGATGTCGACGGCGTCGGCGAGCTCGTCCTCGCGCAGGTCGGCGTCGCCGCGAGGGGCCGTGATCCGGGTGAGGTCGGCCTCGGTGGCCACCCGGTACCCCCGGAGCGGGACGAGGTAGCCCTCGGCGATCATCTCGGGCAGGGTTCGGGCGTAGACGATCTCGTCGAAGACGCGCTCGAGGGCCTTGCCGTCGCCGCGGGCGGTGGTGGCGGTGAAGCCGACGAGGGTCCCGTCCCAGTCGCCCTCGAAGCAGCCGAGCTCGCGCAGGACGCGGAGGTTGTCGTCGGCCGGGGCGTGGTGGCACTCGTCGTAGATCACCAACCCCGGGCGCAGGGTCTGACGCAGCCGCACGAGGCGCTCCGACCGCAACGAACGCACCGAGCACACCACCACCCGGGCCGCGGGGTCGGCCCGACGTTCGCCCTGCTCGACGGACACCCGGGCCGTGGGGCCGAGGGCCCGTTGCAGCTTGTCCGCAGCCTGGGCGAGGAGTTCTTCGCGGTGGGCGATCACCACCACGGGGCGCCGGGCCATGCGCGCGAGTTGGGCGAAGACCACCGTCTTGCCCGCCCCCGTCGGCAGACACACCAGCATCCGACGAACCCCCCGGCGCCGGGCCGCAAGCACCGCCTCGATGGCCTCGCGCTGGTACGGTCTCAGGGTCGGGGGGTCGGACACGGGGCGGAGTATTCCGCCGCCTCCGCCCGGCGGCAACCGCACAACGAGGGTTCAACCGGGGAGGCGATTGCCGTACGGTGCAGGGCAACCATGGGAACGCGGACACATGCGGGGTGGGGGGTGTTCCTGGCCGTGCTCCTGGCCGTGCTCGTGTCCCCCTCGTGGGCGCGGGCCGACGACGACGCCGGGGTGTCGGGCGACGCGGGGGTCACGGCGGCTCCGTCGAGAGAGCCCGTCCAGACCGAGCGGGTGCTGCGGGTGGGCGTAGCCGGGGCGGTTCCGTTTGTGATCCCGGCCGAGCAGGAGGGGGACGAACCCCAGGGCTTCAGCGTCGACGTCTGGCGGGCCGTCGCCGAGCACAACCACTGGGCCTACCGCTACCTCCCCATCCCGCGCACCGACCAGATGCTCCGGATGCTGGCCGCGGGCGAGCTCGACGTGGCCGTGGGCCCCACCAGCATCACCGCCGACCGGGCTCGCACGGTGGCCTTCAGCCAGCCCTACCAGGACGCCAGCCTCGCCATCGTCTCCCCCGCCGAGCGCGGCATCGGCTCGCGGATCCGCCCCCTCCTCTCCCGGGCCCTGTGGATCGGCGGGGCCTCCCTCGGATTCGTCCTCCTGCTCGTGGGCACCCTCGTGTGGCTGGCCGAACGTCGCCGCAACCCCGACCAGTTTCCGCCTTCCCCCGCCGCGGGCATCGGCAACGGGGTCTGGCTCGCCCTGGTCACCATGACCACCGTGGGCTACGGCGACCGGGCCCCGATGACCCCCCTCGGGCGCCTCATCACCGGCCTGTGGATGCTCGCCGCCCTGGTGATCACCTCGTCGCTGACGGCCTCGATCACCACCACCCTCACGGTGTGGCAGCTCGATCCCGCCGCGGTCGTCTCCGCCCGCGACCTGCGGGGCCGCCGCGTGGGGACCGTCCGGGGCACGACCTCCGAGCGCTTCGTCGGCCGCCAGGAGGCCACCCTCGTGCCCTTCCCGACCCTGGCCGGGGCCCTGGAGTCGCTCCGCCGTCGGGAGGTCTCGGCCGTGGTCTTCGACCGCCCCGTCCTGCGGCACCACCTCAGCACCCACCCCGAGGATCCCCTGCAGCTCTCGACGGCCTCGTACGAACCCCAGGGATACGGCTTCGCGGTCCCACACGGGAGCCCCCTGCGGGTCCCCATCGACGTGTCCCTCCTCACCCTGCGCCAACGCGGAAACCTCGCCGCCCTCGCCGCCCGATGGCTCGGCGAAGCGACGCCCTGAGCCCAACACTCCCGCAGACCCCAGCGGTACACTCCGCGCCCATGCGCCCCCTGGGCATCGCCGGGATCGTCCCCCTCGCCCTCACCCTCGCCCTCGCCCTCGCCCCGCGGCCCGCCGCAGCCCAGTGGGCCCGCGTGGCCCCGGGGCTCAGCCTCCTGCAACAGTCCCGGGTCGTGGCGGGGCTCCCCCGGGTCGTGTCCGCCCTCCGGGTCGACCTCTGCCACCCCGCCGTCGAGCTCCGGGTCACCACCCCCGCCGAGCAGGGCCGTACGGTCGTACAATGGGCCCGGCGGGTCGGGGCCGCCGCGGCCATCAACGGCGACTACTTCGACCCCCACACCCTGCGCCCCCTCGGTCCCACCCGCGGGGCCGGGGTCGACTGGCCCACCCGCCCCTGGGAGCTTCACGAGGCCCTCTTCGTGGCCGCCCCGGGCGGCAGGGCGGCCCTCCTCGACACCCTCACCCCCGCGGGGGCCCTCACCCCCAACGCGGCCCTCGCCCCGCCCACATGGACCGAGCTCCTCGCGGGACGAGAGCGGGTCCTGGTGGGGGGAGAGCCCCGGGACAACCCCGCCCTGAGCCCGCGCCACGAGCGCCACCCCCGCACGGGCCTCGGCCTCAGCCGCGACGGGCACACCCTCGTGCTGGTGGTGATCGATGGACGGAGCCCCCTCTCCGCCGGAGCCACGCCCCGGGAGCTCGGTCAGGTCCTGCGCGACCTCGGGGCCTGGGAGGGGATCAAACTCGACGGGGGCGGGTCGTCGGGGATGTTTGTGCGGGGCCGTGGGGTGGTCAATCGCCCGAGTGATGGGCACCCGCGGGCCGTGGCCACCCACCTCGGGGTGATGGTGGGTACGCCTCGGGTCGACGCCCCCCCGCGCTGCTCGGTCGACCTCGCCGCCCGGCCCGACTGATGGCGTTGCTCAGTACCACTCCACACAAGTTCGTTCCCAGAATGGGTCGGCCCGGCGGCCCGGCGGCCCGGCGGCCCTCACCCAATACTGTTCGCACGTCACCCAACTACCCTCTCCCGTGACCGGGAGAGGGCGCCATCTTACCGTTAAACCGCGGCCAGTTCGGGATGTGTAGTTTTCTCAACGAGACGCAAGCCAGGCAAGGAAGGGCGACGACGGCGGGCTCCATGCCCGGCGAGGAGACCTGACGCCGCATGGCGACGCGGATCGGCAGGGAAAACTACGCATCCCGAGCTGGACGTGGTTTAGAATAGAGTGTGCGAGGGCCGCCGGCCCTGGCGCCATCCTCCCCGATCTGGGCACGATTTCGCGCGGTGCAGTACCCAGTCAACCCGCGGGCTACCGATCGGCCGACGAGAGACTCCGAGCGCAGCCGAACACAAGACATTTTCGTTGGTAACTCTCAGCCAAAAAGATAAGAAATGGGCTACGCGCGCGCCGCAGAGGGAGACACCTTATCCCCCAGGCGGCCCGTTGTGCACCCATACATTCGATTTTCATGGCAAGAAGGAACCCTCTCCCGGTTACGGGAGAGGGTAGATGAGTGACGCACGAACAGGATGGGGTGAGGGCCCCCGCGCCGCCCGGCCCGACTGATGGCGTCTCTCAGTGCCCTGCCCCGTCGGTCGCCACGCAGCGCGTAACGGCCTCGCCCATCGTCTGGACCCCCGGGCACACCGACTGGGCGATGGCCCCCGCCCCCACGGCCATCACCAGCACCAGCAGGGCCCTTCCCCACGTGGCCTTCCAGAGCGTGCGCGACCAGCTCCGCCCCTCCACCCGCCGGGCCGCCCGGGCCAGGGTGCCAGCCAACACCAGCTCGAAGGCCGCCTCCCCGAGGATGGCCGGGGCCTGCCACACGCTCAGCGCCGCGGCTCCAAACACCGCAGCCACCACGGCCACCACCACCGCGATCACCACCACCGCGACCACGCCCTCGCCGTCGACATCGAGGCTCACCCCGCCGCTCCCGCTGCTCCCACCACCACCGCTGGCGGCCTCTGCGGGCCCCCCGAGGTCCGGCAACGACGGGTCGGGCACGTCCCACGACCGGCTGCGCCCTCCCCCCGACGGAGACATCGCCGCCATGTGCATCGCATCGACCGCAACCTGGGCCTGGTAGACCCCCGCATCGCCGTGCACGAAGGTCGCGGTCGGGGCGATGGGCTCCCCCATCTGCCCCACAATGGCCCGGGCCTCGGCCGGAACCACCTCCCGCGGGGCCTCGGTCAACAGGGTCTCCGCGGCGTACCGCAGCCACAGGCGCACGAGGCCGAAGAAGGCCGCGTACGCGCACACCACGGCCAGGCCGTACCGCACGGCCATCGAGCTCACCACGGGGAGAAACACCCGGGCGGTCAGGATCCCCGTCCCGATCACGAGGAGCATCATCAGGGTCATGTGCAGCCGTAGCCCGAACCGCGACGCCAACACGGTACGAAACCGCTGCTGCCACCCTTCGAGGGACACCGCCTCGCGATACGGTCCACGCATGCTCACGCGCCTCCTTGGCTGCCTCGAGACATGCCCCATCGCCGCCACGCGCGCCAGCCAAACACCACCGCGAGCCCCATGGCCTGCAAGGCCGGGGTCGGTTGGGCCAGGGAGGTGGGCAGCACGAAGGCCATCCCGCACACCGCCCACAGCCAGGCCAGGGCCGCGAAGGCCCACCACGGCTGCGGGACGGGCCGTCGGCGCAGCACACACCCCAGGGCCAGCACCGCGTACCCCAACATCGCCCCCGTGGCCGGGAGCCCCGCCAGCACCCGGATCCACTCGGCCGTCCGCTCGGCCCGGGTCCGCCACGACCGTGGTCCTGTGGCCGCCCGGAGCACCGCGTCGAGGTCGTCGGAGGCCTGACGCCACTGCGCTGCCGGAGCCACCACCGTCACCCGCAGGGCGTCTCCCCGGGTCGGCAGGGCCACCGCGTAACGGACGAGCCCCCGGCCGCCCTGCGAGGTCGTCCCGGCGAGGCCCGCCACCGGGAAGCCCAGGGCCCACCGGGACGCTGCCCGGTCGTGAAACTCAAACGGATCGGAGCCCCGCAGGAGGTCGCCCTCGTCGGCGCGGAGGGGGCGTTGGGGGAGAGCCCCGTCCAGGCGGACAAACTGCATCACCACCGGGCCCCCGGGGGTCGTGCGCTGCCAGGTCGACAGGACCGCGGGGCTGGCGTCGGCCGGGCGCGGGAGCTCGGTGTACCCCGCCGGGAGGGTCGTGCGGAAGGAGGGCCACGTCGCGACAAAGACCGCCGGATCGGCCATAGCCCCCGCGGCCCACAGGCTGAGGCACAGCCCGAGCGCGCACGAGGACAGAGGCCGGGCCCGACGCATGGAACGCTACCGGGCGGGATACTGGGTGAAATCAAACTCGAAGGTCGCCCCCCGGTCGGTGCCCTGCGGGGCGGGCAGGTCGACCAGGCGGGTGGCGTCGACCACGGCCTCGTACCGAAGCCGGGCCCCCGGGGCGAAGAGCTTCACCCGCACCCGCGGGACCCCCTCCCCCACCGCAAACCACTGCACCCTCCGGGCATCGGGGTTGGTCCCCAGGGTGCTCGGGTCGCCCCCGGTGACATTGCCGCTCCCGACGGCCTCGACCACCACCCGGTCGACCGGGCAGGGGTCGCGGTTGTCGTCGGGGTTGGTCGTGCGGCAGCTCGGCAGAAGGGCCCACAGCCGCTGCCCCGCCCCCGCCCGGGCCGACCCGAAGGCCTGCGAGGACGTGGGGGGGACAAAAAGATACACCCGCATCCGTCGCATCATCCCGTCGACCGAGGCCACCGGCACCGGGATCACCTCGTTGGGGTCGAAGTTGGACCCCCGCGGGATCAACGGCCCCGCGTCCACCCCAGCGTCCACCTGGGGAGGCGGGTTACGATGGCGGTGACGCCCCCGCGGCTGGGCCAACAGACCCGACACAAACAACAGCCCCGAAGCACCCAACACAGCCCATCCCAAGCGTCGCATCACGGTCACCTCACCACTGGGCTCTCACGCCCCGCAGCCGCCGTACATTCACGGCCCGGAACACTTCACCCGCTTCGCTGGTCGCCATCGTAAGGCACATCCCCCCCGTTGGCACCTTCTTGAAGGTTTCGCCCGCTGCCCGTTGCAGCCCTGCCCCGCCCCGGTGCATAGATCCCTCTCATGAGCGGCGAGACCCAAGTTCGATTGACGAAGCTGGCCCACGGAGCGGGTTGAGCCAGCAAGATCCGCAGCGCGGATCTCGCGCAGGTCTTGCGCGGACTGGCTCTCCCGGTGGACCCCAATGTGATCGTCGGCCTCGCCCCCGCCGACGACGCGGCCGTGGTGCGCCTCGGGCCCGAGCTGGCCCTGGTCTTTACGACCGACTTCTTCACCCCTCTGGTGGACGACCCGCGGGATTTCGGCCGCATCGCCGCCGCCAACGCCCTGTCTGACATCTACGCCATGGGGGCCCGTCCCCTCATCGCCCTCAACCTCGTGGCCTTCCCCACCAAGACCCTGGGGCTCGCCGTCCTGGCGGAGGTTCTGGCGGGAGGGGGGGAGGTCGCCGCGGCCGCGGGGATCTCCATCGCGGGGGGGCACTCTGTCGAAGACCCTGAGCCCAAGTACGGCCTCGCCGTGATCGGCACGGTGCACCCCGAGGCCGTCTGGCGGAAGGGGGGAATGCACCCCGGCGACGCCCTCGTGCTCACCAAGGCCCTCGGGACGGGGATCCTCGCCACGGCCCTCAAACGCGACCGCATCGCGGAGTCCGATCCCATCGTGCGGGCCGCCGTTCGCGGGATGACCACCCTCAACGCCCAGGCCGCTTCCCTGGCCCGGGAGCTCGGGGTGGAGGTTCGGGCGGCGACGGACGTGACCGGGTACGGATTGGTGGGTCACCTCGGCGAGATGCTCCGGGCCACCCGGGGGGTCGGGGCCGACCTCGAGGCCGCCGCCCTGCCCCTCCTCGACGGGGCCCACGACCTGGCCGAGGCCGACGTCCTGCCGGGCGGGACCCGGGCCAACCGCACGGCCGCCGGCGACGACCTCGTGGTGGCCCCCGGGGTCTCCGCACCCGTCGCCTGGATCGCCTGCGACGCCCAGACCTCGGGAGGCCTCCTGCTCGCGATGCCCCCCGCCGACGCCGCCCGCTACGTCGCGGCCATGCGCCAGGCCGGGCACCCCGCGGCCCGGATTGGTTCGGTGGTGGCGTCCGACCGCCCGCGCATCACCCTTCGGTGATACTCCTCGGGCATCGGGATGGACACCCCCAGTGACCCCGCGTGAAGCCCTCGCCGTGGCCCTCCTCGTCGGGGCCCACGCCGCGGCCTCGATGGCGGGGTTCGACCCGGGCCGCCCCACCCCCTTCTCGGGCCGCTTCGCCTGGAGCATGTTCGCGGGCCCCCTGTCGGGCCGGTGCGCCCACCGCCTCGTGCGGATCGACCCCGCAGGACGATCCCACGCCCCCCCGCTGCCCCCCCCGGGGACGGCCCTGCACCGGGTCCTCGCGGCCGAGAGCCCCGCGGCCTTCTCGGCCATCGCCCCGACCCTCCTGGCCTACGCCGACGACGACCAGGCCCTGGCCCGCAGCCTCGACGACCTGCTCACCCGATGGTGGCGGACCCACCCCGCGGGCCGCACCGACGCCCTCTGGAGCGAGCTCCGCTGCACCACCCCCCTGTCCCGCCCCTTCGCCCGCACCCTGCGGCTGGAGCCGTCCGGCGCGAGTGCTCCAGGCCCTTCCCCATGACCCGCCGCTTCGCGTGGAGCTTCCAGGCCACCCTCGGGGCCCTCGGGCTCGTCGGGGTCCTCCACGCCCTCGCCCGCGAGTGGCCCGACGTCTTCGCCCTCTACGCCGTCGGCCGAACTCCCCTCGCCGCGGCCCTCCCGTGGGCCCTCGGAGCCCTCCTCGGCCTCAGCCTCGGGGCCCTCCTCCTGGGAGCCCGGTCGCGCCTCGCCGGGGCGGTCTTTGTCTTGACCGCCGCCATTCTGCACGGTGTGGCCCCGTCGACCTATCACAACAACTACTACCTCCTCGTGTGGTGCGTGGGGCTCACCGCCGCCCTGGGCGACCCGGCCTACCGCCTCGGGGCGTTGCTCCGCGGGGAGATCGCCCCGGACGACGGACGACCTCAAGACGTGTACTCGGTCGGCCCCCTCGTGCGCACCCTGCAGGCCCTCCTGGCCGTGGTGTACCTCTTCAGCGTGGTGGTGAAGCTCTCCCACCCCTGGTGGCAGGGCACAGGCCGCGTCGTGCGGTACCTCGTCACCGAGCGGGCCCCCGCCCACGACCCGGGCCTGCTCCAGGCCCTCCTCCGTCCCCTCCTCGCCCTGCCCGGGGCTCCCGTGCTGGCCGAGCTGGCCGTGGTCCTGACCGAGATCCTGCTCCCGCCGGGTCTGGCCTGGGGCCCCACCCGTCGGGCCGCCCTGGTCGTGGGGGTGGCCATGCACACCGTCATGCATGCGTGGCTCTTCCCGCAGCTCTTCACCTTCCTCATGCTCGGCCTCTACGCCGCGTGGACCCCCTGCGACGACCGCGGCCTCACCGTGCGCCTGCACCCCGCACACCGGGTGCACGGCTGGCTCCAGGGGGCCCTCGGGTCCCTCGACTGGGCCGGTCGGTGTCGGGTCGAGGCCCTCGACCTGCCGGGGCCCCTGCGGGTCTCGCCCTCCCCGGGGCTCGAACACCGCGGCCCTGCGGCCTGGGTGAGCCTCGCCGCGCGGCTCCCTGTGGCCCTGGTGGCCTGGGCCGTGGTGTCGCTCAGCCTGCCTGCGACCCTGTGCGGGGTGCCCCGGGCGGCGGTCGACAACGCCGCCACCATAGGGGTGCTCACGATGGCACTGTGGGGTCGCGGTAGAAGAGGGTGATCGTCAGGCAGTGAAACTCATGGTCTGAGCTTTGGGTCACCACCTTGTCGACCAGCTCGATCCCGCGGCTCTGCCGCAGCCAGCGGGTCACCGCCTCGCCCAGGTCTTCGCGGTCTTTGGCCCGCGTCGCCGTAAACACCTTCACCCCGTTGAACCCATCCACAACAGTACCTCCCTACGTCCCACACGATGGGTATAGGGAGGGTCGACCCCTCGGATACCCAACGCCCACGTCCCGCTGGGGCGGTACTGTCTCCGAGATCGGCGCGGTTTGCAAGGAGCCCGCGCAACTCCTTCACCCCCCTCAGTCCCCCCGGGACGCCTGCGGGGTAAACTCCGGAACCCCCAACTCGACCCGCCAACGCCCCCCCTCCCGCACCACCGGGACCTCCGCCGAACTCCCGTACCGATCGCGGACGGTGACCATGCCCGCGTCGCCCTGCACCCGGGCCATGGTCGTCGTGGCCGTGTCAAAGGTCACCCGCATCCGAACCCGCCCCGGAGCCAACATCTCCCACGGCTCCAGGGTGATCCCGGACATCTGCGACGACAGCTGGGCCCGACGCTGCAAGGCCTCCTGGCTCCGGGCCGAGAGCAGGGAGTACACCCGGGTCCGGGCCCGCGGGTCGCTCTGGGCCGCGTGGAGCGAGACCATCAAGGCCCGCACCGTCGCCTCCGGGCTCGTGGGCTCGCCCCGAGAACATCCCGCGGAGCCCACGAGGGCCCACACCAGCGCCCCGACGAGGGCCCATCCGGACACGGTCGCGGGCCTACGGGGCACGGACCAGCCCCGCCTGGGTCATCTGGCGCAGCACGATCCCCGCGGTGACCTCCACGGCGGAGTCGTCGCGGCCCGTTCCCTGTTGGTCCCAAGGGCGCACGGCGAAGTACCGGGCCCCGAGGCGCAGGGTGGCCCCGTCGCCCCGGCGCCACACGAGGGGAAGCTCCACCCCACCCCCGAAGACCATCCCGAACCCCTGGGGCCCCTCCGATCCGGGTCGCATCCAGGCCGCCCCGAGCTCGACCCCAAGGGAGTCGAGCATCAGGTCGAGCCACCGCGGGCCGTGCTGCAGGTCGCTCACCCACCGCGCCAGAAACGCAGGCCGCAGGTCGATGGCCGCCCACAGGACATCGTACCGGCTGCCCCCGAGGGCCCGGTCGTACCCGAGGGCGAGGCCCGTCATGTCCAGGGTCCGGGCCCGGAGCACCGCCCCCGCCGCGGGGAGGCTCTGGGTGGCCGTCGAGACCACCCCCCCGTGGGCCTCGACCGACAGCACGAGGTCGCCCCCGAGCCTGCCGTACACCCCGTCGACAGACTGGGCCCGCACCCCGGCCCCTGAGGCCCAGACCGCCCCCGCCATCATCCACGCACAACACCAGACGGGGGGCCTCATTCGTCGCGGGGCGGACCCTAACACACCCTCCATCGCCCTGTGCCACCGCGGCACAGCATGGTGGACGTGTCGTGTGCTCTCCCCCGAAGGTATTCCTGCGAGACCCACGCAGGGGCGGTTTTCCGGGTTGGCTTGTTTTGTGCGACACGACCCCCACATGCGAACCCGAGGGTGGATCTTACGCGGACTGCTCCTGGCCCTGGGGGCCGGGCGCATTCTGAGCGCGTGTGGGGCCGACAGCTCCGGCAACAGCCCGGGGGGGGGCGGCGGCGTCGGGACCGACGCCTCGCCGGGACAGTCCCGCGACTCGGGCGCGGGAGGCGCGGTCGACGTGGGGGCTCCCCCCTTGCCGCCCGAGGTCGAGGAGCGGCGCTCGTTTGAGCTGCCCCAGGCCGGGGCCCGGTTCGTGTATGTGGCCAATCCGCGCCGCGACACCGTGGCCGTGATCGACTCGCGCACCCTGGCCATCCAGACCGTCGAGGCCGGCGACGGGCCCACCCACGTGGCCACCCTCCCGGGCCGCGACGTGGCCCTGGTGATCAACGTCAACGCCCAGAGCCTGTCGATCCTGCGCACGGGCGAGGGCGGGACCGCCACCTCCCAGCTCCCCATCGTACGCGGAGCCAACGCCATCGAGGTCGCTCCCGACGGGGCCCACGCCGTGGTCTGGCTCGACACCAACCGGCCCAACCAGGGCGTCCCGGCGGGGAGCTTTCAGGACGTGACCCTGCTCACCCTCACGGAGGGGATGGAGCGGGCCGTCCAGCTCTCGGTCGGGTTTCGGCCCCTCGATGTGGTCTTCTCGCAAGACGGGTCGGCGGCCTTCGTGGTCACCGAAGACGGGATCTCCATCCTGCGGTTTGCCGACATCACCGGGCCCACCATCGTGCCGAGCGTGTCCCTCGGCCACGACGGCTCCCTCCCCCCCCCCGACGCCGGAACCCCCGACGCCGGAACCCCCGACGCAGGCCTCCCCCCGACCGAACGCGAGGCCCGCCTCCTCGACGTAGGGGTCACCCCCGACGGGCGCTACGCCATCGCCCGGGTGGAGGGGTCGCGGTTTCTCCGCCTCGTCGACCTGCAGGCCCGCCGGGTCGAGCTCCTCGACGCCGGAGGGGCCATCACGGACGTCGACCTCGCCGCCGACGGTCGCACCGCCCTCGTAGTCGTACGGGAGCGCTCTCAGGTGCTGCGGGTTCCTGTGCCGGGAGGGTTCGCCGACCCGACGATGGTCAACAGGCTTGACCTCCCGGGCGAGCTCGTGGGCTCGGTCACGGCCTCCCCCGACGGGCGCCGGGCCCTGCTCTACACCACGGCCGCGGCCGTCGAGCGGGTGACCCTGCTCGACCTCATGGGCACCGCGCCCCCCGCCGTGATCCGCCTGCGCAAGACCGTCCGGGCCGTGGCCTTCTCCCCCGACGGGCGGGCGGCCCTGATCGTCCATGGCCGCACCGCGGGCAGCCCCGCCGACCCCACCATCGACCTCGAGACCCGCATCGACCGCTCGTACGGGTTCACCCTGATCGACACGGCCACGCGCTTCGCCAAGCTCCAGCTCACCCCCGCCGAGGTCGGCCCCTTCGCCCTCTCGGCCGACGGCGAGTACGCCTTCGTGGTGCTCCGCGACGACCCCGCCCGGGTCGCCCTCGTCGAGCGCATCGTCCTGCGCAGCTTCGAGGTCCACGACATCGCCCTCGGGTCGCCGCCCACCTCGGTCGGGTCGATCTCCGCCACCCGCCGCGCCTTCGTGGGTCAAGACCACCCCGAGGGCCGCATCACCTTCATCGACGAGGCCACCGGGGCCTTGCAGTCTGTCACCGGCTTCGAGCTCAACAGCCGGATCGTGGAGTGACCCCCATGGCAACCCATCCCGCCCCCCGCTCCCTCGGGGCCCTCGCCGCCCTCGGCGCCCTCGGCGCCCTCGGGGGCTGCATCGACCGCCCCCCGGCGTTTGATCAACCCCTTGACATTCTCCCGCCCGTCTCCGTGGCCGGGTCGCTGGTGTACATCGACCGCCCCGCGGCCCGGGCCCTCGTGCTCGACCTCCAGGCCGCCGCCCCCACCACACGCCGGGTGCCCATCGGCAGCGACCCCGTGGTGACCGAGGCCCGCCACAGCGCCACCGACACACCCCGCGACGAGGTCCTCGTGCTCTCGCGGGGCCTGCGCGGCGAGCGGGGGGTGGCCCCCGAGCCCGGGTCCCTCTCGGTGATCCCCGTGCGCAGCACCGGAGGGGCCGCGCGGCGCTACACGCTCCAGTCGCCCTTCAACGCCATCTCCCAGACCACCGACGGGCGCTTCGGGCTCGCGTACTTTCAGCCCTCCACGGCGGCGGGCCGGCTGCTGTTCAACCCCAACGAGGTGGCCCTCATCGACCTCGACGCGCCCCCCGGGGAGATGAACCCCCGACCGCGAACGGTGCGGTCGTTCGGGGGGGTGCCCAACGCGGTGGTGTTCTCGCCGGTGATGATGGTCAACGGGCGGCCCCGCACGCTCGCCCTGGTCTACTCCGACGCGTACGTCACCCTGCTCGACCTCGACAACCCCGGCCGGGCGGAGATCACCGTCCGGCTCACCCTGCCCGAAGACCCCCGGGCCGTCCTGCCCGCCCAGGCCGTCTTCGACACCGAGGCCGCGACCATCTACCTCCGGGCCTCGGCCAGCAACGACATCTACGCCCTGCGCCTGGAGCCCAGCACCCCCGCGGACGCCACGGCCAACGACTTCCGTCCGAGCATCAACCAGCTCGCGGCCGGGCAAAACCCCACGGACATGGCCCTCATCGGCGACCCCGGGTCCCGCCAGCTCCTGGTGGTCTCGCCCGGAAGCCGCGACGCCCGGGTCATCGACGCCCGGGCCAACACCACCCTCACCATCCCCCTCGAAGCCGCAGCCCAGAACATCCTGCTCTTCGAGGGCCCGTCGCCCCGCGAGGCCACCGTACGCCCCCGGGCCCTGCTCTACAGCACCACGGGCAACGTCACCGTGGTGAGCTTCCTCGAGCTGACCGACCTCGAGGCCCGCCGCGGGCAAAACGTCGACACCCTCCAGCTCGGACGGGCCGTCTCCGCCGCCGTCCCCCTCACCGAACGGGGCGTGGTCATGCTCGGCCACCCCAACGGGGGCACAGGCGGGGCCGCCGGGAGGCTCTCCCTCCTCGACCTCGGGCGCCGTACGGCCGCCCCCATCCTCGCCGAGGTGACCCTCTCCGGGGCCCGCTTCGACGACGACCGGCAGACCCTCTGGGTGGCCCCGCGGTTCGGCGAGCGCCTGGGCTTCATCGACCTGCAGACCTTCCGCCCTGGGGAGGTTCGGCTCGACGCCCCCATCTCCGACGTGATCCCCCTGCGGGGCGACGCCATGGGCCGCAGCCGCGTGGCGGCCGTACACCCCTCCCCCGCGGGCTGGGTCACCCTGCTCGACGCCCGGGCCCCGCGCCGCGAGACGGCCACCTCCACCCGCGGCTTCCTCCTCACCGACATCCTCGACACGGAGGCCCCGTGATGCGCCCCCTCCACTGCTTCCTTGTCCTCGCCGCGGCCCTGTCCCTCGGCCCTGCCCTCGCCCGGGCCGACGACGAGTCCCTTCCTCCCCCGCGGGCCTCGCGGGTGCGGATCATGGCCGAGATGGGGCACCGCTGGCACCTCGACACGGCCCACCGGGCCTTCGACAACGATGCGGGCGGGTTTACCCCCGGGGTCCTCACCTGGATCGACCTCAACAACCCCGACGGCCGTTTCGTCCTGGCCGCCGAGCTGAGCTTCAACGCCACGGGGGCCCAGGGCGACCTCCGGGGGTCGTACGACACCCGGTTCAGCACCCTCGCGGGCCAGGCGGGGCTCATCGCCCGGTGGCAGCCCCGCGAGTGGATCGCCCCGTATCTCCGCGTCGCCGGAGGCCTCGGGTACCACACCTGGCGGCTCGAACCCCAGTCCACCGGCCAGTCCCTCGGCAACGAGGCCTGGAGCCCGGTGGGCACGGCGGGCCTGGGGGTATTGTTTCAGACCCCGCGGATCTTTCGGCGGGCGGGCTGGCGCGGCGGGCGGCTTTTGCTTGGGGTCGAGGGGGGGATGTTCTTCGCGAGCCCGGTGGATGTGACGGTGGGTCCGCCTCCGGGTGATGCCGATCCCGAGCTGCTGACGGTGCAGTCCAACTCCCTGGGGCCGGTCAACGCCTCGGCCCCGTACTTCCGGGTCACCTTCGGGCTGGCTTTGTAGCCTCGGTGTAGATCATCGAGCGACGAACCACGGGCTGCTGGCGACGAGCGACGGGCTGCGGGCAACGAGCGACGAGCAGAGAACCGCCAGGGCGCAAGGGGCGCGAGGGCCAGAAGGTTTTGTGGGGGGAGCACGGCGCGACACCCTCGACGCCTCGTCGGCGACAGGGCCCTCGTCAGCAACCCTGTGGGGGCGAGGCTACCGATCGAAGGGCCGTTGACGTGCGTCGTGGACGAAGACCACCCGGATTGCGTCGGCCTCGCGTTGGTAGAAGATCAGCAGAGGCGGCACCACGAGGCGACGCGCGAGCTCGCCCGAAGGGAGGCGGTGCTCGGGGCCTTCGAGGAGCCCCAGAGCCACGAGGTCGAGGTGGTTGAAGACGTCATCGTGAAACCGCAACGCGTCGTCGGCGCTCCGTTCGCTGAGCCATGCCGTACGGGCCTCGAGAGCTTCGGCGGCCTCGGGCATGACGTCGACCCGCAGCTTCACGCCGCGTCACGTCGCGCTTGGATGATGGCGAGCATCCGGGCCGAGACCGTGGCGGCATCGATCCCACGTCCGGCCTTGAGGTCGGCGATGCCGCGCTCGATGCCCGCGATGATCTCCGGCGACAAGGGCGTCTCGGCCTCGAGTGCGGCGAGCAGGGTGAAGGCCCGATCGAGGGCCTCCTCGGGCAGGGCGTCGACGAGGGAGTGCAGAGCCGTACGTCGCGGGTTCATGCTGGGGAGCATAGCCGCGGACGGAAGGCGCTACCAGCGCGGCTCGGTCGCGCCCAACGCCCACTGCGCGAAGGCCCGGGCATCGCCACGAAACGCGTTGAGGTCGACGGGCCCCGACACGCCGCGGCGGCGCCCGCGGTTGTGGTGCTGCCACAAGACCCACTCCCCCGCCCGGGCCCGCGGCCGACCGAAGAGCGACCGCATCCAGAAGCGCTCTCCCGTCATGCGGGCGAGGTGGAGGTCGTGAAACTCCTCCGTGGTGTAGATCACCGGGCGGCGCCCGTAGTGTGCAGCCACGCGGTCGAGAAACACCCTGGCCTCACCCGCCACGTCGGTCATCGCGGGGCGGGTCCGGCAGGGGCCCAGGTGCTCGAGGTCGAGGGCGTGCGGGAGGCCGCCAGTCCCCCGCGGAACCACCCGGATGAAGTTGGCCGCCTGCTCGGCCCCCGAGCGGCACAGCGTAAAGAAGTGGTAGGCCCCGCGCGGCAGCCCCACGGCCCCTGCCCCCGCCCAGTTGGACACAAACCGCGGGTCGACGTAGTCGCTGCCCTCCGTGGCCTTGATGTAGACGAAGCCCACGTCGTCCGCGGCGAGGGCCCTCCAGTCGATGGCGCCCTGGTACCGCGACACGTCCACGCCCTGGGCGAGGCCTCTGGCCCAGGGGCTCCACCACCCGCCGAGAAGCGCCGCGCCCGCCCCGACGGCGAGCAGACTCGCGACCACTACGCCCGCTCGGCGACGCGAAAGGCCCATCGAGAATGCATAGGCTTCGGAACGGGCCGACGTGTCAAGGCCGAGACTCTGGGCGGGGCGGGTGAGACCTCTGCAGGATTCTTGACGCTACGGTTGAGCTCTCGGACCCTCCGCGCGCAACCCGTTTCCCGGAGGCGATCATGCGCGGTGATTTTGTTTGGTATGACCTTCTGACCAGCGACCCCAAGGCGGCCATCGCCTTCTACACCGACGTGATCGGGTGGAAGACCCAGGCCTTCGAGGGCGGCCCCAAGGAGTACCAGATGTGGGTCGGCAGCCAGGGACCCCTCGGCGGGGTGATGCAGCTCCCCGAGGAGGCGGTGAAGATGGGGGCCCCGCCGCACTGGACCTCCAACGTCACCGTCGACGACGTCGACGCCACCACGAAGCGCGTGAAGGAGCTCGGGGGCCAGGTCTATCAAGAGCCCACGGACATGCCCTCCGTCGGGCGCTTCGCCGTCATCGCCGACCCGCAGGGGGCCGTGATCTCGATCTTCAAGCCCGAGACCCCGATGCAGCCCCACGACACCTCCAAGGCGGGCGAGTTCTCCTGGACCGAGCTCATGGCGAGCGACCATCACGCCGCGTTCGCCTTCTACGCCGAGATCTTCGGGTGGCAGAAGATGCAGTCGATGGACATGGGCCCGATGGGCACCTACGAGATCTTCGGCAAGGGCGACAAGATGCTCGGGGGCATGATGAACAAGCCGGCCGAGATGCCCCAGGCCGCCTGGGGCTACTACATCCAGGTCGACGACCTCGACGCCACGGTCGCCCGCGCCAGGGCCGGCGGGGCAACCCTCGTCAACGGCCCCATGGACGTCCCCGGAGGCCGCGTCGCGCAGCTCACCGACCCGCAGGGCGTCTTCTTCGCCCTGCACATGAGCACCTCGGCCTGACACCCCCAGCCTCCCCCTGCGGGCGTCGGCGTCGTCGACCCCCTCGCCATCCCTCCCGAAACGTTCTGTCCTTCTTGAACAGAACGACAGCCAACACGACCTAGAACCAATCCGCCCGCCTCCCCCCGGGCAGATGGCCACGATGCGTCAGGCCACACTTGTGGCGGCCTGCCACAGGGTGTTGGGTCATGTTTTGTGGGAATTCTCAGGGTCTCGACCGTGCGCTCAGAGGAGGCACGGAACTTTCAAGAGGCACCGGGCGCTTCGCGGAGATGGGTCGTCGAGGCCGACGGGGATCGGGGTGCGCTTGGATGCGCGTGTCTCCAATTCCTCCGGCGTGCCTGTGCCGTGGACGGACGCGAGCGCCGATGTGGGGCCGTTCGGAACCATCGGGGATGCAACCAGGGACGGAGAGGGCCAATGGACAACCGGGATCGGACGAAGAAGGACGACGAGGGGAACGGAGCGCGTGATGCGGCCGCGCAGGGCGGGGGAGCCCGCAGCGGGGCCTCGACCGCGAAGGACGCGACCGCAACGAGCACCAAGACCGGCACGGCGACTCAGACCGAGAGCACGGGCTTCTTCGGCCGTGCCAGCGATCGACAGAAGAAGGCCCGCGAGAGCAGCAACCGCAACCGCAACGAAGGAGTACACACGATGAACAGGCAGGGATGGGAGCAGGGCTACGATCAGAACTCCATGCGCCGCGACGACGATCGCGACCGGGATCGCGACCGTGGCCGCGGGACGTGGGATCAGGGACAGGAGCGCTCGATGCGCGGCAACGAGGGGCAGTTTGGCACGCAGGGCCGCGGCTACGAGCGCGACGATCAGTTCGGGCAGCAGGGCCGCTACGGCCAGCAGCAGGGCGGCTACGGCCAGCAGGGCCGCTACGGCCAGCAGATGTACACGGGCGGGGGCGGCGATTGGGAGCAGCGCGGATCCCAGGGCTACGGGTCGCAGCGCGGGTCGCAGGGCTACGGGTCGTCGCAGCGCGGCGATCAGGACGACTGGCGGGCGCAGTCGTCCCGCGGAAACGAGAACGTCTATGACCGGAGCCGCGGGGGCGGGTACGAGCACGACATGCAGTTCGGCATGGAGGGGCGCTACGGGTCGCAGATGCACAACCAGGGCGGCCAGCAGTGGAACCGCGACGAGGGCCGCTACGGGCAGAGCGGCCAGTACGGTCAGAGCGGCCAGTACGGTCAGAGCGGCCAGTACGGCCAGCAGCACAACCGCGACGAGAACCGCTACGGTCAGGGCAGCCAGTACGGTCAGCAGTTCGGCCAGGGCGGCCAGCAGTGGAACCGCGACGAGGGCCGCTACGGGCAGTCGATGCGCGGCGACGCGCGCAGCGGCTACGACCGCGACGGCAACGAGAACCGCTACGGCCAGGGCGGCCAGTACGGCCAGGGCGGCCAGCAGTGGAACCGCGACGAGAACCGCTACGGCCAGCAGGGCAACCGCGACGAGGGCCGCTACGGCCAGCAGTTCAGCCATGGGGGCCAGCAGTGGGACCGCGACCGCGACCGTGACCGCGATCAGCGCTACGGCCAGAGCCAGTGGGACCAGAGCCGCGGCAACGAGGGGAGCTACGGTTCGTCCTCCCGGCGCTCCGACGACGACCGTTGGAACACCCGCAACTAGGCACCCCACGACCGAGGCAGGAGGAACCCAATGGGCAAGATGATCAACAACGACGACCAGCGCCTCAACGAGGGCAGCTCCGGCGGCGGGGTGACGCGGTTCGGGTCGAACTACGGCGGGTCGCAGCAGCAGCAGGGCCAGGACGAGCGCGGCAGGGATACGGGCATGTCGCGTGGGATGTTCGAGCGCGGCCCCTTGACCGGCGACTCAACCCAGGGCCAGGGCCGCTTCGACAACGACCGCCAGAGCCAGGGCCAGGTCCACGTCGACAGCGACCGCCAGAGCCAGGGCCGGGGCCGCTTCGACGACCGCCAGGGCAGCTTCGGCAGCGGCCCGCGGGGGCACTTCGACCGGGACCGTGACGCCCAGCGAACCCCGGGCGACGGGCGTCGGCGCTGGCGGCGCACCCCGCAGCAGGCGTGCGACATCATGACGCGCAACCCCAAGACCGTACGCTCGGGCGACACCCTGCAGCAGATCGCACAGATCATGGTCGACGAGGACACCGGGATCATCCCGGTGGTCGACGGCGGCAAGCTCGTCGGCGTGGTGACCGACCGCGACATCGTGTGCCGGGCCCTCGCGAGCGGGGCCGACATGAAGACCGCCAAGGCCAGCGACGTGATGACCGACGACGTCGAGTGCGTCACCGAGCGCGACTCCCTCGACGACGTCCTGCGGGTCATGGGCGAGCACCAGATCCGCCGGGTAGCCGTCGTGGCCAAGGACGATCGGCTCGTCGGCATCATCTCGATGGCCGACCTCGCCCGCGAGGCCGACGTCGACGAACGCCTCCAGGACACCTTCGAGGAGATCTCCTCGGAGCGCGGGTTCTGGTCGCGGATGCGGTAGAACCCTCCCGCCTCACTGCCTACGCGGTCGTGTCAGGTCGCGCCTCCCCCCTCACCTGCCGCTCGTCTCCTCCGTCCCCCTCACGATGCCCCAGCGCCCGCCCGGAGCTGACGCAACGAGAGCACATGGCCGAAGAGGGCCATCGGGACCAGCACGGCCGGGAGCAATACAAACGGGACCTCGGTCACCACCACGTTGGACACCCCAGGCCACGGGAGATGCAACGGGCCAGGCATGGTCGTGATGGCCATCCCCACGATGTTGGCCAGGAGCCCGAGGGAGACCACGTTCCAGGCGAAGAGGCCTCCGGGGCCGAGGCGTCGCGTGTGCACGAGGAACGCCACGACGGGCGCGGTCAACCCCACGAGCAGGTCGAGGTTGCGCCCCTCGAAGGTCAGATGAACCGGGAAACGCCCCGCGGCATAGAGCCCGAAGAGCATCAGCTCGATGGGGACCCGCAGGGTCTGGAGGGCCACGGGCCAGGCCCGCGGGGTGTGACCCAGGAGCCGGGCGGCCAGAGGCCTCCGCGTGGCCCACGTAAGGAGCATGACGGCCCCGCCGAGCACGAGAAACATCGGCGGCGGCTTCGCCTCGAAGCGCGCCAACACGCCCGCCCCCGCGAGGCCGAGCACGAGGGCGATCCAGGCGACAAACCCCAGGGCCACCCGCCCCGTGATGCCCGCGAGGGCCGCGGGGTCGAGGCCCGCCCGACGGCCTGCGCTGCGTAGACCCCACAGCACCAGGGCGACCTCCGACGACACGATCAACACGATGAACACCGACAGCCCGAGCATCATGGCGGACCTCCTGAAGGGACCGAGTGCGCGGGGTGTGCCAGGGCCCGAGGGCCGCAATCGCAGGGGATTTCGCGGCGCTCCGGGGTGTACGGAGATCCATACACCTGCATGGAGTGTTGTACACTCCACGGGCCGGATACGCGGCGCCCCGCGGGCCGCAAGGGCCCTGGCACGGCGTGTTCAAGCGCTCCGCGGGCAGCATGCACCTCGACCCACTCGCCCCCCCGACCCCGACCAGCGCCGCAAGGGCCCGTGAGGCCCGCGTGCAGGAGGTGGCCACCGACTTCCTGCGGCTGCGCCCCCTCGTGCTCGGGCCGTTCTTCCTGGCCACGTGGCTCGCGCTGTGGACCACGGGGGCTCCGCGCACCCAGACCCTCGCCCTCGCCGGGGGGTCGTCGCTCTTCCTCGCAGTGTTCGTGCTGGAGCGGGTCCGAGCCGCCCGACACCCGGTGAGCCCCGCGGCCCTGGGGCGCTCGCTCCGAGGCACTCTCCTCGGCATCGGCATCGCGTCGACGGCCACGGGGGGTGTCACGAGCCCGCTCGTCCCGATGCTCTTCGCGCCCCTCGGCATCGGCTTCGCGGCCTTCGGCCCCTCGCGCGAACAGACCCGCCTGAGCGCCGTCTTCGCCACCGTGGTAGCCGCCCTCGTCGGGGTGGCCTACGCGGCCCCGCGGCTCAGCCTGCCGCCCGCCACGACGCGGCCCGTCCTGGCCCTCGCCCTCGCGGCCTCGGCCCTCCTCCTGCGGGTGGGCGTGGCAGGGCTCACCGAGGCCCACGCCCGGGCCGCCGACAACCTCGCCCGCGCCGGGGAGGCCCTCGCCCGCGAGAGCGAGGCCCGGATGCGCGACCTGGAGCTGGTCGGTTCGCGCCTCGCCCACGAGGTGAAGAACCCCCTCACGGCGGTGCGCGCCCTCGTCGAGAGCATGCAGGAGACCGCCGACCCCAAAGGGCAACGGCGGCTCGGGGTGATGGCCACGGAGGTCCGGCGGATCCAGGGCATCGTCGAGGGGTACGCCGCCCTCGCCCGCCCCCTCGACACCGTACGCCCCGTGCCCACCGCGATGCGCGAACTCCTCACCGCCCTCGTGGCCACCCTCGAAGACCGGGCCGCCCGGGCCCGAGTGCGGCTCACGCTGTCTCTTCCCGAGGGAGCCGGGCCGGTGGCGGACCTCGACCCGCATCGGGTGCATGAGGCCTTCGTCAACCTCTTGTCCAACGCCCTGGAGGCCTGTGACCCCGCGCGCGGCGAGGCGAGGGTCCACGTGGGGTGCGAGGTGGCGGAGGGCTGCGTGCGGGTGACGGTGACCGACAACGGCCGGGGCATGGACGACACGACCCGGGCCCAGGTGGGCACCCCCTTCTTCACCCAACGCCCGGGCGGAACGGGCCTCGGCGTCGCCCACGCCCGCCGGGTCTTCGCCCTGCACGGGGCCACCCTGGCGTATACGAGCCGGGTGGGGCACGGGACCGAGGCCGTGGTCACCTTCGCGCCCGCGGGCGGTGCGTGATGGCGACGGTGCTCCTGGTCGACGACGACGCCGCCGTACGCTTCGCCCTCGAAGACGCCCTCGAACCCCTCGGGGTCGACATCCTCAGCGCCCCGAGCGGCGACGCGGCCCTCGGGCTCCTCGGCGAGGCCGACGTGGTGCTCACCGACCTCGTGATGCCTGGCCTCGACGGGTTCGGGGTGCTCGCGGCGTGCAGGGCCCACGACCCCGAGATGCCCGTGGTGATGCTCACGGCCCAGGGCAGCGAGGGGGCCGCCGTCCGGGCCTGGAAGGAGGGGGCCTACGACTACCTCCGCAAGCCCTTCGCCCTCGACGAGCTGCGCCTCGTGGTGTCGCGAGCCCTGGAGGCCCGGGCCCTGCGCCGTTCGGCCTTCGCCCGCAGCGTCGAGCGGGCCGCCGGCAGGTCCCTCGTCGGCGACAGCCCCGCCATGCGCCGGGCCCTCAACGACGCGCGGCGGGTGGGAGCCCGGGCCGTCACGGTGCTCCTGCGGGGGGAGACGGGGACGGGCAAGGAGCTGTTCGCCTCGGTGATCCATGCGGCCTCGGGGCGGCGCGATCGGGCGTGTGTGCGGGTCAACTGCGCGGCCCTGCCCGAGGGCCTCTTTGAGTCCGAGCTCTTTGGCCACGAGCGGGGGGCCTTCACCGGGGCCACGGCGGCGAAGAAGGGCTATTTCCAGCGGGCTCACGGGGGCACCCTCGTGCTCGACGAGGTGGGCGAGCTTCCCCTCGCCGTGCAGGCGAAGATGCTGCGGGTGCTGCAGGAGGGGGAGGTTCAGCCTGTGGGGGCGTCGCGGGTGGAGGCGGTGGACGTGCGGGTGGTGGCCGCCACGCACCGCGACCTGCGGGCGGAGGTGGCCGCGGGGCGCTTCCGCGAAGACCTGTTCTACCGGCTCGCCGTGGTGGAGATCGTGGTTCCGCCGCTGCGGGCGCGGGCCTCGGACATCCCTGCCCTGGTGGAGGCCTTCCGCGCCCGGTACGCCGAGCGCTTCGACCTCGGGGCCGTGACCTTCCTCCCCGGCCTCGTCGCGCGCCTCGCCCAGCGCGACTACCCCGGCAACGTGCGCGAGCTCGAAAACCTCTGCGTGGCCCTGCTCGCCCGGGCCGAACCCGACGAGGCCCTCGACGCCCCGCACCTCGACCGCATCGAGGCCCCGCGTCCCGTCCTCATGTCTTCGCCCACGCCCGGAGCAGGGCCCCTGCGCGACCAGGTGGCGGCCTTCGAGGCCGAGGTGGTTCGACGGGCTCTGGCCGCGGCGGGCGGCAACCAGAGCGCGGCAGCCCGGGCCCTGTCCGTGTCGCGGGCGACCCTCATCGAGAAGATGAAACGCTACGGCCTCGACGGGTAGATCGGGCCCCCCGTTCAACGCGCCCACGGAGCGCGTGATACGCTCGCACGATGGTCGCAGCGCCGACCCTCTCCACCCCACCCGGCGACCCCCTCTCCCTCTTCGCGCTGAAGCGCATCGAGGCGTGGCTCGCGCTCCCCGAGGAGGACGGGGCCGAGCTCCTGGGCGGGCGCATCGTGTACAAGGCCATGGGCTCTCTCGAACGTGGGGACGCCCTCATCGGCGTCTCCGCGCAACTTGGCATCTCCCGCGGGCCGCGGCGCGAGGGTCGCGGCGGTTGGTGGATCAGCCAGGAGCCTGACCTCTACCTCGCCCACAACGGCGTGCGCCCGGACATCGCGGGTTGGCGCGTCGAGAAGCACCCGTCACCGCCGCGGAAGGTCAACGTCGGCGGCGAGCACCTCGGCGTGTATGTCGCGTCTCCCGACTGGGTCTGCGAGGTCCTCTCGGAGTCGACGCGCACGCGTGACGAGGCCGGCGGCGTGAAGTGGCGAACCTACTGGGAGGCGGGCGTCGCCCACTACTGGCTCATCGACCTCGTGGGGATGCGGGTGACCGTCTACGCCCGCGGGGCCCGCGACTTCGAACCCGTGGACATCGCCGGGGCCTCGTCGAAGAAGCCCCTCGCGCCCTTCGCCGAAGTGGACTTCGACGCCAGCCGCGTCTTCATCCTCGCCGAGGCCGCGCGCGGCGGAGGTGGGTGAGACGCTCTGCGCTCCCTCTGCCGCAGTGGAGTATCCTCCGCGCCCATGCGCACCCTCCGCGGCCTCAGGCCGCTGCTCCTGACCGCGTCGCTCACGCTGGTGAGCTGCCCCCGCCCGCAGGTTCGTCCCCAGCCCATGGCCAACACCGCCGCCTCCGTCCAGACGCCGCGGCACCCCGTGGTCGACCGCTACCACGGGGTCTCCGTGACCGACGACTACCAGTGGCTCGAAGACGGCGCTGCCCCCGCCGTCCGCGCCTGGGTCGACGCCCAGAACCGCCGCACCCGGGCCGCCCTCGACGCCCTCCCGGGGCGCGCGGCGATCGAGCAGCAGCTCACCCGGATCTTCAACGCCGAGGTCGCCCACTACAGCGCGCTGACCCACCGGGGGGGCAGGCTCTTCGCGATGCGCACGCGACCCGGGGCCCAGCAGCCCTTCCTCGTGGTTCTCCCCTCGGCCGACGACCGCGGGGCCGAGCGCATCGTGCTCGACCCCAACACCCTCGACCCCAGCGGGCAGACCGCCATCGACCTGTACGAGCCCTCCCACGACGGCCGCCGCGTGGCCGTGGCCCTCGCCCGCAACGGCAGCGAGGTCGGGGAGATGCACATCTACGAGACCGACACAGGCCGCGCGCTCGGCGACACCATCGCCCGCATCAGCAACCCCACCGGCGGCGGGAGCATCGCGTGGGCGGCCGACAACGCGGGGGTGTACTACACCCGGTACCCGCGGCAGGGAGAGCGCCCGGCCGAGGACATGGAGTTCTTCCAGCAGGTGTATTTTCACACCCTGGGGACCGACCCGGCCACCGACCGCTACGAGATCGGCCGCGACTTTCCCCGCATCGCCGAGATCGACCTCAGCACCTCGGACGACGCCCGGTGGACCCTCGCCACGGTGGCCAACGGCGACGGCGGGGAGTTCGCGCATTTCCTCCACGGCCCGACGGGCGCGTGGAGACAGCTCACCCGCTTCGAGGACGGGGTCTCCCGGGCCGCCTTCGGCCCCGACGGCACCCTCTACCTCCTGTCTCGCCGAGAGGCTCCCCGGGGCCGCGTACTGCGCCTGGCCCTCGCCACCCCCGACCTCGCCACGGCCACGGAGGTCGTGCCCCAGAGCGACGCGGTGATCCAGCAGATGGTGCCGACCGCGACCCGGCTCTACCTGGTCGACCTCGTGGGCGGACCCTCCCAGGTGCGCGTCTTCGACCCTACGGGACGGGCCCTCGGGCCCCTCGCGATCGCTCCCCTGTCGTCGGTCGGGTCGATGGTGCACACCACGGGCGACACCGTGCTCTTCCGGACGGAGACGTACCTCACGCCACCCGTGTGGTTTCGGGCCGACGCCACCCAGGCGGCCCCGGTGGCCACGGCCCTGCGCGACGAGGCCCCGGTGCGGTACGACGACGCCGAGGTCGTGCAGGAGACCGCCACCTCCCGCGACGGAACCCGCGTCCCCATCATGGTGATCCGCCGGCGCGGGACACCGCTCCACGGCAACAACCCCACCCTCCTCGGCGGGTACGGCGGGTACGGGGTGAGCATGACCCCCAGCTACTCGCTCACCAACCGCCTGTGGCTCGACCGCGGGGGCGTGGTGGCGGTGGCCATCCTGCGCGGGGGCGGGGAGTTTGGCGAAGACTGGCACCACGGCGGCAACCTCACCCGCAAGCAGAACGTCTTCGACGACTTCATCGCGGCCGCCGAGCGTCTGATCCAGGCGGGCTACACGTCCCCTGCACGGCTCGCGATCCGCGGGCGCAGCAACGGGGGGCTCCTGATGGGGGCCGCCCTCACCCAACGCCCCGAGCTCTTCCGGGCGGTGTACTCCGGGGTCGGGATCTACGACATGCTGCGGGTCGAACGCGACCCCAACGGGGCCTTCAACGTCACGGAGTTTGGCTCCGTACGCGACCTTGAGCAGTTTCGTGCCCTGCACGCCTACTCGCCCTACCACCGCGTGGTCGATGGGACCGCCTACCCCGCGGTCCTTCTCACCACGGGCGAACACGACGGGCGCGTCAACCCCGCCCACTCGCGCAAGATGACCGCCCGGCTCCAGGCCGCCACGGGGTCGGGTCGGCCCGTTCTCTTGCGGGTGAGCGCTCACGCGGGGCACGGGATGGGCAGCGCCCGGAGCGAGGTCATCGCCGAGCAGACCGACGTGTGGTCGTTCCTGTTTGAGCAGCTCGGGATGCCCGCCCCGCCGTGACCCCGTACCCTCGCGGCATGGAGCTTCTGCGCGCCCACCTCATCCTCTACGTCCGCGATCAGTCCGTGAGCACACACTTCTACGCCGCCGCCCTGGGCGCGGAGCCGACCCTCGACGTGCCGGGCATGACCGAGTTCGCGCTCCCGGGCGGGGCCGTGCTCGGGCTCATGCCCGAGGGCGGGATCACGCGGCTCCTCGGCGACGCCGTCGACCCGTCCCGGGCGCGTGGTGTCTCGCGGGCCGAGCTCTACCTGCTCGTCAAGGACGTGGACGACGCCCACCGCCGCGCCCTCGCCGCGGGGGCCCGCGAGCTCAGCGCCCCGAGCCCCCGAGACTGGGGCGATCGCGCGGGGTACACCCTCGACCCCGACGGCCACGTCCTGGCGTTCGCATCGCGGCCCTGAGCGGGTGGGTGAGCCCGCGAGCGGCCACTGGCCCACCGGCCTCGACCCCTGGCAGGGCTACTCCGCCGACCCGCGGGAGGGACTCTAAAACGTGACCCCCGTGACCCCCTGGATCACGGTGTTGGTCGAGCCCGGATAGGGGTCCTCGGTCGGGCGAAAGACGTACAGAAGCACGGCCGCGGCCCCTGCGGCCACGGTCCCGACCCCGACCCACAGCCAGGGGCTCGACGCGATCGACCGGCGCGGAGGCGGGGCCTCGGGCGGCCGCACCAGGAGCCCCGCCGCAGGAAACGACGGCGGAGGAGGGGCAGGCCACACCAGGGCGTGTTCGGTCACCTGGGAGGCGGTGGCCGTGACCGTAAACCGCTCGACGTGCCCCGCCGCGTCACGCACCTCCACCCGATGCCCCCCCGGGTCGATCCGGAGCACCCGCGGGGACCCGCGGCCCGGCACGACCGCCCCGTCGACGCTCACCTCGGACGCGTCGGGGAGACCCGTCAGCCGCAGGGTCGCGAGGGCCGCGACGGCCTCGGACCGCAGCCTCTCGGCTTCGGTCAGGCGCTCGGCCTCGCTCGGCCCGTGGGCCTCGGCCCGATACGCGTCGAAGGCCTCGATGGCCTCCCGGAGCCGCCCCAGCCGCAGCAGGACCCGGGCCAGGTTGAAGCGCGTCGAGGCCCGCGGAACGAGCTCCAACGACTGCTGAAACACCGCCAGGGCCTCGGCCCAACGGTCTTGATCGGCCAGGGCCACCCCCCGCTGAAACAACCCCCGGGCCCGCTCGGTGGCCGAGGCCGTGACGGGCTGGGCCGACGCCGCGCGAGGCCCCGAGAGCACGGCCCCCCCGAGGGCCACGAGCAGGGCCACCCGCCCGAGGACGTCACCACTCACGGGCGAGCCCCGAGCTGGCCGCAGGGGTCGCGGCGTGCGTGGGTTCCGACGTTGGGGCCGCGGGAGGGGCCGCGGGAGGGGCCGCGGGAGGGGCGGCGGCGTGCCCGGCGACCGCCCGTGGGGCCGTACGACGCGGGCTCCCCGTCCGCGCGACGATCGTGGGTTCGGTCGGGGCCACGGGCGACCGGGGGGGCCCTGCGTCAACGGCGGCCTCCTCGATCGCCGCGCGCGGAGCCGCCACGGCAGGTGCGACGGGCACCGCAGGGGCGGCCTCCTCGGGCGCGATCGCCGCCGGGCGAGGGAGGGAGTCGCGTGCAGGCTGTGAGGGCGCCGAGGCGGCCTCTGAGGGGATCGAGACGGGTCGAACGCTGACCACGAGGGCCACCACCACGAGGGCCCCGACGAGGGCGGACGCGAGCCGCAGGGTCGTACGCATCGGACGGGGGTCGCGTACGGTAGCGGCGAAGGTCGGAGTGTCCACGTCGATCTCGCGGGGCGGCGGGGACTCGAAGCTCATGGGCGTGTGGATGCGGGTCGGGGACGCGACCTCGACCCCGTCGAGGGCCTCGCGCAGGGCGTCTCCGAGGGCTCGGGCGTCGGCGAAGCGTCCCGCCGGGGTCGGGGCGAGGCACCGCGCGATCAGGGCGGCGATCGCGGGGGGCAGGTCGGGGCGGTGGGTCTGTACGGGGGCGAAGACCCCGCGCGAGATGGCCAGCAGGATCGACGGGCCGTTGGACCCATCGAAGGGCATCACCCCCGTGAGGCACTCGTACAGGAGCACCCCGAGGGCCCAGACGTCGCTGGCCGGGCCGAGGTCGTCGCGCCCCTCGGCCTGCTCGGGGGACATGTAGTGGAGGGTGCCGATCACCGAGCCCACGGCGGTCTGTTTGGAGGTGTTGGCGCCCAGGACCTTGGCGATCCCGAAGTCGAGGAGCTTGGGCACGATGACCCCCGCGGAGGGCCGGTGGAGGAAGACGTTGTCGGGCTTGAGGTCGCGGTGCACGATGCCCTGGGCGTGGGCCGCCCCGACGGCGTCGCAGACGGGGACCACCCACGCGGCCACCTCGGCCAGGCTGAGACGGACCTGCCGCTCGATCACCGCGTCGAGGCTCTCGCCGACCAGCATCTCGAGCACGAGGTAGACGGTCCCGTCAGGCTCCGACCCCATGTCGAGCACGTCGACGACGTTGGGGTGTTGAAGCCCCGCGGCGGCCCGGGCCTCCCGAAGAAAACGTTTCACCAGCCCCGCGTCGTCGGCAAACCCCGGGAGCAGGAGCTTGACCGCCACGGGGCGCCCGGTCCACAGGTGGGTGGCCGCAAAGACCACGCCCATGCCGCCGCGACCGACGATGCGATCGAGTCGGTATTTCTCGGCCAGCGTGGTGCCGAGACGCTCCTGGTCGGTCAACAAGGGCATACGACGGGTCTTGGGCTCAACGGGAGAGTCTACGGGAAAAACAGCACCGTGGTAGCCGCGCAGTCACTCCGCCCGCAGGTCCCGTCCCCGAGCTGCCCGTGGCTGTTGGAGCCCCAACAGTAGAGCCGTCCCGACGCGGCCTGCGCGCTGCTGCCGACGATGGCGCAGGCGTGGTTGGCGCTGCCCGCCGGGCCGAGCCGGATCGCGGGACCGGGCAACATCGGCCGCACAGGCAGGTACGACTGGGCGATGCCCTCGACCCCGAGCTGTCCGAGCTGGTTCTTGCCCCAACAGGACACGGCCCCGGTGTCGAGGGCGCAGGTCGACCCGGCCATCGCGATGAGCCCCGCCCGCGCCTCCACCCCCTGCACGACCGCGATCGGGGTCGTGGCCGCCAGGGGCCGCCCGGTCTGACCAAACTCGTTGTTGCCCCAACACCACACCGCGCCCGTGGTCGTGTCGCGCGCGCAGCTATGGCCGACCCCGAGGGCAAACTCGTACGCCCCGCTCGGCAGGCCGACCACCACCGAGGCCCCCGTACGGGAGGGGTTGGACGAGAGCTGCCCGGCCGTGTTGGCTCCCCAGGCCCGCACCGTCCCCGCGCTGAGTCGGGTGACCGTATGGGTGAGGGCCGCGGCCACCGTACGCGCCCCCGCGGTGCCCATCACCACCCGCGGGGCGTTGACGTCGTTCATGGTCATCTCGTCGCCGCGTTGCCCGAAGAGGTTGTTGCCCCAGCAGTAGACCTCGTCAATCCCGTTGGTGTTGTTGTCGGCCACGGCGCACAGGTGGGCGGCCCCGACCGCGAAGGCCCGCACGTTGAGGAGCGGCACGTTGACCGCCACGGACTGGTCGCGGAGGTTGACCTGGGCGAGCTGCGAGGCGCTGTTCTCTCCCCAGCACACGAGGGAGCTTCCCCGCCGCGCGCAGGCGAGATCGGCCCCGAGGGCGATGTCGTCGGCGATGATGGCCGTCTCGGACACGTTGACCACCCGACGAGGCCTCGGCGACGGGAGCAGGCGGTCGACCCGCGCAGGCCCCGAGCCAGGGTCGCCGTCTCCGAGCTGGCCGCTGTCGTTGGCCCCCCAACACCAGACGGCATGGTTGGCGTCGATCGCACAGGTGTTCTTGTCACTGGTCGCGACGGCGATCACCTCGCCGAGGTCGACCACGAGGCGCGGGGTGGGGCGGGCCGTCAGGCTCCCGTCGCCGAGCTGGCCGCTCGCGTTGCGCCCCCAGCATCGTATCGTTCCGTCCTGGAGGGTCGCGCAGGTGGAGGCCGCCCCCGCGGCGAGGGACTCTACGTTGGCGACCCCCACCACCGTGCCCGACCCGACCGAGGCGTGCGCGTAGTTCACCCGTTGGATCCCGGACTGAAACGCGCGGTTGTCGCCCCAGCACCGTACGAGCCGGTCGCTGGTGATCACGCAGGTGTGGTCTTGCCCCGCGACGACGGAGGTCACCCCCTGCACCACGTTGTTGTTGATCGGGTAGGGCGAGGGGCGCGGGGTGAGGGAGGGCGACGGGAGCACCTGCCCGCGGCTCGTGTCGCCCCAGCATCGGACCGCGTCCTGCGTGCGGACGCAGGTGTGCAGACCCCCCACCGCGAGCTGCACCACGGGCCCCCCGGTGTTGACCAGGGTCGGGGTCGTGCGTGCGGCGAGGTCGCCCACCCCAAGCTGCCCGGAGGTGTTGTCGCCCCAGCACCAGATCTGTCCCTGGTCGAGCCGCGCGCAGGTGTGGCGCTGCCCGCACCCCACCTCCACCGCCCTCGCCGCGAGCGTCATGGCCGCGCCCCGCGAGAAGTCTTCGCGCGCCGCCCCGGGGTTCACCTGGCGGTCCTGGTTGGATCCCCAGCACACCACCGCCCCGTCGGACCGCACCCCGCAGGTGTGGCTCTCGCCCGCGCAGAGGCTCACCAACGCGTCAACCCCGACCTCGCGCGGGGTGGCGATGGTCGGCACGGTGCGCGCGCCGGGATCGACCTGTCCCGCGCTGTTTTGCCCCCAGCACAGGGGCCGGGCCCCGCTCATCCCCGCGGGGAGCACGCAGGTGTGGTTGCGCCCCGCCGCGACGGCGGCCCAGGTCCGTCGGGTGAGCCCGGCCACCACAGAAGGGGTGCCGGAGGAGGTGAGGGCCGTGGGGTCGACCCCGAGCTGGCCGTAGGTGTTGTCGCCCCAGCAGTACACCGTGTTTCCCCAGCGGATCGCGCAGGTGTGCTCCTCGCCCATCGCCACGCCCCGCGGGAGGCGCACGAGCCCGGCGTCGCTGCCGGAGTCGAAGCCCGCGTCAAACCCGGCGTCGACGGGGCTTGTATCGGTGATGACTTCTGGCCCGCGGTCGCTCGGCACATCGCGGCCCGCATCGAAGGGGACGTCGACGGGGGCGTCCCGCGGGCGGTCGAGGGGGGCGTCGAGGGGGGCGTCGAGGGGGGCGTCCAGCGGGCCGTCGAGGGGGGCGTCCAGCGGGCCGTCCGCGACGGTCGCGTCGCGCCGGGCGTTGGGCACGAGGTCGATGTTGGGCACGAAGGGCGGGAGGGTGCTGGGGTCGGTGTAGACCTCGACGCAGCGGCCCTCGTTGCCGCAGGTCTGGGTGCCCGTGCACGTCTCCGTACGGCAGCGGGCGGTGAGGAAGAGGGACACGAACAGGGTCTGCTCGGGCTGAAACTCCGAGGACCAGCGGCGCACGAGGGCTGTCCCTGTGCGACCCTGGGCGGTGATGCGCAGGCTCAGGGCCCGTCGCTCCTCGCTGGCCGGGACCACCGTAAACGAGAACGGAACCCGCAACGTGCCCCCGGCCGGAAACACCCGGCGCTCGATCGGGGTCCCCTCGGGGGTCAGGGTCTCGACCGAGACCGTGGCGAGGTCTTCGGGCATCCGCAGGTCGCTGTCGATCTGGACCACAAAGGCCGTGGCGGGGCGGGTGCATCCCGCGAGGGCCAGGATCGCCGCCCAGGCCCAGAGTGTCACCAGGGCTCGCATCGGGATCGGACTGTACCATCGACCGGGGCGTGCACGGGCCCTGTGCCTTGGACACGCGGGCCAGACGCTACGATCCGCGCGAGGTCGGCGGGCGAGCCGCGACGAGGGCCCGCAGGCCCGGGAAATGCGGCGGGAGCTCGGCCAGGGTCGCCTCGACGCTCAGCTCGGTGACCGTGGCGGGGGCCTCGAAGGTGACCGGGCAGCCGAAGTTGGCCTCGTACTCGTGGGGCGGCACCCTCGGGGGCCCGGCGAGCAGGATCTGGCGAGCACGCACCTCCGCGCGACCGATGCGCTGCACGAACGCGCCGAGGGCGTAGTCGCGCAGCTCGGGGTGGACGAGGCCGAGGTGCTCGACCCGCACCAGCTCGTCACCGACGTGGACCCGAATGCCGGTGATGCCGCCGGTGACGACGCGGTAGTACGCCTCGATGCAACGCAGGCCGGCGGAGACGGTTCCCGCGGTGGCGAAGGCGTAGTCGAGGGCCTCGAAGCGACCGAAAGGCAGGGCCATGCCCGCGGCCAGTCCGAGTCCGCCGCGCCCCCACAGCTCGACCCCCACGGGCCAGATCCGGCCGGCCACGGCGAGGGGGATCCGGAGGTCGGGGTCCTGCAGGCTGGCCCGGTCGAGGTCGATGCGACGGCACAGGGCGTCCACATCGAGCCCGAGCTCCTCGAAGGTGTCGAGGGTGGCCCGCAAGGCGACCGCCCAGAGGCCAGGGCCCTCGGTCACGCCGTCGCCGGAGCCCGGACCGGGCCGGGAGCAAACACGGGGGCGAGGGCTGCCAGGCTCAGCACAAACCAGACGACCTGCACGACGCGCATGGGTCCATGCTCGTACATCAAGAAGTGGCTCGCGAACATGGCCGGCCAGTAGAGCATGGCCCAGGCCGCCCAGCGCTCGCGGCGCCGCAGGGCCGTGCAGGCCACGACGACCGTGATGGCGTTGAGCCCGAGGAGCGACGTGGCGACCCAGCGACCCATAAACGCCAAGACACGCGCCGCCGCGGGGTCAGCGAGGGCCCCGGGCTGCGGCGGGCCGATCTTCGCCATCAGGGCGCCAAACGCGCCAGGCGCGAAGAGCATTTGTAGACTCATGGCCACGCCCATCCCGCCGATGAGCACGAACACCGTCCAGGACCACTTCTTCCACATGGGCCAAACCTCCGCGCCGGGTACGGGCCACCTTCCCGCCTGCGCTCCGCCCGAGCCATGACTCCAGGCGCCCAACATTTGACCGCAGGCGCCCCGAGGACAAGACCTCGCGCCCCGCCCATCCAGGCCCAGGCCCCTTCGACCCCCGCCCCCCTCTGTACAGAGCCACGATGAACAACACCACGAAGACGGGCCCGCAGACGGCTGCCCTGCACCCGGCCGACCACCACGATCTGATCCGCGTCCAGGGGGCCCGCGAGAACAACCTCAAGGACATCCACGTCGCGCTCCCCAAGCGCCGACTGACCGTGTTTACCGGGGTCTCGGGCTCGGGCAAGAGCTCGCTGGTGTTCGGCACGATCGCCGCCGAGTCGCAGCGGATGATCAACGAGACCTACAGCGCCTTCGTCCAGGGCTTCATGCCGACCCTGGCCCGGCCCGACGTCGACGTCCTCGACGGGCTCACCACCGCCATCCTCGTCGACCAACAACGCATGGGGGCCGACCCTCGCTCGACGGTCGGCACGGCCACCGACGCCAACGCGATGCTGCGCATCCTCTTCAGCCGCCTCGGGCAGCCCCACATCGGTTCGCCCGGGGCCTTCGCCTTCAATGTCCCCTCCGTACGCGCGAGCGGATCGATCACGGTCGAACGCGGCCCCGGAAAGACCCAGGCCGTCAAGCAGACCTTCTCCCGCACCGGGGGGATGTGCCCGCGCTGCGAGGGCCGCGGGACGGTCTCCGACCTCGACCTCACCCAGCTCTACGACGACTCCAAGTCGATCGCCGACGGGGCCTTCACCATCCCCGGCTGGAAGTCCGACAGCTTCTGGACCGTGCAGATCTATGCCGAGTCGGGCTTCATCGACCCCAACAAACCCATCCGCAAGTTCACCAAGAAGGAGCTGCACGACTTCCTCTACAAGGAGCCCACCAAGGTGAAGGTCAACGGCATCAACCTCACCTACGAGGGGCTGATCCCGAAGCTCCAGAAGTCGATGCTCTCCAAGGACCCCGACGCCATGCAGCCCCACATCCGGGCCTTCGTCGACCGGGCCGTCACCTTCACCCCCTGCCCCGACTGCGGCGGAACCCGGCTCAGCGAAGCCGCCCGCTCCTCGCGCATCCGCGGGATCAACATCGCCGAGGCCTGCGCGATGCAGATCAGCGAGCTGGCCGTGTGGGTCCGCAGCCTCGCGGAGCCGTCGGTGGCCCCGCTGCTCGAGACCCTGGGGCACACCCTCGACTCGTTCGTGGAGATCGGCCTGGGGTACCTCTCCCTCGACCGCCCCGCAGGAACCCTCTCGGGCGGCGAGGCCCAGCGCACCAAGATGATCCGTCACCTCGGCTCGTCGCTCACCGACGTGACCTACGTCTTCGACGAGCCCACTGCGGGCCTGCACCCCCACGACATCCAACGGATGAACGGCCTCCTCCTGCGCCTGCGGGACAAGGGCAACACCGTGCTCGTGGTCGAGCACAAACCCGAGACCATCGCCATCGCCGACCACGTGGTCGACCTCGGCCCCGGGGCCGGAGCCGCCGGCGGGTCGGTCTGCTTCGAGGGCACCGTCGCGGCCCTGCGGACGAGCGGCACGATCACCGGCCGCCACCTCGACGACCGGGCCACCCTCAAGAAGAAGGTGCGCAAACCCACCGGGGCCCTGAAGATCCGCGGGGCCACCGCCCACAACCTGCGCAACGTCGACGTCGACATCCCCTTGGGGGTGCTCTGTGTGATCACGGGGGTGGCGGGCTCGGGCAAGAGCTCGCTCGTGCACGGGTCGATCCCGCCGAGCGCGGGGGTGGTGTCGATCGACCAGGGCCCGATCCGCGGGTCGCGGCGCAGCAACCCGGCCACGTACACGGGCCTGCTCGACCCGATCCGCAAGGCCTTCGCCAAAGCCAACGGGGTCAAAGAGGCCCTGTTCAGCGCCAACTCCGAGGGGGCCTGCCCCAACTGCAACGGGGCCGGGGTGATCTACACCGACCTGGCCATGATGGCCGGGGTGGCCATCCCCTGCGAGGAGTGCGAGGGCAAGCGGTTTCACGCCTCGGTGCTCGAGCACCACCTCGGGGGCAAGGACATCAGCGAGGTCCTCGCGATGTCGGTGACCGAGGCCACGGCCTTCTTCGGGGCGGGTCCGGCGAAGACCTCTGCAGCCCACACGATCCTGGCCCGCCTGGCCGATGTGGGCCTCGGGTACATCAGCCTGGGTCAGCCCCTCACGACCCTGTCGGGGGGCGAGCGGCAGCGGCTCAAGCTCGCGACCCACCTGTCCGAGAAGGGCAATGTCTACGTCCTCGACGAGCCCACCACCGGCCTCCACCTCGCCGACGTGGACCAGCTCCTGGGCCTGCTCGACCGGCTCGTCGACGCGGGCAAGTCGCTCATTGTCGTCGAACACCACCAGGCCGTCATGGCCCACGCGGACTGGCTCATCGACCTCGGCCCCGGGGCAGGACGCGACGGCGGCCAGATCGTCTTCGAAGGAACCCCCTCCGCCCTCGTGGCCGCCCGCACCACCCTCACGGGCAAACACCTCGCGGCCTACGTCGGGGCCGCGTGACCGAACCCGCTCAGTGCGGGGGGATGGCCTCAGCGGGAGGCACAGACGCCCCCGGAGGAGCCTGGGCCCAGGCCGCCCCGGTCGTCGCGAACACGGCCCCAAACGCAGCCGCCACCCCCTGCGCGCGTCGCTTCATACAACGCAGTAAGTCTCGCCCGATCGGGGCGTCAAGAGACGGCCCGCAGGGGCTCCCCGCGAGCGCGCGTTGCCTCTTCGCCCCAGGTGTCGCGTTCGGCCCCGTGCACGCGGCGTCGCGAACACCGGGCTCGCGACACCACCGCATTCGCCCGCGGCCCAAACGCGGGGGACGACGCGACGGGGCCGCGATCGGCCCGAGGAATGCAGGGCCGCCGCGCAGAAGGAGCAACCCCATCATGGCCCAGACGACTCCCCACAAGACCGCCCCCTCCAAGACCTCGAAGACCAGCGGCCCACGGATGGACGCGTGCATCGACGCGTGTACCCGCTGCGCGAGCGAGTGCGGGGCCTGCGGCACGGCCTGCCTCGACGAGGCCTCGCAGGACATGATCGCCTGCGCCAAGGCCTGCCTCGACTGCCAGCAGATCTGCATGCTGGCCGCGTCGTTCATGCAGCGGTTCTCGGTGCTGCACGCGGTGATCTGCCGCGCGTGCGCCGAGGTATGCGATGCGTGCGCGCGCGAGTGCGACCGGCACGCGTCCAGGTACGAGCACTGTCGACAGTGCGCCGAGGCCTGCCGGGCGTGCGCGTCCGAGTGCCGCCGGGCAGCAGGGGTCGTCACCTCGTAGCCGCCCTCCCCCCGCCGCGTACGCACGGCCCCATGGCCGCAGGGTTCGGGGTACCCTCGCGGCCGTGATCGACAGCCCCACCCGCCCCCTGCGCCCCGACGAGCGCGACCTCGCCGCCGAGACCCTCGCCGCGGCCTTCGACGACGACCCCCTCTTCCGCTGGATGCTCTCCGACGACCACGACCGACGCGCGTGGATCACCTGGTTTCACCGCGTCTCGGTCGATCAATCCCTCGCATCGCGTACGGCGTTGACCCTCGCCGACGGCCCGTCCTGCGGGGCGATCACAGTGCTTCCCCCGGGCGTGCTCGGACCCTCCGTCGGCACCTGGCTGCGGGCCCTGGCGTCCCCGCCGCGACGACTGCCCACCTGGCGCCTCGCGGCGGTGGGGCTGCGGGTGCAGGCCGCCGTCGACGCCGCCCACCCGAAGGAGCCCGTGGTGTACGTCCACGTCCTGGGCGTGCACCCGTCGCAGAAGGGCCGCGGCCTCGGAGGGGTCCTCCTACGCGAAGCCCTCGGCCTCGCGACCCGGGAGCAGGTTCCCTTGTTTCTGGAGACCTCCAACCCGGTCAACCTCGGCTTTTATCGCCGCTTCGGCCTGCGCGTGCAGCGCGAGCTCCGCGTCGCCGACGCGCCCCCCGTCTGGACCCTGCAGACCGACGGCCCCCCGACCGTGTGAGCCCGGAGCCGAAGGGCTACCGATTGCGGACCGCCCCCGGGGCCGACTCGATCTCGACCGACTCGACGAAGAGCGAGGTCCCCGTCACCAGACCCCAGGGGTCAAGCCAGCCGACCACCCGCCACCGAACCCACCGCCCGTAGTGGTCGCGGTCCCACGCCGCGGCCTTCTCGCGGCGCTCCTGGACCGCCAACAGCCCGACCGAAAACACCCCGCGGGCCACCTCGTCGGGGGTCATGCCAGGCAAACGCATCACGGCCGCACAGTCGGCCGTCTCGTACACACGCGGAACGTCGGCGGGCGGGGCCTCCCGACGGCATCCCATGCCGAGCAGGACCAGGGCCCACACGCGCCACGCGGTCGATGGGACGGATGTCACCCCACAGGAGGGTACCGGGGCCGCCCCGTGGGCCGCAACGACCATTCCCCCTCCGACGCCCCCGCGCCCCTCATCGACACGCGCCTCAGGGCCCCAGGCGCAGGACGCGGCCGGGTGTGTGGGCTCTGGCGGGGGAGGACGTGGGGGTGAGGGAGGGACGTGGGGCGCTCGACGGCTGACTCACGCATGGACCGGGGGCGCATCGGCATCAGGGATGCGCCGCTTGACGATCTCCGCCACCAGGGAAAGGAAGAGGGAGGTCACGGCCTTCAGGGCGAGCTGCTTGAGGAGCGGCGGAGGCGGAGGCCTCACATACCGCCCGAGGAAACGACCGAGGAGGGCCATGGGCCCGCGCGGCCGGTGGCGCCGATGGTCTACCCAGAGCATCGCGGTCACGGCAGCCACGCCCGCGACGGCGCCCGCCACGGCCACCGCGGTGCGCGCGCGCCTGCGGGCCACTGCGGGGGGCGGGTCGACCACGTCGGTGACCACCTCGGTGACCGCGAGGCGCTTGCGCTCAAGCGCGTCGAGGACGCGCGTGAGGTGCTGCATCACGAGGCTGCGACGACGCTCCAGCAGCGCGTGGTGTGCGTCGTCGGTGGGTTCCATGCTCATGCGATGTTCTCCTTGAGGTGCTGCATGTCGTCCTGGACGCGGGCGCGCGTCTCCTCCATGGGCTTCTTCGGGAGCGCGCTGTAGCCGAGGGCGCCCGCGACTCCCGCCGCGGCGAGGAAACAGAGGCCCACGATGAGGGCCGTGAGCGCCGAGCCGCCGAGCGCAAGCACCAGCGCGACCGCGAGGACCGAGAGCCCCACCAGCCCGAGGGCCACCCCGACCCCGAAGCCGATCGCGGCGTGGCCCGCCGCCTTCACTTCCTTCTTCATCTCGTCGCGCGCGAGCTCCACCTCGAGCTTCACGAGCTCCCGCGTGTCGGCCAGGGCCGTCTTGACCAGGTCGGTGACGGGCACCTCCTCGATCTTCGTAGGTTGATCCATGATGACGCTCCTGAACTCCGCGCCTGTGCGCGCGACCCGCGACACGATCGCGAACTGCATTCCTCGTACCCTGTGAAAAGCCCGCGAGGCATGCAGCGCCCCTGTGTCGAAGCGCCCCAGGCGGGCCGCTCTGCCACGGGCCCCGGGGCCTCGGCCGCAAAGCACCGTGGTCAGCGCGGCGAGGCGGCGAAGCGTCTCCTCGACCAGATCGCCGCGGCGGAATAAACGCCCCCCGGCGACGGGTTTGAGCTCGGGACGGCGCCCTGCGCGTCGTCATCCAAAAAGCTAAGGAGAAATCGCGTGGATGACACCCGCAAGATTCGCAACGGGACGCGCGCCCTGGTCGCGTCCTCGCTCGTGCTCGCGCTCGCCGGCGCCAGCCTCGCGCAGACGCAGAGCCCCCCGGCACCGCTCCCGAGCGCCCCACCCGTGGCGGGGCCCGCCAACCCCGTGGCGGTGCCGCAGACGCCGGTCGTCGGCGAGATGCAGCGGCTCTCGGACGGCTTCGCCCAGGTGGCCGAGGCGGTGCTGCCCGCGGTGGTGAGCATCCGCGTCGAGGGCACCCGCGACGAGCCCGAGGTCGCGATGCCGATCCCGTTCCCGTTCGGCGGGGGCCGCGGCGGCGGCGGCGACATCGTGCGCGGCACGGGGTCGGGCGTCGTGCTCCGCTCCGACGGGATCATCGTGACGAACAACCACGTGGTCGAGAACGCCGACCGCATCGACGTGCACCTGCGCGACGGCCGCGTGCTGCGCGCCCAGGTGCTCGGCACCGACCCGTCGACCGACCTCGCGGTGATCCGCGTGAACGCCACCGGGCTGCCGACGGCGCGGTGGGCCGACAGCGACGCCGCCCGCGTGGGCGAGTGGGTGCTCGCGATCGGGGCCCCCTTCGGCCTCGAGGCCTCGGTCACCCACGGCGTGCTCAGCGCCAAGGGGCGCGCGGGCCTCGGGGCCAACGCCATCGAGGACTACCTGCAGACCGACGCGAGCATCAACCCGGGCAACTCGGGCGGTCCGCTCGTCAACCTGCGCGGCGAGGTGATGGGCATCAACACGATGATCCTCGGGCGCGGCACGGGCGTGGGCTTCGCCGTGCCGTCGCGCATCGCCCGCCTCGTCGCCGAGCAGATCTCGACGTCGGGCGGGGTCTCGCGCGGCTGGATCGGCGTCGGCGTGCAGGACCTCGCCGCCCCGCTCGCAGAGGCCCTGCGCGTTCCGACGCGTTCGGGCGCGATCGTCTCGCAGGTCGACTCCGCGGGCCCCGCGGGCAGGGCGGGCCTGCGCATCGGCGACGTGGTCACGCGGATCAACGAGCGGCCCGTGCAGTCGTCGCACGACGTGGTGCGCAACGTGACCGACTGCCGCCCCGGCGACCGCATCGAGCTCACGGTGCTCCGCGACGGGCGCACGTCGCGCCTCGCGGTCACCGCCGGGACCCGCCCCGACGACCACCGCGAGGGCCGCAACAGCCGCCGCCAGAGCCCGCGCCCGGCGGCCCAGCAGCGGCCTACCACGCTGGGCCTCGAGGTGTCGCCGATCGACCCGATGCGCGCACGCCAGTTTGGCGCCAACCGCGCGGTCGTGGTCACCGCGGTCGAGCCGGACAGCGCCGCCGAGCGCGCCGGCCTGCGGCGCGGTGACGTGATCCTGCGCGCCGACAACCACGACGTCGCGGGCTCCGGCGACCTCGCCGAGGCCATGCAGGACGGCCGCGCGGCCTTCCTCGTGCGCCGCCGCAACCAGCAGATCTTCGTGCCGGTGCAGACGGACTGAGCGGGAGGGCCGAGGCGCCCCCGTGACGGCCGCACGGCGTTGACGAGCACGGCCGTCCCTTGTGCGCCGCGAACAGGCGGGCTAAGTCCTCCCGCATGAACGCCCCTCCTTCGGTGCTGGTCGTGGGTGCCGGGGCGGTGGGACAGGTGTTTGCGCGCCACCTTCAGCGCGGAGGCGCGCGGGTGACCTTCTTCGTACGCGAACGTCACCGCGCCGAAATCGCCCGGGGCTTCGACCTGGTGCACCTGCGGGCGTTGGGTCGCCACACGCGGGCCCGTCTCGACGGCTGCGACGCGGTCACCACCGCCGAGGAGGTCGCGCGCGGGCGCTACGACCAGGTCTTCTTGACGCTCCCTTCGACAGGCCTGCGCGGTCGCTGGCTGGGGGCGTTTGTGCGGGCCCTGGGCGATGCGACCCTGGTGGCGACGGTGGCGAGCCCCGACGACCGCGAGGCCGTGCTCGCCGCGGGTGTCGACCCCGCGCGCCTTGTCGATGGTCTCCTCTCGCTCGTGAGCTATCACGCGCCGCTCGATGGCGAGGACGCACCGCCGGGCACGCGTTATTGGTTTCCGCCGGGGGGTCCGTGTCTGTTCTCCGGGCCCACGCCGCGCACCGACGCGGTGGTGGCCTCGCTCGCGCGCGGAGGGCTGCCCGCCCGGCGGGTCGACGACGTACCGCGACGGCTCGCCCTCCCCACCGCCGCCCTCATGCCGCAGCTCCTCGCCCTGGAGGCCGCCGGCTGGTCCCTCGACGCCTTCGTGCAGCCCCCATGGGCGGGGCACGGCGCGCGTGCGGCGCGGGAGGCCATCGCCATCGCCGAGACCCACGCCGGATCCCCGCCCTTCGGCCTGCGGCTCCTCGCCACCCGCCCGTGGCTCCTCCGCGTCGTGCTCCGGATCGCAGGACGCCTCGTGCCCTTCCCCCTGGCGTCGTACCTGCGCGCTCACTTCACCAAGGTCGCCGCACAGACCCGGCTGATCGTCGAGGCGACCGTACGCCGGGGCGCCTCCGTGGCCCTGCCCGTCGAGGCCCTCACGGCACTCCTGGACGCGGTCCCCACGCCAGCCGCCGAGGGAGGGGTTTGCCCATGATCGAGAGCATCGGCGAGGCGGTGATCGCCCGCCCTCCCGCAGCCATCGTCGACTTCGTGACCGACCTCGAGCGCTACAAACTCGCCGACCACAAGATCGGCCGCGTGCTCGCGCAGCGCCGCGAAGGCAACCGCATCCTGATGCGCCACGATGGGGCATTGCGCGGGATTCCCGGCCCGGCGGTGTCGCTGGAGATGGTCATCGAGGACGCGCTTACCCTGCGCTACCGCGCGGTGCCGACGCTGCCCTCCCGGCTCGTGTTGTCCTTCGACGGCGGCTTCGATCTGCGCGAGACCCCGGAGGGCACCCACGTCGTGCACACCGAACGCTTCCGCTTCCATCAGCCGTTTCGCCTGGTGGCGGAGCCCTTCCTGCGCGCCTGGCTGGCACAAGACATCGCGGGGGAGATGGTCCGGCTGAAGCAACTGCTCGAAGCCTGAGCCGTCGTCGCGACCCACGGATCGGCCGCTGCCACCGGGTCGTCGTCGATAGGGATCGCGGCGCCGCGCCGGACCCCGTCAGTCGAGGTGACGCAGGAACAAGCGAATGTTCTCGTCGTCGTGCTCGCTCGCACCACCCCTGCTCTCGTCCGCCCGCACCTTCGCCGCCTCGCGACCGACGAGCTCCGCCGGCAACCCCCTGGGCGCCGTGTGTTGAAAGACCCAGAAGATCGCGGCCGCGTCGAACGCGCGTCGTGGTGACCGCGACCGCTCGATCCGGCGCACGAGCTCGGCGTCCTGCGGCCGCATCGAGGCCCTGTCGCCCAGCACCACGTCGATCCGCGTGTTGTAGAGGCGCACCTCCTCCGGCGCGTCGAGCAGCAGCCGATCCCACAGCCCGCACGCCCGCGCCACCGCATCGGCGACCTCCGCGTCGCTGCCGGGCGCCTTCCGCGTCCGCAGCGACTCCACCGCGCACAGGGCCGCGTAGAACGCCTCCATCGTCGGGGCCGACGGCGACCGCGTGATCTTGTCCGCGGCCGTGGCCAGGGCGTCGGTCCGGTCGAGCCCGTCGGCGTCGGCGAGGGGCCCGAGATCGGCGCGCAGCTCGAGCACCCGCCGACCGGTGATCAGCCCCCTGATGGCCGCGGCCTCGAGGGTCCGCAGGGCCTGGTGCCGGACCGCCTGCACGTCGTCGGCGACCCGCTCGAGCACGTACGGCATCCGGTCCTTCGCGGTCGGGTCGCCCGCGTCGAACTGCTGCAGGACCGCCTCGCGGACCACCGGATCCTCGTCGCGGAACAACGCCGGCAGCCGGGCCGCCTCCGTGCGCCGGTGCCACTGGTACAGCAGGGCCGCCGCCAGCACCCGCAGCTCCGGGTCCGCCGCGCGCATCACCCGCTCGAGGGTCGGCACCGCCGCCGCCAGGTTGGGCCGGTCCAGCGCGAGCAGGGCCCGGGCTGCCTTCGCCCTGCCAACCCCCTTCGGCCTGGCGAGCTTGCCGACCGCCCGCGCCACCGCGTCGGCGAGCGGGTCGAGCGGGGCCAGGGCGGCCATGAACTCGTCCCGCGCCGTCGGCGTGTTCCACTCCCAGACGCAGTCCCAGACCCCGTGGATCCACTGCGCGCCGTGCGCATCGAGCCACGCGCGTTGTTCGTGGTCCCGGGCACAGAAGTCGGTCTGGCCGCACTGGTACTTCGGGATCGTCAGCGTCGCGCCGACGAAGAACCACTCGAAAGTCCGTTCGCGACAGGTCGGGCCGCCCGGCGTCGGCAGGCCGCAGGTGGTGAGCGTCAGGTCGGTCGGCATGACCCGCGATCATGCACCGTTCGACCCGCGCCATCACCATGCCGTTTCGCCCAACCTGTGGGGCCACGGACGTAGCACGCAGGGGCCCTCGGCGATCACAGATCCCCGCGGCTGGCGCGGCGACAGTTCGCGCGGCAGTTGGTAGGGCAACCCGCGCACGATGGCCTCTGAGCGGGGCGTTCGGGTTTGACATCGACGACGCGTGCAACCTGTACACTTCCACGATGTTGTCGGGGCCCGACTACGTGCGACGCGTGGCGCCCGGCGGCGTGCTCTCTACCTACACGAGCATCGCCAACCTCAACATGGGCGAGGTCGCGGTGCAGCGGCAGAGCAACGCCGGCGGCGTCGCCGTGGCCGCCAACGTGGCCTTTGCGTACATCTGCTGCGCGAGCTGCGGCTGCGCGCGCACGCCGCCTCAGGGCGTCGGTCACGTGCAGAGCAACGGGTCGCTGCCGGTGGTGGTCCCCGCGACGGTCACGAGCGGCGCAGGACCCTTCGGGGTAACCACCCTCGACACGGGCCCCTACGGCTTGAGCGTGTCCGCGCTGGGCGAGTTCTTCGTGGGGAACGTACGGGCCAACGGGGACCTCTTTCGCTACGACACCGACACCGAGAGCATCACGGCCCTGGCGGCGGATGTTCAGTCGCTGCGCCGCGATGCCTTCACGGGGCGCTTCTACGCCGCACTGCGCAACGGCACGGTGGTGTCGTTCGCTGCGGATGGCACGGGAGTCACCACCGAGACCAGCGTAGGCGGAAGCGCCCGGGTGGCCGTAAGCCCCGACGGATGGCTCTATGTGCTCCGCACCGTGGGCGGCCCGTTGACGCGCATCGCGCTGCCCACCACCCGCTGACGGCGTGGGCAGTGGGGAGGGCCTCGCGATCGGTCGACAGGTTCCCCTTCGATGCGGAGTGACCTTCCGCCCTCGCTGGCTTCGCGCCCGCCTGCGCTACCCGGCGTCTTCGGCGAAGACCTCGGCCGCACGGGTCGCGGTGGCGGCGCGGGCGAGCCATCGGCGCAGAACGGCGGGGTCGGCCGCGGCCGTGAGCTTCGCGCGATGGACGGCGCGCAGCGTCAGGCCCCGGGCCGCGCACACCGCGACGACCCCGTCGCGAAGGCCCTTCTCCAGGCCCTTCTCCAGGCCCTTCTCCAGGCCCTTCTCCAGGCCCTCCTTGCGGCCTTCCTTGCGGCCTTCCGCGCGGACTCTCCGTGTGTACTCCTCGTAGAGCTTCTGGGACTGCATGAGCATCTCCTGGGCCTCGGCGCTGGGGTCATTCTGCAACTGGAGCGTGAGGGTGACAAGGAAGGGCCCCGCGAGTTCACGTTCGGGCGCGTCGGACGGGAGCGCGTCGAGGTCCTCCATCGCCTCACGAAAGGTCACCCCGCGGCCGAGCATGCGCACAAGCAGGGTGTCTCGGGTGCGGGGCAGCTCGGAGATCACGACGAGCCGGAAGGTGCCCTCGGGGGTTCCGTCGTAGCAGCCGCGCGGCCACACGGCCCGGTCCATGGCCTCCAGCTTGTAGCCCTTCATCGCCTGCTCGGGCGGACCCGACGACATGCCCCAGAGAACGGGCGGCAACAGAGGCGGCGGGACCTTCTTGCGCCGCGCCGTGTTCTGCTCGGACTGCCACAGAGCGAGCTGTTTGCGCTGCCACGAGGCCATCTCCGCGAGGTCCGGGGGCTGCCGCGCCACCTCGAAGATCGACCGCCCCGCAGACGCGAGCAGGTGCACGAAGCCGTCGCCCGGCGTGATCGCGCCGAGACCCGGCGAGGGCCTGAAGTACACGTCGGCATACTGCGGGTCGGAGACGATCCGGGCGTCCTCCTTCGCGTGGCCGAGCGGCGACAGCAGGGCGACCATCAGGTCTTTGGCGAAGGTGTCGAACGGCGTCCGAGACATCGGGCCCTCTCTCACACGAGCGGTGCGGCGACGGCAAACGCTCGGGGACCGACACCCCCGGTGTCCCTCCGCGACACGCGCCCTCCCTGCCACTTTACCCCCCGATCGCCCCAATGCGTTCGGCCCCGGATGGGCGCAGTCTCCGCGCCGCCATGGAGGGGTTCGAAGTCGCGGGCCCGCGTGGACTCGGAGAGGACCTCGCAGACCCAATCGGGCGCGGCGATGTCTGGATGCCGCGCGAGGCCTCTGCGGTCGACGCAGAGCTCGCTGGGCTCCCCCGTCGCCGTGGGAACAGGCCGACCTCGGCCGCTCCCCTCTCGAGGCACGAAGTTGAAGTCAGGCCGGGGTCGGCAACCGGAAGCGCGCGAGCCAGCGCCGGAGCGCGGCGCGCTCGCCGTCCACCCGCAGCCGCTTCCCGCGCTCCAGGCTGCGCGCGTCACGTGCACCCGTCGCCAGGAGCAGGAACGACTCCACATCGGCCTCGATCCGCAGAGCGGCCTCGGGCGCCGGGCCATCGCGCGCGTCCACGCGCCGATCGCGCACGTCCAGGTGGAACGTCTGCCCGTCGAGCGTCAGCTCGTACAGCTCGTCCTCGTCAGCGACCTCGGGCCGGAACGCTGCCCGCAGGGCCAGCGCGTACCAGGCCGGCCGGCGCCGGTCGGCCTGCTCCGGCCGGCGCATGGGGGACATGCCCCAGCGCGCCAGCTCGACCAGCACGGGGTCGAGCGCGCGCCCGCGCTCGGTCAGCTCGTAGGCCTCCGCGCGTGCATCGCCGCGGACGGGCACGCGCCGCACGATGCCCGCCTCCTCCAGCTCGCGCAGCCGCTGCGCCAGCAGGTTTGTGCCGATCCCCGGCAGACCGTCGAGCAGCTCGCCGTAGCGGCGAAGACCGAGCAGCAGCTCGCGGACGATGAGCAGCGTCCACCGCTGCCCGACCAGGTCGAGGCCACGCGCCAGCGCGCAGAACTGTCCGTAGGAACGCACTTGACTATCCTATAGTGACTACTATAGGATAGTCAATCATGACTCGAATGCACATCGAGGTCCGCGGCACGGGCCCCGACGTCGTGCTGCTGCACGGCATCCCTGGCAGCGGCGCGGTCTGGGATCAGGTCGCTGCGCGGCTCGAGCGCGACCACCGCGTCTTGATCCCCGACCTGATCGGCTTCGGTCGCAGCACGCGCACACGCGCGATCGACGAGCTGTGGACGCAGGCCCAGGCGGCGGCGCTGGGCGAGGCGCTCGATGCCGCAGGCGCCGAGGACCTGCTCGTCGCCGGTCACGACTACGGCGTGCCGGTCGCCTTGACGCTCTGGGGCGTGCGGCGCACGCAGATCAGCGGTCTCGTCCTCGCGGCTGGCAACGCCTTCACCGACACCCCGATCCCGCTCCCGATCCGCGCCGTCACCTGGCCTCTCGTCGGCGGCCTGGCGAAGGCGGCGCTCTTCTCCGGTCCCTCGCTGGCGATGATGCTGCGCCAGGGCGCGACGGTCGCGCTGGACCGCACCCGCTACCTCGGGGACGGCGACCAGCAGGCGGCCATCCGCACGATCTTCGCAACCGCGCTCCGCGAGCTGCGGGCGCGGTACGCGCAGGTCGAGGCACTCTTGCCCACGATCACGGTCCCGACCTTGGTCGTTTGGGGCGAGCGCGACCCGTTCTTCCCGGTCGCCGAGGCCGAGCGCCTGGCCGCAGCGATCCCCGGCGCCGAGCTGCGCGTGTTCGAGGGCTGCGGCCACTTCATCCCGGAGGAACGCCCAGAAGAGCTGGCGGCGGCGCTCGCCGCGTGCGTCCGCGCCGCCTCCCACGCGTGAGCTGCTCGACGAGGCGATCAGGCCTGATCCTCCCTGCGGCATGCGCAGGCGTCGACACCAATGACGCGCGAGCTCACGGACTACGTCGAGCATCCCCGGTTCGGCCAAGGGCCCCGCGCCTTCGGACCGTCACCGTCGGCGGTTGCTTCCCCAGCATGTCAATGGTCGCCCTGGGCCCCGGAGCGGCAACTCCTGCGCCCGCCACGGGGACGTACTCCGAGCTCCAGCCCCCCATACGCCCCATTGCGTTCGGCCCCGGATGGGCGCAGTCTCCGCGCCGCCATGGAGATCGTGCACGTCAGTCCCGAGGTGGTGCCCTTTCACAAAGTCGGCGGGCTCGCCGACGTCGCCGGGGCCCTCCCCAAGGCCCTGCGGGCCCTCGGGCACAAGGTCACCGTCTTCTCGCTGCGATACGGCAGCGTCGACACCGCCGACAACGCCCTCGCCCGGCGCCTCACCAAGGTCAAGATCCCCCTCGGAGACGAGGTCGTGGCGGCCGACATCCACGAGGCCCGCCTGCCGTCCGGGGTCGAGGTCGTGCTCCTCGGAGGGCCCCGGGTCAGCGATCGCCCGGGCATCTACGGCGAAGACGGCGGATCCTACGACGACAACCACCTCCGCTTCGCCCTCCTCGCCCGCGGGGTCGTCGAGTGGATCAAGCTCCAGCCCCGCCTCCCCGACGTGCTCCACCTGCACGACTGGACCACCGCCCTCGTCCCGCTCTTTCTCCGCGAAGCCGCCAAGACCGACCCCCGCCTCGCCGCCGTGAAGACCGTCTTCACCCTGCACAACATCGCCCACCAGGGGATCTTCCCCAAGGAGAGCCTCGCGGCCCTCGGGCTGCCCGCCTCCCTCGGGGCCCTCAACGCCCTGGAATTCTACGGCGACGTGTCCTGGCTCAAGGCCGCCATCCTCCACGCCGACGCCTTCGTGACCGTGTCGCCCACCTATGCCCGGGAGGTTCTGACCCCCCTGGAGGGGCGCAAGCTTGACGGGGCCTTGCGGGCCCACCACCCCAAGCTGCAAGGCATCCTCAACGGCCTCGACCCCACCGTGTGGAACCCCGCCACCGACCCCGCCCTCGCCGCCCACTTCGACGCCGCACACCCCGCCGCCCGCATCCGCTGCAAGACCGCCCTGCAGCGCCGCTGCGGCCTGCCCGTGCGCCCCGAGGCCGCGGTGTTCGGCATGGTGGCCCGCTTCGACACCCAGAAGGGCATCGACCTCGTCCTCGACGCGGCCTCCCAGTTTCTGCGCCACGACCTCCAGCTCGTCGTGCAGGGCTCGGGCGACCCGAGCCTCATGGACCGCATGAAGGCCCTCGCCGCCGCCATGCCCGACCGGGTGGCCTACAACCCCGGCCACGACGAGCCCCACGCCCACCGCATCTTCGCCGGGAGCGATTTCTTCCTCGTCCCCTCGCGCTTCGAGCCCTGCGGACTCACCCAGCTCTACGCCATGCGGTACGGCTCCGTCCCCGTCGTGCGGGCCACCGGGGGCCTGCGCGACACCGTCGTCAACCTCGACGACTCCCTCGCCACGGGCACGGGCTTCACCTTCGACGACGACACCCCCGAGGCCCTCTTCGGGGCCATCGGCCGGGCCCTCACGGCCTGGCACAAGGGCCCTGACTTCGCCCGGGTCGTGCAGCGCGTGATGCGCCAGGACTTCTCCTGGAACCGCTCCGCCAAACGTTACGACGCCCTCTACGCCTCGCTCTTCCCCGCCGCGACCACCGACAGCCCCGCCACGGTGTGACCCCCCCCCTCGTCGTCGTCGCCGGGGCCACCGCCACGGGCAAGACCGCCCTCGGGGTCGCCCTGGCCCGGCGGTTTCCCGAGGGAGCCGAGGTGGTCTCTGCGGACTCCGTGCAGATCTACCGCGGCCTCGACATCGGCTCCGCCAAACCCACCCTCGCCGAACGCCAGGGCGTGCCCCACCACCTCCTCGACGTGGCCGACCCCACCGAGGCCTTCGACGCCGCCCGGTACCGCGACCTCGCCGACAAGGCCATCGCCGACATCGCCGCCCGCGGCAAGATCCCCCTCGTCGTCGGCGGAACGGGCCTCTACCTCCGGGCCCTCGTGTACGGCCTCGCCGAGGGCATCCCCGCCGACCCCGCCCTGCGCGCCGAACTCCACGGCCGCATCGCCGCAGGAGGCCCCACGGCCCTCGCCCAGATGCACGCCGAGCTCGCCCAGGTCGACCCCGCCTACGCCGCCAGGATCCATCCCACCGACCCCATCCGGATCGTGCGGGCCCTGGAGGTGTTCACCCTGTCGGGGGTTCCCTTGTCGGAGCACCATCGACGGCATCAAGCTTTGCCCCCGCGGTATCGGGCCCTGTTCTTCGGGCTGGAGGTCGGCCGGGACGTGCTGCGAACCCGGGTCCGAGCCCGGGTCGAGGCCATGCTCGCGGGAGGGCTCGTGCAGGAGGTCGAGGGCCTGCTCGCCCGGGGGGTGCCCTGGGACGCCAAACCCCTGCGCAGCGTCGGGTACGCCGAGGTCGTGGCCGCCCTGCGCGGCGAAGCCCCCCGCGAGGCCTTGCCCGAGGCCATCACCCTGGCCACCATGGCCTTCGCCAAACGGCAACGGACGTGGTTCCGCGGGGAGCAGGGGGTGCGTTGGGTGCCCCCCGCGGCCTTCGAGACCGAGAGCCTCCAGGAAGAAATTTTTCACTTCGTGAGGAATCCCCCTCCCCCCCGCCGCGTTTCGCCCTGAAGACCCACCCAGACACCAACCCCGACGATTTCTGGGCCGCTGCCTGGTTGCGCTCACACTCCACAAGGTTTATCCTCCCGGCTCGGTTCCAACCACGCCCCATGCGCCCCCTCCTCGCGACCCTCGTTGCCCTCGCCTCGGTGCTGCTTCTGGCAGCACCCGCGTATGCGCAATCGGGTGCAGGCCGGGCCCAGATCGCACCGTGGGCCGTCGGCGAGACGGGGTGCTTCACCCTGGCCGTCACCCGCGAGCCCGCCACCTTCCCCGGGTCCGAGCTTCGTCGGGTGACGAAGTCGAGCGCCAAAGAGCCCGAGGTTCCGGCCTCGCGTTGGGTGGGGGTTCGGGCGGCCGAGGGGCAGCAGCGGGTGGTGCCCGTGTGGGGCGGTTCGGGGCCACAGTCCCGGGCGCCCACGCTGTGCAGCGACCCGCAGCAGCCCGGGTGCCAGTGTGAGCAGCCCGAGGCCCCGCCGACGCATGGCAACCTGTACGCCATGGCCGACGGGTTCACCCTGCTTTCGGGCTTGGACCTTCTGGGTCCGCCCGACGGGGTCGACCTCGTGATGTCCTGGAATGCCGCCGGGGGGCCGCATTCCGCATACCCGCAGCCTTCCTGGCGCCCGCCGTCAGCCTGAGGGCCTTCCGCGGCGCTCGTGCGTCGGCGCGGTGTATCCCGCAGCCTCCCCATTGACTCTCCACGCGGGAGCCCTTGAGGAGACCTCACGGAGCACACCGTCCCCGCGACGCAGAGCGCGCTGATCGGCGCGGCCCGCCTCCCCGGTGCACGGCACAGGGAGACACGCACGGGGCGCCGACAGACCGACCCGAGGACAGGCAGGGATCGACCCAGGGCGCTGTCACACCTCGGAGCCGCGCGCGGAGCACAGAGCCCGCTCAGGGTCATGGGAACGTTTTTCGTCGCGAGGCGCGCGTTGGTCAGAGCGCGCCCCGCATCGGGAGGCACCCACCACGGACACGATCTCTCTCCCGCTCGCGCAGGCGACAGGGGGAGGGGCGTGACGGGGCGGTGCGCTCCTCGCAGAGGTCTGACCAAGGTAACGGAGTGAAGCGTGAGTAAGGGAGCAGCAGCGATTTCCATCATCATGGCGCTGGTGTTTGGCTTCGTGGTGGGAAACATCACGGGCGCCAAGGCACCGGCAGAGCCCGGCGGGGCAGTAGCCGCCGAGGCGAGCGCAAACGGAGGCGGCGGGGCGGCGATGGCCGACGCCGAGCGGATTCCAGTGGGCAACAGCCCCGTGCTCGGGCGCAACGACGCCCTGGCCACCCTGGTGATCTTCTCGGACTTCCAGTGCCCCTTCTGCACCCGCGTGGAGGACACGATTCGCCAGCTGCGTACGCAGTACGGCAACGACCTCCGCGTGGTGTGGAAGAACAACCCCCTTCCCTTCCACGACAAGGCAGGGCCCGCCGCCGAGGCGGCCCTGGAGGCCCACGCCCAGCGTGGCAACGAAGGCTTCTGGCGGATGCACGAGATCCTCTTCCAGAACCAGCAGAACCTCGACCGCCCCGACCTGGAGCGGTACGCCCAGCAGATCGGGCTCGACATGACCCGCTTCCGCGCGGCCATGGACAACCACACCCACCAGGCCGCCATCCAGCGCGACCAGGCCCTCGCCACCGCGGTCGGCGCCCAGGGCACGCCCAACATGTACATCAACGGCACCAACATCGTGGGGGCCCAGCCCATCGAGCGGTTCCGTACGATCATCGACCAGGTGCTGGCCCGGGCCCGCACGATCCAGCCCCGCAACCAGGTCTACGCCCAGATGGTGCGTGACCCCGTCACGGCCGGCGAGCCCCCCGCCCAGCCCCAGCAGCGCCCGGCCGAGCCCGATCCCACCCAGGTGCTGCGCGTGCCGGTGGGCAACAGCCCCGTCCAGGGCCCCAACACGGCCCTCGTGACCATGGTGGTGTTCTCGGAGTTCCAGTGCCCCTTCTGCGCCCGCGTCGGGCCCACCATTCGTAACCTCCGCACCCGGTACGGCAACGACCTGCGCATCGTGTGGAAGAACGAGCCCCTGCCCTTCCACAACAACGCCCGCCCCGCCGCCGAGGCGGCCATGGAAGTCTACGCCCAGCGCGGCCACGAAGGCTTCTGGCGTATGCACGACACCCTCTTCGAGAACCAGCAGAACCTCGAGCGGGCCGACCTGGAGCGTCACGCCCAGACCATCCCGGGCATCAACATGGCCCGCTTCCGCGCGAGCCTCGACGCCCACACCCAGCAGGCCGTGGTCGACGCCGACCACCAGCTCGCCCAGTCCCTGGAAGCCAACGGGACCCCGCACTTCTTCATCAACGGCCGGCGCCTCGTCGGGGCCCAGCCCGAGGACGCCTTCGTGCGCCTCATCGATGAGGTCAAGACCAAGGCCGAGGAGTTCATCCGCGAGAACCCCGGGACCACCCGCGCCAACCTCTACGAGCGCATGATGGCCCGGGCCGACACCACCATCCGTCGCACCGGCGGCGGGGCCGCCCCCGGCGCCGCCCCCACGCCCGCCCCGGCCCAGCCCGACGAGAACCGCGTCTACACCGTGCGGGCCAACCCCCGCGCGCCCACCATCGGCCCGAACAACGCCCGGGTCGTCATCGAGCACTTCTCGGACTACCAGTGCCCCTTCTGCTCGCGCGTCGGCCCGATCCTCGAGCAGATCCGTCAGCGGTACCCGACCCAGGTCCAGGTCCGGTGGCGCGACTACCCCCTGCCCTTCCACAACAACGCCATGCTCGCCGCCGAGGCGTCGCGTGAAGTGTTCGCCCAGCGCGGCAACGCCGCCTTCTGGCGCTACCACGACATCCTCTTCCAGAACCAGCAGACCCTCGACCGCCCCAACCTCGAGCGCCTCGCCGAGGGGATCGAGGGCATCAACATGGCCCGCTTCCGCGCCGCCCTGGACGCCCACACGCACCAGGCCGCGATCCGCGACGACATGGCCGCCGCCGACGCCTCCGGGGCCCAGATCGGCACCCCCGCCTTCTTCATCAACGGCAAGTTCGTGGCCGGGGCCCTGCCCTTCGAGCAGTTCCAGACCCGCATTGACGCGGCCCTCGCCGCCCCGGCGCGCTGAAGCCCGCCTCTCTCCCCGCCTCCTGTCCCCGCGTCTCCCTCAAAAATCCACGTCACTCCCCCTTCGGGCCCTTCGCGGCCCGATCGGGGTGTTGTCCGCCCCGCGGGTCTGCTAGCCTCCCCGGCCACGATGCGTACGGTGCACGATGTTGAGCGATACCTCGTCGAGGTAGCCCTGCCCTTCCAAGACCACGGCGATGGGATGTTCGTGGTGGAGGACGAGCCCTCGGGGCTGCGCCACCTGGCCATCAAGGTCGAGCCCCCGCTGGTGGTGTTTCGCCTCCGCGTGGGGGCCCTTCCCCCCCCGGGCGCCCCCGACCGCGAGGCCCTCTTCGAGAACCTCCTGCGACTCAACGGGTCGGGCCTCCTCCACGCCGCCTTCTGCGTCGCCGACGACGGGATCTTCCTCGCCGCGGCCCTGCCCCTCGACAACCTCGATCACAACGAGTTTCAAGCGGTCATCGACGACATCGGCATGGCCATCTCGCAGCACCTGCCCGGCATGAGCCTGCCTGCCCCCAACTGACGGAGCGCCACGTACAGCCCATGGGAATCTTCGGCCGCCTCGCATCCCTCATCAAGAGCAACCTCAACGACCTCATCTCCCGGACAGAAGACCCGGAGAAGATGCTCAACCAGGTCATCCTGGAGATGAACGCCCAACTCGCCGAGGCCAAGAAGCAGGTGGCCCTGGCCATCGCCGACGAGAAGCGCCTCGGCAAGCAGTTTGAGACCGAGAAGGCCACCGCCGACGAGTGGGAGCGCAAGGCCATGCTCGCCGTCCGCGGGGGCGACGACGAGCTCGCCAAGGAGGCCCTGCTCCGGCAGCGCGAGCACGAGGGCCTGTCGGCCGAGTTCGAGCGCCAGTGGCACAAGCAGAAGACCGCGGTCGAGCAGCTCAAGACCGCCCTGCGCGTCCTCGACAACAAGATCAGCGAGGCCAAGCGGAAGAAGAATGTCCTCATCGCCCGGAAGAAGCGGGCCGAGGCCCAGAAGGCCATCCACGACACGATGGCCGGTCTCAACAACGACAACTCGTTTGAGACCTTCAACCGCATGGAGGAGAAGATCGTGCAGATGGAGGCCGAGGCCGACGCCCAGTCCGAGGTGTCCGAGCAGTTCTCGGGGGACGGGCTGCAGCAGCGCTTCAAGGAGCTCGAGAGCCGCAAGGGGGCCGACATGGCCCTCGACGACCTCAAGCGCAAGATGGGCCTCACCGCCCCCGCCGAGGCCGCCCCCGCGGTGCGCATCGAGGCCGGCACCGAGGCCCCCGCCCAGGCCGCCGCCGCCGAGGAGGCCGAGATCGAGGCCCTCCTGTCCCAGGCCAAGGCCCGCCGCGGCGGAGCCTGAGCGACGGGGGGGAGGGCGCCCCAACACCCTCGGAGGCAATTTCAGCACCCCCGGGGAACGATCGTCCGCCCTGATCCGTCCGCTGCACCGTGGACCCCCTCTCGCTCACGCGGGCCCTGCGCCCCATCCTCCTCCCTGAGTACGCCCGCACGGCGCTCCTGCTCGCCGACCTCTGGCAGCTCTCCTACGACGACATCGCGGAGGTCCGGGAGATCCCGACCAATCCGGTGCGCTCGCGGGTGTCTCGCGCGCGTCCGCCTCACCAACGTATCGACCCGAGAGCTCCCCGCCCAGCGTGACGTGGGCAAGGAGTCGGCATGAGCATGCACGACGCACACGTCGACGATGAGTCTCTCTTGGAGCCTGACCGCGCGTCCGCGATGCACACCCCGAGCGACTCGTCAAAAAGTTTCCGATGGCTCCCCGTCCTCCGGCGGCAGCCTGGATCAACCCACCCACGTCGCGCGACGAGCGTGAGCGTCGGGAGGCTCCTCAGTAAAGCCAGTCAGAAAGTGTCTCACGGTCGTTGACACGCTCCGGCATCCACGACAAGATGACGATCGGGTTGGCGTGATGGGCGCCCTCTTCACCCTCGACGACGGCGGCCCACCGTCCCCTCTCCCGCCTCGAAGGCGAGGACGTCCTCGTGTAGCCGGTCGAGGGCACCGTGGATGTCGCCAACGCGCAGATGATCATGGCCTGTCCACCCTGCGCGCCGTCGGCGGCTCGTCCCAGCGCGAAATCAGCTCCATCCATCCGGAGCCACTGAAGTCAAGAGCCTTTCGTAGAAGCGGAGATCAACGCCGCGGGTTGGCGCTTCTGCTGGGCACTCGTACTGGTCTCCGGGCTCGGCTCTCCGCGGCGTCAGCAAGCCCTCTTGGAAGGGACGTTACCAGGTGAAAGACCGTATCGAAGATCTACAGACCGAGCTCGCCGCAGCCAAGGCAGAGGCGGAGTACTCGCGGCGGTTGCTGGCTGCAGCTCTGTCGACCCTGCATGAAGGGATCGTCCTTGCAGACAGCTCCGGCAAGCTCAACTATTTCAATCCAGCGGCTGAGACCATCCTTGGCGTTGGGAAGACCGATAGCTCACAAGACAAGTGGTCCGCGGAGTATGGGACCTTCTATTCGGATGGTAAGACGCCCATGCCGACCGGGCGCCTGCCGCTTGTCCGCGCGCTCGGTGGGGAGGAGGTCCGCGACGAATTCATGTTCATTTGCAATCAGGCAACGCCGCGCGGCCGCTTTATCAACATCAACGCCAGCCCGCTCCTCGATGAGGCTGGTGTGCTCCAGGGCGCCGTAGCTTCCTTTCAAGATGTCACGAGCCTGAGACATCTCGATGAAGAGCGTGCGCGCTACATGGACCTCGAGGTTCAGAATCGCCAGGCGGTGGCATCGAGCAAGCTCAAGAGCGAGTTCCTCGCCAACATGTCGCACGAGCTGCGGACGCCGCTGAACTCGATCATCGGCTTCGCCGAGCTCATGCACGACGGCGAGGTGGGGGCCGTCGCACCCAAGCAGAGGGAGTTCCTGGGGGACATCTTGACGAGCGGGAAGCACCTGCTCCAGCTCATCAACGACGTCCTGGACCTCTCCAAGGTGGAGGCCGGCATGCTCGAGTTTCATCCAGAACCCATCGAGCTCGACCGCATCTTTGCAGAAGTCCTGTCGATCCTGCGCACTGGAGTCGCGAGCAAGGCAATCCGGGTCGAGACGTCCATCGCGTCCGGTCTCGGCGAGCTCATGCTCGACCCGTCGAGGCTCAAGCAGGTGCTCTACAACTACCTCTCGAATGCGCTCAAGTTCACGGACCACGGAGGCAGCATCACGCTGCGCGCGCTCGCCGAGGATTCATCGTCGATCCGCATCGAGATAGAAGACACGGGGATCGGCATCGAGGCGAACGACCTCGACCGACTGTTCACGGAGTTCCAGCAGCTGGACGCGAGCGCTGCGAAGATTCATGGAGGCACCGGGCTCGGGCTGGCGCTCACGAAGCGACTGGTCGAGGCGCAGGGCGGAACCGTCGGGGTGCGGAGCGAGCCAGGCAAGGGCAGCCTGTTCTACGCCGTCTTGCCACGTCGAGGTGAGGGGCGATCGAAGCCAGAGTTTTTGATATCAGACCGCATGCTGGGTCCCTTCCCCGACACCCCTGTGGTGCTCGTGGTGGAAGACGACGCCGGAGATCAGGCGACGATTGGCCGACAGCTCGTCGATTCCGGCTACGCCGTCGAGTTTGCAACCACCGGCGCCGAAGCGATCTCCAAGTGCGCTGAGCGGGCCTACGCGGCGGTCACCCTCGATCTGATCCTGCCCGACATGGGCGGTCTCGATGTCCTTCGCTCGGTGCGTGCGACCGGGAAAAACCCCGACTGCCCGATCGTGGTCGTGACCATCGTCACGGAGAACGCCACGGGTGGCTTTGCGGTGCACGACGTCCTGGCCAAGCCCACCGACGGCCGGGCGCTCGTGAGCTCGCTGCGGAGCGCCGGGGTGGAGCCGGCCGCTCGCGCGTGCGTTCTCGTCGTCGACGACGACGCGAGCTCGCTCAGGTTCATGGCAGCCATGCTCGAGCAGCTCGGCTTCCGCGCCATCTGTCACTCGGACGGCCGCGTCGCGCTCGGCTCGATCGAGCTTGAACGGCCACTCGCGATCGTGCTCGACCTGCTCATGCCGGGATTGGATGGCTTTCAGTTCCTTGCCGAGCTGCGGGCCTCACCCGCAAACGTGGCGATTCCTGTTTTCGTCTGGACCATGAAGGATCTCACGAACGCCGAGCTCGAACGCCTCCGGGCCTCCGCGAGCACGATCCTGAGGAAGGCGGGCGGTGCCACCGAGCTGACGGCGACGCTGCGCGGCCTCTTGGGCGGAACCAAGGCTCGTGACCCAGGGGGAGGCGATCATGGCCGGTGAGGCGATTCTCATCGTCGACGATCACCCTGGCAACATGAAGCTCGTGTCGTTCATGCTGGAGAAGCGAGGGTACGAGGTGCGCGCGGCGTCGAGCGCCGAAGCGGCCCTGGAGATCCTCCAGTCATTCGTTCCTCGCCTGATTCTGATGGATCTGCAGATGCCGGGGATCGACGGCTTCGCGCTCACGCGCCGTCTCCGGGCCGAACCGAGCACCTCCGATGTGGTGATCATCGCGGTGACGGCGTACGCGATGAAGGGCGACGAGCAGAGGGCACGCGCCGCGGGGTGCGATGGCTACGTCACCAAGCCGATCGACACGCGTGCACTGCCTGGCGTCGTGGCCGAGCACCTCGCGCGTGGCCGGAATGCGGCGCCATGAAGAAGACCATCCTGCTCGTCGAGGACAACGCCGTGACCCGGAAGCTCGTCCGGTTCACCCTCGAGAACAAAGGGTATGCGGTGCTCGAGGCGAGCACCGGCAAGCTTGCCTTGGAGCTGCTCGACCGCCAGCGACCTGACCTCGTCCTGCAGGACCTCGTGTTGCCGGACATCGACGGCTTCGAGCTTGCTGCTCAGATCCGCGCCCATCTCGAGACTCCCCGCGTCCCCCTGCTGGCCTTCACGGGCTTCGTGTCGAGGCTCGATGAGGCTCGACTGTCAGCCGTTGGATTCGACGACTTGCTCGTCAAGCCCATGGAGCCCTCCCGGCTGGTCAAGGTAATCCAGAGCTATCTTCCCGACAGCTCGCCGGGAGTAGCCAGTTTCGGCGCGGGCAGAAGGATCATCGTCGCCGACGACGATGCGATCCAGCTGAAGCTCGCCGCCTACCGGCTTGGACTTCTTGGCTTCGAGGTCGTGACGGCCGCCGACGGTCGTGAGGCGCTCGACCACGCCGCGGCAACAAGCCCGGCTGCCATCGTCTCCGACATCATGATGCCGCGACTGGACGGATTTCAGCTCTGCATGGAGGCGAGACAGGACGCGAGCCTGCGCACCCTACCGGTCATCCTCATGACCTCGAGCTACGTGGACGATACCGACCGCGATCTGGCTCGACGCGCGGGCGCCGACGCGTTCGTCCTGCGCACGCCGGACCTCCGTGAGGTGATTGACGCGCTGCGAAGCGCTCTCGAGCACCCTGTCACGGTCGGAGCGCTCCCGGCCCGAGCGCACCCGCGGGGCCTGCACGCGGATCACGTTCAGCGCGTCATTCGACAGCTCGAGCGACAGTTGGCTCTCAACACCGGCATGGCGCAGCGATGCGCGCTCCTCGCTTCTGAGCTGGCCATTCTCTCTGGAATATCGAATGCACTCTCAAGCGGCTCCAACCTCGACACCGCGCTCGACGAGGTCCTCGCGGCCTTCTTCGACGCCGCAGGCGTGTCCACGGGCGCGCTCTTTATCTTCGACGGGGACAGGGCTTCCGCGCGGGCATTCGGCCTTGCCACGAGATGGGAGAGACGGGAGTTCGAGGGCTTCTTTGGCGAGCTCGATGAGCTACGTTCCTTGCTCGCGCCTGGCGCCCCGTTGAGCCTACCGCTCGAGGAGGGTCGGCTCGAGCGGACCCACGAGGCGCTGGCGCGCGTCGGAGCACGGGCAGCTCTCGTCTTGCCGGTCTCGCATCGCCAGCGGTGTCTTGGGGCGCTGCTCATCTCTTCCAACGGGACACCGATCACGAGCGAAGATCGAGTCACCTTCGGCGTCGGAGTCGCGTCCCAGATCGCCCAGGGCATCGCGCTCTCTCGTGCCTTTGATGAGAAGGCAGTGGCGGAGCGTAAGGCAGTCGAGAGGGCTGCCCTCAGGGACGCGATGATGGCGAGCATGTCGGATGGCGTTGCCGTCTCTGATGAGGTCGGTAACTTCCTGTTCTGGAACTCCGCCGCCGACTCGATCATGAGACTCGGGCCGACGAATGGAGGACCCGAGCGCTGGATACAGCATTACGGCCTCTTCGGGCCCGACAAGACCACGCCCGTGCCACTTGATGACGTGCCGCTCGTCCGCGCGTTGCGCGGCGAGTCCGTGGACCGGCAAGAACTGTTCGTGCGCCACGCGGAGGCGCCCGAAGGCGTATGGCTGAGTGTCAATGCGAGGCCGCTCGTCGTGGGAACGCAGCGGCGGGGGGCGGTGGCCGTGTTTCGCGACGTGACCGCGGAGAAGGCCACCGCCGAGAGATTGGCGGTTTCGGACCGGATGGCCTCGGTCGGCACGCTCGCGGCAGGTGTCGCGCACGAGATCAATAACCCGCTCGCCTCGATCATCGCCAATGTCCATCTGGCCGTCCAGGACGTCGCCCACTTCGAAAAGAGCGCTGGCACCTCAGCGGAGCTCGAACAGCTTCGAGATGAGCTTCGCGATGCCGCTGAGAGCGCCGACCGGATACGAAACATCGTCCGCGATCTCAGGGTCTTCTCACGGTCCGAAGAGGACACGACCGGACCCGTCGATGTTCATCGGGTGATGGAGTCGACCTTGCGCATGGCCTGGAACGAGATCCGTCATCGGGCTCGACTCGTCAGGAACTACGGCAAGGTCTGGCCTGTCGAAGCCAGCGAGTCTCGCCTCGGCCAGGTGTTCTTGAACATCGTGGTCAATGCCGCGCAGGCAATTCCCGAAGGGTACTCAGAGAGCAACGAGATCCGCATCTCGACGGACACGCGCGAGGATGGGCACGTCGTCATCGAGATCACCGACACGGGTCCTGGTATCCCCCCTGAGGTCCTTGGACGGTTATTCACGCCATTCTTCACCACGAAGCCGAGAGGTATGGGGATAGGCCTGGGCCTCTCCATCAGCCATCAGATTGTCACGATGTTCGGTGGGTCGATTGAGGTGCAGAGCGAGGTGGGGAAGGGCACGACGTTTCGCGTGGCGTTGCCGCCTGCACGATCAGAGGAAGCGACGCGTGCGCCAGCGGTGGCGCGCGTGGAAGGAGCCCGCAGGCGCGGCAAGGTTCTCGTGGTGGACGACGAGCCAATGATCGTCAAGGCGGTCAAGCGGACCCTGTCGGCCGAACACGACGTGGTCACGGTGGAGAGCGCCGAGCATGCGCTCGCTCTCCTCCGCGCAGGTGAGCGTTTCGACGTCATCTTCTGCGACCTGATGATGCCCCAGATCACAGGCATGGAGCTGCACGCGCAGCTGGTTCGCGCTGATCAGGACCTGGCGGACAAGATGATTTTTCTCACCGGCGGTGCCTTCACTGCCGCAGCGAAGGCGTTCCTCGCGGCGGTGCCCAACCTGCGCATCGATAAGCCATTCGACCTCTTGCAACTGCGGGCGCTGGTCAACGACCGTGTGCGATAGGCTCGGGGAACGCACCCGCCCCGCGCACCCGGCACGTTGGGGCAGTCTGGAAAGGACGCCGCGTCGGGTCGCGTCTGGGTACGGGTTCGCCCCGCCCCGTCCGCCCGTTACAGCCGTGGTCACTTTTTCCCGTCCCCGCCCCGCTCTTCCCCCCAGCGGGCCCAAGAGGCCCCAATGGGTTGACTGGACGGCCCCGTGGGCTTACGCGTCGCCCATGCCGACCTACTCTTATCGTTGCGCGTCGTGTGGGCACCTCTTCGAGAAGGTCCAGCGCATCACCGAAGACGCCATCAAGGTGTGCCCCTCCTGCGGGGCCGAGACCGCCAGCCGCCTGATCCAGAGCGGCAACTTCATCCTCAAGGGCGGAGGCTGGTACGGCGACCTGTACGCCGGCGGCTCCAACAAGAAGGGCGAGGCCCCCACCGCGGCCCCCGCCGCAGCCACCACGCCCGCGGCCCCCGCCGCGGCAGGCTCCGACAGCAAGGCCTCCCCCGCCGCGGCCCCGAGCGCCCCCGCCGCAGCCCCGAGCGCCCCCGCGGCCTCAAGCACCCCCGCGGCCGGGTCGTCGAGCTCCTGAAGGGCAGCCTCGATCGGGCCCGGGCTGTGATACCGTCGCAGCCCCTGCGCCCATGAAGCTCCTCCGCGACACGCCCTTGGAGGCAGGGTTTGTGGTCACCCACATCACCCCGCCGCGCCCGACACTCACGGTGGTGGTCAAGGCCACCCTCGCCTTCGACGCCCAGGGGCGGTGCGCCCTCGCCGAGGTGCAGCGCCCCGTGACGGGCGACGCCTACGTCGACGACGACCCGGCCCGGTCGCTCGTGTACGCGTCCGACCTCGCCCCGATCAAACCCTGCGGGGAGTGTTGGGTTCATGGGCGGTTTCGGGCCCCCCACGGGGTCGCCGCCCCGCACGGGACCGCGGCCTTCGAGCTCGGAGCCGTCCGGCGGGCCGTGTCGGTGTCGGGCCCGCGGCGCTGGAGCGGACGGCTCGTACGCACCCTGTCCGAGCCGGGCCCCGTGACGGAGGTTCCGCTTGTGTGGGAGCGGGCCTACGGAGGCCCCGGGGTGGCCGAAAACCCCTTCGGGATTGGGCGCACCGCCGCCCCCGACGGCACGGTCGAGGCCCCCCAGGTGGAAGACCCCGAGCACCGCATCGAAGGCCCTGACGACCGCCCCCCGCCCGCGGGCTTCGGCCCCCTGCCCCTCACCCTGCCCGCCCGTCTCCCCCTCGCCGGAACCTACGCCGCCCCGTGGGCCACCACCCGCTGGCCCTGGCTCCCGGCCGACTTCAGCCCGAGCTTCTACCTCTCGTCCCCGGCCGGGCAGCGCATCGCCGACCCGTGGCGCGGCGACGAAGCCTTCGCCCTGCGCAACCTCGTCGAAGGGGCTCCCCTCGTGCGCGGAACCCTCCCCGGGATGAGGGCCCGAGCCTGGATCGAACCCGCCGCGGGCGAGGCCCGAGAGCTCGCCCTCGCCCTCGACACCGTGATCTTCGACACCGAGGCCCGAGAGATCGTGCTGCTCTGGCGCGGGGTTCTGTCTGTCCGCGACGACGCCCTCGACGAGGTGGCCACCCTCTACGTCACCCACGACCTGCCCGGCAGCCCTGCCCGACCCCTGCCCGAGCGCCTCGCGGCCCACCGTGCGGCCCTCGCGGCCGAAGAGGCCGGCTTCGCAGCCGAACCCATCCCCGAACTCGACCCCGACCTCCTCGCCGACCCGGAGCCTCCGCCCGACCCGCCGCTTCCTCCCGAGGCCCTGGAGGTCGCCCGCATGGCCGACGACCTGGAGAAGCAGCGCCCCGCCCCGCCCGAACCCCCTCCCGGCTCCGACACCCCCGAGGCCGCCGAGGCCGCCCTGAAGGCCGCCTGCGCCGCCGCGGGAACCGCCTACGAGCCACCCCCCTCCGAAGAGCCCCCGGAGCCCCCGGAGCCCCCGCTGCGGGCCCGCGTCGAGGCCGCCCTCGCCCGGGGAGAGGGCCTCGCGGGATGGGACTGCACCGACGGCGACCTGTCGGGGATGTCCCTGCCCGGGGTCGACCTCACGGGGGCCATCCTCACGGGCTGCGACCTCACGGGCTGCGACCTCACCGGGGCCGTGTTGGAAGGGGTTCTGGGCGGAGGGGCCGTGTTGACCCGGGCCACCCTGACCGAGGCCACCCTGGCCAAAGCCGACTTCACCCGAGGCCGCTTCGACGACGCCGTGATGGGACGTCTACGCGGGGCCGCGGGGTGTTTCGAGGGGGCCTCCATGGCCCGGATCGCCGCCCGCGAGGCCGACCTCACCGGGGCCGTGTTGATCGGAGCCGTGCTCGACGGGGCCGTCCTTGATGGGGCCGTGCTCGACGGGGCCGACCTCGCGGGGGCTTCGCTCCTCGGGGCCCGACTGCGCGGGGCCGGGATGTCGAAGTGTTGCCTGGAGGGAGCCCAGGCCGCCGGGGCCGACCTCACCGACGCCGTGATGGTGCGCGTACGAGCCGGAGACGGGACCGGGTTTGCCCGAGCCCTCTTGCGGGGGGTCAAGGCCGAACACGGGGTCTTCGCCGACGCCGACCTGCGCGGGGCCGAGCTCGCGTACGGGGAGTTTCCGAGGGCCGACTTCGGCGGGGCCGTGATGGAAGACGCCGTGATGGACGGATGCGACCTGCGACGGGCGCGGTTTCACGGAGCCAAGATGGCCCGGGCCATGCTGCGACGGGCCGACGCCCTGGAGGCGGTCTTTGAGGGGGCCGACCTCCGCGGGGCCGACCTGCGGGGGGCCAACCTGCACGGGGCGGCCTTCTGGAAGGCCCAGACCGCAGGGGCCCAGACCGAGCTGGCCCTCGTCACGGGCACCCTCCTCGCGGGGCGGGCGGGCTGAGGCAGACTACTCCGCGTCGCGCGCAGGGGCAAAGACCTCGGCGACGGTCTGAGCCGTGACTGCGCGCGTGATCCAGTGCTCCAGCGTCGAGGGGTCCGTGCAGCGCGTGATCGTCGCACGCGTCGTGTCGTCGACCGGGAGCTTCCGCGCGGCGAGGACTGCGAGCAGTGACTCGGCCTTGCCGCGTACCTCCCCGCGTACCTCCCCGATCGCTTCGATGTCGCGGCGTAGCGCGAGGTAGGCAGGGCTTGGGGGAATCACGATCGGGTTCATCAGCATCTCCCGGACGATGGCGACGAGCGGGTCGCCGAGCATCGAAATCATCACCTGGACGAGGGTCTCGCGCAACTGGGCGTCGGGCGCGGCCTCGATCACCTCGACGACCGCGCGCACGACCTCCTGCGCGTCGCGCCCCCGCTGATCGTGAACGGCCCACGCCGCGAGCACCGCGAGCTCTGGGCTGCCCGTGGCGAGGAGCTGCTCGACCTCGGCGAGGGTGAGCTGTACGACGATGGGCTCCAGCACGAGGCGTGTGCCTCCTGGGCCGGCCACACGGGCGATCCCTCCGGCCCAAACTGCAACGCTGGCATCGTGCGTGATCACGACCACGTCCCCCATCGTGCCGCGCGTGTCGAAGAGGACCCCGACCGCGGCGAGCCAGCGACGCTGCTTGTCGTCGTCGCGCTTGAGTTGCACGTCCACGACCACCCACGGCCCGCGCTCCCCCTCGGCCACCAGGACCAGGTCGGGGCGCACTTCGAGCGGGTTCGCGATGCGCAGGGTCGAGTCAGCGGCCTCGACGTTCGTGGGCAGCCCAGGGCGCCCGAGCGTACGAAGGAGGAGATCGAGCAGGTCGGGACGTTGTGCAAGCAGCGCGACCAGGGTCTCGTGCGCAGGGCCGGGCATTCGCCGCGACTACCGCACACACTCAAGGAACACCACCGAACTGGCCCTCGTCACGGGCACCCTCCTCGCAGGACGGGCGGGCTGAGGCAGACTACACAAGCGTGCGTCTATGGGGGCATTGCGGGCAACTGCATCCGATAGCTGCCAGACTCCCACGAATCAACAGTACGGAAGGCACAGACGTACCAAAGCCCTCCGTCGGTCAACATCGGTTCCGCCATGAACGCACGCGGCGGAAGAACCGGAATCAGAGAGAGTTCTCGTCCCGTCGGAATGTGATAACCATAGATCTGGGCAGCATTATTCTGAAATTCGATGGGCGTCGGATTGGGCCGCTCTGCGTTGCGATAGTCAAGCCACACAATCCAATCACCACGGACCATGCTCTGCAACTGGACGACCGGGCGCTCAGGCGGGTCGTGGGTGATGCGTCGTCGAGTTCGCGTCTCGATGTCGTAGAGGTAGACCTCGGAGTTGTTGGGTGCCAAGATGTTGCCGCGGGGTTCGTCCCGCTGATCGATCCAGACGACGTAACGCCCCGACACCCAGGGCGACCACTGACCGTAGTTGTCGTGGGTAAGATTCTCGAAGGTGCCGCTCCCGTCGGGAGCGCGCGTATAGAGGTAGATGTCTCCCCCCGCCTGCATCACCAGATGATTGCCATCGGCCTGCATCTCGTCGATGTACCGTCCTCGGAGCTCGCCGTGAAATGCGTCCTGCTGGCGAAGATCTGCACCGCGTGGCCCACCGATCCAGAGGCTGCCACCGCCACCACCCTCCGTACGATACAACAAAAATGCAACGAGTTGATCGGTCCCCACTAGACCGCTAACACCTCCGCTAAACCTATACGTGGGCTCTGAGGGCTGCGCGAGCTGGTATCGCCACAACAACTCACCCTCTCCGCGTGGATGGTCGAAATAGAAGACCGCGGTCTCCCGGCTCGGGCCGTCTACCGCGTGGACCCAGTGACAAGCCGTGGCCAACCGCACCGTCGGCTGGTGGTTCCTAACGAACGACAACCTGCCACCAGGCTCCAAGAGCGTCGCGACGCCATTGGAGGCCCGCATGGTCCAGCCGGGTTGCTCACAGAGCCCCCAAGCCGCAGAGGTGTGGTTGTAGGCCCCTTGGGGCTCGCCGGGTCCGCACGGTGCAGGCAGGGGGCGATCGATGGCTTGCCAGGGCAGTCGCCACCCCCCGTCGGCCCATGGGGGGCGCGGTCTGGACACGTCAGGCCGATCGGGACGCCAGGGAGGGGCGTCGATGCCGGTGTCGCGTAGCACCGCGCAGCCGCCGTCCCACACCGAGGCGTCGGGCGGGCAGCCAGGCGAAGCGCGCTCGGTGCAACCGCACAGCGCCGCATATAACGCCCACCACACGCCCGGCCGCGGCCTCATCGCGGAGCCCCCACGGGGTTCAGTGCGGCACCACGTGTGCCACGAATCGTCGTGACGGGCAGGGCAGCACGGCGATGCACGAACTGCCGCTGCGACCCGTTCAAGCTCGTCACCCATCCACAGACCGTATCCGGCTCGCCGCCCGGCGACAAACAGCGTGCTTTTTTGTTTGACCTCGCCCACCTGATCGGACCGACCGTACACAGCCGAAGCGAGCAGAACTCAGGCGGGAGCTTCTCTTCCGCAGAGGTTCGGGGCGTGTATCCTCCGCGGCCATGGCCCCCACCGTGCTCGACTCCGCCGAGGCCCTGCGGGCGCACCTCGCCACCTACGGACGCTGCGACGACGTGATCGTACGGGCCGCCGACCTGTCCGGCCTCGACCTGTCCAACGCCCAGTTCGCCCGGGTCCGCTTCGAGGACGTGCGCCTCGCCGAGACCAACCTGTCGGGGTGCATGTTCGACGCGGTGGTCTTCAACGGGGTGTACCTCCAGGGAGCCAACCTCGCCGGGGCCTTCTTTCAAGGGGTCGACTTCTCCGGGGAGGTTCACTTCCGAACGGTGGCCGAGGGGGCTGACTTCTCTGACACCCACGGCCCGGGGCTCAACCTCAACCGGGCCCGCCTCGCGGGGGCAACCTTCGCCCGGAGCACCCTCGCCCGGGCCCAGTTTGTCGACGCCGACCTCACCGGGGCCGACCTCTCCGAGATCGACCTGACCGGAGCCGACCTGTCCCGGGCCGTGCTCGAAGGGGCCTCCCTCCCCAAGGCCGACCTCACCAACGCCAACCTCACCGGAGCCCGCCTCGCCCGGGCCGACCTCTCCGGAGCCCGCCTCACCTACGCCGGGGTCCTCACCCCGCCCGACGACGCCCCCGCCGAAGACCACAGCGACGTGATCGTTCCCGGCGGCGAAGACGACGACGACGAGTACGAGGGCCCCGAGACCGTCCAGGGCGTGAGCACCATGGTCCTCGCCAACATCCGCAACGCGGCCATCCCGGGCAACCTCCTGGTCGACCCGCGGCGCGTCGACCTGTCCGAGGCCAACCTCACCGGGGCCGACCTGTCCAACGCCCTGTTTCCGCGCTGCACCTTCGCCCGGGCCACCCTCACCGAGGCCATCCTCACCGAGGCCGACCTCACCGAGGCCGAGATGTCCGGGGCCGACCTCACCGGGGCCCGGTTCGATCACACCGTGCTCACCGACGCCGTCCTGCGCCGGGCCACCCTCGCCGGAACGGGCCTCTTCGAGTCGTCCCTCGCCCGGGTCGACCTGCGCCACGCCACCGTCGTCGGGTCGTTCGTGCTCGGGTCCGACCTGCGCGAGGCGGCCCTGGAGGGGGTCTGCCTCGACGGGGTGTGCCTCGCCCACAGCGACCTGCGGGGGGCGAAGTTCGCCGTGGCCTCGTTTGTGGAGAGCGACCTCACCCACGCCGACCTGTCCGGGGCCCACCTGGTCGGGGCCCGCCTCACCGACGCCGACCTGTCCGGGGCCCGCCTCGCCGACGCCGACCTCACCGACGCCGTTCTGACCGGGGCCATCCTCGCCGAGGCCGACCTCACCGGGGCCCGCTGCCCGGGGGCCGACTTCACCGGAGCCGTCCTCACGAAGGCCACCTTCGCCCGGTGTATGCTCGCCCAGGCCGTGCTCCGGGGGGCCGACCTCGACGGGGCCGACCTGTCGACCGCCATGCTCCGCGGGGCCGTGCTCGAACGGGCCTCCCTGCAGAAGGCCACCCTCGGGGCCCTCGACCTGCGCGGGTGCCTCCTCGACGACGCCGACCTCTCCGGGGCCACCCTCGCGGGCAGCGTAGGCGAAGGGGTCTCCGCCCTCAGGGCCAACCTCCAGGGGGCCGACCTGCGCGGGGCCCGGTGGCAGGGGGCCCGACTGCGTTACGCCGACCTGTCCAAGGCCCGCCTCGACGAGGCCGACCTGCGCGGGTGCGACCTGCGGGCGTCCCAGTGGCTCACCACCTCGGCCCTACGAACCCGCCTCGACGGGGCCCGCCTCGACGGAGCCGCCTTGCTCGAAGCCGACCTGCGCGGGGCCTCCCTCGCCGGAGCCTCCGCACGCCACGTCGACCTCTCCAAGGCCCGCCTCGACGGGGCCCTCGTGCGCGGGACCGACCTCACCGGGTCCACCCTCCACCGGGTGCACGACCCCGGGGTCGACTGGAGCGAGGCCACCCGCACGAGCTGCCAGGGGACCGACCCCGACCGGGCCCGGGCCGAAGACTTCGTACGCCCCTCCCTGGCGCGCCCGAAGGTAACTCCAGGTCCATAGAGGCTGCACGGGAGACGCGATCGCGCGTACTGTGTGATCGGGCCTCGCGTGCCGTAAGACCCGACAGAGGGAGGTTGCAATGTTTCCGGCTTCTACACGCATGGGCGGGATGTGCTTCGCGTTCCCGGACACCTGCAAGGTGCCTGCCCCGCCGACGGGCAACATCCCCATCCCCTTCCCCAACATCGCCCAGTGCCCGATGGCCCTGGCCCCCACCTGCACCCTCATGGTCAAGATCATGAACCAACCCGTACTGCACAAGGGCTCTGAGATTTTGCGCACCAACGGCGATGAGCCCGGGGTCGCGGGGGGCGTGTCGTCGGGCACCTTCGGCGACAAGGCCGTCTACCGCATGGGGTCGATGGTGGTGAAGGTCGAGGGGCAGTACGTGGTCAGCATGCTCAAGCCCACGGCCCACAACGGGGCCAGCGCCAACGCCCCGGGCGGGGCCCAGGTGGTCCCCTCTCAAGTGAAGGTGCTGGTCGGATGAGCCCCACGTTCCCGCTGTTTTCGTTGCGCACCCAGCCCCACGGCGACGCCCACGGGCTGGCCGTCACGGACGTGTACGGCCGCGAGGCCCTGTCGCAGCTCTACCAGTACGACATCACCCTCGAACCCGAGGCCAACGCCGCGTCCCTCGTGGCCCCGCAGGAGTTCATCCACGCCCCGTGCACCCTGGCCTTCACCGCCGACGCGTCGCGGGTGGTGCACGGGATCGTCGTGCACACGGAGTTCGCCGTGGCCCAGGAGACCGGGCGGGCGGTGTATCGCCTGCGGATGGTTCCGGGGTTGTGGCGGGCCACCCAGGCCGTGCGGTCGAAGGTGTTTCTCGACATGTCCCTGCCGCAGCTCCTGCGGGCCGTCCTGCACGAGACCGGGCTCGTCGAGGGCGACGACTACACCCTCGCCCTCACCCAGACGTACCCCCCGCGGCCGTACACCGTGCAGTACAACGAGACCGACTACGACTTCCTCGCGCGGCGCTGCGAGCACGAGGGCGTCCACTTCCATTTTCAGCACGCCGAAGCCGGGTCGCGGGTGGTCTTCGCCGACACCCACGGGGCCTTCCCCGAGCACCCCACCCACGCCCTGCCGTACGACCCCCGCGAGGCCGCCAACGACGGGATGGCCGTGCGCAGCGTCGTACAACACACCGCCCTGCGCCCCCGGGCCGTAGCCCTGCGCGACTACCACGAGGCCTCCTCCCGCGTGGTGATGAACAACCGCCTCGCCCCCGTCGACGAGGCCCTGTGGACCCGGGCCCAGAGCGGCCTCCAGAGCCACTACGCCGCCGGCGTACAGACCGAGGCCGAGGCCAGCAGGCTCGCCGCCATCCGGGCCGAAGAGCTCGCCGTCTCCCGCGAGCAGTACACCGGCCGGGGCCTGTCCCCGGGCCTCCACCCGGGCGAACGGTTCGCCATCCAGGGCCACCCCTTCCCGGTCTTCGAGGCCGAGATGCTGGTCGTGAGCGTGGTGCACCAGGCCTCCCAGGGGCCTCAAGATCGCGCCGCAGGGGCGGCCCGCTACGTCCATGACTTTGTGGCCATGCCCGCCGCAGGGGTGTTTCGCCCCGCCCGGGTCACACCCCGGCCCGTCATGCCCGCCCTCCTGCCTGCCGTCATCGACGGCCCCACCCAGGGGACCGCCGCCCCCATCGACGCCGAGGGCCGCTACCGGGTCGTCCTGCCCTTCGACACCATGGCCGTCGGAGGCGGACGCGGGTCGTGCCCCCTGCGCCTCGTGACCCCCACCGCAGGTCCGGGCTACGGGCTGCACGTCCCCCTGCACGTGGGCACCCACGTCCTGGTGGGCCACCTCCACGACGACCCCGACCGCCCCGTCATCGTGGGGGCTGTTCCCCTGCCCGCTCAACGGCCTCCCATCACCCGCTCCCTGCACACCCGGGCCGCCCTGGCGACCCGCGGAGGCGTCCGGGTCGAGACCGACGACGACGCCCCGGTCTGGCAGCCCGCCAGCGTCGTGCGGGCCATGGCCCAGAACGCCGCCCAGGCCCAGGTCGTCAACCCCGGCCAGGTCATCTGCGCCGATCCCAGCCTCGGGAGGCCCCATCGATGAGCCAACGCCCCGACGAAGACGAGGCCCGCCGCGACCTCCCGCAGCCTCCCCCCCAGCCCGAGACCACCCAACGGCTCCGTATCTCCGTGCCCGTCCCGGCCACCGAGCTCCTGCTCGGGCAGCGCCTCCCCCCCGGGGCCCCCGCCCTCCCCGCCCAGCCCCCAGGACCCAACCAGCCCGCCCTCGACCTGCAGCAAGATCCGGGGTTTGGGTACCCCGGGTTTACCCTGAGCACCCAGGCCGGGGCCTTCGTCGACGTGAAGGAACGCTCGGTCTGGCAAGGCCACGAGACCGTCACCTTCCAGTCGGCCCAGAGCGTCGACGTGATCGCCGGCCGGTCGGTGTGCATCTCGTCCGTCCCGCAGGACGTCTTCCCCGCCGACGCCCCCCGGGGGCTCTTCGTCGACACCACCCGCTTCGCCACCGCCCGGACCGACCAGCTCCGGCGGTACACCATCGAGTACAACGTCGGGATCGAGGCCCGGGCCCTCTTGAGCGCCCTGCGGGCCGTCCTGTCCGCGAAATGGCTCACCCTGCCCTTCAAGCTCCTGTCCCTCGCCGGGTCCGGGGCCGGGGTGGTGATGTCCGGGCTCGCCATCGGGAAGGCCGCCCCCGAGGAGATGGAGCCCCCCCCGGGGGTCCAGGTCACCAGCAGCGACCCGATCTTCCTCGCCAGCGGGGCCGGGCAAAACTTCTACGCCGCCGGGGGCTTCAGCTTCGTCGGGGGCGTCCCCGTCGGAGCGGGCAAGCTCCCCATCCCCGCGGGGTTTACCGTCTCCGTCCCCATGGGGGTGGCCCTCATGGGGGGCACCACGGCCGACCTCTTCGGGATGTTCACCGCGAGCCTGCACGCGGGGCTTATCGCCGACGTGGCGGCCATCAAGAGCGCCGGGCTCTACTCCCGCATGGGCGAGGCCGAGGTCATCGGGGCCACCGTGCAGCTCGGGAGCAAAGTGCCCGGCAAGCAGATCCTGAAGTACCGGGTCAACCCGCTGTTTCAACGGGCCACCACCAAGGTCACCCTGTCGGCCCTGAAGTCCGTCGAGGTCGACCCCATCCTGGAGTTTGTCGTCAACTCCCCCCTCGGCCACTTCAAGAGCAACGTGCTCAAGATGACCGTCGACGCCAAGCTGGCCATCAAGCTCCACGCGGCCAAGGGCCTCTACCTCCTCGAGATGACCCCCTACGGCATCAAGATCGCCAACAAGACCGGCCTCCACGCGGTCGAGGTCGACCTCATCGGGACCAAACTCAAGGCCGGCCCCTTCGAGGTCAAGGCCACCGCGGCCTCCCTCACCGTCGGAGGCCCCTCGGCCAAGGCCACATTCACCCCCGTAGGCGTGAAGATCGACGGCCCCATCATCAAGCTGGGCTAAGCTGGGAGGCCCGATGAGCGACGACCGCTTCCACCTCGTAGGACGCACCCTCAAGGACGAGTTCCGCGTCGAGCGCTTCGTCGCCGAGGGCGGCTTCGGGACGGTGTACCAGGCCACCCAGACCACCGTCGGGCGCGACGTGGCCATCAAGGTCCTCAAGACCCCCGAGGGCCTCACCCCCGAGGCCCGGGCCGAGTACCTCGATCGCTTCGGCGCCGAAGCCCGGACCCTCGGCAAGCTCGCCCACCCAGCCATCGTGCAGGTCCTCGACTTCGGGATCGACCCCCTCGGCGAGGAGGGCGACACCGCCTGGATGGCCCTGGAGTGGATCCCCGGGAGCACCCTCGAAGACGAGCTCAAGGCCCGGCGCAAACAAGGCGGACGCCCCCCCGCCGAGGCCTACGCCCTGCTCCGCGACGTGCTCCGGGCCGTGGCCCACGCCCACGACCTCGGGACCGCCCACCGCGACCTCAAGCCCGCCAACATCATGGTCGTACGCGGCAAACGCGAGACCACCGTACGCCTGCTCGATTTCGGCATCGCCAAGCTCATGTCCCCCGACGAGCAGGCAGGCAGCGGGGCCACCCGCACCAAGAGCGCCCAGTCGGCCTGCTCGCCCCGCTACGCCGCCCCCGAGCAGCTCTCCGGAGCCCGCACCGGCCCGTGGACGGACGTCCACGCCCTCGGGCTCATCCTCACCGAGGTCCTCACCGACCGGGCCGTCTACCCCGGCAAGACCCTCAACGCCCTCATGGTCGAAGCCCTGAGCCGGGTCCGGCCCACCCCCGCGAAGTTTGGGGTCGACGTCGGACCCTGGGAGCCCATCCTGGCCCGGGCCGTGGCCCTGCGCCCCGACGACCGCTACCCCAATGCCGGCGACCTCCTCGACGCCCTCGAAGCCGCCCTGCCCGAGGCCACCCGCCCGAGCCTCGCCCGGGCCACCCCGGCCTGGCCCCCCGCAGCCCCGGGGGCCTCCGCGCCCGCGGTCGCATTCCCCGCCGTCACGGCCCCCGCGGTCCTGCACGCCGCCACGGCCCCCGCCCCGCCGTTTCCCTCCGCGGGCGACCCCCAGGCCGTCCTGCCTGCGGCCCCGGCTCCCGAAGGCCCCGAGGGTCTGGGGTCGACCCAGGCCGTAGCCCAGGCCGGGCTCGGCCCCCACGACGCCAGCCCCGCCACCACCGCAGACACCCTGCACGCCATGCCCGTCTTCCCGGGGTCGCCCCCGGTCGCCCCCGGGCCCCCGCCGCCTGCCCCCCAGGGCCTCGGGTTCGCCCCCACCCTGGCCGCCACACCCTCCCCCCTGGCCGACCTGCTCCGACCCTCCGGGCCGCAGCCTCAGCCCGCCTACCAGCACCCCCCGAGCTTCTCCCGTCACCCGAGCTACCCCCGTCACCCCAGCCAGTCGGGTCAACCCGTCTACCAGGCCCCCCCCGACCAGGGGGCCCCTGCCGCCTACCGGGCCCCGGTCACGGCCCTCGTAGCCCACGCCGCCGCGCCCCGCCCCAACCCCGCCCTGATCGTGGTGGGCATCGCGGTCCTCGTGGCCGCCCTCGGGGTGGGGCTCTTCCTGTTGCTGGGGGTCGTCCCCCCGCCGGCCTCCGCGACCCGTCAGGCCGTCTCGGGCACGCCCGTGGCCCCGGCCCCCTTGCCGTCGGCCCCGGGGCTCCCGCCCGCCCCGGTGCTCCCGCCCGCCCCGGGGCTCCCGCCCGCCCCGCAGGAGGCTCCCGAGGCCCCGCGGGGGGTCGATCCGGGGCCCCCGGGGGAGGTTCCGATGGCCGTGCCCGACGAGGCTGCCCCCGGGCGACGGGGCCGACGGGGGCGACGAAGCCGACGCAGCCGACGCGACCGCGCGGAGCGCGAGGAGCGCGAGATGGTGATCGAGTGATCGACACACACGCCGTTTTGGGCGAACAATGCCGCGTACGGTGAACGAGCACGGAGGCAGAGCATGAGCGCGTCCGCGACCCCGGGCCCCGATCCCTTCGGGCTCGTGGGGACCACCCTCGCCGACAAGTTTCGGGTCGAACGCAGCGTGGCCGAGGGGGGCTTCGGGGTGGTGTACCAGTGCATCCATATCGCCCTGGAGAAGACGGTGGCCCTCAAGGTGTTGAAGGTTCCCACCGAGCTGTCGGACAGCGCCCGGCGCGATTTCCTCGACAAGTTTGCCCAGGAGGCCAAGACCATCGCCCGCTTCGAGCACCCCGCCATCGTGCGGGTCCTCGACTTCGGCACGTCCCCCATGCCCGTCGGCCGAGAGGCCCCGTGGATGGTGCTGGAGTGGATCCAGGGGGGCACCCTCGCCGACGACCTCGGCCCGTACCCCAGGGCCCCGCGCAGCCCGACCCAGATCCTCAAGCTCCTCGGGCCGGTCTTCGAGGCCGTGGCCTACGCCCACGAGGAGGGGGTGGCCCACCGCGACCTCAAGCCCGCCAACATGATGCTCGTGCGCGGACGACGCGGCGAGGAGAGCCTGCGCCTGCTCGATTTCGGCATCGCCAAGGTGATGCGCGAGGACGACGCCGGGGCCGCAGCCTCGGGCATGACCGGGACCATGTCCCAAAGCTCGGGGTTCTCGCCGCAGTATGCTGCCCCCGAGCAGGTGATGGGGACCCGGTCGGGCCCGTGGAGCGACGTGCACGCCCTGGGGCTCATCGTGACCGAGCTCCTCCTCGGGCGCCCCGCGTACAACCACGACGACCTCACCGACCTCTACGCCGACATCCTGGGCGAGCCGCGGCCCTCCCCCGCGAAGTTTGGCGTCGACGCCGGAGCCTGGGAGCCCATCCTGGCCCGGGCCCTGTCGGTGCGGCCCGGGTCGCGCTTCGGCGACGCCCAGAGCTTCTTCGACGCCCTGGAGGCCGCCCTGCCCCAGGCCCGAGGCCCCGCAGAGGCGGCCCCGGCCCCCGTAGTGCAGAGCGCAGGGCCGCTCGTTCCGGTCGTGCACGGGACCCTCGCGGGGCCCGAGACGGGACCGACCTCGCCCCCCCGGCAGAGCACCGTGCCCCCGATGGTCTCGACTCCTCCGCCGACCCCCCCGCAGACCGGCATGCGGGCCTGGGCCCTGGGCGGGGTCCTCCTGGGGCTCGTCGTCCTCAGCGGCGGGGTCTGGGCCCTCAGCCACCAGGATCACGCCGCGCACCCGCCGACGCCCGCCCCACAGCCGCCGACGCCCGCCCCACAGCCGACCGTCGCCGCACCGCTGCCAACGCCCGCCCCACAGCCGACCGTCGCCGCACCGCAGCCGACGCCCGCGATGCGCCCGCTCGATCCCGCGATGCATCCCATCGACCCCCATCCCCAGCCCGCCGAAGCCGCGGCCCAGCCGAGCCCCGACGCGTCCGTGACCCTCGTCCCGATCCCTACCCGGCGGCGCAGGGTCTCCCGCAGCGCGTGGGAGGCCCCTCCGTCGGTCGTCGCGGAGCCCCGTCGTACACGCAGCGGGGCTACGTCGCCCGACCCCTCGTCCGAGAGGATCCGACCCGAGTGATGATGCGACCCCGATCCACCCCATGGAGCGCCGCGGCCCTCGGCCTGGCCCTCTGCAGCACCGCCCAGGCCCAGACCAGCCGCGAGGAGCTCGCCCGCCGCGAGCTCATCGAGCGAGCCGAGGCCGCCCAGACCGCGGGCAACCACGCCGAGGCCGTACGCCTCGGGCTCCAGGCCGCGGCCATCCGACAGCACCCCTCCCTGCGCCTCTTCCTCGCGGGCGAACACCAGCAGAACAACCAGCTCGTCGAGGCCCTCGCCGAGGCCCGGGCCTGCGTACGCGAGGCCGAAAACGACCGGACCCTGCGCAACCGCGATCGCATCCGGGCCGCCTGCGACGCCATCGCCACCGCGGTCGAGCCGCGGATCGGGCGGGTGCTGGTTCAGCTTCAGCAGGCGCTGCCGGAGGGGGCCGTGGTACACCTCGGCGAGGAGGAGGTGCGGGAGAGCCTGCTCGGAGCCCCGTTGCCCGTCTCGCCGGGCGACCTGCGGCTGCGCGTCGACGCCCCGGGCTTCGAGCCCTTCTCCACCACCGTCACCGTGGCCCCGCAGCAGCAGGTGGTGATCCCCGTGCGCCTGATGGCCCTCCCGGCGCCCCCCGTCGCGGCCCCGGTCGCAGACCCGGTCGCGGCCCCCGTCGCGGCCCCCGTCGCAGCGGCCGTGGTGCTGCCTCCTACGCCCACGCCCGCCCCCGCTCCCACGGGCCCCGGAGCAGGCCCCTGGGTGCTCATCGGAGTGGGAGCCGCGTCCCTGATCGGCGGGGCCGTAGCCCTCGGGGCCTCGGGCGACGACGACGACACCTACGGCACGCTCGGGACCGTCGGGATCCTGGTGGGTGTCGGAGCCCTGACCGGGGGGATCATCTGGTACGCCGTGGCCCCACGCCGCGCGCGTTCGGCGGCCCAACACGGACCCACCTGGCGCCTCGGGGCGGTCCCCACCCGCGGGGGCGTCGGGCTGAGCTACGGGCTCACGTTCTGACCCAACAGGGTTCTGCAGAGCGGTCCGGTTGCCGTCCTACAGGCTTCGCCGCAGGCGTTTCGCGGACCCCGCCCGCCGTGGAGCCCTGAACGCACCACCGCCGCACCGTCGACGCTCACCGCGCAGGCAGCAGCGACGGCAACACCGCCATCAGCGCCAGCACCAGGACGACCAGGCGAAGGAGGGGCGCCATGGAGTGCACCGTACGGCCCGGGCGAAGCAACGCCGCGCGCACCCGCGACGACACCAACAGCCCCAACGCCACCAGCGCGAACGTCCCCCACATCGCGCGGGTCACCACCCCGGGGCGACGCCCCAGCGCGCCGCTGCGCAGGGCATGGTCAAGCACCATGACTACATTCCACAGCACGACGGCCACGGGCAACACCCACGGACGAAAGGGCGACCCCTGGGGCGCCACGGCGGTCGAAGGGTCGGCCTGCGGCACGAAGCCCGCCGCGAGCACCTGACGGCGTAGCGCCCACGGCGAGCCCAGACACCAGAAGCGCACCACCTCCGGCGCATCGGCGCGGGTGTGCACCACACGCACCCCCCACGCCACCACCGGAACCCACACGAAGGGCTCCACCGCCACCACCTCCTCGGGCGCGAAGGACAACGCGCCCAACACCCCCGCCCGAATGCTCAGGGCCTCCGCGTGTACCTGCATCACGGCGAAGGGCATGGTGACGTTCGCCCATCCAAACCGCGCGCCTCCTCGCACCGTCAGCATCGTACGCTACTCGGTCACCCGCAACACGTTGCTGTACACCCACGGAACCTCCCGCACGAGTCGCTCGAAGCGCGGGATGTAGGGACGCGCATGGTTGGGGGTGATGAGGGCCTCAGCCCGGTACGCCCCAGCCGTGGACACGGTGTACGTCAGGGCCTCGGAGCCTGCGGCCACCTCGGTCCAGCGCCCGTCGGACTCGGCCCGCAGGAGGCGCACCCGCACCGCAGGGCTCGGCAGGGCCGGGTCGAGGGCGTGCACCGTCGGAACCCCCACCCGCAAAACCACCCCCGCCCCCAGGGCCACGGAGTCCCCCACATGGTGGACCTCGGCCATGCCGCCCGTGGCGCCGCCCGAGCGGGCCGTCAACGAGAAGCCCACGGGGGTCCCGTACGCTTCGAAGACGGCGTGAACCCGCCCCGCGGCCAGGGCCTCCATCACCGACTCCCGGGTCACCGCCCCGGTCACCCGCACGGCGTTGGAGAACCAGCGGAAGATCCGTCGGTAACTGTCTCCCCGTTCGCCGTCGGGGAAGATGCCGGGGAAGCTGTTCTCGTGGGCGTCGCTGGCTGCGATGCCCGCCACCCGCTGGCCCCGCGCGGCGAAGGCCGCCCAGTGGGCGAGGTCGACATGGTTCTCCCGGAAGATGGCGAGGAACATCCAGTCCGGGTCGAGTCCCCGCGGCCTCTGCGAGAACGCGATGGTGTCGCTGAGCAGGGGCCCGAGGTCGAGCCCCAGGGCCACCCCCGCGATGCGCGGATCGAGGTTGGCGTGGATGTTGTAAATCTCGATCACGTCCGGGGCGATGGCGTCGAGCTCGGCCCGGGTCCGCTGTTCGCAGTGGGCTACGGCCACGAGGGCCCCGGCCTCACGAAACCGCCGGGCCCCGTCGGGTCCGTCGTGGTGGTAGGCCCGGTTGAGCGATCCCTCTCGCAGGTCGGGGTGCCGCCGTAGCCCGAGGGGCATAAGCTCGTTCTCGGCCCCGGGCAGGAGCATCACCCGATGCCCACCCGGGCAGCCGATGTAGTACCCCACGAGCGAACCGTCCTCGACGATGGGCTCATCGCCGTCGCGCTGCTGCATCACGGTCTCAAACGGGACGAGGGCGATCCGCTCGGCGTGTTCGGTCAGGAAGACCACGTCGACCCGGGTGTCGCACAGGGCCCGCCGAAAGCTCTGGAGGCAGGGCTCGTTGGGCCCTCCGTCCACGTACGGGTTGCCGTCGCACGCGTCGTGAGAGTGAACCGAGTGGGCGTGGACGATGGTCCGCAGCCAGCGGGCCCCGGTGTCGCCCGGGGCCATGGTCGCGGCGGGGGGGAGGGTTCGCGGCCAGCGGGGGGGCGGGGGCCCGGCGTCGACGGGCGGGGGCGGCGGCCCGGGATCGCTGCCGAGGTCGGTCCCGAGGTGGGTCCCGAGGTCGGTGCTCGCGTCGGAGCCGGCGTCTTGGGGGGGCGGGTCGGTCGCCGTGCAGCCGAGAGCCCCCAAGGTCAGCCCGATCCACCATGCGCGTCGCATCACGAGAACCGGTCTACCACGCCCCGAGGGGAGACGGGAGACAGGGGGGCGCCCTCAACGCCCGGGCGGCAGGAGTGGGAGTCCCAACGCCACGACGAGCCAGGGGACCCTCCCGTGCCGCCCCCTTGCGCACCTTGCGCCCTTGCGGTTTCGCAGCCCGGCGCCCGCAGCCCGCAGCCCGTCCCTCGTCAGAGGTCGAACACCAGCAGCTCGTGGGGGTCGTTGACCAGGACGTAGAGCCGCAACCCGTCGGGCGAACACGCGACCCCTTGCGGCAGTCGGCCTACCGTCGGACCACGCCCCTGCACCTCCCCCGAGGCCAGATCGAGGGCGAGGAGCTCGACGGGGAGGCCGTACGCGGTGCCTCCGACGAGGGCCGTCGTGCCGTCGGGGGTGAGCGCAAAGGCCCGGGCCCCGCTGGGCATCGGGATCGTACGCAGCGACGCGTCGGCCGTCGACACCACGCTCAGATGATGGGCGTCGCCCGAGGCCACCACGGCCGAACCGTCGGGCACAAAGGCCGCGTGATAGATCCACCCGCCTGTTGCGACGGCGCCGCGGGCGAGGCCCGTCTCGGCGTCGAGGAGGGTGAGGGTTCCGTTGCGGTCGCCTGCGGCTACGGTCTTGCGGTCGGGCGAGACGGCCACGGCGAACACCGGGGTCGCGGCCTTCCATTTCCACAGGGGGTCGCCGGTGGCGGCGTCCCAGGCGCGGAGGCTCCAGTCGGCCGGGGTGTAGTTGTTGCCGCTGCCCGTGTACACGCGGCTTCCGTCGGGGGAGAAGGCCGCGTCCTGGAGCTCGTGTCGGTGGCCCTTGAGCGAGACCCCCTTCTTCCATGTGGTGGTGTCAAAGAGGGTCAGGGCCTTGCCCCCCGAGGCCACCGCGCGTCCGTCGGGGGAGAAGCACAGGGCGTGCGGAAACGCCGTGCCCAGGTGCAGGCTCTTGAGCAGGGCCATCGTGTCGGTGCGGTACAACCGGCACTTCTGGTCGAAGGTCGTGACGGCGACGAGGCTGCCGTCCGGCGACAGGGCCAGGGCGTTGGTCGAGCTCGAAGCCGCCACCCGGGTATGCAGGGCAAATTTCATGGCCCGGGATACAACGGCACCGACGCCGCCGGGGTCAATTTCCCTGCGCGGGGTCGCGCGGTTGACGGAGCCCTGAGGCCTGAGGTCTGCTCACAGGGTGGTGCGACCGGCGAGCAGCGTGTGGCGGAGTGGGTGGTTCCTGGTGGGGGGTCTCGCGGTCGGGTGCGCTCCGATGTCCGGCGAGCCTGAAGCCCCCGACGCGCCCGCGCCGCTCGACCGGCCCGACGTGCCCGCGCTCTTCGACCGGCCCGACGTGCCCGCGCTCTTCGACCGACCCGACGTGCCTGTGCCGCTCGACCGGCCTCCCCCGGACGTGGGCATCGACGCCGGGCTGTGCCCCTCAGGGATGGTGCATCGCCCCGGATACTGCATCGACCGCTACGAGGCCCCCAACGAACCCGGGGCCCGCCCCCTCGCGATGCAGACCGCGCAAGACGGGCAGCGCTGGTGCGAGGCCCGCGGCAAACGCCTCTGCACCGAGGCCGAGTGGGTGGGGGCCTGCCGCGGAGCCGCCGATCGGCCCTACCCCTACGGCACGAGCTACGTTCGCAGCCGCTGCGTCGACGACCTCACCTGGCGCTCGCCCAACTGGAGCGCCCTGGGATCATGGCCCTCGGCCGCTGCCATGGCCGAGGCCGCCCGGCTCTACCAGGGCCAACCCTCGGGTTCTCGGGCCGGGTGCGTCACCGACGAGGGGGTGGCCGACCTCACGGGCAACGTGGCCGAATGGGTCGCGCGCTCGTATCCCAACCGCACCAACTACGACCACGTGATGAAGGGCTGCTACTGGTCGGGGTGCTACGGCGGAACCGGGCCGAACTGCGCCTTCGTCAACCCCGCCCACCCGGGCGGGTTTCGTAGCTACGAGGCCGGGTTTCGTTGCTGCCGCGACGCCCTCTGAAGCGCTGCCCCAGGGGGCGACGGGGGACGGGCTGCGAAGCCGCAAGGGCGCAAGGGCCAGAAGGTTTTGTGGGGGGGAAAACGCGGCGTGCCCCCCCTCGACGCCTCGCGAGCATCCCACGGACCTCTCCGCAACCCATCATCCCCCGCGCCGACCATCACCAGCCCCAAACCCCCCCTCCCGTGCCGCCCCCTTGCGCACCTTGCGCCCTTGCGGTTTCGCAGCCCGGCCCCCGCAGCCCGCAGCCCGTCCCAGGGCCTCAGTCCCGCACGCCCACGGGCTCGGGCACACGGACCCCCATCTCCGTGAGCATCTTGTGCATCTCCGCGCGGGACAGGGCCTTGGAGAGGGCCTCGCGGGCCTCGATCCGGCCCGACTTCACCAGTTCGCACAGGGAGTCTTGCAGGGTGGTCATCCCGAGGGCCCGGTTGGTCTGCATGATGCTCGGGATCTGGAAGGTCTTGCCCTCCCGGATGAGGTTGGCCACCGCCGGGGTCACCAGGAGGGTCTCGTAGGCGGCCACCCGGCCCCCCCCGATCTTCTTGCAGAGGGTCTGGGCCACCACGCCCTTGAGCGACTCCGAGAGCATCGTGCGGATCTGGCCCTGACGCTCGGCGGGGAAGGGGTCGATGATCCTGTCGATGGTGCTCGCGGCCGTGCGGGTGTGCAGGGTGCCAAACACGAGGTGCCCCGTCTCGGCCGTCTCGATGGCCATGGCCATGGTCTCCAGATCGCGCAGCTCGCCCACCAACACCACGTCGGGGTCCTCCCGCAACGCCGCCCGCAACGCATCGCGGAACGACTCGGTGTGCACCCGAACCTCCCGCTGATTGATCAGGCACCGCTTGTTGCGATGCACAAACTCGATCGGGTCCTCGATGGTGATGATGTGATCGCGCCGGGTGGTGTTGATGCGATCGATGAGGGCCGCCAGGGTGGTGCTCTTGCCCGACCCCGTGGGGCCCGTGATGAGCACGAGCCCCTTGCTGAGGTTGCACAGCTCCAGCACCGGGCGGCTCAGTCCGAGCTGCTCGGGGGAGAGGATCTCCTCGGGGATGCGGCGCATGGCCGCGGCGGGGCCCTTGCGGTCGAAGTAGACGTTGCACCGAAAGCGAGCCACCCCGGCGATCTCGTACGCGTAGTCGGTGTCGTGGATGCGCCCGTACTCCGCGCGGTTGCTCTGAGGCATCGTGGCGTACAGCAGAGGCAGGAGGGTGGCCTCGGTGAAGGGAACCCCGTCGGCCTCCAGGGCCCGGATCGACCCGTGCAGCCGCACGAGGGGCGGGCGCCCGACCCCGAGGTGCAGGTCGCTGGCCCCCACCTTGGCCATGGCCCGCAGGAGCCGGTCGATGGCGGCGGTGTCGAGGTCTCCGACGGGGACCGCGGCGTCTGCGAGGGCAGACAGGACCGGGCCCCCAGGGGCAGGGGCGGGAGCGGGCGGGAGCGCGGGCTCCACCGCGACAGGAGGCGCGACCGGGGCAGGGGCTGCGGAGGCCGAGGCCACGGGGGCCGCGGGGGCCACAGCGACTACGGGCGCCACGGGGGCAGGCGGGACCGCCGACACTGGAGGCCCGGCGGGCATCGAGGCGAAGGGGACGGCCCCGACGCCCCGGGCGGGGCTCTGGACGCGGCGCACGGGGGCGGTCCCGGGCGGGTCGGCCGACGCCGGGGCCGCGGGCAACGAAGGCCGCGAGGGCCGGGCAGCAAACGAGGCGGACCCGGCGGGGGGCTGCGACACCGCGGGGTGGGTGGCCGAGGTGCGGGCGAAGGGCGTCTCGATCACCTCCGTGGGGCCCCGGCGCGGGTACACCGAGGCCCGCGACCCGGGGGGGACCGACCCGCGGCCTGGCTGCGGGGTCGAGGCTCCGGGGACCCGCACCGCGGGGATGGGCGACGACACGGGCAGGGGGGTCATCTGCACGCGCCACGCCCCGGGGGTCGGGGTCACCTCGATGACCACCTTGGGGTCGTCGGCGGGGTAGACGAAGCGCGTCGGGCGCGAGGCCCGGATCTCGGCGAGGGCCTCGGCGGGCGAGGCCTCCTGCACGACGGCCACGAGCATGGCGTGGTCGACCACCTGGCTGCTGGCCTTCTCGATGCCCGAGGGCAGCCGCGCCACCACGGGGCCGTTGCTCTGCAGGAGGAGCGAGCGGGCCTCGGCGCGGAGCAGGTGCTGGAGGTACTTGTCGAGTTGGGCCATCGGGAGCGCTGTGGGGAGGGAGAGGAGAGGGAGAGGTCAGGACTCGGGCAGGGCGATCCCGACCCCCGCGAAGAGCTGGCGGATCTCGGTCTTGTTGACGGCCTTCATGTAGGCCTCGCGGGGCTCGACGAGGCCGCGCAGGACGAGGTCGGTGAGCGACTCACCCAGGGTGCACATCCCGATGCCCCGCGACGACTGGATGGTCCCGTAGAGCTGGTAGGTCTTGCCCTCGCGGATGAGGTTGGACACCGCGGGGGTGCCCAGGAGCACCTCGTAGGCGGCCACCCGGCCTCCGCCGATCTTCTTGCAGAGGGTCTGGGCCACCACGCCCTTGAGCGACTCCGAGAGCATGGCCCGGATCTGCCCCTGACGGTCGGCGGGAAACTGGTCGATGAGCCGGTCGACGGTGCTCGGGGCGGTGTTGGTGTGCAGGGTGCCAAACACGAGGTGACCGGTCTCGGCCGTCTCGATGGCGATCTCGACGGTCTCGAGGTCGCGCATCTCGCCCACCAGGACCACGTCGGGGTCTTCGCGCAGGGCGGCCCGCAGGGCGTGGCGAAACCCCTGGGTGTGCACATGAACCTCGCGCTGGTTGACGAGGCACCGCTTGTCGGGGTGCACAAACTCGATGGGGTCTTCGATGGTGAGGATGTGGTCTTCGCGGGTGGTGTTGACCCGGTCGATGAGGGCGGCCAGGGTGGTGCTCTTGCCCGACCCCGTGGGGCCCGTCACCAGCACGAGGCCGCGGGGCAGGGCGCACAGGGCCACCACCTCGGGGGCGATCCCGAGCTTCTCGGCGGCGATGACCTCGTAGGGGATGCGGCGGAAGACGGCCCCGACCCCGTTGCGGTCGACGAAGAGGTTGGCGCGAAACCGGGCCACCCCGGGCACCTCGTGGGCGAAGTCGGCGTCGCGGCGGCGCACGAACTCGTCGCGGCAGCGCTGCGGCACGATGGGCCACAAGAGGGCCCGCAGGCCGTCGCTGGTGAAGGGCGGGGTCGTCTCGTCGAAGCGCACCATCTCGCCGTGCAGGCGCATCAGGGGCGGAGCCCCGGTGGACAGGTGCAGGTCGCTGCCCCCGCGTTGGCTCAAGACCCGGAGCATGCGCTCGATCTCGCGGGCCTCCTCGCTCGAGGCAATGGGCCCCGAGGGGCTCGGAGCCACGGGGGCCGCCGCGGCCACGGGGGCCGGAGCGGGAGCCGTAGGACGCGGCGGTGCGGGGGCGGTGGGACGACCGGGGGTGGCGACGAGGCCGGGGGAGGAGACGGGCCCGGCCCCGACCCGGTCGAGGCCCGCGGTGGCTCCGGGGACGAGCTGCACGGAGACGATCCCGGCGTGCGGGGCGACCTCCACAGTGACCACCCCGGCCGGGGCCCCCTCGTAGACGAAGCGCACCGTCTGCCCCGCGAGGAGCTCGCGCCAGCGGGCGGCCGGGCAGACCTCCTGCACCATGCTCATCACGGCGGCGTGGTCGAGGACCTGATTGGAGGCCCGCTCCCCTGCCGTTGTACGCACGAGGACCGGGGCGTTGGACGACGCCACCACGGCCTCCGCCGCAAAGCGCACGAGGTGCCCGACCAGCTTGTCCATCTGCTTCATCGACGCGATCCCCCGAGCATACCCGAACACCCTCCGACCCCGGTGTGCGATCGCAGGCCCTCAGCCATCGACCATCCATGCCCCGAGACGGGCGTCGGTGGCATCCTCCACGGCGACCTCTCCGACGATCTGGCCGCGGCGCAAAACGGCCACCCGGCTGCACAGGGCCCGGAGTTCGTCGAGGTCGCTGGAGAGCAGGACGATCCCGACCCCGGCGTCGCGGGCCTCCCGCAGGGCCCCGTGGATCTCGGCCCCGGCCCCGAGGTCGACCCCCCGGGTGGGTTGGGCCACCACCAGGGCCTGGAGGGTTCGGCCGAGCTCGCGCCCGAGGAGGACCTTCTGCTGGTTGCCCCCCGACAGGTCGCGCAGGAGGGCCTCGGGGTCGGACGGTCTTACCTGAAACCGCACGAGGAGCCTTCGGGCGGCCTCGCGGGCGGGCCCCGGGGCGTAGAGGCCCGTCCCCGCGGCGAGGGCGGGGTCGCCGAGGGCGAGGTTGTCGGCCACGCTGAGGTCGGGCAGGAGCCCGCGCCCCTCGCGGTCTTCGGGGACCCACCCCAGGCCCGCGGCCCGGCGGCGGGCCACGCTCCAGGCCGTGATGTCGACCCCGGCGAGGTGGATGGTTCCGGCGGAGGGGGGGACGAGGCCGGCGATGCAGGCGGCGAGGTCGCGTTGTCCGTTGCCCTCGACCCCCGCGATCCCGACGATCTCCCCGGGGGCCACCGCGAGGCTCACCCCGTCCACCTGCGGGCAGCGTAGCCCCTCCAGCCGCAGGGCCGGGGTCTGGTCCGCGGGGCGGGCCCGAGGGCTCTGCGATGCGGTCGTCTCCTTCTCCTGCGGGCGCCCCCCGTCCACCACCGCGGCGGCCACGGCCGACCGGGAGACCTCCGCGACCTTGCCCTCCACCACGATGTGCCCCCGGCGCAGAACGGCCACGGCGTCGGCCACGGCGTACACCTCGTCGAGCTTGTGCGACACGAGGACCACGGCCACCCCGTCGGCCCCGAGGGCCCGGACGGTGTCGAGGAGGGCTCCCACCTCGGCCGGGGAGAGGACGGCGGTGGGTTCGTCGAGAAGCACGACCCGGGCCCCGCGGTAGAGGACCTTGAGGATCTCCACCCGCTGCCGCTCGCCCACCGACAGGCCGCCCACCCGGGCCCCGGGGTCGACGGGCAGACCATGGCGCGCGGACAGGGCCGCGACCCGGGCCCGGGCGGCCTCGCGGTCGACGCGGAGGCCCCAGGGGCCGCGACGGGGTTCGTCCCCGAGGGCCACGTTGTCGGCCACGGAGAGGGTGTCGACGAGCATGAAGTGCTGGTGCACGACCCCGATCCCCGCCGTCCGTGCCGCCATCGGGTCGGCCCACGGCAGGGCCACCCCGTCGACCCGAACCTCGCCCCCATGGGGGGCCAGCAGGCCCGCGGCGATCTTGAGGAGGGTGCTCTTGCCCGCGCCGTTTTCGCCGACCAGCCCGAGGACCCGCCCCGCCCCCACCGACAGGCTCACCCCGTCGAGGACCGGGCGCGACCCGTAGGCCTTGACGATCGCGTGCATCGAGAAGGCGCTCACGGGCCGCCTCCAGGCGCCTCGTCGAGCGACCGCGGAACCCGCACCCGCCCCGCCACCACCTCCCCCCGCAGGGCCTCGACCCGGTCGACCGTGGCGGGCGCCAGGTGCCGGGCGTGGGGCCCCGCGTGCACCCAGTCGACCCCCGCCTCGGCGAGCCCGAAGGAGCGCAGCCCCATGGACCCTCTCTGAAACCGTCGGCCCGCGGCGTCGCGGACCTCCTCCAGGACCACCACGTCGACCCGCTTGCGCAGCGAGGTGATGACCACCCCGGGGGCCTCGTCGTGCTGATCGGCGTCGACCCCGATGGCGAAGCGCCCGAGGCGCCGGGCCGCGGAGAACACCCCGAGCCCCGTGCTCCCCGCGGCGTGAAAGATCACCTGGACCCCCTGGGCATACTGGGCCGTGGCGAGGGCCGCGCCCCGGGCCGGATCCTTGAAGGCCGAGGGGGTGCTCCCGGCGTACGCGGCCAGGACGGGGCAGCCCGGGCAGACGGCCCCCACCCCGGCCCGATACCCCGCCTCGAAGCGACGGATGAGGGGGATGTCCATGCCCCCGACGAAGCCCACGGGGTTGCCCGGGCGGTGCAGGGCCGCGGCGGCCCCGACCAGGTAGGCCCCCTCCTCCTCCCGAAACACCAGCCCCACCACATTGCCCGGAACCGGGCCACGGTCGGGCGGGGCGTAGTCGACCCCGGCGAAGCGCACGGAGGGATAGTCCCGGGCCACGGCGTCGAGGTCGCGGGAGAAGACGTACCCCACGGCGATGACCCGGTCGAAGCCGCGGGCGGCGAACAGGCGCAGGGCCGAGGTCCGGTCGTCGCCGTCGGCGGGTTCGACGTACTCGACGTGGGCCCCGAGGGTGGCCCGGGCGGCCCGGAGGCCCTCATAGGCGGCGTCGTTGAAGCTCTTGTCCCCGCGGCCCCCGACATCGAACACCAGCCCCACCCGGACAGGCCGCCCGAGGGGGCTCCGCAGGGCCGCCAGCGACCCGGCCGGGGTGACCGCCGTGGCCGGATCGGCCCCCCGCGGCGGGAGAAAGAAGCTCAGCCCCGCGAGGGCCACCACCCACCACCCAAGACCCTTCGAAGACAGCACAAAAATGGCTTACACGGCCCGCACCCCGAACTCAACGCGCCCGAAGATCCCTCCAGTCGAAACGAGATACCGCCGGGCCCCGAGGCTAGACTATGGTGTGTCTCCCATAGAAACCCCACGGCGCAGAATCTGGAGCATGACGCGTTGATCGTCGCAGGCGAACCCCTCGGAATGAGACACACGGTCGGTCCCCTGGCGGGCCCTGTGGGCCCCGGGGATGTCTTTGAGGTCGTGCGCCGCGACGCTGCGGTGGTTCACGGTCAGCTCCTGACGGGGCGGCCGGTCGAGCCCGACGCCATCGCCGACCTGCGGTCCGAGCTCGGCCTCGTGCCGCGCGCGGCGTGCGTCCTGGTGCCCCGCGAGATCCTTCTGTCCACGGCCTCGCTCCCGGTGGCCATCCTGGAGGCCCCGCTCCTGTTGTCCCCGAGCCGGGTGTTTCCCGACTGGGTGGCCTCGGCGGGGCGGGGGGTCGTCGCCCGGGCCCTGCTGCAGTCGGCCGCGTCCATGGCCGAGGCCCTCGGGGCCGGACACACCGTGGGCTACATACACGGCGCCGTAGAGGCCACCCAGGTCTTCGCCCTCGGCCCCGAACCCGGGGCCCCCCTCGCCCTCGCCGGGTTTGGCCTGAGCCACTTCGGGCGCGGGGCTTCGGGCGAGGCCCCCACGGCCCACCGCGACCTCGTCGACCTCGTGCGGGTCTTGCACACCCTCCTCGGCCTCGCCAAGGTCGAGCCCGAAGGGGCCGCGGCGGTGAAGTGGCTGCTCCTGCACCAGGCCGCGATGCACGGCCAGCACCCCGCCCTGGCCAGCGGCACCCACCTGGCCGAGACCCTGCGCGAGCTGGTCCGGCTCGACACCGAGGAGGCCCCCCGAGCCACCGGGCGCGGAGCCCGGCTCACCACCATGGCCCCCGTCCGCGGCCCCGGGGCCCCTCCCCGGCGCGAACCAACGGGCCGACACCCCGCCTTCCAGCCCGACAACGCCAACAGCCCGCGGGAGCCACTCCGGCGTTCGGGGCGGCCCCCGGCTCCCCATACGACGGTCCCCAAACCCATCCAGGCCCGACCCACCGTACGCCTCGGGCGCACCCTGGGCGTGGCCGCGGGCCTGTCCGTGGCCCTGGTGGCCCTCGCCGGGGCGCTGTCCCTCTACAACGCCCGCACCCACCTGCGGGACGTGGCCCAGGGGCGGCTCACCCACCGCTGGCGCCAGGCCATCCCTGCCCCGTGCCCGGGCGAGCTGGCCCGCTCGGCCCTGGGGCTGGGGTTTCAAGGCAGGGTCTCCGACTTCGACCTGAGCTGCGCGGGCGGAGCCTCCGACCCCCTCCTCGTGCTCGTGGCCCGCGAGGACACGTCCGTCCGCGTGGCCACCCGCCCGGCCCAACGCGGCGGGCTCCTCACCCTGGCCCCCCTCCCCGTCGCCCGCGGAGCGGTCGAGCTCGGCCCCGTCCTGGCCCAGTCCGCCGAGGGCGGCGGGCGCGACCCCCTGTGGTTCGCGTGGCGCAACGGGGTCGGGGCCCCCTTCACGGTGGCCCGCCTGGAGGGCAGCGCCTCCCGGCTTCGGACCGTCTCCGTGACGGCCTGGGACGACGTCCCGCTGCACGGGGCCCACCTCGTGTGGGCCGACGGCACGGCCTCGTGGGTCGTCACCTCGGTCGGCGACCGGACCCACCGACACACCCTCCTCATCGAGCTGTCGGGATCGCCCGGGCGGCCCCCGGTGATCGCCTGGCGCCTCGGCGACGCCCAGGCCGTATCGGCCATCCCCGGCCCGCGCCCGACGATCCTCCTGCACGAGGCCTCCCCCGGCGGAGGCGGGGTGGCCTTGCGGGCCCTCACCGTCGACCTCGGCCTCCTGGGAGCCGCCCGGCTCCCCGGGTCCCTCGTCGATCCGACCCTCATCGAAGGGGCCCCCGTGCCGGCCCGGGCCCGGAACCTCAGCGAGCGGCTCCAGATCAACACCGGCGAGGAGGTCGACGTCGTGCCCACAGGCTTGCGCGACGCCCGAGGCTCCGCACACTTCGTGCTCACGGTAGGCCCCAGGATGCCCCAGGAGCGCTGCATGGAGACGGGCCGCTGCGTCGGAGCGGGCCAGGTGATCCACACCACCTTCCGCGGCGCGGAGCTGCCCACGGCGACCGTGGTCTCCCCCCGGGCCTGGGCCGAGTCGCTCCTGCCCTTCGAGGCCCCCGAGGCCCTGGGAGACCGGGGCGACGCGAGCGAGGTCCCGGCCCTGGTGGCCGTGCTCCGCGAGGCCAGCCCGGAGGGTCTGCCCGGGGCCCGGCGGAGGATCGTCCCCTTGAGCCCGGAGGGGGGCCCCAGGGGGGCGGAGACCGTGCTGTCCGAGGTGGGGGGCGTTCGGGCCCAATGGATACGCTGCGGCGGCGAGACCTGGGTGGCCGTCCGCGAAGACCTCCCTACGTCGCGGGTGATCGTACGCCCCGCGGCTTGTCTGGGGCCTTTGCCCCCGAGGGCTGCCCAATGATCGGCATCGGCGACAAGATCGACGCCCGGTGGTTTGTGACCCTGGCCCCCGAGCGCTTCGAGGCCGGGGCCTCCCTCGAGCTGCGCGACGCCCAGGGCGAGGTGCGATGGGGGCAGGTCCTGTCGGCCCGCCCGCTGCCTCCCGAGGCCCAGGCCGCCGTCCGGCAAGACCTCGAACAGCTCCCGCCCCTGCCGTGTTTTCTGCGCCCCGAGGGCGTCGTGGTGCACAGGGCCGGCATCGCCGTGGCCCTGCTCCGCGAGCCGCCCCCGCCGGGCCTGTCGACCCGCCTCGCGGGCCTCGACACCGGGGGGGTCGAGAGCCGCCGGGCGGAGACCCTGCGCACCCTGCTGGGGTGGTTCGTGCCGCTGCTGCGGGCCCTCGGGACGTTGCACGCCCTGCAGCTCACCCACGGGGCCATCAGCCTGTCCCGGCTTCACCTCGTGCGGGCGGCCGACACCGACCTCCTCGCCCTGTCAGGCTTCGGCATCGGCGACGCCACCAGCCGAGCCGGGGCCCGCACGACCCCGCGCCCCCGCGACGACCTCGGGGCCATCGTGCTCGCCCTCACCGAGTGCTTCGACGCCACCCACTGCATCCCCGACCGCTCCGCCCTGCCCCGTTGGGAGCTCCTCAAGCGCTGCGTCCGCGGCGGCGACCACGCGGCCCTGGAGTCCGCGGCCTCCCTCATCACCGCCCTGGAGTCGCTGCACACTCCGCCCGTAGCCCGCAAGGTCGCCCCCCTCGACCGCAGCCTCCTCACGCCCGGAGGGGGAGCCCCCGCAGCGCCCGCGGCCTCTCCCAACCGCCCCTCCGCCCCGACGGGCTTCCAGCCCCCCCCCATGGCAGTCCCGCCCCCGCCACAGGCCCGCTCCCGTCGCCTCGCGGCCCTCGGGCTCGTCGGCGTGGCGACCGTGGTCGGGGCAGTGGCCCTCCGCCAGCTCCTCGGCGACGACGGCCCCGACGGCAGCCCCGGCGACGGCCCAGGGAGCACCCGGATCTCGGCCTCGTCCTCGCGCTGCGCCGCCGAGCCCACCTCCCTCGACGTGGCCGGCCCCGTCACCGCCCTCACCGCCGCGTGCCTCCGGGGCGACGCCGCGGCCGTGGCCATGGTGGCCCTGGTGGGCGAATCGGCCGTCATGGCCACCCGCCCCGCCACCCTGGGCACGGCCTTCTCGCGCAGCCTCTCCACCGTGACCGAGGGCGTACGCGCCCTCGGGACCATCTACGACGACGGCGACGGCCTGTGGCTCGCCTGGCGCCCCATGGCCGGGGCCGCCTTCGGCGTAGCCCGGATGCTCCCCACCCAACGTCGCCTCCAGGTTCCTACCCCCTCCTGGGACGACGCCCCCCTGGAGGGAGCCTCCCTCCTGCACGCCGCCGGGGCGGAGGCCTGGGTGTCCAGCACCCTCCGGGGCCCCGACGGGTCGGACACCTCCGCCGTGATCGTGGCCCAACTCGACGGGGCCCCCGCCTCGCCCGCCCCGTTTACGGTCTTCGCCGTCGCCCGAGGCAGGCTCCTGGCCGTCATCCCCGGCGACCCGGCCACCCTCCTCGTGCACACCCGCGGCCCCGACGGAGGAGCCCTCCTGCAAGCCCACATCGTGCCCCTGCGCACCCTGTCCGGCATCACCGAGGCCCCCGTCCCCATCGAGGCCTACCTCGCCCCCCCCGCCCCGCCCGGCGACGCCTCCGCGGCCCCCGCCCTGGTCCCCACCCCGGCCGACGCCGCGGCCCCCGCGGGGCGGCTCGTGCGCCCGCTGTCCGTGCACTCGGCCACCCGGTCGGCCCCGTGGACGAGCCCCCACCCCCATCTGCGGGCGGCCCCCCTGGGGGTCTCCCTCGGGGCCGACGCCCGGGCCTTCCTCCTCACGGCCTCGCAGACCCCCGACGGCCCCGGCCTGGTGACCGCCCTCGTGCTCCCTCCCCGCGGGGCCCCCGCCTCCTGGTCTGTAGCCCAGGACGGCATCGGGGTCGGCCTGCACCCCCGCCCCGACGGGGTCTCGGTCCTCGCCACGGTACGCGAAGGGTCCCGGCTGTCGCTGCTCGTCACCTCCGTCGACGGGGTCACCCAACGCGCCCAGACCACCGCGGAGTACCCCGGGAGCGCCGTGTCCGTGGCCTGCGGAGGCGGCGAGTTCATCGTGGCCGCCCGCGGCGGGGCCTCCCCCGGCCTGTTCGTCCTGCGGACCCCCTGCGGCACCGCCACGCACCGCTGAAGGCCCCCACGGCCGTCGCGACCTCCGTCATTTTTTCCGCGCAGAATCCCCGCCTCGGGTACGTACACTCCCGGTGGCGCACCCCCATGGAGGGGCCGAAGGCCCCCCCGGATCCGTAGGGGTTCGCACCGTTGCACGAGGAGACTTCCGCGATGTTCAAGCGATCTTTGTTGGCGGCCCTGGCTGCCACGGCAGCCCTTGGGGCCCCCTCTGTCGCCGCCGCGCAGCGGCTCCCCCTCGACTTCAGCCAGCGGCCCCTCACCCTGCCCGCCCGCACACTCCGCCTCAACGGCGACCTCACCATCTCGGGCATTACGGTCAACACCCCCCTCGGGACCGTCTCCCAGACCGGGGTAGGTCTCGCCCTCGGCGGCGGCTTCGGCCTCACCGACGACTTCGAGATCGGCGGCACCGTGGCCCCCCTCTCCCTGTCGCCCGACTTCCGCTACAACAGCCCCTCGGCCTACGGGCTCTTCCGCATCGCCCGGGGCCCCACGGAGATCGGCCTCTTCGGGGGGGTGACCATCCCCACCCGCGACAACCACCCCTTCGTGGTCACCGTAGGCGCCCCCGCCCTCTTGCGCACCCAGGCGGGCCGGGTCGATCTCGGGATCTTCTTCGACATCAATGTCCCCACCGTCGAAGGGGTCAAGGCCAGCACCGACACCCGGATCCCGCTGCGCTACACCCAGCAGCTCAACCCCAACCTGGGCCTCGGCGTCGCCACGGCCCTCGTCGTGCGCGACAACTTTGACTTCGACACCGGGTACATCCCCCTCGGGGTCTACGGGCAGTACACCCTCCAGGGCGTCGACGGGGGCCCCGTGGCCGACCTCATCGGCAGCTTCGACTTCAATCGTTTCCTGAATTTCTCGGGAGACACCGTGGTGGCCAACATCTGGACGATCGGGATGGCCGCGCGGTTCTACCTCTCCAACTGAGCCCCTTCGTACGGCCTCGGCGTTCGGAGAGGCCTTCCCCTCGGAGGCGCAACGCGGGTAAGGTGCCAGCCCGAGGGACATGAACCGACACACACCCCCACGGCCCACGCGCCGTGACCTGCTCGCGGGCCTGTCGGCGGGCGCCGCGGCCCTGGCCGCCGGCTCGCTGGGCTGCAAACGCGCCCGGCAGGGGCTCACGGTGGGGCTGTACTGCTCCCTGACGGGCTCCCAGGCGGATTTTGGCATCGCCACCCGACGCGGGGTCGACCTCGCCGTCGAAGAGACCAACCGCCGGGGGGGGATCCTGTCGCAGCAGGTTCGGCTGGTGGCCGAAGACACCCGGGGCGACTCCAACGAGGCCGCCAGCGCCGTCACCCGGCTCATCGACCGCGAAGGGGCCATCGGCATCCTCGGCGAGATCTCGAGCTCGCTGTCCCTGTCCGGGGCCCGGGTGTGCCAGCGCAAGGGCATCCCCATGGTCACCCCGTCGAGCACCAACCCCTCCGTCACCCAGGTGGGCGATCACATCTTCCGGGTGTGCTTCATCGACCCCTTCCAGGGCGAGGTGATGGCCCGCTTCGCCCGCAACACCCTGCATTTCGAGCGGGTGGCCCTCTTCATCGACCAGAGCTCGGCCTACTCCGTCGGGCTCGCCGAGGCCTTCCGGACCTCGTTCGTGGCCCTCGGGGGACAGGTCGTCAACTCCCAGGCCTATCGCGCCGGGGAGACCCATTTCTCCGCCCAACTGTCGCCCCTCCTGGCCGCCCGCCCCGAGGCCATCTTCGTCCCGGGGTACTACACCGAGGTGGCCCTCATCGCCCGCGAGGCCCGGGGCCAGGGGTTTCAGGGGCGGTTCCTCGGGGGCGACGGGTGGGACTCCCCGAGCCTCGTGCAGAACGACGACGACCGACTCGTGGGCGATTTCTTCTCCGAGGGCTTCGCCCCCGAGGGGGCCACCACCGAGGTCGCCCAGGGCTTCGTACGCCGCTACCGCGAGCGACACCGGGCCGACCCCAACGGCCTCGCGGCCCTCGGGTACGACGCCGCCCTCGTGCTCTTCGACGCCATCCGACGGGCCGGGGCCGCCGAGCCCCGACGCATCCGCGACGCCCTGGCCCAGACCCGCAACTTCCAGGGAGCCACCGGGAGCATCACCCTCGACGCCCAACGCAACGCCGTCAAATCCGCGGTGATCCTCGAAGTCCGCGAGAACGGGTTTCGGTACCGCGAGACCCTCCAGCCCGGATGACCACGCCCCCCTCCGCCGAGGCCACCGCCGGCACGACCGAACACGTGGTCCCCTGGACCCAGAGGGCCCTGCCGTGGGTGGTCGGGGCCGGGGCCCTGTACCCCGTCGGGCTCATCGTACGCGGGGCCATCGCCCGCCCCGCCGACTTCTTCAAGAACGTCCTCGAAGGCGTCTCCCTCGGCGGGGTCTACGCCCTCATCGCCCTCGGGTACACGATGGTGTACGGGGTCCTGGGGCTCATCAATTTCGCCCACTCCGATGTCTTCATGGTGGGGGCCTACCTCGGCATCTTCGTGGCGGCCTTCTTCGGGGTCGTGGCCACCAGCACCGAAGGAGCCTCGCTGCCCGTGGTGGTGGCCTGCCTCGTGGCGGCCATGGTCGGGTGCGCCCTGCTCGGGGTCGTCCTCGAGCGCTTCGCCTACCGCCCCGTACGCCGGGCCCCCAAGCTCACCCCCCTCGTGACCGCCATCGGCGTGTCGATGCTCCTGCAAAACGTGGGGATCCTGCTGTTTACCGCCACCCCCCGGGGGTTTCCGCCCATCGTGCGGTCGAGCCCCGTGTCGCTCGGGCCCGTGTCGGTGAGCAACATCAAGCTCATCGACCTCGCCGCCGCGGCCCTGCTCATGGTGGGGCTCACCCTGCTCGTGCAACGCACCCGGGTGGGCCGGGCCATGCGGGCCATCTCCACCAACCTCGAGGCCGCCCGGCTCATGGGGGTCCCCATCGACCGGGTCATCGCCGTGACCTTCGGCCTCGGGTCGGCCCTGGCCGGGGCCGGGGGCATCCTCTTCGGCATCGATCAGCCCAGCATCACGCCCCTGTCCGGGGTGCAGCCCGGGCTCAAGGCCTTCGTGGCCGCGGTCCTCGGAGGCATCGGAAACATCCCCGGGGCCATGCTCGGAGGCCTCCTCATCGGTCTCGTCGAGCAGCTCGCCTCGGCCTATCTGTCCAGCAGCTTCGCCCCGGCCATCGTGTTCTCCATCCTGGTGGTGGTGCTCCTCGTGCGCCCGCAGGGGCTCCTCGGAAAAGTCACCCGCGAGAAGGTGTGACCCCCCGCCGCTCCGCCCTCGCCCTCCTCCTCCTCGCGGGCCCGGGGTGCACCCGCGGCTGCCGCGAGCCCGCCCCCGTCACCGAAGCCCCCGCCCCCCGCGACGACCCGCCCCCGGCGATGCTCTACAGCCCCGACTGCGTGACCGAGATCGACCGGGCCCGGGTGGCCCGGATCCCCGGACGCGGCGACCTCGACCAGGTCGTGGCCACCTGCGCCGAAGGCCGCCTCGCCCTGTGGACCCTGCGCGGACACACCCTCGGACGGGTGGCCCGCGACACGCGCCCCGGAGCCCCCTTCGACGCCCCCCTGGAGGTCTCCACCGGGGCCGACCGGCTCGGGGCCGTGGCCGAAGACGCCGTTCGTGGTCCCCTGGCCTGGCGCTCCCCCACCACCGGCCTCGACGACGAACACGACACCCTCTGGGCCGCCCTCCTCGCCCCCACCCCCGACGGCGGCCTCGACGCCGTGCGCCGCGGGTCGGTCCTCGTGCCCGCCGGGGTGACCGGCCTCGGAGCTCCGGTCGCGCGGCAGGCCCGCCCCGGGGCGGTGGAGGCCCTTGCGGGCTTTGGCCAGGCCGGGTCCCTGCCCTTCGTGGCCTCGGTCTCGGTGCCCCTGGAAGGGCCCTCTGCGGCCCAGGAAGCCCCCCCGACGATTCCGATGCCCACAGCCCGCACGACGGGCGAGCTCGTAGCCTATGCCCCCGGCCATGACCTCCAGCTCGTACGCATCGGGGCCGAGGCCGACGGGGGCCCTGGGACCTCCCTGCGCGCGGTCTGGCCCGACGGAACCCATCAGTCGTATCCCCTCCGCGGGCGCAACGTCCTGCCCCTGCCCCGGGGGGTCTCCGTGGGGGCCCGGACGGCCTTCCTGGTGGGCGAGTTTGCGCTCGGGGGGAGCGGGTGCATGGCCCTCAGCCCCGAGCTCTGCGTGCGGCCCGGGGCCCTGTCGGTGCTCGTCGCGGCGGGTCCCGGGGAGGCCCTGCGGGCGATCGAGGTGGCCCCGGCGGGGTTGCCCGATGGGATGGCCCTTGGGCCCGACGGGCTGGAGGTGCTGTATGTGGCCCCGGGGTCGGGAGCCTCTGGGGAGACGGCCCAACGGGGGGCCACGGTGGGGGTGGTCGACGGGCACGTTCGGGCCCGCACCCTGACGGCCCCGCCCGGGATGGGATCGCTCGACAGCCCCACCCTCGTGTCGTGCCGGGACGGGGTGTGGATCGCCATGGGGGTGTCGGTTCCGTCGGGGGGGGACGGGGGACGTACGATGGCGGTGACGGCCCTCCCCTGGTCGTGCGTGGCCCGGTGAGCGGGTGCTAGGGTGACCCCCGTGCGTGCGGTGTTGTGGTGTGTGTGTGCAGGGTTGGGCGTGGTCCTCGGGGCGTGTGGGGGCGAGGTTCGGCCGCCCACGACGACCGACGCAGGCGCGCGCAACGACCGACCGGCCCCGGTCGACACGGGGGGAGGGCCGATGCTCGACCCGGCCGCGGACGCCGACGGCGACGGGCTCTGCAACGGGACCGAAGCCCGGGTCGGGAGCGATCCGCGGCGGGCCGACAGCGACAGCGACGGGCTCCTCGACAGCTTCGAGGTCATGGTCGGGAGCGACCCTCGCAACGGGCGCAGCCCCAACGTGGCCGACCGGGTGCTCATCACCGAAGGGGAGAACAGCCTCCTGACGATCGAGCACCTGCTGGAGTGGCAGGGCGAAGGCGAGGTCTTGATCGCCGCGATGCAAGACGGCCTGGCCGGGGTCGACGGGCGCGTGGCCTCGTCGGTGGCCCTCGGGAGCGTCGAGGCCGTGGAGGCCAACCCCGCGGCCTTCGTGCGGGATGTCAACGGGCCGCGGTTCATCGGGGTCCTGGGGCGCACCCTGCTGCGCTGGCGGGTGAGCTTCGCCCCCCAGCCGGTGACCGACTCGCCCGGGTGTCGCCGGGCCTATGAGGCCCTGCTCTCGATACGCCGAGAGGGGGTCGACACCGTGCAGTTGCGGCGTCTGGTGGTGGAGGCCGCCCCGGCCGCGGGGGCGGGAGGGGCCGACGGGGGCGTACGGGCGAGCCCCGAGGGGTTGTGCCTGCCGACGGCGTGTTTCTGACGGGGGGGAGGCGGAGTCAGGTGCCGTAGCGTCGGCGTTCGGCGGCCTCGTCGTCGACGTGCCACGCGTGATCACGGGCCAGGGCCTCCGAGGCCCGCACGGCCCACTCCTTCACGGCGGGGGAGCCCAGCTGCGCCCAGCGGGCCACCCGTTCGAGGCGCTCCTCATAAAACCGCGCGAGGCTGGAGACGGGCCTGGGAGTCGCGTGTAGGGCGGACGCGAGGTCGCGTGCCAGACTCGAAGACGAGCCAAAACGTGCGATCAACCCTGCTGCGAGGGGGGACAGGGTGTCGTCGTCGAGATCCACGAGGGGCACGACCCGCTGGGCGCGGGACGCGTCGAGACCGACCCACGCCAGCACGTCCTCCCAAGGAAGCTGGATGTGTGCACCGGAAAGCTCTAGGCGCGACACGGCCCTGGCCCCGCTGGATTCATCGGCCTCCAGCCGACTTCTGAGGGTCTCCCAGAACACATCTGGGAAACGCCCAGAGATGTCGCCGACCATATTCAGGGTGGAAAGGCCTGGATTCTCTTGCGCGGAGACTCGACGCAGAAAGAGCTCACTCACCGAGCGAGCATGGCCGCGATCGAGCAACCACTGGAGGCATTCCTCAAAATACCACGCATCGGCGGGCTCCACGACGTCGGCCGCGACCGTCATCACCTCGACGGCAATCGCCTCGAAGGTGTTGGCATCGCGATGATGAAGCCGTTGACGAAGGAGGCACAGCGCAGCCCCCGCAGCCCCAGGGTGTGGGAGATCGACAAGCAGCCGCAGGGTCTCCATCAGCAGTCCATCCGGCGCGTCCCGCCACGCCGCCGTCGCAAAGAACCTGTAGACCCCCGGAGCGATTGCCTGGGTCCGTAGGGTCTCCAACGCGATTCGTAGCAGGGGCTCGGCCCCTCTACACCGGGCCGCGGTCAGCACGACGGTGGTGGCGAAGCGGGCGTCGTGTTGCCAGGCGAGCAGCCAACGCTCCACACGCTGCGTCCGTCCGACGAGATGGTGGCCTGCACAGTACGCAGAGAGCACATTGGGTCCGGTGGACACGTCAACACGCGCGACGAATGGATCGAACAACAAACAGTCTTCGTCGACCTTGCCCGCGACGAGGGCGAAGGGCGTTGCGCGTTCGGTCTCTTCCCCGAGCAGGACCTCGACATGGCGGACCAGGAGGTAGTCGGGGGGCACGAGCCCTTCCCGCACCAGGGCTTCATCGAGACGCGTGGCATCCACCTCATCGCGTTGCACGCTGAAGTGGTACTGAGCAAGATGGTCCCCGAGTCGCTGGGCGTACCCCTGAGGACGAGTCAACTCCTCGATCCGGCTGAAAATCCGTGTTGAACGAATGCCAGAGCCATCCTCGAAGCGGCGCTCAAGATTGAGCTCGCGTCGCAGGGAAGAGCGCGTGGACTCGCTCAGACTGTGCATGGCCCGCTCAAACTCGACGTTGTCAGGCATGTAGGCCAACAGGTCGTTGGCCGCTCGGCTCACCGCGACCAGCACCCGCTGTGCCACGTTGGCCACCGTGGGGTCTGGATCGGAGACGCACCGCAACAACAACGACCAGAACGTCTCGCGCGCTCGCCGCTGCTCGGACGCGCTCAGGCTACGCGGCGCCGGATCGTCAGAGGAGACGAGCACCGAGGCCCCACGTCGAAGCAGGTCATGGAGGCCACGGATCGCGCTGAGACGGGCGACCGGGGTCTCTTCGAGGCAGCGGTGCGTAAGCACTTGAAGGCGCTGGTCGAGGGGCACTGCGGTCAGATCAAACTCAGGGTGAAACAGCAGCACCCAGATCGCGGAGGCGTTGTTGGCGTATGCCTCGTTTTCTGCGAGGCGCATCGCGAAGAGTGGGGCTTCGACGACAGCAAAGTCAGTGACGCGGCGCGCGAGCAGATCGAATCCGTGGACGAGCATCCTACGGATCTCCGTGCGGGTACGGAGCGCCGACTCGGGTGCCTCCAAGACGAGTTTCGAGAGCCACCGAGCAGTATCCTGCGGGAGATTCCGAACGCAGCACTGCACGGTGGCGGCATGGTGTCTTGGCGTGAGATCGTCGAGCGTCCTCACCTCCGTCTGCAACGCATCGAGCAAGGCCCGCGCCAGCGCACGGCCTTCGTCTATCGTCAACGTCAGTCGGCTCAGGCGAGCGACGAAAGAATCAACCAATCCCGGGACATGTGCACGAATCCGATCAAGAATCCTTCGCGGGCCGCGTACGGGATCGGGGCTCTCGTACTCGTGCAGGATGCGCCAAATCTCACGTTCCAAGATCCCTGGGGTGACGTAGAGCCACGCGTCTTTCCGCAAGACGCCGCGCTTCACACACTCACCGAGAAGTGTTTCAAGCTCACGCCGATCTGCGAGATCTACGGCCCTGGCGAGTTTGTCTCGGTCAGCATCTGGGAGATCGTCCCAACGCGCTTCGTGGACAAGCATCGCGGCAAGAAGAGTTCGGGCTCGAGGAAGGCGTTTTTCTTCGGCAATTTCCTCTGGGCAGATCGCGAGTTTGGCCGCACTCGTCGTCGTCTCGGGGACCCGCACGCCCTTTGAAATCTCTTGCGCCACCAGGATGCCAAACCAGGGATACCCCTGGGTGACGCGGTAGATGCTCAAGACCCGCTCATCGGCCTCGTGGGACCCAAGCGACGACACGATCAACGCGCGCGCCTCGTCCTCGCTCAAGGGACCCAACCTGACAATCTCCACGTCAGGAAACAAGTCCGCGTCGTAGGTCCCTGCCGGCACGATGACGACAAGGCCTGGGCTGGAATGGCCTACTGTGCTCTCCAGCCCATCTTGTGCACCGCGAAAATCGTTGACAAGGCTTCGGACCTTTTCAGGCCGGGCGTCATCGACAATCAGGATGCCGTCGGGAGTATTGGACAGGAGCCGCTCTTTGGTCAGCAGTTCGCGCGCGGCGTCGTCACCCAACACGTAAAGCACACGCGTCTCGGCTCCCTGCATAGACTCCAGGACACACCGTGTCTTGCCAACACCGGGTGGTCCCACCACGCAGAGTACATTGTGAGATTCGTTTCCGACCCGGACGAGCGACTGAATCTGTGTCGTCAGCAGTGTCCTGCTTTCGTCCGACAGGTAGGTCGGCAGCGATCGTTCGGCGGCCAGGGTATCCAAGGCGCGGGCATGACTGCGGACCGTTGGCCAATCCGTGACACCGATCTGTCGGAGGAGTTCGTCTCCAAGCTGGATCGGCCTTCGCCGATCGAGGTATTCGACGAGATCGTTACCATCGACGACAACGATCTGCGACGTGATTACGCTCTCTGAGCGACCCGTCTGTGCAGCGTATGCCTTGGCCAACTCTGCGATCAATGACGGCTTGCCCGCGGCAGTGGCGGGTTGGCGCTTGGGCCTGGCCTTGCTCGTCCCCGTCGTACGCGAACCGACCATGGGCCCCACACGGGGTGGCGCCGTTGCGGTAAACGTCTGGGTGGTCAGCAAGACGAGGCGTCCGCCGCCTCGCAGCACCTCAACCACGCGCGCCCCGCCTTCCTGATTGGGGTTGGCATCCTTTTTGGCATCCTGCCGAACGCTGGCGAGGTCTCTCCCTGTCTTGCAACTGATGGCGATGCAGGTCGCGTCGCCGAGCAGCGAAAAGGTCAGCGAGAACCTCCGTAGGTACTCCGCCTCGGCCTGTGCAGGGGGAGCCCTCAGGGAGACCTCAACCTCACGTCCGCCGTCGCCGACCCCCGGAGGGGCGGGACCTTCGAGGGTTTCGACCTCTGCCCGGCGGTCGTGCATCTCGATGCGCACCAGCGCGCGTGCGAGCCCATCGAGCTTGTTTTCTCCGAACGCGCTCCGTAGCCCCCCCAGGGTGACCGCATTCCATCCCAGTCGCATGACGACGCACCGTACCACGCGCCCCCCACTGTCTCCATCCCGCGAGGACCTGCACGCCCCCCCGAACGCGCCAAGGCCCCCGCGTTTCATCCCTGCAATCTCGCGATGCATCTACGCAAGGCGCCCGCGGGTTCCTGCACGACGCCGGGCCCAGATTGCGGGGGGTTTGCCCCTTGGCACGCCGCCCGCAATAGGGATCTGCGCGGCGAAACCGGCGTGCCCCCCCCAAGCGCCTTAGGTTTCGCCGTTTTTATTTGGGCCTTCCCTGTCTCCCCAGGAGCGCGGCCACGGTCGCCAGCCCCACCAGGAGGGCGGCGCACAGGGCGGCGAGGGGTTGGGCCTCGGGCGCAGGCAGGGTCACGGCCCGCAGGAGCTGGACCGTCAGCACGGCCTCGGGTCCCCGCGGATCGAGGGGTCCGCTGCCCGCGAAGAGCCCTGCGGTGAAGACCAGAGGGGCCCCGAGGCCCAGGGCCCGGGCGGCCACGGCGAGGGCCCCGGCCCCGAGACCGCGCGCAGCCAGGGGGAGGGTCACCCGCACGAAGGTCTGGGCCCACGTGGCCCCCATCGCCAGAGAGGCCTCCTCCAGCTCCCGCGGAACCGCCCGCAACGCCGACTCCGCCCGCGCCGTAGCCACCGGCAGGCTCATGCAGCTCAACACCCCGGCCCCCAGGAGGAGCGAAGGCCGTAGCCCCAGGGCCCGCACGAGGAGGAGATACCCCGCCACCCCGTAGAGAACCGGAGGCAGGGCGGACAGGGCCTCGACGGCGAGGCCGAGGGCGATGACGCGGCGGCGGGTTCGGGCGAAGCGGGTGCGCCACGCGGCGGCGAGGAGCCCGACCGGCATCGAGATCAGCACCGTGAGCACGGTGACCCACAGGGTGGCCCCGAGGCCCCGCAGGGCCAACGCACGCCACGGCCCCGGGGACAGGGCCGCCCCGAGACCGCGCACGACCACCGCCGCGAGCCCAAGGGCCAGGACGCACACCACCGCGAGGCTCAGCCCCCCGACGATCAGAGCCCCGAGGGCGTCGATCCGTGCCCGGGAGAGGGCTCGGCGGGGGCCGTTCGATGCACGAGGAGGGCCCCGAGGGTGGACAGGGTCAGGAGGGTCAATGCGAGGGACAGAGGGGGGCCGCATGGGAGCCTCGGGGTGTCGAGGAAGGCACGGAGGAGCGAGGCCGCGAGGGTGTCGCGTTCGGGAGGGAGCACCATGGCCACGGCCACAGACTCGCCCACGGCCCGGAGGCTGCCCACGAGGACGGCCCCGGCGAGGCCGCGTCGGGCAGCCGGAAAGACCACCCCCCAGGCCGTCTGCCAGGGGGTCGCCCCGAGGGCCGCGCTGGCCTCTCGGAGCTCGACCGGGACCCGTCGCAGGGCCCCGAGGGCGAGGAGGGTGACCGTAGGCAGGGTCATGGCGGCCAGGGCCAGGGAGGCCACCCCAAGCCCGAGCCCGAGCCCCGGGGCGAGGTACCACACCGCGCACAGCCCATACACCGCCGCCGGAACCGCCGTGGCCACCGCGAAGAACCCTCGCGCCACGCGGCACGGACGGGGAGGCCCAAGCTCGGCGAGGTACACCGCCACCACGACCCCCGGGACCCCACCGAGCACGACGGCCGCGAGGGAGGTCAGAAGGGTCGACCCCAGGGCCGCGAAGACCTCGGGAGAAGTCCCACATGCGGGCGGGGCCAGGGCCCCCACGAGGCCCGGTCCCAACAGGGCCCCGAGGAGGGTCACGGCCACCGCAGGCACCGCCAGGACCCCTACGCGGGCCCCCCCGAGGAGCACCCGATCGCCGACGCTGTACCGCAACGGTGGCCTCCGTTCCCGCTCTGCCGCTCAGGGCTCGCCGAAGGGCCCGGGGCGCGTACTCAGGCGATGCCGCACCACGTCCCCGCGGACCATAAACACCACGTGCTCGGCGAGGTTGGTGGCGTGGTCGCCGACCCGCTCGAGGTACCGGGCCACGCTCACCACGCTTTGGGCCACGGGGATGGCCTCGGGGTGATCGCGCATCCAGCCGAAGAGCTGCTGGAGCAGGGCCCCGTAGAGGGCGTCGACCTCGGCGTCGCATTGCAGGACGGCCTCGGCCCGGGCGGCGTCGCGGGCCACGAAGGCGTCGAGCGACTCGCGCAGCATCCACAGGGCCTTGTCGCTCATGGCCGTGATCTCGGGGTGAGGCGGCAGGGCCCGGGCCACGCTCAGGGCGGGGACCCGCTCGGCGATGTTCTTGGCCTCGTCGCCGATGCGCTCGAGGTCGGTGACAAACTTCAGGGCCGTGGTGATGAAGCGCAGGTCGTCGGCCACGGGCTGCCGCAGAGCGAGGATGCGCAGGGCCAGGGCGTCGATCTCCACCTCGTCGCGGTCGATCCGGGCGTCGAGCCCGTGGGCCTCCGAAGCCCGGGCCACGTCGCGCTCGAGGAAGGCCGAGACGGCCTCGGAGACCGCCCGCTCGCAGCGGGCCCCCATGGCCAGGAGGTTGCCGCGGAGCTCGCGCAGCTCGGCCTCGAAATCGCGGGACAGGTGCCTCATGCGAAGCGCCCCGTGAGGTAGTCCTCGGTCTGTTGGAGCTGGGGGCGGGTAAACACCTCGCGGGTGTCGCCCGCCTCGATGAGCCGTCCCCCGTCGAAGTAGGCGAGGTGCTGCGACACCCGGGCAGCCTGCTGGAGCGAGTGGGTCACGCACACCACCGTGACCTGGGCCCGGAGGGCGGACAGGAGGGCCTCGATGCGGGCCGTAGCCGCCGGGTCGAGGCTGCCCGTGGGGTCGTCGAGGAGCAGGCACTCGGGCCCGACGGCCAGGGCCCGGGCGACGCAGAGACGCTGCTGGGTCCCCTCGGGAAGGGACAGGGCCGGGGCCCCGAGGCGGTCGCGGAGCTCGTCCCACAGGTCGGCCCGGCGCAGGGCCGTCTCGACGCGGTCTTCGAGGGCCGTGGGGTCGGTCTCGCCGGCCACCCGGAGCCCGTAGGCCACGTTGTCGAGCACGCTCCGGGGGAAGAGGCGCGGGCGATGAAACACCATGCCCACCCGGCGCCGCAGCCGGGCGAGGTCGACGTCGGGGTGGTGGATGTCCTCGCCGTCGAGGGAGACCGTGCCCGTCACGCGCAGGGGCTGGAGGGCGTCGTGCATGCGGTTGAGCACCCGCAGGAAGGTGCTCTTGCCGCAGCCCGAGGGGCCCACCAGGGCCGTCACGCACCGCGCGGGGAGGTCGAGCGAGACATCGTCAAGCACCTGTCGATCACCGTAGAAACACGACAGCGACCGCACCTCGAACTTCGCCGCATGCCCATGCTCCGCCCGCGGCGCCGCGGCGACCCGATGCGAGCCAGAGTCGTGTTGTGCGGCGGCCACGCCTCGACCCTGACAGACCCGCCCCCTCAGGCAAGCGCCGGGTCTGTTACGTTCTTGCAACAGCCGCCATGCTCACCCTCATGGTGCGAGGCCCTCCAGATGCCGGATGTCATCTTGGTGGTCGATCTTTGACACGCGACGAATCTCTACCGCGGCGTCGTGGGGTCTCGACAGCTCAGGGCGTCTGGTTGAGGTCCAGGTCGAGGTAGCGCAGGTCGAGGCCCGACTCGTTGTGCATCGGCACCACCACGAGGAGGTGCTCGCCCCGCGCTGCGACGTCGAAGTAGTTGGGCACGGGCCCGCCCGTGTCGAAGCGGAGCTGCCCTACCACCGTCACCCCGCTCGGCGTGACCTGCCCCACCCGGAGCGTGAGGGTGCCCCGGCTCCCCGTGGGGGTGGACATGCACACGCAGCGCGGCGGACCGCCAGCGTCAACCCCCGGGCCGCCACCGCCGCCGCCGCCCATGCAGCCACCGCCGCGGAGGCTGTAGTCGACCGTGTCGTCGCGCTGGGCCCAGACGGCCCAGAGGGCTCCCGAGGCGGTGCGCGCGAGGCCGAAGATTCCTGAGCTGCCGACGGTGCGCTGGGCGCACACGCGGAGTCCGTTGCAGGGGTCGTCGCCCGGTCCGACCGGCTCGCCCGAGGGGCAGTCTCCCGTCGACTGGTCGAGCGCAGCGTCGGGCAGCAAGACGCTCGTCCAGGTCGTCGCCGCGTCGGCGCGCAGGCGCAGGGTGAGCCCGTCCGGCTCGCGTACGAGGGCGACGGGCCAGCGCCCCTGGCCGTCGATCCCCCCGGCGACGAAACGCGGCATCTCGCGGGAGTTCAGCCCGACCGGCTGCCCCGTGGCGCGCCACAGCTCGTGGATCATCCCGTCCGGCGCGAGGGTCCGCAGCACGGGCGAACCGCTCGCGGACGCGTAGTACGCCACCCAGGGAGCGCCTGCGCGGTCGAGGGAGAGCGCCAGGTCGGTCTGCACCGTGTCGTGGATGCGCCGCGCGCTCCAGCAGCCATCACGCCCCGTCGCGAGCTCGGCGCTGTGGTCGTTGAAGTTGAACCACACGGCGTGCGCGACCTCGCCCGCGAAGCGCGCGTCGGTGGGGAAGAGCCCGCCCGAAGGCGGGTTGGGTGCGAGGCGGCGCCGCGCCCAGCCCGAGGCGCCCCGGGCGAGGTCGGTGGCCCCCGGCCTCTCGCCGTATAGGATATGCAGCCCGCCCGCGGGATCGGCGCGGAGCACCGTCGACGCGACGCCCACCCCGGCCACGTCCTCGACCCGCAGGGCACCGCCCCCCGCCGGGAGGGAGAAGAGCCGCGGCGTAAAGCCGCCGACGTTGGTCACGAAGAGCACCGAGGCCCCCGTGCCGTCTGCGGTCACCCAGGGCCCGTAGCCCGAGGCGTCGTCGCAATGGAGAGAGGCCACCGAGACCACCGGACAGCGCGTCACGCTGCCGCACAAGGACATCGGGTCGACCGTGAGCCGCTGCGCGCGGCACCGCGACGAGGCCCCCGGCGCAACCGCGGACGACGGCGCCTCGCAGGTCGGCGGAACGTCCGTGCCCACCACGTCCGCGCCCACCACGTCCGTGCCCACCACGTCCGTGCCCACCACGTCCGTGCCCACCACGTCCGCGCCCACCACGTCGGCACCCACCGCAGCGTCGTCGGGGGGCGTGAGGTTCTCGGCGCAGCCCATGGCGGCCACGCAGAGCAGCGAAACCCACATCCTGTGTCGCGGGGCTGGCACGAATTGGCACGCCGCCAGAGGGTCACGACCGGGGCGCTTCGAACGCTTCTTGTTCATGCAGGGTGCCCCGCGCAATGAGCGTGCCAGAGCGCCGTGCCCCGCCGACAGCGTCCGTGTGGGAATGCCTTGACAGGCGGGAGACTGTGGCGTTTTGCTGGCGGGCAAAGGGGGTTATTCGATGGACATGCCCAAGGCGCCTCCGCCACAGCTCATCGCGCTTGCCGAGACCCTCCGCGCGGGCCTCGGGGCTGCGCGGCGTAAGATGGTCCCGCCCAACATCGCGGGGCTGGACTTCGTCAGCGACATGATGGGATTTGCGGTCGTCTACGCGGCCTGCGATCTCGAGCTGCTCGACGCGATCAAGGCGGGGCGTCACACCGCCGCCGAGGTCGCGCAGGCTACAGGGATCACCGAGGACCGCGTGTACCGCATCCTGCGCGCCGCCACCCAGGTCGACCTCGTGAAGGAAGAGGCGGGACGACGCTTCACGCTCCTCCCGCTGGGGGCGTCGCTCTGCAAGGACGCCGATGGGTTTCGTGACTTCCTGGTCTTCATGGGCCGGATCGGGATGACCAACTGGGCTCGTCTGCCGGACGTGGTGCGGGATGGACGAACGGCGATCGAGATCAACACGGGCAAGACGCCCTTCGCGTACCTCACGGGCGAGCCCGAGGTCGCCGACCTCTTCAACCGGGCAATGACCGCGGTGAGCAACGTGGCCGTCGACGCCTTCCTCGCCGCGTACCCGCTCCACGGGGTGAACACCCTCGTCGATGTGGGCGGCGGTCATGGGAGGCTGCTCGCAGGCGCGCTCCGGCTCTCCGCCGATCGGAGGGGCATCTTGTTCGACCTCCCGCAGGTAGTCGCGGGCGCGGACGCGATCCTCACGCAGCACGGCGTGAAGGCGCGTTGCGAGGTCGTCGGCGGCGACTTCTTCGAGTCGGTCCCCGAGGGCGGAGACCTCTACGTGATGAAGGCCATCATCCACGACTGGGACGACGACGACGCCCGGAAGATCCTCGCGACGGTGCGCCGCGCGATGAAGCCCGGCGCTCGGCTCGCCCTGCTGGAGACGGTCGTGCCCGAGGCCAACAAGAAGCACTTCGCCAAGCTCCTCGACATCGAGATGATGGTGCATGCGGGCGGCCGAGAGCGCACGCGGGAGGAGTACGCCGGGCTCGCTGCGAGCGTGGGCCTGCATCTCCAACGGCTGGTGCCCACCGCGGGCCCGCTCTCGGTGGTCGAACTCACCCGAGCCTGACCCCGCGCGTCGGTCGCTCGACCCGGCCACCCCGGCCAGGCGCGACACGCCCCAGGGCAGCGAGCGCTGCGTCGACCGCCGAGGCCCCGCGCAGCAGCACAAGTGGGCGGCAGGTCACCGCGCAACCCATGGGGAATCTGTATGCCGAGCGCGATGCCCAGGATGATAGGTGCGAGAAGCTTGTCCGCGGCTTCGTGGCCGCCTGGAGCAAGGTGATGCACGCCGACCGCTTCGACCTCGCCGACCGCGTCTGCCCCCGTCGCCGGTGGCCCTTGCGGCCTTCCCCTCGGTGCCGACACCGCAGGACTTTGCCGCGCGGCGCCCATGAACGGTACAACCCGCCGGGATGAGAACCCACGCGTCGTGGATGGTCGCCGGGGCGCTCGCGGTGTTCGCGCAGGTGGCCGCGGCCGACCCGCCGCCGACGTGGCAGGTCGCGTGGCGACGCACCTGTCGCCGGGATCTCTCGGCCGACGCGCGAGGTCTCACCGAGCGTGAAGTGTCGTGGTGCTACGGGCACTTCGACGTTCGGAGCGGGCGTTATTTGCGACCGCAGTCCATGGCGGAGCTCGACACGCGCGACGGCGCCGCAACGGAGTCGGCGCCTGGACTTCAGGTGCCCCGAGGCTACGCGCTCGTCAGAGAGTGCGACCAGGACGCCGCACTATTCCGAAGGCGCAGACGTTTCGAGCTGCGGGTGCGCGGCCAGGAGCACCCCGCCTTGACGCTGCCGCGCGGTCAGGTGCCCATGACCTGCACGCGCAGCGACGACGGCCTGCGGCTCGCGGTGACGACCGCCGACGGGGTCACCGTGTACGCACGACGGAACACGACCTACATCGCCACCGCCCGGTGGACCGCGCGGAGTCTCGGGTCGCTCGTCTTCGCCGCCGACGGGGATGTGCTGCTCGGTTGGCGACAAGACGAGACGCTGCTGACCGCGTGGCGCATTGGAGCGCCGGGGGTCGCGCGGGGTTTGCCGCGGTCCGACGCGCCGCGAGCGTACGCGTGTCAGCCCGGACGGAGCGCGGTGCCTTGGGTACGCGTCCACCATGCCTACGACTGCGAGCCAGCACCCCCTCAGGCCGATCATGGGCTGCTGGGAATGTGCGATGGCGCAGACGTATTCGTCTCGGATGCCGCGGAGTTTGCCGACCATCGGGCGAACGATCGTCGTTGGGCCCGGGCCGTGGCGGAACGGTACGGCTGGTCCGAAGCGACGCGGGTGTGGCGTGCACCGTGGGGCGATCGTGTCGTGGCCTGGTCGTACGTCGGGCACCCCCGGAACGTCTACAACTTCCGCTTCGACGTCCGCGTGGTAGAGCACGGGGACGCGCTCTACCGCGTGGAGTTGGAGACGCTGCATGCGGGCCCTGCTGACCCCGAGAACTTCCCCGACGCGGCCTACCACGTGGCCCTCGACCGGGGGCGCCTGGACACGCTGATCCGCGCGATGTTCGACCCACGCGCGTCGCAGAGCCCTCTGGCTTCGCGCTGACCTCAGCCGCGCCGCGCCAGCTCGGCCTGCAGGCGATCCAGCTCCATCGACATCGCTTCCCTGTCCGCAAGCGCGGCCTCCGCACGGGCCTGCGCTGCGTCGGCGCGGGCCCGCTCGGCCTCTGCCCTCGCCTCCAGGTTGTCGAGCATGGCCGACAAGCGTTTGATCAGGTCGTCGCTGCTGAAGAGCTCGGCCATCCCGTCGAAGAAGGACAGCCGCCCGCCCTGCACGGCGAGGTCGATGCCCAGGAGCAGCGAGGGGATTCGCCCCGCCTGGGGCATCACGCGCTCGTAGCGACGGGCACCAGAAGGCGGCAGGCGATACCCCGTGACGCGCTGCTGAGCGCGGTCGCAGACGAAGTACTCGGGGATGCCCAGGCGGGCATAACGATCGACGTTCTTCACGAGGTCTTTGTCGCGGTCGCCGTGGTGCAGCACCTCCAACACCACGTCGGGGCCACGGCCCTCGTCCGCCACCACCCACGCCAACCGCTCGTCGTCCTCGGGCTGCGGAACATCCAGCACCGCGACCAGCGACGCGGGCGGAGAGTCCCTCGGATGGGGCCTCTGGGCGGGCGACGGTGGCCGGCGGCGTGCGGTGCGATCAGTCTCCCGTGATGCGCCGACGCCGACACGCCTCCTGGTAGGTGCTCTCGAAATCGACGGGGACGAAGAGGTCGCCCCGCAGCCGCAGGGGCAGCGTGGGCAGGGCCAGGCCCACCGCGCAGGGGGCGCTCCACACCTCGACGAGGGTCGCGTCGCCCCGAACCATCGGGCGGTAGGCTGCCCCATACAGGGCCACGTCGTCGGGCATCCGGGCGGCCTCGGCGCCGATCTGCGCGACGATGTCGTTGTGGAGGTTGTGGCTGGGGGTCGTGACCACGTCGAGCACGACGACGCTCACGCCCTGGTGGAGAAAGCCCGCGCACTTGGTGGCGAAGGCCCGGCGTTGTTCGGGTCGGTCTTTGTTGGCGGGGCTGATGAGCTCGATCACGCCGACCAGCGTGGCGCCGCCCGCGTCGCTGAGCACGCGCACCTCGAAGGCATCGGCCACGGCGAGGGGTGCCCGTGCGGTGGGGGGAGGGGGGGTCCAGAGGGTGGGCGAGACCGAGGATGGGCCGAGGAGCGTCACGGCCGCGGCGGGCTCGGTGGCAAAGGTCGCGATGTCGATCTCGAGTTGAGTGCCCGCGTGGGTGTGCTCCTCCGCGAGGTACTCCCGCGGAAGCCAGCGGTCGTTGAGGGCGTCGGCGATGCGGGTCGCCCAGTTGGAATGAAACGACTCCCAGTGATGGAGCGGGTGCAGGGGTGGCCTGAAATGGTCGCGCAGTCCCATCGCCTGCGGAGGCTACCATGCGGCTCAGGGCGGTGCGCGCTCCGGCCAGGGGAGAGGCCAGCGAGCGCTGCGTCGACCGCCGAGGCCCTGCGCAGCACCATAGGGGAGCGGCAGGTCACCGCGCATCCAAAGGGGAATCTGTCGACTCGAACGTGGGCAATGGCGCGCCACACGGGCGGGGGCTCGACGCGGTCGTGGGGCTCCTCGTGTGGGTGTGGCGGCTCGTCCCCCGCAGCAAGCTGGCGGTCCCCTCTCTGCCCCCACCGGGTCGTACGGGAGCCATCCGTCGTAGGGCCGTGTGGTACATGGGCCACGATGCGATCGGAGGCATGGGCTCTGTGCGTGGCCGTGACGATGCTGGCGTGCGAGGGCCGTGGGTCGCGCGGTCTGCAGTCGGCACACACCCTCCGGCCCGAGGTCTGCGTAGCCCTCCGCGTCGTGGGCGAACCTCCCGCCCGGGCTGTCCTCGTGCAGGCCCTCACCTTGGGGTCGCACGACCACCTGCAGCTCGACACCGGGGCCGACCGCTCGGTCCTCTACGGCAGCCCCGTGCCCACCCGCCTCGAGCTCGGGCTCTTCCCCGACCGCACCGTGACCGCCGCCCTGCGGCCCGATCTCCCGATCGAGGCCATCGCCCCCGCAGGCCGCCTCGTCGGCACCGTCGGAACCGACGCCCTCGCCGGACGCACCCTCGTCTTCGACACCCCCGCGATGCGCCTGTGCAGCGTGGTCGACCCGCCTCCCACGGCCCTGCCCAGCCGCTTCGCCCACGGCAAGATCCTCGTGTCGTTGTCGATGGGCGACACCCGCCTCGAGGACGTGGCCTTCGACACAGGGGCCCAGTTTGGGCTGGTGGTCGACCCGCCTGACTTCGAGCGACTCACGGGGCGGGCGGTGACCGACCCCCACAACGGCCACGTGTCGGTGCCCGCCTGGGGGCGCAGGGTGGCGGTGGTGACGGCGCCCACGCGGGCCGACGTGACCCTCGGAGGGCTCGGGCTCGGACGCCTGGAGGTGGCCACCGTGCCCGCGGCCCCGGACACCTTCGCCAGGGTTCGGCGGTTTCGGCTGCGGGGCCTGTTGGGGTGGCCGGCCCTGGCCGGGCGGGTGTTCGCGCTGACCCTCGGCCCGGGGGAAGGCCTCTCCCAGAAATCTCCGCGTCCCTGTTTCGCGGGTGTCACCTCTGATGGGATACTCCCTCTCCCGTGACCCCCACTGCCCCTCCCAAGGTCCTCCTCGTCGAAGATGAGCCCGACCTCGTGCGGCTCATGGAATTCAACCTGCAACAGGCGGGCTTTGAGACCCGCTCCGTGGGCAGAGCCAGCGACGCCCTGCGGGTGGCCCAGGCCGATCCGCCTGACGTGATCCTGCTCGACCTGATGCTCCCCGACGGCTCGGGCACGGAGGTGTGCCGCCAGCTCAAGGCCGCCCCCGCCACCCGGGCCGTGCCCGTCATCATGGTGACGGCCCGGGGCGAGGAGATCGACCGGGTGGTGGGCTTCGAGCTCGGGGCCGACGACTACGTGGTCAAGCCCTTCAGCGTGCGCGAGCTCGTCCTGCGGGTGCGGGCCATCCTGCGCCGGACCGAACCCGCGGGCGAAGGCCCCGACGACGTGGTCACCTTCGGCCGCCTGCGGGTCGACCGCACGGCCCACCGAGCCTACGTCGACGGGGCCGAGGTGGTGCTCACGGCCCTGGAGTTTCGTCTCCTGACCACCCTGCTCGAACGCCGCAACCGCGTGCAGTCCCGCGACACCCTCCTGTCCGACGTGTGGGGCCTGCAGATGCACGTCGAGACCCGCACCGTCGACACCCACATCAAACGCCTGCGCGAGAAGCTCGGGGCCGCGGGGGACTACATCCACACGGTACGGGGCGTGGGCTACCGCTTCGCCGATCACCCCGACGAGCAGCCCGCCTGAGCCTCCGCGGGTGACCCGACGACCGCCCTCCCCCGCCCGGCGTTCGGTGCGCTGGCGCCTCGTGCTCCTGACGGTGGCCCTGGCGGCCGTGGGGCTCATCGGGGCCCAGGTCTTCATCGCCCGCGGCCTGGAGCGTAACCTCGAGGCCCACGTCGGCGACGAGCTCGGCATCCACGCCGCCCTCGCCGGCAGCGCCCTCTCCGCCGCCCACGCCTGGAACACCCCCCTGGCCGACCCCCTCGTACGCACCCTCGCCCGCCAGTCGCGAGCCCGGGTCACCCTCATCGCCCCCGACGGCCGCGTGGTGGCCGACAGCCACGTCCCGCCCGACGCCCTCGGGCGCGTCGGCAACCACAACAACCGCCCCGAGGTGCGGGCCGCCCGGGCGGGCAGAGCCACGGTGGTCCTGCGCGACAGCGACACCCTGCGCCGACCCCTCACCTACGCCGCCACCCGCCTGGAGGGGCCGGGAGGCCTCTGGATCGTACGCGTTGCGGTGTCTCCCGCCCTCGCCGAGACCACCCACGCGGCCACCCAGAGGCTCCTCGCGGCGGGAGGGCTCCTGGGGCTCCTCCTGGCCGCCGGGGCGGCTGCCATGACCATGGGGGCGGCCGCGGCCCCGTTGCGGGCCCTGACCGAGAGCGCCCGGGCCATGACCCTCGACCTGACCGTACGAACCCGCATCCGGCGCGACGACGAGGTCGGGGCCCTCGCTGCCGCCCTCGACGCCCTGGCCGACAACCTCGCGGCATCCCTGCGCAGCCTGGAGACCCAACGCGACCGGCTCGGGGCCATGCTGGAGGCCATGAGCGAGGGGGTCCTGGTGACCGACGCCACGGGGTCGATCGTCCTGGCCAATCGTGCCGTACGCGAGGGGTTTCTGGTCGGCCCTGAGGAGGCCCTCGGGCGCACCCCCATCGAGGCCCTGCCGAGCGCCGACCTGCACGAGATGCTGGCCGAGGCGGGGCGCACCCGGACGTCCCTGTCCCGGGAGTTCTCGCTCGGGGGCGTACGGGCCCGGCGGGTGGTGGCCCGGGTGGCCCCCATCGACGACCCGCACGGAGGAGCCGTGGTGGTCCTCTTCGACGTGACCGAGCTGCGGCGCCTGGAGACCGTACGCCGCGACTTCGTGGCCAACGTCTCGCACGAGCTCCGCACCCCCGTGGCCGCCATCCGGGCCGCGGTCGAGACCCTCCTCCTCGGGGCCCTCGGCCGCCCTGAGGTGGCCCAGGAGTTCGTGGCCATCATCGACCGCCACGCCGCCCGGATGCACCGCCTCGTCGAAGAGCTCCTGGAGCTGTCCCGCATCGAGGCCGGCGAGCGACCCCTCGCCCTCGAGGCCCTCTCCCCCCGGGCCGAGGTCGACCGGGCCGTCGAGCTGATGTCCCTCGCCGCACGCGGCCGCGGCCAGGAGATCGTCAACGCCGTGGACGAAACTCTCCCCTCCCTCCTGGCCGACCGGCGCGGCCTCGAACACGTCCTGACCAACCTCCTCGACAACGCCATCAAGTACGGCCCCGACGGGGGCACCGTCACCGTCCGCGGATCCCAACGCGACGGGCGGGTCGAGCTCACCGTGGCCGACGCGGGGCCGGGCATCGAGGGGCGCCACCTGCCGCGGCTCTTCGAGCGCTTCTACCGCGTCGACCCGAGCCGCTCGCGGGCCCTCGGAGGCACGGGCCTCGGCCTGGCCATCGTCAAGCACCTTGTCGAGTCCATGGGCGGGGCGGTCTCGGTCGAGAGCGTGGTCGGCCAGGGAACGCGGTTTACCGTAGGCCTCCGGGCTGCGTAGGGCGACGTCCTGTCAGCGCCCGGGGCCCCCTATGCCGTCGCGGCGTACGAAGACCCCGGCGTCGGCCCGACCGAGGAGGGCCCCCACCCGCTGGTCCAAGGACCGCATGGACGTGAGGGCCCCGGTCGGGTCGTCGGCCCCGGGCGGCGGGGCGTGGGTCGACCAGGGCCACCGGGTGCTCGTGCGGAACCACCTGTGCGAACGCGAGGGTCCCCTGGATCTGCCGGGGCGGAATGTCCGGGGCGAAGCGCAGCTCGGCCACGCCCAACGACCCGGCCGCGAGGCGCAGGAAGGGCGTCAGGGTGTCGGCCGAGGGCGCGTACGAGGGGTCGCGGTACATGACCGGCCCGAAGGTAGTACGCCCGCGGCGATGTGTTGTAGGGGGGAGATCGGGTCCATGGCTTCCTCCGCGACGTCTCGAGCGATCACCATGGGGGCCCTCGTGTTGGCGGGGGAGGCCGTGTTCTCGCTGCCGTTTCATGTGGCCCGGTTTTTTCGGCCGACGATGTTGTCGGTCTTCGGGCTCGACAACGCGGGCCTCGGCGACATCTTCGCGGTCTACGGGGTGGCCGCGATGCTGGCGTACTTCCCGGGCGGGGTCGTGGCCGATCGGTTCTCGCCGCGGAAGCTCATGGCCCTGTCGTTGTGGCTCACTGCGGCGGGGGGTGTCCTGGTGGCCCTGGCCCCCTCGGTGGCCCTCCTGCGGGGCGTGTACGCGTGGTGGGGGGTGACCACGGTCCTCCTCTTCTGGGCGGCCATGATCCGGGCCACCTCGGGCTGGGGGGGCGAGGTCTCGCAGGGTCGGGCCTTCGGCCTGCTCGACGGGGGGCGCGGCCTCGCAGCGGCCGGCCTGGCCACCGTGGCCGTGTTGGTGCTTCGTCAGCTCGCCGGGGCCGACCCCGCCGCCATGAACGCCGCCGCCCGCAGCCGGGCCTTCTTCACCATCGTGGCCTTCTACGCCACGGTGACGACCCTGGCCGGCCTCGCCTGCTGGCGCCTCGTGCCCGACCTTCCCCCGCGGGAAGGCCCGCGGCTCCCGGTGTTTGGCAGCATGGGGGCCGTCCTACGTCGCCCCGCCGTGTGGATGCAGGCGGTCATCGTGGTGGCGGCCTACTGCGGCTACAAGTCCGTCGACAACGTCAGCCTCTACGCCCGCGACGTCCTCGGTCGCAACGAGGTCGAGGCCGCGGCCTTCGTCACGGCCTGCGCGTGGTTCCGGGTTCCGTCGGCCATCGCGGCCGGTCTCGTGGCCGACCGGTTTCGGGCCCGCAGCGTCCTGGTGGTCGTGTTCGCCCTTTTGGCCCTGGTCTACGGGGTGGTCGGGGTCGTGACCCCCACCCGGGGCCCCGCCGCCGCGGTCGTGGTGGGCAGCATCGTGGTCACCTTCGCCGCGGTCTACGCCCTGCGGGGGGTGTACTTCGCCCTGCTCCAAGAGACCGCCGTCCCCGCGGAGATTACCGGGACGGCCGTGGGGTTCATCTCCGTGGTGGGGTTTACGCCCGACATCTTCTTCGCGTCCCTCACCGGCCGGATCCTCGACGCGACCCCGGGGCTCGTGGGGCACCAGCGGGTGTTCTTGCTGCTGAGCGGGATCGGGGCCGTGGGGGCCGCGGTCGCCCTGGGGCTGCCAACGCGCGATCGACGACGCCCGACGGGGGGCGGCTGAGGCCGCGAGTTCGTACAATCGATGGGAGTCCAAAGCCCCGCGATCAGGGTACAACCGTCATGACCCATGACGCTCGATCCAAACACGACGAGCGCTCGACCACGAACCGCGGCGCGGTGCGTCCTGCGACGTGCGTTGTCGGCGTTCGTCGCGGTGTTGACGGTCGCGTGCCACCGCGTGCCTGCGCCGCGGTCGAGCGCGTCCTCGCGCGTGGTGATCCTCCCGCGCGGTGACATTCGCCCTGTCGCGCGCGAGGCCGACGGGTGGATCGACGTGATCTGGGGCGGCGTTCGTGCGCAGGTGCTCGACGACGTGGTGCGCGTGGCAGAGGGGCGCTTCGCGCAGCCGCTCCAGGGGGCGTGGCGCGTGGCGCATGGCTGGGTCTTCCTGACAGCGGACGGCGTCGTCGCGGAGAGCGAGACCTTCCTCGGCCCCCTGCGCCGCGTCGGCGATCTGCCCCTCGCACGCGTCGACACTGGCTGGGAACAGAGCAGGCGCGTGGCGATCGTTGCGCGCAACGGTTCGGTGTGGAGCGCCGATGGGCGCGGCCTCGCGCGGGTGCGGGGCCTCGGCGCCGCAGCGGCCCGCGAGGCGTACTTCTTCGACGAGCGACGGGGGGCGGTGCGACTCGACGGCGACCTCGTCGTCATCACCCGCGACGGTGGTGCACGTTGGGAGGTGCTCGCGCCCGAGCGCCGCGGACCGCAGCATCGCAGCGACATGTACCGCGCCGCGCTCTCCCTGGGCGTCGAGACGGAGTCACGGGACGGCCGTCGAACAAGACACGGCCCCGAGCGCGTCGCGTTGCAAGAGCGGCAGCGCGAGGTGATCGCGCTGCGGCTCGTTCAACAGGAGCCGGCCTGGTCCGACGCGTTGCAGAGCGTGCTCTTCGGCGCCCACGGCCTCGCGGTGTCTGGCCCCGCCGGGCGCGTCGTCGTTGACCTGCGCACCGGCCGGGAGGTCGAAGCGCTCCCCCATGTGCTCCACGACGAGCGCCTGGTGGAGATCGTCGATCCGCGCACCCAGATCTTCGTCGACCCACACCGTCCCGTGGAGCTCGCCGAGCTTACCGACACGCTCCGCGTCAACTCGTGGGAGGTGACGCTGTCGAGACCCGTTCGCGCCCTGCTCGCGACCTGGGGGCGGCAGGGCGTGGTGTCGCTCTCGCCGCAGGGCCTCGGCGTGGTGCGGCTCGAGTCACCACCACCGAACGCGCCTGCGGAGCACACACCCGCCGAGGTACGGACGCTCTTCGAGGAAGGGGACTTCGTCGAGGCGGGCGTCAACCCCGACGGCTATCTCACCGCGCTCCGTCGCGCGGAGACCCCGCCCTCCACGCACTACGTTGTCGGCCGTCTCGACGGTCCGCTCGCGCTTCGAGCGCTGCCGCCGGGCGCGGAGCACGTCGCGTTCGCGGACGCGTCTCGCGGGCTCGTATGGTCGGCGTCGCCGCTGCGCATTCGGCGGACGCGCGACGGCGGGGCGACGTGGGAGGAGCTTCCGCTCGGGATCGACGGAGACTTCGTCGACCATCGCCCCGCGGCGCCCGACTCTCAACGTTACCACCCGCCCGAAGAGGCCCCCCTGCCGCTGGGGGCCCACCCCGAGCGCTGCACCCGCGACCGCTGCGTCGTCGGCGCGATCGCCGTGGTGCGCGGATGGGACGCTGTCTCTGCGCCCGCGCGTCCCGATCTCGCGACGCGCGCGTGGGCGGGCGACGCGACTCCCGCCGACCCCTGCGCCGGGCAGTGGTGCATTGCCAGCCGCATGCGACGCTTCCGCTGCGAGGACGTCGGCAGCGCCACCACGATGTCGGCCCTCGTGCCCGCACTGCCGCCGGAGATCGCGGGCGCGCTGGCGAGCGGCGCACACCCACCGGGAACCTCCATCACGAATACGCTCGCCTTTACACCAGACGGCGCAGTGCGCGCGGTCCTCTGGAAGGCCAGAGGCGTCACACAGGCCTCGGTCGCGTGGCGCGGCACGGACGCGCGCGGGACCTATGAAGCACGTTCGAACTGGGGCGTGGTGACGTTCCCGGGCAGGTTTTCCCGAGCCTTCGACGATAGGGAGCCCATGGTGGTCCCGCTGCGCGTCACCCGCGAAGCCGTCGACGTGCATGTCGCGTTGGACAGATTCGTCGCGATGTGGATGCTGCGCATGACACCCGACAGCACGGACGTCCAGGTTCGCTCCGTCGCCTCCCCCACATCCAGGGCAGGTGACTGGAACCGTGCGGCCGGCTTTGCCGCCGTGGGCGGGGTCGGCTTCATCAACGACGCGAGCAGGGTGCACACCTACGACCTTCGTGCACCGCACGCGGCGACCGAGGCGTGGACCGCCAACTTCGGCTCCGACGAGGAAGAGCGCGTCGTGAGCGCCTACGCCCTCGTCGAGCGGGGGACGCGGGTGAGCGTGGCCGTGATGCGCCCCGTCGGCCCGCGCGAGCTCGTGGAGTACCCGGTCGCTCCCGACGCCCGTGAGCCCCCGACGGCGATCCCGTGGAGGGACGACTCCCCGCTGGCGCCCTGCACCGACGCGCCCCGCCCCGACGCCCCACGGCTCTCCCTCGTCGCGGGGATATTCGAGCCGACACCTCGGTGGGTCATCGAATCCGACAGTCGTACCGCCAGCGAGCAGCTCACCCTCGAAGCCCGCGACGGAGGCTTCTGTCTCCGTGCGGTGCAGCGCTTCGACGACGGTGAGGTCTACCGCCTGCGCGCGCAACCCGACGGCTCCCTCGCCGGGGCGCGGGAGACGGAGCGGGCCTCACAGCCCGTACGGTGTGTCGCGCGATGAAACGATGGCTCTCTGTACTCGTGGTGGCCCTTGTCGCCTGCGCTGGACCGCGGGAGACGCGGCGCGCCCCGGCCCACCCCCGTGACGTCGTCGCGCCCTCCACGCACGTTGCGCGGGCGCCCCTACGTCGCCCGCCGCCTGTCGACCCGGCGGCCGATCCGATCGCGCGACAGGAGTTCTTGGAGAGCAGTTTTGGTGGCGACGTCGAGGTGCTCCCACGGAGCGGGGCGCTGCGAAGGCTGGTGATCGGAGGCTTCCCGGTCGAGGTCGAGGGGCAGGCGGTACGCGTCGGGAGCCGCAGCTTCGCAGGCAGTTCGGTGTACCCGATCCCGAAGGGGAACGGCTGGCGCTTCGTCACGGCCCAGGGCATCTGGGACGCCGACACCTTCCTCGGCCCGCCGCGCCTCGTCGCCTGGAGCACGCGCTCTCGCGTCGGCGTTGGTACGGGGCGCCTCGTGGAGATCGAGGAGGGCGTGATCGTCGGCGCCTCGCTTCCCGAGATGGTGGTGATCGACGCCGCGTTCAGCGACGAGACGCGCGGCGTGGCGATCGTCGAGCCGGGCGTGGCGCTCCTCACGCGCGACGGCGGGGCGACCTGGACGCCGACGCGAGGGATGCCCGACGCCATGCGCGGCGTCGTCGCGACCGTCGACAGGCGCTGGGTCTTCGGCGAACGGCAGGCGCTCTCGATCGCGCCGGACGGCTCTGCGACGCTCGTCCCGGTGGCCGCCGTCCCGCGGATCACGTCGGTCGAAGAGCAACCGCGCGAGCTCCGGGACCTCCGGTTCGGCCCGGTGAGCGCAACGATGACAGCCCAGCGCCTCGGGATCGAGCGCTTCATGGCCTTCGCCGATGCCGCGCGGCGCCGCGTGGTCGCCGAGCGCGCTCCACCGGGAGGAGGCCCGCGTGACCTTGTCGAGTACGACCTCGTCGAGGAGCGTCTCGTGGCCGAGTTGCGCCCGCCCGAATTCTGCGATCATCCCGGCCTCGTGCTCGGCGATGCGCTCCATCTCCTCTGCGACCGCGGCGGGGAGGGGGCCACGCTCTACCGCCGCGGCACGTCAGGCGGCTGGGAGCCTCGAATCACCGTCGCGCCCTGCGGCGCTCCCCCCCGCTGCGTGGCGAGCCCCGACGGCGAGCGCGTCGCCTGCACCGGACGCTGCGACGCCTCCGAACGCTGCGGTGCGGGTCTCACGCTCTGCGAGCGCGACGCGTCGGGGGCACACGCCGCGCGCTCTGTCGGCGACGCCGCCGACCGCTGGGAACCCGTCGGATACGACGGCGACACGCTGGTCCTCGCCGACGCGCGCCGGGCGCTCCGTCATGCGCGCGTGATCGTCGGCGCGTCCCCGCCACGACCCCTGGTACGCGGCCTCGACCCCGAGTCTCCGTGGGTGATCGAGCGGCGTTTGTTCGGGCGCGATGGGAGGGTGCGGATGCAGCTCGGGCGCCTCGACGGGTCACAGCGGGAGGTGTGGGAGGGCTTCGCGGGCGAGGCCTTCGAAGCGCTCACGACGCCCCCGTCGCTGCGCGTGGAGGACGGGACCAACGTGGCTCTTTGCACCGGCGAGGGTGACCTCGTGGCGGTCGCGCGTGACGGGGTGCCGTGGGTCCGGGTGCGCGGACGAAGCGCGTGGGTCGAGGCGCTGCCGAGCCATGGGGAGCTCGCGTTCTTGCGAGGAGTGGCAATGCCGGAGGGGCGGCCTGAGTGTGGCGAACTCGGTTTTCAGTTCGGAGTAGGATGGAGCAACAACCTCCACACGCTCGGGTGGGGACCGCTCACGGCGGGAGCACGCGAGTCGTTGGGTGTTCGTAGCCTCTGGGGCCGGGGTGACCGCCCTGACCCGTACCTCGATTGCGTGAGCGAGGAGGGCGTCGCAGGCGCACCGGAGCACGAACCCTCCGGCACCACGGGACCCGGGGTCTCGGGGCGCCTGAGACCGCGGGCCTCTGAGCCTCTGTACCAGCACCAGGCGCCCGTTCGGGTTGTCGAGCCGCAGGGCTCGTCCGGTGCGCCCGGTGCGGTGACCGTGAGCGCGGCGACGCCGGGTTTTGTGGGCTTCGCCTCGCTCGACGGGTTCCGCGGCTACGCCCGCATCCGCGCAGACGGGAGCGTGCTCGCGGGGCCCCTCGGCGCCCTGCCTCGCGTCGTCGCACGCGCGACGCGCTGGACGCCGTGCGCGGGTTCAGCGCGGGGCGAGTTCGTGTTCGATGCCGACGTGTACGTCGACGGGCAGGGGGCCCGGAACGCCTTCGGAGGCGTCCGCATGGGCATCGAGGGGGACGCGCTCTGCGTGTTGGGCGTGGTCTCCCTCCGTGGTGCGTGGCGTGTGGGTGCGTGGCGCGTGGGTGCCACAGCGAACGACGCTACATCCACCGTGCGGTGCGAGCGCCGACCCGACCGGGAGGAGCCGTAGCTCGGCGCGAGACGCAGCGCCGCGATGGCCCTGGGGCTGCCGACGCGCGACCGGAGGGCCCCCGCGAAGCCCGGGTGAGGCCCGGGCGTGGTATCTCTGCGGGCGATGAAGCTCTCGCGAAGGCGATTCATTCAGGCCGCGGGTGTAGTCACCGCCCTCGGCTGCGCGGGCGAACCCGACAGCGCCCTCGACGACCCCGACGCCGAGCTCCCCGACCCGGATGCCGGGCCCGACGAGATGCTCGACGCGACGCCCGGAGAGCTCGACGTCCCGATCGACGACGACGCCTCCGCCCCGCTCGATGCGGGCGAGGACGCGGGCGTGGATGCGGGCGAAGACGCGGGCGTGGATGCAGGCGTGGACGCAGGCTTCGACGCGGGGCGCGACGCGGGTGCCGTGACGGATGTCCCGCGCGACGTGGGCCGCGATCTCGGGGTCGACACGGGCACGCGGGTCGACACGGGGCGGGACGCCGGGGCCCCGGTCACCAACCCTGATTTTCGTCGGGTCCCCGAGCGGCCGACGCAGTTTCCCCTCGCGGTGATGGCGGGCGACGCGGCGTCGACGTCGGCCATGTTCTGGACCCGCTACGACGGGACGGCGTCCCTGACCCTGCGGGTGCTGGAGATGGACGGGACCCGCATCGTGGCCGTCCGGTACAACGGCCGGGTGACCCGCGCGAGCGGAGGCTTCGTGCGGGCCGTGGTCAACGGGCTGCGCCCCAACAAGCAGCACCTCTTCGCGTTTCTCCTCGGGCCCTCCGACAACCCCACGGGCCGCAGCGCCGTCGGACGGGTCCGTACGGCCTTCGCCGACACCACCCTCGAGCCCATCCTCTTCGGCGGGACCTCCTGCTCCAACCAGTCCAACCGCCCCTTCCCCGTGCTCCAGCACGCCGGGGGGCGCGACGACCTCGACTTCTTCATCCACTGCGGCGACCACACCTACACCGACCACGGCGACGACGCGGTGACCCTCGCCCAGTACCGCAGGAAGTACGAAGAGAACTGGTCGTCCGCGGGCCTCCGGGCCCTCCACCGCTCGGCGGGGATGTACCTCACCTGGGACGACCACGAGGTGCGCAACAACTGGGACCCGGAGACCTTCCCCGCGACCCGCCTGGCCGCCGCCCGGCAGGCCTTCTTCGAGCACCGGGCCACCCGGCGCAACACCGCCGAACCCGACCGGCTGTGGCGCAGCTTCCGCTGGGGCCGGACGGCCGAGGTCTTCGTGCTCGACGCCCGCAGCGAACGCAGGCCCTCGACCCGCTCGACCAACAACAGCCAGTACCTCTCCCGGGCCCAGATGAACTGGCTCAAGTCGGGGGTGGCCGACTCGCCCTGCGTGTTCAAGTTCATCGTCAACTCGGTGCCCATCGTCGACCGCCCCGGGGCCGACACCGACAACTGGAACGGGTACGCCTCGCAGCGCCGCGAGATCCTGAACCACATCGCCAACAACCGCCTGCGCGGGGTGGTGTGGCTCTCGGGCGACGTGCACTTCGGGGCCGTCTGCAAGGTCGCCGCCTCGGGGGCCTGGAGCGACATCTGGGAGGTCATCATGGGCCCCGCGGGGGCCAACCGCGACGGCCGCCCGCCGGTCAACGCCTCGCAGTTTCCCGTGCTCGTCTACGGGGTGCACAACTACGCCCTGCTCCGGGCCGACCCGCGCTCCCGGGGGCTCACGGTGGACTTCATCAACGCGGCCGGCGACCGCATCGCCAACAGCCGCTGGACCCGCACCTTCTGAGCCGCCCGCAGGTCTCGGCCCGCCCGCGTCTGGCCCCTTTCAGGCGACCACTGGAAGTCGTCTCCGCACCACGGGGAGCTCATCCCAGGTGCGCCCCTCCAACGTCCTCCCTGCGCGCTTCTTGTTCGACCCGCCCCACTGTTTGAAGAAGAAGGACACCCCCGCCGCGGCGCACTGCACGCGGAGGTCCTGAACCCACGCGGGAGCCATGGGACGAGCACGGGGCCCCGACTCGCCGCCGACGATCACCCAGTCGATGCCACGCAGATCAAGCTGAGGCAGCGGACCGAGCAGGGGCTCCAACGACAAAAACCGCACCGCGGCGGGGACCTCCCGCAGGGCGTCGACGCGCGCAGTGTACCGCGCCGTCTCGACGCTCACGCCCATCCAGACGTTGTCGGGCCAGGGCAACGCCCGCGCCATCGCCGCGAGGCGCTCCGCCCGCTTGGTGAGCACCTGAAAGCGGTGCCAGTGAGCCCGGGCCATCACGTCGAACACCCGCCGCACATAGGCCTCGGGGACATCCTCGTGGAAGAGGTCGCTCATGCTGTTGACGAAGATGGTCCGCGGGCGTCTCCAGGTGAGCGGGAGCGAGAGCATCGCGGGCTGCAAGGTCACCGCGAAGCCGTTGCGGTAGTTGGGTTGCCCCATCGCTTGGAGCCGAGCGGCCATACGCTCGGCGTAGCAATGCTTGCAGCCCGGGGAGACCTTGTCGCATCCGGTGACGGGGTTCCAAGTCGCGTCAGTCCATTCGATGGCGGAGCCAAGGGCCATGTCACACCTTCCTCAGGAGGTGCTCGGCGATGTTCAGGGCCACCTTCGCGCCCTTCTCGTTCGCGGCGGCGAAGCACAGGAGGTACATCGGGTTGTTGGCCGCGTTGTGCAGGACGCGCGGCGCAGCGACCCCAGGAAAGATCGTGCGGAGTCGGTCGACGAAGTAGCGCCCGATCACCTCGACGCTCGCCTTTTCGACCTGCGAGGTGTCCGGCCCGAAGAGCGTCGGCACCGACTCGACCCTGTAGAAAGCTTCAAACCAGTCGGGGGTCCCAAGGAGCGCGTCGAGTCGGCGACGCCAATCTTCGGGGATCTCACCGCTCCGCGTGAGCAGCCGGTTTACGCCGATGCCAAGGGGAAAGAGTAGCCACAGGTCGATGGCCTTCGTCGCGGCGATGGCCTCGATGGTCTGCCACTCCACTTGCATCCCGTAGGGGTCGAGAAACATCACCGCACGGCGGCTTCGCCACGGCTCGGCACAGAGCCCACGGATCGCCTCGTTGGCGTCAGCCTGTTGGACCTCGATGGCCCCCGCACGCGTAGGAAACTCGGCACGCAGCGCATCGAGCGCGACGCAGCGCTCGCGATTTCGCTCGATGAAGAGGTATCGGTCAAACGCGGGCTCGGTGCGGAGCGCATAGACCGCTGAGCCGTCGCGGAGACCCTGGGCGCTGTCGTCCGCCATCTCGGGGAAATCGAGCTGTATCTCCCGCTGTCCAACGCTTGGGCCTTCGACTTCGCGCCGTGGTTCGCGGTAGCCGGTGCCTGCAAAGGCGTCGATGTAGATCTTGACGAACGGCTGGTTTTTGAGCGCTTTCGTGTAGGCTTCGAGGTACCTCCTGAGGATCTCGAGCTTCTTCTCGGTCCACGGGCCACCGAAGCGGTGCCGTCTCGGGTCTGTAGCCTGCGCCATCGGTGTCCCTCCACAGAAAGAGGAGATACTGGCCGTATGATCAGCCCCATGCAAGTCCGTCACGGTGTTCATGGAGAACTTCCTCCCATCGGCCCGCCCGTCTGGGGCTACTCCACCCCCGGGCAGAGCTGGCGGTACAGGGCGAGGTACTCCCCCACCCGGTGTTGCCACCCGAGGGCCTGGGCCATCCCGTTGCGCTGCAAGACCTCCCACCGGGCCCGGTCTTCGCCCGTCCCCGTGCCCCACACCTCCAGGGCCCGGGTCATCGCCCACCGCAGCCCCGGGGCGTCAAAGTGGTTGAACACAAACCCCGTCCCCTCGCCCGAAGCCCGGTCGAAGTTCTCGACCGTGTCGGCGAGGCCGCCCGTGCGGTGCACGATGGGGGGCGTCCCGTACCGCAGGGAGTACATCTGGTTGAGGCCGCAGGGCTCGTAGCGCGAGGGCATCAAGAACATGTCGGCCCCAGCCTCGATGTTGTGGGCGAGGCGCTCGCTGAAGGCCGACAGGTACACCACCTGACGCGGGAAATGCTGGGCCAGGCTGCGGAAGAAGGACTCGTACCGGGGCTCGCCCGAGCCGAGGGCCACGAGCTGCATCCCGCCGCGGCGCAACATGCCCGGCAAGACCTCCTCGCAGAGGTCAAACCCCTTCTGCCACACCAGCCGCGACACCACCCCCACCACCGGAACCTCCCGGCGGTACACCAGCCCCCCGGAGGCCAGGAGGGCGGACTTGCAGCGCTCCTTGCCCGACAGGTCTTCGGGGCCGTAGGGGTAGGGGAGGTGGGGGTCGTGGGCGGGGTTCCACTCGGCGTCGTCGATGCCGTTGAGGATGCCCCGGAGCACGTCGCGGCGGGCCCTCAGCCCGTCGGCGAGCCCGACGCCCCCCTCGTCCGTGAGGATCTCCCGGGCGTAGGTGGGCGACACCGTGGTGATCGCGTTGGCGTACAGAATCCCCGTGCGCAGAAACGAGAACCGCCCCGCCCGCAGCTCGTCCTGGTGCAGGTTCCCCAGCACCGGCCCGAGGCCCACCTGGGCGGCCGCCCCGGCGTCAAATCCGCCCTGATGGCCGAGGTTGTGGATGGTGAGCACCGTCCGGGTGCGGGCAAACCGCCGGTCCCAAGCGAACAGGGTCTGCACGAGCAGGGGCAGGAGCGCGGTCTGCCAGTCGTTGGCGTGCACAATGTCCGGGGAGAACCCCAGGTGCTGGCACACCATCAGGGCCGCCCAGTTGAGGGCCCCGAAGCGCAGGTGCTCGTCGCCCGCGCTGTCGTACAGGTTGGGGCGGTCGTACAACGACCCGCAGCGCACGAAGTACACGGGGACGTCGCTGTCGGGCAGGGTGGCCGTGTACACCGAGGCCCGCACGAGGTGCTCCCCCATCGCGAACCTCATCTCGGGGATCACCTCCGTGAAGACCCGCCCCTGAGCCTGGACCCGCGCGTACATGGGCACCACCACCCGCACATCGTGCCCGGCGGCGCGCAACACTCTGGGCAGGGCGGCCGACACATCGCCCAGACCCCCCGTCTTGGCGAAGGGACTGAGCTCCGACGACACGAACAGGATCTTCATAAGCCTCACCGGCCACCCTACCAGAGAGGCCCCATGGGCTCGTAGAGTCTGATAGCGTCGATGGGGCCATGACCGTCGACGTAGTGTTCTTGGAGCCGAGTTTTCCCGCCAACCAGCGGGAGTTTGTGAGGGCCTTGCACGCCGTGGGGGCCCGCGTGACGGGCATCGGAGAGCGCCCCAAGGAGTCCCTCGACAGCGGCCTGCGCGGGTGGCTCACCCACTACGAGCAGGTGAGCAACATCACCGACGAGGCCCAGGTCGAGCGGGCCGTGCGGTTCGTGCAGAGCAAGGTGCGGGTCGATCGGCTGGAGGCCGTGGTCGAGGCCCATGTGCTGTGTGCAGCGCGGGTTCGGGCTCGCTGCGGCATCCCCGGGATGAGCGTCGAGACCACGTACCTCTGCCGCGACAAGCCCGCCATGAAAGAGGCCCTGCGCGCAGCAGGAGTGCCCTGCGCGGCCTCCCTCGGCTCGTCCGACCCGGCCGAGATCGTCGACTTCGCCGGCCGGGTGGGCTACCCCCTGGTGGTCAAACCCCGCGACGCCGCCGGGGCCTCGGGCACCGTCCGGGTCGACGACGAGGAGGCCCTCCGCGCAGCCCTCGTGCTCTTCGGCATCGAGCGCGGGGCCAGCGTGGCCGTCGAGGAATTCATCGAAGGCCACGAGGGCTTCTACGACACCATCACCCTCAACGGCCGGGTGGTGTGCGACTTCATCACCCACTACTACCCCAACGTCCTGGAGGCCATGCGCACCCGCTGGATCTCCCCGCAGTTTGTCACCACCAACCGCGTCGGCGCCCCGCACTACGGCGAGCTCAAGGCCATGGGGCAGCGTGTGGTGGAGGCCCTGGGGATCGAGACCTCGGCCACGCACATGGAGTGGTTCTTCGGGCCAAAAGGGCTGAAATTCAGCGAGATCGGGTGCAGGCCCCCGGGGGTTCGTACGTGGGATTTGTATGGGGCGGCCAACGAGTTTGACATTTACCGGGCCTGGGCCGAGGCGGTGGTGTACGGCCGGGCCCCGGGGCCCCTGTCGCGCAAGTACGCCGCGGGCATCATCGCCCTGCGCCCCGACCACGACGGGGTCATCGCGGGCTACGAGGGCCTCGAGGCCATGAAACACCGCGTGGGCGACTGCCTCCTCGACATGCACCTGCCCTCCCCCGGGACGCCCACCCAGCCCGTCGAGGCGGGCTACATGGCCAACGCCTGGGTGCGCCTGCGCCACCCCGACTACGACACCCTCCGGGCGATGCTCGACACCATCGGGCGCACCGTGAAGGTCCGAGCCCGCTGATCACGGAGCCTGACGAGGGCGGCGGTCTCATGGCGTCGTGGACGTTGTCGCGAGGGCCTACACCGGGGGCCTCGTGGCTCCTGGGGGCCCTGCTGGCCATGGGCTGCGGCGCCCGCACGGGGCTGGAGGTGCCCCCTCCGCGGCCCTGGGAGCAGGCCCAGGAGGGAGGAGCCCTGCCGGGGTTTCCCAGGGACTGCCCGGCCGACCTCGCAGCTCCTACGGACCCGACGGCCCCGCGCGGCATCGACGGGGGGTTGTTCTTCACCGTCGCGATCAACGCCGCAGGGCGGGCCTCCCTCTGGGGCCTGGTGGCCGACGCCCCCGCCCGGGTCTTCGACATCCCCACCGCCCTGGAGACCCCAGGGCCCCAACGGGCAGTGTCCGCGGGCGGACGGGGGCTGTGCCTCCTCGCCGAGGCCGGAACCGTGTCCTGCAGCGTCGACGATCGGCGCGACCTGCGCCCCGTCGCCCTGCCCGGCGAAGCCACGGCCATCGCCGCGGCCGGCGTAAGCTGCGCGGTCGTCCAGGGGCTTGTCTACTGTTGGGACGCCCGCTCCCGGCAGGCCCGCAGGGTCCCCGCGGCGGTCAACGTGCGCCAGATGGCCGTGCACGAGACCCAGGCGTGTGCGGTGACCGAGAGCGGTCGGGTCTTCTGTTGGGACCACGCCGGGGCGGAGGGTGCGGGCGGGGCGGAGGTGGCCGTGGGGTGCGCCCGCGAGGTCTCGCTCGGCGGCGGGCATGGGTGCGCCCGGACGAGCGCAGGGCGTGTCGTGTGCTGGGGCAACAACGCCTCCGGGCAGCTCGGGGCCGGCGACGTGGCCCCTCGGAGCGGTCTGGTGACGGTGACGGCCCCGCCCGCGGTCGAGCTCACCTCCTGGTCGCGCGGAACCTGCCTACGCACCGCCACGGGGCAGGTCTGGTGCTGGGGCGAAGACCTCGACCTGGACGGCCAGGGGACCCGCGGCCCGCAGCCTCCGACCCGCATCGCGGCCCTCGATGACGCCCGGGGCCTCGGGGCCGGCGGGGTCGTGACCCGGCTCTGCGTGGGCTCCACCTGCGTCGCGGGCACGAGCGTCGATCACCGCTGCGCGACCCGCGGAGGCGACGGCTTCGTCTGTTGGGGCAACAACATCAACAGCCAGCTCGGACGCCCCGGCAGCGCGGTGCCCCGCGTAATGGGCCGACTGCCGTAAGGGCGCGGCCTCGGCGCCGAGGGCTCAGTGCCAGTGGTGGTGGTGGTGGCGCCTGCGGTGCCCGCCCGTCGAGGACGAGGACCCCGAGGCCCGGCCGACGCGGGCGCGCACCACGGCGGACTGCTCGGCGGTGAGGGGGTTGTGGCTCAGGGTCTCGCCCGTAGCCCGAGGGTCCCCGAGGCTCGCCAGGGCAAGGAGAGCCCGCTGGCGCGTGCCCGGGGACAACCCCGCATCGCCCGCGATCTGCCACAGGCCCTCGCGGGCCCGGGGGCCGTCGCGCAGGACGATCGTACAGAGGTTCATGGAAGGGTCGTCGTAGTCGGCCGCGGGAGGCTCGTCGCGGGCCACGGGCAGACGGGTCCCCCCCGCGGGCGGAGAGAGCCTGCGCAGGGTGGCGAGGGCCAGCTCGGTGCCGGCCGGGGGGTCGATGCGCGAGAGGGCCCACTGAGCCGCGAGCCACACGTCGAAGTCCTCGACGTACCGGGCCCGCACCGCGGCAGGAGCGTCGGGGGCCACAGGAGCCGGGGGCCCCGGCGAGGCGAGGCGCAAGGCCGCGGCGCGCAGCCCCGGAAGGCGCATGGCCCCCGCCTCGTGCAGAGGGCCGACCCGACCGCCCGGCGGACAAGGCCCCCTGCATTCGGCGAGGGCGCCCAGGGCCAGGGCCGTCACCGCCTCCATCGCGACCTCGCGGAGCACCGTCCGCAGCGGGCGGGCGCAGGGCAGACGTCCCGCGATCAGGGCTCTCCACGCGGCCTCGACGCTCGCGGGGTCGGCGCGGAAGAGCTCCCGGGCCACCTCCTCGGGCACACGACACTGGAGCATGGCCGCCCGCACCGCCGCGAGGCGCCGCGCGAGCACCGGGCCGCACACCAGCGACCACGCCGGGCTCCAGATGGGCTCCCGGGCGACGAGGCCGTCGAGGAAGGCCGGCCCCTCGGGCTGCCGGGCCACCGCCGCCTCGGGCGAGAGCGCAGGGGCGGCCCCCTCGGGCAGCATGTGCGTGCGTCCGCAGGCCGAAGGGACAAACGCCACCCGCGTGCTTCCGCCGGGAGGACGGGCCGCGACCCAGGTTCCGTCGCCGGTGACGCGTTGGGCGAGCTCCCCGTGGGCGGTCGCGCACTGGCTCCGTACGGCTCCGCAGGGGCGCGGAGAGAGCCGCGGGGCGCGGAGGTCGGCCCGTCGGGTGTCGCCCGCCCGCTCCACGGCGAAGGCCCACCGGGTCGTGCACCCCCGGAGCACGGAGACCCCCCGGAGGCTCACCTCCGTATGCGGGGCGCACTGCACGGTGGCAGACCAGCCAGGGCCCGAGAGGCTCCCGGCCTCGTAGCTGCGACAGCCTGACCAGCGCGAGAAACATCCCACCGAGAGCACCGCCACCACGAGGGCCGCCCGACGCAGGGGATGGGTCGAGGTGTCGAGGGTCATCGTCGGGGGATCTTCGCAAGGTAGAGGACTCCGCCCGACGCCTCCGCCCGCGTGCCCTCGGGCAGGGCCCCCGCCGCAGACAGGAGCACATCAGCACGGCTGCCGTCCGCGAGGGCGGGCATCGTGTCGTCGGGCGCGACCGCGCCCACCGTAGCCACGAGCCCGTGGCGATCGACGAGGAGGTCGCCCGCGGCGAGCTCTCGCGCGATCTCCAGAGTGACCCGCACGAGGGTGGCAACCCCCGGGGGCAGGTCGTCGCCGCGGTACGTCGTGTCGATGCGCCTGCGGCAGAGGTCGGACAGGGCCTCGAACGCGCCCGCCGCCTCAGGCCCCATCGCCGCACAGGCCCGCCCCGCGACGGCCTCCCACAGGGCCCGCTCGGCCTCGACGAGGGCCTCGTGACGGGGGCAGCGCTCGTACCCGCGGCGCGCGAGGACCTGGACGTGCCGTACCGTCGCCGGAGCCGCCTCCGGGGCACGCAGCGACGTCCCTGCCCAGGCTCCATTGGGCCCCGGGCTTCGTACGCCCACCAGCACATCACCCGGGTTCACCGCGGCTCCGAGGGTGACGATCCCCGAGGCGTCGAGATGCCGCGCCGCGTGGCCCTCTGCGTCGGGCGGCGTGGCGACGAGCTCCTCCCAGCCGTACGCCGTGTCGCACAACACAACCACCCGCGTCGGAACCCACCGCGACGTAAACCACCCTTCGCGCAAGACCCGCTCGGACACCCGGGCCTCCCCCTCGGCCAGGGCGTCGGAGAAGGCCACGCGCACGGAGCGCCCGAGGGCGAGAGCCCCTGCGACGACGGCCTCCCCCTCGACCAGGCGGTCTCCGGCGTGAACCCGGGCTCCGTCGGCGACGGCCGCGCGCTCGGCCCGAGACGTAGCCTGGCAGGTCGCGACAAACCCGGTGAGGGCGTGCACCTGAACCGGGGCCTCGGGGTCGTCGGGCACCACGAGGACCACCCGATCGTCCACCACGAGGGCCTGCCCGTCGTGTTCGGCCAGGGTCACGGCCCCCGTGGCGTGAAGCACATCCGCGTCGTCGTTGTCGGCGGGGGCCTCGGGCTGCAGGAGCGGCTCCGCCTGGGAGAAGGCCCCCTCCCACGCGGCCCTCGAACCATCCCGGGGCAGAGCGACCTCCCCCAGGGGGCCCACCACGACGTCGGGCGGGAGCGACACGAACCCCTCGACCGCCCCCGGCCACACGACCCCGGCCCCGAGGGCCACGCGCCGGAGGTGACCAAGGGCGGCCAGGGGGTTGCGCTGCGCCCACGGGGCGCTGGTTGTGGGCGACTCCAGCAGCTCCCGAAACGCCCGCATCAGCGCCCGGGCGTTGATCAGGTCGCAGGGCATGAGGGTGTCGTTCTCGCCACGGTCCAACCGGGCCCGGGCCTCGCGGGCCATCTTCCAGAGGCCGCGCAGCGTGGCCCCCGTGAGGGCCTCTCCGGCTGCGATCACCGCGTAGGGCGCGGAGTCGACGGGGTCGCCCCGGTCGGGCGCTGCGAGCCATTCGAAGGCGGCCTCGAGGTCGTGCACCCCGAGGTCGAACCTCACGAGGTGATCGTGCACCCAGCACATCGCGGCGTCGGCGTCGGCCACCGGCGTCGGTTCGTGCGCGGCGGGGACCCCGTCGGGGAGGTACGCGGCGACCTCGGTCACCCCCGCCCCCAGGAGCTGCCCCACGGCTGCCGCGAGGAGCGTCCGGTGCGCGGCGACCAGGACCGCCCGGTTGGGCGATCGCACCGCGCGGGCGGTCCGGTGGAGCCTCGTGTCCCGCGCAGAGAGCGGCACCCCGGGCAGGCCCGACTCGCGCAGGGCGGCCACGCGGCGGGGGGAGAGCTTCTGGCCTTTCGCCACGACCACGCGCCCGTCGGAGGCGATCACATCCCAGGGGGCAGCGCGACCCGCACTCGGGGCGTCGTCGAAGGGCGCGTAGACCCCCTCAGGGCGGAGATGAAGCGTACGGGCGTGGCGACCAGGGAGCAGGGCTTCGTGGGCCGTGAAGGGCCCCGGGCGCACACGGAGGACGACGGCGTCCGAAGAGGGGGCTCGGGTCAGCTCCAGGGCGTTGCCGAGGGCGTCGTGGAAGGTGACGACCGGTCCGTCCTCGGTGTGTACCCGCCGAACCCCAGGGGCGGGCACGACGAAGGGGGTGAGCACACGCTCGACGCCATCGAGCACGAAGGTTCCCCGCCCTGTCATGCACGGAACCTCGCCGAAGTAACACTCCTGCTCCTTGATGTCGCGGATCGTCCACGGGCCGTCGGGGGCCTCCGGGGGGTCGAAAATGATGAGCCGGATGGTGACCTTCAGCGGCGACGCGAGGGTGAGGCCGCGGCGCAGACACTCTCCCTCGTCGAAGCGGGGCCGTTCGAGGGAGTAGCCCACGCACTCGAGCGAGGCGATCTCGTCGCCCGAGCGCACCGGGAAGACCGCGTCCAGGGCGCCCTGGAGGCCCGCGTCGCACCGTCCAGAGGGGTCGACCCCTTGCTGGACGAACCGCGCAAAGGAGCGCAGGTGGAAGCCTACCAGGGGGCGCATCGGGGCGGTCACCCTCAGGCCCGCTCCAGCCGAACCCTCGCCCCAATCGCGGCGAAGAGCCCGACCACCTCGTGGGCCTGGATCCGTGGGTTTTTCAGCGGAAAACGCGAGGGGAGACGCAAGCTGAAGTCTTTTGCATCCCCGAGCCCGCACCCCGAGACCGTGCGGATCTCCTTGATGACGTTGATCATGTTGGGACCGACGTGTTCGAGCACCACGACGCAGGGGCCCTGGAGGATCGCCCCCATGTCCATCGGGGCCCCTCCGGCGGCGACCTGCGGAGCCTGGGGGGTGGGGGCCTGTCCGATCGCGAGGGGGGCCTTGCAGTAGCCGCAGACCACCCAGGCGGAGGGTGTCGGGGGGGCGGGGAGTTGGGCTCCGCAGGTGGGGCAACGCAGGGTTCGTACGTCGTACATGGGGCCGGGAAGCTACCGCATCGAACGAAACCGCGCGACGCGGCGATGGTAGGGTCTCGGCCCATGTGCGGCATCGTCGGGGCAGTCGACCTTCTCGGGGAGCGCACCTTTCCGCGGGCCGAGCTCGACGCCATGGCCCGGGCCCTGGTGCACCGCGGCCCCGACGACGGGCACGCCCACCTCGAGCCGGGCCTCGCCATGGCCACCCGGCGCCTCGCCATCGTCGACGTCGCGGGCGGGCGCCAACCCGTCTGCAATGAGGCCGGAGACGTGTGGGCCTCGGTCAACGGCGAGCTCTTCGACTACCCCGACCTCGCCCGCCGACTCACCGACCGGGGTCACACCCTCGCCACCCGCTGCGACAGCGAGGCCTGGGTCCACCTGTACGAAGACCACGGGGAGGGCGTGTTCGAACGGGCCCGCGGGCAGTTTGCCGTGGCGCTGTGGGACGCCCGGCGCCGACGGCTGCTCCTCGGGCGCGACCGGGTGGGCATCTGCCCGCTCTACTACGCCCGCCACGAGGGATGGCTCCTGTGGGCCTCGGAGATCAAAGGGCTCCTCGCGGGGCGGCGGATCGTCGCGGCGGCCGATCCGCGCGGGGTCGACCACGTGCTGTCGTTCTTCGCGGCGGGAACGACCCGGACCTGCTTCGAGGGGGTGCGCTCGATCCCGCCCGGCCATTTCCTCGACATCGCGGGAGGTTCGGTCTCGTTGCGCCCGTACTGGGACCTCGACTTCCCCGACGATGGCCACGAGCGCCGCAGCCACGACGTCGACGGGCTGGTCGACGAGCTCCACGCCCTCCTCCGCCGGGCCGTCACGCGGCGGCTCCGGGGCGACGTCCCCGTGGTCGCGTACCTGAGCGGAGGGGTCGACTCGAGCCTGGTCCTCGCGCTCGCGGCCGAGGCCCAGGGGAAGGGGTTCCCGGCGTTTACGGTGGGCTTCGACAGCGGGGGCTCGGATGAGCGGGCCCTGGCCCGCGACACGGCCCGCGACCTCGGGTCGCCCCTCACCACCGTCGCAGTCGACCGCGGGGCGATCGCGGGGGCCTTCCCTGCCCTGGTCCTCGCCGCGGAGGGGCCGGTGATCGACACCGCCGACGCGTGCCTCCTCCTGCTCGCCGAGCGGGTTCACGCCGCGGGCTACAAGGTCGCCCTGTGCGGCGAAGGGGCCGACGAGGCCGCCGCGGGGTACCCCTGGTACAAGACCGAGCAGAGCCTCGACGCCCTGGGGCGACGGGTCGGGCCGTGGGCCCCTGCGGCCATCCGGAGGGCCGCGTTCGGCCTGGTCGGCGGCGGGTCACGCAGGCCGCCCCCGCGGGCGATCCAGGGGCAACGCACCGCGCAACAAGACCTCTTCGACCCGCTGGCGCAGGCCCGAGCCCATGTGTACAGCGACACGATGTGGGACCGCCTCGACGGGCACTCCCCCTTCGAAGACCTCGACACACACAACCCCCGGATGGCCCGCTGGCACCCCCTCCACCGGTCGCTCTACGTCGAGTACAAGCTCATGCTCGCGGGTCACCTGCTCGTCGGCAAAGGCGACCGCGTGGCCATGCGGGCCTCGGTCGAGACCCGCTACCCCTACCTCGACGAAGAGGTGGTGGCCTTCTTCGCCTCCCTCGCGCCCGCGTACAAGCTGCGCGGGGGGCAGGACAAATGGCTCCTGCGGAGGCTCGCCGCCCGGGTGCTCCCGCGGGCCACGGCGACCCGACCCAAGGCGATGTTCAAGGCCGACCCGGTGTTTGCCGCGCGGGGTGGGCCCGCGTGGGTGGAGGAGCTGCTCAGCCCGGACTCGCTCCGGGCCACGGGGTACTTCGACCCCTGGCGGATACGGCGCGAGCGGATGTTGCAGGGCGTCTTGCCGGCCTGGGCCCCGCGCCGGTTTGTGGTCGACGCGACCCTCACGGGGGTGATCGCCACCCAGCTCTGGCACCACCTCTACCTCGGCGGGGGCCTGTGCAGCCTGCCCGCGTGGTCGCCCGCGTAGGGGTGCCCGCCCTTCCGCCCTATGGTGCGGTTCGCCGTCAGACGAGGGCCCGCTCGTCACGGTCAGCAGCCGACGACGTGCATACGCCGTGCCCCGACCGTCTCAGTGCGGGTGAAGATCCGGGCGTCCCAATCGGCCCCGGAGCGCAGGTCGAAGAGGACGAGCCAGCCCTCGTCGAGCCCGAGCTGGTCAAGGTACCCCGCGAGCTGCGTGACGCCCCTGGCTTCGGAGGTCGGGCGATGGCGCATCTTGAGCTCAAGGGCGATACGTTGCGTCCTCCAGGTGATGAGCAGGTCGAGGGCGTCTTTGCCCAGGGCGTACGCGCGCTCGATACGGCCGCCGCCATTGACCACCCGTTGCAAGAAGGCCATCAGCATCAGGTGCGGCCCCGACTCCTTGTACGAGAAGCCCTCCGCCGCCACGTGGCCATCCTCACGCCAGAAGGTCTGCCAGGCGGCCAGGAGCTTTGGGACGTCGAGCAGGCCGTCGTGCCGCAGGTACCACGCCGTCGGCTGATCGAGCGACGACTGGATGGTGGCGTTGAGGGCCCGCGGGATCACCTCGCGGTAGATGGGGTTGGCCACGATCCAGCGCTGATCCACCTTTCAGATGAGCCCCAGGCCCGCGACGTAGGCCACGTCGTCGTCGAGGCCCTCCGCGGGGAAGTGTCCGCCCGACAGCATGGGGTCGATCACCCGGCGCACGCGGTCTTCGTGCAGGCGCGCGAGGAGCGAGTCGATGTGGGTGCGGCGCTCGAGGATCAGGGTCTCCTTGGCGGCCTCGATGTGCGCGGCCGTGACGGCCACCGAGCGGTCGGTGACGTCGCGTCGCGTCGCCTGATCGGCAAGGGCGTTGACGAGCCACGGGTGCCCCGCGCTCAGATGGGCCACATGGGCCACGGCCGCGGGCTCGAAGGGCTGCCCGGTCTCGGCCGTGTGTTGGGCGAGGAGCTCGGCCACCTCGGCCTCGGTGAAGGCGGGGAGGGTGACGTTCTCGACCGTGATGTTGAAGGGCGAGGCGCTGCCCAACCACCCGAGGTCCCGCTGCGCAGCGCCTACGACGTAGTCGCGCACCGACCGAACCCCGATCAGCACCACGCTCCACGGCGCGGGGTGCTTGTGGCGGGCGAGGTACAGGGCGCGGAGTTGGGTAAGAAATGACACCGTCGTCGGGCCCATGAGCACATCGGCCTCGTCAAAGAGCAGCACGAGCGGTCGGTCGCTCACGGCGCAGACGGCCCCGAGGTACTCCAGGAGCGCAGAGGTCGGGGCTACGAGCCAGCCCTCGACCTCGTCGGCTGTCGGCAGAGGCAGGGCGGGGGCCCGCTGTCGCAGCACGCGCTCCACGCATCGGAGGATCTCCCGGAACGCGACCCCCGGCTCGTCGAGGCCGCGCGCGGTTTGCAGGTCGATCCAGAGGACGAGACGCTCGCCCTGGGCGGTGAGGCTCCGGGCGAGGCGCTGCACCACCGTGGTCTTGCCCGTCTGTCGCCCCGACACCAGCGAGAACCAACGCCCCTCCTCCAGGAGGGTGATGGCCTCCGCGGCGCGGCGCTCCACAGGGATCATGTAGTGCTCTCGCGCGAAGCACGGCCCTGCGATGTTGAACCAGCGCGTCATCACGAACGAACCTAACACAGGCACTTCGGACGCTGTGGTCGCCCCCGGGACGAGCACCTGCCCGCCTGAGGCTCAAGGTCGCAGACCCGCCGCGGCGAAGAGCCCGAGCACGCCGCGGCTCACCACCCGCAGCGGCCCCGCCAGCGAGCCCGCGGGCGCGAGCGGGACGGACTCCGGCAGGCTCCACAGCGCGTCAAAGTGCGCGAACACCGTGTCGACCGTAGGCCCATCGGCCACCTCCACGTCGGTCTCACACCACGCCCCCGAGAACGAGTTGGGCGTCACGTTACACTGCCCCCCGATCACGACCGGGGCCGAACCTCGGACCACCAGGGTCTTGAGGTGCATCATCTGCCCCCCCGCCCCCGATCGGTGGACCCTCACCTCGAGCCCCGGCACCCGGCGCGCGGCCGCCTCGTCGAGGAAACGCCGGTTGACGAGCCCACGCACCAGGGCCCCCGCCACCGGGCCGAGCGGCAAGGCTCCGACGTCGTCGATCAAGACCCGCACCCGCACCCCGCGCTCCGCGGCCCGAACGAGCCGTCGCCACATCGTGAGGTCGGACAGGTAGGTCGACGCGAGGGCGATCTCGTCGCCGGGCAGAGCCCCGTCGAGGGCCGCCTCGAAGCGGGGCCGGATCGCCTCGTTGGTGAGCACCCGCACAGGCGCCCGCCGCAGGCTCAAGGGCGTCGTAAAGGGCACCTGCCGGGGCATAAACCCTGCGAGCTCCGGGGCCAGTGGAAGGGGGCGATACGGGGTCGCCGGGGCGTCCTCCGTGCGGGTGGTGAGGGCCCGGAGGGTGGCCCGTTGGGCGAGGTCGATGCGCTGGGGCAGGTCGAGGGCCCGGCCCAGGGCGAAGAGGGCGGCGTCGGAGAGGGACCGGGCGGCCCCGCCGTCGAACACAAAGAGGTTCTCGTGCCAGTCGGATGCTGCGTCGAAGAAGTTGTGCGAGGTCACCGCGCCCCAGAGGCCCCCGTCGATCACGAGGTTCTTGCGGTGGTCCTCGACGTTGTGGAGCGACTGCCAGCGGTGCTGCCGGGCGACCCAGTCGGGGGTTCCCCCCCGCGGCCAGTCGCGGTGAAAGGCCAGTGGGCTCGGGAAGGTCCGGCCCCGGTCGTAGCGGGTGTCGAAGAGGTTGGCGTTGAGCACGGCGATCCCGGCGTGCTCCAGGCGATGGCGTACCAGGGCTCCGGGACGACGCACGCGGGCGGGGTCGTCGGGCGTGTTGGTGTCGAGCAGGACCACCAGGGTCACCGCGGGGTGGCGCCGCTTCTTGTCGATCATCCAGCCTGCGATGGCCTCGGCCTGGGCGAAGGCCCCCGCCCGGGGCCGCAGGGTCGCGAGGTGCCCGTTGGCGGCGAAGAGGTACATCTGCAAGACGACGCTCTCGGTCGCCATCTCGATCAGCTCGTACACCGTCTGCGACAGGGCCCGCGGGTCGCCGACGTACCCCAGGAGGTCGCCCGCCCCGCTCATCGCACCTGCCACGAAAGGACCCGGCCCAACACGTCTCCGCCCGGCAGCGCGAGGGCCTGGAGTTTTGTCACGAAGCTCGCCGTCCCGAGCACGTCGGAGCGGGCATTACCCCGGTCGCGCAGGCTGTCGCGTTGGGCCGTCGAGAGGCCCTCCTCGGCCGCGAAGAGGTCGAGGGCCGTGACCCAGGCGGCCCGGATCTTCCGGTCGCAATACGCCAGGAGGGGAAGGGTCAGGAGCACCTCGGCGGCGACCCACCCTCGGGGGAGGCGGTCGCGGGCCTCACGCAGGACCCGCGCGTCGAGGGCCACGTGCAGGCGCTCCTCGTCGCGGTGCAGGCGCATCACCTGGTACAACGGCCCGAACGACTGCTCTGGCCGCTCGTCCATCACCTCTGGGAGAAACAGGGTGATCTCCTCGAAGAGGGCCGCGAGGAGGAAGAAGGCCACGGGGGGAGCGAGGGCCAGGAGGGCGTCGTCGCTGCGCGCCCAGGGCAGAAAGCGGAGCGAGGCTTCGGGGCCGTAGAGGTCGGGGCGCAGCATCGACAGGACGCGCGCGAAGGCCTCGACGTGGGCGCGCTCCTCGGCGACGAAGCGGGTCCACTGGCGGTCGTTGCAGGCGCGGAGCTGGTGGCGGTTGCGCTCGATGTACGCGATCAAGAACCGCTCGAAATGCACGGCCTGCTCGCAGCTGAAGCACACCTCGAGGCGGTTGAGGCGCACCCGCTGCTCCCGCGTGAGCAGGGCGGCCGGGGCGGGGCGGTAGTGGTGGTCGGGGAGCACGAAGTCGTCGGGCAGGGGAGCGGCCCAGTCGATGTCGGCCCATGGCCCGGTGAGGAGGGTCGGTCGTGCGTCGGGACTCGCGGTCGGCACGGGCGAGACGCTAGCACAGGCGGCGAGGCGGTCAGCCTCCGCCGAGGCGGGCGAGGTTGATGGTGTAGGTCCCGCGCACGGCGGGCCACAGGCGCGACACCACCGGGCCCGCGACGCGCATCCACGGAGGCAGCCGGTGGGGGTGGGCATACAGCAGGTCGTAGAAGCCCTGCGAGCGCTCGACCCGAACGCCCCGGGCGTATCCCTCGACCGCCCGCGGGTCGGGCACGCTCCAGGTGAAGCGGGCCTCGAAGTGCCGCATCGCGTCGTGGCCCCCCTGAAACCACAGCACGGGCGGGGTCATCGCGTCGAACACGAAGCCCGCCCCCGGCAGGGCCTGCGCGAGCCGCCCAAACACCGCCCGAACCTCCGGGGCTTGCAGGTACACCAGCACCCCCTCGCTCAGGACGAGGCTCGGCCCGCGGACCTGGGCGCGCAGGGTGTCGTAGAGGGCCGGATCGGTGATCGAGGCCGCGAGCATGGTGCGCCGCGCATCGGGGGCGAAGAAGTGCCTGCGCAGGGCCATCACCTCGGGCAGGTCGACGTCGATCCAGCGGGCCCGGTCGTTGTCGAGCCGAGCGCTGCGGCTGTTGAGGCCGACCCCGAGCTCGACCACCGTGCCCTCGGGGTGCGCGTCGAGGAAGGCCCGCACCCAGCCGTCGACCAGGGCCCCGCGGACGCAGCACCCGAGCTGGCTCGCCTGGGCCTCGCGCAGGCAGCCGAAGTCATAGTCAACCCGACGGACGATCTCCTCGGCCAGGGCATCGCAGAGCACCCCGTCGGGGCGTCGGCTCTCCTCGGCCCGCGCCCACAGCGGAACCATCAGGGTCTGGGCGACGGGCCCGAGGGCGACGGGCACGCGGGCGGGGGAGGCGGGCGCGTCCATGGGATGCGCTCAGACGAGCGCGCTGAGCAGGGCACGCAGCCGCACGAGGGCCTCGAGGTGCTCCAGGGGGGGCGGTCGGTCGTGCACGAGGGCGTTGCGGCAGGCGATGACGGCGCGCAGGGCCGAGGCAGAGCTGCGCAGGTCGGCGAGGAGGGCCCGCACCACGGGGTGTTGGGACTCGGCGGCGACCCATGCGTTGGTGAGCATGTGGGCCACCATGCCCGCGGTGGCGCGATCCCAGGGCGTCTGGGTGCCACGTTGCCAGGTCGCCGCGGGGTCGAGCCGGTGCTCGGCGCACAACGCCTCGAAGAGGGCCCGGAGCACGCCGTCGAGGCGGGCCCCGAGCTTGCTCCAGCCCCCGACGGCCTCGGTAGACACAGGCCGCCCGGGGGTGTTGCGGGGCATCTCGCGGTCGATGCGGTCGCGCAGGGCCGCGAGTTGCTGAGACAGATCGCCCGAGGCAGGGGGGAGCGAATCGGCGCCGTGCGTTGACATCGTCAGCGATACTTCGTTACCACACACGCGGGCCCGAGGGCACCGCCGGAGCCAGACCCTCGTGCTGCTCCTGCGCTCCCAAGAGGCCCCCTGTCGGGCCTCGCGCCCATGGACCGTCGAGCCCGACGCAGCGGCGCCCCGCACCCGCGAGGCCCTCTGCCTCACCCTATTTCTACGCCGCAGATCTCTCCCCTGGCCCGCTTGACGCGCTTCGTTTCGTGTAGCTCTCCTCGCGCATCCCCGCGATGCCAGACCCGCCGCCGCACGAGTGTATGGGCTCCATCGAGGCGGTCGTCACCCACGGGGCCAACACGATCTGCCACGTCCCGCGCGCCGAGGCGTGGCACCCGACGACCTGGGAAGTGGCGGCCCTCGTCGTGAGCGTCGGCCTCGGGGCGTGGACCCTCACCCGGGCCCGTCACCCGCGCCGGGCCCTGGGCCTCGCCCTCGCCCTCGCGGCCCTTCCGGGGCTTTGGCAGCTCGCGGTCCACCGAGCCGACGCCCCGCCCCGACGCCCCGCCGCCGTGGCCACCCTCCGGGCCCTGCACGACGCGGTCGCCCGGTACACCCCCGCCGCGGGCTGCGTCCACCGGGCCCGCATCGACTGCGAGGCCTGCGTTCCCCTCGTACGCTTCGCCCTGGTCGCCCCCACGTGCCGCACGATGGCCGCCGTGGTCATCGAGCCCGGGGCCCTCGGGGGAGCCTGCTGGACGACACCCGGAACCCTCCGCTGCGGCCCTGCTCCAGGGGTCCGGCGTTGACCGCCCTGCTCGTCTCGGTCCTCGTCGTCGCCGCCCTCGCCGCCTTGGGGCGCGGGCTCGACCACACCCTGCACCTCGACCTCGCCGCCCACGGCCCGTGGCGCTGGCCCCTGGGCGCCCTGGTCGCCCTGACCCTGCTGGCCCTCGGGTGGCTCCACCCCCTCCTCGGGACCACCCTCCTGGGGCTCCTGGTGGCCGCGCGACGACCGGGCGGCCGCGACGTCAGGCCCGCCCACCACGGCCCCCTCGTCTGGGGCGCGGCCGTGGGGCTCCTGGTCGGGGCGGCCCGCCCGATGGGTCCCCTGTACTGGGACGAGCACGTCTGGCTCGCCAAGGCCCGCCTCGCGACCCGCGGGATCCATACCCTCGCCGACGCGGCCCTCGCCCCCAACACCGTGGTCCTGCCGCGCGGGTACCCCATCGGCTGGAGCCTGGCCGAGGCCCTCCTCGCGGGCCTGTCGCCCGACGCCGCCTCGCTCACCGCGGGGGCCTACGCCCTGTCGGCCCTGTGCCTCCTGCTCTACGTGGCCCTGCTCGACCGGGGAGGGCGGGGCCCCGTCGCCCTCGGGGTCATGGCCGCGGCCCCCCTCGCCTGGGTGCACTGGCGGAGCGCCTACGTCGACCTGCCCCTCGGGCTCCTCACGGCCTCGGTGGCCGTGGGCCTCGACCACGCGCGACGCCAGGGCGACGGGCGCACGATGCCCCTCGTCGTGTCGGCCGCGGCCCTCGCGGGGGCTGCCAAGGACGAGGGCTCCGTGCACATCGCCGCGATCGTCTTCGCCTTCGTCGTCACCGGCGGCCTCCGCGACCGCGCCGAGCGGCGGAGCATCGTCCTGGTCGGGGCCGCGGGCCTCGTCCCGGGCCTCGCGTGGTGGGTCCTGCGCCACGCGGCCGATGTCGCCAACACCGACCATGCCCCCACGGGCTTCGCCTTCTTTCAGGCGGGGGCCCTCGTGCGGCAGAGCCTGTGGCACCTCGCCGACGTGCGCTCCTGGGGGGTCGTCCCGGCGGCGGTGGGGGGCGCGGTGATCGTGGCTCTGCGGCGGCCCGCGACCCGTCCCCTGGCCCTGGCCCTGGTGTGCGCGGGCGGGGCCCTGGCGGCCGCGGTGCTGGTGGGGCCCGAGCGGGTGCGCGATTTTGCCCTCCAGGGCACCCTGCTCTCACGCCTCGCGATGCAGCTCCTGCCGCTGGGAGCGGTGGTGCTCGCCGAAGCCCTGGGGCCCGAGGCCTCTCGGAGCCCTACAGAGTGCACGGCGGGGGTTGGTGCGCGCGGATAGCTGACGACCCGGGGGCGACTCTGGTAGGGTGCCGGGCAGCATCTGTGTCGTCCCCTCACCCTGTTGTCCTGCTCGGTGCCCAGCGGTTTGATCCCACCCTCGTCGACGCCGTGGCGGCCCTCGGGGTGAAGGGGCGCGTGGCCGTCATCACCGCCGGGTGGCAGGAGCGCGAGGCCGAGGACAACCAGCTCGTCGATCACCTCGGCGGGACGGCCATCAACCTCAGCCTGCACGCCCGCGGAGAGGCGGTCTTTCGCGACGACCCGGCCCTGCGCGACGCCCACCGGGCCCACCACGCCGCCCTGCGCCACCGCCAGGATTTCTACCGCATCCGGCTCGAACACCTCCTCGAGGCCGACCGGGTCATCGCCCAACGCGACGCCCCGCCCGACATCCAGGCCGAGCAGGCCGAGGCCTCCCGCGACGCCATCCGCGACCTCGACCAGTGGCACCTCAACCTCTGCACTCGCCTGCGGGCCGAGTTTGACGCCGCCTGGGCCCTCCACACCCGCCCCGCCGTGGCCGAACAACGGGCCGAGCTCGCCGCCATCCTCGCCGACTGCGAGGCCGTGGCCATCGCGGGCGGACACGTGGCCACCCTCATCAACCGCCTGCGCCTCTTCGGGGTCGAGGCCATGCTGACTGGCCGGGTGCTCTTCGCCTGGTCGGCCGGAGCCATGGCCCTGAGCGAGCGGGTCGTGCTCTTCCACGACGACCCCCCGCAGGGGCCCGAGGTCACCGAAGTGCTCGACGCGGGCCTCGGCCTCGCCCGCGGGGTCGTGGTCCTGCCCGAGCCCGAGCGCAGGCTCCACCTCGACGACGTGGCCCGGGTGCACCGGCTCGTGCGTCGGTTTGCCCCCGCCCGGTGCCTTGCCTTCCCCGCCCGGGCGTGGGTGTGCTGGGACGGTTCGGGGCCGACCGAGCCCCTCCTGGGACAGGGGGTGGTGGCCCTGCACCCCGACGGCACCTACGGCCCGCTCGCCTCCGCCCCGGAGGGTCCCGCGTGAAGAAGCGCCTCGCCATCGAGACCCTGCTCAAGGCCCCCACCGACCCGACCCGCCTGCGGACCTTCCTGGCCGGGCGGCGGTTCCCCGTGGTCGAGGGCAACTCGGTCACCTTCGTCTATCACGGCCAGGCCGACGCGGTGCACCTGCGCCACTGGATCTACGGCCTCGAGACCGCCAACCCCCTCCACCGGGCCCCCGGGACCGACCTCTGGTACCTCACCCTGGAGATCCCGCCCCGGTCGCGGGTGGAGTACAAGTACGAGGTCCACCGCGGGGGCGGCAGCGCCTGGATCGAAGACCCCCTCAACCCCAACCGGGCCCGCGACCCCTTCGGGGCCAACTCCGTCCTGCAGAGCGACGGGTACGAGGCCCCCGCCTGGAGCGTGGTCGACCCCATCTCCCGGCCCGGCTCGCTCGAGGAGTTCGTCTTTCAGAGCCAGGGCCTGGGGCGTCGACAGGGGCTCCTCTACCTGCCCGCCCGCTTTCGCCGCACCCGGCAGTACCCCCTCCTGGTCGTCCACGACGGCAGCGACTACCTGAAATACTCAGGTATGAAGGCCGTCCTCGACAACCTCATCCACCGCCTCGAGATCCCCGACATGGTGGTGGCCTTCACCGACTCCCCCAACCGCCTGCACGAGTACGCCAACGACCCGCGGCACGCCCGGTACCTCACCGAAGAGCTCGTCCCCCACCTGGCCGGGCGTTTTCCGCTGGTTGACAGCCCCCGGGCCCGGTGCCTCATGGGGGCCAGCTTCGGGGCCGTGGCGGCCCTCTCGACGGCCCATCATTCCCCTGGCTTCTGGGGCCGACTCCTGCTGCAATCGGGCTCGTTCGCCTTCACCGACATCGGCAAGAGCAACCGCCGCGGCCCGCTCTTCGACCGGGTGGTGGAGTTTGTCAACGAGTACCGGGCCGAGCCCACCCACCTGTCCGAGCGGATCTTTATGAGCTGCGGGGTCTATGAGTCCCTCATCTACGAAAACCGCTCGATGGTCCCGCTCCTGACGGCCACCGGGATGGACGTAAAGTTTGTCGAGGCCCGCGACGGGCACAACTGGGAAAACTGGCGCGACCGCTTGCGGGAGGGGCTCTCCTGGCTCTTCCCCGGTCCGCTGAAGTTCGTCTACGAATAGGGCGAAGGGCGCTTCATGTCCGAAGTGACACGACGGATCGGGCTGTCTCTCGGGGCCGACCACTGCTGGCCCCTGTGTTACGAACAGCTCATGGGGCGCCTCGACCTGCGCATCCCCTGGGAGGGCGACACCCTGCGCTTCGAGGTCGAGCGGGTCACCATCGAGCCCTTCGACCTCCGGCAGCCGTGCCGCTACGACGTGGTGATCGACCGGCTCACCCACTGGTTTCACACCAGCCGCGAGTGGATCAAGAAGGCCATCCTCATGGACGGCCTGTACGTCTTCAACAACCCCTGGAGCATCCAGGCCAACGAGAAGCACACGAGCTACTGCGCCATGATGCAGCTCGGGATGCCCATCCCCGAGACGTGGATGCTGCCCCCCAAGGGGTACACCCCCTCGCCCGACATCAAGACCACCCTGCACCGGTACGCCCGGCTCTTCGACCTCGGCAAGATCGGCGACCGGCTCGGCTGGCCCCTCTTCCTCAAGCCCTACGACGGCGGGGGCTGGCGGGCCGTGACGCGGGTGGCCGACGCCAAGGCCGCGTGGAAGGCCTACGATGAGAGCGACGCCGCGGTGATGCACGCCCAGGCCTCGGTCGAGGGCTTCGACCGATTCGTGCGCACGATCGGCTTCGGCCCCCAGGTGCGCCACGTCGTGTACGACCCCGAGGCCCCCCTGCACGACCGCTACACGATGCAGACGGGCACCCTCTCGGCCGCCGACCAGGAGCACCTGCGGAAGGTCACCCTCACCATCAACGCCTTCTTCGGGTGGGACTTCAACTCGTGCGAGTCGCTGCGCCGCGCGGGGGTGTGGCACCCCATCGACTTCGCCAACCCCTGCCCCGACTCGCAGGTGACCTCGCTGCACTTCCACTTCCCGTGGATGGTCAAGGCCTACCTCCGCTGGTCGATCTTCTGCGCCGCCACCAGGCGCCCCATGCGGAAGAATCTCGACTGGGAGCCCTTCCTGGCCATCGCCGCCACCGACCTGCCCTACCCCGACAAGCTCGACCGTTACGCGGCCCTCGCCGAGGAGCGCCTCGAGGCCGCCCGCTTCGAGGAGTTCTGCGCGACCCACCTGGGGCACCTCGACGCCGAGGCCGACGCGTATTTCGCCACCCCCGCGGCCCGCGAGGCCGTCCGGCAGAAGGTGGTCATGCTCTATCCCGCCCACGAGGTCGAGCGCTTCACCGAGCTCTTCTGGTCGCGCATCCAGGCGTGGCGCGCGGCGGGGTGCCCATGAGCTTCTTCCTCAAGTCCCGGTGGTACTCCGAGCGCCTCGGGTGCGAGGCCACCGTGGCCCGCTGGGGCGAGATGGGCCAAGCCGTCCTGCTCTTCCCCACCGCGGGAGGCGACGCCGAGGAGTGCGAGCGCTTCTTGATGATCAAGGCCCTCGAGCCCCTCCTGGCGGCGGGCCGCATCAAGCTCTACTGCACCGACAGCGTGGCGGGTCGGGTGTGGTTCAACAAGGAGGGGTCGCCCGCCCACCGGATGTGGATGCAGCACCAGTTCCACGAGTGGATCCGCCACGAGGTCGTGCCCGCCATCTACACCGACTGCAAGACCCCCGAGATCCCCATCTGGACGGCCGGGTCCTCCATCGGGGCCTTCCACGCCGCCGCCGCGGTGTGCCGCTCCCCCGACGTGTTTCACAGGTCCCTCAGCATGAGCGGGACCTACAACCTCATGCGCTTCATCGAGGTCGACGAGCCCACCGAGCCCTTCCGCTGGGTGTCGCCCCTGCACCTCGTCCCGCGGCTCCAGGGGGCCCACCTCGACCTCTTGCGCACCCGCTTCCTGCAGATCGTCACGGGCCAGGGGCGCTGGGAGGACGTGAGCGAGAGCTGGCGCCTCGCCAACACCCTCGGCGCGAAGGGCATCCCCAACCACGTCGACGTGTGGGGCCCCGAGTGGCACCACGACTGGGTCACCTGGCGCGAGATGCTGCCGCAGTACCTCGACCGCTGGACGAAGTAGCCCGCACCCGTTCTCTCCCTGCACGCCAGACTCTCCCCCGCACCGTCACCGCCCTGCGACCACAGACCCATGACCGTCGCCGACACACGCGGACACAAGCAGATCGATGGAGAGCTCGGCGGCGACACCCGCGGGCGCTTCATGCGGGCCCTCCTCAACGACCTGCGGGCCCTCGAGCGGATGCTGGAGGAGGGGCGGTTTGAGCGCGGGGTGTCGCGCATCGGGGCCGAGCAGGAGCTCTTCCTCGTCGATCGGGCGTACCACCCGGCCCCCGGGGCCCTCGACGTGCTCAACCGGCTTGACGATCCGCATTTCACCACCGAGCTCGGCCTCTTCAACCTGGAGATCAACGCCGACCCCCAGCCCCTCGGGGGCCGCGGGCTGGCCCAGATGGAGGCCCAACTCGCGGGGCTCTTCCACAAGCTGCGCGTCGAGGCCGAGGCCCTGGAGCTGACCCCGGTGCTGGCCGGGATCCTGCCGACCATCGGCAAGGGCGACCTCGGGCTCGACAACATGGTGCCCAACCCGCGGTACCTCACCCTCTCCCGGGCGATGAACAACGCCCGCGGCGAGGCCTTCGACTTCTCCATCCGGGGCCTCGACGACCTCACCGTGCGCCACGACTCGGTGATGGTCGAGGCCTGCAACGCCAGCTTTCAGGTGCACCTGCAGCTCGCCGACCCCGACCGGTTCGCCCAGTCGTACAACCTCGCCCAGCTCCTGCTGGCCCCGGTGCTGGCCTCGGCCACCAACGCCTCGGTGCTGTTCGGCCGGAGGCTGTGGGCCGAGACCCGGATCGCCCTGTTTGAGCAGGCGTGTGACATCCGTACGCCGGGCATGCACCTGCGCGAGTCGGCCGGGCGGGTGTCGTTCGGGCAGCAGTGGCTGCGGGGCAACATCCACAACCTCTACCAAGAGAACATCGCGCGGTTTCGGGCCCTGGTCGGGGCCGAGCTGCACGACGACCCCTTCGCCGACCTCGACGCCGGAAAGGCCCCCGAGCTCAAGGCCCTGCGCCTCCACAACGGCACCGTCTACCGCTGGAACCGCGGGTGTTACGGCATCTCCGAGAACGGCAAGCCCCACCTCCGGATCGAGCTGCGCGTGCTTCCCTCCGGGCCCACCATCGCCGACGAGGTGGCCAGCGCGGCCCTGTGGCTCGGGCTCATGAGCCAGATCGGGGCCACCATCGAGGACATCACCGACCACATCGACTTCGACCACGCCCGGGCCAACCTGTACGCCGCGGCCCGGAGCGGCCTCGGGGCCCGGCTGATGTGGCTCGACGGGGAGGAGGTCCTGGCCCAGACCCTCCTGCTCGATCACCTCCTGCCCATGGCCAAGGCGGGCCTCGACCGGGCCGGGGTCGACCCCGATGACTCCGAGCGGTACCTCGGGATCCTCGACAAGCGGGCCCGCACGATGCGCACCGGCTCCCGGTGGATGCTCGACTCCCTCGCCAGCATGAACAACCGCGGCAACCAGAACGCCCGGCTCACGGCCATCACCGCGGCCATGATCGCCCGGCAGAAGACCGACGCCGTGGTGGCCGACTGGGAGCCCGCCCGCTTCGAAGAGAACGACAGCCAGCGCACCACCTTCCACAAGGTGTCGCAGTACATGACCACCGACATCTTCACGGTGTGCCCCGACGACCCCGTCGAGCTGGTCACCGAGCTCATGCGCTGGCAGCGCATCCGGTACGTCGTGGTCGAGGACGAGAAGGGCCGCCTCGTGGGGCTCGTCTCGCAGCGGGCCCTCCTGCGTCACCTCTCCGACGCGGCCCGCAAGCACCCCGGGGTCGACCCGGGGGCCGTCCCGGTCTCGGAGATCATGCGCAGCGAGCTGGTCACCGTGACCCCCGACACCCGCACGAGCGACGCCACCGCCCTCATGAAGACCCACCGCATCGGGTGCCTGCCCGTCGTGCAGGACGGCTACATCGTGGCCGTGCTCACCGAGGAGGATTTCGTACGCCTCGCCTCCAAGGTCATCGACGCCGACCCGAGCCTCGGAGAGCCCCCCGCCGAGCCGTGAAGGCCCCCCGTGTGCTACACCGCACGGGATGCACGACTCACACAACGCCCCCCCCGACCGTGAGGTCGGCCGCGTCGTGGGGGGAGACCCCGGCCCGACCCTGATCGCCGTCGGAGGCGTCCACGGCAACGAGCCCGCCGGGCTGGAGGCCGGCCGAAGGGTCCTGGCCCGGATCCAGTCTGCGGGGCTGCCCCTGCGGGGCGAGCTGGTGGTCCTCGGGGGCAACCTCGGGGCCCTGCGCCGCGGGGCCCGCTACCAGCACGAAGACCTCAACCGCCGATGGACGGCCGTGCGGGTGGCCGCCCTGCGGGCCCTGTCGTCCGAGGCGTTGGAGGGCGAAGACCACGAGCAGCGCGGGCTCCTGGAGGCCGTGGAGTCGGCCCTCGGGCGGGCCCGGGGCCCGGTGCACCTGGCCGACCTGCACACCACCAGCGCCGAGGGGATCCCCTTCGTGCTCTTCGGCGACACCCTCGCCCAACGCCAGTTTGTGGGCGGGTTTCCGCTGCCGGTGATCATCGGGCTGGAGGAGCAGGTCGACGGGACCCTCGCGGAGTACTGGACCCGCCGGGGATGCGTGACCCTCACCGTCGAGGGCGGGCAACACGCCGCCCCGAGCTCGGTCGACAACCTCGAGGCGGCCCTGTGGCTGGCCCTGGCCCAGGCCGACATGGTCGCCCCGGGGGCCTTCCCCGAGGTGGCCCGGGCGTGGCGACGCCTCGACGCCCTGCGGGGCGACCTCCCCCGGGTCATGGAGGTGGTCTCCCGACGGGCCATCACCCCCGACGACGCCTTCACGATGGAACCCGGGTTCCGCAACATCCACCGGGCCCGGGCCGGTCAGCGCCTCGCCCGCGACCGGGGCGGTGACATCCTCGCCCCCGGCGACGGCCTCGTGATCCTGCCGCTCTACCAGGGCCTCGGGAGCGACGGGTTCTTCTGGGGACGGGCCGTGAGCGAGGCCCGGATGACCACCTCCCGCGTCCTGCGCCGCCTCGGGGCCGACCGCCTCCTCGACCTCCTCCCGGGCATCGACCGCGACCCCGCCGCCCCCGGGCGCTTCGTGCTCCACGCCCGCGTCGCCGAGATCTTCCCCCTGGAGGTCTTTCACCTCCTCGGGTACCGCCGCGTCCGCAAGGCCCGCGGGGTCCTCACGGTCGAGCGCCAGCCCGATCCGCCCCGCTTCGTCTGAGAGCCATTGCCTTCGCGCGAAGGCCCCGCCACACTGCCCGCCCGGCAGAGCGCGGAGGGCCCATGCGACGCTTTGAGTACACCCAGGGATCGAGCAACAAGTTCTGGCAGACCGAGGTCGTCCACACGACCTTCGTCGTCGAGTACGGCCGCATCGGGACGCCCCCCCAACGCAAAGAGAAGCTCTTCCTCACCGCCGACCTCGCCCTGGCCGAGCGCGACCGCAAGCTAGCCGAGAAGCTCCGCGAGGGCTACGTCGAGGTCACCCCCGGGGCGGGGCCCGCAACCCCCGGAGCCCCTCCGCCCCCGGCGGCCATTCCCCCGCTGCCCGCCCGCATCAAGACCCGCAAGGCCACCCAGGCCGCCCTCGCCAAGGCCGTCACCGCCCTCATCGACGTCGAGTCCGACGCCGGGGGCCGGTCGTGGCAGGTGTCCCGCGCCGTCGACCGGGCCCGGGCCGCCCTCCGCGCCATCCAAGGGGCCGACCCGGCCGTGCACCCCCGCCTCGCCGCCGCCTACGATGCCCTGTGCGACCTCGTGGCCGCCCCGCCCGGGCGTCGCAGGCTCCCCCTGCGGCACTGGGCCCGCCTCGCCTCCGAGCTCGCCCCCGTGGCCCTCCCGAGGGCCCTGTCCCGCTGGCAGTCCCTGCCCCCAGGAGCCCCCGCGGCCCCCGCCCTGGCCCTGCTCTCCGCCGCGGTGACTCCCCTGCCCGACCCCGAGCTCGCGTTGCAGGTGGCCGTGCTTCTCGCCCAACGGCCCGGCGACGGCGACGGGACCCCCGCGGGATGGGAGCGCCAGTGGCAGGCCCTGCGCCCCGCCCTCGTGGCCACCCTCACCCAACAGGGGCAGTCCCTGGCCGGGTGGGTCGGGGGGTTGCCTGCCGCGGGCTCGGACGCCCCCCTCGGCCGCCGGGTGGCCGCCCTGGTGGCGTGATCGCCCCCGTCGTGCAGCGTGTCCTGGTGGTCCTGGCCTTCGGGCTGGGATCGGGATGCCGACGCCCCGCGGCACGACGCGACGCGGGCCCTGCCGACGCCCTCATGGTGGCCCTGTCGGTCGACGCGGGCCCCCCGCCTCCGCCGCGGATCCAGCCCCCGGCTCCGGCGGCCCCCACCCAGTTTCGCCTCGACCGGCGGCACACGGGGCGCTCGGGGTATCACCTCCCGCGGCGCCTCGACACCCTCGCCCGGGCCGTCACCGGGGCCCGAATCTCGGCCCAACCCGTGAGCCTGCCCGACGGAACCCTGGTGGTCGGATCGCACGACGGGGTGGTGTACGCCGTCGGGCGCGACGGGACGATCCGATGGCGGACCCCCACCCAGGACCGGGTGTACCCCACGGCCCTCGTGACCCCCGCCTCGCTCTATGTGGGCACCGACGCCGACCGGATGCTGCGCCTGTCGCACGGGGGGCGGGTGATGGTGGCCTTCGCCACCCCCGACGACGCCGACACCTCCGCGGTGATGAGCGACGACGGGGCGGTGTACTTCGCCGCGGGGCGGGTTCTGTACCGGGTGGAGGCCGACCTCACCGTACGCTGGCGGGTGCAGTTTGGGGGCAAGGTGTACGGCTCTCCCGCCGTGATGGACGACGGCACGGTGGTCGTCGGCTGCCAGGACGACCGCGTCTACGCCGTCACCCCCGAAGGGACCATTCGCTGGCAGGTGGCCACGGGCGGGGACGTCGACGCCACCCCGGCCCTCGGCGACGACGGGACGGTGTACGTGGGCTCCGACGACGGGCACCTCTACGCCATCGCCTCGGACGGGCTGTTGCGTTGGCGGGTTCGGCTCGGGGGGTACATCCGGGCGGGGGTGGCCCTCACCCTCGACCACGCCCTCGTGGCGGTGACCTACGGGCCGCGGCCTCGGGTGGTCAAGGTCGACCTCGCCGACGGACACGAGCTGTGGAGCGTGCCCGTGTCGGGCCCCCCGACAGCCGACTACGGGATCGCCAGCGCCCCCCTGGTCGACGCCTCCAACGCGGTGGCCGTGGGCACCCCCGACGACACCGTGCTGATTCTGGAGGAGGACGGGCGGGTGCGGGTTCGGCAGTCGATGCCGGCGGACGTGGACAGCCCCCCGGTGCTGATCGACGACGGGGTGGTGGCCGTGGGGTGCGACGACGGGGCCTTGTATGTGCTCGGCGAAGCTCCCAACACGGACGCGGCGACTGCGCTACCCTCGGGCCCCTGATGGCGCTGCGATTCTCGAAATACGAGGGCCTGGGCAACGATTTTATCCTGCTCGACGCGGCCGATCTGGCGCTCGACGCGCTCACCCCAGGGCTCGCCCAGAGGCTCTGCGACCGTCACCGGGGCATCGGCGGGGACGGGGTGTTGTGGGTCGACGCGCGACCACTGGCCGAGACGGGACGCGCCCGGATGGTGATCCGCAACGCCGACGGGAGCAGGCCCGAGATGTGCGGCAACGGGGTTCGGTGTGTGGCCGCGTGGCTGCGGGATGGGGGGCGGTTGGGCGACGCCGTGGTGATCGACTCGGACGCAGGCCCGCGGGCGGCGCGGGTGTGGGCGGCGGAGGACGGCGTATGGCGGGTGGAGGTGGAGATGGGGGTCGCGCGGGTGGAGTCCGAGAGGCCGCGGGTCGAGACCGGGGCGGGGGCGTTTGAGGTCGCGGTGGTCGATGTGGGCAATCCGCATGGGGTGGTGTTTGACCCGGCGGGCGAGATGATGGAGCTGGTGGCGGGGGTTCGGGCGTTGGCGGCGTTTCCGCAGGGGGTGAATGTGGAGCTGGTGCAGCCGCGGGTGGCGGGAGGGTTTCGGGTCAGGGTGCACGAGCGGGGGGTGGGGTGGACGGAGGCGTGCGGGACGGGGGCCTGCGCGGTGGCCGCGGCGGCGGTGGCGCAGGGGCGGGCCGGGCAAGGGGTGGCCGTGCCCGTGGAGCTGGACGGGGGGGTGTTGGAGATTGTGGTTCCGGCGGAGGGAGGGGCGGTGCGGATGACGGGGCCTGCACGGCGGGTGTTTGACGGGGTGGTGTAGGGCGAGGGGGCGGCTTCTTGCTGCCATCCCAGGGACGGGGCATCCTCTCTCCGCGATGGAACCTCAAACGCTCGCCCTCGCCTCGAAGTGGGCCCCGCCCGCGATCAACGCGGCGATGAAGGCTGCGCCGAAGGTTCCGAGCGCCTGGGATCGTCTGGTGTCCCAGGTGGCCCATGAGCGACCGACGTGAGAGCGACCACCTGTTGGACTTCGCGGAGGCCCCGTACGACCGGGTCAGCCTACTCGAACATATGCGCGCAGTCGTCTTGACGCTGGTGTTCTTGTCGGTCTCGCTCTCGGCCTCGTCCTTGTACGGTGCCTACAATGGGCTGTGGGTCACTGCTCTGACTGCCGTCGGAGTGCTAAATCTGGTCGCTTCGATCGTTCTCGCCTCCTGCCTTTTCCCCATACAAACTCTTTGCTTCGTCGATAGAGCGGCGCTGGGTGAGGTCTTGTCCCTCTTGCAGGAGAGCGAGAAGCACCTCGCGGACCGAGAGCACTGGACCTTGTTGGAACGGGCCGCCTTTCGTCTCCGCCTCCGGCGCCTTCCCGTAGGTCTCGCTGCGCCTCCACAGCCCTCAGCGACCTCCGCGCTGCCCTCCTCTGCATCCACGCCCCCCACCACCGTCTGATCTCCGCGCCCTACCGACGCACGGCCACCACCACCCGCTCGTAGAAGAGGCTCCGCTCCTGGGCAGTCAGCTCGGCCCCGAGGGCCGCGTCGAGCACGAAGTCCTCGCCAAAAAAGGGCGCAAAATCACGGCGGTTGTTGAGCTGCCGCACGACCACCACCGCCCCCGGGCGCAGGGCCCTGAGCAACGCGACCCAGCGCCGCACGAGCCCGTCGTCGCTCCAATCCCACACGTTGGACAGGCTCACCAGGTCGAAGCCCCCGAGGTCGCCCACGTCCTCCAGCGAGCCCTCCACCCAACGCGGCGCCGACACATCGCGGCGCAGGAGGTACGGAGGGGCGTCCTCCCGGCGATACCGCCCGAGCAGGAGGTGCTGCAAGAAGGGGTTACGCCCCGCGTCCGGGCGCCCGAGGCCGTCCTCGATGCGCCCCTGGAAGTACGCGGGATAACTCCCCGGAGCCGCGTGCTGCGTCGCCGCGGGGCCGAACATCGCGTGCAGGAGCCCGTCGTTGAAGGCCGTGGTGAAGGCCGCGGGCCAGTACGGCGCGCGGCGGGCGAGGTCGACCAGGGCCGCCCGCTCGGGCGACGGGGTGGCGGGGTCGAAGAGGCGCTCCCAGGCCGCGGGAGGGGCCACAAACTCCCGGAGAACCAAGCGCAAGATCCGAAACAGGCCCTCGAAGGCCCCGCCTTCGTGCAGGTCGTCGGGGTGGTCGTGGTCGACCCCGAGGCGGGCGGTGTCTCCCGCACGAATCGCGGCCAGGCGCCGTCGGGCGTGGTCGAGTTGGGCAGGGTTGAGGTCGAAGGCCGTGACCGTCATGTCGTCGCGGGCGGCCAGAAGGGCGAGGGCCGTACATCCCCCCGAGGCCACCGTGAGCACGGAGGCGGGAGCGAAGCGGGCGGCGAGCCGCAGCTCGATGCCCGGGTCTTCGCGTACGACGGCAAACTTCAGGGCGGGGCGCATGAGAGGCCCGAGACTAAACCGCGGCCAATTCGGGATGGGTAGTTTTCTCAACGAGACGCAAGCCAGGCAAGGAAGGGCGACGACGGCGGGCTC
>CAYUSB010000004.1:0-23485 GCA_964447205.1 uncultured Myxococcaceae bacterium
GCTCGGGGCGGAGGGAGACGGCGCGGGCGAGGACGGGTTCCCAGGCTCCGACGTCGATGCCGAAGGCGGCGGGGGTGGGGCGGGTCTCGGAGAAGATGGCCTGGAAGAGGGTCTCGCGGGTTCCGCGGTAGGGGCGCTCGCCGGTGAGCATGGCGGTGCAGAGGAGGGCGATGCCATGGACGTCCGTCCATGGGCCTGTGCGTCCGCGTCCGGCTTGTTCGGGCGAGGCCCAGCGAGGGGAGAAGGCGAGGAGGGCGGTGTGGGTGTGGGTGTTGTCTTCGGGGGTCTCGAGGCCTTCGGCGCTGGGGTCGGCCATGACCTTGGCGATGCCGAAGTCGAGGAGGCGCAGGGCGGGCCCTGTGGGGGTCTCGACGAGCATGAGGTTGCCGGGGGTGATGTCGCGGTGGACGATCCCCTGAGCGTGGGCCATGGCCACGGCCTCCAGGACGGGGGTGAGGAGCTGGAGGGTCTCATCGCGGTCGAAGAGCCTGCCTTCCTTGCGGCGGGCGGCGATGAGCTCCTTGAGGGTGACCCCGTCGAGCCAGTCGAGGATCATGTACGGGGCGGGGTCTTGTCCCGGGGCCTCGGCGATGCCGAAGTCGAGGACCCGCACGACGGCGGGGTGGTCGAGGCGGGCGATGATCCGGGCCTCCTGGGCGAATCGTTCGCAGAACATGGCCCGGGCCCCGTCGCCGTACTCGGCCGGGATCTTGAGGACCTTGATGGCCACGTCCCGGTCGAGGGTGCGGTGGTGGCCCTTGTAGACGCGGCCGAAGCCGCCCTCGGCGACGAAGCGGTCGATGCGGATGCGGGCATCGAGTCCGGCTACGTCCGAGAGGGAGACATCGCGGGCAGGGGCCTGCATCAGGGAAGAGGGGAGCCCGCCGACGCCTCCGGGTCAAGGGGGAAGCTGTTTCGGGAGGGTGGGGGAGCGGGGGCTCGCAGAGGGGGTGTGGGGCGTGCAGAGGGTGGGAGTGGGCGTGCAGAGGGTCGGGGGAGCGTGCAGAGGGGGGCGAGCAGACGGCCCGGGGTCGCGCGCAGAGGATCGAGGGGAGGGCTTCCGCACATGGAGGGGTGCGTGCAGAGAGCGCGAGGGTGCGTGCAGAGAGCGCGAGGGTGCGTGCAGAGAGCGCGAGGGTGCGAGCAGAGGATCGAGGGGAGGGCTTCCGCACATGGAGGGGTGCGTGCAGCTTCAGGCGGCCCCCACCCCCCGGCCCCCGCCCCCGCGGAGCGAGGGCGGTGGAGCGCACGCAGAAGAGGTGTTTTGTTGCCATCTTGCACTGTAGAGCTGTATCCACGACGCAGGGCTCCGCCAACCTCTGCAGCGCATCGGCGCCATGACGCCTACCGGAGTTCCACCCAGCAGCAATCGGATGCAACAAAAGTGCCTTCAATAGGCGCTCCACCGCCCTCGCTCCGCGGGGGCGGGGGCCGGGGGGTGGGGGCCGCGCCATCCGTCTCCCACCGCAACAACCGACTCCAACCCCGTGAACGGTTACGCCGCGAGCACGACGAACAGGGCGATCCTGGCGCTGTCGCCGACTCCTGCACCAGCGCGCATCTCCGCGGTCTCCGATCTACCTCAGCCCGCGAGGATCTGCCCCGCGGTGGCCTGGGCGAGCCGTACCACGTCGCTGATCCCGACGCCCTGGTACGCGCTGCCGATCGTATACAGCCCCGGCAGCTCCGCCATCGCCGCGGTGATGCTGGCCACCCGCGCCGCGTGCCCCACCACGGGCTGCGGGCTCGTCTGGTGGAAGCGGTACACCCGCGAGAACGAGGCCGGCCCCGTGATGGGCAAGAGCCTTGACAGCTCTCTACGGGCCAGCACGGTGAGGTCGGCGTCGCTGCGCCCGAGGTGGTCGGCGTGGGCCGTTCCCCCGACGAAGACCCGCAGCAAGACCGTGTCCGCAGGCGCGCGGCCCGGCCACTTCGACGTGACCCAGGTGCAGGCCAGGATGTCCATCCCCTCCCGGTGCGGAACCACAAACCCCGTGGCATCCAAACGATGCCCCACCACGGCCCGTGGAAACGCGAAGAACACCGTCGCCGCCGACCCGTACGGAACCGCCCGCAGCGCAGCCCCCGCCCGTGCATCCACCCCCCCCACGAGCCGCCCCGCCGCGTGGGCAGGCAGACCCAGAACCACCGCGTCGGCCTCCAGGGCCTCGTCCTCGGTCTCCACCACCCACCGCCCTCCCGGGGCACCCTCCGGGCGACGACGCAGCCCCCGCACGGGGGTCTCGCACCGAACGACCTCCTCGGGGAGGTACGCGGCGAGGGCGTCGATGAGGGAACCGGTTCCGTCGCGGAGGGAGACGAAGGCGGAGGGGGGGGGGGCCCCGGGGTGGCGTTGGGGGGCGGCGAGGGCGGCGGCCCGCAGGAGGCTCGGGTCGCGTCCGGCCATGGCCAGAAGCTGCGGGAAGGTCGATCGGGCCGACAACGACCACGCGTCGCCGGCGTAGACCCCGGCCAGGAGGGGTTCGGTGAGGGCTTCGACGACCTCGCGTCCGAGGCGACGGCCGACCAGGGCCCCCAGGGAGATGTCGGCGGGAGGCGGCGGGCTCGCGGGCAACACCAGGTCGAGGGCCAGGCGGGCCTTGCCCTGCGGCGACAGGAGCGGCGACCGCAGCATGGGTTCCAGCTTCGTCGGAACCCCAAGGACTACCCCCTCGGGCACGGGCACGAGCCGACCCTGATGGGCGACGTACACCCTGCGATTGTCGGGGAGGGTCTCGATGAGCTGGTCGCCGAGTCCGAGGTCGCGGCAGAGGTCGGCCGCCTCGGGTTTGGCTGCGACCCAGCCGTCGGGTCCTCCGTCGATCTGGAGGTCGCCGTGGCGTTCGGTGACGAGGTTGCCCCCGAGTCGGGACGTGGCTTCGAGCAGGGTCACCTGCACGGTGCCGACGCGGGCCCGGGCGAGCAGGGTGTGGGCGACGGTGAGGCCCGACAGACCGCCCCCGACGATGACCACCCGCTTGGGGGCTGGAGGGCTCATGGGGCAGCGACCTTGGAACGTGCGCGATGTCCTGTGCTGGGCTGGGTTGGGCGGGTTTGAAACCCGCCCCTACGCGCTGTATTGGGTTGGGAAGTCCGGGTTTGAAATCCGCCCCTACGTGCTGTGCTGGGAAGGGCGGGATTGAAACTACCGCTGTCAACTTTGGGCTCCGAGGCCATGGATCTGCCGGGATGTCGTGGTGGCCAGCGACCGGCGGCCCTCACCCACTCCTGTTCGCGCGATCCTCCTGGTGCGCGGGCTGAAGCCCACGGCACCGTCGGGAAAGCCCGTCGAAGACGGGCTGCCCACCCATCGAGCACCACGGTCCCCAGGGTGTCTTCCCGGGCGGCATTTCCCCGGCGGTGTCGAGCAAGGACCGAGCAACAGCGGACGCCACCCAAGGCTTCGCGGCGTGAAGCCCGTCTTTGACGGGCTTTGCCAACAGTGCCGTGGGCTTCAGCCCGCGGCGCGGCGCCCCGAGCGTCCGAACGGATCGATTGTCGGAGTTTGGTGGGAGGCCGGGCAGGCTGAATCGCTAAGTTGACAGCGGTGGTTTGAAACCCGCCCCTACGCGCCGTACTGCGCCTCCCGCTGCCGTAGGGGCGGGTTTTAAACCCGCCCGGGCGTCTCGCCGCACCGCCCCTACTCGCGGCCCCAGCGTCCATCACGCCCCCGGCCGCACCGAGGCCTCGTGCACGAAATCCGCGAGGGCCTGGACGTTCTCCAGCGGCGTCTCCGGGATGATCCCGTGGCCCAGGTTGAAGATGTGCCCCGAGGCCCCCGCGGCCCGGTCGAGGACCCGCTGGGCCCCCGCAAAGAGCTTCTCCCGCGGAGCCAGGAGCAGGAGCGGGTCGAGGTTTCCCTGCACCGCCACCCCATCCCCCAACAGCGCCCGCGCCCGGTCGAGCGGGAACCGCCAGTCGACCCCGATCACCGTGCCCCCGGCGTCGCGCTGAAGGTCGAGGAGGGTGCTCGTCCCCGTGCCGAAATGGATGACCGGCAGGCCCGTGGCCTCGGCCTCGCGGAGGATGTACGCCACGTGGGGCATCACGTACTCGCGGTAGTCGTCGGGCGACAGCTGGCCTACCCAACTGTCGAAGAGCTGCAGGGCCTGGGCCCCGGCCGCGGCCTGGGCCACGAGGTAGGTGGCCACCGTGCGGGAGAGCTTGTCCATCAAGGCGTGCCAGGCCTCGGGCTCGGTGTACATGAGCTTCTTGGTCAGGGCGTAGTGCTGTGACTTGCCCCCCTCGATGAGGTAGCTCGCCAACGTAAACGGGGCCCCGGCAAAACCAATGAGCGGGGTCTTGCCGTCGAGCTCGCGGCGAATGAGACGGATGGCCTCCAACACGTACCCCAGCCCCTCGGCGGGGTCGGGCACGCGCAGGGCCTCGATCTGGCTGAGGGTACGGATCGGGTCGTGCACCACCGGCCCTTCGCCCTTGGCGAAGGAGAACGGGGCCCCCATGGGTTCGAGCGGCAGGAGGATGTCGGCGAAGAGGATGGCGGCGTCGACGGCGATGCGTCGTACGGGCTGGAGGGTGACCTCCAGGGCCAGCTCGGGCTGCTTGCAGATCTCGAGGAGGGTGTGGTTCTGCCGCAGGGCCCTGTACTCGGCCATGTAGCGCCCCGCCTGCCGCATGAACCACACCGGGGTGCAGTCAACAGGTTCGCGTCGGCAGGCCCGGAGGAAACGGTCGTGCATGAGGCCGGGGACTCTAAGGGGACTCCAGGGGCGGCGTCGAGGGCCGTGTGAACTCTTCCGGAGCCCGCACGGTGCACTCCAGGGTGAGGTGGTCGACGGAGGCCACGGCCTCCAGGCGCTCCCGCAGGCGGCGGGCGTTGTCGCGGGTGGCGAGCTCGACGCTCAGCACGGCCGTACGATGGCCCGGGGAGGTCTCCCAGTAGTGCAGGTCGATGACCGTTCCGCCTTCGTCGGCGACTGCGGCTCGCAGGGCGGCGGCGGTGTCGAGGGAGGGGGTCATGTCGAGCAGGAGCCGGCTCGTCACCCGCACGAGCCCGACGGCCCACCGGGCGATCAAGATGCTCCCCAGGACGGCGCACAGGGGGTCGAGGAAGGCCCACCCGAGCCACCGCCCGAGCCCCAGGGCCGCGATGGCGAACACGCTCGTCACCGCGTCGGCCAGCACGTGCAGATACGCCGCCCGCAGGTTGTGATCGGGCGCTCGGGCCGGGCCGTGACCGTGATCGTGGTCGTGGTCGTGACTGTGATCGTGGTCGTGGTCGTGGTCGTGGTCGTGGCCCCCCGGGTGGAGCAGGGCGGCGCTCACGAGGTTGACCCCGAGGCCCAGAACGGCCACCACGAGGGCCTCGGTGTACCGGATGGCTTCGGGCTGAACGAAGCGCTCGATGGCCTCGACCACCATGGAGACGGCCACGGCCAGCAGGAGCAGGGCGTTGGTGAAGCCCGCGAGGGCCTGAACCTTGCCCGTTCCGAAGGCGAAGTGGGCAGTGTGGGCGCGGGTTCGGGCGTACCAGTACGCCAGAGCCGACAGCCCCAGGGCCCCGGCGTGGGTGGCCATGTGCCATCCGTCGGCCGTCAGGGCCAGGGAGTGGGTGAGCGACCCGGCTACGAGCTCGGCCACCATGGTGGTCACCGTCAGGCCTACGGTGATCCAGGTCCTGCGCTCCGACCCGTGGGTCGCGCGGACATCCGGGGGGGCGCTGCAGGTGTGGCCGTCGACGGGGGGAGTCATGGGGGTTCGGCTCTATGCAAGGTAAGCCCGACCCGGGTCTCGCCGGGGCGCGATCGTACGACCAGCCCGCCTCCGTGCCGGGCCGCCGCGGCTTCGACCAGGAAGAGCCCCAGGCCCATGCCCTGACCCGGGCTCCGGGTGGTCAGGAAGGGCTCTCCGAGACGGGCCACGAGGGCGGGGTCGATGCCCGGGCCGCGGTCGGTGACCAGCAAGGCCACCCGCTCGGGGTCGTCGGGCACGGGCTCCAGGGAGACCACCACGGGCGCCGTGACCCCCGCGGAGGTGTGGGCCCGGTGGGCGTTGTCAATCAGGTTGACCAGGGCCTGGGACAGCTCCGTGGGGTGGGCCATCACCAGGGCGTCGGCGGCCTCGGGGTCGATGCGGATGGGGAGGTCGAGGCCGGGGTGGCGGGCGTTCCAGGCGGGGCGTTGGGCCTCGAGCCACGGGACGAGGGCGAGGGGCTCGGGGGCGTCGAGGGAGGGGGCGTGGGCCCGCATCTGGGAGAGGATGTCCTTGCAGCGACGGATCTCGGCCCGGATGAGGTCGGCCTGGGCCCGTCGCGGGGGGTCGTCGGAGAGCTGTTCGGCGAGCTCGGCGGCGAGGATGGCCACGGTCCCGAGGGGGGTGTTGAGCTCGTGGGCGGTGCCTGCGGCGAGGGTGCCGAGGGCGGCGGAGCGGGCGGCCCGTTCGGCGGTGAGGCGGGCCGTGGCGAGCTCGGCCTCGCGGCGCCCCAGGGCCCGGGTGACCCCGTGCACGAACCACCACACGCTGCCCGCGGTGAGGGCGAAGGCGAGCCACATCCCGCGGACGTGGAGCTCAAACATGCCGGCCGAGTGCCACACGTGCATGGCCTCGGGGCGCGCGAGGAGCAGGCCCCCGAAGCTCAGGACGGCCCCGAGCATCACCACCAGGCTCCAGCGCCCCGGAACGAGAATGGCCGCCAGCACCACCTGCAGGAGGTAGAGGGTGGTGAAGGGGTTCATGGCCCCTCCGGTCCAGATGAGGAGGCCGGTGAGGCCTGCGCAGTCGAGGAGGAGGTTGCCCGCGATGGCCCGGGGGGAGAGCTCGTCGCGGCGCCGCAAGCGCAGGGTGAGGGCCACATTGGCGGCCACGAGGAGGCCGACGATCACGGCCAGGGGAGCCACCGGGAAGGGGGCCCGCAGGAGCCAGCGGGTGCCCGCGATGGAGGCCACCTGGGCCCCGATGGCGGCCCATCGGAGCCGCACGAGCCAGGACAGTTGCAGGGGAGCGTCCGAACGCACAGGCAGAGACAGAGGGTAGCGCCTCTCAGCGCCGCGGGGGCATCTTCTGCAGCTTGCGCTGGAGCGACCGGCGGTGCATCCCGAGGCGCCGGGCGGCCTCGGAGATGTTGCCTTCGCATTCGGCCAGGACCCGGTGGATGTGCTCCCACTGGGCCCGGTCGAGGGAGGGAACCGTGATGTCCTGGGTGGGCGGTTCGGGCTCGGACTCGGCGAAGGCGGCCTCGACCTCCCCGGGCTCGGCGGGTTTGGTGAGCATGGTGAGGGCCCCGCGTTTGATGGCCTCGATGGCCGTGGGGATCGACCCGTACCCGGTGAGCACCACCACGGGCAGGTCGGGGTAGAGCCTGACGAGATCGCGGAGCAGGTCGAGGCCGTTGCCCCCGGGCATCTTCAGGTCGATGACGGCCCGGGTGGGGCCGAACTCGGTCGCGCGTTGCAGGGCCTCTTCGGGCGAGGCGGCCGTGCACACCGCGTAGCCACGCCGCACGAAGGCGGCCTCCAGGGCGGCCCGAAAGCCTGCGTCGTCGTCGACCAGGAGGATCCGATGCGGGGTGGTCATACCGTGCCCGCAGTGCCTACCACGTCGGGGCCCTCTCCCGGGGAGAGGGCGGGCGAGGCTGCGACCATCGGCCGCAGGGCATTGCCTTCGTGGGGTGGGCGGTGCAAACCCCCGGCAGAGGACGACGCCTGTGCCTGTGATCCGTGCCCTGTTGTTGTTGTGTGCCTGCCTTGGGTTGGCAGCCTGTGGGGCTCCCGCCGAGGCCCCCGACGACGGGGTGGAGTCGCACATGGCGGGCACGGAGCGCGGGGAGTTTGCGGTGGAGCTGACGGCTCCGGCGGGCGGGTTTCAGCGGGGGGTCAACGTGTTCTGGGTGCGGGCCCGGGATGCGGGGGGGCGGGCGGTGGACCTGCGGTCGGTGCGGGCCCGGATGCCGGCCCACGCCCACGGAGACACGGCCGCCACGGCGGTGCAGGAGGGCGATCGGTGGCGGGTGGAGGGCCTCGTGCTCGACATGCCGGGCCGGTGGGAGGTGACCCTGCGCTTCTGCCTCGACGCGCGCGAGGACGCGTCGTTGTTGTTCTTGAGGATCCCGTGAGGCGAAGGGCGGGACTTGCCCTCGGGGTGGCCGCGGCTCTGGTCCCTGGAGTAGCCCTGGGGTGCCCGTGCGGGCTCGTGGCGGGGCCGTCCGCGCCCATCACGGGGGCGGCCGATGTCTGGGGGGCGAGCGCGTCGCTGAGCTATCTGCGCGAGGTCGCCCACTTCGACGAGGCCGGTCGGGTGGGGGCCACGCCTGCGGGGGTGGTTCATGGCCGGGCCCTGCTTGACGTAGCCCTCGGCTGGCGCCCGCTCCCCCGCTGGGAACTCTCCCTCGCCCACACCCTCGGCCTCACCCACACGGCGCAGCGGGGTGTGTCCGAGACGGGGGCCGTCCTGGGCGACACCACCCTGCGGGCCCGGTGGACATTGCGGGACGGGTTTGGTCCGTCGTGGGGGCCTGCGGTGGCGGTCTGGGGAGGGGTTCGGCTGCCGACGGCCACGGGGGCCCAGAGCGATCGGGCCCTGGCTGCGGTGAGCGGTCTCGGCCTCGGGGCCTGGGAGGCCAACCTCGGGGCCGAGCTGCGATGGACCCTGCACCCCCGATGGCAGCTCGCCCTGCAGGGGGAGGGCGGTCTTCGTACGGTGGCGGGGCTCGACGCGGCGTTTACGCCGGGGCCGCGGGTGCTCGCGGGTGTTGCGGGGGTGTTTCTCCCGCAGCCTCGGGTGGCCCTCTCGGTGGGGCTGAGCGGGTGGTGGGAGGCGGCTCCGTCGCGGGAGGGGCAGGGCCTGCCCGACGGGGCCCTGCAACGAACGACCTGCACCGCGGCGATCACGGTGCAGCGGGGGAGCCACTGGCGGCTCGGAGCCACGGTGGCCTCGGAGCTTCCGTGGGCGGGGTTTGGGCGCAACACCCCGGTGCTTCTGCGCGGAGGGTTGATGGCCGTGTGGACCCCGTGAGCGGTGATGGAACTGGAATTGCAGTGCGATGGACGTTGTTTCAGAAGGGAGAGCACGATGACGGCGACGCGAGCACGGTGGGTCGGGGGGTTGGGGGTGGGGCTTACGTTGTTCGGGGTGGGGTGCAGCGACGGGGGCGGTGACGTGCCCGTAGCGGACGCGGGGCGGGTGGATGCGCCGGTCGGGGATGCGGGGCCGGGTGAGGCGTTGACGGTGACGTTTCGGGCCGTGGTGGGGACCGAGGCGTTTCAGTGCGGGCGGGTGTACCCGGGCCTCGGCACCCAGGCCTCCCGGTGGAACCCCTTGGATTTCAGGTTCTTCGTGCACGATTTGAGGCTGGTGACGGGGGCGGGGGAGGTGCCCCTGACGGTGGTGGAAGAGGAGGTGTGGCAACGCGACGGGGCGGCCCTTCTCGACTTCGAGGACCGTTCGGGCCAGTGCAGCAACGGCAACACGCCCACCAACACCACGGTGCGGGTGCGTCTCCCGGCGGGGGCGAGCGCTGCAGGGGCCACAGGGCTGCGCTTCGTGCTGGGGCTTCCGATGGCGGTCAATCACCGCAACGCCTCGACCGCCCCGTCCCCCTACAACCTCACCAGCATGTGGTGGAACTGGCAGGGCGGATACAAGTTCCTCCGCGTCGATGGCCGGATCGAGGACCCGATGGGCGCCCCCACGGTCCCCGCGTGGAACGTCCACCTTGGCAGCACGGGCTGCGACGGCAACGCCATGGGCAACGTCACCCGCTGCGCTCAGCCCAACCGCGTGGCGGTCACCCTCACGGACTTTGACCCTGCCCGCAACGTGGTGGTGGCCGACCTCGCGGCCCTCGTGGAAGGGGCCGACCTGTCGCGGGCCCAGATGCCCGCCCCGGGTTGCATGAGCGGCGAGGACGACCCCGACTGCGCCCCCATCTTCACGGGCCTCGGCCTGCGGGGAGGCGGGGCTCAACGGTTCTTCCGCGTGGGGGAGTGACCCGGATGTTCACCACGCGAGGCGGGTGGGTGGGGTGTGTGCTGGGGGCAGCCCTGACGCTGTTGGGGTGCGGGGACACGCCCCCTGTGGGGCCGGACGAGACGGTGCTGTCGATCGCCCCGCGGCCGGGGTTTCCTGCGATGCGGGTTCCTGCGGACAACCCCTGGAGCGTGGAGAAGGCCGAGCTCGGGCGGTTTCTCTTCTACGACCGGAGGTTGTCGGCCAACGAGACCCAGTCGTGCGGGTCGTGTCACCAGCAGTCAAGGGCCTTTACCGACGGCCGGGGGACTGCCCTGGGATCGACCGGAGAGGCCCACCCCCGAGGCTCGATGGCCCTGGCCAACGTGGGGTATTTCTCGACCCTCACCTGGTCGAGCAGCATCGTACGCACCCTGGAGGCCCAGGCCCTCGTGCCCATCTTCGGCGAGAACCCTGTCGAGCTCGGCATGGCCGGCCGCGAGACCGAGCTCCTCGCGCGGTTGCGGGCGGACGGGCGCTACCCTGGGATGTTCGCCCGGGCGTTTCCGGGCGAGGCCGACCCGATCACGGTGGCCAACCTGGCCCGGGCCATCGCGAGCTTCGAGCGGGCTTTGGTGAGCGCGGGGTCGCCGTACGACCGGGCCCAGGGCCCCAATCCGGTTCCCCTGAGCCCCGCGGCCGAACGGGGGCGGGAGTTGTTCTTCTCCGAGCGGATGGAGTGTTTCCACTGCCACGGGGGATTCGCCAACACCGACAGCGTGGCCCCGGCGGGCTCGTTCTTCGACGAGCTCCTGTTTCACAACACGGGGCTGTACAACATCGACGGCCAGGGCGGGTATCCGGCTCCCAACACGGGCCTGCACGCCCAGACGGGCAATCGCGCGGACATGGGGCGGTTTCGGGCTCCCTCCCTGCGCAACGTGGCCCTGACGGCGCCGTACATGCACGACGGGTCGATGGCCACCCTGGAGGAGGTGATTGATTTCTATGCCGCGGGCGGGCGCAACATCACGAGCGGCCCCAACGCGGGCGACGGGCGGGCCAACCCGAACAAGAGCGGGTTTGTTGTGGGGTTCGTGGTGACCCCGGCCGAGCGGGCCGACCTGATCGCGTTTCTCCAGGCCCTGACCGACACGGGGTTTGTGACCGACCCGCGGTACGCCGACCCCTTCGGCCGCGAGCGTTGAGTTGGGGGAGGGGCACTCCCAGGGCGTGTCGGACCCGGTCGTAGTCTCGGTCCGGGTCCCGGTCTCGGTCTCCGGTTCGGTCAGTACCGCGAGGCGAAGCCGGCGGTGGGTACGGTTGACCACTCCCCTTCCAGCGAGCCCATCGCCCAGGGGGGCGATCCGCGACCGGGCCGGTCCCGACGTGTTGGCGGAGCGCGTACGCCTCCGGCATGATGGGCGCCGTGAAGACGCCGCGTACGCTCGTTGTGCCGTTGCTCCTCGGCGCAAGCTGCGCGCGTCTGCACAGCGTCGAACCCGATGCCATGCCCCGTGACGTACCGAGCCAGGACGCGGCCCTGACAGCCAGTGCCTGCATCCGAGCGACAACGGCGCGTACGCAGGGCCCGGGGCCCACGACGGCGACCCGCCCGTCCCGATCGACCTCACCACGGCCTTCCGCGGCGGCCTGGATTTCTACGGGCAATTCTTCCGCACGATGTTCGTGAACATCAACGGCACCATCTCTTTCAACGGCCCAGTCCTGACCGGCACACCGCGCGCGTTTCCCACCGCGGGGCAACCCATGCTCGCGCCCTGGTGGGCTGACGTCGACACCCGCGGCGGGGGACAACCCGCGCGCAACAACGTGTGCTTCGTGCTCCAGCCGAACCGGCTCGTGGTCACCTGGGACCGCGTGGGTCACCACGACCGGCGCGACGATCGTCTCAACAGCTTTCAACTCGTGGTGCGCACCCGTGACTACGCGTGTGCTCCCGAGCGGATCACCTTTGAGTTTCGTTACGCCCGCTGCGAATGGAGCATCGGCGACGCCTCCGGCCACGTGTACGCGCTCGCAGGCTTCGACGCGGGCAATCGGATGAACTTTGTTTCGGTGGCGCCGTCTCGGAGCCCCGCCATCACCACCCTGTGCAGCACCTCCAACGTTCGCGGAGGACCACCTGGTCTCCACCGATTCGAGTTTCGTGTCTCCGGTTGCGAGAGCGACATCTGATCGGGCGCCCTCCACGCGGACCGCCGCAGTGCACGGTCACGAGACCCTCCGAGCCTCTCGGCACCGTTCCCGATGGCCTCCGAGACCCCTCCTGGGCTCGGTCCTCGCTTCGGTTCTCGCGTGGGCCGCCCGTGTACCCTCTCCAGGCGTCCCCCGAACGCCGCAGAGACGGCTCCCAGGGTTCTGCCCCAACACAATTCCCCCTTTGACCCACCACGACATCAAACCCGGATTTCTGACCGGCTGCAGACGACGAGGGACGAGCTGCGTAGCCGCAAGGGCGCAAGGGTCGCAAGGGCCGGAAGTTTTTGTGTGGGGAAACATCGGCGTGACTCCCTCGACGCTTCGTGGGTGACAGCGCCCTCGTCCGCGACCCTCCTGCCAGCGCGCCGCCTTCGCCTGCTCGATGCCCCCACGACATCCGCCCCTTGCGACCCTTGCGCCCTTGCGGCTCTCTTCGTCTTCGTGCCCTTGTGTCCAGGTCGCGAAGCTGTCGAGGCGGGTCCTCGTCGGGGTGGGGGGGCGGGGTTCCCTCCCACCGTTGAGCCGCGGGCCCCTGTGGTTGTACCCTCCCGCCCGATGAGCGCACTCACGACGTACTTTCAAGGCGAACGCGCCGCGGGGTGGTTCCTGCTGGCCTTGGGGGTGTGCGGGGCGGGCTTCGGGCTGTGGTTGCACCGCGGAGGCGGCGCCCTGCGGGCCATGTTGTGGCCCATGGCCCTGGTCGGAGCCCTCCAGGTTGCGGTGGGCCTGGGACTGGCCCTCAAGACCCCCGGCCAGGTGGCCACCCTCGAGGCCTCCCTCTCCGCCGAGCCCGCCGCCGCCCGAACCCAGGAACGCACCCGCATGGAGGCCGTGATGGGACGCTTCCGGACCATCGTGTGGGTCGAGATCGGGGTGGTTCTCCTGGGCCTCGCCCTGGCCCTGCAACATGGCCGCCCGAGCTGGCAGGGCCTCGGGGCGGGTCTGGTGATTCAGGGGGGCGTGATGCTGGCCTTCGATCTCTTCGCCCAACAGCGCGGGGTGCAGTACCTCGCGTGGCTGCGGGCTGGATAGACCCCGGCTACTGCAACGACAGCGACAGGCCCACCATACGCGTGGCCGGGTCAAACTGCGGCACGAGCTGGGCCCGGGTGTTTCGCAGGGCCCGAGGAAGAACCGGGTTGGTGCGGTGGGCCATCATCCAGAAGGTCAGGCCCCCCAGGATGGTCCCCGCGGCCCCGAAGACCGAGAGGCGCTGGTACTCCGCAGCCCCGAGGCTCCCGTCGCGGGCGAGATAGGCCGCCCCCACCCCGATCATCGGCAGGGCCCCCAGGAGGCCTCCCAAGGCCACGTAGCGCATCTCACGCAGGGTCGGGCGCAACACCCCGTGCAGCACCCACGCAGACCCCAATCCCAGCACGGCTCCCGCCGCGGCGAAGCCCCCGAGGTTGCCCGCGCACCGCACGAGCCCACACGCGAACACCCCCTGGAGGGCCCCCGCGATCACAAAGGTCGAGGCGTACAGACCCGTCGCGGCCCGGCTGTCGGTGAGGGCCCCGAGGAGGTATCCCGCGGCGAAACCTCCGACGGTTCCGCCGAAGGTGACCCAGCCCGTGAGGACATCGCCCCGGGGGTATCCGAGGCCGTAGTACCAGGAGGCCAGGGACAGGGACGTGACGTACCCGAGCGCTCCGCCCGCGATGGTGGCAAACACCCGCCCACGACGCAGGGGATGACGGCCCTCGATGAAGTAGGTGAGGGTGGGCAGGACCAGGCTGATGGCGGTCGGGGCGATCCACCAGCTCGTGGGATGGGTCTCGGGGGTGATGCCCGTGGCGAGGTTGAAGGTGCTCCCGAGGCGAAACCCGAAGCTCGTGGCCGTGATGAGCAGCCCTACCCGCTCGCCCAATCCCCGGGGGCCTCCGTCGCGGTCGAACTCCTCGGCGGTCGGGCGACGCGGCGGGGCCGGCGGGGCTGTCGGGGCTGTCGGGGCTGTCGGGGGCCGCTGGGCCTGGGCCGAGGCTCCCGCAGTGAATCCGGCCGCACACATCGCCGCGGCCCCGAACGGACGGACCCTCATGGCTGGAGGACACCCGTGGCCAGCAGGCCCGTGACGATCGCCGCGAGGGCGATGCGGTAGTAGCCGAAGACGGCCATCCCGCGGTGCTGGAGCCAGCCGATCATCCAGCGGACGGCCAGGAAGGCCGACACCATGGCCACCACGAAGCCCAGGGCCATGCTCGGGGCCCCGTAGGCGGCGAACATCACGCTCCCGCTCTTGAGGAGCTTGTACCCCGTGGCCGCGCTCAGGGTCACCAGCCCCAGGAGGAAGCTGAACTCCACCGCCGCCACCATCTCCAGGCCCACGGCCAGGCCCCCGAGGATGGTGGCCAACGAACGCGAGGTGCCCGGCCACATGGCCACACACTGGGCGAGGCCGATGAGTACGGCCTTCTGCGGGGTCAGGGCGTCGAGGACGATGCCCCCCTGGCGGTGCTGGAGCCGACGGTGCATCGCCAGGATGAGCACCCCCCCCACGAACCACGAGGCCACGATGGGCCACATCCCGAACAGCACTCGCTCGATGCGCTTCTCGAAGAGCAGCCCCAGGACGGCCGCGGGCACAAACCCCGCGACCACGTTGATCAGGAGCGAGCGGCCCGCCCGGCTACGGCCCACGAGGCCCAGGGTCATGGACTGGACCCGCCGGGCGAAGATCCCCAGGACGGCCGCGATGGCCCCGGCCTGGATGCAGATGGCGTACGCCCGTGAGGCCTCGTCCTGGGGGATGCCCAGGAGGCGCTGGGTGAGCAGGAGGTGCCCGGTCGAGCTCACCGGGAGGTACTCCGTGAGGCCCTCGACGAGGCCCAGGAGGGCCGCCTGCAAATAGTCCATCGCCACGGTAGCTGTAGGGCGTTACCTGCCCCCCCGGGGTCTTGGCAATGACCGAATGTCTTGACCCCGAGGCCCCTCCGCGACCACCGTCCCGGGTGTGGATCCACTCTGCACCCTGCCCGCCTCCGAACTCGCCGCGATGGTCCGGGCCCGCAAGGTCAGCGCCCGCGAGCTCTTCGAGGCCCACGCCGCCCAGATCGCCCGGGCCAACCCTTCCATCAACGCCCTGGTCACCCTGCGCCTGGAGACCGCCCGGGCCGAGGCCGACGCCGCCGACGAACGCCTGGCCCGGGAGGGGGCCGACGGGTTGCCGGCGTTTCATGGGGTTCCGTGTACGATCAAGGAGTCGTTCGCGTTGGAGGGGATGCCCTGGACGGCGGGCCTGGTGTCGCGTCGTGGCACGGTGGCCGAACGCGACGCCCCCACGGTGGCCCGGCTCCGCGCGGCGGGGCTGATCCCCCTGGGGGTGACCAACACGTCCGAGCTCTGCATGTGGTTTGAGAGCCACAACTACAACTACGGCCGCACCACCAGCGCCTACGACCCGGGCCGCATCGCGGGCGGATCGTCGGGGGGCGAAGGAGCCGCCGTCGGCTCGGGGATGAGCCCCTGCGGGCTCGGGAGCGACATCGGGGGGTCGATCCGGCTGCCGGCCTTCTTCAACGGGGTCTTCGGCCACAAGCCTTCGGGGGGCCTGGTTCCGGGGACGGGGCAGTATCCCCGGCCGAGCGGGACCGCGGGGCGGATGTTGGCCACGGGCCCTCTCTGTCGCAGCGCCCGCGACCTGTACCCCCTCCTCAAGATCCTGGCGGGCCCCGACGCCGACGACCCCTGGAGCGAGTCGATGGCCCTGCACGACCCGGCCGACGTGGCCCTGCGGGGGGTGACGGTCTTCGACGTGCGGCCCGCGGAGTCGTTCGGGATGCGCTTCGACGACGACCTCCTGGCCCTGCAAGACCGGGCCATCCGGGCCCTCGCCGGCAGCGGGTGCAAGGTGGTCTCGACGGCCCTGCCCGCCCTGCGCGACGCCTTCGACGTGTGGAGCGCCGCCATGCACGACGGCAACTCCATCTCCTTCGCCGAGCTCCTTGGGGCCGGGACCCCGATGTCGCCCTGGCGGGCCCTGGGCGAGATCCCCAAGGCCCTGCTCGGGCGGTCGCCCTTCACCCTCGCGGCCCTGGGCCTGTGCGCCGTCGAGGAGCTCCCGCGCCTCATGCCCGAACGCCTCGACCGGATGCGCCGCCTGCGCGAGAGCCTGCGCGGGACCTTCCGCGACCTCCTGGGGCGGGACGGGGTGATGGTGATCCCGACCTTCCCAAGGGTGAGCCCGCGGCATCACGTGCCTCTGGTGCAGTTCCTGGGGGCAGGGGTCACGGGGATCATCAACGCCCTGGAGCTGCCGGCCACGGCCGTCCCAGGCGGCCTCGACCGCCGGGGGTTGCCCCTGGGGCTTCAGGTCGTGGGGCCCCATGGGGGGGACGCCCTGTGCCTCGCGGTGGCCCTCGGGCTGGAGGACGCCCTCGGGGGTTGGGTCCCGCCGCCCCGCTGGAGCTGATACCGCTCCGCCCTGCGCCCGTTCGCAAATCATCCGTCGGCTTTCGTCCTCCCGCGACGTACCGGAGTACGTCCTGGTCGGTCGTTGCGGGCGCGCTCGACGGCTGATTCACGCCCGGACGCAGGGCGAATCGGTATGCAGAAGTTCGCAGGCCAGCCCTCAGGGTACGGGCAGGCGGGTGCCTGGGGGGACGGTCTCGCGGGGGTTGACGTAGACCCCCCCGTCGCAGATCCGAACCCGGTAGTTGGGCAGGTCGCGCATGGCCTTCGACCCCTGGGCCACCCGGCCGTCGGTGTCGAACTCCGAGAAGTGACACGGGCAGCGGATCACCGGGGACCCGTCCGAGCCCGCGGTAGGCAGCGGAAGGCGGCAGCCGGTGTGGGTGCAGTTGTAGTCGAGGGCCCAGATCCCCTGGGCGTCGCGGGCCAGGATCACCCGGACGGTCGGCAGTCGTCGGTCGACGATGCGGGTGCACCCCACGGGCAGCTCGGTCAGGGGCAGGAGGAACCCGTAGTCCTCGTCGCCGCAGACCACCCCGTCCTCGGTCTGGGAGAAGGGGTTGGGGACGTTTGAACACGTGTTGGTCAGGCCCCCGGCGTCGCCCGGGCCCGCGTCTCGGGGGCCTGCGTCTCGGGGGCCTGCGTCTCGGGGGCCTGCGTCGCCCGCGGCGGGGGGGTCGGAGCCGCAGCCCACCAGGGCCGCGCTGGCCACGCCCGACAGCACGAGGAGGCGGCGCCGGGGCAGGGGGGTGTCATCCGACAGGGAACCGGGCACGAAGGGAAGGGTAGGCATGCCCCTGTTGTTGGGAGAGGAGGGCCCGGGCGTCAACCGCCGTTGCGCGTCCGGGGGGTCTCCGGGGGGAAGAGGGGGCCTCGTTTGCCGCTGCGGTTGTAGCGCCAGGCGTAGGCCGCCGAGGCCACGCACGAGGCCACGTGAAACAGGGGGATGAGGTACATCAGGAAGGCCGACCCCACGAGGGGCACGAAGTTGAGCCCCACCACGGCCACGAGGTACAGCCCCGCGGCGATGCCCGCCGTCAGGTACGGGGCCGCGTAGAAGAGCCCGAAGGGCCCGAGGAGCAATCCCAGGGCCCCGCCGACGCGCAGGTCTTTCTTGCGTCTCTGGGCCCCGACCTCGCGACCGCCTTTGGGGCTCGGGTCGTCGTCGAGGCCGAGGGTCTTGTTGACCACGGTCTCGGTGGCCTTGTCGACGATGCCTTTGCGGAGCCGATCGACCCGCTGTCGGAGCTGATCGAGCTCGTCGAGGGCCTCGCCGGCCGCCGTAGGCTGAACCTTTCGACCCGACTCGGCCCCGCCTGGGGGCGGGGTCTGCCCGGGGGGAGGCTTCGTGCTGTCGCTGGCCGCGGGGGCCTTGTCCATCTCCGTGAGCCAGTCCTCGATGAGGGCCCGGGGGAGCTCGGTGCGTACGAGGAGGTTGGGCATCGTGAGGGCTACACCCTCGGCCTTCATCGCGCGGACGACCTTCTCAAACTCGTCGCGTGTCATCATGCGGGAGACCTCCGGGGCGGGAGCCTACCACGGGGCGTCCCGGGCCGCAGTCGGGCCTTGCCAGGGCCGGGGGCAGTCGATACATCAAAGGGCGGCGAGCGCAGCATGGCAGACTATATTCTCGCGATCGATCAGGGTACGACGGGGACCACGGCCCTTGTTCTCGACGCACGGGCGCAGGTGCTGGGGCGGGCCACGGTGCCAGTTCCGCAGCATTTTCCGGCTCCGGGGCAGGTCGAGCACGACGGCGACGACCTGTGGAGCACCGTGCAGCAGGCCATCGTGGGGGCCCTGACGGCCGCCCAGGTTCGGGGCGACGCGGTGCGGGCCGTGGGGGTCACCAACCAACGCGAGACCACCCTCCTGTGGCACCGCAAGACGGGTCGACCCGTGCACCGGGCCATCGTCTGGCAGGACCGCCGTACGGCCGAGGCCTGCCAGGCCCTCAAGGCCCGCGGGGTCGAGGCCCTCGTGTACGCGCGGGCGGGCCTGCTCCTCGACCCGTATTTCTCAGGCACCAAGCTCGCGTGGCTCCTCGATCACGTCGAGGGGGCCCGGGCCCAGGCCGCCCGGGGCGAGCTGGCCTTCGGCACGGTCGACAGCTGGATCGTGCACAAGCTCACGGGCGGGGCCCACGTGACGGACGTGTCCAACGCGTCGCGTACGATGCTCCTCGGGCTCAAGAGCCTGGCCTGGGACGACGAGCTCCTCGGGGCCCTCGATGTCCCGCGGTCGGTCCTGCCTGAGGTGGTGCCGAGCGCGGGGGGGGTGGGGGTGACCCGGGAGGTGCCGGGGTTGCCCGACGGGGTGCCCATCGCGGGCATCGCCGGCGACCAGCAGGCGGCCCTCTTCGGCCAGGGGTGCTTCGCCCGGGGCGACGTCAAATGCACCTACGGCACCGGAGCCTTCGTGTTGATGAACGTCGGGCCCGTCCCCGTCCCCTCCCACCACCGCCTGCTGTCCACGGTGGCGTGGCAGATCCCGGGCGAGGTGGCCTACGCCCTGGAGGGTTCGGCCTTCATCGCCGGGGCCGCGGTGCAGTGGCTCCGCGACGGCCTCGGGGTCATCCGCGACGCCAGCGAGATCGAGGCCCTGGCCCGGTCGGTCCCCGACGCCGGGGAGGTGATCTTCGTGCCCGCCCTCACGGGCCTCGGGGCTCCGCACTGGGATCCGGCCGCCCGCGGGCTCATCACGGGCATCGGCCGCGACACCACCCGGGCCCACCTCGCCCGGGCCACCCTCGACGGGATCGCCCTGGAGATCGCCGACCTCGTCGAGGCCATGGCCCGCGACGCCGGGGCTCCCATCGCGGCCGTGCGGGTCGACGGGGGGGCCTCGGCCAACGACCTGCTCCTGCAGATCCAGGCCGACGTGGCCAACACCCAGGTGATCCGCCCGCGGGTGGTCGAGACCACCGCCCTCGGGGCCGGGATGCTCGCGGCCCTCGGGGCAGGCCTCGTGCCCAACCGGGAGGCCATCGCGGGGGCCCTGCCGGTCGAGCGTACCTTCTCCCCCAATGCCGAGCCCGCGGCCGTGGCCGCCCTCCGACAGCGCTGGGCCGCCGCGGTGGCCCGGGCGCTCCTCAAGCAGGGACCGTGACATGACCGACGAGTCGAAGCCGCAGCGGCGTACGCTGGAAATCAGTTGGGAAGCCCTCGAAGACGCGTTTGAAAACAACGCCCCCGAGGTCCACTCGTACCTGCACCTGGCCACGGGGGAGGTCTTGCGTGTGGTCGACGGGGTGGCCGACCCTGCGATGCACCAGCGCATCGCGGGCGACCTGCAGTATCTCCGCGTCGACCCGGTGTCGTCGCGCGAGCAGTACCGCTGGATGGAGCGCTTCATCGCCACGGTGCCCGAGTCCGAGCTCCGCACACGCCTCGTGGCGGCCATCGACGGCAAGGGGGCCTTCCGGCGCTTCAAGGACGTCCTGATGAGCTTCCCCGCCGATCGGGAGCGCTGGTTTCAGTTTCGCACCGACCGGCTTCGGTCGTGTATGGAGTCGTGGTTGGAGACCCACAACCTTGAGGCCGTAGCCCGCCCCGTGTGGACCCCTCCGGCCGCGCCGGAGCCCGAATCGATCGAGCCTCCTGCGCCCGCGGGGAGCGCCCCGACCGCGTCGGCGGTGCCTTCCCTGGGGGTCTCCGCGGGGGCGTCCCCGGGCGGGCACGGGGCCCAGGAGGAGGAGGCCGTGGCGATGCTGCGCCGGGCCCGGATGGGGGTCGAGGGGCTGCGTCGCAGGCTGCGGGAGGCGGCCGAGCTCGTGCCCTCGCGGGAGATGGAGACGGCCATCGCGTTTCTTGAGTTTCTGCGCGAGCGGAGCGGCCCCCGGGGCGAGCTGTACGAGCCCGCCCATGCGCTCCACGCGGCGGGCGGGGCGGCCCCGGGCGGAGACGACACGGGACGGGAGTGATCCCGATACAGACGGCAGGTCTGCGAGGGCCTTGCGGGGGAGGGAGAGAGGCGCGGTGGTCGCGGGGCTCGTGGGCTGGCTGGCGGGAGTGGTCATCGCGCAGGTCGCGGGGGCCGAGGTGCTCTCGCGTCCGGGACCCGTGACGGGGGAGGAATCGGTGGATGTCGTGGTGGCCTCGGTGGAGCCCGAGGGCGGGGCCTCGCCGCGGTACGCCCTGCGGAGCGAGTACGTCCTCCTCTTGCGGGCCGACCTCCAGGCCCGGGGGGCCCCGGAGGCCCTGACGGCCACGGTCGACCCCAGCGTGGCCTGGCCGGTCCTGGAGTGGCTCCTCGGCGAGCACGCGGTCGTGCGCGAGGCCGAGCGGGCGGGGGCCGGAGGCCCCGAACCCGAGCAGTTGACCGAAGCCCGGACCCGCCTCCTCGCGCGCCTCGGGGGCGACCCGGGCCTCGCCGCCCTCCTGCGGGCCACGGGGGCCTCGGCCGCGGAGTTTGACGCCCTGTTGCGGCGGCGGGCGGTGTCTCTGGCATGGCTGGTGGCCCGGTACGCCCGGCTCATCGAGCCCGACGAGCTGGCCCTGCGCCAGGCCCACGAGGCGGGGCGGTACGCGGCCCTCTACCGCCCGGGGGCGAGCTTCGGGGAGGCCCGCCAGGCCATCCGCCGCGAGCTCCTGCACGCCCGCTACCCGGTGGCCCTGCGGCAGTACCTGCGGAGCCTCGGGAGCCGGGCCCGGCTGCGGGTGTTCGTGTCGGGAGAGGGGCCGTGAGGGTCTCCCTGCGCCGCGCCACGGAGGCCGACCTCGAGGCCCTCGCCGAGATCGAGAGCCTGTGCTTCGGTCGGGACGAGCCGCACGACGCCCTGGCCGCCGAGCTCAGCCGGAGCTGGGCCGTGATCCTGGTGGCCGAGGCCGCGGAGGGGGCGGTGGGGGCCTTCGTCAACGTGTGGCGGGTGGCCGACGAGGTGGAGGTTCTGTTTGTGGCCACGCACCCCGCGTGGCGTCGTCGGGGCCTGGCCCGGCGGCTCCTGACCGAGGCCCTCCGGGCGGCCGCCGCGGACGGGGCGGTGGCGGCCCTGTTGGAGGTGCGCCGGTCCAACGTCGAGGCCATGGGGTTGTATCGGGCCCTGGGCTTCGTCGAGGTGGGGGTGCGGTCGCGGTACTACGACGACGGCGAGGACGCCCTGCTCCTGCGGGCCGCCCTGTCTGCCGCGTCGACCCCTTGACGGAGCTCCGCCCCGAGGCTCCCGCGGAGGGCCCTCGGAGTTGATGGCCCCCCCCGGGGTGGACTACGGTGGTCTTCGTGCCGCGCGCGAGAGAACCGTCATCGAAATCGGAGGGGCGCGGCCTCGTCGCGGAGACCTCTCCGACCGCGGTGAGCCCTGAGGTCCCCGCCAACGATGCGGTCCTGGTCGATCCCGTGCTCTTGGTATCCCCGGACGACGGGTCTCTGGCCACCGCCATGGAGCCCGAGACCGACGACGACATCCTGCGAGCGAGCATCCCCCCGCCGCTGCCGTCGCCCCCCGCGGAGGGCCCCTGGCGGAGCTACAAAGAGAAGGTCGCCCTCTACGCCGACCGGGTGCTCCGGGCCCAGGCTCCGATCCGGGTGCTCCAGGCCTTGAAGTGGGAGAGCGCCAACTGGGAGACCTTCCGGAAGGGCAAGTTTCGCGAGCTGCCTCGGGTGGACGCCGAGAGCTACGGCCGGGTCGAGCTGGGCTTTGACCCGCTCGCCAGGGCCCGGGATTTTCAAGAGCTGGCCGACGATGTGCGCCGCGAGCTCGGGGCCGACGACGCCCTAGCGCGCATCCTGCGGGCCACATGCCTGGAGTACCGCGACGTCTGCAAGATGCTCGTACAACGCGGGACCCCGGGGTTTTACGGCTACTCCCGGCGCTTGTACGGCAGCCCCAAGGACACCTTCCCCGACGGGCAGACCACGGTCCGCGACATCGCCCACTCGCTCTATGGCCTTCTCACCTCCCTGGACGAGGCGGCCCTCGGTCCTCCCGAAGAGCGCACCCTCGACGCGGCCCAGGTCGTGGACATCTTGCGGGCGCGGTTCGCGGGGTACTTCGGCGAGGAGGCGGTCAACGTGTCGCTCGACGACGGGATCTTCTCGGACGCCGCGGCGGGCAGCGACTACGTGAAGATCCGCGGGGCGGCGCGCTTCAGCCTGTACGATGTCAACATCCTGGAGGCCCACGAGGGCTGGGTTCATGTCGCCACGAGCCTCAACGGGGCCCGGCAGCACGTGGCCCGCTGGCTCGCCAAGGGCCCACCCCGCACGACCGTGGTCCAGGAGGGTCTCGCGGCCCTGGTGGAGATCATCACCCTACGCAGCCACCCGCGTCGGGCCCGGCGGCTCAACGACCGGGTCATCGCCATCGACAAGGCCGAGGACGGGGCCGACTTCCTGGAGGTGTTCGAGTGGCACCGCACCGAGGGGTACGACGAGGAGGAGTGTTACAACGCCGCCCGGCGGGTCTTCCGCGGCGGGACCGTCACGGGCGGGGCCCCCTTCACCAAGGACCTCGCGTACACCAAGGGGCTGGTGACCAACTATCACTTCATCCGGGCGGCGATCCGGGCCTGCCGCCCCGAGCTCGTGCGGGCCTTGTTTGTGGGCAAGGTGGCCCACGAGGACGTGCCCGTCCTGCACGCCCGGATGAGCGACGGGGTCGTGCGGCCCCCGCGGTTTTTGCCCGAGGTGTTTCGTGACCTCAACGGGCTCTCGATCTGGATGGCCTACTCGAGCTTCTTCTCGCAGATGGCCGTGTCGGCCCTCGACGACTATTACGAGCAGGTGTTTCGGGGCGGGTGAGGAGGGCGGACGCTCAACGGGGGAAGCCGACCCGGACCCCGCCGCGGACGCCGACGCCCGGGCGGGGGCCAGGGCCCACGGGTTGAGCCGGGGCCACGTAGGCCGGGGGGACGGGCTGCTGGTAGACGGTCTGCGGCGGCTGCTGGACGATCACGGTCTGGGTGGGGTGCATGCCGGGGTGCATGCCGGGGTGCATGCCGGGGTGCATGCCGGG
>CAYUSB010000004.1:23585-115798 GCA_964447205.1 uncultured Myxococcaceae bacterium
GGGGTGCATGCCGGGGTGCATGCCGGGGTGCATGCCGGGGTGCATGCCGGGATGGGGCTGCTGCACGATGACGGGCGGGGGCTGCTGCTGGACCACCACGGGGACGCCGCCGGGCTGTCCGCCGCCCCACTGCTGGAAGCCGCGGCCGGGGCAGCGCCAGCCGCCTTCGCGCCACATCCACTGTCCGCGACGGGCGACCCACTGGCCCTGCACGAAGCGGCACTGCTGCTGCGGGGGAGCCGCCCACTGGCCCGGAACCCACTGATACTGGGCCCCGTCCCAGGCCCAGTGCCCGGGGTTCCACTGGTGGCCGGGGGCGGGGGGGGGCATCTGGCGCTCGAAGCGGGGTGGAGGCGGAGCACGGCGCACCCAGCCCTGGGCCGAGGCGGGGAGGGCGGCAAGGGCGCTCATGGCGAAGATTGCTGCGGTGACGACGTGCTTCATCGGGTACCTCGTGGAGGAGTCTTGTGTGGGCCGCAACCTTCTACGCCGTGAGACCCTCGGACATTCTTTGCGACGGCAACTTCCTACCGGGACAAGGCCATGGCAAGCCACGCCGCGACCGCGAGGAATACCCCCGAGGCGGCCCCGAGGAGACGATAGCGCCCCGCGCCGCCCCGCCGCCCGAAGGCCTCGCCCAGTAGGGCTCCCATCAGAAACACCGCCGGGACCAGCACCGACGACAGCCGAGCGGCCATCCGGGCGGGCTCGTCGGCGCGGCCTGTGAGCAACCGGGTCTCGACCACCCAGGTGAGCGCAAAGCCCAGCACCACCCCCAGGATGCCCCCCGCGAGCCAACCAAACCGCGCAGCCCAGGTGGCCCGGGTCTGCTCCTGGGCCGAGGGTGCGTCGGGTGCGTCGGAGGCGTCGGGTGCGTCGGGGGCGTCGGTCACGGGCAGGGCCAAGGGGAACCCTGCCACAAGGTCTGGGGCGGGCCCAACCCCCATCGACGGCGGGGGCCGAGGGTGCTATGTGGCGGACCCCTTGGACGCCCAATGGCGCGACGCCATGTCGCGCAGGAGTGAGAGCGAAGATGAGCCGAGTGTTTCCCCTGCCGACCCGTGGTGAGGCCATCACCCGCGGCCCCGACGGTCACCTCAACGTCCCCAACGAGCCCATCGTGCCCTTCATCGAGGGCGACGGGACGGGCCCCGACATCTGGCGGGCGAGCGTTCGGGTGCTCGACGCCGCGGTGGCCAAGGCCTACGGCGGCACGAAGAAGATCGCGTGGCACGAGGTCTACGCCGGCGAGAAGGCCAAGAAGCAGTTTGACTCGTGGCTCCCCGAGGAGACCGTCGAGGATTTCAAGAGCTACCTCGTGGGCATCAAGGGCCCCCTCACCACCCCCGTGGGCAAGGGCATCCGGTCGCTCAACGTGGCCCTGCGGCAGATGCTCGACCTGTACGTGTGCCTGCGGCCCGTGCGGTGGTTCCAGGGGGTCCCGTCGCCGGTGAAGGCCCCGCAGAAGGTCAACATGGTGATCTTCCGGGAGAACACCGAGGACATCTACGCGGGCATCGAATACGAGGCCGAGAGCGCCAACGCCCAGAAGCTCATCGCCTTCCTCCAGAACGAGCTCAAGGTGAAGAACATCCGCTTCCCCGAGACCTCGGGCATCGGGATCAAGCCCGTCTCCCGCGACGGCTCCGAGCGCCTCGTGCGGGCCGCCATCCAGTACGCCCTCGAAGAGAAGCGCAAGAGCGTGACCTTCGTGCACAAGGGCAACATCATGAAGTTCACCGAGGGGGCCTTCCGCGACTGGGGCTATGGCCTCGCGACCCGGGAGTTCCGCGACCAGGTGGTGACCCAGCGCGAGAGCTGGATCCTCGGCAACAAGGAGTCCGACCCCACCCTGTCCGTCCTCGACAACGCCAAGGCCGTCGAGCCCGGCTACGACATGGCCCCCGCGGCCATGCAGGCCGAGCTCGTGGCCGAGGTCGAGGCCGCCCTGGCCCTGTGGGAGACCCACGGGGCCGGCAAGTGGAAGTCCAAGCTGATGATCAAGGACTCCATCGCCGACATCACCCTCCAGCAGGTCCTCACCCGCCCCGAGGATTTTGACGTGATCGCCACCCTCAACCTCAACGGCGACTACCTCTCCGACGCCCTCGCGGCCCAGGTGGGAGGCATCGGGATCGCCCCCGGCGGCAACATCAACTACGTCTCCGGCCACGCCATCTTCGAGGCCACCCACGGGACGGCCCCGAAGTACGCCAACCTCGACCAGGTCAACCCCGGCTCGGTGATCCTGTCGGGCGAGATGATGCTCCGGCACATGGGCTGGCGCGAGGCCGCCGACCTCATCATCCAGGGCATGGACGGGGCCATCGGGGCCAAGACCGTGACCTACGACTTCGCCCGGCAGATGGAGGGGGCGAAGAAGGTCAAGTGCTCGGAGTTCGCCGACGCCATCATCGCCCACATGGGCTGATCCCTCCCGTATCCCCCCCGTCGACACCCCTTTACGAAACGGCCTCGGGCGTGCAATGTCCGCCCGCGCGAAGGCGCACCCGCGGCGGACGACGTCGCCCCGGAAGGTCTCTCCGGGCGACGCGGGAGTGCCCCACGACGGCCGTCGCAGACATCTGGAAACCCCTCAGCGAGACAGACGCAGGAGCATTGGTCCCATGGCGAAGCGCAACAAGATCGCCCTCATCGGCGCGGGCAACATCGGCGGCGAGCTGGCCAACCTGGCGGTGTCGAAGCAGCTCGGCGACGTCGTGCTGTTTGACATCCCGGCGAAGGCCGACTTCGCCAAGGGCAAGGCCCTCGACCTCGCGCAGAACAGCGCCGTCCTCGGGTACGACGCCCAGATCTCGGGCAGCGGCGACTGGGCCGACTGCGCCGGGGCGGACGTGATCATCATCACCGCGGGGGTGCCGCGGAAGCCCGGCCAGAGCCGCGACGACCTCGTGGGGATCAACCTCCCGATCATTCAGAACGTCGCGGAGAACGCCAAGCGGTACTGCCCCGACGCCTTCACCATCGTCATCTCCAACCCCCTCGACGTGATGGTGTGGGCCTTCCGTGAGGTCACCGGCTTCGCCCCGGCCAAGGTCGTGGGTATGGCGGGCGTGCTCGACGCGGCCCGGCTCCAGTGTTTCCTCGCCGCCGAGGCCGGGGTCTCGGTCAAGGACGTGCGGGCCATGGTGCTCGGCGGACACGGCGACGACATGGTTCCGGTCCGGGGGTACTGCACCATCAACGGGGTGCCCGTGGCCCAGGTGATCGACGGGGCCCGGCTCGACGCCATCGAGCAGCGCACCCGCGGGGGCGGCGGGGAGATCGTCAAGCTCATGGGCACGAGCGCGTACTACGCCCCGGCCAGCGCGGCCATCGCCATGGCCGAGGCCTACCTCCTCGATCAGAAGCGCCTCCTGCCGGCGGCGGCCCACCTCACCGGGCAGTATGGCTACCAGGACATGTACCTCGGGGTGCCCGTGGTGATCGGCAAGGGCGGGGTCGAGAAGATCGTCGAGATCGCCCTCTCCGACGCCGAGAAGGCCATGCTGGCCAAGAGCGCCGACAGCGTCCAGGGCGTCGTCAACGTCGCCAAGAAGCTGTGGAACAAGTGAGCCGATGAAGATTCACGAGTACCAGGGCAAGGAGATCTTCAAGAAGTACGGGGTCCCCGTGCCGCGTGGGGTCGCCGCCACCACCGTCGAGGCCGTCGAGGCCGCGGCCACCGCCCTCATCGCGGAGACCGGCAGCAAGGTCGTGGTGGTCAAGGCCCAGATTCACGCCGGCGGCCGCGGCAAGGGCAAGGTCTACAAGGGCGACAACGTCGTGGCCCGCGGGGTCGAGGTCGTCAAGGGCGGCCCGACGGCAGCCCGCGACGCGGCCTGGCGTATCCTCGGCGGCAAGCTGGTCACCATCCAGACCGGCGACGAGGGCACCGAGGTGCGGACGGTGTACGTCGAGCAGGGCCTCGCCATCGGCCGCGAGCTCTACCTCGGCATGCTCGTCGACCGCGACACCCGCCGGATCGTGGTCATGGCCAGCTCCGAGGGGGGCATGGACATCGAGCACGTGGCGGCCACCACCCCCGAGAAGATCCTCAAGGTGTGGGTCGACCCGGCCACCGGGCTTCAGCCCTTCGAGGCCCGCAAGCTCGGCTTCGCCCTCGGGTTTACCAAAGACCAGGTCGGGCAGTTTGCCAGGATGCTCGGGGCCCTCTACGCCCTGTTCACCCAGGAGGACTGCTCGCTCCTGGAGGTCAACCCCCTGATCGTCACCGAGTCGGGCGACCTCGTGGCCCTCGACGCCAAGATCAACTTCGACGACAACGCCGAGTTTCGCCACAAGGAGTGGGAGGCCCTGCGCGACCTGGGCGAAGAAGACCCCGTCGAGCTCGAGGCCAAGGCCGCGGGCCTGTCGTACGTGTCCCTCGACGGCAACATCGGCTGCCTCGTCAACGGGGCCGGCCTCGCCATGGCCACCATGGACATCATCGCCCACTGCGGAGGCACCCCCGCCAACTTCCTCGACGTCGGCGGCGGAGCCAGCGAAGAGGCCGTGACCAAGGCGTTTGAGATGATCCTCAGGTCGCCGTCGGTGAAGGGGATCTTCGTCAACATCTTCGGCGGCATCATGAAGTGCGACATCATCGCCCAGGGGGTCATCAACGCGACCCGCACGCTGGGGTTGAGTGTTCCGCTCGTGGTGCGGCTCGAGGGGACCAGCGTAGAAGAGGGGCGCAAGCTCCTGGCAGAATCTGGGCTGGCCATCACGCCGGCCTCCACCATGCTCGACGGCGCACAGAAGATCTGCGCCCTCGTGGCGGGGAAGTGAGGAGAGGGCCATGTCGATCCTCGTCAACAAGAGCACGCGCCTCGTGGTGCAGGGCATCACGGGCAAGTTTGGTTCGTTTCACGCGCGGCAGATGCTCGCGTACGGCACCGACCTGGTCGCCGGGGTGACCCCGGGGGCGGGAGGCACCCGCTTCGACCAGACGGTCCCGGTCTACAACACCATGCACGAGGCCGTGCACCACACCGGGGCCAACGCCTCGGTGATCTTCGTGCCCCCCGCCGGGGCCGCCGACGCCATCCTCGAGGCCGCCGACGCAGGGATCGGCCTCGTGGTCTGCATCACCGAGGGGGTGCCCGTCATGGACATGCTCCGGGTGCGCCGGGCCCTGGAGCACCGGCTCAACAAAGACCTCCGCCTCGTCGGGCCCAACTGCCCCGGGGTCATCACCCCCGGACAGTGCAAGATCGGGATCATGCCCGGCCACATCCACAAGGTGGGCAACATCGGGGTGGTCTCGCGCTCGGGCACCCTCACCTACGAGGCCGTCGGCCAGCTCTCGGCCCTCGACGTGGGGCAGAGCACCTGCGTAGGCATCGGGGGCGACCCCGTCAACGGCACCGACTTCATCGACGTCCTCACCCTGTTCAACGACGACCCCGACACCCACGGGGTCATCATGATCGGCGAGATCGGCGGGAGCGCCGAGGAGAAGGCCGCCGGCTGGATCAAGGCCCACATGAAGAAGCCCGTGGCGGGTTTCATCGCGGGCACCACGGCCCCTCCCGGCAAGCGCATGGGCCACGCCGGGGCGGTGATCTCCGGCGGCAAGGGCAAGGCCAGCGACAAGATCGAGGCCATGGAGGCCGCGGGCATCCGCGTGGCCCCGACCCCCGCCCAGATGGCCGAGACCCTGCTCGCCATGATGAAGTAGTCGCCCTGCGCGACCTACTCCCCCCGCCGACTGAAGGGCCCTTGGCCCGGTGTGTGCTGGATGCAGCGTCAGGAGACTGACCATGCAACACGGACACTGGGCCACCCTCTCGATCTCTTTCGAAACCGCCCTCACACGGCTCCCGTCGGCCCTCAGCGATGAGGGATTCGGCATCATCACCCAGATCGACCTGCAGGCCACCCTGAAGGAGAAGCTCGGGGTGGAGACGGGGCGCTACCACATCGTTGGGGCCTGCAACCCCACCCTGGCGCACAAGGCTGTGGCAAATGACCCCACCGTGGGGCTCCTCCTGCCCTGCAACGTGGTGCTGCACGAGACCCCCGAGGGGGACGTTCGGATGGGGGTGATCGACCCGACCAGGACCCTCGGGGTCGACGGGGGTCCAGAGCTCCAGGAGGTGGCCAGGGACGTCGAGGTCCGCCTCCTGCGGGTGCTGGAGGTCATGAAGTGAAACGCCGACGAAACACCTCGGGCAGGAACACCTGTCTGCGCCGAGGGCCTTGCCAGCGAGGCCTCGCGCGTTTATAGGGCGCCCCACCGCCGCGGGCCCTCTGTCTCCCTACACCCCGCGCGCAGGAGCCCGCGTCATGGCCATCGAGACCACCTTCGCCATCATCAAGCCCGACGCCGTGGAGAAAAACTCCACGGGCGCCATCCTCGCCCACATCGAGCGGGCGGGGTTTGTCATCAAGGGCGCCAAGCGTCTGCACCTCACCCAGGCCCAGGCCGAGGGGTTCTACGCCGAGCACCGGGCCCGGGGCTTCTTCGGCGAGCTCGTGACCTTCATGTCGCGGGGGCCGGTGTTTGTCCTGGCCCTCGAGGCCGAGGGGGCCATCACGAAGTGGCGCGAGGTCATGGGAGCCACCGACCCGGCCGCCGCCGCCGAGGGCACCATCCGCAAGCTCTTCGGGGCCTCCAAGGGCGAAAACGCCACCCACGGGTCGGACTCCCCGGGGGCAGCCGCCCGCGAGCTGGCCTACTTCTTCGCGTCGTACGAGCTGCTCTGAGACTTCGCCCCGCCCGCCCAGAGCCACTCAGGGCAGGCGGGCGGAGATGCGGCCCACCTGCGAGCCCGCGAGCCACCCCGACGGGTCTCCGCAGGCGCTGAAGTACACATGGATGTGGTCGCCCGAGGCCACCGCGTCGACGGCCCCGAGGTGGCTCCGGGCCCACCCCTCGCCCGAGAGGGTCAGGAGGGGCGCGTCGTTGGCCGACCATAGGGTCCCGTCGAGGCTGTGCACGAGCCGCAGGGAGGCCGTGGGGGCTCCCTCGGGGTCGACCCCGTAGACGGTCTGGAGGCCCGCGTAGCCGCCGCCAAGACACGGGAAGACCTTGAGGCTCCCGGCCCCGACCGAGGCCTCGGGGGTGTCAGCCCGGGGCTGGAGCACAGGCTGCGGATGGGGGACAAACCCGAGGTCCAGGTCGTCGGTCTCGGCCATGCCCACGTACCGCGGGACGGCCCCGTCGCCGAGGGAGGCGGTTCCCGCGGAGAAGTAGAGCTTCCAGCGGTCGCCGGCGTGGACGAGGCAGGGGTGGCTCACCCAGTCTCCGCCCCCCTGGGCCGCGAACCACGGGAGGCTCGTGGTGAGGGTCGGGGTGGTCGTGTCCCAGTCGTAGACCGTCTGCCCGAAGCGGGTGACCAGCTCGGCCCGGGCGGGGAAGGGCAGGGCCCCGCGGGCGGCTACTGCGATGGGGCCGCGGGTGTACATCATCACCAGGCCCTCGGGGAGGAGGCGGACGTGGGCCCCCATCGCGTGGGCGGCCACGAGGTCCTCGCGCGACCAGCGCAGCCCGTCGGGGGAGGTGTAGTGGTCGATGCCGAGGGGGGAGTCGGCCCACAGGTGCCACAGGTCGTCGAGGCGGTTGTCGGCCGAGAGCACCGTCGGGTCGCGGACCGCGGGGGCCCCAAGGGTGGGGACCAGGAACGGGGCCGTGGCCACGGGGCTCCAGCGCAGGGCAGACCATTCGGCGGCGGTGAGGCGTCGGTCGAGGGGGTGCATGGCCTCGGGAGGATGCCTCATCCGGGCCCCGGGGTGCATCACGGGGCTTGAAGGAGCTCCGGGGGTGGTGTTCCCCTCCCGCGGGTGACGCGCGCACGAACGATCGGGCTGGGCCTCCTCCTGGCCCTGGGCGGGGCCACAGGGTGCGGGGACATGGCCGACGACCCAGGAGGGGATGCCATGTCCGACGCGGCCGCGGAGGGCCCCCTGGACGCCCTGGACGCGGCCTCCGCGGACGGCCCGACCGACGCGGGGCGGGACGCGGGGCGGGACGCAGGCATGGACGCAGGGCGGGATGCGTGGATCGACGTGGGGATCGACGTGGGGATCGACGTGGGGATCGACGCGGGACGAGACGCGGGCATGGAGGCCGGGGTGGATGCGGAGGCGCCGGTGTTTCGGGGGCACACCCGGGAGTTTCGGGGGGCCTGGGTGGCCACGGTGTTCAACATCGACTGGCCGAGCCGGACGGGGCTGTCGGCGGCGGTCCAACGGCAGGAGATGAACGCCCTCCTCGACGCCGCGGCGGGGGCCGGGCTCAACGCAGTGATGCTCCAGGTGCGGCCCGAGGGGGACGCCCTGTACCGCTCGACCCTGGAGCCCTGGTCGCGGTTTCTCTCGGGGCGACAGGGGACCGATCCCGGCTACGACCCCCTCGCGTACGCCGTCGCCGAGGGGCACCGGCGGGGGGTGGAGGTTCACGCGTGGATCAACCCGTTTCGTGCCCGAACGAGCGCCACCGGCACGTCCGTGGCCCCCCACATCAGTGTCACCCACCCCGCCGCCTGCGTCGTCTACGACGGGGGCCTGTGGATGAACCCCGCCTCCCCCGTGGTGGTCGACCGGCTCGCCTCCGTGGTCGAAGACCTCCTCGCGCGGTACGAGGTCGACGGGATCCACTTCGACGACTACTTCTACCCCTACCCCGAGACAGGGATGGCCTTCCCGGACAGCCCGGACTACCAGCGGTACCAAACCGGGGGCGGGGCCCTGTCCCTCGGCGACTGGCGCCGCGACAACGTCAACCGCGTGATCGAACGGGTCGGGGCCGTGGTGGCCCGGGTTCGGCCGACGGCCCGGTTTGGGGTGTCGCCCTTCGGGATCTGGCGCCCGGGAAACCCCGCGGGCATCACGGGCCTCGACGCGTACGCCGCCATCTACTGCGACGCCCCGCGCTGGATGCGGATGGGCTGGGTCGACTACCTCGCTCCGCAGCTCTACTGGCCCAGCACCCAGGCTCCGCAGGCGTACGGGCCCCTCGTGCGCTGGTGGGCCGAGACCACGTCCGCGGGGCGCTCGGTGTTTGGCGGCAACAACCTGTCGCGCCTGGGGTCGTCCAGCGCCTGGACGGCCGCCGAGATCCGGCAGCAGGTGACCCTCACCCGCGACAATGCCGGGCGCGGGGCCCGGGGAAACATCTTCTTCACGATCAGCCAGGTGCGGGCCAACCGGCTCGGGGTGAGGGACGTGCTGCGGGAGTTGTATACGACCCCGGCCCTGCCGCCCCCGGTGGCCGCGCGGCGTGGGGTGACGGTGGCCCCGCCGGGGGTGACGCGGACGGGAACCACGCTGACGGTGACCCATCCGCGGACGGGTTCGTTGCGGTCGTGGGTGGTGTACCGGGCCGACGGGGCGGGGTGGACGGTGGAGGAGATTGTTCCGGCGGCGCGGGGGACGGTGACGGTGCGGTCGGGGCGGTGGGCCGTGACAGCCGCCGACCGCGACGCGGTGGAGAGCGCCCCGGTGATGGTCACGGTGCCGTGAGGGAGACGGGGCCAACGGCGACGAGGTGGGCTATACCCTCCAGGGCGAGGACGGTGGACGATGCGTGGCCCGCGATTGTGTGGAGCGTGTGGAGCCCGACCCGCGGTCGGTGACGCGGGGAAGGACTGCGCATCGTGCGGTGCCCCTCCGACCGCCTGGGAGCTTGAGCAGGGGCAGGAGGGGTGGATCGCCCGCGTCACGATGTCGCTGGTGATGCTGGGGAGCGGGCTCGCGTGCTTCGCCGCGGTGCTCGCGCTTCTCAGCGGGTGGGCCTTCCCGTCCGTCGCGTGGAAGGTGGTGCAGGCGGTGCTGGGGCTCGTGGTCGTTCCGTTTGGGACGCTCACCGGGGCGGTGCTCGTCTACGGGTCGGTCGAGGGGCTGGTGATGACCACCTGGCGATGGAAAGACCCGGTCGACGGCGAGGGACAGGCGAGCGCCAAGGTCGTGCTCGGTCGGCTGAAGTCCGCGCAGGGGCGGAGGGCTCGGGTGGGTACCCCCCTCCCAGTGCCTGCGATGCGGGCTTCGCCGGTGGAGCTGTTTCGTTCGCTCAAGACCGTTCGCGCGGAGGCCTTGAAGCGCGCCTCGCTCGGCATCGGGACGCCGCCCACGGTCGATCTCCTCCTGGTGTTTGGGATCGTTCGGTTGGCGTACGCGGGCGTGATGGAGATCGCGGTCCGCGAGAGCCGAAGCTGGGACCTGAAAGGGGTCGGTGCGTGGTGTGCGAGTCCGTCCCCGTTGATGCTTCGGCGAGGGACGGCCCGACCGAGCGTCTCGCTCAACGATCCGGTGAGTGTGCTGCTCCTCGCCGCGCTCGCACAGTTTGATCTCGACGCCACCACGAAGGCGTCGGTGGTGGGCGAGGGTGCGTATCGGCGTGGAGCGCTGGGGGAGGAGCTTCCGCCAGGTCCGTGGGTTCGGCTGAGTGACCTCCTCGACGCCCTGGTCCCCCTGGTCTCGCTGCAAAACCCGAGGCAGTCGATCCGCGATCGGATGCGGCATCACGCCGAGATCGCGTCCGACAGCACCCTGTCCGACGAGGCGATTGTCGACGACGTGCGGGGCGTCGTGGCGTGGCGCGTCGCCGGCGAGACGCGGGCGATCGTGCCGTTGCTGCTCGCTTGTCTGACGCGGCTATCTCCGAGGTACAGGCCCCCGGGGGTTGCCAGGAAGGACATGAAGTGAAGTTTGCGGGTGGGGGCCATGTCGAGCGCCTCGGCGATGGACACGGTGTCGTCAGGGTGGGGAGGGAGCGGGGCGCTCAGCGGCGGCGCTCGAAGCGGAAGGTCACCGACCCGCCCGCGCAGAGGACGGTCTTGCTCCCCGCGGCGAGCTCCGCGGGGGTCGCGGTGAGTCGCCCGCGGCACACCACATCGCCCGCGCGCACGTTGGTGATGGGCGAGTCGTCGTCTTCCAGCACGAAGTCGAGGCCCGCGCCGAGGCGAGGCTCTTCGACGATGCCCACCTCGGCGTCGTAGGTCCCCTCGCAGCGGTTGCCCGCCGGCGCGGTGATCATCCCGTTGACCCGCACGAAGGGGTCGGGCAGCGACGGGGAGCAGAAGGGCTGACCGCCGTTGCGGCACGCATCCCACGAGGTGTCGCAGCGGTCGACGCGCGCTGAGGCCACCCGCAGGAGCCACAGCGGACCGGTGTACGGCGCCGGGTCGCAGCGCCCGAAGCCCTCGGCACAGACGAAGCCCGCGCCGCAGGTGCCGCACTCGACCACCCCGCACGCGTCGGAGCTCGCGATGCCGCACTGTCGTCCCGTGCAGAGCTCCTCGCACGCCGAGGGGCCGGTGTCGGGCGCGCCCGCGTCGGCGGGGGTGCGCGGCAGGAGCTCGCAGCGGGCTCGTCCGCCCCCGGGCCGCACGCACCGCGCGTCGTCGCCGCAGTCGTCGTCACGCGTGCAGAGGTCCTCGGGCTCGGGCTCGGGCGTTGCGCCGCCGTCGGCCTCCTCGGGGGGCTCTGCCGGGACGTGGGTGTCGGCGGTGGCGGCGCCCGCGTCGGCGCGGCGAGACTCGGGGAGCGTGTTGCCCACGTAGCAGGCAGACAGCGGGGCGAGGGCGGCGACGACGAGGAGCGAGGTGAGTACGCGCATGGGGGACCTCCGTGAGAACGATCGCCCCTGTCGCAAGGTCTGGGCCGCCGTGAATAGGCTTGTTTTTATGGCACTTGTGCTGGTCTGAGCGGGGCGTCGGCGCGGCGGGCGGGGCGCGGGCGCCACGGTGTCGGTCGCGCGGTGCGGCGATCTCGCCGTCGTGTCATCGGAGCAAACTGGACGTCGCCCGCGGCGAGGCGCCACCCCGAGCGCCTTGTGTCAGAAGCTCCCGGCGATGCCCACCCACGACCCCTGCGGCAGCGGCACGACGGCGGGCGAGAGACGGAACGACACGTGGGCCCGCGCGGGCGTGCGCGTCACGGTCCGTGGGGACATCCACACGGCGCCGACGGTGCCGCCCAGCAGGGTGGCCCCCAGCCCGAGGAGCAGGGAGGGCGTGCTGTAGTCGGACCGACTCGCCAGCGCTGCACCCAACGCGACGCCGGGCAACATGCCTACAAACGTGCCGAGCAGCGCGCGACCGTACGACACCGGAGCGCCGTAGCGTCGGCCCGCGAGGGTCACCCCGAGCGGCGTGCCAAACACGATGCCAACCCCGGCGCCCATCAAGCCGAAGGCGGCCGCGCTGATCTCGCCCGTCGAGGTGAGCGCGGGCGGCAGCCCCAGTGCTGTGGCCGCGAGGGCCCCCGTGGCGGCCCCCGACAGTCCCATCACCCACGGCTTGGCCTCCTCCACGGGTGGACCGATGCCCTGCGCGGATGCCCCAGCGGGAACGAGGGTCAACGCCACCGCCAGGCCTGCGACCCCCGCCGAGTGCCACATGGGAGAAGTCTCCCACAGCGCCGCGGAGGCTCGCAACGGTCGACGCGCTCTGCGGCGACCGCCGAGGCCGGCGCGCTCCGCGGGTCGTCCTGCTCGACTTCTGGCTCATGAGCGGCCCAGGCGACGACGGCGTCGAGCCGGCAGGAACGCTCGCGAACATGGCCCCCGAGCCGACGAGCGGTCGTCCCAGCAGCGAGGCCGCGGACTGGTATGCGTTCGGCACCATGCTCTACGAAGCGCTCTCGGGTCGTCGGCTCTCCGAGGGGCCGTCGGACGAGGTTCGTCGCAAGAGAGTCGACGGAGAGCCTCCCCTGCCGCTGACAGACGTGGACGGCGACCTGGGTCGACTGTGTCACGACCTGCTGCAGCACGCGTCCGCGCTGCGCCCTTCAGGTCCGGAGGTGCTCGCCCGCATGGCGTCGCGCCGCGGCGAAGACGAGCTCGTTGCGAGCTCCGTGCCCGCGTTGGACGAGGAGCACGCCGTCAAGCTCACAGGTCGCGACGCAGAGATCCAGCGGCTCGGTGACGCGCTGGAAGTCACGCGCGGCGGGCACCCCTCCGTCGCCCTCGTCCACGGTCGATCGGGCGTGGGCAAGACCGCCCTCGTCGATCAACTCGTGAGGATGTTGGGCGATACCTCGCCGAGCCCGGGCGGGAGCCGGACCTTGTTCTTCCCTTGCCGGGATGGGCGGTGCATCACCCCGGCGGGCGACTCCTCCAACTGCGGCGGATGCGGCCTCGCCTGCCCGATGGGACGGCTCTGTTCGGTGGGCCTCTGCGGCTGAGGGTGTGCCCGCGGGGTCGAGGGTGCACCTCACCTGCGCGTGCGGACGCGCGTCACGACGACCGTCGCGCCGAGGGCGCGGGCCACGTGTTTCCCGTCGAGGCTCATCGCGAGGGGCCACCCTTCTGGCCACGGCGGTCGCGCCGTCGTTGCCGGGGGCGTCCAGCGCAGGCGCAGCACGCGGGGGAGACTGCTTGTGAGGCCCTGGCGAAGGAGTCCGAGCGGGGCGTCGCCGCCCCACGGCGGGAGGCGGCGCCACGTCACGCGCGGGGGGACACCCCCGAAGTGCACGGCGGACAGGGCTTCGCCCCGGGGCAGCGGGCGCGCGCGCTGGACCCCGGTCGCGAGGTCCACCATGGAGGTCGCGGCGGACTTGCCCGCGGTGACGACGACGAGGCGACCGCCGTCGGGCGTGAACGCCAGGCAGGCAGGGGGCCCCGATCCCCGCGTGGGCAGCGCAAGCCAGCGGACATCGCCCGCCGCGGTGTCGATCACCCCGAGCGGCCGCGGTCCTCCCCGCACCACCGCGAGCCGCGTGCCGTCGTGGCTCCACACCTGGACCTCGGCGTCGACGTCGGCGAACGTCCGAAGCTCGACGCCGCGCGCCACGTCCCAGATCGTCGTGCCGCGCTCGGCCAGCGAGGTCGCGAGCCGTGTGCCGTCGGGGCTCAGGGCGAAGCGGCCGGTGCCGGAGGTGGTGTCCGGGTACCGCGCGAGGTCGGGCGCGAACAGGGTGTACGCGTGGACGCCCGCGTCGCGGACGAAGACCTCGATCCACCGGGCCCAGTCGTTCTGGGTCAGCCGGAGGTCAAACCCGGCGACGAGATGACGCCCGTCGCGCGTAAAGGCCACCGAGCGCGCCATCGTCGCGATGCCGTCGTCACGGCACTGCACCCGCAGCGCCGGCACGAGGGCGCTGGGGTACTCCTCGCGCCGCGCCCCCGAGCGCGGGTCGTACACGGCGATACGATCCGCGAGCCCGACAGCGAGGCGCCGACCCGTGGCGTCGAACGCGAGGGCGCCGATCCCTCCGTCTCCCCACCCGTCGGTCGAGGCCCCGCCACCCGCAGCCTCTGGCACGTCGAACCGCATCGCGCCCCAACGGGTACCACGTCCGGGAGCACGGCGAGGATCACCCGTGTCGGCCCTTCACCGTGGCGATGGTGAGCACCAGCAGGAGGGTCACGAAGTTGGCGCCCACGATGGCGCTGTCGCGGCGGAGCAGCCCGTATCCCAGCCACAGGGCGATGCCCACCGCCAGCATCGTCAGGGAGGACCACGAGAAGTCCTTCGCGCTGCGCGACTGCACGGTCTTCCAGGCTTGCGGCACCCATGCGCCGGTGGTGACGGTGGCGGCGACAAACCCGAGGGACAACACGAGGGACTCGCTGGTGTGCATGGCAGAGGGCGGGTGTAGCACTCTCCCGCCAGAGGTCATTGGGGCCCTGTCGGGACAGACGAGAGATCCTCAGGGGCTCTTCCCGCGCGCCTTCGCGTGCGCGCGCCGCACGATGAACCACACGACCCAGAGGGCCACGGACGCCACGATCCACGGCCCCGAGCGCAGGGCCACCGCGTGCCACACCGCGAACCAGAAGAGTGCCGCGACCGCGACGCGCAGCACGAAGCGCCTGAAGTCCGCCGGGCCGCTCGCGTCGTTCGGAGGCGAGGCGGGCCCGGTCGGCGCGGCCCCCACCCCCCCGCCCACGCCCTCGCTCCGCGGGGGCGGGGGCCGGGGGGTGGGGGCCGCGCCATCCGTCTCCCGCCGCAACAACGGACTCCAACCCCGTGAACGGTTACGGGAGGGTCGTGATCAGTGTGGGTCGGCCGACTTGGGCGGCGTCACGGCCAGCACCTCGTCGGCGTTCGCGGCGGTCACGGCGGCCATCAGCCAGGCGTCGAGCTGCGGCATCGCCGTGGTGGCTTCGATCTGCGTGCGTTGGGCTTCGGTGAGGGTGATGCCCCGCGCGCCGAGGAGGGCGAAGATGGAGTGACGCACGCCCATGCGCTCGCCCTCAAGCTTGCCCTCGCGTTTGCCCTCGCGCATGCCCTCAAGCTTGCCGTCGCGCTCTGCCTCTGCGCGGACCTCGTCGCCAGCCTCGGGCAGGATCCTGAGGAGCTTTCGGGTCATCTCGGTCTTGAGGCGACGCTGGGCCTCTTCGTCCCGGTAGAGGGCAGCGTACTTTTCGGTGCTCTCCTGGTCCGGGGAGGTGTTGTACCACGTGGAAGACCCAGGCGGGGCCCTTGACCTCCACGGCCCAGTCCAGAAACTCGGCCAGCGCGGCCCCCGATCGGGCGACGAGAAAGGGCAGGAGCTCGATCTCCAGGGGCAGGGCGTTGGCCGCGATCCACAGCAGGTCGAAGGGGCGCAGGCCCAGTTGCCAGATGCCGGGCCCGAGCGGGCGGAGGGTGAGCAGACCCGCCGCGTCGTCGTCGGTGACCCAGCGAGGGAGGGCGGCCGACACGATCCGACAGGCGTAGTCGCGGGCGTCGTGGGTCGCCGGGGGCTTTTCGGGCGCGTCGCGGGCCTGCTCCAACTGGCGGGTGAAGCGTGCCTGACGGCGCAGCTCGGCCCGGGCGAGGGCGGGGCGGTCGGTGTGATCGCCCGGCATCTTGAGCTCTGTCGTCGCATCGAGGCGCAACCGACGCCACGGCAGCGGCAGGTGGACAAGCCCTGGCGCGTCGAGCACGCGCATCACCCCGTCCGGCGCTAGAGCGCCGACCGGAAAGTCTCCCGTCGCCGCGCTTCCGATCCGCGTCGCCTCGCTGCGTTGCGGTGTCTCGACGGGCATTGAGCCCGTCTTCGCCCCCGCGCCTGGCGACGCTTGCGTCTCGTTGCGCAGCTCGGTCCGACTTTCCGGTCGGCGCTCTAGAAACCCCACCGGGACCTCCACCGGAACCTCGAACGCCACGCACGACCCCGACGACACGGCGGTCTCCGAGGCCATCACCTCCTTCGCGATCTGATCCGCTTGACCCATCGAGGGATGCGCGCGCTCAGCCCGCGGTTCCGCCCCTGTCAACCGCAGCCAGTGGGACCGCGGCGCTTCGTCTTTGGACACCGTCGGAGCCCCCCCTTGTGTGCGGCCGCGGTTGTGGTCCACTCGACGCCATGCGAACGCACGCGTGTGTCTCCCTCGTGGCGCTGGTGCTTGCGGCGGCATCGCCTGCCGCTGCGGAGTGCGACCCGACCGTGATCGCCGGTCTCCTCGCCCGCGCCGAACGTGCCGAACGCCAGCACGCCCTGGGTCGGGCCATGGCGATTCGTACCGACCTGCTGGCGTGTTCGTCGGGCCCGCACGCGGCCTCCAACCGCGCGGCCTTGTCGCAGGCGTACGCCTCGTTGGGCGACTACGCCCGCGCCGCCGACCTCGCTGGTGGCCACCGAGTGCGGACGCGTCCCCCTGCCTCCTCCGGAGGGGGCGACCCGGGAGGCCTTCGATCGGTGGGTGGTCGATGTCCTGACGCCCTGGGTTCAGTATCGCGCGCAGTGTCTTGAGGTCGCCGATCGGCACTTCACGGAGGTGATCGGGCTGGAAGTCGTGCAGTGGCAGATCGCCGCCGCCGCGCGCCTTGCCGAGGAGAATTGGTTTTTCGCGCAGGCCATTCGTACGTCGCCCGTGCCCCCGGACGTGCGTCGTAACCCCGACCTGGTGGACGCTTGGAACCTGATGAAGTGAACGCGCCCTCCTGGAGCGGCTACGCCAGCGAGCCGGAGTACCGGTCCAGACCCCTCCGCCTCCTGAAGCCTCTCGCAGCGCAGCCACGTCGGGCTCGTCCGGGTCAGTTGGAGACGCCCGCATCGACCACGCCCGCCTGGAGCCCCGCGGCCCGTACGATGGCCCCGACCGCTTCGGCGACCGCCCGACGCAGCGACGGATCGGGGGCGTCGACGCGGACCACGACGTTCATGGCCCCGACGGGGATGGGGTCGACCGGGTCGAGGCCGGGCCACGGGCCTTCGTAGAAGAAGAGGTCGAGTCGGAGCCCGTGGGGCGGGTCGAGCACCTCCCGCGTCGGGGCCGCCGCGGTGTACGGAACCTGCGGGTCGTACCCGGGGTTGTGCACCACCCGGCCGCCGTGCTGGTGGCTCCAGCGCATGCCGAGCTCGGGGCGCTCCTCGATGGTTAACACCCGACGGCCCGCATCCGCCAACGACGGAAACCTCGCCCCGAGCCCCACCACCTCGGCCACGATGCGGCGGGCGAGGGGGACGTACACCCGATGACGCGGCCCCCAACGCGCGCCCATCGGCGGCACCGCGACCTCACCGCCCGAGACGAGGTTGGGCATGATCTCCGGCAGACGCGGCGGGGACGAGTCCGCGACGACCGCGGCAGGGGGGGACGGGCGTGCACATCCGCCCACGAGGCCGAGGAGCGCAACGACCCTGACGATGCCTGCACCCATTCCCTGTGGACTGAACGAACCCACCCCGCGCGTCAAGGCGACCTCGGAGACACTCCGGGGCGCCCGCGCATGACGTTCGCGGCTGCGTTAGAATGGCGGCCATGCTGATCCTGCGGCTCGGGATGCTCATGCTGCTGCTCCTCGGGATCGGGTGCAGCCGGGGCGACGAGGGGACCCTTCTCGGCGACCCCTGGACCGAGTACGACGCGAGCCTCTGGGACGACGACGACCCCTTTCCCCAGCCGCCCATCGGGGGCGAGGACGAGTCGCCCTTTCCCCCCGACCCCGACGCCCAGGTCCCCGAGCCCCCCGAGGGCGAGCCCTGGCCCGACGACGCCGGCGAACCCCCACCCCCGCCCGACCCCGGCTCCGAACCCGAGCCCGACGCAGGCCCCGACCCGGGCGACGCAGGGGTCGTTCTGCCCCCGCAGGACGGCGGCCCGCCTCCGCCTCCGCCCGCCAACTGTCGCACCATGGCCGGGCCCCTCACGTGGTCGTGCAACGGGCCCATCCAGGGCCAGCACTGCGTGGCCATCACCGAGCCCCTCGACCCGCACGGGTGGGCCGACAACCACCTCTGCAGCGCCATCGAGATGGGCCTGCGGTGGTCGCACGCGGGCCCCGTCGCCGGGATGCGCTGCACCCCCATCACCGAACCCGCCGACCCCAACGGTTGGACCGACAACTTCCTTTGCCTCCCGAACGACAGCCCCTTCACCCTCCAGTGGAGCGTGGCCGGTCCCATCCCAGGCCGGGTCTGCCACGCCTGGGTCGAACCCTCCGACCCCCACACCTGGACCGACAACCACCTCTGCCTCTGGTACACCGAACCCATCGCCACCCCGCCCCCGCCGCCTCCGCCCACGGGCGAGCCTCCCCCGCGGTTTCAGGTGGTCTTCTCGCAGCGCCCTGAGGGCAACGGGCGCGACCCGACCCTCGAGTCCACCCTCCTGGAGATGATCGGTCGGGCCCTCTCAGGCTCGCGGGTGCGGGTGGCCATGTACAACTTCACCCGGTCCAACGTGGCCCAGGCCCTCATCGCTGCCCACCGCCGCGGAGTCGACGTGCGGGTGGTGCTCGACGGCGACGCCCACCTCCTGGCCACCTCGGTCGTTCCCGCCCTGATCACGGGGCTGGGACGAAACCGGGTGACCTCGTGCGGGGCCCCGGGCACGGCCTGCCTCGGGACCGGGATCATGCACCACAAGACCTTCCTCTTCTCCGCCCTCAACGACGGGTCCCGGAGCGTGGTGGTTCAGACCTCGCACAATCTCACGGCGGCACAGCTCCGGCGCCACAACGACGCCCTGATCATCCGCGGAGACAGCCGACTCTTCGCGGCCTACGAGCGCACCTTCGAGGACCAGCGCCGCGACATCGTTCGGTCCAACTACTATCGTATCCAGGACGGCCACTTCCGCACCCGGGCGTACTTCTTCCCGCGGCCCGCGGGCGACACCATGGTGTCGATCGTCAACAACGTGGACTGTTCGGACGGGGGCCGCATCCGCGTGGCCATGGCCATCTTCGCCAACGCCCGCCTGGAGGTGGCCCGGGCCCTCGCAGGGCGCCAACAGGCAGGGTGCACCGTCGAGGCCGTGATCGGCAGCGCAGGCATCGCCCCGGGCCGGGACGTCCTCGCGACCCTGCGCGAGATGGGGGTCGGGGTGACCCTGTACCCCCTGCGGTCGGGGTGGGCCCTGCAGTCGAAGTACCTCCTCATCGACGCGCGCTACGCAGGCTCGACGGCCCCGCGGCGGCTGGTCTTTACGGGCTCGCACAACTGGTCGGGCCCCGCCCTGCGCACCAACGACGAGACCCTCCTGCGCATCGACAACGCCGGCGTCTACAACGCCTACCTCTCCAACTGGAACGCTGTCCGCTCCTCCGCCACCCGCCCCTGACGGACCCTGCGGGCTACAGGGCGGCGCGGTCGAGGTCGAAGAGGGACAGGACGGTTTTGGTCCCGCGGGCGTCCTTCTTCCAGAGCAGGGCGAGGGTGTCGCCCGCCGCGGAGAGCCCGATGATCCGCGGGGCCCGGTAGGTGCAACACTGGGGGTCGTCGGCGAGGAGGGTCCGCACGATCTCGGGGCCCGCGTCGCGCCAGAGAAACACGGCGACCCCGTCGGTGATGGCCAGGTCGTCGTGACCGATGCGGGCGGCCAGGGAGGTCTCCCACAGGAGCTCGTGCTCGAAGCTCCGCATCCCGACCGTCGGGGGCGGAGGCACGCTCTGGCTGTGGGTGTGCCGCGCCGAGCGGTCGTTGTGGTCGTGGCCGTCGGAGGCGACGCGGGCGATCAGGCCGTCGAGGAAGTCCTGGTCCCAACGGGTGCGGGCCCGGGCCCGGAGAGAGGCGGCCCGACGCTGCCGGGCGTCGCCCGCCGAGGCGAGGGACACCGCGGGGCCCGGGCCCACCCGAAACCCGTACCGCGGGGCCCCGGCCACCCACATCCCCCGAGGGGCGGGCGCGAGGGCCAACCCGAAGGGCCAGCGGAGGTGCCCGGACGGAGCCTCGGCCCCTGGCTCGAACCACGACAGGCCGGCGATGAGGCCCGGGTCGGCGCAGAGCACGTAGAGGGTCCCGTCGTCGCCGAAGGCGTGGGCGTACTGGTCGACGTCGAGGGGCTCGAACCACTGCTCGCGTACGGCCCCGTCGGGCAGGGCGATGTGCATGAGGGCGCTGCGCTCACCGCTGCCGCAGACCCGCACCACGAGGCCCGACCCGTCCCGGGAGAAGGCCAGGGTCGAGGCCGCCCGCGCCTGAGCGTTGCGGGTCACGGCCCCGTACTCCGACACCCTGGCCCGGAGGGGGTCGGTCGTGAGGTCGCGGGGGCCGACGTGGATGACCCCGCGGCGCTCCTGCTCCTCCCACACGAGCTCGGCCACGGCCCACTGTTGGCCGTCCGCCGACCAGGTGACGTGTTGCAGGGGCCTGCGATCGGCGGCGGGCATGGCCACCGCGGTGGCCCCGTCAGCGAGGGACACGAAGTCGAGCTGTTGTCGGCTCCAGGGTCCGTGCAGGATGGCCGCCGTGGCCCCGTCGGGGGCGAGGGCCACCTCCCCGCCGTGGGCGATGTCGAGGTTGCTCCGCAGCCGGGCCGCGGGATGCAGGTCGAAGGGGACCTTGGGGCGGGGGGCCATCGGGCCGGGAGGGTACCATGGCCCCCGTGGGCGCATTGGCAGGTCGTCCGAAGTCCTTGGCGCCCCGCCCGAAGCGCCCATGACCCCGGCGGGGCTATCTCTCTCCCTGCCCACGACGGGCCCACACCGCACGAGAGATCCCCGACCATGCGCACCCGCTTCGCCATCGCCGCCCGCACCCTGATCGTCAGCCTCGCCGCCCTGTCCTTCCAGGGATGCGCCCTCAGCCCCGACGAGGCCCTCGACTTCGGCGACGAGACCGTCGCACAGTCGGTGGCCTCCCGGCGTGAGCCCGGCCTCGACGTCACCGTACGCACCACCATGGTCCCCACCGGAATCCCCACCTACGGGTACAACCCCCAAAGCCCCGTGATCACGGTGCAGCTCCGGGTGACCGACAGCACCCTGCGGCAGCGTCACCCGCGCTTCGATGGGTTCGAGCGGCCCTTCGCCCTCGTGCCGGGGGCGGCGGGAGGGGGCGTGAGGTGGGTGAGGGTTCCGTTGGTGTTTCGGCACACCACGCGGACGGGGTACTACGGCCAGACCCCGGTGGACGTGTACGAGCTCGGCCCGAGCCGCCTCGCCGACCTCGCCGACCTCGACAGGGTCGAGTCCCTCGGGGTGGCCGTCGGCCTCGACACCAACATCGGCACCCTCTGGGCCCAGGACCCGGGACAGAACTACCGCCCCGTTCCGCTCCCCCGCTGATGCTCGACGTCGACGCCGTCCCTGTCTCCGCCTTCGGTCTGGCCGACGACCTGGAGCCCTTCCACTCGGACTGGCACCAGCACCGCCGCCACCAGATCCTGTACGCCTCGGGCGGCGTCATTGAGCTCCGGGTGGGCGATCGCCGCTGGCTCCTGCCGCCGCAGAAGGCCGCGTGGATCACGGCCGACGTCCTGCACACGGCCTCGTCGCGTACGGGAGCCCTCCTGCGTACGGTGTACCTCGACCCCGCCCTGGTGACCCGCGGCCCCACGTGGCAGTGCCGGGTGTTCGCGGTGACCCCCCTGGCCCGCGAAATGCTGCTCGGGGCCATGCGTTGGGGCCCGGAGGGGGCCCGCGACGAGCCCCTGGCCACCGCGTATTTTACCGCCCTCGGGGGCCTCGCCCGGGAGTGGGCCGAGGACGACCTCGGGCTGCACCTGCCCGTGTCGCGCACCCCCGAGCTGGAGCGGGCCATGCAATGGGCCCTCGACCACCTCGACGAGCCCATCTCCCTGGAGGGAGCGGCCCGGGCGGCCCGGTCGAGCGTTCGGACATTGGCCCGGCGCTTCGAGGAGGAGGCCCAGACCACCTGGCGGGCGTATGTTCAGACGGCCCGGATGATCCGGGCGATGGAGCGCCTGGGCGAGCCCGACACCCGCGTAACCGACGTGGCCTTCTCGGTAGGGTTTCGCAGCCATGGGGCCTTCAGCGAGGCCTTCCGGGCGTTTGTGGGCGAGACCCCGACGGCGTACCGCACCCGGGCTCTCGCGCGCCGCTCCGGGTGAAGGCGCCTCCCCCGTCCCCCGACGGGCAGAACGGTCTGGGGCCTTCTGGACGCCCCGCCCCCCCCCCGGGTAGACGCTGCCTCCGCAATGCAACGAACCCTCCTCTGCGCGGCGGTCCCGGTCCTGGCCCTCTGCTTCGCCGCCTGCGGCGGCTCGGCCAATTTCGCCCAGTCTCTCAACGCCCTCCTGGTCCCCGGGAGCAGCCCCGAGCCGATGGCCGACGCGCCCCCCCACAGGCTACGCGGTCCCTCCGCCCGTGACGGCCTCGCCCGCAGGCTACAGCGCGCCCCCGCCCGTGAACGATCCCGGGTTCGAGGCGGAGGCCCCTCCGCCCGTGGTGAACCCGGGGTCACGCGGTCGTTAGGGGGTCGGTGTCGTCGGAGCCGCGGCAGGGGTCGGGGTCGGGGCAGGGGTCGGGGTGGGAGCCGCTGCAGGGGCGTCGGCGACGGCTGCAGCTCCGCCGTCTCGCAGGGCCACATTGGGGGGCGGGCCCCCGTACACCGCGGCCACGCCTCCGTGTTGGACGCGCTCGCACCCGGCGCCGCCGAGGGCCCCGCCGAGGGCCAAGGCTGCGAGTGCTGCTGTGGCGCCCCGAGAGGCCGCAGGACGAGCCGTGTCGGCCTGACAGAAGGGACACACGGGATGCGGCCGGATGTGCCGCGCACACCGGGAGCAAGGGGTGAGGGCGTCGCGCATCCAGGGACGGTACAACACCACCGCGGACGGCTGAAAGAGGCTCCGGGGCCGGGACCTATCCCTCGGGCCGAAACTCCATCGGGACGCTGTACTCCGCCCCGCTCATCACGCCCTCCAGGCGCAGGCCCGTGAGGCGCCGCTCCAGGCAGCGGAGAAAACTCTCCGCCCCGTCGATGCCCGAGGCGTGTCCCTCCACCACCCGCCCCCCTGGGCCCACCTGGATGCGCAGGGTGACCGTGCCCTGGAGGTTGGGGTGCTGGCGCCGGGCGACCGTGTAGCAGGTCAGGAAGCCCTCGCGGCGGGCCTCCAGGGCGCGCTGGAGGGGGTCGAGGGGACTCGAGGCCTCGGGCCGCTCCTCGGGGCTCTCCGCGTCTCCCGCTGGCCGACGCACGGGTCGCTCCTGAAGCTCTGGAGCCGGGCGTTGCGGTCGGGGTTGTGTCGCACCCCCTGCGCCGATCAGGAGCAGGGCGTACGCCAGAAAGGTGGCGGGCCGTCGCATGGCCCGCATCCTAGCCCTTCGGGCGTGTGGGCGCAGCCCCACGGGACCTGCGTCGTCGCGACCCCAGGAGGATGGCCCCCGACCCGAGGGCTACGTTGGTCGCGAGGAGCAGGGTGAGGGCGCGGCGGAGGGGTTCGGCCGAGGCGGGGGCGACGGCGAAGGGGCCCACGTGCAGGAGGCCCGGGGGCGGCGGGGACGGGGCCGCGGTGGTGACGAAGAGCGAGACGTGCTCGGGGGACAGCCCGCGCACCCCGTCGGCCACGAGGCGACGTACGGCCTCGCGGTCGAGGGGGGAGCCGGGGCGGAGGTGCAGGGCCACCGCGGCCCGCCGTGGGGGCAGGGCGAGGGGTTCGTCGAGCCGGGGCAGGGGCTCTTCGGGCAGGTGAACCCGGGCCCACAGCACCCCGTTCAGCCGTCGCAGGGTCAGGGCCAGCTCGTCGCCGAGGGCGCGATCGAGCCGGGCCCTCTCCGCGGCGAGGCCTTCCAACACGGGCCGGGCAGGCGTCTGGGCGAACCCCCCCGGGCTCGGTCCCTCTGCGCGCAGGGTCTCGACGGCCCGTGCCACCTCCTCGGGGCCGACGGCCACCCGCCACCCGACGCCCCGCGATGAAGCCGCCCGGGAGGCCGAAACCCCCGCGGCCTCGAGCCGACCGACTACCCGCAGGCTCTCGGCCTCGTCCACCCCGTCGAGCACGGCCACCTCGCCGCAGCCCGCCCCGAGGGCCCCGAGGGTCGCGAGGGCTAGAACCCGAAGCCCCACGACAGGCCGATGCGGGGCCCCCCGAAGGCCCGCCACGAGAGCGAGCGCACGACGTTGCTCACGCACGATTTCACCCCCGGCGACCCGTTGGCCACGGTGACCCCCATGGCCCGCCCCGTCCCCGCGATGGCGATGCGCACCTGAACCTGCCGGGCGCTCCCGTCGCCGAGGCACCCGGCGAAGCGCGACAGGCTGGCGTTGAGGGGGCGGGTGATCTCGGCGTCGTTGAGGGTCCCGCCTCCGGGGCCGCTCCCGCCGAAGTTGTAGTCCACGGCCTGGGCCATGGCGGCCTCGTAACTCATGCCCCCGTGGCCGCCTCCGCCGCCTCCGCCGCCGCCCGCGCGCCGGGCCGAGGGGGGAGGCGGGGGCAGGAGGATGATGCTGGAGGTCTGCACCCGCAGCTCGCCCCGTTGGATGAGCTGGTCGATCTCCGCGGCGCTCCGCTGGCGTTTGGCCCCGGGGCCGACGGTGATCCAGTACACCCCCCCGAGGAGCCCGAGAGACAGGACGCTGGCCACGGCCACGATGAGCTTCGACCGGCTGGCCACCCCGTGCTCGGCCAGGGCCTCCTCGGTGGCGGCCCGGCGCTGGGATCCCTGGCGCTGCTCGCGGGCGGTCTCGACAAACTCGCGGTACTGGGGCCAGTCGAGGAGCTTGCGTTTGTCGGCCGTGTCCATGTTGGACACGAGGTCGGTCTCGGCCACCTCGCCCCGCACGATGGCCGCGATGAGCTCGCGGGCCGTGAGGGGGCCGTGGTCGAGGCCTCCGTGGGCGTACATCCAGCGGTCGGCGTCGTCGCGGGTGACGGCCCGCAGGAGGGTCCCGAGGTCGGCGTCGGAGGCCCGCGGGGCCACGAGGTCGGGCGAGGAGGCCGCCCCCATGGGGTCGACGGAGAGGTCGAACTCCACGGGGATCTCGACCCGGGCCGCCCCGGGGGGCATCGGGGGGGCCCCGGCGAGGTCAAACTCGACGGGGATCTCCTCGTCGTCACGGACGGGGGAGACGGCGGGGCCCAGAAGGGCCGCGAAGGCCTGGCGGAAGGCTCCGACGGAGGGGAAGCGGTCGACGGCCTTGGGGGCGAGGCAGTTGTCGAGGATGGCGTCGAATGCGGCGGGCAGGTCGGGGTTGAGCGACGAGGGGGCCACCTCGGGATTGGGGCGGCGCCCCGTGACGAGCTCGTGCAGGACCACCCCGAGGGAGTACACGTCGCTCTGGGCGCTCGGCATGGCCCCGTTGCGCACCTCGGGGGCGACGTAGTGGCCCGGGACGGCGTTGGACACCACCAGGGGGGTGAGGAGCCCGAGCCCGGCCAGGCGCACCCGCTCGCCCTCGATGCGCACGAGGCTCGGGGCCACCCCTCCGTGGGCCATCGTGCGGTGCACGATCCCGAGGAGGTAGGCCACCCGGTCGACGTAGGGGAAGGCCTCTTCGAGGGTGTAGTAGGCCCCGGCCCGGCGCAGGACCTCGAGGCGGTCGCTCAGGGCCACCTCGCCGAGGGGCTCGGTGGCCACGCACAGGGCGGAGCCTTCGGGGTGGGGCAGGACGAAGGTGCCGAAGGGGGCCACGAGGTCGCGGTGGGCGATCGGGGCCGCCGCCCGAACGGCCCGGCGGGTCATCTCGAGCTGGGCGTCGGTGAGGGCCCCGGGGGCCATCGACCACACGGCGATGGGGCGCCCGGTCTTCTGGTCGGTGGCGTGAAAGATGTCGATGTCGCCGAGGCGTTGGGCGTGGCGGTCGACCTGGAAGCGCCCGCCGATGACGGTCCCGGTCTGGACAGAGGCCGCGGTGGGCGTCGGGGTGGCGGGCGGAGCGGGAGAGGCCATTGGGGGGGCGCAGGATGGTACCTGCATCCGTCGGGGCGCAGCAAGGGTGCAGCGCGCGGGTGGCTTTACGCGCCGCGGCGGGGCTGCTACCAGTGCCGACCTGCGAGGGATAGAGAGCGAATGACATCGACGCTGTTGCTGGAGGTCGGGTGCGAAGAGCTGCCGACGTCGTTCTTGGAGGATGCGATGGGGCAACTTGGGAAGAGCCTCCCCGAGGAGCTCGATCGGGTGGGGGTGGCCCACGGGGCGGTGCGGGTCCTCGGGACCCCGCGTCGCGTGGCCGTGGTGGTCGAGGAGGTGGTCGCCGAGATCGCCCCCCGCGAGGAGGAACTCCTCGGCCCCCCGGCTTCGGCCGCCCTCGGGCCCGACGGCGGCTGGAGCCGCGCGGCCGAAGGGTTCGCCAAGAAGAACGGCCTGTCCATCGACGCCCTGTCCCTGGTCGACACCCCCAAGGGGCGTTACCTCCGGGCCCTCAAGCGCACCCCGGGGACCTCGGCCATCGCCCTCCTGCCCGCGGCCCTCACCGCCGCCCTGCGTCGGGTGACCTTCGCCAAGTCGATGCGCTGGGCCCAGCAGGAGACGGCCTTCGGGCGGCCCGTCCAGTGGATCGTGGCCCTCCTCGACGACGCCGTGGTGCCCCTGTCCTTCGCCGGGGTGGACGCGGGGCGGGCGACGTACGGGCATCGGTTTCTGGCCCCGTCGGCGATCTCGTTGGGGCACGCGAGGGGGTACCCCGAGACCCTGCGGGCGGCGAAGGTCGAGGTCGACCCCAAGGCCCGTCGTGATTCGGCCCTGGAGGCCCTCCTGGCCGCGGCCGCGACCGAGGGCGGGATCCTGCGGCGCGACGCCTTCCTGGAGGGCGAGGTGACGGGCCTGGTCGAGTGGCCCGCGGTGGTGGTGGGGCGCTTCGAGGAGAGCTTCCTCGACCTGCCCGACGCCCTCATCGAGAGCGTGATGCGCGGCCACCAGCGCTACTTCGCCGTCGAGGGGCCGACCCCGCCCGGCGGGTCCGCCCGGCTCCTCCCGCGGTTTCTGACCGTGGTCAACACGGCCCTCGACCCCGAGACCATCCGCCGGGGCAACGAGCGCGTGATGCGGGCCCGCCTCAACGACGCGGCCTTCTTCGTGCGCCAGGACCGCAAGCGCCCACTGGCCGACCGGGTGTCCGACCTCGACGCCGTGGTCTTCCACGCCCGGATCGGCTCGTACGGCGACAAGGCCCGCCGCCTCGGGGCCCTCACCGCCGCCCTGGCCGCCGTGGTCGAGGCCACCCGCCCCGGGTTCGCCGCCCCCGACGAGGCCGCCCGGGCCGGGGTCCTCGCCAAGGCCGACCTCGTGACCCTGGCCGTGGGAGAGTTTCCCGAGCTCCAGGGCGAGATGGGGGGCTACTACGCCCGCCACGACGGCGAGCCCGCGGCCGTCTCCGAGGCCCTCGGGCAGCAGTACCAGCCCCGCGGGGCCGCCGACGCCGTGGCCCCCTCGGCCCTCGGGGCCCTCCTCGCCGTCGCCGACCGCCTCGACACCCTCGTGGGCTGCTTCGCGGTGGGCCTGCGCCCCACGGGGGGCGAAGACCCCTTCGGCCTGCGCCGGGCGGCCATCGGGATCCTGCGGACCCTGCTCGACCACCGCCTCCGCCTCGACCTCCGCACCGCCGTCAGATGCGCCCTGTCCGCGTATCAAACCCACGGGGCCGACAGCCCCGCAGGCAGGGCCGTGGCCACGGAGGCGTCCCAGGCCGCTCTCACCGCCGCGGTGGTGGACTTCTGCGCCGAGCGGCTCAAGGGCCTGCTCGACGAGCGCTTCGGCCGCGACCCCGTGGCGGCGTGTATGGCCGCGGGCAAGACCGACCCCGTCGATCTGCTTGAGCGGGTCGAGGCCGTCGACGCCTTCTGGGCCACCCCGGCCGCCCAGGACCTGGCCGTGGCCTTCAAGCGCGTCTTCAACATCTCTCGGGGGGCTCCGGCCGGAGAGGTCTCGGACGCGGTCCGGGGGTGCCTCCTCCTGCCCGCGGAGGTCGAGCTCCTCGCGGCCTACGACACGACCCGGGTGGGCCTCGGCCCCCTCCTCGCGGCCCGAGACTTTGTCGGGGCCATGGGGCTCATCGCACGCACCCTGCGGGGGCCCGTCGACCGCCTCTTCAACGAGGTGTTCGTGATGGACAAGGATCCGACCCTGCGCGACGCGCGCCTCCTCCTCCTCGGGCGCCTCGCCGACGCCGTGGGGCAGCTCGCCCGCTTCGACGCCCTGGAGTAACCCTCAGCGGCAGCAGCCCCCGTTGGTGCTGGTGACGGTGTAGTTCCACACGGCCGAGGACGACGAGAAGGTCGAGGCGCAGATCGTGGCGGTCCCGGTGGTCGTGGCGGTGCAGGTGCACTGTGCCCCGAGGCTGCAGAAGTCGTCGTTGCGGCAGCTGCACGCCCCCGCCACCACCACGTACGGGTCGCCGCTGTAGGCCCCGCAGGTCGAGATCGTGTAGGTGCGCCCGGCCACCACCGGGAAGGTGTACGTCCGCAGGCAGCGGCTGCCGCTCAGGCCGCTGCTCCCGCTCCCGCTGAAGCCCGTGTTGCAGGTGGTGATCGAGCACTGGCACGCCCCGCCCACGCAGGTGGCCGAGGTCCCGCATGCGTTGCCGCAGCTCCCGCAGTGGTTGCGGTCGGTGCTCGTCGACACGCACGACCCGCCGCAGAGGGCCTGTCCGGGCGGGCATCCGCAGCGCCCCGCCGTGCAGTCGATGCCCGGGGCGCAGGCGTTCCCGCACATCCCGCAATGGGTGCGGTCGGTGGCGAGGTCGAAGCAGCCCAGGGTGCAGGCCGTCTGTCCCGGGGGGCACCCGCACAGTCCCGCGGAGCACACCTGTCCGGACGGGCAGGCCCGGTCGCAGCCCCCGCAGTGGGCCGAGCTGGTGGCGGTGTCGACGCATTGCCCGAGGCAGAGAGTGCCGTTGTTGGGGCACCCGCAGACCCCGGCGTTGCAGCCCTCCCCGGGCATACACGCCTGCCCGCAGGCCCCGCAGTGGGCGGTGTCGGACTGGAGGTTGAAGCAGAGCGAGGCGCCCCCGACCTGACAGAAGCTCTGTCCCGTGGGGCAGGGCAGGGTGCAGACCCCCCCCACGCAGGTGAGGCCCGGGCCGCAGGCGTCGCCGCAGGCCCCGCAGTTTTCGTCGTCGATCTGGAGGTCGACGCAGCGGCCCGGGAGCGTCCCGCAGCGGCTCAAGCTGCCCGCGCAGGGGGTCACGCAGCGGCCCCCGTCGCAGACCGTCCCGGTGGGGCAGGCCACGTCGCAGGCTCCGCAGTGGGCGGGGCTGGTCTGGGTGTCGACGCAGGCTCCGCCGCAGAGGGTCTCGGCGGGGGTGCACATCGGGCCCGTGTCGGCGGGGGCTGCGTCCTCGGGGGGCGCGTCTTCGAGGGCTGCGTCTTCGAGGGCCGCGTCTTCGACGGCCGCGTCTTCGGGGGCCGCGTCTTCGAGGCCCGCGTCTTCGAGGGCCGCGTCCTTGTCGGCGTCGAGGGCCGGGGTGTCGTCGAGGGGCGAGACATCGGCCGAGGCGTCGTCGAAGGGGTCGTCGGTGCCCGTGTTGCGTCCGCGGGCGCAGGCCGCGAGGTAGAGGCCCAAGGCCGCCACGAGGATGATGCTGCTCCGACTCTGCCCGGCGACTCGACCCATCGTGCGACCTCCGCGGCCGAGTGTGCACGTTTCCGCGGCCTTCTGCGAGGGCCGAGCGGGGTGCGGGGCGAAGGCGGCCCGGAGGGCGCGGCGGAGCTCCAGGAGTCTTCTACCCGAAGGTCCCGCGGTAGCTGGCGAGCCGCGCGACCCGGGGCGCCATCCGGGCGACGAGGTCGGCCTGGGCGTCCGTCGACATCGGCGGGGCCTCGGCCGCCTGGGCCAGGGCCCGAACCTCCTCGGGGCTGCTGCACCCCACGATGACCACGTCGACGGGCTGGGCGAGGGCGTAGGCCAGGAGGGCCTCGGGGGAGTACCCCTCGCGCACGAGCCTGCCGGCCCCGACCGCTCCCGGGCTCCCGGAGCCGCCCAGGACCTTCATGCCGATCACCCCGAGCCCGCGGGCCCGGGCCGCCTGGAGGGTGTCGGTGAGGAAGCCCCCGAGGGCCCCCTCCATGGGGTTGGCCGGCAGGAGCACGGTGTCGAGGGGCCAGCGCCGGATGGCCTCGGTCAACACGGCCGGGTCGTGGTGTCCGGTCACCCCGATGTGCCGCACGCGGCCCTCCCGCTTCGCCTCCAGGAAGGCCTCGAGGGCTCCTCCAGGGGCCTCGATCGCGTCGAGCTCGGACATCGCGCGCAGGTCGTGAATCTGCCACAGGTCGAGGTGGTCGGTCTTGAGCCGGGCGAGGGTCTCGGTGAGCTGTCGACGGGCGGGGGCAGCGGCCCGCTCGGCCGATTTGCTCGTGAGGAAGACCCGGTCTCGATCGGCGGGGCGTTGGCTCCAGACCCCGCCGTGGTACCGCTCGGAGTCGTCGTAGGCCCGGGCGGAGTCGAAGTAGGTGATCCCCGCGTCGAGGGCTTCTTCGATCACGGCGTGGGCCTCCGCGGTGCGGCCTCGGGTGCGCAAGACCCCTTCGCCCCCGAGTCCGACCCGGGTCACGAGGGGGCCGGTGGGGCCGAGGGGGATGCGGGGCAATGAGGTAGGGGGCACGGGCGATCCTCCGGCACGGGAAACTGAGGGGGTGGAGAGGGACCGTAATCATCCCCGCCCCGGGTCGCCACGGCGTCGGGCCGTCACCCTCCCCGGGCCCGGCGGGCCGCGCTGGCCAGGGCCCGAACCTCGGCCGCCTCGTCGCCCGCGGCCACCGCGTCGAGGGCGAAGCGCACCTGCGGGGTCGCGGCCGTCTCGGCGGCCTGGGCCATCCGGGCGCACCCCTGGGCGTCGAGCCCGGGGCCGAGGGCCACCGCGGCGGCCACCCGGAGCTCGGCCTCGGCAGCGGGGGACTCGACCGCGTCCCAGAGGTCTTCGACCCGGAGGCCCGCGGTGCGGTAGTGCTGGGGGGCGGGGGCTCCGAGGGCCTGGAGGTCGGCGCGCCACGCGGCGAGGTCGCGGTCGTGGCGGCGCAGGGGGGTCACGTCGGCCGGGGACTGTCGGGTCGCGGCCACAGCCCGGGCCTCTTCGATGCGGGCCCCGAGGGCCTCGGCCCAGGTCCGTCGGGAGCGCGCGGGGTCGAAGCCCTCGGCCACCGGACCCGCAGCCCAACGGGTCCCGATCCACAGGGGAGGCTCCGCGGCCTGGTCGATCCAGAGCCCCCCGTCGTCGACCCGCACGGCCGTGATGGCCCCGAGGGGGATCGTGCGTCGGCGCCACCACCAGCGCAGGTCCAGGGCGTCGAGGCCCACGGTCACCTGCTGGGGAAAGCCCACGACGATCAGGCCGACCGCACATAGCAGGACGGCCCCGAGGGCCGCAAAGACCCCGAAGAGCGGCCACCACACCTCAGCCACGGCCCCAGCGCCGAGGACGAGTCCGGCCAACACCGCGCCGCGGTGTAGGGCCGTCGCGTCGGTGGGGAAGGCCATGACCCGCTGGGAGGCCCCGAGCCCCAGGGCGTGCAGGAGGGCGACCCCTTCGGCGGGCCCCGACACGGCGAGGCGTACGGCGTGGAGCTGACGGTGGTGCAGCATCACCTCCGTGTCGCCGCTCTGGGTGACCACGAACCCCCGCACGAGGTCGTGCGACGCGAAGGCCAGTCGGTCGCCGATGGAGAGCCCCGCGGGCGAGGCGGAGACGGGCGACGCGGCCGCGGGCCACTGCCGCCTGCGCCACGCCAGAAACCCCGCCAGGACCCCGCTCGCGGCCAGGATCCCGAGGCCCGCCGCGACCTGCCCGAGGACCAGGGTCAGGGCCGCGAAGATCCACAGGACGGTCAGGACGACCCGCTGGCTGAGGGAGATCGTCGGGGGCGTGAGGAGCCGGGCTCCGGGCAGGGGGGTCACGACCACGGGGGACATCGACCCCGCGGAGTCTACTCCCGTCTTGCGCCCGACGGCCCACCCGCGCCACCCTTCGGTCCACCTCCCCGATGCGCTTCGAGCACCTCCCCTTCCATGCCCTGTCGTGCGACACCCTGTACGCCGTGATGGCCTTGCGGCAGCGGGTCTTCGTGGTCGAACAACGATGCCCCTACCTCGACGCCGACGGGGCCGACCCGCGGGCCACCCACCTCCTCGGGTACGACGCGGATGATGCCCTGGTGGCCTACGCCCGGCTCTTCGCGGCGGGCGAGAAGGTTGCGGGGGCCTGCGCCCTGGGGCGGGTCGTGACGGCCCCCGAGGTGCGGGGGACGGGGGTAGGGCGGCTCCTGGTGGCCGAGGCCCTGCGCTGCCTCGACGCGGCCTGGCCCCCCCGGGCCCGGGTGGTGATCTCGGCCCAGTCTCACCTCCAGCGTTTCTATGGCGACTTCGGCTTCGTCGGGGTGGGGGACGCGTACCTCGAGGACGACATCCCGCACCGCGAGATGGTGCGGGCGTGAGGGCCGAGGCGGGGGTTCTGATCGCCCGGGGTCTCGCGGCCTCGGCGGGGGTGGCCGAGGGGGTCTTGGCGATGTCGGCCGCCGACGCCCTCGGGCGGGTGGCCCAGGGGCAGCGGGTGGTCCTCGTGTTGCGCGACTTCGACCCCGAGGACGCCCCGGCGGTGCGGGCCTGTGTGGCCCTGGTGACCGCGGTGGGCGGACTCACCAGCGACGGGGCCATCGTGGCCCGGGTCCTGGGCATCCCCTGCGTGACGGGCTGCGGGGGGCTCGCTCCGACGGCCTCGGGCGAGGCCCTCCTGGCCCAGGGGGAGGGCCCGACGTTGACCATCCCCGCCGGGGCCCGGCTGCGGGTCGACGGGGCCGCGGGGCGGGTCGAGCACCTGCCCGAGGGCGATCAGTAGATCGACAGGGCCGTGCTGACCTCAGGCACGACCGTGGTCCCGATGTCGTTGAAGCGCATCCAGGCGACCCCGGCACGCACCTGCAACGACATCCGCGTGGTCACCGGGAGCTCGCCGAGAAACCCGGCCCGGGCGAAGTTGCCGAGGATGTCGCGGGTCACGGTCCCGCCCGTGCGTCCAAAGACCCAGCCCCCGCCGACGTAGGCCCCGGCGTAGAGGGTGGGCATCACCCGCACCTCGGGCCCGATGGAGGCCACCAGGGCGCTGCGGGCCAGGACATCGACGGCGGCCCCGACCCCCAGATACTGGAGCGGGAAGTACCCGAGGAAGGTGTGTCCCCCGAACGAGGCTCTGGGGTTTTCGACCCCGTCGGAGGGCAGCCAGGCCCCCCCGACGCCCGCCGTGAGGTTGAGCCCCACCCGGTTGAGGGGGGCCCGGCCGATGCGGGCGTAGCGGTCGCCGGGGCCCTCGTAAATCCGTGCGCTGTGGGCGCTCAGGGCGTGCTCGGGGGTCAGAAGATGCAACGGCATGGCGAGGGTCTGGCCGTCTTGTTCGAGGAAGAGCTCCTCGTTGGGGTTGACCGCCACCCAGCCGTCGTAGCGGGCCCCCTCGGAGCCCGCGAGCACGAAGACGATCACCGCCCCGGCCACCACCGCGGCCACGAGGATGGCCGCCCCCGCGCTGCCTGACCCGCCGCCGCCGCCGCCCCCGCCGCCCCCGCCGCCGCTGCGGCCGGAGCTGCCGCCCCCTCCGCCCGAGCGTCCGAGGTTGAGCCCGCCTCCGCCGAGTCCCCCGCCGAGTCCCCCGGTGCGGCCCCGGCTCGAGGCCAGCCGAGGCGGGGTGAGCCGCCAGCGGCCGCCGGAGGAGAAGCCGACAGGCTCCTGGAGCACGGTGTAGGCGGGGTAGAAGGTCACCCCGCGGGCGGGAGGGGCGTCGGACCCGCCGAGGCTCTGGGTGGCGCGAACGGCCTGCCAGCGGGCCTCGGGCGGGAGCTGGGACAGACGCAGGAGCTCGGATTGCGAGACGGTGTAGCTCCGCGACAGGCAGCCCCCCATGCTCAGGGTCAGGGGGATCGCCGCCGCTGCCACCCATCGCCGCCATGTTTCCCGCATGGGGCCGGAGGGTAGCGTGCGCGGGCGGTCTTCACCAGCCCGGGCGGTGTGCTAGGAAAGGCCTCGCGCGGTGGGCGTCGTGGAGACGCCCGGGTCGCGGGAACAAGCAGCATGAAGTTCTTCATCGATACGGCAGACCTTGAGGAGATTCGCGCCGCCGCGGCGATGGGTCTCATCGACGGGGTCACCACCAATCCCTCCCTGGTCGCCCGCACGGGGCGCAAGTACCTCGACGTGGTCCGCGAGATCTGCGAGGTCGTCGACGGCCCCATCTCCGCCGAGGTCCTGTCCACCGACTACGACGGCATGATGCGGGAGGCCCACGACTGGGCCAGGGTTCACACCAACGTGGTGGTGAAGCTCCCCCTGACCCTCGACGGGCTCCGGGCCACCCGCACCTGCACCAAGGAGGGCATCCGGGTCAACGTCACCCTGTGCTTCTCCGCCAATCAGGCCCTCCTCGCGGCCAAGGCCGGGGCCACCTACATCTCGCCCTTCGTCGGCCGCCTTGACGACATCTCCGAGGTGGGGATGGCCCTCATCGAGGACATCGTCGCCGTCTACGGCAACTACCGCTTCGGCACCGAGATCCTGGTGGCCAGCGTGCGCCACCCCGTCCACGTCCACCAGGCCGCCCTCCTCGGGGCCCACGTGTGCACGATCCCCTACAAGGTCATCGCCCAACTGGCCCAGCATCCCCTCACCGACGCGGGCCTCGCGAAGTTCGTCGAGGACGCCAAGAAGATCCCGCGGTAGCCGCTCAGGGCGGGGGCGGCGGGGCCGTGGGCTCGGGCCTCCCGACGAAATCCCGGACCTCCTCCCACACCCACCGCACCCCCAGGGACACGTGGGCCTCGACCCCCGCGGGGCCCTCCTGGACGACCCCGCGGAGCTCGGGGCCGAGCAGGGCGGTCGCCACCCGCCGCCCCGGGTCGTCGTCGCGGGAGATCCGCCACAGCCACCCCAGGTGGGCCCCGCCCCCCCACGCTACAGGGCCCTCCAGGGCCGACTCCACGGTGGCCCCGACCCCGAACACCAAGGCCCCGCGGCGGCGGTGTACGAGCCCCTCCGGCCCGAGGGAGGCCGCGAGGGAGAGGCGTCCGTGTTGGGCTCCGAGGGCCCCGCGGGCGCTGAGGGCGTAGGCCGACCAGTGGGTGGTCTCGCCCAGGCCGAGGCCCGCCCGAACGGCCGCCTGGGGGCGCAGGGAGCCCTGCCCGTCGAGGCCGAGGGCGGCGTCGGCCCCGAGGCTGTGGGCGCATCCGGCCCCGGCGAGGGCGAGCCAGAGGGGGAGGCCACCGAGGGCGAAGCCGGTGCGTGTCAGGGAGGGCAAGACGGAGGGACTGTATCGCGAGGGGCCCAAGGTGCTAGACCGTGAGCATGGGCGATCGAGATGGCCTTCGGAGGATGGCAGGGGTGGGGGTGGTGGTCTCGGCGTCCTGGGCCCTGGGGGGCTGTCCCCACGCCTCGGGGCCTGCGGAGCCGGGGCCCATGAGCCCATCGGCCAACCCGCCGCCGCCGCACGCGATCCAGTCGGGGTCGGCGTTGCAGCCGGGGCCCCCGCAGGGGCGGCCCATCGAGGGCACTACCCAGGTCAACATGGGGGGGGCCATGGTGCCCGCGCCCCACGCGTCGGCGGAGTGCCAGACCGCGGCCGATTGTGTGCAGGCCCAGTGTTGTCACGCCACGACGTGCGTCCCGGTGGCCTCGCGCCCTGACTGCAGCGGGACGATGTGCACCCGGGAGTGCCGCCCCGGGACCCTCGACTGCGGCGAGTCTCGCTGCGCCTGCATCGGCGGCCACTGTGGGGTCCAGCGTCGAAGCGAGACCGAGCCCTGACGTTCAGGGCGCGTTGAGGAGGTCGGTGTCGAGCTCGGCCTGCACGAGGGCCACGGCCTGCCGGAGCTTGTCGAGGAAGTCGTCGGCGGGGCCCACGCAGATCCGGCGGGGGTGACCCTGCCAGGCCGCGAGGATCCGCCGGTCGATGGCCTGGGCCTCGTCGGGATGCTCGGTGCGCAAGGGGTTCTGATGGTTGTACCCGTGGGCCAGGTCGGGGGTCTGGAGGTGGATCACCAGGCCGTACCGGGCGTAGCAGGCCTCCCGGGAGACCCCGAGGTCGCTCCAAAACCCGGCCACCCCGTCGGGCCAGTAGGCGGCCCCGTCGACCACCCCCCGATCGCACAAGATCAACCTCCCCCCGGCCTCCTCCACGGCCATCTGCTCCAGGGCGTCCTGAACGTGGAAGATGGCCCGCTGGGCGGCCTTCCGCGCCCCCACTCCGACGCCTCGGGGAAACCCTCCCCCGAAGAGGATGCTCGCGGCCTCGGGCAGGACCATCACCCGCTCCCCGAGCTCGCGCCGCAGGACCTCCAGGACGGCCGTCTTGCCGGCCCCGGGGCCGCCCGTGAGGACGACCCGTCGGGGGGCGTGGGGGAGTTCGGACGGGGGGGCGGGGTCGGGGGAGGTGTGCATCCGCCCGGGGGGTACTACCGCAGATCGACGCGGCCCGGCGACGCCTTCGTGTCGGAGCGCGCGGTCAGCGCGGGACGTACTGGGTGCAGGCCCCGGCGTATCCGCGGCGGGTCGAGGGGATGGCGCTATTCTGCACCCAGCCGATGGTGGAGCACTGGTACCAGAGCTCGTCGAAGCGGCTCTGGAGGCAGGTCCCGACGCTCATCTGGCGGTTGAGGGTGCTGCTGTGGCAACCCGAGGGGGGGGTCGGGGTGGGGCCCGCCGTGCTCCCGAGGGGGAAGCTCTGGCCGCAGTTCTGCCGGCCCTGGTACCAGGCCCCATTGCGGCAGTTGTACCAGATCTCGTCGAAGCGGCTCTGGACGCAGGACCTCTCGGGCATCGTGCGGCCGAGGGTCTGCGAGTAGCAGGTGTCGCCGCTCGTGCCGCCTCCGGAGGAGGTGGTGTTGGTGGGGGCCTGCGAGCCGGCGGCCCGCTCCCAGTGCCAGGCCTCGCTCGGAACGGTGCGGCGGAAGCCGTACCGCGCGGCGTTGCGGTTGAGCCAGGCGAGGGCCCCTCCGCCCGTCCCGATGTCGAGGGCGAGGCCCGACTGGTGGTTGCTGAACCCCGGGCGGGCGGCGAGGTTGCCGCGGCCCGAGAGGTAGAGGTTGTAGAGGTACCGCTGCTGGTCCATCGTGCGGAAGCCTGAGTTGAGCACGAGCCAGACGGCCTCGCGGGCGGCGTGGGCCTTCATGGCCTGGTAGGCCCGGGCCGTGTTGACCTCGGCGAGCTTGCCGTCGACGTTGACCACGCAGATGCGGGTGGGGTTGCCCCGGGAGTAGCCCTGGGCAGGGCTGCACGCGGTGCTGGCTTCGATGAAGGTGCTGTACGCGTCCCCGTCGGCCCCTCCGGCCTGGTCGAGGCGCGGGGCGAGGGCGGCGAGGTCGCCGTCGGTCTCGGGGGTGGGCTCGAAGTGGTCTTGACCGGTGTCTTCGACCCCCGCGGCCTGCTCGGCTTCGGTGATGGGGGTGTCGGGGATGGGAGCCCCCCCGGCCCCCTGGGCGGGCCCTGCCGGGACCTCGTCGACCGGGGCACAGCCCACCACCACGAGGGCCACCCCCAGAAGCCCGACGGTGATCGCCCGGGACGAAGCCGTACGGGGAAGCAGGACGCGGGAGGAAAGGTCGGGGCTCAAGCGCTCGATCACGGGGACACCTCTGAGGGCGGGGAGACCGCACACGCCGTGCCATACGACCGGCGCATCCGGGAGGATGACACTGTTTGCGCTCGAGACACCACAATCTCGGGCTCTGGGCGGGGGACAGGGGGCGACCAGGGGAGGGCCCGGGAGATGTAGGCCCCGGGCCCCTGGGGCTCGGGTGACCAGGGAGACCCGGGCCTGGGGCGGGGCACCTCTGACCACCCCGTCGGGACGCGAATTACTCGTCGTCGGTCGCGGCGTGGAGCGAGGTCACCGTCAGCGGGAACGAGCACTGGGTGAGCCGGGCCGGAGCGGCGAACCGGGCCCCCGCGATGACGCCCTCCAGACAGCGCAGGACCCCGTCGGGGACCGGTCCTCGGGCTTCGACCTGGGCAGGGGCCGAGGGGTCGGCCCCGGAGGTGGGGGCGAGCTGCCATTGCAGGGTCAGGACGAGGAGGGGGGTGTTTCCGCCGGAGTACGCGGCGAGGCACTGCTCGAAGGCCGACACGCTCTGGCGCACCCGGAGGTTGACCGGCCCGATCAGTCGGGGGTCACCGACCACGGTCCCGAAGCCGATCCCGACGTGGTAGCGGCCCGTCTGGCCCTGGGGCAAGGCGGGGTTGTCCGGGGGCAGGGGGGTCATGGTGACCGTGGGCACCCCCGGGGGCGGAGCGGTGGGGGCGACCGGGACCTGGGGCTGCGGAGGGATCTGGGGGGGAGCGTGGGGAGGCGGTGGGGCCTGGGCGATCGGGGTCATCGAGGGACCGCTCCGGCGAGGCCCCGCGGGTTCGTCGTCGGTCCCGACCACGAGGTAGTACGCGAGGGTGAGGGACCCGAGGCTCAGGACCACGGCCGCCACGAGGCAGCCCACGAGCCAGCGGCTCCCACGGCGGGCCGGAACCGGCGCGGGGGGCGGAGCCAGGAAGGGGTACTGCGGGCCCGACGGGGCCGCGGGGCCGGGCCACGAGATGGCCGTCGGGGGGGTGATGGGGACGTACGGAAGCATCGGCCCCACGGGGGTCACGGGGGCGTGATGCGGGGCGGGCTGGGTGGGGGCGTGTTGGGGCCCCGGGGCCGTGGCGGGACCGAACCCGGGGGCGGGGCCGAGCCCGGTGGCGGGGAGGGGGCCCGGGAGGGTGCTCGGGTGGGCGAGGGAAGGGTCCCACGACGGGTGGGCCGCGGCCTGGGCCCGCAGGAGCGACACGAGGCCCTGGGTGGCGGCGTTGGCCTCGGCGAAGCGCTCGGCCGGGTCGCGTACGACGCAGCGGTGAAACCACCCCTCGAAGCCCTGCGGGAGCCGGGCGAAGACCCCCGACTCCTGGGCCCGGACCGACACCGAGGGCAGGGGCTCGACCAGGATCTCCCGCAGGAGCTGCATCATGGCCCCCCCGTCCTGGAGGCGGGCCGAGCGCCAGTAGTACTCGCCTGTCAGGAGGTGGAAGGCCATCAGCCCGAGGGCCCACACGTCGGTGGCCGGGCTCACCCCGCCCGACTCGGTCTGCTCGGGGGCCATCCACAGGGGCGACCCCATGGCCTGGGTGCTCGACACCCGGCACTCCTGCACGACCTTGGCGATGCCAAAGTCAAGGAGCTTGACCGTAAACGGGACGTCCCTCCGCCGGGCCACGGCGAGGAAGACGTTTTCAGGCTTGAGGTCGCGGTGCACGATGCGGGCGGCGTGGGCGGCCCCGAGGGCGTGGCCGAGCTGCTCGTAGACGGCGGCCACCTCGGCGGGGCTCATCGACCCGCGGCGCTCGATCACGGCCCCGAGGTCTTCGCCCTTGAGCAGCTCCATCGCGAGCCACGGGGTCCCGGAGTCGTCGTCGATCCCGGCCCCTACCACCTCGACGATGTGGTCGGAGTCGAGGGTGGCCCCGATGCGGGCTTCTTGTTCGAAGCGGGCCCGGCTCTTGGCGTCGGCCACGAGTTGGGCGTGCATCAGCTTGAGGGCCCGGGGTTTGCCCGTGCTGAGCTGCTCGGCCACATAGACGGCCCCCATCCCTCCTTCGGCCAGGGGCTTGACGATGCGGTAATCCCGCGCGAACACGACCCCGGGGGCTAGTTGTAGCATCGGCTCCGACCGGGGCACACTATGCCCCGGGGGCCCCCTGCGCAACCTCCGCGGCGGAGGGGGTGTGCGCAGAATGGGGGCGTGCGGCCCGCCCTGGGGTGCCGTAGAGTGGAGGCCCAAGATGACCAACACCCAGCACGAAGCACCCGATCCGCGCGCCTCGCTGCGCGCTCCCTTCGCTCCCGGAGGTCCGTACGAGATCGACCGGGAGCGGGCCCGCAAGCTCCTGGAGGTGGCCCTCGGGCGGGGGGGCGACGCGGCCGACCTGTTCGCGGAGTTTGCCGTCGGAGCCGCCCTGGTCTTGGAGGAGGGCATCGTGAAGTCGGCCAGCCGGGGGGTCTCCCTCGGGGTCGGGATCCGCGTCCAGCGCGACTACGCCGCGGGCTACGCCTACACCGAAGACCTCACCTGGGAGGCCCTCGTGCGCTGCGCCGAGACCGCCGCCCAGATCGCCCACGCCTCGGCCCGGGCCGTGGTCGAGGTCACCGCGAGGACCCACCCCGAGCGCTACCTCGTGGAGTCCCCGAGCATCCTCGCCTCGGGCCTGGCCAAACGCGACCTCCTCCTCGGGGCCGACCAGGCCGCTCGGGCCGCCGATCCGCGCGTCCACCGGGTCGAGGCGTCGCTGTCGGAGTCGTACCGGGAGGTCCTCATCGCCACCAGCGACGGCAAGTTTCTGCGCGACGTCCAGCCCATGCTGCGCTTCGGGGTGCGGGCCATCGCCGAGGTCGGCGACCGTCGCCAGGCGGGCTCCTCGGGAGGCGGGGGCCGCACCGGGATGGAGTACTTCGACCGCCCCGGCAAGGGGGCCGACGACCACGCCCGCGAGGCCGTCCGGGTGGCCCTGGCCATGCTCGAGGCCCGCGAGGCCCCCGCCGGCGAGATGGAGGTGGTCCTGGCCCCGGGCGACAGCGGGATCCTCCTGCACGAGGCCGTGGGCCACGGCCTGGAGGCCGACTTCAACCGCAAGGGGGTGAGCAACTACTCGGGCCGCGTGGGGTCGCCCGTGGCGAGCCCGCTCTGCACGGTGGTCGACCGGTCCGACCTCGACCACGAGCGAGGTTCGATCAACGTCGACGACGAGGGCAACACGGGCACCTCCACCACCCTCATCGAGGGGGGGATCCTGCGGGGGTACCTCCACGACACCTTCTCGGCCCGGCACTTCTCCCTCGGCCCCACGGGCAACGGACGCCGCGAGAGCTTCCGGTCGACCCCGCTGCCCCGGATGACCAACACCCTGCTCCTCAACGGCCCGCACAAGCCCGAGGAGATCGTGCGCTCGGTCAAGCGGGGCCTGTACGCCACCCGCTTCGGGGGGGGCCAGGTCGACATCGCCTCGGGCGATTTCGTCTTCTCCCTGAGCGAGGCCTACCTCATCGAGGACGGCAAGCTCACGACCCCCGTCAAGGACGTCAACCTCATCGGCAACGGCCCCGACGCCCTCGGCAAGGTGGTCATGCTCGGCGACGACATGGCCGTGAGCGACGGGATCTGGACCTGCGGCAAGGACGGCCAGAGCGTCCCGGTGGGGGTGGGGTGCCCGACCATCAAGATCTCGGCGATGACCGTAGGCGGCACCGCCGTACAGAAGGGCTGACAGCGCGATGGACCAGGACAGGCTTCAACAGATTTGTGACGACGTCCTCGGGCGCCTGCAGCGGGGCGGGGCGAGCGACGCCAAGGTCGTAGCCCGGGCTGGGCGCGACCTGTCGGTGCGGGTGCGTCTCAGCGAGGTCGAGCTCGTCGAGGAGGCGGCCACCCAATCGCTGGCGGTGCGGTGCTTCAAGGGCCAGCGGGTGGCCATGGCGAGCACGAGCGACCTCACCGCCGCGGGCCTCTCCCGGCTGGTCTCCGACGCCCTCGAGCTCGCCGACCTGTCGCAAGACGACCCCTCCGCGGGATTGCCCGACCCGTCCGAGCTCACCCACACCTGGCCCGACCTCGGGCTCTACGACCCGACCTGCGGCGACATCTCGGCCGCCGAGGCCGTGGTCCGGGCCCGGCGCTGCGAGGAGGCCTCGCGGGCCTTCGACCCCCGCATCACCAACTCCGAGGGCGGGGCCTTCGGGCGCACCGCCGGGGGCTTCGTGATGGCCACCTCGGGGGGCTTCCGCGGGGGCTACCAGGGCAGCTACGCCAGCGTCAGCGCCTCGCCCGTGGCCGCCGACGAGGGCGGCAAAAACCGCACGGCCAGCTACTGGTCGGCCCGGCGGTTTCTGTCGAAGCTCGAGTCCGAAGAGGCCGTCGGGCGCGAGGCCGGGCGGCGCACCGTGGCCCTCCTCGGGGCCCGCAAGGTTCCCACCCAGGAGGCCCCGGTGGTGTTCGACCCCGACGCGGCCCGGGCCCTCCTCGGGGCCTTCGCAGGCTGCATCACGGGCGACGCCGTGTACCGCCGGTCGAGCTACCTCCTCGACAAGATGGGCGAGTCGGTGGCCAGCGACCTCGTGTACATCATCGACGACCCGCTCATCCCCGGGGCCCCGGGCTCGCGGCCCTTCGACGGCGACGGCCTCGCCACCCGGCGCAACGTGGTGGTGGAGGGAGGGGTCCTCAAGACCTGGCTCCTCGACACGTACGGGGCCCGCAAGCTGGGGCTCCGCTCGACGGGCAACGCCGCGGGGGCCACGGGCACCGGGGCGGGGGTCAGCAATTTCTTCCTGGCCCCCGGGACCCAGACGCCCGCGGAGATCCTGCAGAGCACCCGGAAGGGGCTCTACGTGACGGGGATGATGGGGTTCGGGTTCAACGCCGTGACGGGGGACTTCTCCCGCGGGGCCACCGGGTACTGGATCGAAGACGGGGCCCTGGCCTTCCCCGTGGCCGAGGTCACCATCAGCTTGAACTTCAAGGACTTGTTTGCTTCCATCGACGCGGTGGGCGACGACCTTGATATGAAGTCCTCGGTGGCCTCCCCGACAATTCGGGTGGCCCGGATGACCATCGCCGGCAGTTAAGGCATACGAAGACCTCCCATGGGCCTCTCCCTCGACACCGCGGTGGCGCGTTTCCCTGAGCTTGGCGGCTCCGCCCAGGACGTGTTCGCCCTCGTGGAGGTGGCCGGGTTGGTCTCCTCGCGGCAGACCTCTCCCGGATACGCCCCGGGTCCCGCCCGCCCGCCGTTGTGTCTGGCCCTCTGCATCGACGCCTCGAGCTCAATGCGGGGGCCGCGGTTTGCCCTGGCCCTCCAGGCCGCCCGCAACGTCGTGCACTCCCTCGGCCCCGACGACCGCTTCGCCGTGGTCACCTTCGACCGCAGCGCCCGGGTGGTCCTGCCCCCGACCACCCTCGATCCCGACGGGGTTCACGCGGCCTCCCGGGCCCTCGACCGACTCACCACGGGCATCGGGACCAACCTCGGGGCGGGCTGGCGCGAGGCGGCCGAAGGGCTCCTGCGGACCATGGTCCCGGGGGCGGTCCGGCGGGTCCTGCTCCTGACCGACGGGTACCCCTCGCGGGGCGAGACCCAACCCGAGGCCCTGCGGGCGATGGTGGCCGACGGGGCCGCTCGGGGCGTCGAGACCAGCCTCCTGGGTCTCGGAGACGGCATCGACGAGGGCCTCTGCACCACCCTGGCCCGCGCAGGGGAGGGACGGTTTCATTACCTCCGCGACGAGGCGGGTCTGGGCGACCTCGTGGCCGCCGAGGTCGAAGGGGCCCGGAGCCTCATCGCCCGCGATGTGGTGTTGAGCCTCGGGCTCGCGGCCCGGGTCGATCGGGCCGAGATCCTCCACCGGTTTCCCTGCCAGGCCGACGGGGACGGGGGCCGGACCCTGCGGGTGCGGGTCGGGTCTCTCACCCGCGACACCCCGCGGTCGATGCTCGTGCAGCTCCATGTGCGCGACGTGGCCACCGACACCGTGCTCGGCACGGCCCAGGCCCAGGGCCTCGGGGTGCTCCCTGGCGTTGGGCGTACGACCCCCGCGGCCACGACCCGTCCCGGGTTCGCCCTGGGCGACGCCCAGGAGCTCGGGCCCGGCGACCTGGTGATGGTGTCGCCTCCGGTGCACCTCACCCTCTCGGGCGACGGGGCCGACGGAGCCCGGGCCCGGGTGGCCTACGAGCTCCTGGCGTTGCGTACGGCGGCGGAGATCCGTTCGGCCTGGGACGCCCTCGACGGGGGCGACCGCGAGGCCATGCAGCGGCGCCTCGACCGGGCCCGCAAGCTGCGGAGGATCCTGGTCGAGCGGGGGCTGGTGAGCCCCGTCCGGCTCGAGGCCTTGCCCGACATCGAGGCCGTGCACCGGGCCATGACAGCCACCGAGGCCCAGTCCCGCGAGGCCCGGAGGCGCTTCGCGTCGTGGGCCCACAACACCCAGTCGAGCTTCGCCCCGGCGATGCGCACCGACGGCCTGAGCCCCATCAAGCCGTCGCGGGAGTAACGCAGACCGTACGCGGGGGGCTCAGGCCCGCAAGAGGGCGAAGGCGTGGACCCACTGGTTCTTCGTGAACCCGCGGGCGCACCAGAGCTGGCACAGGGGCTCGATGGCCCGGGCTCCGGCGGCGGGGCCGACGTCTTCGACGTCCCAGCCAAACTGGGCGAGGATGCCCCGCGCGGTCTCCTTCGCGGCAGGGTCGTCGCCGCAGATGAACATGGTCGGGGTACCTCCCGGGAGGGAGGGATTGACCATGAGGTGGGCCCCGACGCACGAGAAGGCCTTGACGAAGCGGGTCGCGGGGGCCTTGGCCTGGAGGCGCTCCATCAGGGAGTCGTTGGGCCCGGTGAAGAAGGGCAGGATGCCCTGCACGGGGGGCCCGGCGATGGGGTTGGTGGCGTCGATCACGACCTTGCCCGCGAGCTTGTCGCCGAGGGAGGCCACGAGGTTTTCCGACACGCTGCCGGTGACGGCGAGGACCACCACCTCGGCCTCGGCGATGGCCCCGGCGAAGGGGGCCTCGGGGATGCCGTGTTCGGCCGACCACGCGGCGAGTTTGGTCCCCTCCCGGCTGCCGATGGTCACCGCGTGTCCGTGCTTCTTGAACCCAAGGGCGAGGGTCTTGCCCACGTCGCCCGTCCCGATCACACCCACTGTGGTCATACGCGTCGCTCCCTGTCGTGCCGTGGCTCCGCGGCGCACGCTGCGTCGCGAGAGACCCACCGAGGCGCCGGGACGCTACACCGTGTCGGGCACCACGGAAAGCCTCGGGGCGGCCTTGGCGTCGGGGGAGGGAGGCTCGGCGGCGGCCGTCAAGTGAAACTGAACCCGCGCGGCCCGCTGCACGATGCGCTCCATCCACGCGACGGTCTCGAGCTCGGCCCCGGCCCGCTCGGGGCTCTCCTCGCCGCGGGCCGTGGCCGCCAGGATTGAGATGCGCAGGGTCTTGCGCCGCTCGACCATGGACTCCGCGGCGGCGTCGAGGGGCGGGGGGGCGGTCTCGGCCTGGGCCGCGATCCAGTCGGCAGACTCCTCGAGGCGGTCGGCGAGGAGGCGGGCCGTGGGGCGCAGGGTGTCCGAGGCCGCGACCACCCCGGCGTGGTGGGCGGGCTCGAGGGCCTCGACGAGGGCCCGGAGGTGGTCGAGGACGTGCAGGGCCGAGACGTGGGCGGCGTAGGTCCGGGGCGAGGCCGGGTCGGAGCGCAGGGTGGTGAGGTAGGCCCGGGTAAACTCCAGGGCCCCGTGGAGGTCTTCGAGGGAGTGGTCAAGCAGCTTGCCCTCCCCCCGGAGCCGGCAGGCCAGGGCGCGAAACGTCGCGGCCGCGATCGAGCGGGCTGTCTGTTGGGTGGCCTCGACGGCCACGGCGGGCACGGCGGTCTGGGCCCGGGACAGGCCGCCGAGGAGGGTGTGTCCCCGGGCGGGGAAGACCCGCTCCAGGAGGGCCCCGAGAGGGGCCGCCAGGGGGAGAAAGACCAGCACCCCGAGGGCGTTGAAGAGGGAGTGAAACCCGCTCACGGCCAGGGCCGGGTCGTCGCGCCCGAACACGCGCAGGACGACCGAGACGAAGACCGGGAAGAGGGCGAGAGCCAGGACCCCGGTGCCGATGTTGAACACGGCGTGGGCCGCGGCGATACGACGGGCGGCGACGGTGCCCCCCACGGCCCCGAGCAGGGCGGTGACGGTGGTCCCGACGTTTTGCCCGATGACCATGGCCGCGGCGTGCTCGATGGTGAGGGTCCCTCCGTGGACGGCGGCCAGGGAGGTGGCCACGGCGGCGCTCGACGACTGCATCACCACGGTCATCACGAGGCCGACCCCCACCAGGGCGAGGCGGGCGACGAAGCCGTCCCCGGCGAAGCGGGCGAGGTCGATCCGGGTCCCGAGGGTGGCCATGCCCGCCTGCAGGGTGTCGAGGCCGACGAAGATCAGCCCGAAGCCCGCCAGGGCCATGGAGATGGAGGCTCCCCGCCCGCGCAGGAGGAGCTTGCCGAAGGCCCCGACCCCGAGGAGGGGCAGGGCCACCACGGACATGCGCACCTTGAGCCCGAGCCCGGCGACGATCCAGGCCGTGGCGGTGGTGCCCACGTTGGCCCCGCAGATGACCCCGAAGGCCCCGGTGAAGGTCAGCAGACCCGCCCCGACGAAGCCGATGGTGGCCACGGTGACGGCGCTCGACGACTGGACCACGGCGGTGACGAAGGCCCCTGTGGCGAGGGCCGCGAGGCGGTTGCGGGTGTACCGCCGGAGCATCGTGCGGAGGGCGTCCCCGGCGGCGGTCTGGAGCCCGTCCGTGAGCAGGCTCATCCCCAGGAGGAACATCCCGATTCCGCCCGCGATCGCTGGAAACATCGTGTGAGGGACTCCCGCGTGACAGGGGGGTGCAGGGACCCAGTGTGCCCGCGGGTCGGGGTCGAGGGCAACGGCCGAGGGAGCCCGATGGGGTCCGAGGGCCCGTGGCCGGAGCTCCCCGGGGCGGGAGGGGGCCTCGGCGGGGGGGGCGACGACAAGGCCCGGAGGCTGTGCTATAGCGGCGACGCGCCGGGCGTTGCGGCGGTCCTGGTAGAGGGCCCTCGGGCGACGCGATGGCCGGAGGTGCTCGGATGTTGTTCGACTGGGTGAGCGGTTTGTTCTCGAACGATCTCGCGATCGATCTCGGGACCGCCAATACCCTCATCTACATGCGCGGGAAGGGCATCGTGTGCTGCGAGCCCTCCGTGGTCGCGGTGCGGACCGACGAGCGCGGGGTCAAACGCGCCGACTACTTCGGCCGGGAGGCCAAGGAGATGATCGGCCGTACCCCCAGCACCATCCAGGCCGTGCGCCCCCTGCGCGACGGGGTCATCGCCGACTTCGACATCACCGGGGCCATGCTGCGGCACTTCATCCGCAAGGTCCACAACCGCCGCACCCTGGTGAAGCCCCGGATCGTGATCTGCGTGCCCTTCGGCATCACCGAGGTGGAGAAGCGGGCCGTCCGCGAGAGCGCCGAGAGCGCCGGGGCCCGTGAGGTCTATCTCATCGAAGAGCCCATGGCCGCGGCCATCGGGGCGGGCCTGCCGGTCACCGAGCCCACGGGCAACATGGTGGTCGACATCGGGGGGGGCACGACGGAGGTGGCCGTGATCTCCCTCGCGGGGATCGTGTACTCCCAGTCGATCCGGGTGGGCGGCGACAAGATGGACGACGCCATCGTGGCGTACATGAAGCGCAAGTACAACCTCCTGGTGGGCGAGCAGACGGCCGAGCGGGTGAAGTGCCAGGTAGGCAACGCCTACCCCCTCGACGAGCCCCTCACGATGGAGGTCAAGGGGCGCGACCTCGTGGCGGGGGTTCCGCGGAGCGTGATGGTCAACTCGGACGAGATCCGTGACGCCCTGGCCGAGCCCATCAACGCCGTGGTCGAGGCCGTAATGAGCGCCCTCGAGAAGACACCCCCCGAGCTGTCGGCCGACATCAAGGACAAGGGCGTGGTCCTGACCGGGGGCGGGGCCCTCCTGCGCAACCTCGACATCCTCCTGCGCGAGGAGACGGGGCTGCCCGTGATGGTGGCCGACGACCCGATCAGCGCCGTGGTTCTTGGCAGCGGGAAGTCGCTCGACCACCCTGAGCTCCTCCGCGAGATCGCCATCGGGTGATCGGGTGAACCCCTGGAAGCGACATTGGGACGCCCTGGTCTGCGTGATCCTTCTGGCGATTCCGTTTGTATTTCTGCGCACGAGCACCCGCGACCCGACCCGCTACGACGAGCTCGACCGGGTGATGGCCCGGGTCATCGCGAAGGTCGAGTGGGTGGTGGCCCCAGTGGCCATGGGGGCCGCCGACCTGTGGTCGGACTACCTCTACCTCGTGCACGTCAAACGCGACAACGAGCGCCTCATCGCGGAGAACGCCCGCCTGCGCGCCGAGGCCGCTCGGCACCGGGCCGAGTTTGACGAAAACCGCCGGCTGCGTCGGCTCTTGCAGCTACGCACCGAGGTCCCCGGCGAGGTCTTCGCGGCCCAGGTGGTCATCAAGGACGTGTCGCCCTTCTTCCGGGTGACCCGCCTCGCGGTGATGGCCGAAGACCGCTCGCGGATCCGCCCGGGGATGCCCGTCCTGACCGACGAGGGATTGGTCGGGCAGGTGTCGCGGACCTTCGGGGAGTTCGCCGACGTTCTCTTGTCGGTCGACTCGCGGATGGCCATCGACGTGATGGTCGAGCGCTCCGGGGCCCGGGGCATCGTACGCGGGACGGGCGAACGCGACCGCTACGCGGCCCGGGTGGAGTACCTCCAGCGCACCGACGACGTCCGGGTGGGCGACGCCGTGGTGACCTCGGGCCTGGGGTGCCGTTACCCCGCGGGGGTCCTGGTGGGCCGGGTGGCCTCGGTGACCCGCCGCGAGTTTGGGATCTACCAGGAGGTCGAGGTGGCCCCGGCGGTCAATTTCTCGCGCCTGTCGGAGGTCTTGGTTCTGGCCACGGCCTCGCCCGACCGGCCCGGGTGCCGCGGGGGGGCCTCGCCCGTGCGGGTCCGGGGGCGGACGTAGCCGATGCGCAACGTGATCCTGCTGGCCGTGGGCTTCGGGCTTTTGCTCTTGCAGGGGGTGATCGCCCGGGTGGTCCCGAGCGAGTACGTGGTCCCGTCGCTGGTGATGCCCATGGTCTTGACCATGAGCGTGGGGGAGTTCTCCCTCGTGCGGGGGATGAGCCTGAGTTTTGTCCTGGGGTACCTCACCGACGTAGGGGCCGGGGGCTCGATGGGCCTGTGGACCTTCACCCTGATGTCGATGTTTCTCCTGGCCCGGGTGGCGGGGCTCAAGCTCTTCCTGCACGGGGTGGTCTTCCAGATGCTCCTGAGTTTTCTCGCGATGGTGGCCGCGGGGCTGGAGATGATGGCCCTGGTCCTGGTGTTCGACCGGCGGCCCCTGGCCATGGGGTCGGCCCTGGGGGTGGTTCTGGCGCAAGGGGTGGCCACGGCGGTGTGCGCCCCGTGGGTGTTCGCCCTCGTGCGGGGGTTGCCCGGGGTGAGCACCCCGCGCCCGGACGAGGCCGCGGCGTGACCGGGCTCCGAGGATAGAGAGGGGACCGCGGGCCGATGGAGATCTCCCCCAAGCTCGGGCTGAGCGAGATGCGCGAGCGCATCCGGGTGATGGCCCTGGTCGCCATGGTGGGGGTGTCCCTCCTGGTGGGGCGGCTCTTCTACGTGCAGGTCATCGACGCCGACCGGTGGATCCGGATGGCGGAGGACAACGTCCTGCGTCGGGTCAGCCTGCCGAGCACCCGGGGGCTCATCCGCGACACCCGGGGCCGGGTCGTGGCCACCAACCGCCCGAGCTACAACGTGTACGTCGTGCCGGGGATGTTTCGCCTCGAGAACTTCCCGCGCCTCGCCGAGACCCTGGGCCTGACCCGCGACGAGCGCGACCGTCTCGAGGCCCGGATCCGCGGCACGGAGGGCCCCCGGCGGTATCACGCCCTCCTCGCCCGCGGCGACATCAGCCGCGAGGCCCTGGCCCTCATCGAGACCCACCGGGCAGACTTCCCGGGCATCCAGGTGATCGCCGCCCCCGTGCGGCAGTATCCCTTCGGCGAGCTGGCCTCGCACGCCATCGGGTTTCTCAACGAGGTCAACGCCGACGACCTGCGCGAGTACGAGGGCCGCGACTACCGGGCCGGCGAGCGCATCGGCCGCTCGGGGATCGAGCGGGCCTGGGAGGCCGTCCTGCGCGGCCGCCGCGGGTGGGTCCGGGTCGAGCACGATGTCCGGGGGGCCCTCCTCGCGTCGCGCGACGCCCTGCAGCACCTCGGGCCCGACCGCCGCCAGGACCCGATCCCTGGCCGCGACCTCGTGCTCACCCTGGACATGGAGCTGATGCGCTCGATCGACCGGGCCTTCCGGGGTCGCCCCTCAGGGGCCGCCGTGGTGGTGGACGTGCGCACCGGGCGGGTCCTGGCCCTGTACTCCAAGCCCAGCATCGACCCCAACCTCATCACCCTCGGGATGCCCGCGGCCCTGAGCCGCGAGATCGACGAGAACCCCTACCGCCCTCGCATCGACAAGACCATCTTCGAGAGCTACTTCCCGGGGTCGACCTTCAAGCCCTTTACGGCCCTCGCGGGCCTCGGGGCCAACCTCATCGACGCCCGGACCCAGGCCAACTGCACGGGGCGACACATCCTCGGCCGGCGCGTGTTTCGCTGCAAACACGTGCACGGGCCGGTGGCCCTCCACCGGGCCATCGCCGAGTCGTGCAACGTGTACTTCTACCAGCTCGCCGAGGCCGTCACGATGGACCGCATCGCCCAGATGGCCTTCGAGTTTGGGATGGGGGCCCGCACGGGCATCGGGATCAACATGGAGACCCCGGGCTTCATCCCCACCCGGGCCTGGTACGCGCAAAACTACCCCGGCCAGTGGCGCATCGGGCACACCCTCAACACGGCCATCGGCCAGGGCAACGTGCGGGTCACCGTGCTCCAGCTCGCCATGGCCTACGCGGCCCTCGCCAACGGCGGGACCCTCTTCGTCCCGCAGATCGTCGAGCGGGTGGAGTCCCCGGACGGCACGGTGGTGCAGCGGTTTCCGCCGACCGTACGGCGTCAGCTCGCGGTCGACCCGCGTCAGCTCGACATGATCCGACGGGCCCTCACCGACGTGGTGGCCGACCGGTTCGGGACGGCCCACGGGGCGCAGATCGCCGAGGTCGACGTGGCGGGAAAGACCGGGACGGCCCAGGTCTCGCGGATCATCCGCGACGCCGTCGACCCGCGGCGGGGGTGGACCTCGGCCCGCGATCACGCGTGGTTCGCGGGGTTTGCCCCGGCCCAGGCCCCGGAGATCGCCATCGTGGTGCTGGTCGAGCACGGAGGGTCGGGCGGTCATGAGGCCGCCCCCGTGGTGACCCAGGTGGCCCGCGATTATTTCACCCGCATCCGCCCCGGGCCCCCCGTCCCCGCCGTGGAGGTGATGCGGGCGGCCGAGCAGCGCCGTCGCCGGGCCTCGGGGATCCGGTAACGAGGAAGAGGCCGAACGATGCCCAGGACCCTCCAGCCGCGGCTCCGCGACGAGTTTGATTGGCCCTTGTTTCTGCTGATCTCCGTGGTGGCCACCCTCGGGGTGGTCAACCTCTACTCCGCCACGAGCGCCCAGACCGGGGTGCGGAGCGAGCTCTACATCCAGCAGATCTACTGGCTCGGGGGCGGGGCCCTGGTGGCCTCCCTGGTGGCCATCGTGGACTACAAGTTCTACGAGCGGTACGCCTACGCGGGGTACGTGGCCAACCTCACGGCCCTGGTGCTGGTGTTCCTCGTGGGGGCCTCGATTCGTGGGACCCACCGGTGGATTCAGATCGGGAGCTTTCTGTTTCAACCCAGCGAGTTCATGAAGCTGGCCTTGATGATCGCGGTGGCCCGGTACATCTCCCGCGAACAGCGGCGCGAGGCCTGGACCCTGCGCGACCTGCTCGCCCCGGGGGCCCTGATCGGAGTGCCTCTCGTGCTGGTGATGGCCCAGCCCGACCTCGGGACGGCCCTGATCATTGGCCTCGTGTCGGTGAGCGTGCTCCTTCTCCAGCGCATCGCGTGGCGCTCCCTGGCCAAGCTCGTGGTGGGCGGGGTGGCGGGCTCTTTCCTCATGTGGGAGTACGGGCTCAAGGACTACCAGAAGGGGCGGTTGACGAGTTTTCTCGGGGGCGAGCGGGACGTCCAGGGCAGCGGGTGGCAGGCCCATCAGAGCATGGTGGCCATCGGGTCGGGCCGCTGGACGGGCCAGGGCTTCATGCGGGGCACGCAGAACCAGCAGCACTTTCTGCCCGACACCCACACCGACTTCCCCTTCCCGGTGTGGGCCCAGGAGCAAGGGCTGCTCGGGGCCGTGACGGTCCTCGTGCTGTTTCTCCTGCTGATCCTGTGGGGGCTGCGGGTGGCGGCCTTGTCCCGCGACCGCTTCGGGGCCGCCCTGGCCGTGGGGGTGGCCTCCCTCTTCTTCTGGCAGCTCATCTTCAACGTGGGGATGGTCACCCGGAGCCTGCCCGTGGTCGGGGTCACCCTCCCCTTCTTCTCGTACGGGGGCTCCAGCGTCCTCACCATTCTCATCGGGGTGGGCCTCCTGATGAACGTCTCCATGCGCAAATCGGCCTACTGACCGGCCCCTCGACGGCCTCGCCGCAGGAAAGTCCCCCGAGGGGGCTTTGCGGCGCCAACAAAACGGGTGCATCCTCCGTCCGAGGTCGTATGTCACATCTCATCCAGGCTCCCGTCCCCATGGTGTCTCCCCGCGGCGTGGCCACAGCCTCCACCGCCCTCCTTGCGACCCTCGGGGGCCTTCTGACCCCCCTGGTGACGCAATCGCTCGGAGGCAGGGCGGTCACGACGGTCGACTGGATCGTCTCGGTGGCCATGGGGGCCGTGGTGTTTGGCCTCGTGGGCCGCAAGGTCGTGCGGTCCGACACCGACGGGGCCGGGGCCGCCCTACGGATCGTCCCGCGGGGGGCCTTCTTCGGGGCCCTCGGGGGGGCCGCCCTCCTGCCGATGCTCCTGGCCGTCTCGGGGTACACGGGCGGTCACTACCCGGTGATGGCCCTCTTCGGGGCCGTGTACGGCACGCTCACCGGCGTGACCCTGGCTTTCCCTGCGGCCCTGTGGTGCCTGCGGGCCCATCGGGCCCTGGAGCAGGGGGCCGCCGTCGATCACGAGCGCCTCACCATCGACGCCGGGGCCTTTGTGGCCGTGGCCGGGGTGGTGGGTCTGGCCCTGTACCGCATCGAGGCCCTGTCCGCCCTGAGCCTCGGGCTCATCGTGGCCGGGGTGGTCACCGTGCTCGCGGCCACCCTGCGTACGGCCCGTCTCACCCGGCTCCTCGACGGGGTCGGGGCCGGGACCCTCAAGCTCTACGAGGACACCGCCGTGGGGGTGCCTCCCCTGGTGGCGGTCCCGGGCCTCGATCGGGTCATCGTGCACGAGGGAGCCCCGGTCGATGGGACCCCCTTTCGGGCCAACGTCCCGGGGGCCATGATCGCGCGGGTTCCGGCCGACCTCGGGGTGGTCCGGGCGGCCATCGGGCGTACGGTGCGGGCGGGGATCATCACGGCCGTGTCTCTGGTGGCCCTGTCCTTCGCGGGGCTGGCCTTCACCCTCACCATCGGCTGCGCGGGCGGCGGGTGCGGAGCGGCCCGGGCCGCGGGCGACTGCGGCGGCTGCCAGCACTGATTGTTCCCTCGGGGCCCGTTTGAGATAAGGTCTCGACGTGGCCCACGACCCCTTCGACGCCTACCGACGGAGCGCCCTCGACGGCCTGAGCCCCGCAGCCCCCGCGGCCCCGTGGCGGAAGGCTCCGCGGGCCCGCGACACTTCGGGAGCTCCCGTGCTCCCTCCGGGGCTCGAGCGGCTCACCCGCGAACCCCTGGTGGGCATCCTGCGCGAGGAGGCGGGGCGGTGTTGGCGGCGGGCTGTGCCGGCGTGGTCGCCGAGCTTGGAGGCCGTGCTCGGGCGGGGGCCCCTCGCGGTGGAGGTACACCCGGGTCTGGTGACGGTGTCCCTGGCCCATGCCACCTGCAGGGCACGCGGCATCCCGACCCCCTGGGTGGGCGTGGTGGTGGCCCTCCTCACGGGGATCGAGCTTGGCACGGTGCGCAAGGCCCTGCGTCGCGGGGTGCGGCGGTTTGAGCCGGGAGGGCGGACATGACCGAGGGAGTGACCCTCGCGGGGGTCGTGCAGATGACCTCCACGGCCGACGTGGGGCGCAACCTGGCGCGGGCGGGGGCCCTTGTGCAGGAGGCTGTACGTCGCGGGGCGGCCTTCGTGGCCCTACCTGAAAACGTGGCGTACATGGGCCCGGAGGGGGGCAAGCTGGCCCTGGCCGAGGACTTCGTGGTGGGGGAAATCCCCGCGGGCCCCGCGGTGGGAGCGGCCGTGCGGGCCGTGGCTGCGGCGTCAGGGGCGTGGGTGCTTTGGGGGGGCGTACCCGAGCGCATCGCAGGGGATGCTCGCCGCACGTACAACACCGCGGTGGTGGTGTCGCCGGACGGGCGGGTGGCGGCCCGGTACCGCAAGGTTCATCTGTTTGATGTGGCCCTGGCGGATGGGACGGTGCTCACGGAGTCGCAGTCGGTGGCCCCGGGGGAGGGGGTCACGGCGGTCGATACCCCCGTCGGTCGGGTGGGCCTGTCGATCTGTTACGACGTGCGGTTTCCAGAGCTGTACCGAGCCCTGGTCGACCAGGGGGCCACGGTGCTCACGGTGCCCGCGGCGTTTACCGTGACCACGGGCCGCGACCACTGGCACACCCTGCTCAAGGCCCGGGCGATCGAGTCGCAGTGTCACCTCCTGGCCCCCGCCCAGTGGGGGTCCCACGGGGACGGGCGCACGACCTACGGGCACGCCCTCGTGATCGACCCCTGGGGCACCGTCCTGGCCGAGTGCGGCGACGGGGAGGGCGTGGCCGTGGCCCCCATCGACGCGGCCCGGACGGGGCGGGTACGGGCCACCCTGCCGTCCCTGGCCCACCGACGGATGGGGTAAGAGGGGCCGAGGCTGAACGCCCGCGCCCGGATGGCCCTCGCGGGGGTCGTGCTCAGAGTCTGTAGAACAATGTCTCCCGTCGGTGGCGGCGCGATGCCCGTCGCGATGCGGCGTCGACGCACTTCACCGCACATTCAGTGCGCTTTCAGTGCATCTCCTTGCCTCGCTCGGGCCTCCCGCCACCACCTCGGTCCGACATTATTCTACAGACTCTCAGCGTGGGAGGGTGAGGGGGGCCTTGGGGCTCCGGAGGGGGCATCTCCGGGGTGCAAAAGCCGGGTCATATTCTGTCCCGAGACGGTTGCGTGGCGCGGGCGCGGACGTAGGTTGCCAACGTCTACGGGAGAGGAGAGGAGAGGCCATGATCACGCACCGTGTGTTGGGGGACAATGACATCGGCACCGCCTGGGGTTTCGTCGACGAATGCGAAGACGAGACCCCCCGCGCCTGGGGGCTCGAGCTCGCCCTCGGGACGGTGATCCGCGACCGCGACGGGGTCCACCGGCTCCGCTCCGCCTCGGCGGACTTCAGCAGCCTCACGTCGCGGCGGGTCACCGACGTGGAGGACGCCCTCATCGCCCGCATCGACCGGGCCCGTCGGCGGGCTCGCACCGACTGAGCCTCTCGTCTTCGCCCGGGGCCTCGGGCGGCGCATCGCTTCTGACAGGCTCTGCGTGCCACGAGTCTGACGCGCACCCCGTGACGAACCCGCCTCGATCTGGACGGCACGGGCGCTACGCGGGAACCTCTCCCCATGATGAAGGTTGAACCCAACAGTCTGCGCCAGTTTGGGGACGAGGGGTGGCTCCTCTGGCGACAGCGCGTGGGGGACACGCCCCAGGAGGGGCTCCTGTTGACGACCCGGGCCTGTGCCAGCCGGGAGTGTCCCTGTCGGTCGGTCACCGTGGATGCATGGTACGTCCCGGAGTCGCTCGCGGGCGTGTCTCGACGCAAGGATGGGAGGCTCTCGCTTCGGTTCCGGAGGGGGCACGAGCCGACGACGCGGTTCGCCCTGATGGCCTCGGTGGATATCGACACCGGCGCCGTGAGCCCGGTCGAATCTGCGGCACGGGGCGAACCCGACCTCACGGCGCTGGCGTGGCTCCGCGAGGAGATGAACGGGGAGCTATTGGAGCGGCTCGCGCAGCGGTTTCTGCTGGCCAAGGGCTACCTGCCCAACGAGGAGCGCTGGCGCTCGGTGGACTGGTCGGAGTGGGAGCCCGGTCAACTCATCGGGTGGCGCGAGGTGGCCGACTTCGGGCGCGAGGACCTCTACGTCCTGGATGGGCGGACCTATCTGGCCGACGACCTCTACTGCGTCGAACCGACGTGCCCCTGCGAGACCATCCACGTCGAGTTCTTCGAGCTCACCGGAGAAGGCCTCGCGGAGGAGCACGAGATCGGCGTCGTGGTCACGGACCTCCTCGGGTTCAAGCCATTGGTGGTCGAGCGCGACGCGGGCGATCCTGACCTCGTCGTGCGCCTCGGGGAGGCGTTCCGGCGGCGATACCTACGAGCGGGCATCCTCTCTGGCCGCAAGTCCAAGGTGAGGACGGTCGGGGCGGAGCTGTTGCGTACGCATCAGGAGCGCCAACGCGCTCCGTTGCCAGGGCCCGCACGCCCGATCCCTGCGCGTGCTGCGCCGACGCCCGGCCGGAACGACCCCTGTTTTTGCGGCTCGGGGAAGAAATTCAAGAAGTGCTGTCTGGGACGGGCATCCCCGTCGACGGACCTCACCCGGGGGTCCGCCCTGTCGCCGCGGACCGACCTCAGCGGCGGATGAGCTCCAGCAACATCGCCGTCGCGGGCATGAGGATTGACCCCACCACGGCCTCGCCCGCGATGAGCCCCGACGCGAGGGGGGCGGCGTAGCGCTCGAAGCTGCCGTCAGCGTCGGGGGAGGCCTTGCGCCACACCGCCGCGATCACGGCCCCGAGGGCGATGGCGATGTTGAGCGACGGCGGCAAGATGAGCGCGAACCCCAACGCCGCGGGGATGGGCACAAACCAGAACCGGCTCCCGTCCCCCTCCCGGGCGGGCACGGCCCGCAGGAGCTCAAACACGATCCCGAGCACGATGCCTACCTTCGAGGCCGCGAGGGCCCCGTGGGGGAGGTATCCCAGGCCACGTTCCATGGCGATGGCGAGGGTGGCGATCTTCAGGCCGGTCGGGGCCGAGAGTTGCCCCGGGTTGAGCCCGATCCCGTACGTGCGCTGCAACACGTTGAACACCACCGGGGTGAGCAGGGCCCCGATGGGGATCACGATGAGCTGTGCGATGACCAGGGTGCGAAACCGCCCCCCGAGGCGTTGGGCCACCCAGAAGGCCGGGACGACGTTTTCGGACGAGGCCTGGGGGCTCGCGCTGATGTAGGCCGCGGTGAGGTTGGACCGGATCTGGGCGGGCCAGAGGATGCCGAAGAGAAACTGGGTCGCGTTGGCCATGAGCGACACCGGGCCCGATCCCGTGATGCCCAGGACACGCAGCCCCGCCACGATGAGCAGGGGCTGGATCGCCACCGCGAGCAGCACCTCCGTCCACGGCACGTTGAACCACCGCGTGGTGAGCCACACCAGCAGCGACCCGCTCACCCCGAGGCCGGTGACCACCCACCAGGTCGGGATGGTCTCGTCGGCCAGGGACTCCACCACGGGCTCGGCGATGTCGGTCTTGCGCGTGAGCATGCTGCGCACCACGGGGATGAGCACGCTTGTCACGGCCGCGGCGATCATCATCGCGGTGGCGGGCCACATCATCCACTGCACGACGAACTTGAAGTGCGAGGTGGCCTGAGAAAACTCCGCGGCCTTGGCGCACGACTGCCCGAGGTAGGCCAGGGCCGTGTCGCGCTCGGGGCCGACGAGGCCGGGGAGGCGGTTCATGGCGGCGATGCAGGGAGCGAGGCCGGCTTCGGGCACGCCGGAGAGGGCGGCGTAGCGGGCGGCGGTGTCGCCGAAGGTGGCGACGATCCAGGTGCCGAGGAGGCCTGACATCCCGACCGAGAGCGGAACGAGCATGCCGAGGCCGATGGCGGCCAGCTCGAGGCCGAGGGCCATGTTGAGGGCGGGGTTGCCGACGATGGGGGGGATGACCCCGAGGCCGTCGCGGAGGAAGGTGAGAAACCCCGCGACCCCGGTGGTGGTGGTGAGCACGTCGCGGCGGGCCCGGGTGCTCTCGGTGGCGCTCGGGTCGGTGAGGGTCTGGGCGATGGCGAGGGTGGCCCGGGAGGTGGGCCACGGGAGCTTGCGGTCGCGGAGCATGGCGCTGCGCGGCACGATCCCCATGAAGACCCCGAGGTTGGCCGACACGACCAGCCAGGCGAACATCTGCCAGGCCGAGGGGTGAAAGCCGATGTCGCGCCCGGTGAGGGCCCGGATGTAGAAGAAGGCCGCGAGGATCACCACCATGAAGGCGATGCCCGACACCATCCCGATCATCGACTGGATGATGTTGAGCTGCACCGCCAGCGCGCGCCCCTTCACGTGTTTGCCCAGGGCAAAAGCCGCGAGGAACATGCCCCCCATGGTGAGGTCGACGCTCTGCCCGAGCTTGAGGGTGACGTAGGGGGTGGCGGCGGCGGCCACCGCGCAGAGGAGGCAGCCCAGGAGCACGGTGCGGACGTTGAGCTCGTTGCCGGGGTTCATTCTGGGCACGACGCTACTCAGGGGCGGGGCGGGGGCGGAGGGAAATCGACGCCCGCCGGGCCGCGGAGGGCCTCGTGGCCGGGCGATTGACGGCGGCAGTGTTTGGGGGGCTTGACGTGCGCGAGGGCGGGCCTTCTGAAGTTCTCCCACTCGTCCACGCCATGGAGCCGCGATGAAGGCACACTCCCGAGACACCCAGGCCAGCACTACCCCCCGGCGCGCCCTTGAGTTCCTCCGCGAAGGCAATCAGCGCTTCGTCAACAACCTCAAGGCCAACCGCAACCTGCTTGAGCAGGCCAACGAGACCCGCGACGGGCAGTGGCCCTTCGCCACCATCCTGTCGTGCATCGACAGCCGCACCTCGGCCGAGCTCATCTTCGATCAGGGCCTCGGCGACATCTTCTCGATTCGCATCGCGGGCAACGTGATCAACACCGACATCCTCGGCAGCATGGAGTTTGCCTGCAAGGTCGCAGGCAGCAAGCTCCTCGTCGTGCTCGGCCACACGAGCTGCGGGGCCGTCAAGGGCGCGTGCGACCACGTCGAGATGGGCAACCTCACCGAGCTCCTCGCCAAGCTCCAGCCCGCGGTCTACCAGGAGCGCGGGGTCGTCGACCCGGCCCTCCGCACCTCGAAGAACAGGGACTTCGTCGAGAGCGTCGCGCAGATCAACGTGCGTCGCTCGGTCAGGTCGGTGATCGAGCGCAGCTCCATCCTCGAGCAGATGGTGGAGTCCGAGAAGATCGGCCTGATCGGCGGGATGCACCACCTCGACACGGGCCTCGTGGATTTCTACGAGGACTCGGCGGTGTTTACCGCAGCGGACGTCCAGCGCCTCCGCAACGGCTGAGGGCGGTGAGCGCGATCGAGAAGCTGGCCCACCTCTGCGGCAGCACCGAGGCGGGGCGGGTGATGGTCGAGGGGGACGGCACGGTCCACCTCGCGGGCTGGCAGCAGTGGGGCGTGAGCCGCGACGGCGGGGCCACCTTCGCCCGCACCCGGGTGAACAAGGGCGTGCATTTCTTTGGCATGGCCCGGGGCCCCGATGGGCGTGTCGTGCTCTGCGGCATCCGCGGGATGATCGCCTCGTTCGACGACGATGGGGTCACCTGGACCTCGGTCACCGTCAAGGGAAAGCCCTCCCTGCGCGGCTGCCTCGCGACCCCGGAGGGGACGATGGTGGTGGGCGACGGGGTGATCCTCTTCCGCGCGGCAGGGACCGACCTGTGGGAGACCGTGCACAAGGCCCACGGGGTGATGTTCTTCGGGGCTGCGCGCAGCGACGCGGGGGCCATCGTGGTGCTCGCGGCGGAGACCGTCCCAGGGACCCAGCCCTTCGAGCACAAGTTCACCTGGAGCGTGTGGGTGTCGGACGACGGGGGGCGGTGCTTCACCGCCGTCGACCCCGGGGCCCAGCGGGCCCTCGCCGTCCTCTCCGACGGAACCCGCTTCTATCTCCCCGACGGCTACGACCGCATCCTGGCCTCGGACGACCAGGGGCGGAGCTGGTTCGTGATCGCTCACCCCGGGGCGGCGAAGACCCAGGACCGACGCGACAATCGCATCGTGGCCTTCTACGCGCGGGGCGAGGTTCTCTATGCCGTCGACGCCACGGGCGCCGTGCGGCGCTCGGGCGACCGCGGGGTGCACTGGGAGACCGTGGGCGAGGTCGACGAGGTGCATTGCATCGACAGCGCACCCGACGGGACCCTGTTCCTGTCGGGCTACTATGCGGTGTGGAGGCTGCACGACCCCGCCCTCGTGCGCCCGTTGACGCCCGTGGCGCGGCCCGCTGCGACGCCCCCTGCGTCGGTCGCGGCAGCCCCGGAGGTGACGGGCACGGCAGCCCTGATCGAGCGGCTCCTCGTCGCATGGAGGGCCGAGCGCCACCCCGCCCTCGCCGAGGCCATCGAGTCTCTCAGCGCGACCCTGCCGGTCCCTGGGACCGACCTGCGCACCCTCGACGGGCCGAGCCGGCAGGCGGGGTGGATGAAGCTGGCGAAGCAGGGAGGCCCCGCGGCGGTTCCGCATCTGCTGGAGACCTTTCGGGCGGGGACCCTCGACGAGCTGAAGGATCGGGTGGGGTGGGTGGTCAAGCTCCCGGACGACCCGCGGGTGGCCTCGTTGGCCGCGTGTTTCGTCGAGGAGTGCGCGTATGGGTCGACGGGGTCGAAGCCCCTGTGGACGGCCCTCTGCGGGCGGTTGGTGGCCCTGCGGGATCCGCGCACCGTGCCAAGGGTGACGGCCGCCGCGACGCAGGGGGCCCCGGTGACGGGGGCGACGATGAAGGCATGGCTCGATGCGACGCTGCCGCGGGTGGCGAACCAGCTCGCGGCCGCGTGCGCGGGGGAGCCGGTGCTGACGCCCGCGGCGAAGGCGCTGCTCGACGAGGCGGCCGGAACGCCTTCTGCGCGTCGCGACCCGCCGTAGCCCGTCGGGCAGGGCCATTCCTCCTCGCCGCTGCACCCAATACCCCCCGCACAGACCGGGTGCGCGGCCCCCCGCCGGGGTGCTACCGTCCCCGCCCCGTGAACGAGAGGGGACTGAAATCGATGGAGACGCGTCAGAAGATTCCCGTGCCGCGGCGGTCGTTCCTGTGGTCGCTCAATGAGACCTCGGGCGAGATCCTGCTGCACGTCGGGCCCACGGAGTTTACCCCCAGCGCCAACGACCGGATCGTCCGGGCCAACGAGCGCGGAGGCTTCGAGGCCGCCCCCATGGAGGCCCGGCCCTTCGTCGTCGCCCGCGACGGCGAGTACGTCGTGCTCAGCAACCCCCTCAAGGGCGACACCACGGACGAGTACGCCAACGGGGCCTACCTCCCCGGCGGCAACAAGGAGAAGGAGCTTGCCCTCGGCACCACCCGCATGATCCCGGGGCCCTGCGCCTTCCCCATCTGGCCCGGGCAGAGCGCCGAGGTGCGCACCGCCCACAAGCTCGGGGCCAACCACTACCTCCTCGTGGAAGTCGTCGGGTCGCTTGACGAGAAGGCCCCGTACTACAAGCTGGTCATGGAGTCGGCGGGGCTCTCCAGCGCCGTCATCGACTCGGGCGAGTCGGCCGTAGGACCCGTGGCCCAACCCGTCGCAGCAAGCGCCGCCGTGGCCACCGCCGCCGTGCTCGTGAAGGGACAACGCATCGTCGTCCAGGGGCGGCACACCCCCCTCTTCATCCCCCCGTCGGGCATCGAAATCGTTCCACCCGTCGAGGAGATGGAGGCCCAACAGGCTGCCAAGGAGACCGACACCGAGGCCATCGCGGCCCTCCCGCAGCCCCTCCAGCAGGAGCTCGCGAAGCTCATCGCCCAGGTGCGGCAGGGCATCTCGTCGCGGCAGTTTTCGACCCTCAAGAACGAGCTGCGGCACCGGCAGGACGTGGCCGTCGGGCAGCGGGCCGTCATGCTCACGGCCCTCGACGTGACCTACGAAGAGCGGGCCACCAAGAGCGACGCCCGACGCCGCGGGGGGAGCGTCGACCGCAGGGCCCCGACGGCCCCGATGGACCCGTACGCCCGGCGGGCGGTCCTGCTCAACCACAAGGAGTACTGCGTGCTCTTTGACGCCGACGGGAACCCCCGCATCGTACGCGGCCCGGCCCGGGTGTTTCCGGGGCCCCACGACACCTTCATGCAGCGCGGGTCGCGGCGCCGGGTGTACGACGCGTACGAGCTGGCCGAGCACCAGGCCCTGTGGATCCGGATCATCGCCCCGGTCTCGCGCGAGCGCCTCGGGCAACACCTCCCCCCGGGCATCGAGATCGACCGCGACCTGTACGAGCAGGGGCACGAGTTTATCGTGAAGGGTCGGCCGTCGGTCTTCTTCCCCTTCATCGAGGCCGAGGTGATCCACCCCGGGACCCACGACCCCCACGTCGGAAACGACCACGAGGGGGTGGTCCTGGAGGCCATCGGGATCGACCAGAAGAGCGGGATCTACGTCCGCGATCTGCGCACGGGCATGGTCAAGATGGTCCGCGGAGAGACCAGCTACCTCGTCGACCCGCGGTCCGAGGAGCACGTCCACCGGCGCGTCCCCCGCGAACAGTGGAACCTCTGGATCGCCCACGCCGAGCCCCACAAGACCCTCGCCAAGGAGGAGGCCGTCACCACCCCGTGGGCCGTGTCGGTGACCATCCCCAACAACGAGGCCTGCCTCATCTCGTCACGGCACGGACGGCGGGTGGAGGTGGGACCCAAGGTGGTTCTCCTGGAGTACGAGGAGACCCTCGGGCAGATGCGCCTGTCGAAGGGGCCCTCGAAGGACGGGCACGCCACCGTGGTCACCAGCTTCCTGCGCGTGAAGGGGGGCCGGGTGGCCGACACCTTCGAGCTGGAGAGCGCGGACTTTGTGAAGTTCAAGGTGCGCCTCGGGTTCGCCGGGCACTTCGAGGGCGAGGGGGCCCGGTGGTTCGAGGTCGAGGACCCCGTCAAGCTGCTTGCCGATACGGTGCGGGCCCGCCTGCGGGAGGTCGCCCGAGGGGTCGGGGCCACGCGGCTCCTGTCGGAGTTTCCGGCCCTGGCTCGCAAGGCCCTCTTCGCCGAGACGGCCACCCTGCGCTTCGAGGAGAACGGGATGGTCATCGACCACATGGACGTCCTCGGGGTGTCGATCGCCGACGGGGCCCTGGCCGACCTCTTCCTCGGCACCCAACGCGAGGCCGTCAAGCTCGAGCTCAACGACCAGCAGGCCGCCCGGCGCCTCGTGTCGGCCCGCCACGCCGACGGGGTTCACGCCGAGGAGAACCGCCTCGCCCGCGAGGCCGCCCGACGGGGGGCCGAGACCCGCATCGTCGAACACGAGCAGAGCCACGCCGTGGCCCTGCGGAGCCAGGTTCTGACGAGCGAGCGTCGGGCTGACGACGTCACCCGCACCCAGGACCTCCTCGCCCGCGAGCTTGATTTCGAGCTTCGGGCCGCGAAGGAGCGGGCCGAGTCCGAGGCCCAGCGTCGGCTGAAGGTTGCGGAGGCCGAGGCCGAGGCCCTGGCCGAGGGGTACCGGGTCGAGGAGGCCCACCTCGTGGCCGTGGCCGCGGTCGAGCAGCAGCGGGTGCGGGCCCTGGCCGAGGCCGACGCGATCAAACTCGGGGCCATCCAGCCCGAGCTCGTGGCCGCCCTGCACGGGGCCGCCGACTCCGAGGTCATGAAGGCCGCCGCCAACAACATGAACCTCGTCTCCCTCCTCGGGGGTCGGTCGCCCTCCGAGATCCTCGGGCAGATCGTGCGGGGGACTCCCCTCGCGCGCACCGTCGACAGCATGCGCGGCCGCGGACCGACCGAGGCCGTCGACGCCACGGTGGAGCCCGCGGACGAGGACTGAGGGGGTACGGGCCTTCAGACCGGGCGGATCACCCGCAGGCGGGCCCCGAGCTCGAAGCAGCCCAGGTGGCCGCTCTCTTCGGCCACGTACACCGCGCATTGCTCGTCGACCCGCACGAGGTCGGGCACGAGGTCGCAGGCTTCGAGCTCGGCCAGGACGGTTCCATCGCGGGGGCGGAGCACGGCGAGGCTGCTCTGCGGCACGAAGAGGGCCCCGGCCCGGAGCTGCACGTCGAGCCTGCGCGGGACATCGTCCGCCACGGGAGCCCGGAACGTGTGGGCCCACCGCAGCCGCCCGGTGTCCGCGTCGAGGGCCACCACCCGGCCCGTCGGGAGGTTGGCGACAAAGCAGTCGTCGAAGGCCGTCACCGCAGGCCGAGCCCCGCCCGGGCCGGTGACTCCGAGGGGCGTGCGGAATCGTTCCGCCCCCGTGGTGGCGTCGAGCCCGAGCAGGCTCACCCCCTCGCGCGTGAGGAGGGGAACGGCCACGGTATCGCCCGTCGCGCAGGGCAATCCGCACGCGGGAGAGTCGGACTCTGCGCTCCACAGGAGGGCCCCGGTGTAGGCCCCGAGGGCGTAGAGCCGGGCGGGGCTGCGGGCCCCGTCGCCCCCGAGGGCGTAGACGGCGTCGCGGTGAACCACAGGGGCCGTGGAGAAGGGAGCCCGGTGGCCGAAGCGCCAGACCCTTTCGCCCGTGGCGAGGTCGAGGGCCGTCACCGCGGCGTCGCCCGAGGTCACCACGAGGAGCCGACCCGCGCGGCGCATCCGGAAGGCCCCGGAGTGACGGGCCGCGTAGGTCCAGCGGGCCTCGCCCGTGCGCAGGTCGAGGCCCACGAGACGGCGTTCGCCCTCGGCCACGACCACCACCCGGGGCATCCCGGGGGCCGTCACGGCGTGGGCGAGGATCTGAGCCCCCACCCGCGGGGCCACCCGGGTGCTCCACAGGCTCTCGCCGGTGCTCACCGACCGCAGCTCGACCTCGCCCCGGGGAGAGACCCGCAGGATGTCCTCGCCCGCCAGGGTCGTGCTCGCCCGCGAGACGGGAACGGTCCAGACCACCTCGCCGCGGTTGCGGTCGAGGGCGTGCAGCTCGCGCACCCCAGGCACGAGGAGCTTGTCGCCGCAGAGGAGGGTTCCTTGCAGGTCGAGGCCTTCGATCTCGGCGCGCCAGCGGGCGGTGTAGCGGAGGCGGGCGGCCCCGGTGAGGTCGGGTTCGCGGGTCGAGGCCGGGTCGGACGCGGCCGGGACGCAGCGGTAGCGGGCCGGGTCGTCGTTGACCTGGGTGTCGACCCGGTCGAGGTCGCGGAGCCAACGGCGCAGGGCCCGGGCCTCGCCGCGCAGGGCACGGAGCCGGAGGTTGCGCCCGAGGCCCCGGTCGACCCGGACCATGGCCGAGGCCAGGGCCAGGGCCGCGTCGAGGACGGGGGTGACAAAGGCCCGGGGGTCGAGGGAGGGGGCCGTGACGCCCCCGTCGGCGGTGGCGGAGACGGAGAGGGCGAGGCGTTCGTCGGCCCCGAGGCGCAGGCCCAGGGTGGCGCTCCCGAGGTGAACCCGGAGGTGCAGGGCCCGGCGCGAGGTCCAGGCTTCGAGCAATGGGCGGCACAAGGCCACGAGGCGTTCGACCTGGAGGAAGACGAACCCGTCGGGCAGGGGGGCGTTCATCCCGCGGAGCGCGAGGGTGACCCGGCCTCGTACGAGGAGGGCCCGCAGGTCGCTCTGGGGCGCGCTCGGGGCGCCTCCCTCGACGGGGCCGGGGACGGCGCACACGAAGCCGAGCCCCAGGGTGGCCCGGGGTTGGGTCGCGGCGCTGGTCCAGCGGGCCTGGGTCTCGTCACCGCGTTGGGGGCTCCGCAGCCCGGACTCGGGGGCGGCTTTGAGTCGGCCGAGGGTGGCGTCGAGGTCGGCGCTGAAGGCGCTGTCGAGGACGGGGCGCAGGGACGCGAGGGCCCGCTCGACGCTCTGGGCCACGGCCCAGGGAGAGACCGGGACGTCGAGGGCGATCACCTCGGGGTGGGTTCCGGTGCGGTAGAGCGTGGCCAGGAGGGTGCGGTCGCCGACTCCGAGGCAGAGCTCCCAGGGGGTGTCGTAGAAGGCTACGATCCGGCGGGGGCTTCGGCCTTCGCTCACGGCCGCAGCGGCCTCGGCGAGGTCGCGCAGCACGAAGGCGGCGTGGTCGACCCGGGTGGCGGCCTCGCAGCGTTGTCCGGCCAGCTCGAGGGCGAGCTGGAGCGAGGCAGCGGGGGCCCGCTCGGGGGCGAGGCTGGCCACGGTGGCGCCGCGGGACTCGGCGCGGACGGAGGAGGCGCCTGGCGTGCGCTGCTGCAGGTGGAGATCGATGACCGGCATGCGTCCCTGTGCGTCGCGCGGAACAACGCCGACTGTGCTGCCCACGACCCCCCATCGCGGCGGAGCCTCCACCGCAACGAGGGCACTGCTCCCCCAGGGATACGGCGCGAGTCCCCTGCGCCGGGTCCTGAAAGATCGTGACCACCCATCCTCAGGATGTGTGGTGTCGGAGCGCATCGCGGCGTCGCGACGTGAACGGACCGTACGTCCCCGGCGTCCCCGGGTCGACTTTTCGACCGTCCCCCCGGAGCGGCCCGAGGCCGTGTTTTACGGTCCCGGCGTCGGGGGGCGGAGCTCTGCCGACGCGTCGCGTCGATGCATTCCCCGCGTGGCCAGCGGGCACAGGAGGGCCACGAGCACGAGGTGATACCGGTCGGCCCCGAGGAAGACCCCGTGGGTGGCCACCACCCCAAAGGCGGCCACGGCGATCACGCGCACGGCGGCAGACCCGCGGGCTACCAGGGCCCCGCGCAGGGCCAGGACCACGAGGGCCCACCAGCTCAGGGTGCAGGCCATCACGGCCCCGATCACCCCAACGGGGGGCAGGCCCCGGGGAGGCCAGGGCCAGAGGTAGCTCACGGGGTCGTGCTCCCAGCCGAAGGTGATGGCGAGCTTCCACAGCCCGCTGCGGAGCCACGTCCACGGGTCGCGTACGATGCGCCCGCGGGCCACCCGGGCCATACATCGGTCGCGATGGACCTCCCCGTCCACGCGGTCGCACCCGTCGTCGGGACGAGGGCGACGGTAGCCTCCGCGGGCCTCGGGGAAGGTCCCGATGAGGAGGTTGCTTCCCCCGTTGGTGCTGATGAGGGCGCAGGCGTCGAGGCGGGCGCAGTTGCGGGCCGTCCAGGGCCCGACAGCCAGGGCGGCTCCGAGGCAGAGGGTGGCGGCCAGGACGAGGCGTCGCGTCCACGCGAGGGGAAGGGCCCACGGCGCCACGAGGAGGGCGAGGGAGGGCGGCCGAACGAGTCCCGCGAGCCCGAGGGTCACCCCGGCCCCGAGGGCGGCGGGAAGGCCCCTCAGGGGGCGGCTGCCTTGCGCGTGGTGGGACCGCAGGAGGAGGGCCGCGGCGAGGGCGAGGAGGGTTCCGGTGAGGGTCTCGGTCATGGCCGCGAGGGACCACAGGGCGGGGCCGGGGAGGAGGGCGTAGAGCATCCCGGCCCGCCAGCCGGTGGGGCGGTCGGCGAGGGTGGTTCCGAGGTGCATGACCACGAGGCACCCGACGAGGGCGGCGGCGAGGTTGAGGCCCACCACGGCCCGTTGCGGGTCGCCGAGGAGGCGCAGTGCTGCCGACAGGGCCGCGGGGTACCCCACGGGGTAGAAGGCCGTGGGGCGGTCGGGGGGGTGCAGGGTCTCGACGTAGCCGCGTCCGTGCGCGAGGGCCTCGGCGTAGCGGGCGTAGAAGAACCCGTCCCAGCGGGGGCGGGCGTCGAGGCTGAGGGCCAGGGCCGCCCGCACGGCCAGGGTGACCGCGGGGGGGATCCAGGCCCGGGTCACGGCCCCGGGGGCATGCGGTACATGGCCATGGGGGAGTCGGGGGTGTGAAAGAGCCAGGTCGCTCCCGCGGCCCGGAGGGCGGCCTCGGCGGGGGTGTTGACGGTTACCCCGACCCACTTCGCGCGCAGGGCCCGAAGGCGCCGGAGGTAGGCCTGGGGGTCGCCCTCGGAGGAGACGAAGAGCACCCGGTGGTCGTAGTTGTGCGACCACAGCTCGCCGAGGAAGTGGACCCCCTCGTCGTAGGCGAGGACGTCTCCGGGGCCGAGCTCCCGCTCCTTGGCGAGCATCCACTCCGAGGGCCAGAGGAAGGTGTCGATCTGCATCGAGGCCCGCTCGGCGGGTGTGGCCGCCCGGGCCTGGGCGAAGTACCGCGGGTGCACGATGAACCCCCGGTAGCCCTCTTGATAGCCGTGCCAGGTGAGGGCCACGAGGGCGGCCGAGAGCACGAAGCGCCCCGCGGGGACCTTGAGGTCCCGGTGCACGATGCAGAAGATGACCAGGGACGCGCAGCCCGCTGACAGGATGAACCGGGTCATGTACGGGACCGGGACCATCAGGGCCTCGACGAAGAGGACCAGGGGCAGGAGCCCGCGGCGCCAGTTGCGTCCGCGCAGGAGGTCGACCACGAGGACGACCACGCAGAAGAGGAGGAGCCAGCGGAAGACCGGGCCGAAGCCCCCCGAGCGCACGTCGGGGCAGTAGAAGGGCCGGGCGTTGTACCAGCTCGTGAGAAGCTCCTGGACGGCGTTGGGGGCCCCGAAGAAGGTGGGAGACTGGTCGGGCCCCGAGCCGTACTCGCGCCCCGGGTCGCTCGGTCCGTGGAAGTGAAGCCCCAGGGCCCGCACCTTCACGTCGAAGGGGAACATGGGGTTGCCCGTGTGCAGGAAGTTCTGCACGTACTTGAAGCAGCCGATCCCGAGGGCGAAGAGCCCGGAGGCGGCCACGTCGAGGGCGGTCCGGAGGCGTTTGCCGGTGGGGGTGTCGCGCACCTCGACCACGGCCCGCCCGAGGAGCCACGGACCCCAAAGGGCGAGGTGGAAGAGCCCCGTGTACTTGGCCCCAAGGAACAGCCCCCAACACAGGAACCCCATCCACCGGTCGCGGCGCTCGGGGCGGCCGAGGGTGAAGTAGATGGCGGCGGTGAAGAGGGCGTTCCAGGCCACGTCGACGTGGGTGGAGTGGGCCTGGAGGAAGACCGGGGGCATGGCCACCCAGACGGCCCCTGCGGCGAAGGCGAGGGGGCGCGAGGCCCCGACCCGGCGGGCCCACGCGGCGATGACGGCCCACCCCATGAAGAGGAAGGGGACCTGGCTGCTGTCATCGAGGCGGCTGTCGCGTTGCCAGATGCAGTTCCAGACGGCGAGGAGCTCGATGTTGTGGGGGTTGCCCTGGGTCCAGATGTTGGCCGTGGAGAGCCAGGCGAGGCTCCGCTCCTGGATGGCGTAGCTGGTCTTGGGGACGTGGTACCAGACCGGGTCCCAGGTCCACGAGCGGTAGTACCAGCACATCAGGATCACGGTCCCCGACGCGAGGAGGGCCGGGACCGCCGTAAACACGGCGATCTCGCGCTCGGAGAAGGCCTCGCGCCCGAGGCGCTTGAAGGCCCCGAGGTCGCCCCAGGCGAGGGTGCGGAGGGGGGCGAGGCCGCCGAGGCTGCGCAGGGACAGGGCGATGACGCCGGCGAAGAGGACCGTGGAGGCGATCCCGAGGGTGACGGGTTCGAGCCGACCGGCGATGCCGGTGGCGTGCAGGGCGAAGAGGAGGAGGCCCGTGCCGACGGCGAAGGCCGCCACCACGCGGTCGAGTACGCCCCGGTCGCGGTAGATTGCCGCCGCTGCCGCGTAGCTCGCCGCTGCGCACAGGGCGCTCTCGATCATCCAGACGATCCAGCCCATGCGCTCGCGGGGGGTGAAACCACGTCTGCCGCGGAGGTGTCAAGGCGGGCCTTGCGCGCTGGGATTCGGACCAGGCGCCCGCGGGCCCGGAGGGACGGGCTACGGGCAGCGAAGCCGCAAGGGCGCAAGGTGCGCAAGGGTCAGAAGGTTTTGTGGGTGGGAGCGCGGCGTGACCCCCTCGGCGTCTCGTTGGGCGTCAAGGGCTGCGGGTCACCCCGGTGGTGAGCCTCGACCTGGGCTGGTCGTTCTGACCCGCGGGCGCTGCCTACGACCCGCGGCGCGCTCGTACGAAGGCCTGGGTCTCCGCCGAGAGGGTACGAAGATACTCCTCCGGCAGCGTGCTCAACACCTCCAGGGGGAGGGCCCGCACCACGTCTTCGGGCGCGAGCCCAGCGAGGCGTTGTTCAGGCGTGAGTTCGGCGAGAACAACGGCTGGGTCCATGGAGGCGACCATCTTGGCGACGTCGCGCTCCCAGCGCTTCTTGACCTTGTCGATGTCCTTGGCCATGGCACCCTCTGGGCTGCGGGAGAGCTGCTCGATGCAGCGATAGAGGCGAGTGTAGAGGTCCCGCTCGCGGTCGTCCACCGGGCGTAGGGCGAGCTCCTCGGACAGAAACCGCGGGGAGATCACCCGCAGCGCCTCCTCCCGCGGCGCATCGCAAGCCACGCTGGTCTCCACAACACGCAGGGCGAAGGTACTCAGCCTGCCCTCGTACACCCCGGGACGCGCCGTCGGCTCCAGCACCCCACCCAACGCACGAAGCTGCGCCACGAAGCGGTCGGTGCGTGCAGGCGCCACGAAGCGCAGGCCCACCTCGGCCGGGTCGGACAAGGACCGCATGGCCATGTACTCCAGCACGTAGGCCAGGCCTTCCAGCACATCCGTGGCCTCCAGCGCGTCGGTCGCGCCCTTGAAGCTGAACACCGTGTGCAGCGGCATCCCGTCGAGCACCGAGGCCAGGCCCGCGGGAGGTGCCACCGTGGTGGCTGAGGGGTCGGTGCGGTGCACCACCACCACGTCGATCCGACGCGGTTCGCGCCCAAGTTGAAGCTCGGGCAGGACCTCCCACACTCGCAGGTCGAGCGACGACTCCACCAGCACCACGAACATCGGATGCCACGCCGTACGCGGGGCCCGAGGGATACGCCGAGTCGAGCGGGGGCGGGCCATCGCATCGCTCCTACCGCCGCCACCCAGGCAGCGCAATCCCTGGATGCCACGCGACCGGTTGCGCTGACTTCGACCCGCGCCGCGCTCAGACGAAGGCCTGGGTCTCCGGAGAGGGTAGGAAGATACTCCTTCGGCAGCCGCAGGGATCACGGCAGCGACAGCACCCGCTGCCGCACGGGCACCTCTGGCCACAGCCCCGCAACCGGCGCCGCGGAGCGTGTGCTGGGGGGGCGAGGTCGGGGTCGCGGGCCACGAAGCGCGTGCCGTCCACGTGCAGGTCCCTCATGACGCCTCCGGATGACGGGGGCGCGAAGCGTTGACAGGAACTCTCCGCGCGACCACAGTGTTGCGGGGTGTCTTCCGCGTATCGTACGCCCAACGACAACATGGTCTCTTCGGAGCAGCGCGCATGGCTTGCGGGGCAGGGGCGTTCCGAGGCCGAGGTTGCGTCGTGGCAGCGCGGGATCCTCCCCGCTGCACAGGTGCGCCGCATGACGGCGAGCAGGTCCGACCCAGCGTGGGTGGTCGTCGGGGCGCTGGCGATCCCGGCGTTGCTGATGGTGGTCAGTGCGGCGGTGACGCACGCGCCGTGGGCCTTGGCCGCCGCGGGGGCTGGCGTCGCGGCTGTGGTGGCATCCGTGGTGTGGGCACTTGTGTCGAACCCCGCGCGGCGGATGGGCTTCGGTGCAGTGCAAATCCTTTGCGGCGAGCCGTGTCATGCCGAACCCCGTGCGGAGACCGACGAAGAGGGCGTGACGCCGGGGTCACACGTCGTGCGTGGTATCTTTGTCGACTCCGCGGGTGGCTACTGGGGCAAGAACAGCTTCGTCGTGAGCGCGTGGGTCTGGGAGCGCATACCTGCTGTTTTCTCCAACGAGTCGCACACGTTATGCGAGCGTTTCACGTTCTACGTGGTGAGGCGGACGGGGGCTCCATGGGTGACGGTCCTCGCGGTGCTTCCGGGCTGGGAGTTGCCTGATCCGTGGTCTCCTCCTCCCAGTTCGGGAGGAGGGTGAGAGGGGGCGGGGCGCAGCGTGGCAGGCCAGTAGTTTCTGGGTGCCCCCCACCGTGGGATCGTAAGGGTCGCCACGGCCCGAGACGCATCCGGGCTCCCGATGCGCCCTGGACACGCTGGCCCGACACGCATCGGGGCCTCCGATGCACGCTGGATATCCCGGCCCGACACGCATCCCTGGCACCGAAGCCCCATAGACATCCTGGCCCGACCCACATCCGGGCCCCAGGTGGTGTGGGAGCGCGTGTCTCCGGTCATCCCCCCGCCCCCCGATGCAGGTCGGGCATGGCCCCGCGCCAAGCACCCGCTCGTGTGGAGCTCCAGGCCCACCGCAGTGTTGCCTGAATCCCCATGATGCGCTGTGACCTGCCGCCCGCCTGTGGCGCTGCGCGTGACCGCGCCGGATAACGCCGGGGCGCAGGTGGGCCTACGCGCCGGGATACGCCGCGTGGATGTCGCCGTCGAACAGCCGCCAGCAGAAGTCGTTCATCCGCGCCGCCGCAGGGGCGTGCCGGGCAAGGATGTCCGCCACGGCGGCCGGCACGTCCTGCGGGATGTCGCCGCCCGCGCATCGGCGCACGTACCTGTTGCGGTCGACGGGGCCACCGCTGGCCGGCACCGCGACCCCGCACACCGTCGTGACCAGCCAGTTGACCAGCCGCATCGCCGCGTACTCGGCATCGTGGCCGACGTGCCGCGCGACGAACTCGCGCTCGGCGGTCGACAGGTCGAACCGGGGCGAGGTGGCCAGCCCGAAGTCGACGAGGTAGATCCGATCGTCGTCAGCCCGGATGTTGCCGAAATGTCCGTCCATGTGCAGCAGCTCGCGGCGACGCAAAAACGCCACGATCTCGAACAGCTGCCGCTCGAAGAGCTCGGCCTGGCCGACCGGGTCGGTCAGCCGGTCGAGCAGCGGAGCGGGGACGTACTCGAGAAACAGCACGAGGCTGGAGGTCGCGGCGGCCAGTTCCTCGAGGCGGATGCGCACGGCCGGGGCGCCGCCAAACTGGGCGACGACGGCGTCGATGTCCAGCTGTTCGGACGCGATGGGTGCACGGCCGGGCAGCACCCGCCAGTGGTACAGCAAGGGGAAGGACGCCGACTCACCGGCGAGGACTCCTTCGGTGACGATCATGTTCGCGGCCAGCTCGCGCCAGGCCCCGAAGCTCGGGCCGGCGCGGCCGTACATGCCGTACTGGCAGCAGGTCGGCAGGTCGAACAGGTTCGTTGTGCCGTGCGGATGCGCCAGCTCCCGGTCGGTGATCGGGATCCGCTTGGTGAACACCGGCACGCCGTCCACGTCGAGCACCGAGGAGCCGCCGCCCACCCCCACGGCGGGCCAGGGCGCGGCGCGCAGGACCGCCGCCAGCGCGTCGTCGTCGCGGGCGGTAAGCAGGGCCGACATGCGGTCGTGGCGGAACCGTCGGAGGGAGCGCATCGCCCCCCATCATGCCAGGGGATGGCGGTCCCTCAAGCTGGAGCTTCCGAACCCTGCGCCCGCCGCACGAGTTACAGGGTGAACCAGGCCGCGCAGAGGGCCTCGAGCGAGCCCGGGGGCTCGGCGAAGCGGCGGACGATCCGCGGGAGGGTGGAGTACGGGTGCCGCAGGGTCCAGGCCAGGAGGGCTTCGGGGTCGGGGTCGAGACCGGCCGCGTCAACAAAGGCCCCGAGGCAGCCCGGGGCCCCCTGAAACACAAACTCCACCAGCGAGGCCACCTCCAGCCCGGCCGGGGCGGCCCGGGCCTCGGCCCAGTCGAGGAGCGACACCACCCTCCACCCGTCCGGTCCCTCCTCCAGCCGAACGTGGTCGCCCAGGAGCTCGGTGTGGCACACCCCGACGGGTGCCTCGGGGTCGACCGGGTGGGCCGCGAAGAGGGCTGTCGTCACGTCGGGGCCGAACACCCCCCGCTGACGTCCCGCCGCCGCAGCCTCCGTGCTGCGCAGAAACTCCGGCCACGCCCGCACGCTCTCCGCGGGCGGCGCGAGGCCCTGGAGGCCCCGCACGAGGTCGCCCAGGTGGCGGGCCAGGGCCACCCGGGCAGAAGGGTCGAGGCCAGGCCAGAGGTCTGACAGGGCCCGGCCGTGGACCCGGGTCATCACCACGTAGGGCCAGCCCGAGACCTCGCCCGACGCCACGACCTGGGGAAGGGTCAGGGACAGGGCCGCCGCGATCCGGGGATAGTCCGCCTCGTTGACCAGATCGGCGGCGTAGCAGGGGGCCGTGAGCTTGAGGACGTGGGTGTCCGTGCCCCAGACCACGGCCGTCCCGTCCGAGAAGGGGACGAGCTCGCCCGGCAGGCCGTGCCGGGCCTGGAGGTCGCGCAAGACATCGCCCCACGCCTCCAGCGACAGGTGATCGCGTGTCTCCCGGGACGGGTCGTAGGGCGGCAGGGTGGGGGGCGCTTGACGCCCGGGACGCGGTGCGGTTCCCATCGCAGCGTGGCTACACCATGAGGGCCCCGTTCGACCACGATCCGTCGGCCCTCTCGCGTCGTCGGGCGATCCAGTGTGGGGTCCTGGCCCTCGTCGGCTGCGGTCGCCCCGTGACGGAACCGTCGTCGGACTGGGGCGCCGCGGGACTCGGTCGCCCGCGTTGGCTCGCCTCGGCAGGGGAAGACCTCTTCTTCCTCGACGATTCCCCCGGGACCCGCGGAGGCGGGGCGATCTTCCGGCTCCCGCACGCGGGCGGGCTTGCCCGAGGGGTGGTCTTCGAATCCACGGGCATCACCGGGGCGGCCGTGTGGCCCGAGGGGATCGTCTGGGTTCCGCGCCGCGGGGGCGGGGCCCTGAAGCTGCTGGAGCACCGACACCCCGAGGCATCGCGCGTCCTCACGACGGGCCCCGCGGCCTGGAGGGAGGCCCTGGTCACCGACGGGGTCGATGTCTTCGGCTCCACCGTCGGCGGCCCCCTGGTGGCTGTTCCCCTCGCCGGAGGGCCCAGCCGGAACCTCTTCCCCGAGCCCGCCACGGCCCTCGCTCTCGCCCCCGGGGTCCTCGTCTTTGTCGCAGGCGACACCCTCCGGGTGGTCCCGCGCCAGGGCGGTTCCTCGGCGCCTCTCGCTCCCGCCCGCGGGGTGGGGTCCCTCGTCGTGCGGGGGTCGTACGCCTACTGGGCGGAGCGTTCTCGTCCCCTCGGGGCACGGACCGGGGCCTTGCGTCGGGTGGCCCTCGCAGGGGGGCCCGTCGAAACCCTGGTTGCGGGCATCGCCGACCCTGAGGCCCTCGCGGTGGGCGGGGCGAGGGCCTGGTACGCCGGGGCGGTGTTCGATCCCGAGGCCCGGCGCGGGGCCCGGGTTCTGGGGAGCGTGGACCTGGGCAGCCGCAGCCACCGGGAGGGGTCTTGCCCGGTCGGGGTCACGGCCCTGCTCTGCGAAGGGGCCTCCCTCTATCTGGTCGGGACCCTCGGGGCCAAGGTCGGGGGCGTCGTGCGCAGGCAACCCGCGTGAGGCTGGGGCCCTCGGCCGTGTGTGCGGTGGTCCTCGTCGGGTGCGGATCTCGGACGGTGACCGACGCCCGGTGGACCTTCCGCTGGGACGTAGACGGCTCCGTGGTCGACGACACCTGGACCGACCGGGTCGCGACCTGCGCCCGCAGCGCAGCCGACGCGGAGAACGCCCGGGCCCTCGTGCACCGCAGCCACGTGGCCGTCTGCGACCGGCGCTGCGCCCGCGGGGCGGAGGCGGACTGGGGGCCCTGCTGGCTGCGCTGCGAGGCGGTCGTGACCCTGCGCGACCGACGCTGCACCGAGCGCCGACGGGTGCTGCCACGACCGCCGTTCTGGATCCGCTGACGGGCCCCGCTGGGGGGGACGGGCTACGTGCCGCTCTTGCCGCGCAGGACCACGTCCTCGCCGTGGACCCCCCGCAGGAGCTCGAGGTCCTTGTTGGAGCCGAGGAGGAGGGCGATGTTCTTGTCGGTGAGGGCGTCGAAGATGGCGGCCCCCTGGGGGTCGGGGACGAGCTCCTTGTACATCCGCGACAGGGCCTCGAAGTCCTTGATGAAACACGCCCCCCCGGCCCCGCGGCCCGACTTGTGGATGGGATTCATGTACGTGGGGCCGTTGTCGGGATCGGCGGCCATGGCCTGGCGGATCACGTCCCAGCTCACGTCGTGCTTCGTCACGAGCTCGTAGAACAGGTTGATGAACACCACCCGCACGAACCCCAGGGCGTTGCGCCCATACTTGATGAACTCCGCCTCGCGGGCCGAGCACACGATGGCGTAGTTGGCCTTGGGCAGGACCTTGAGGACCTCCTCGGCCGCGGCGTGGTACTCCGCGGAGTCCACGGGGATGCCCACGATGTTGCGGGTGGGGTTTTCCGCGTCGTGTTTGGCCGTGGCCACCGACAGAAACTCCGGCGAATGCATGACCATCACGTCGGGGTACTGCCGCTGGATCGACTCCGTCGTGCCGGGCAGGAGGGTGGACTTGATGACCACCGTCTTGCCCTTGCCCACCAGCCCGATGCAGCTCCGCACGATGCTGTCGTCGAAGCCCTCGGGGGTGGTCGGGGTCGGCACCGCCACGAAGACGATGTCGCACTCCTTGATGAGCCCGGCGTTGCCCGTGTAGGGCTCCTCCTTGGCGTAGCGGGCCACGGCGTACCCGCGGCGCTCGAAGTCGTCCGCGTAGGTCTTGCCGATCCAGCCCTGGCCAATGAATCCAATGGTCTTCTGTGTGGTCATGGTGCGCGTGTCCCTGCTCCGGGAGCGGTCAAGGGCGTCGGTCTCGCCCGGGGGAGTCTCGATGCTGGCCGGGAGGTGTATCCGAAGTTGGCCCGTCGCGCAGCACCTCACGCGCCGCGGGCCCCCAACCAGGCCGCCAGGGCCCGCCCGTCGCCGGTCACCCTCTCCACCCTGGCCCCCTCCAGCACGACCCCAAGGTCGGCCGCCAGGACCGCCCCGAGGGCCTCTGCGTTGGCGAGCTGGAGCCCCGCGCCCTGGTTGGCCCGGACGGGGGCGTCGCGTTTGAGCTCGACCACCCACACCGCGCGATGGCCCGGGTCGGGGGGCGACATATCCACGGCCGCGAAGTCGCCGCAGCGGCGCTGCTGGTGCGTACGAAACAGCCAGAAGCGCGCGTGATGGCCCAAGAGGGCGCGGGCAAACTCGAGCTCGTCGCACTTGAACGCAAACGCGTGCCGGGCCTCGTCGGGATCGACCCGTCGGGCACGATGGAGGGCGTGCGACATGCGCTCGATCACGTCGCGGCGCGCGACTGAGGCGCGCGGGAGCCGCAAAAACCACGGGACTATTCTGCTCATGATGTCTCTCTCCTGCGGCTGCGGCCCCATCGGTGCGGGCGGCAGCTCCCCTACGGCGTCACGACTACGAGGACGGGGGCGGTCAGCAGAGGACAATCATGGCGAGGCCGGTGGTAGCGCAGGCCGCGGGGTGCGTCAACGCAGGGGCCACGGGCGAGGTCGTCGGCACCGGGGTGTTCGGTCACGACGTGACGCGATGCCTCAGCGGCCCCCTCGTACGAGGGCACCACGCCGGGCGGACGGGGCCCTTCCGGGCTGCGCCCGGCTCTTGCAGCGGCGCCAGTTGTGCGCAGGAGGTCAGCCATGAAGCTCAACACTCGAGAGAAAATTGGGATCGCGGTGGCCCTCGGGGTAGGGGCCGCGGTCGCGCGTAGGCTGCTCCGGGCGCAGTATTCGTTCGCGGGCAAGACGGTGCTGATCACGGGGGGATCGCGGGGCCTGGGGCTGGTCCTGGCCCGGGCCTTCGCGGCCGAAGGGGCCCGGATCGTGTTGTGCGCCCGCGACCTGTCGACCCTGGGCCGGGCCTGCGACGAGCTCGGGGAGGCGGGGGCGGAGGTCCTTGCGGTCGCGGCCGATGTGACCCTCGACCTGGATGTCCGCTCGCTCCTGGCCGCGGTGGGCGACCGCTTCGGGCCGGTCGATGTCCTGGTCAACAACGCCGGGACCATGGACGTGGGCCCCCTGGAGTCGATGACCGAGGACGACTTCGCCCGGGCCATGGACACCCACTTCTGGGGCCCCCTGCGGCTGATGGAGGCCGTCCTGCCGTCGATGCGGGACCTGGGGGCGGGGCGCATCGTCAACGTGGTGTCGATCGGCGGGGTCGTTCCGGTGCCGCATATGATCCCGTACACGGCGAGCAAGTTTGCGCTCGGGGGATTGTCCGAGGCCATGGCCGCAGAGCTGGTCCGCGAGGGGGTGACGGTGACCACGGTGTACCCGGGGCTGATGCGCACGGGCTCGACGCGGCACGCCCGCTTCAAGGGCCAGCACCGGGCCGAACACGCCTGGTTCACCCTGCTCGATGCCCTGCCCCTGGCGTCGATGAACGCGGGACGGGCGGCACGGCAGATCGTGGAGGCCTGCCGTCGCGGAGATGCCCGGGTGGTGCTGTCCGTGCCTGCCAAGCTCGCGGTGTTCGCGCGGGGGGTGGCTCCCAACCTGGTGGCCCGGGTGACGGGCCTGGTGGGACGCCTCCTGCCGACCCCGGGGGGGCTCGGGACCGCGTCGCGTAAGGGCTACGAGAGCGAGTCCCCGGTGACCCTCTCGGTGCTCACGGCCCTCGATCGCAAGGCCGCCGCGGCCAACAACGAGGTCGCCCCGGGCAAGCCCAACTGACACGAAACGCCCATTGCACGAGGTGATCCCATGACCACGCCGAACCGCAAGACCCCCGGAGGTCGATCGAAGCCGGTGGCGCCCCCTGCCCGGACCCCGCGGGCCTCCCGGGACAAGACCCCCGCGAGCGCAGAGGCCCCGCAGGCCCGGAGTCACTCCAGGAGCTTCTATGCCGAGGCCCGACAGCGGGCCGTGCGCCCGGACGACGCCCACGCCTTCGTGAGCGACCCCGCGGAGCGCCAGGCTCCGGTCACCGACGACCTCGCCGAGCAGCTCGCCGAACAGTATGTGGCCTCGGCCACCTCGGGCGCCGACGCGGCCTCGGAGTCCGTCGACGACATCGTTCCCGAGGAGGTGGGGGGGCCCTTCGTGCTGTCGAGCTCCGAGCGTGAGTTTGCGCCCGGCACCGACGCGTCCAACCCCCCCGACGCCGAGGTCGAACCCTTTCCCGCGCCGATGAAGTCCCCCGCACGCGGTCCCCGGTCGGGCTGAGCCTACAGGGGCCCCCTGCGGGTGACGGCGAGGATCTCCCGCACGAAGCTCACCCGCGGGGCAGGGGCGCTGTACCCATGGGCCGACCGACCCGCCACCGTGAAGGGGTAGGGCCTCGAGACTTCCCCGAAGCAGATGATCGGGTCGCGGGCCACGTACACCCGCTGCCCGTCAATCGTACGCAGGGTCACCTCGACCCCGTCGTCGGTCGTGGTCGGAGTCGCCTCCGGGGTCGGGGCCGTCTGCGCCCAACCGTTGCCTGCACAGAGCGTAAACCCCATCGCCAGGGTCGCCGCCATGCCCGTCTTGTGTGCGCGCTTCATCGGGAGTCTCCCATTGTGGTCGAGCGGAGGTCTCGGAGCTGCTCTGACCCCCTCGGCCTACGCAAGCACGGCCCCGAGCTCTTGTCACTGCGGGTCTGGGCCGCGGCATCGAGGCCGCCGGGTACATCCCCCACGGTGCAGGGCCGAGGCGCGTGACCGGCCGTCGTCGCGGACCGTCGGTCTGCGGCGGACTGCCGCGGTGGGTGTTTGACACCGTATGGCAGTCCCACTACACCGCGGGGTAGCGGTCGCTGGATGGGAGACTGGTCACCCTCCTGCGTGCCCTTCGCAGGAGCTGAGAATGAGACATCGAGACGTATTCTTTGCTGCGGTGTTCGCGTCGTTCGCGGCATGCAGCAGTGACCCCGCCCCGGCCGAGCCCGAGGACTCGGGGGTCGTCACCGATCTGGGAAATCTCCCGGAAGACACGGGCAACCCGACCCCCGACACGGGCAACCCGATCCCCGACACGGGCAACCCGATCCCCGACACGGGCAACCCCGTCGAGGACACGGGCAACCCCGTCGAGGATACGGGCAACCCCGTCGAGGACACGGGCCCCCTCTGTCCCTCGGGCCAACTGGAGTGCGCCGGGGGCTGCGTCGACCCGCAGACCAACCCCGCCCACTGCGGGGCCTGCGGCACGACCTGCATGCCCTCCGAGGAGTGCCGGGCGGGGATCTGCACCCCGACGGTGACCTGCATGGGGGGACAGATCCTGTGCGGCGGGGGCTGCGTCGACCCCCAGACCGACCGCAACAACTGCGGCACCTGCGGGACGGCCTGCACCGAGACCCAGACGTGTACGGCCGGGGCCTGCGTAGCCACCATGACCTGCCCCATGGGCCAGACCGCGTGCGGGATGACCTGCGTCGACACGGCCACCAGCAACGCCAACTGCGGTAGCTGCGGGGCGGCCTGCGGGACGGGGGAGACCTGCATGGGCGGGGCCTGCCAGCTCCCGATGTGCCCCGCCGGCCAGACCCGCTGCAACGGGGCGTGCAGCAACCTGCAGAATGACGCGACCAACTGCGGGGCCTGCGGGACGGCCTGCGCCACCACCGAGACCTGCACCGCGGGAGCCTGCCGCCCGAGCTGCGCGGCGCCGCGGCGCAACTGCACCGTCGACGGGGCCGAGGTCTGCATCGACGTCCAGACCAGCGCCACCCACTGTGGGATGTGCGGCAACGCGTGCCCCACCGGTCAGGTCTGCACGGCCGGCCGTTGCGGCTGCCCGACGGGTCGCACCGCCTGCGGGATGGCCTGCGTCAATATCACCAGCGACAACGCCAACTGCGGGATGTGCGGGACCGCCTGCCCGATGGGCCTGTCGTGCACGATGGGGGCCTGCGTGTGCCCCACGGGGTCCACCCGCTGCGGGACGGGCTCGGCCGCGCGCTGCGTCAACACCCAGAGCGACACCGCCAACTGCGGGATGTGCGGGCGGGCCTGCACGGCCCCGGCGACCTGCAACATGGGCACGTGCAACTCGCTCTGCGGGACGGGGACCACGAGCTGCGGGGGCCGCTGCGTGGCCGTCACGACCTTCCAGACCGACAACGCCAACTGCGGCCGCTGCGGCAACGCCTGCGGGACGGGGACCACCTGCACCGCCGGGGTCTGCCGTCCCACCAACGACGCCCGGACCGCGGCCATCGCCGTGGTCTTGAGCACGGCCCGTGAGGTCACCGTCACGGGCAACACCACCAACGCGACCCACGACGGCCCCACGGTCCCCTGCGGCTGCACCTCGGGCGGCAACGTCTGGTACCGCTTCACGGTCCCGTCGCCGGGCGGAGTGGTCTACCTCGACACGGCCGGCTCGGCCTTCGACACCTCGCTCTTCCTCACCAACTCGTCCGGCACGGCCGTGCCTGCGCAGGCCGCCTCGGGTTCGCCCAGCCTCGGCCTGTGCAACGACGACGCCCTGTGCGGCACGGGCGGGGGATTCACCTCGGGCGTGCAGTCGCGCACCGTCGGGGTCCTCGCGGCGGGGACCTACAACGTGGCCGTCGGGGGCTGCGGGGCCGGAGCCTTCACCCTCCGACTCCAGTACCTCCCGCGCAACGTCGGGAGCCGCTTCGTCGACGCCCGGCTCACCGGCACGGGCAACGTCAGCGGCACCACCGCGGGGACTGCCGTGACCGCGGGCACCTGCGGCGGGGCGGGCGGGTCGGAGGATGTTCGGTGGTTCCTCAGCTGCGGGTCGGCCCCGCAGCTCTTCAGCCTGTGCCGGAGCGATCCGGGGGCGAGCTGGGTTCGCCAGCGCAACGGGGGGCCGACCTTCGACCCCGCGGTGTACGCCCGCAGCGCCCAGACCGGGGCCCAGATCGCCTGCAACGACGACGGGGCCTCGATGGGCGGCACCGACTGCCGCGGCCTCGTGCAGCGCACCCTCTTCCCGACCACCATCGACTCGCGGCAGTTCGGCTCGCGGCTCAACAACCTCTCGGCCCCCCGCGGCCTCAACGCCGTGTTCATCGACACCCTCTCCGGCGGGGCCGGGCTCATCTACAACATGCGCTACCAGGTCCAGTGACCTGAGGCCCACCCCCCGCACGCCCGCGCAGAACCTCCCGCTGCGCGGGCCTCGGCTCGTGTAGAGTCCCCGGGTCGTGGTGGTCGAAGCGTACCGGTCGGTTGTCCCCCCTCTGCGCGCCTGGCTCGTCGTGCCCGGGCCCGAAGTCCCTGCCCCTGCGGCCGTACGGGCCGCGGTCGTCACCGCTCGATGCCTCATCCACCAGGCCGATGACGCCCGACGGGCCGACGCCCTGGGGCTCCTCGGCCTGGAGCTTCCCTCCGCGGCCCCTGCCGCGGCCCTGGCTGCACAACGAGAGGCCCTGCGCCTGGTCCTGTCGGCCCGGGAGGGCCTCGACGAGCCGCTCCCCACCGTGGCCGAGGCCCTGCAGACGCCCGCCGGGGAGGCCTTCTGCGCGGCCTACCCCGCGCTCCCCGCGGTGGTCCTGCGTACGGCCGAGGCCGACCTCGACCACGACCCCGCCGCCCTCAACGCCGCCGTCGACGCCCTCGGGACCGCCCTCGAAGCCGAGCTGTCCGTGGTCGAACCCTCCGTCCGCAGTCGCCGGATGCGGGCCTTCCTCCGCCTGGAGCGCACCCTCCTGACCGTGGGGCTTCTGGCCCTCGGGGCCATGGGGCTGCGCGCGGTGGGCCTGTCGATGCGCACCGATCACGCGGTCCACGCGGTGTGGCAGGCCAGCTCGGCGGTCGACGGGTACACCCGCACGGGGCGGGGTTTTCATCCCATCGAGGGCCGCTTCAACATCTTCTTCCAGACCGCGGTCGAGGCCGAGCCCTGGGTGCGCTTCGACCTCGGGGCCGTGCGGGCCGTGCGGGCCGTGCGGGTACAAAACCGCCTCGACAACCACCAGGACTGGGCCGTCCCCCTCATCCTCGAGGTCTCGACCGACGGAACCTCCTGGCGCGAGCTCGCCCGCCGCGTCGAGCCCTTCTACTTCTGGCAGGCCACGTTTCGTCCCACCCGGGTCCGATGGGTTCGGCTCCGGGTGCCCCGCCCGACGAGCCTCCAGCTCGGGCGTGTCGAGATCCGCTGAGGGGCTCCCCCGCGCGGGGCGACAAACCCATCGGTCTACGATATGGTCCCGGGACCTATGAATCGTCGCGCGCAGGCTGGGGGTTGGGTTGGTGTGGTGGCCGCGTTGGGGGCCCTGGGATGCGGGGGGGGTTCGGCCACCCCGGGGACAGACGGAGGCCCCGGGCCGGGGGCCGACGTGGCCGGGGCAGATACAGCCCCCGCGGTCGACACGGGCCCCGGGGTGTGTGTGCCCGACCGGGCGGCCTGGGACAGTACCATCCTCGGTCACGTCACCCGGCAGTGCGGGACCTGCCACGGGGCCTCCCCGCAGTATGGTTCGCCCTACTCCTTGCTCGATTACGACGCCAACCTGACGGGCCCTGTGGGGCTGCGGCGGGTCGATCGGATCGCCGCCCGGCTCATGGCCGGCACGATGCCCCCCGCGGGCACCCCGGCTCCCACCGACGCGGTCAACGCGGCCCTCGTGCAGTGGGCCACCTGCGGGGCCCAGACCCCGATGCCGGGGCAGGGGCTGCGGGCCTCGGCCCCCGTGTTCCGCTCGCCCGAGCGGAGCCCCGAAGGGCTCGCCCAGTTTGAGCTTCGGGCTGACAGCTTCCCCGTGCCCCCGACCTTGCGTGACCGCTACCAGTGTTACTCGTTCACGGCCCCGGTCGACGGCCCGCGCTTCATCAAGCGCTTCGAGATGATCGTCGACAACCCCGAGGTCTTGCACCACCTCGTGCTCCTGCGCGACCCCCAGGGTACGGCCCCCCGCGAGCCCTTCCAATGCAACAGCATGCCCGAGGGCAGCGAGTACCTCTACGCGTGGGCCCCCGGGCAAAACGCCTTTGAGTTCCCTGAGGGGGGGCTGCGGGTCGAGCCCGGCCAGCGCTTCGTGGTGCAGTTTCACTACAACAACAGCGCCATGCGCGAAAACGTGGTCGACCGCTCGGGGGTCCGGCTCTATCACGGCCCCGTCGCAGGGACCGAGTACGGGATGGTGGCCATCGGGCCCGTGGGCTTCACCCTCCCGGCCCGCAGCGAGACCACGGTCGCGAGCGCGTGCACCCTGCGGGCGGGCAGCCGGATGCTCGCGGGGATGCCCCACATGCACGGGATCGGGACGGGCTTCGAGCAGACCGTACGGCGCCGGGCGGGGGGCACCGACCCCGTGGTGTCGCTCCAGGGATGGCGCTTCGAGACCGAGCTCTTCTACGAGCTCCCGGTGACCCTGGCCGAGGGCGACCGGCTCATCACCCGGTGTACGTTCAACAACCCCACGAGCAGCCCCGTGCGCTCGGGGTCGCGCACCACCGACGAGATGTGCTTCAACTTCGCGTACGTCACCCCGCCGCCCCTGTTCCGCTTCTGCGACGAGGCCATCAACGTCGGCCCCGACCTCATGTACACCCCCGGGCGGTGCGCCGCCCCCGCCGCCACGCGCGCCCTCCCGCTGGCCCAGGGGCGGGTCATCGCCGACGATCCGCCCGCCCTCGTGGCCGGGCCCATCCCGTCGGGCCGCTGGGAGCTCGCGAGCGTCAACTACTACGTCGACACCATCATGACCGGGGCGGGGGTGCTCAACCTGTCCGAGTCGTCGATGTCCGGCCGCGGCCAGATGTGGATCGAGTCGGGGCGCCTGGTGGCCGACTTCAACACCTCCCTCGTGCTGGTGATCGGGGCCGGGATCCGGTTCTCGCGGGAGATCCCCCTGAGCTTCGCGGGCGACACCACCCTCACCGGCACCGACATCGCCCTGCGGCCCACGTGTTCGGCCGAGGGCTCCACTGCCCCGATGGCCCTGCAGTACGGGCTCGGGGCAGGGGGCACCGAGCTCACCCTTGGGCTGCGGGCCCAGGAGACCGCCGGGGTGCGGATCACGCCGCGGTACACCTTCCGCCGGGCGGATTGAGCCCACCGGGCCCTCCAGCTACCAGCGTCTGTCGATTTCCTCGCCGGGCGCGACGAAGCCTGCAGCCTGTCGTGACCCTCCTGCTCGAACGCCCTCTCTGTCGGAGGGCGACCGTAAGGAGGGTGCGCTGTGTCGCCTTTGTTGTGGTGTCGTTTCCGCGTGGCGGGAGCGGGTGTGGCCCTGGGCCTTGGGCTGACGGTGCCGCTGGCGAGCTGTCTGCCGCCCGAGAACCGTCCTGAGCCTGCGTACTTTCCCCCGACGCCGTCGTCTCCGCCACGCCGCGTCCGGCGCCTGGTGACCTCGGGGGGCGCGACGGCCCTGAGCCGCTTCACCCAGCACGAGCTGCACGAGTACCAGCCCGTGCTCTCTCCCGATGGCCGGAGCGTGGTGTTCGCGCAGACCGGGCAGGAGCTTGGACCGTACGGCGACCCCCAGGGGCCTACGGTGATCGCCTCTGTCGACGCCGCGACGGGGGCTCGGCGCGTGATGTGGACGCCCGCCCAGGCCCTGTCACTGTCGCCGACGTGGCTGCCCGACGGCAGCTCCCTGCTCTACGTCTCCAACCGCTCGGGCCCCGCGGCCGTGGTGCGCTCGCTGTCGGCTTCTCCCAACAGCGGCGTCTCGATCATCATGGACGAGAACCAGGCCCAGCGCATCGGCTCACCCTCGGTGTCGCCTGACGGTCGTCGGGTTGTCGCGCAGGCATACATCGGCAACGCGGTGTCGATCGTGATGCTCTCCCTCGGCACGAGCGAGTACGCGGTGTTGGGAGAGGGCCACCACCCGGTCTTCGACCCGCGCGGCGAGCGCATCGCCTTCGTGCGTCAGGTCGGGGCCGAGACCCAGATCTACACGATGCGGGCTTCGGACGGAACGGACGTGGTCCAGCTCACCCAGGGGGAGTACGCGGCCGACGACCCGACCTTCTCCCCGGACGGGCGCTGGATCGCCTACACCCTCAACCGGGGCGAAGGCGCCCGCGGCCCCGCCCGGGATCGTCGCAACCTCTTCGCGACCCGCGCCGACGGGCAGGGGACCCTCATTCAGGTCACCGACGGCGAGTCGATGGTGCGCCACCCGCATTGGGGCGTCGATGGCGCGATCTACTTCTCGGCCAATAGTCACAATGGCAACTATGACATCTGGAAGCTGCGTCCCACGGGGGAGCTTGCCTCGCTCGCCGTGACGCCCACCGTGTACCCCGGGGCCCCGTCGTCGGTGGCCCCGCCGAGCGACGCGACGTCGTCTCCGGCTCCGCAGACCCTGACGCCGGTGGGGGAGGTGTTCCCGGTGGAGCCCGAGGCCCCAGTGCGCCGTCGGGGGCGTCGATGACCCGCGTTGTCCCTGCCTTGGGCCTGGCCGTGTGGCTGTGCGGCCTCCCCGCGTGGGCGCAGCTCTATCGCAACGGCCCTGCGCCACGGGAACGCCCCCAGGCGCTGCAACCCATGCCTGTGCAGGAGGAGGCCCCGCCCGTCGCGTCTGAGCCGACCGCGCCGGTCGAGGTCGGGGCCGGGCGAAGCGGGTCGCCGGTGTACGACGGGGGTCGGCTTTCACTCAGCCTGATGGCGAGCAACGCGTTCGGCGCGGGGACCCGGATCGAGTTCAACTATCCCATCGCGCGCAGGTTGTTCGGCGGCAACAACGCCCTCTCCCTTGGGACCGGGCTCAGCTTCTTTCCGAACGCCGCGTACGAGTCGAGCGGCTGTTACCCCTCCTACCCGGGGGCGTGCTCGTCCGATGGCATGGCCGTGGGACTCTCGGCGGGCATGGGCTGGCGTTTTGGAGTGGGCGATCACGTCGAACTCGGTCCCCGCACCGCCCTCGTGCTCTGGGTCGCAGGGGACAGCGCCCTGACCCTGCTCGCGGGCTTCGGCGCGAGCGTGAGGCCCTGGCGGGAGGGGAGCTTTCGGATCTTCTTCGACCTCGACTTCGGCCATGCAGACCGATTGGGGGGCGGGCTGGTGTTGTTCGGCCTGGGCATCGGCTGGCAGGTGGGAGGGCTGCCCGACGCGCCCCGCGCGGCCCCAACGCAGCGCCCTGCCCTGAGCCTGGGGGCGAACACAGGCACCGCGCCCGCGCCCGCGCCGACCGAGGGCCCGGCGGTGCACACGGGGTGGCGCTGGACCCTGAGCGGCCAGTGGGCCGACGACCTCTACGGCCTCGGGGCCCGCACGGGACTGAGCCTGCCGCTCTCCAACAACGTCCTGTCCAACTCGAGCGCGATCACCCTGGGGTTCGAGGTGGGATACTTCGAGAAGTCAGAGACATGGACGGCTTCGGCCTTGCTCGGTTGGCGCTTCGGGCTCGGGGACCACTTCGAGATCGGTCCACGGCTGGGTGTCGGCTTCTGGGGACTGGGCCGGCGAGAGACCCTGATCGTGACGGCGGGCACGAGCCTCGGCATCCGCCCGTCGGTCCACAGCGGATTTCGTATCGTGATCGACGCTGATTTCTCCAGGTGGCACGGTCGGCGCGACGTATTGGCCTTCGCGGCGGGCCTGGGGTACGCGTTTTGAGCCGACGTCGGCTCTGCGACGGGGTTGACCGTGGCGCGGGGTTGCTGGCAGGGTCCGCGGCGTGGCGCGAGGGCTTTGGGTGATGGTGGGCGCGCTGTGTCTCGCCGCGGAGGCAGGGGCACAACCTCATCCGCCGCCCGTCCTCACGGTCACGTCAACCCCCTCCGGATGCCCCACCGCGCTCGAACTGCGGCAGCGATTCGCGGCCCGATTCTCCGTCGATCCCTTCGCGATGCCTCAGCGCGCAGAGGCTCCTCCCCTCGGCGAGGTGGTGGTGCGCTTCTGGCAGACCGGGCCCCGGGGGTTCCGCGCGACGCTCTCGCTTCCGCCCGGCGAGGCGACCCAGGGGTTTGGCCCCGCGGCGGACTGCGATGCCGTGGTCGATCGCATGCTGGGATACATCCGTTCGCTCTTTCGCTCGACCTTGTACCTGTCCTCTCCGCCACCCCCGCCACCCCCTCCGCCTCCCTCGCTTCCCTCGCCTCCTCCCCTTCCATCACGCCCGCCAGAACCGTCCCCGCCGTCGCCCCCGTCGCCTCCGCCGCCCCTGTCGCCCCGTGGTTTCGCCCTGCGCCTCGGCGGGGGCGTGACCCTCGTAGGGATGCCCTCTCCGGCCGGCCTCGGGCAGCTCGTGGTGTCGTACGAGACCGCCCGGTGGGCCCTGGGGGGGCGGCTGGAGGTGGGGAGCACGGTGTTGGGAGAGCGTGTGCAGGTCGGCGGGGCGTCGGGGGCCGTGTCGGTGCAGCGGTCGGGGGCCGTGCTCGAGGGCTGTCGGTCGGTCGACCTGTGGGCGGCGGGCCTCGGGCTCTGCGCGGTCGTCGGCGGGGCGTGGCTGCGCGGGGCCTTCCGCGGCGACGGGGACCATCCCGCGGTGGGGCAGCGGTTTGCGCTCGACCTGGGCCTGCTCGCGCGGGTGACCTGGCCCGCCCGAGGGCGGCTGGGGCTGTGGGGGGCCGGCGCAATGGGGGCCCTCGTGCCTGCCCCGGAGTGGACCGGGATCGACCTGCCGGGCACTGGGGCGCGGAGGGTGCTGTTCGAGCGGAGTATGATCGCCGTCATGTTGTCGGCGGGGGTGGTCGTTCGGCTGTAGAGGTTGTGTTCGCCCGTCCCGAGAGGTCACCATGAGCCCCAACTTCCCTGGCGCCCTCGCCGCGTCTCCCACCCCCTGGACCCTTCGACCGACGGACGCCCTGGAGGTCCGGTGGGTGCTCACCGTCAACGCCGTCAACACGCTGGCCTGGCTGACGGACCAGGCACGGTGTTCTCGGGGGTGCCACGATGCCGAACTGGCCAACGAGACCTGGATGCGCGCGATCGTGTCGAGCGAGAAGTACGATCCGAAGCGGGGCGCGTTGGGGCAATGGCTGAAGAGTCTGATGCGCGGGGTCTGCCTCGACGCCCACCGTCGCAGGGGCCGTGGGGGACGCCTCGAGACGGTGGCGCACGGCGACATGTCGGAGTTTGCCCAGGGGGACGGTCTCGACCCGGAGCGCGAGGTCGCGCTGCGGGAGGGGCTCGGGTACGCCGTCGAGGACCTCGACCCGCGCTCGATCCGGCTCCTGTTCGCAGACGAACTCGAGTCCAAGAGTCTGGAGGAGCTGGCCCAGGAGCTCGGGCTGGCCGTGTCGTCTGTGTACATGGCCCGCACCCGCGCGAAGGCTCAGGCGAGGCCCCGGCGGGAGCACGTGTTCGCGCTCCTGCCGCTTCTGTTTGGGGGCGGGACCGAAGGGCGTTCGGCCCGTCAGGAGCTGTGGGCCTGGATCACCTCGGGCTGGCGGGCCGTATCCCTGGGGGTCACGGCGTTGGCGCTCACCGCGGGAGGGGCCTTCCATCTCGGCCAGCAGTCGGGGAGGCGCCCGCCGCAGGAGACGCGTCCTACGGTCGTCGCGGCGCGGCCCGCGGTGGTGGAGACCGTGCCGAGGTCCGAAGCCGCGTTGGTCCCGACCGTGGTGGGCTCCGCGCCTCCGGCGGCGGTTCGGTCGTCGCCCGAACTCGTCGTCGACCCGGCTGTTCGGTCCGTGTCGCGCCCTTCGGGGGCGGAGTCTGCGCGGGCTGCCCGCGTCCTGATCGACGAGGCCGAAGGGCTGTTTGGCGCGCACCCGGCCGAGGCCCTGCGTCGCGCCGAACAGGCTGCCCGGGTGGCTCCGCGCGTCGACGAAGACCGTCGGGAGTCGCTGCGTTGCGTGGCCCTCGGTCGTCTCCACCGCGACGCCGAGGCCGCCGCGTGTGCGCGCGATTTCCAACGCCGCTGGCCCCGGAGCCCGTTGGCCTCGCAGGTCGCCGCCCTGCGCCCGTCGAGCGCACCGTGAGGGTCTTGTGGCTCGCCGCGCTGGGGTTGGGATGCACCGTCCAGATCGACGTGATCGCGGTCCCCTTCGACGTCGGCGTGCGGCTCGATGCGTCCGAGGTGGAGGCCGACGCGCAGCCTGGCGATCTCCCCGCGGGCGACGGGGCCCCGACGACCCCCGACGCGCCTCCCACGAGCGAGCTCCCCGTCGGCTGCGAAGACGGCCGGGTGCGCTGCGGAGGGGCCTGCGTGCGGACCGACCGTGACCCCGCCCACTGCGGCGACTGCGGCCGAGCCTGCCGCGCGGGGGTGGGCTGCACCGAGGGCCGCTGCGACGACGCGGTGATTGATCTCGCATTGGGCGAGAGCCATCTGTGCGCCCTTCGCGGCAACGGGGAGGTGGCGTGTTGGGGCAACAACGACTTCGGCCAGTTGGGGGACGGCTCGATCAACAATCGGGCCGTCCCGACCCCGGTGATGGGGATCTTCGGGGCCCGTCACGTCGACGTGCGACAGTCGCACTCCTGCGTGGTCGCCACCGCCGCGCGCGAGCTGCTCTGTTGGGGCAACAATAGCCGCGGTCAGCTCGGCAACGGGGGCCGTGACGACTCGGTGTTGCCGGTCCTCGTGACCGGGTCGCGGGGTGCGACGACGGTGTCGATCGGCCAGGAGTTCAGTTGTTTTGCGGCGGGACAGGTGTGGTGCTGGGGCGACAACGCGCAGGGCCAGTTGGGCGACGGGACCCTGATGCCCCGTCGGCTGGCGGGGCCCGTGGCCGACCTCGACATGGTGGCCGAGGTCGCCGCGGGGGGCACCCACGCCTGCGCCCTGCGAGACGGACGGGTATACTGCTGGGGCGAGGGACACGATGGCAGGCTCGGCCAGGGGGAGGGGGCCATGTTGCGGGCCACGCGCCCCGTCGAGGTGCCGGGGCTACGGGGCGTGGCCCAACTCGCGGTGGGGGCGTATCACGCCTGCGCGCGGGTTCGGGGCGATGGGGTGTGGTGCTGGGGCTCCAACAACAACGGACAGCTCGGCGACGGCACCTTCGTCAGCCGCGGGGCGCCCACCCGGGTGGCCGAACCCGAGCTGCTGGAGGCCAAGTGGATCGTGGCTGCCCCCGGCGGGTTTCACACCTGCGCCCTCGATGGCCGGGGTGGCCTGTGGTGCTGGGGCAACAACGAAGGGGGCCAGGTGGGCGACGGCTCGACGGCGATCCGGGTGCCCCTGCCCGCCCGGGTGCGTGTGCCCGCCGAGGCCGAGCCCATGGAGCGCATCCGCCTCGGCGCGCAGGCCTCGTGCTCGATCTCAGCCCGCGACGGAGGCGTCTGGTGTTGGGGGCAGCTCGGTTGGATCTTGCCGAGCGCGGGTGTGGGGGCGCAACGTACCCCGCGGAGGCTTCCATGGTTTGGTCCGTGAAGACCCGGCTCCTCGCGGGGACACTCGGGTTGATTGGGGTGTGTGCGTCACCCGAGGTTGATGCCCAGCGCATCTGCGCGGGCGCCACGGTGCTGCGCGATGGCGCCCTGGACGAGGACGAGTGGATCGGGCTCACGGGGTCGCTCACGCAGAACAACCTCGCGGTGCAGTGCATCCGCGTCGGGTTTCACCTCGACCTGTGGCTGCGGCTCGACGACGCCCTGCGGCGCGGCCCGGGCGAGCGTACGCTCTTCGAGGTCTGGCGCGAGTCGCTGCGACGGTACCGCCAGCGGGGCGTGACCCAGGTGTTGATGCACCTGCCGCCCGAGGCCACCGGGAACACCTGGGCCACGCTACAGACCCCCGCGGGGCGGGCCCAGTATCTGGCGGGGCTGGAGCGGATTCTCACGGAGTTTCGTGGGCTCGTCGACCTCGTCGAGTTGCCCGAGCAGGCCAACGCCCGGGGGACAGGGACGGCCCCGCGGATGTCCCCCGCCGACTACGTCGACCTCGTCGCGGGGGCGGAGAACGTGCGGCGGAGGGTTCCGTTTCAGCAGCCTGCGCGGTGTGGACCGCCGCAGGTAGCGGCGGGCGCATTGCTCGTGCACCACGGAAAGGTCCCGGTCGCGCAGCACGGGTACCTCTATCTCCGCGCAGCCCTGGAGGCCGCTGCGTCCAACCCGCAGTGGATGGCCCTGCGGCGGGCTGGCAGCCGGGTGATGGATCACCTCGCGGTGCAGGAGTACTTCCGCGTGTCGAGCCAACCCGCGGTCGATCACGGCAACGCGGGGTTGGGCGGCGTCGACCTGTTTGCCGAGGAGCTTCGGCGCTACTACGGCCCGGAGCGCGGCGAGCATCCCCGGCTGTGGATCACGGGGGTAGGCTCCAGCACCGACGACTCCCAGCGGCAGTACTTCTGGCAGGGCAGCTACATCCGCAACACGATGCGCTACGTGATGGAGTCGCCGGAGTGTCCTCCCGTCGAGGCGGTGACCTTCACCGAGATGCTCGACGATCGCGACCCGGACGCCTTCTGGGGCCTACACCGCGGGAGCCGTTGGGAGACCGCGGTCGCGCGCCATGGCTACGTGGTGTTTGCCAACGAGTGGGCGGTGCGCCGCCCGGTGCTCTCCGCCCGGATGACCTTCACCGATCTGCTGGGCGTCACCCTCGGCCCGGGCCACACCCGCCACGTCGGTCTGCGCATCTGGAACATGGGCCCAAGCCTCGACAGCACCCCGCGCTGGGACGCCACCTGGGGGCTGACGATCGCCCAGGCAGAGGGCTGTCCCTTCGCCGCGGGCGAGATCAACGGGGTGCGTTGGGTCGCGGCCGGCCCCCCCGGTGTGATGCCCGGCATCATCGTCGGGCGGAGTCTGCCGTTTCGTCCCAGCCCCGCGCTCATCCCGACCGCGGCGCGGACCGTGGAGATCGAGATCGAGGCCCCGTCGACGCCAGGTCAGTACCTCATGGCCGCCCAGATGTACGACCCCGATGCGGGCTTCTTCGGCAACGCGGCCACCCTGAGCGTCACCGTGGTCGCTGACGCGGGACCGCAAGACACCGGGGCCCCGGAAGGGGGGATGGCCGACGCGGGGCTGGCCGACGCAGGTGCCGCGGAGGCGGGAACGGTCGACGCGGGTACGGTCGACGCGGGTACGGTCGACGCGGGTACGGTCGACGCGGGTACGGTCGACG
>CAYUSB010000004.1:115898-246396 GCA_964447205.1 uncultured Myxococcaceae bacterium
TCGACGCGGGTACGGTCGACGCGGGTACGGTCGACGCGGGTACGGTCGACGCGGGCGCCGCCGACGCGGGCGAAGTGAGCGCGGCGGACGTGACGATGGACCGAGGCGGGGCCACGGATGGGCCTGGGCTACCCGATGCGGTCATGGGGTCCTCGGATGTCGTCGCGCCTGCGGACGTGCAGGCCCCGCACGATGTCGGTGCGGCCCTGGGGTCGGACGCGGTGGTCGGGCGGGCGGACGGGGGCACGGGCGGGGCTACAGACGGCTGCGGATGCCGCGCGGGCGGGCCCACACGAGGCCGTGGCGGGGGAATCGTCTTCGGGATGATTTTGTTTGTCGAGGTCCTGCGGCGCCGTCGCGAGAGACACGCATGGGACGTGCGTGTGAAGTCGAGTTCGCCCGGGCCTTCGCCCGACTCTGGGGGCTGACGGTCGGGTGGGTCCGGGCCCTCGGGGTCAGCCCGGGCGATGCCGAGGACGTCGCCGCGAGCCTGTGGCTGGCCCTGTACGACCGCTGGGAGGAGGTCGTTGCCCGTCTCGAGGAGGGTGGCCTCGTCGAGGAGCGCTGGCGCCGCCTGCGGGCTCTCCTGCGGCTGTACGCGCGGCGCTTCGCGTGGCGCTGGCGACGGGATGTCCGCCCCCGCTGGCAGGAGCTGACCGCGGAGCCTCCGGCAGGGGTGGCCAGCCCGCGGCCTGATGCCGAACGCCTCGTGGCCACGCGGCAGGCGCTGGAGGGGGTGGGCGCGGAGCTCGCGGCGTTGGACGCGACGACACGGGCGGTCTTTCTGGCCGTGCGCCTCGACGACGACACGGGGGTCGAGACCGCCCGGCGGCACGGGCTGAGCGAGGCGGGGGTGCGCCGTCGGGTGCGGGCCGTGGACGCGCGACTGGGGCGGCATCTGGCGGGGTAGTTCGCCACAAAAGTGAAGACATTCAAACGACAGAGGAGGGTGATTGTGAAATACGTTCAGCGCATTGTTGGCGTGATCGCGGCGGTTCTGTGTGCCGCCGGGTGTGGGGGAGAGCCCGGACTCAGTGGGCCCGAAGACGCGGGCGAGGTTCGGGAAGATGTCTCTGTGGTGGATCGGGGCGTCCCGGGGGACGACGTGTTCTCCCCCGAGGACACGGGGTCTCGTGCGGACACGGCCCCGGTCGACGACGGCCCCGTCGTGATGGATGGGAGTGCCGCGTCCGACACGGGCGGAGGACCGGCGGACGTGCCCACCACGATCGACACGTCGGTCGGTGTGGACGTGTCGATGCCGCGGATGGATGTGGCCCCTGCGGTGGATGTCGTGGCCCTCGATCGGCCGGAGGCGTCCTTTGTGTGCGGCAGCAACACGGCCTGTGTCGGGCATCCGGGGGGGCCGGTGTGTGATCGTACGCGGGGTCAATGTGTGGCGTGCACCCCGGGAGACGATGTGTGTCCGCGGGGGCAATACTGCGTCCCGGGGATGTTTCGTTGTGCACCCGGGTGCCGCGACGACGCAAGCTGCCGCGCCGAACAGAACCCCAGTGTCGCGGTGTGTGAGACCAACAGCCGACAGTGCGTTCAGTGCGTCCGGGACGAGCACTGCGCAGCCGGCACCCTCTGTGTCGGCAACCGCTGCGTGGCGGGCTGCACCACCGCCCGCCCGTGTCCTTCGGGGCAGAGTTGTTGCGAGGGGGCCTGCGTCGATGCCCAGACCAACGCCGCCCACTGTGGAACCTGCGGATCGAACTGTGCCCCGGCTCGGGCCCAGGGCGTATGCGCTGCGGGCCGCTGTACGGTGGGCATGTGCCACGCGGGCTACCTCAACTGCAACAATCTCTCCTCGGACGGATGCGAGGTCGATGCGCGATCCAATCTGTTGCACTGCGGGGCCTGCGGTCGGTCGTGTGCGGGTGTGCCGCAGGGGAGCGCCCGCTGTGAGGCCGGAGAGTGCCGGATGGTGTGCAACCCGGGCCACCATGCGTGCGACGGGCAGTGTCTCTCCAACGACGATCCCAACAGTTGCGGATCCCGGTGCACCCCCTGTCCCGCGGGACCGGTCGGGTCGCGTCCGGTGTGCATCGCCGGGGGGTGCGGCTTTGCGTGTGACACGGGATACCATCGTTGTGGGGCCTTCTGCTCGCTCAACACGTCTCCCAACTCGTGCGGGGCCTCGTGTACGCCTTGTCCTACGGTCGCCAACGCGGAGTCTACTTGCGATGGGGCGCGCTGCGGATTCCGTTGTCGCGAGGGGCATGCGGATTGTGACAACGACCCCACCAACGGGTGTGAGTCTGACCTGACGAGTACGGCGACCTGCGGATCGTGTGGTCGGCGGTGTCCGTCGGGTGGTAATGGCACGTATACGTGCGTGTCGGGAGCCTGCGAGGTTCGGTGCACGGGGGGGTATGGTGACTGCGACGGCAACGTGAGCAACGGGTGTGAGGCCGCATTTGTGAGCGACCCGGCCCACTGTGGCGCTTGTGGGTTTGCGTGCCCGTCGCGTCGCAACGCGGACACCACCTGCACGGGCGCCATGTGCGGCTTCCGGTGTCACGCGGGCTTCTCGGACTGCAACGGTCAGGCGAGCGATGGCTGCGAGTTTGCGGGCGCTTGTACGCGGACGGAGACGCTGTTTTCAGATGGGTTCGAGTCGGGACTGGTCAACTGGTCACCTGCGACGGGCTGGAGCGCTGTATCAAATCGGACCAGGGAATATAATCTACTTGATCCACATATGGGGACGTACTTCCTTCAGGCGTTCTTCGATTCGTGTAGTACTGGCGGAGCTACTCAGGTCGATCGTGTTTTCGATCTTCGCAGGGCCGTGGCATCGAGCGTTCGTTTTTATGAGCAGGTCGGTTGGTGGTTTGCTGGATCGGGGAGCGTGTCTTTTGACGACTTCGAGCTTCAGGTAAGCGTGGACGGCGGGTCGACTTGGAGCCGACTCGCGAGCTCCGTGTTCACTTTGGGTGTCTGGAGGGAGCGGAACGTACCCCTGACGTCGTACCTGGGAATGGCGGATGTCAGGCTTCGATTTCGCATCTATAATCGCTGTGGGGATGAGGGGAGTGCGCGATGGGGCATTGACCAGTTTTCTGTGACGGCGACGCTTCGTAACTACTGACCTGGAATCGCGTCTTGCCTCGCGTCTGGAGAACACTGTCGATTCTGTGAGGACGGGTTTCAAACCCGTCCTTCCGTGTCCTTGGAGAAATGGAGGAAATCATGTTCAATCGAGTAATGTTTCTGATGGGTCTGGTCCTTGGGGTACAGACCGTGGCCGGCTGCGGCGACGGGGCCCCCACCTGCGAAGAGGTGTGTTCCCAAGGGCGTGCGCGGGGCTGCCGGTGCTGCAGTGGCTCCTGCGACACGGACTCTTGCGAGAGCACTTGCGTGCGACGCAACTGGACGCCTGAGGCCCGGGCGGCCATGTTCACGTCGAGCACGTGCCGCTTCAGTCTCGGCGGACGCGATACCTTCGCGGTGTGCGACACGCCGCGGTAGTCCCTGGGCTCTGGCCGAGCGGAAAGACACCCCCCTACGAGGTCGGCAGGATCTCCACCGGCACCAGCTCGACGCGGCCGTCCTGGGACTGGGCGTTGGCGGGCTGGATGCGCTCGTTGGTGCGCTCGACCTCCAGCGAGAAGTACGCCCGGAGCCGCACGGGCCGCATCTCGGGGTCGATCCGCAGCGAGACCTCGTCGCGCAGGATCTCGCCCGGGTTCCATTCGGTGGTGGGGTACCGGCCGTAGACGGGATGGTGCCGGGCGATGAACATGCGCCAGATCGGCTGCCCGTCGTCGGCCTCGAAGCTCATCGTGGGCATCGTGCGCACCCGGGTCCGTCGCAGGACCCGGTAGTAGAACACCGCCCGCAGGGTGTCGTTGATCCGCACCCGATCCTGGGGCAGGTCGTACCCGAGAAGCTCCATGATGTCGCCGAAGCGCACGTTGACCCGGTGCTGCATCGTGGGCATCGCCGACAGGCGGGCCGCGGCGATCAGGGCGGTCGAGCGGTTGCGGTCGAGGGCTCCGTGTTCGGTCCAGGTGAGGAGCCGCTCGCGCAGGGGGCTCACCACGTCGGCCCGGCTGTCGAAGAGGTTGTTGCGCTCGCCCGGGTCGCGGTCGAGGTTGAAGAGCTCCCACACCCCGTTGCGGATGTCCCACAGGAGCTTCCACGGGGGCGCCACGATGGTCTTCGACTCGCTCGGGAACACCCCGTCGGGGGTCACCTCGGCGTAGAGGTGCGTACGCCACCCCGGAGGCGTGGCCGTCCCGGGGTTCGGGTCGAAGAGGGCGGGGGCGAGGCTCCAGCCTGAGAGGGCCCCGACGGGGCGCTGGCTCGACAGGTTGAGCACCGTGGGGTGCAGGTCGAGGAGCGAGGCGAGGCGATGGCGCGGTCCGGGCAACACCCCGGGGCCCGCGACCAGGATGGGCACCCGAATGGCCTCCTCGTGCAGGTCGAAGCTGTGATGGTCGACCCCGTGTTCGCCGAAGGCCTCGCCGTGGTCGGCGAAGACGATGGTGTACACCGGCCGCTGCATCGACAGCTCGCGCAGGGCGTCGAACACGGGACCGAGGGCGTGGTCGGCGTGGGCGATCTCCTCGTCGTAGCGGTCGAGCTGAGAGTCGCCGAAATCGCGCGGGCTGTTGTGGTTCCGGTACGGGTCGTGGGCGTCCATGAGGTGCGACCACAGGAGGAAGGGCTCGGGGTTGTTGATCCGTCCGCGGAGAAACTCCGCGACCCGGGCCGCCGTGGGGGCCGAGTCCTCCTTGAAGCCGACCTCCTCGCGCACGTCGGTGAAGCCCTGGAAGAAGCCCGCGGTGTGCGAGAAGTAGCTGGTGTTGTGCATCGCCGCGGTGTGGTAGCCCGCCCCGCGGAGCACCTCGGCCAGGGTGTCGTTGGACTCCTCCAGGGGGGGAAACTGCACGTCGTCGCCCCAGGCCACCATGCTGGCATAGCGGCCCACGAAGATGCTCGCGAACGAGCGCAACGAGCGCGGCGAGGCCGTATACGCCCGGGTGAACCGCGCGGCGTCCTGGGCCCAACGGTCGATGTTGGGGGTGGTCGGGCGGCGGTACCCGTAGACCCCCATGTGGTCGGGGCGCATGGCGTCGATCGACAGGAGCACGAAGCTCGGGCGCACGGTCTCGAAGCCTGCGGGGAGGGTCGCGAAGTGGCCGTCGCTCTCCTGCACGTCGAGGACGGCGTCGCGGCCGGAGCAGTTCTCGTCGATGCCGTTGCCGGGGATGTCGTGGGCCCTGGGGTTGATCCCGGGGTTGCGGTCGTTGCAGTCGCCGCCGTTGAACACGGGGGAGAAGCCGTCGCGGTCGGCGTCGAGGGCCGCCTGGAGCGAGCGGGCCACCCGTTGGGTGAGGACCGAGCGGTTGAAGATGGTCGCCGCCACGGTCTGGCGGCCCCCGAAGGTGAAGGCAGACAGCACGAAGGCCAGGAGGGCCACCCCGGCTGCGAAGAGCGGGGTCCGCGCGCGCAAGGGACGACCCCGACGCCGAACCCTGGCCCCGAGGGCGAGGAGCGAGACCACGTTGCCGACCACGAGGGCCGCCCCGAGGGCCCCCACCCCGTAGTCCAGGTTGCGGAAGGCCGACCAGTTGAGCCCGAAGAACCGCGCCGTCTGCCCCGCGGCCACCACGAACCCCAGGGTGAGGACGGCCCCCGGGCTGGCCAGGGGCCCGAGCCTGCGGGCGAACCAGCGCAGGGGGGCGGCCAGGGCGAGGGCGAGCCCCAGGCCCAGGGCGATGAACACGATCTGCTCGAACAAGATGGCCAGGGCGGCCAGGGGTTTGGAGTGAAACCCCCGCATGACGTGGAAGGCGATGGGGTAGGTGGGGCCGAGCATCACGGCCACGGCCACGGCGGCCATCAACACCCCCGCGGCGGCCTCGGGGTCGCGGGCGAACCACTGGCGTGGGCCCTTCACCGACCACCCGGCGAAGCGCACGAGCCACGGGACCCGCCGCATCGACTCCAGGGCCAGCTCCTCGACCATCCCGAGGGCGACCCCGAACGTCAGCAGGACCGCCACGCAGTGCCCGAGGACCAGGACGCTCAGGTGGGCGGGGAGCGACCCGCGGGGGGCCCGCACGAGGGTGACGATCCCGTCGGTCAGGCCCGCGGCCCCGAAGCTCATGACCCCAGCCACCACCCCCATCCCACGCACGAGGGGGCGCACCGTCGAGGGGTCGGCGGCCTCGCCGGGGTCGGCGTCCGTCGCGGCGGCGGTCAATGGCGGGGGCTCGATGCGCATACGAAGGGCAAGGAGGGGCGTCGTAGTACACCCCATGGGGCCTTCGCAACCGCGACTGCGAATCCTCGGCGCGCGGATCACGGGCCGCGGTCGCTACGGGGTGGACTCCGGGGTGGGTGTCGGGGCGACGAAGTCAAAGGCTCCCTGGGCTCGGGGGCCGGGGTCGGCGGGAGGGGCCCTGCGGCGCCGTGCGGGGCCGTCGGGGCCGTGTCCGCAGCGGGGACAGGGCCCGTCGAGGGAGGCGGCGGAGGGGGCTCCCTGGGGCGGCTGGGGGGGCCCTGGGGGGAGAGCGGCCCGGGTGAGGGTGGCCTCTCCGCGGCCGAGTGCGTCGGAGGCGAGGCGACGCAGGGCTTTTTGTTGCGCCCGGAGCTCTCGGGTGAGGTGGGCCAGGCGTTGGGCGGCGGCGTGTTGGGCCGGTGAGGCCTCGGGCAGGTGCAGGACCTCGGGGTGGGGGCAATCGGCCGAGGGCGTCGGGCCTTCGCCGCAGTCGAGGCACACCACGAGGTCGACCGCGGGGGGCGGGGCCGGGGGCTCGGCCAGGGCCCGGGGCGGGGCCTTGCGGGCGGGGGTCTTGGACCGACGGGCGGGGACGTCCTGGTCGAGGTCGGCGGGAGCCTGTCCGAAGTCGTCGGCGGGCAGGTCGACCGCGGCGTAGTCGGGAAGGGGGTCGAGGGCGATGTCGCCGGAGGGGTCGTCAGAGGAGCGCGGGCGCATGGCCTGCTCTACGTAGCACCCTGCGGGGAGGCTGAACATCCTGTCAGGGCTCCGGAGGGGCCCCGGACGCGGTCTCAGCCTCGGATGCGGATGGCCACGAAGAGCTTGCCGACGTTCTTGAGGACGTTGGGGACTCGTTTGATGAGATTGATGCTCGGGGGGCGCTTCTCGAGGATGCGGACGGGGATCTCTTTGATGCGGATCCCGCCGCGCTCGGCCCGCACGACCAGCTCGCTCGCGAAGACGTCCTTGTCGACGAGGCACGACCGCACCACGTCGAGCAGGGCCACCCGGCGGAAGGCCTTGAGCCCGTGGGTGTCGGTGCCCTGAAACCCCAGGGTGAGCCGCAGGAGCCCGTTGAAGATCATGGTGGCCGCGTGCCGAAACAGGGGCCTCTCGTCGCTGGCCCCGGCCAGGGTCTTCGACCCCACCACGAGGTCGGCCTCGTTGTGCTCCAGGATCTCCAGCGACCGGCGGTAGAAATCCACCAGGCACAGGTCGATCTCGTCGCAGACCACAAACTCCCCCCTGGCCTTCAGGATCCCGGCCTTGAGGGCCTTGCCGTAGTTGGGCTCGCCGACGGAGAAGAAGTTGACGTCGGTGTACTTCTCCGACAGGCCCTGGGCGATGCGTACGGTCCCGTCGCGGGAGCCGTTCTCCGCGAGGATGATCTCGTAGGGCCAGCCGAAATCCTCGAGCTGCTCGCGGAGGTCGACCACCGCGGCGTGCAGGATGGCCTCCTCGTTGTACACCGGGATCACGATGGAAATACGCGGGTGGGGCCGCATGGGGTCGGGCTCGCCGCTCATCGTACGAGCTCCCGGGCTTCGCGGGCGGCGTCACGGCCGAAGATCAGGGCGTCTTCCATGCTTGAGTAGTTCCACCCGCCGTAGCGGCCTGAAGAGATGATGCCGTGCTCCTTCAGGAAGGGCTGGAGCCGGCTCAGGCTCTCGTAATAGTTGTGATCGAAGATGACGTAGGCGAAGTCGATGCACCGGGCCCGCATGAAGGCCACGTCGTCGGGGCTCCCGATGAGACCCATCTCGGTGAGCCCCGCGGCCACCACGGGCTGGAGGGCCTCGAGGTCGGGGGTCTCGCGGGAGGCCAGCTCGACGTAGTAGGTCGAACCCCCCGGGGGGGCCATCTGCTCGGAGAAGTTGGAGTACACCCCGACCCGGTAGAAGGGGTACTTCTCCTCGGGGACGTAGGCCCAGTGGAGCCCGCTCTTGCAGGGCCGGTGGGCGGCCACGTCGAGGTACCAGAGCTTGGTGCAGCGCAGGGCCTCGCCCGCGTCCCGGATCTCGGGGGGAGCCTCGTGCAGGTGGGCCACCAGGGCCTTGAGGGGGGCGCTGGAGATGAGGGCCTGGTAGGGCTCGCGGTGGCCGTCGGCGAAGACCAGCTCCCGGGCCCGCCAGTCGATGGCGGTGGCCTGGGTGTCAAACCGGATGGGCCCGAGGCCCTCGGCCATGCGCTCGGGCAGCTCGTGGATGCCCGTCGGGGGGTAGAGGAAGTTGGTGTTGTACCCGAGCTCGCCCGTGTTGAGCCCGACGGCCCCGGCCAGGACGTCGTCGAGCTTGGGCATGGGGACAAACCGCGAGCACCAGGCCGCCGTGATCTCCCGCGGGTGAACGCCCCAGAGCCGGGCGTTGTAGGGGATCATGAAGTGCTTCGAGAAGCCCTCCCCGAAGTGCTGGAGGCAGAACTCCTCGAAGTTGGTGACCTCGGGGCGGGGGCCGGTGTGGAAGTGGGCCTTGAGGTATCCCTGGAGGCACTCGAAGGCCACGGCGGGGGGCAGCCCCAGGGTGTTGGCCTGGTAGGGGTAGCGGGTGTAGCCCCCGTGGGAGAAGACCATGCTCTGCCGCTGGACCGAGCGCAGGTGGCCGGGCGGAAAGATGGCCTCCATCCAGGCCTTGATGCCCGGGTCGCGCAGGTGCAGGAGGTGGCCTGTGCGGTCGAAGCGGTAGCCCGACTCCTCCAGGGTGATGGCGTGGCCCCCGACATGGCCGAGGCGCTCGAGGACCTGGTACCCCTCGCCGAGGTGGTGGGCCGCGGAGAGGCCGGTCAAGCCGGCGCCGAGAATGGTAATGGGCGGAGTGGGGCGCGACATATCCTCAGGACCGGGTCGGGGGTGTAGAGGGTCTGTCGGGCTCTCGTCAAGGTGAAGCCCCCTCGGCGGTCGTGTGGGCGGGGCGAGGCGTCGGAGGGGCGGGGGCAACGGTCGGGCGGGGGTGGTGGCGGCGGGGCCCCAATGGGTCGTACCCTCCCGGGCGTGAAACGTCCCCCGCGAGGCCGGGTGGCCCTCGTGCTGCACGCGCATCTGCCGTGGGTCCGCGGGGCGATGCCCGACACCCTGGAAGAACGGTGGTTCTTCGAGGCCATGGCGGAGGTGTATGTGCCGCTCCTGGGCCTCTTGCGATCCCGTACTGCCCGGGGGGCCCCGACCTCGATCACGGTGTCCCTGTCGCCCACCCTCGGGGCCATGATGGGCGACCGGGTCCTGGCCGGGCGCTTCGTGCGGTGGCTCGACGACTGTGAGGCCCTCGGGGCCCGGGGCAGGGAGGCCCTTCGGTCTCAGCCGGGGCTCGTGGCGGCCCTCGGGCACCATCAGGCCTCCCTCGGGCGCGTCAGGGCCCTGTGGGAGCCGGTGCAGACCGGATTTGCCGCGGCCCTCGCCGAAGCCCTCGCGGCGGCAGGCTCCGAGCGCTGGAGCACCGCCTACGCCCACCCGTATCTCCCGGCCCTCCTGCCCCGGTCTCGTTGGCTCGCGGCCCTTGCGGTCACGGAGGGACTCCGGGCGCACACGGCCCAGTGCGGGAGCCCGCCTGCGGGGCTGTGGCTCCCCGAGTGCGGCTGGGAGCCTGGGATGGACGCCCTCCTCGCCGAGGCCGGGGTGACCCGTACGGTGCTCGAAGCCCATGCGCTCCTCGGGGCCGCGCCGCGGCCGCGGTTTGCCACGGCCCGGCCGGTGCAGACCCCGCGGGGGCTGAGGGTGTTGCCCCGCGACCCGGTGACGGCCCGGGCCGTGTGGGACCGCACCGTGGGATACCCCGGCCACCCGGTGTACCGGGAGTACCACCGCGACCTCGGGGCCCTGCTGCAGGGCCGGGACCTCGGACCCTTTCAAGACCCCAGGGGGGGGAACCTCCCGACGGGGTTCAAGCCCTTTGCGATCACCGACCGGGGGGGTGGGGAGAAGGTCCCGTACGATCCAGGGGCGGCCCTCGGGCAGGCAGCCCGCGACGCGGCGGACTTCGTGGCGACCTGCGCCCAGACCGTGGGCCTCTGCGCGGGACGGATGGGGGACCAGATCCCCGTGTTGGTGGCGGCGTTTGATGCCGAGCTCTTCGGGCACTGGTGGGCCGAGGGCCTGGCGTGGCTCGAGGCGGCCCTCGACGGGCTCGAGGCGGCCGGGATCGCCGCGGTGACCGGAGCCGGGGCCGTCGCGGGAGAGCTGGAGACGGTGGTCCCCGCGGCGTCGAGCTGGGGGGAGGGGGGCCACGGGGCCGTGTGGCTGACGGGGGAGGGGGCCGCCCTCGCGGGGGAGGTAGACCAGGCCGCCGAAGCGGTGGCGGCCCTGCGCGCGGAGCACCCCGAGGCCGTCGGAACCCTCCGGGCCACCCGAGAGCTCCTGGGGATGGCGGCGAGCGACTGGGCGTTCATGTTGCACGGAGGGGGCATGGCGCACTATGCGAGGGGTCGCTTCGCGCGGCACCGCGCGGCGGTGTACGGCCTCGCCCACGCGGTGCGGTCGGGCCACCCCGCCTGGAGCCTCCCGACGCCCGACACTCTCCTCAGCGACCCGCCGTTTGTGGACGACGCCCCTGCGGGGCCCTCCCGCGGCCCCTAAGACTGGAAACGAGCACCCCCCAATGCATCACCCCGTCCTCGAAGGCGCATTTACAGCCCTGGTGACCCCGTTTCGGCGGGGGGCCGTCGACCATGACGCCCTCGCCGCCCTCGTCGAGGCCCAGGTCGCCGCGGGCATCGCTGGACTCGTTCCGTGTGGCACCACGGGGGAGTCGCCGACCCTCAGCCTCGACGAGGCCCGTGACATCGTGGCCACCACGGTGCGGGTGGCCCGGGGCAGGGCCCTCGTGATCGCGGGGACCGGCAGCAACAACACCGCCGACACCATCGCCCGCACCCGCAACGCCCAGCAGGCCGGGGCCCCCCTCGCCATGGTCGTGATGCCCTACTACAACAAGCCCTCCCAGGCGGGCCTCGTGGCCCACGTCCAGGCCGTACACGACGCCACCGACCTGCCCCTGGTGCTCTACAACGTGCCCAGCCGCGGCACGGCCGACCTGGCCGCCGAGACCGTCGAGGCCATCGCCGAACGCTGCCCCCGCGTGGTCGCCCTCAAGGAGGCCTCGGGCAACGTCCTGCGGGCTCAAGCCGTGCGGGCCCGGGTGGGCGATCGCATCACGGTGCTCTCGGGCGACGACGCCCTCACCCTGCCGATGATGGCCTGCGGGGCCCGGGGGGTCATCTCGGTCACCAGCAACGTCCTGCCCGCCGAGGTTCAGGCCGTGTGCGGGGCCTTCCTGCGGGGCGACCTGGCCGGGGCCCTGGCCCGACACCTGGCCCTCCTGCCCGTACACGATGCCATGTTCGTCGAGACCAACCCGGGCCCCGCCAAGGCCCTCCTGGCCGCCCAGGACCGCATCGCCCCCGAGGTCCGCCTGCCCCTCGTGTGGCCCGACCCGGCCAATGTCCTCAAGGCCCAGGCCGCCCTCTCCCGGTACCTCCAGGCGGAGGTGTCGGCATGAGCGACGCACGCAACGGGCGGGTCATCCCCGTGGCCATCGCGGGGGCCTCCGGACGGATGGGCCGTCTGCTCATCGAGCACCTCCTGGAGGCCCACGACGTGCGCCTCGTGGGGGCCCTCGAACACCCCAAGAGCCCTGAGATCGGCACCGACGTGGGGGCCTTGGTGGGTCGCCCCGCGGGGGTCCGGATCGAGAGCGACCCCAAGAGGGCCCTGTCCGGGGCCGAGGTGGTCATCGACTTCTCTTCTCCCACGGCCACCGCCACGGTCGTGCGGGCCTCCGCCGCCGCCGGCCTCGCGTGTGTGGTGGGCACCACGGGCCTCACCGACGAGGCTCGTACGGCCATCGACGAGGCCCAACGGGTGGTCCCCGTGGTGGCCGCCCCCAACATGTCCCTCGGGATCCAGGTGCTCAGCCACGTCCTCGGCGAGGCCCTGCGGCTCCTCGGCGACGACTTCGACGTGGAGATCGTCGAGGCCCATCACCGCGACAAAAAAGACGCCCCCTCGGGCACGGCCCTGCGCCTCGCCGAGGTGGCCCTCGGGGCCCGGGGGCTCTCCGCCGACGCCCTGCAGCACGGACGCTCGGGCGGAGACGCCCTGCGCACGCCGCGCGAGGTGGGGGTCCACGCCGTCCGGGGCGGCGACATCGTGGGCGACCACACGGTCGTCCTGGCCGGGCGGGGCGAGCGGATCGAGCTCACCCATCGGGCCACCAGCCGGGCCGTGTTTGCCGCCGGGGCCCTGCGGGCGGCCCGGTGGGTGGTGGGCCGACCGGCGGGGCTGTACACGATGACGGACGTCCTCGGCCTGCCGCGACCCTGAGACCGAGGTCCGCCCGTGCCCCTCCTCCTGGCCATGCTCTGCAACGCGGCCGTGGGTCTCCTCCTCGCGGAGTCGGCTGCGCGGGAGCTCCGAGCCTCGCCGCGTTCGGTCGGGGCCCTGCGGGGCTTCGCGGCGGTGGCCACCCACCAGGGCCTGGTGGCCGTCCCGGCCCTGTTCTGGTTGCTCGTGCGGCACACCGACTGGATGCTCTCGTACGTCGTGCCCGGCCAGAGGGTGCCCTCGGCCCTGTCCCTGGCCGTGTGCCTCGTGCACGGGGCGATCGGGCTCGGGGCCTTCGCCCTCGGGGCCCGTTGGTTTCGGGAGCACCGGGCCCGGCGCATCCGGGGGGTCGCAGGGGCCCTCGTCGGCCTCGGGCTCGGGGCCACCCTGATCGCCCGGGAGCGGGTCTGGGTGGTGGGGTCGTACCTCCAGTATCGCGGCGGGTTCGGCCTGCGGAGCTGGTGGGGCTCGGAGGTGGCCGCGGCCGTCCTCGTGGCCGTGGCCGTGCAAGCCGGGGCGGCCCTGCATATGGCCTGGTGGCTCCGACGCGAGCGTTGACCCCGTGCGCGGCGCTCTGATAGCGTCGCCGACATCGTGGGTCAGGCCATCGAGCGCGGCACGGCCCGGACGAAGAGAGAGGCGATAGTACCTTGCGGCGTGGAGTGTGGCTGCTGGCGGTGTGGGCGACCCTGGGGGGCGCCGCGTGCGGCCCCGTGATGTACTCCGTCGGAGTGGCCGGGGCCGTCCAGGCCGTCGAGGAGGCCCGCCAGGCGGGGGCCCCGAGCACCGCGGCGTACGAGTATTACTACGCCCTCGAGCACCTCACGAAGGCCCGGGAGTTTGCCAACGAGGCGGAGTACCAGACCGCCAACGACATGGCCACGGTGGCGGAGGAGTATGGCAATCGTGCGCGGGACATCGCGCGGAGGCGCGCCCGTGAGCGTGGGCGCTAGGGCCATGCGACGCTGGGCCCCGCGGGTCCGCCGCTGGGTGGTGGGGGCTACGGTCCTGCCCCTGGCGTTGGGGTGCACCCAGGAGGTGGCCCTCCAGGGCCGCATCACGGCCACCCGCGACATGCTCCGGCAGGCCGACCAGAATGGGGCCTACGTCTGCGCTCCGCGCGAGCTGGCCACGGGCCGGTCGCACCTCACCTTCGCCGAGCGCGAGATGGAGGGCGGTCACATGCGCCGGGCCGAGGAGCACTTCTCGGTGGCCGACGCCAACGCCCGGGCCGCCGTCCGGCTCTCTCCCCCCGAGCGCTGCGCCCCCCGCAACGTGGTGGTGGTGGAGGCCCCGGGCGACCGCGACGGCGACGGGATCCTCGACCCCGACGACGCCTGCCCCGACGTCCCGGAGAATTTCAACGGGTTTCAAGACACCGACGGCTGCCCCGACGATCCGGACACCGACGGCGACGGGATCGTCGACTCCCGCGACGCCTGCCCCCTCGAGCCCGAAGACCGCGACAGCTACCTCGACGACGACGGCTGCCCCGACCTCGACAACGACGCCGACGGGGTGCCCGACGCGGTCGACAACTGCCGCAACGAGCCCGAAGACCCCGACGGCTACCAGGACACCGACGGCTGCCCCGACCTCGACAACGACCAGGACACCGTCGCCGACCTCACCGACCAGTGCCCCAATGAGGCCGGGCCGGTCGACAACAACGGCTGCCCGCGGCAGTTCCAGCACCTGCAGATCACCCAACACGGGGTGCGGTTCCGGGTGGAGTTTGACTTCGACAGCGCCCGGCTCCGCCCCTCGGCCGAGGCCACCCTCAACGAGGTGGTGGAGTTCCTCCAGCAGCCCCAACACCGCGACCTTCGGTACGAGGTCGGGGGGCACACCTCCAGCGAGGGCTCGCGTCGGCACAACGACCGCCTCTCGGCCGCCCGGGCCGCCTCGGTCCGAAGCTTCCTGGCCGCCCACGGGATCGACCCCTCCCGCCTCACCTCCCGCGGGTACGGCCCCAGCCAGCCCCTGGAGTCCAACATCACCGACGCGGGCCGGCAGGCCAACCGCCGGGTCGAGCTCAACGAGATCGACCGCAACGGGCGGCTCGTGCGGTGATGCCCCGCCCGGGGGCCCTACGCACGGGGACCAAAGCGTGTAGGATACTGTCCCCTCTGGGCGCACAGCGCCCTCGCTTGCACATCGAGCGTTGCCATCCCTGTCCGCGCGGGGCTCCACAAAGAGCTTCCCTCCCGGGCGCGGGTGTGCTGTACGGAGCCCTGAAGTCCTCATGAGCCTGCAACGAGTCGCCCTCCTCCTGGCCACACTTACCTTGCTCTCGGCCACCGCGTTGGCCCAGCAGGGGCCCCGCGATCGTCAGACCCGCTCGATGGTCCAGACGGCCATGGAGGACTACCAAAACCTTGAGATCGACCGCGCCCTGGAGCGGTTGAATCTCGCACTCCGCGGCTGTGGGAGCAGCGCCTGCTCCCCGGGGGTCCTGGCCCGGGTGCACATGTCCCTCGGGATCGTGCAGGTGGGCGGCCAGCAGGACAACGCCGCCGGGACCCAGTCGATGGCCCGGGCCCTCCAGCTCGACCCCAACGCCGAGCCCGACCAGCTCCTGGTGACCCCTGAGATCACCGCGGCCTTCCGTCAGGCCCAGCAGTCCGGAGGCGGAGGGGGCGGGGTCCAGACCTCCTCCCGCCCGACGCCTGGCCGCCCGGTGACCAGCGGGGGCGGCGGGGGCGGGGGAGAGCTCCTGCACACCCCGGCGCCCGAGCAGCTCGAAAACACGCCCCTCCCGGTGTACGTCGAGCCCTCCGGGGCCCTCAACGCCGAGCACGTCTACCTGCATTTCCGCGGCACCGGGATGACCCAGTACCGCCGCATGGAGATGACCCGGGTGGCCAACGGGTACGGCACCGAGGTGCCCTGCGGGCAGGTCATTCAGGGCAGCATCGACTACTACGTCCAGGCCGTCGACGCGGCTGGCACCTCCGTCGGGTCGGCCGGGAGCGAGTCGTCGCCCGTGCATGTCCCGATCGTGACCCGCCGGTCGCATCCGGCCCCTACTCTGCCCGGTCGGACCCCCCCCGAGACCTGCGCCGAGGAGTGCCCCCCGGGCATGAGCGGCCCGAGCTGCCGCGGGAGCGGTCGGGGCAACCGCGGCCTCGGCGACCCGTGTATGGCCGACAACGAATGCGGCGAGGGCATGCACTGCGACGGCGGGGCCTGCGCCGTCGGAGAGGGCTCTGGCGGGGGCGGAGGCGGCGAGCCCACCACGCCCGGCGAGCGCTTCTCCCGCTTCACCATGGACGTCGGCGGCGGGGTGGGCTTCGCCTTTCTGTCGGGCAGGCCCGCCTACGCCCAACAGCGGGTCCTGGTCGACAGCATGGGCCGCCGGGTGAGCACCACCTGCGGCAACTACGTCTGCTACCAGGACATCGACCCGGGCTTCGCCCCGACGTACTACCTCGCGGCCAACCTGCGCTACAACGTCACCCGCCGCATCGGGATCGGGGTCGGGATGCGCTTCCAGTTTGACAGCGCCGGGTGGAGCATCGAGCCCACCACCTCGGGCGGAGAGCCCCGCGCCAACCCCTTCGCCAACCTCCTCATGATGGCCAGGCTCTACTACGCCGTGACCCCCCACGGGTGGAGCCCCACCGGGGTGGTGGCCTCGGTGTTCGCCGGGGGAGGGGTCGGCCAGATCGAGCCCAAGCCCGCCCTCCCGCCCAATGTCACCCGCCCCGGGGCCCACGTGCTGTCGGGCTTCGGCAACGCCCACTTCGGCGGCCGGGTCGAGTACGGGATGCGCAACGGCTTCCACGTGGGGGCCGAGGCCACGTTTCAGTTTATGTTCCCGACCTTCTTGTTTGACATCGACGTGACGGGCTTCGTGGGCTTCCACCTCTGATACCACCGCTACACCAGACCTGGACCTTTCCGTTGCCCACCGCCCTCAGGCTGAAGCCTGGGGCTACCCAGGTTGAAGGCGTCGCCTCCGCGAGCCTGCTCGAGATGGAACACGCGATGCTGCCCGAGCACTGCGGCTCACTCCCTCGGAGGCCCACAACGGTGGGCCATCCCTTAGGGTAGCCCCGGGCTTCAGCCCGAGGGCGACTCGATCGTCCAGGTTTGGTGTAGCGGTGGTATGAGGCGGTCGGGACGGACGAGGGTCGTCGAATCTCGTTGACAGAGACCAGGGGCCTGGGGTACTAACTCGGGCCTCGCAGGCGCGTAGCTCAGTGGTAGAGCACCACCTTGACACGGTGGGGGTCGTTGGTTCAATCCCAATCGCGCCTACAAATTCAATACATCGTCGCATTGTTGTCCCCCGTGGGTGCGGGGTGGGGGCGACCGCGTATGGGTGGGTCCTCGCCCTCGAAGGGGTGGGTGGAGCGGACCGTCGGGTACGAAACGACCGAGGCGATGTCGTTCGGCCCCGTCTTCCCCTTGACGGGGGCCCTGACTGCGACGACTCTTACGCGTCCTGTCCGAGCGGGGCTTGCAGACGCAGGCTCCTCGCCGCGACAGGTGTAGGCATCCACTGCGGGGGCCAGGGCGGCCCCCCCTCCAAGGAGCATCGCAATCAAGGGACCGATGGACAGGGGCGCGCAGCGTCAGCCCCAGGTGCGGGTCAACTACCGGATTCGTGTACCCGAGGTGCGGGTCATCGGCAGCGATGGCACGCAGCTTGGCATCATGACCAGTCAGGAGGCCATTCGCCGGGCGCAAGAAGAGGCGATGGACCTCGTCGAGGTCAACCCGAAGGCAGACCCCCCGGTCTGCAAGATCATGGACTTCGGGAAGTTCAAATACGAGGAGAAGAAGCGCGCCAACGAGGCCCGCAAGAAGCAGAATGTGGTGGAGATCAAGGAGGTCAAGGTTCGGCCCAAGACCGACGAGCACGACCTTGACACCAAGGTCCGCCACATCAAGCGCTTCCTGGAGGAGGGCAACAAGGCCAAGCTCACCGTGCGCTTCCGCGGCCGCGAGATCACCCACCCCGAGAAGGGCCGCGAGGTCCTCGACGAGATCGTGCAGGCCCTCGAAGGCCTCGTGGTGGTCGAGAGCAACCCCTCCATGGAGGGCAAGGCCATGACCATGCTCCTCGCTCCCAAGCCCTCCGCGGTGAAGGCCCGCCTCGCCGCCGCCGAAGCCGCCGCCGAAGCCGGCGGTGTCGCCCCCTCGGCCACGACTCCCGAGGCCTGACCCCTCCGTGGGTGCTCCGCACCCTCCCCCTCCGAGGCCCAACCCCCACGTTGGAGCCTACGGTCTCCCTCTCGTGACCTCTCCGCTCGCGACCGCCCTCCTCCTCGACGCCCTGGGGTCGCTCACCACGGCCCTGGCCCTGGCGGGGCTGCCCGCGGTCTGGTCCGACCTCGTGGCCTTGGGGGCCCTCCTGGCCCTGCATCTGGCCTTCGCCCTCCGCGTCCTCCCCGTGACCCGTCGCTGCGCCGTTGGCCTGCGTCGGGTCGTGGGGCAGGCCGTGGTGGCCGCCCGCCTGGGCCTCGCCGCGGCGACCGTGTGGTGGTTGGGGCCCTGGAGCCTCGGCCCCGATCCGCGGGGCCTGGCGGGCCTGTGGGGGGCCCTGGCGGCCCTGTCCGGGGTCGCGGCGGCGTACGCGTGGGTCCGGAGCCCGGCCCGCAGGCCCTGAGGGCCGTGAATCAGGGGGCCGCGGAGACGGCGTCGTCGGCGCAGCGGAAGCCCGACATCATCAGGCGGTAGTTGGGGGCGTGGTGGACCCGGTTGGACGATCGCAGGCCGGCTCCCCCGTAGTTCCACCCGCCGCCGCGGAGGATGCGCTCGCAGGAGTCGGGCAGCGGGTTGCTGCCCGTAAACCCACGGACCCCCAGGCGGCGCAGGTCGTGGAGGGCCGCGAGGGCCGTCTCGCAGGTGGGCTCCCGCCCGGGGGTGCGGTACGCGTAGGGGTCGTACGGGCTGTCGACCCACTCCCAGACGTTGCCGGCCAGGTCGTGAACCCCGTACGGCGAGTCGCCCGCCCGGTGGGTGCCCACGGGGTCGGGGTGCCCGGTGGCCTCGCCGCGACCAAACACCGCGTGGCGCAGGGTGGGATAGGTCTCGCCCCAGGGGTAGGTCCGCCCGTCGGGGCCCCGGGCGGCCTTCTCCCACTCCGCCTCGGTCGGGAGCCTCCCCGCAGCCCACCCGCAGAACGCCCGAGCCTGAAACCAGCTCACCCCCACCACGGGCTGCCGCGGGTCGGCAAACCGTGCCCCGAGGGGACGCGGGGCGCCGCATCGCCCCGCGCGTATGCAGGCCCGATACGCCGCGTTGGTGACCTCCGTCCGGTCGATCCGAAACCCGGGGATCGTGCGGCTGTGTCGCGGCCTCTCGTCGCCCTCTCCCCCGGTGTCGGTCCCCATCCAGAAGGCCCCCTCCGGCACCACGACCCGGTCGACCGGGGCGACCCCCCCCGCGGGGCTCCGAGCCCCCGCCCCCTGCCCTCGCGCCAGCCCCAGGGGCACCGTCCCCACGAGGCCCGCCACCCCCAACACCGCCGCGATCCGCGCTGCCCACTCCGTGGCTCTCACGGCCTTCGGGCATAGCATCCTGCCCCGGGGAGGCGCTACGCTGCCGGGTGTGCCGCGCCCCCTCCCCTCGTCGCCCGCTAGAGCGCCGACCGGAAAGTCGGACCGAGCTGCGCAACGAGACGCAAGCGTCGCCAGGCGCGGGGGCGAAGACGGGCTCAATGCCCGTCGAGACACCGCAACGCAGCGAGCCGACGCGGATCGGAAGCGTGGCGAAGGGAGACTTTCCGGTCGGCACTCTAGGGCCTTGTGCGGGCTGGCAGCCCTCGTGGCCCTCCTCGGGTGCGCGGGGCCCGCCCAGGGGGTGCGGAGGGCCGCCGTGCGGGGCGATGTGTTCGGGGCCCTGCGGGCCTACCAGGTCCTCGTACGGGAGCGGGGCGAGGGGGACCCCGACCTGCTCGCCGAGGTGGCCCTGACCACCCTCCAGCGCGCCGCCGAGAGCCCCGACTCTGCTGAGCGGGCCGCGGCCTTCGGGGCCCTTCGGGGCCTCGGGGTGCGGGGGCGCGAGCTCCTCGAGCTCCTCGGGCGTCGCCCTGGGCTGACGGGCGACCGGGCCGTGGCGGCGTTGTACGACCTCGACGGTCGCCGGGGGACTCCGCCCGCCCGGCTGCGGCAGGCCGCCCTCCGCCCGGACGCCGAGAGCCGGGCCCTCGGGGCGGTGGCTCTGCGCGGTCGGAGGGGGCTCCGGGTCCTGCTCGCCTGGGCCCGCGACCTCGACCCCCTCGTGCGTGTCCTCGCGGCCCAACACCTCGGCCGACGCGGGGGAGTCCCCGAGGCCTTGGAGGCTCTCTCCGGGCTCTGTCAGGGCGATCCCGACCGGGGGGTTCGTACGGTGGCCACCTCGGCCCTGGGGGGGCACGGGGAGGCCGCCCTGCCGACCCTGCGGCGGGTGTTCGCCGGGGACGACCCCTCGGCCCGCATGAGCGCCCCGAGCGCGCTGCTCGCCGCAGCTCCCGACGAGGCCGAGGCCCTCCTCGCGGGGGCCCTCGGATCGGCCCCGAGCGCGTTCACTGTGGAGTGCGCCCGGGCTCTGGCCAGCCGCGGGCACGCGGGGGCCGGGGATTACCTCCTGGAGGTGATGCGACGGGGACGTCGCGACCTGCGGGCCCAGGCCGCGGTGGGGGCCACGATGCTGGTTCGAGAGCGGGCCGAGGAGCTCGCGGGGCTTCTGGAGGCCGACGATCCCGAGGTGGTCTTGCGGGTGGCCGTGGTGCTCGGGCGGGTGGCGGGTCATCGCGAGGCCGCCCGACGGGCCCTCGAGGCCCTGGCCCGGCACCCCGACGGGTTTGTGGCCGTGCGGGCCACGGGGAGCCTCGGCTCCACCGGGGAGCCTTGGGTTCGGGAGGACCTCCGTCGGGCCCTGCGGTCGCCTGCGCCGAGCGTGCGTAGGGTGGCGGTCTTGTCGTGGGCCGAGGCCCTTCAGGGCGGGGCCGACTGCGACCCCCTCGGTCCCCTGCTGGTCGACCCCGATCGTTCGGTGGCCCTCGCGGCCGCGGTGCAGATCGTGCTCATCGCCGCCCGGTGACGGCCCGACGGCGCCTCCCCCAGACCCAGGCCAGGGCCACCCCGAGGGGCACGAGCCCCCGGCCAAGGGGGACGGTCGGCGGGAGCCTCGGGCGGGCCCCGCACGCGAGAGGCAGGCCTCCGCCCTCCAGGGCCACCCGGCGGAGCTCGGGGACACAGACCGTGGAGCGCCCCGGAGGATAGATCGCGCACACCCCAGCAGCGTCGTCGGAGGACAGGGCCCGGCGTTGTTCGCCCCGCCCGGCGGAGTACCACATCACGGCGCTGCGGTCGGGGCTGTGGGCGAGCCCGAGGGTGTGCCCGAACTCATGGCCGAGGATGGTCTGCAGGTCGGAGCCCTGCCGGTCGTCGTCGACCACGAAGCGGAAGCCTTCGAGGTTGAGCTCGGTGTCGGCGTCGAGGATCTCCGCGGTGTCGGGCGCGAAGGTCACCACCGTCACCGCCGCGGCGTCGGGGGGATGGAAGGGGTCGTCGCTCCAGCGGGTGCGCAGGGCGATCGTGTTGGCGTTGGGCCCTCCGTCGAAATAGCCGACGGGATCGGCCCGGTCGCCGAGGAGGAGCAGCCGCATGGAGGGCCCCGCCGACCCGGTGCGTCCGCCGTCTCCCGCGCAGGGCCGAGAGGCCCAGGCGGCCATGGCGTCGACGGTCACGCGCCGCAGGACCTCCAGGCGAACCCCAGGGAGCGGGGTGGTCGGGTCGAGGCGAAGGCCCACGCAGGCGAAGGGCCAGGCCAGGGGGGCGCCCTCCTGCGGACACACGAGGGGGTCGGGCTGGGCCGGAACCGTGGTCGTGCGGCACCACGCGCCGGCCGGGCCCCCGAGGGCCCACGCCGCGAGGGCCACGGCCCCGGGCAGGACGCGGACCGCGGGCCTCAGGGCCGGGCTCCGGGAAGGCGACGCACGAAGTCGGTCCAGGGGAGGCCTTCGGGCGGGATCCCCAAGGACCCCGGGTCGGCGGGGCGGCCCTGGGCGTCGACGAGGGTCACCTCGGCGAGTCGGGGCGGCAGGACGCGCCATTGGCCGTCTGGGGCCTGACGCAGGGGGTACACCCCGAGGGCGAGGTCGAGCACCGTCCAGCGGCCGTCGGACAGGCGCCGCAAGAACACCACCTGCCACGCCCCGGCCACAAACTCCGGAGTCCCCGCCACGTGTTGGGCTATGGGGCCCCGGGGCCCGGACACCACGCCCCCCGGGAGCACCACCGACACGCCCCGCCCGGCGTCCTGGCCCCGGGGCCCCGCCGCCAGAACCCGGGCGACCTCCAGGCGAACCTCCGTCACGATGCGCCCGAAGCGCATCTCCTCGCGTGTGTCAACCCCCAAAGGCCGCCGCGCCATCACGACGGCGTCGGCCTGGGCCCCGAGGGCCTCCGCGGCGACCGCACGAAACACGGTGGCCTCTGCGGGAAAGGCGATCCCCGCGAGGGCTCCGACAAGCCCGACCACGCCAGCGACCCGGTGCATCCGACCCAAGACCTAGCACGGGATGTGGGGGCGCGGGTCGTAAGGGCGTTGACAGGGCAAAGCCACACGAATACCACACTGACCCATGCGAAGCAGGGTGCTGATGGGGGTAATGGCCGCGGGTCTCGCGTTGGGGCAGGCCGCGTGCATGCAACGTCTGGCGGCCAACTCGACCGCTCGAATCATGAATCGCGCCTCACCGGCGCTCCAGACCTTCTCCGACCCGGCGCTGGCGGAGGCGGCCCTGCCGTACTCCATCACGCAGATGGAGGGGCTGCTCCTGGTCATTCCCGACAACGCCGGGCTGCGGGTCAACCTCATGCGGGCCCTCGGGTCGTTCGGGTTCGGGTTTCTCGAAGACCGGATGGAGGACGCCGAGGTGCGCGACGACGAGGCCCGCATCGAGCACTACCGCAACCGGGCCACCATGGCCTATCTGCGGGGTCGGGCCCTCGGGTTTGAGCAGCTCACCCGCGAGGAGGGCGAAGAGGGCGGGGCCGACGGGGCCTACCGCCGCGGGGTCGAGGCCTGGAAGACCTACCTGCGCCGCTTCGACGACCGCGAGCACGCCGGGATGGTCTTCTGGCTCGGCTACAACTGGGCCCGGCACATCAACCTCAACAAGGAAGATCCCGACGTCCTGGCCGACCTTCCCTTCGCGGTGGCCTGCTTCGAGCGGGTGATGGAGCTCGACCCCACCTTCAACTACCACAGCCCCCTCGTGGCCATGGCCTCGTACCACGCCCGGGCCGCGGAGTCGCTCGGGGGCAACCCCGCCGAGTCCCTGCGCCTCTTCGACGAGGCCATCCGCCTCACCGAAGGCCGCTTCCTCACCTACCGGGTGATGAAGGCCCGGGCCTACGCGGTGATGATCCAGGACCGGGCCCTGTACACCCGGCTCCTCCAGGAGGTCATCGACGCGGGCGATGTGTGGCCCGAGCAGCGCCTCGCCAATCAGCTCGCCAAGCGCAGGGCCCGGCGGTACCTCGCTCAGATCGACAACTACTTCTCCCCCGCGGAGGACGGCGACGCCCCCGCCAGTGGGGACGCCCCCGCCACCGGGGACGCCCCCGCCAGCGGCGACACCCCCGCTCCGGCCGCAGGGGCTGCCCCCGCGGGGGAGTGAGGCCCGCGGGGTGAATCACCCCGGGGGTTGTCCCGTTGAGTGCGGTGGCACGACGCTTGGTTTCAAACAGGAGTAACAACGCATGAAGCGGATTCGACTTGGTCTCCTTGCGGTAGGGGTGGCAGCGCTCGGGGGCCTGTTGGCACGGGGGGCCGCGGTGGAGGCCCAACCTGCGCCCCCCGAGGGGGCGGGGCGCATCCTGTCCATCGCCACCCTGGCCCCGGCGGGCTCCACCTGGATGCGCGTGCTCAACGCGTGGAATCGTGAGCTCCGCCTGCGCACCAACAACGGTCTGTCCCTGCGCATCTACCCCGGGGGGGTGCAGGGCGACGAGACCGAGGTCATCCGGAAGATCCGTCAGGGGCGCCTCGACGGGGGCTCGGTCACCGCCGTGGGCCTGTCCCAGGTGCACCGCCCGGCCCTGACCTTCCAGATGCCGGGGATGTTTCGTAACTACCAGGCCCTCGACGCGGCCCGGGTGGCCACCGCCTCGGACATCAACTCGGCCTTCGACACCGCCGGGTTTGCCTTCATGGGCTGGGCCGACGTGGGCGTGTCCCGGGTGTACTCCCGGGTGCCCGTCACCGTGCCCAACGACCTCCGCGGGGTCCACCCCTACCTCTGGCGCGACGATCGGGTGATGCCTGCGTTCTACCAGGAGGTCGGGGTGAGCCCGGTGGTGCTCCAGCTCCCCGAGGTCCTGTCGGCCCTGCAGACCAATCGCATCGACTCCTTCATCACCACCCCGTCGGCGGCCAACGCCCTGCAGTGGTCCCAGCGGGTCACCCACATGACGGACGTCAACATCGCCGTCGTGGTGGGGGCCACCATCATCCGCAAGTCTCAGGTCGACGCCCTTCCGGCCGACCAGCAGACCATCCTGCGCGAGACGGCCACCCAGTTTCACCAGCTCCTCATCAGCAACCTCCGCCGCGATGAGGCCCGCACCCTGACCACCCAACAGACCCGCGGGATCACCCACGTGGCCGTCACCGACGCCCAACGGGCCCAGTGGACCAGCCTCTTCGACCGCACCCGGGCCCGGCTCGGGTCGACCATCGCCGAGCCCGCGTTCATCGCCCGGGTCCGCGGCGCCGCCCGCTGAGCGATCCCCCACCCACCCTGCAACCCCCCAAAGGCCTTCCCCGTCGTTCGTCCCGCGGCACGGAGCCGATCCCGCCCGCCCGCCGACCGTGACCGGCACCCTTCGCAGGTCACGAGGGTCGCCGGTGACACAAAGCTGCGCGGCTCTGTGTGGCTATGATAAACAGCACCTCCGGGGTGTCGGGGTCATACCGACCCATACTCCCCCTTCCGGCACAACGAGCACGCGATGAGCAACGAGATCCCCCCCCCCAACGACGCCACCGCCACCGCCGACGCCCCTGCGGCCTCGGCCTCCTCCGCGCCGCCCGCCGACGCGCCCGTGGCTCCCCCCTCCGACGCGCCCCCGCCCGACGAGGGGCCCGCCGTGGTCGAGGCCGTGGCGGTCGATCCGGTGGCCCAGCTCACCGACGAGCGCAACGCCCTGCGCGAGCAGCTCCTGCGGGCCCGGGCCGACTTCGACAACTACCGCAAGCGCGCCCGGCGCGACGAGCAGGAGGCGGTCAAACGCGCCCGCGAGGACGTGCTGCGCGAGCTCCTGCCCGTGTTCGACAACCTCGAGCGGGCGGCGCACTTCGCACGCACCAGCGCCGACGGCAAGGCCATCGGCGAGGGCGTAGTGATGGTCCTGCGCCTCTTCGAGGACACCCTGTCGCGGATCGGTGGGGCCCGGCTCAAGGCCGTGGGGACGGTGTTCGACCCCAACCTGCACGAGGCCATCCAGCAGGTCGACAGCGACGAGCACCCCGCCGGGGTGGTCGTGCAGGAGTTTGTTCCCGGGTACCAGTTTGCCGACCGGCTCCTGCGGGCCGCCCAGGTGCTGGTGTCCAAGGGCCCCGCCACCCCGCCTCCGGCCGCCGAGCCGCCCGGGGACGCCGAACCTACCAACTAAACCCTCCCCCGAGGGTGTGACCGTCGCGTCGATACGGCTTCAGAGAGACACAGAGGGCCCATGGGCAAGGTCGTCGGCATCGATCTCGGGACCACCAACAGCTGCGTCGCCATCTTGGAGAATGGCGTCCCGGTGGTGCTCCCCAACTCCGAGGGGGCGCGTACGACGCCCAGCATCGTGGCCTGGACCGCCTCCGGCGAGCGCCTCGTCGGCCAGGTGGCCAAGCGCCAGGCCCTGCAAAACCCCGAGAACACCGTCGTCTCGATCAAACGCGTGATGGGGCGCTCGATCGAGTCCGAGGAGGCCCAGAAGCAGACCGGGCGCGTGGCCTACCGCATCGTGGCCGGGCCCAACGGCGACGCCTGGGCCGAGGTGCAGGGGCGGCAGATGTCGCCCCCGGAGGTCTCGGCGGCGGTCCTGGAGCACATGAAGTCCATCGCCGAGGCCTACCTCCGCGAGGAGGTCACCGACGCCGTGGTGACGGTCCCGGCGTACTTCGACGACGCCCAACGCCAGGCCACCAAAGACGCCGGCAAGATCGCAGGCCTCAACGTCCGCCGCATCCTCAACGAGCCCACCGCGGCCGCCCTCGCCTACGGCCTCGACCGCGGGGCCGACGAGCGCCTGGCCGTGTACGACCTCGGCGGAGGCACCTTCGACATCTCCATCCTGGAGATCACCCAAGGGGTCTTCCGGGTGGTCAGCACCAACGGCGACACCTTCCTCGGGGGCGACGACTTCGACCAGCGCATCGTCGACCTCCTGGCCGCCGAGTTTGAGCGCGACCACGGGGTCGACCTGCGCAAAGATCGCCTGGGACTGCAGCGCCTCCGCGAGGCCGCGGAGAAGGCCAAACACGAGCTGTCTTCGTCGCTCGAGACGGAGATCAACCTGCCCTTCGTCTCCACCACCCCGGCGGGCCCGGCCCACCTCCTGCGCACCCTCAAGCGCGACGAGTACGAGCGCCTCGTCGACGACCTCATCGAGCTCACCCTCGAGCCCTGCCGCAAGGCCCTCGCCGACGCCCGGGTCGGGATCGAAGACATCCAGCAGGTGGTCCTCGTGGGGGGCATGACCCGGATGCCCCTCGTGCAGCGTCGGGTGGCCGAGTTCTTCGGCAGGCCCGCCCACAAGGGCCTGTCGCCCGACGAGGTCGTGGCCATCGGGGCCGCCGTCCAGGGGGCCAGCCTCTCGGGCGACCTGGCCTCGGTCCTCCTCCTCGACGTGACCCCCCTGTCGCTGGGCGTCGAGACCGCCGGGGGCGTGATGACCACCCTCATCCCCCGCAACACCACCATCCCCACGCGGCGGGGAGAGGTGTTCTCCACCTCGCTCGACAACCAGAATTTCGTGCCCATCCACGTGCTCCAGGGCGAGCGCGAGATGGCCGACGACAACCGCTCCCTCTACCACTTCGAGCTGGCCGGGATCCCCGCCGCCCCTCGCGGGGTGCCCAAGATCGAGGTGAGCTTCGCCATCGACGCCGACGGGATCCTCTCGGTCACCGCCCTCGACATGGCCTCGAAGAAGTCCAAGGAGGTCCGGATCGTGGCCGGGTCGGGGCTGTCGGCCGAGGACGTCGAGCGCCTCGTGGCCGAGGCCGCCGACACGAAGGCCGAAGACCTGCGCCGCCGGGAGCACGCCGAGCTGCGCTCCAACGCCGAGTCGCTCCTCTTCACCTCCGAGAGCACCGTGGCCGAGTTTGGCGACCTCATCCCCGAAGACCTCCGCGAGGTCCTGGCCCAAGACCTGTCGAGCCTGCGGGCCGCCCTCGACGCCGGGGTCGACCTCGAGCTCCTGCGGGGCTACGTGGCGGCCGTCGAGGCCAGCGCGTACAAGGTCGCCGAGAGCATGTACGGCAGCGAGTAGCCGTCGGGGGTCGTGGAGGCTCCCTCGGCGCGCCCTCAGGGCCCCCCGGGCACCATCGTGGGGGCGAGGCAGACCCCGTACTGACGGTCGCGCAGGCCGTCGATGACGGGGCGGCACACGAAGCCCATGGGGCACCCGAGCTCGGGCTGCTCGGGGTTGTCCACGCAGCGCCGGGCGCAGAACGACAAGGTCGTGGGCGACGCCCCGGGCATGTTGCGCACCCCCACCGCGGCGGTGGCGCACACCTCGGCGGCGGTGGCCCCGGCCTGGCCTCGGCAGTAGGTGAGGCCCTCGCCGCCGTCGCGGCAGGGGGTCGTGCAGCGGCCCTCGAGGCACACGTTGGTGGTGCACTGGCTGCTGTCCATACACGGGCCGCCGTACGGCACGATGGCCGTGGCCCGGGCCGACTCGCACAGGAAACACAGGCGGGCCCCGTTGCAGTCGTAGGTGCCCCCGCACACCCCGTTGCTCGCGCAGCCGTCGCCGCTGCGGCACTCGTTGGCGGGGCGGGCCACGGGCTTGCGGCAGATGCCCCCGAGGCACTGGCCGCCGTGGTAGCAGGTCGTGCCGGGGCAGCATGTCTGGTTGTCGTCGCCGCAGGGGGTGCCCGACACCACGTCGTCGAGGTCTTCGCCGCAGGCCCCGAGCCCCAGCGAGAACACGCCCACCAACAGAAGCCCGGCCCAGCCCTTCGTCCGACTCACCCGGCGACCATAGCACGGCCACGATCCCGGTGACGGGGGTGTTGCGCGGGAGGCCCGAGAGCCTTAGGGTCCGCCCCCCGATGGCTCCAAGCAGCGAGGACTACTACGAACTTCTCGGCATCGCCCGGGGCGCCAGCCCCGACGAGGTCAAGCAGGCCTATCGCAAGATGGCCCTGAAGTATCACCCCGATCGTAACCCGGGCGACCCCGGGGCCGAGCAGAAGTTCAAGGCCGTGAGCGAGGCGTATCACGTCCTGTCTGACACCGACCGCCGGGCCCACTACGACCGCTTCGGCCGGGCCCCGAGCCCGGGGGCAGGACCGGGGGGAGCCGTCGACTTCCAGGGGTTCGACCCCCAGGAGATCTTCCAGGAGATCCTCGGCGACCTCTTCAGCAACCTCGGAGGCAGCGTAGGAGGGGTGTCCTTCGGGGCCGGGGGGCGCCGACGTACGGGAGGCCGCGACATCCAGATCGAGCTGACGATCAGCCTCGAAGAGGCCGCCAAGGGCTGCGAGAAGACCCTGGAGTTTGAGCGCCCCGCCGTGTGCGAGGCCTGCCATGGCCGGGGGGCCGAGCCCGGGACCGAGCTCGACACCTGCTCGGCCTGCCAGGGGCGGGGAGAGGTGCGGTTTCAACAGGGGTTCTTCCGGGTGTCGCGGCCCTGCCAGACGTGCGGGGGCCGGGGCTCGGTGCCCCGCGTCCCCTGCGCCCGGTGCAACGGGGTCGGGGTGGTCAAAAAGACCGAGAAGCTCTCGGTCGTGCTCCCCCAGGGCGTCGAGGACGGGGCCACCCGCACCGTGCAGGGCTACGGCGAGGCCCCCGGGGGTGGAGCCCCTTCGGGCGACCTCGAGATCACCATTCGCATCGCCGAGCACCCCATCTTCCGCCGCGACGGCACCGACCTGCGCTGCACCATCCCCGTCAGCTTCGCCCAGGCCGCCCTCGGGGCCATGCTCGAAGTGCCGACGCTCGAAGGAAAAGTTAGAATGCGCTTGCCTCCGGGCGTCCAGCCCGGACAGGAGCTACGCTTGCGAGGGAAGGGTGTCCCCCGGTTCGGGGGGTATGGCCGCGGTGACCAGATTGTCACGATCCAACTTGAGGTTCCGACGGAGCTGTCCGACGAGCAGCGAGCGCTCATCGAGCAGCTCGCCCGCACCCTCGGCGAAGACAGCCACCCGCAGCGCAAGACCTTCCTTGAGAAGCTCAAGGGCCTCTTCGAGTGAGCGCCCGTTGTCCCCCGCACTGAGACCCCCCTCCGACCCATGACATCCAGGCGCGACCACTACGAAGTCCTCGGTGTGCAACGCGGCACGAGCCCCGATGACATCAAGAAGGCCTATCGCAAGATGGCCCTCAAGTATCACCCGGACCGCAATGCCGGCGATGCCGAGGCCGAGCAGAAGTTCAAGGAGGTCAACGAGGCCTATCAGGTGCTGTCCGACGAGGAGAAACGGGGCCTGTACGACCGCTTCGGGCACGAGGCCCTGGAGGGTCAGGGGTTCCGCCCCTCGGAGGACATCTTCTCCCAGTTCCAGGACATGTTCGCCGACTTCTTTGGAGGCGGCGGGGGCGGAGGCGGCGGGGGGCGCGGGGGTCGCGGCCAACGCGGGGGTCGGGGCCAGCCCGGGCGCGACCTGCGCACGAGCGTGCGGCTGACCCTGCGGGAGGCCGTCCAGGGCGCCAAACGCGAGCTGTCCGTGGTCTTCCCCGAGGCCTGCGGAGAGTGCAAGGGCAGCGGGGCCGCCAAGGGCACCACCCCCACCCAATGCAAGGCCTGCCGGGGCCAGGGGCAGGTGGCCCATCGGGCCATGGGCATGATGATCGCCATGCCCTGCAGCGACTGCGGCGGGTCGGGCCAGGTCATCACCAAACCCTGCCCGGAGTGCCAGGGGCGCGGAGAGGTCCGGGCCGAGAAGAAGGTCAAGGTCAACATCCCCGCGGGCATCGACAACGGTCAGGCCATCCGGGTCCCGGGCCAGGGCGAGCCGGGGCTCCAGGGGGGCTCCGCGGGCAACCTCCTCGTCGTGGTCGAGGTTGAGCCCCACGAGCGATTCGAGCGCAACGGCAACGACCTCGTGGCCCCCCTCCCGCTGCCCTTCGCCACCGCGGTCCTCGGCGGGAGCGTGGTCTTCGAGCTGGTCGACGGGCGCAGCATCACCCTCACCATCCCCGCGGGCTCCCAGCCCAATACGGCCCTCCGCGTCCGGGGAGAGGGCGTTCCTTCCCTGGAGCGCGGCGGGCGGGGCGACCTCCTGTGCGTGCTCCAGATCGAGGTCCCCACCCGGCTGACCGAGGCCCAACGCACCGCCCTCCAGGCCTTCGCCGCGAGCCTCGAGCCCGAGGCCGAGCCCAAACCCGAGGCCAAACCCGAGCCTGCCGAAGCAGGGTAGTCTCCCGGCGCGATGTCCGCCCGCCCCCCCGTTCTGGTCGCCCTGCTCGCCGCGGGCCTGTGCCTCGCCCCTCGCACGGCCCAGGCCCAGACCGGGGCCCTGGCCCTCACCCTCTGCAACCGCCCGGTGGCCATCCGCGGCAACGCCGGAGGGCCCTGGACCGTCGACCTGCCCGCCGGTCCCCTGACCCTCGGCCCAGGCTCCCTCCGCTCCGACCTCGTCGACCACGGGACGGCCCAGGCCGCCGTCCTCTCCCTCGCCGCCGACGACGGGGCGCCCCGGTACGCCGCCGTTCTGTTCTGCACCAGCGCCCGCCCGGCCGCCGTGCTGTGGCAGGGGCCTACCGCCTGGCGCGGCGAAGACGTCGGGGCCCGCGTCCGCGACGACGCCTTCGTGCGCACCGCCGGAGGACGCCGCCTGGTCGTACGAGGCCGCCGCGAGGAGGGCTCCACCCTGTGCGGGGCCGGGTCGGTCCTGCTCGACGCCCAGGTCCTTGACCCGAGCACGGGGCGCTTCGGCCCGGCGGGGTTCGACCCCCGCGAGGACATCACCCCGTCCACCACCGTCACCACCCCGGCCCAACTCGCCCCGCGAGCCCCAGGGGTCGTTCCGTGGACCAGCCTCCGGGTGGCGGCCCCCGCCCGGGCGGCCCGCCCCGCCCCGGAGCTCCTCGACCGGGCCCTCGGGACCCGCTGGATGGCCCCGCGGTTTGGGAGCGTCACCGGGCCCGTGTCCCTCGGGGGCATCGAGGTCCGGGGGGTGGACGTGCACCCGGGCTCCGACGGGGCCGTCCTGCCCACCCGCTGGACCCTCTTCGCCGAGCCCGGGCCCCTGCGGGTCGAGGTGGAGGTGAGCGCCGCCGTCGTGACCGAGGCCGCGCGGACAGGCGGATGGATCCGCCTCCCGCTGCCCCTGGGGACCCGCCCCCGCTGCGTCACGGCCCTCGCGGCCACCCCGGGGAGCGTGGCCGAGGTGGCCCTCCACACGGGGCTCGACGGGGTCGAGGGCGACCCCCTGCGCAACCTCGCCCGTGTCGCCGGGGCCCCGGAGGGCGAGGCCGCCACCCGCATCCTGGCCCAACTCGGGACAGAAGGGCTCGCGGCCCTGGGCGAGGCCCTGCCGTCGATGTCCATCGTGGGGGCCCGCAGGGCGGTGCGGTTCCTGGCGGCGGTCACGGACGCGCGGGTGGTCGAGGCCCTCGTTCAGGCCCTCGGGCGGGCCGACGTGGAGGAGGCCGCCGCCCGGGCCCTCGAACGCGACGGGGCCGCGGCCCTCGGTCCCTTGAGCGAGGCCCTGGCCACCAACCCCAGGGCGGCCCGGGTGCTGGGGTCGTTGCGGGTTCCGGTGGGCGACCGGCTGCGGGCCCTGGCCCGGGGGCTCACGGCCGAAGGAGCCGCCTGGGTGGCCGTTCGCACCGAGATCGCGCGCCTCCTGGCCTCGCCGGGCGCAGAAGACGGACCCGCGGCCTTTCTGCAGGCCCTGCCCCCTGAGTCCCTCCCCGCGGGCCGCGGCCTGCACCTCCTGGCCATGGCCCTCGGGCCCTCCCACCCCCTGTCCCCCGCCTGCGCCGCCGCCGCCCGCCGCCTCTGGAACCACCCCGAGGTCGACTTCCCCACCCGCTGGCGGATCCTCCGGGCCCTCCCGGGAGACCCCGGAGGGGCCGCCCTCGTACGCGACCTCGTGCGGACCAGCCCCGACCCCGACCTGCGGGCCGAGGGGCTCCGGGCCCTGGGGCATTGGGTTCCGGGGGGCGAGACCGACGCCGTCCTGAGCCAGGTCCTTGGGGACGACCGGGTCCCGCGGGTTCGGGTGGCCGCGGCCCGGGCCCTGCGGGGGCGCCCGGCGGGCACTGGGAGCCTCCAGGAGGCCCTGCGCGGCGATCGGTGGCCGAGCGTGCGGGCGGCCGCGGCGGAGGCCCTGGCGGGGCGCTCAGAGGCCGTAGGGGCCCTCCTCGCAGGCCTCGACGACCCCAATGCGGTGGCCGTCCGGGCGGTCTTGTCGGCCCTCGGCATGACCCAGGGGGAGGGAGTGACCCCGCGGCTCCTGGCGTTTGTGGAGGACCGCCGTCGGGACCCGGCCCTGCGTCGCGACGCGGCCGACGCGGTGGGGGCCCGCTGTGACCCCGGGGCGGCTCCGGGGTTGGAGCGTGTGGCCGAGGCCCACAGCGACCCGGCCCTGCCGCCCTGGGAGCTGGAGCTCGGGCAGGCCGCCCTGGCGAGCCTCGCCCGGATCGACGCCCCGCGGGCCCGGGCCTGGGTGCAGCGGATGGGGAGCAACGCCGCGGCCCTGGCGGCGGTCGAGCGGGCGGCCCAGCGGGGCTGCGGGGGGCCGTAGGGGGGCTACGGGTTCAGGGCTCGGCGGGCCCCACGTCGGGCGGCACGAGCGGGGGAGGGGGCAGGGTCGGGCGGCGCGGGATGGTCCCATCGGTGCGGGCCCCGAGCATCCAGAACATGGTCCGGGCTGCCCAGCGGCGTCCGAGGAGCAGGGGGACCACGGTCAGGACCGACACCAGGAGCCACGGGGCGTCGCCGCGCACGAGCCCGCGCAGGGTCAGGGCCCCCATGCCCCGAACCCCGAACACCCACTCCACCACCAGCGACCCGAGGAGCACCGTCGGGGCCGCGAACCCCAACGGGGCCAGCACCGAGGCCACCCCCATACGAACCCCGTGAAGGAGCCGTTGACGCACCGTCGGGGAGCGGTTGTGGAGGATCCATCGTTCGGCCTCCAGGCGCACGACGTTGAGGGCCACGGCCCCTCGGGGTCGGGACAACCACAGGGCTGCCAGGGCTCCTACGGCGAGGGTGGCGGCGGAGACCCGGAGCCAGCCCGTCCCGCCGAGGAAGGCCTGGACGAGGGAGGCGGTCCCGTCCGGGCCTGCGCAGAGGGGCAGGAGCGAGAGCCACGCCGCCAGAAAGGCCCCGAGCCCTGGGATGAGGGCCCCGATGAAGTCCGTGACCCTCGCCCCCAGGCTGCGCCGACGCAGGGCCGCGTTGCCGCCAAATCCCAGGACCACGGCGGTCCCGAGGAGCCCTCCGAGCCCGGAGGCCAGGGCGCTCGCGGGCAGCCGGGCCCGGAGCTCCTGGGACACTGCGACCCCGGTCGTGCGGCTCACCCCGAACTGTCCCGTGAGGGCCCTGCCGACCCAGCGGCCGTAGCGGGTCTCAAAGACCGTGGACAGGGTGCTCGACCAGGGGGAGAGGGTCTCAAACTCCAGGTGTTCGACGCCCCACCAGGCCTGCCAGGCGACGGAGGCGGTGCGCAGGGCCGCGGGGTCGTCGCAGGGGGGCGGGGGCAACACGCCGGGGCGGGCGTTGTCGAGGGCCTGAAGGACGCGGCAGGCCCCGGAGGCGTCGGGGGCTACGGGCAGCGCACTGACCAGGGCGGGCAGGGCGTAGGTGCCCAGACGTGCGAGGCGTTCGCGGGCGTTGGGGCTGGGATGCAGGGCGAGGCGCTCGGCCTGGCGTTGGGTGTACACGGGGCGAAAATCGAGCCCCCGGGCCTCGGCGAAATTGGCCCACCAGGCCTGGGCCTGTCCCGGGTCGACGGGGGGCAGCTCGGCGTGGGCCAGGGTGGCCGACCACGAAGCCAGGACCTCGAACAAGGCCGCCCGGACGGCGGGAGGCTCGTGGGCCATGCGGGCGAGGAGGGTGGGCAGGGCGGCGGTTCCGCGGTCGCGGAGGCGGCGGAGGGCGGCGGCGTGGGTGGAGGGGGACCGCAGGGCCGCGATGTCGTCGAGGGTGCGCCGGGCGGCGTCGCGGGGGCGTCGGTGATAGAGCAGCGGGAGGTCACCGCCCCGGAGGCTCTCGGCCGACAGGGGCAGGACCCTGGCGTGGCGCGCGGCGTCGGTCCAGTCGGGGCCGAGGAGGCTCTCCAGGAGCGCGAAGCCCGCCACGCTGGCCACCCCAAGGGCCAACACGGTCAGCATCAGCTCGCGCAGCAACACCCGTAACATCGACGGGTCAGGGTCTACCCCAACCCTCGCGGGATCGTCGTGCGGAAACGGTCCTCCGCGGCCTCAGCCGGGCGCGGGTTCGCCCTCGTCCGGGGTGGGGGTCGCCTCGGGCTTGGGGGCCTCCTCGGGGACGGGGACGGCCGCCCGCGATCCCCGGCTCCGCGTGGCCTGCACGAGGTCGGCGTACGCGAAGAGGCGTTGCTCGAGGTCTTCGGGCAGGTCGGGGTTGCGGGCCCGCTCGTCGACGAGCGAGCCGCGGAGGCGATAGAGCAGCCCGATGCCTTGTCCGCGGATGGTGCCGACGCGGCCGTTGGACTGCCCCATGACTTCGGCCCGGGCCTTGATGAGCGTGTCGAGCTCGTCACCGGCGTCGAGGCGCCCGACGACCCAGTCGTACAGGGTGGCCCCTCCGGCCACCGGAAACGACCGCAGGGCTTCGGCGTGGGTGTCGAGGAGCTTGCGGCGGGTGCGGGCCTGGGCGGCCTCGTCGAGGTACGAGGCAGACAGCTCGGCCAGGGCGGGGACGAAGGTCTCGCGGAGCAGTTGGGCCGCGGCCCGGGTCTCGGCCGACACGCTCGGAGCGCGGCGGTACGACTCCAGCTGGTGCCACACGGCGTACCCGAAGCCGTCGTGCCGGTCGTCGGCCTCGTCGAGCTCAGCGGCCAGGGGCGCCGCGGCGGGAGCCTTCGGGGTCGGGACATCTTCGAGGCTGCGCGCCAGCTCCTGCAGGCTGGGCACGAACAGCGGGGCCGCGATCAACTGTTGGAGAAGCTCGCGCTTCGCGCCGGTCAGGAGGTCGCGCGCTACCGAGGCCAGATCCGAGGCCGTGAGGTCCTTCATGCCGCGAAGATTCGCCCGAACCTCCAGCGGTTGTCGAGACTTTGTACGGGGGCCTCGGCGACCCCTGTCGGCCATCTGGGGATATGCCGGATGTGCGGCACGGATGCCGCAGGTGGCATGTCGGGATAGGGTCGTGTGTGGCGAGCCTGCCGCACCCTGGCCTATCGGGACATGGTTTTCTGCGGTCTCGATGCCGCACCTGGGTCTATCGGGATATGCCTGGCGGGACGTGGCGAGGGGGATCGGGGTGGTCGGGATATGGACGGGGGACACGGGACGGCGGGCAGCGGGCGGCGAAGCCGCAAGGGCGCAAGGGGGTCGCAAGGGTCAGAAGGGGTATTGGGTCAAGGCGCTGCGTGACGAGCTCGACGGATCGATGGCGACCGCGCAAGCCTGCCGCCGTTCGCTGCCCCCCCAAGAAACGTCTGGCCCCTGCGGCCCTTGCGGCCTCGCTGCCCGTCGCCGCTGCCCGCTGCTCGCTGCCCGCTGCCCGCTGCCCGCCCCTCGCCGCCGCTCACCCCGCGGTGAGGCGGGCATACGCCGTCTGCACGAGGGCCACGGCGTCGGCGGGGGTCGCCCCCACGGCCGACAGGTGCCCCATCTTCCGCCCCGGCCGCGCCAGCCTCTTGCCGTACAGATGAACCCTTACCCCCGGCAGGGCCATGGCCGCTTCGAAACGCGGGGGCCGGTCGCCCACCCACAGGTCGCCCAGGAGGTTGGCGATGGCCGCGGGGCGCAATACCTCGGTCGACCCCAGAGGGAGGTCGCACACGGCCCGGACGGCCTGCTCAAACTGGCTGGTGAGGGCCGTGACCTCGGTGGCATGGAAGCTGTTGTGAGGCCGCGGGGCCAGCTCGTTCACCCGCAGACTCCCGTCCTGCCCCAGGAACATCTCCACCACCAGAAGCCCCTCCACCTCCAGGGCCTCGGCGATGCTCCGGGCCATCTCCATGGCCTCCCGGGTCACCCGCGGATCGAGCTCCCCGGGCAGGACCGACCACACCAGAATCCGTTCGGCGTGGTGGTTGACCGCGGGGGGGTACACGGCCACTTCGCCCGACGGGCGTCGGGCCACCAGCACCGACAGCTCCCCCTGGAGGTCGAGCCCCTTCTCCACCACGCAGGGCCCTCCGCCCAGGGCCGCGAAGACCGCCGGGGCGTCGGCGGGGTTGTCGGTGATCCCCTGCCCGCGGCCGTCGTACCCGCCCGTGCAGACCTTGACGAAACACCGCGACCCGAAGTCCGAGAGGGCCTCGGCCAGGGCTCCCGGGTCGGTCACCCGGCGCCACGGCCCGAGCGGAAACCCCCGGTCGGCCAGCCACTGCTTCTGCCGGGCCCGGTCTCGGATCACCCCGAGGACGGCGGCCGAGGGACGCACGGGGGCGTACCGCCGGGCGGCGTCGAGGGAGGCCAGGGAGACCTGTTCGATCTCCAGGGTGACCACGGCGCAGTGGCGGGCGAGGTCGGCGGCGGCGAAATCGTCGTCGAAGCGGGCCGTTAGGCAGCGGTCGACCACAAACCGGGCGGCGCAGCGGTCGTCGGGGTCGAGGACGTGGATGTGGTAGCCGAGCGACCGGGCGGCCATGGCCGTGAGGCGCCCGAGCTGACCGCCCCCAAGAATGCCCAGGGTGGACCCAGGGAGAATGGGCCCCCTCACAGGACGGTCTCCCGCAGAACCTCGGCCGTGCGTGCAGCCTGCCAGGCCTTGAGGCGCGCGCGCAGGGCGGGGCGTGAGGTGGCCAGGATCCGGGCGGCCAGGAGGGCGGCGTTGGCGGCCCCGGCCTTGCCGATGGCGAGGGTGCCCACAGGGACCCCGCGGGGCATCTGCACGATGGACAGGAGGGCGTCGACCCCCCCGAGCCCCGTGGCCGAGACGGGAACCCCGAGGACGGGCAAGCAGGTCTTGGCCGCGACCATCCCGGGCAGGTGGGCGGCCCCTCCCGCGGCGGCCACGATCACCTCCAGGCCGCGCCCTTCGGCCTCTTCGGCGTACTGAAACATCCAGTCGGGGGTCCGGTGGGCGCTCACCACCCGAACCTCGTGGGCGACCCCGAGGGCCTCCAGGATCTCCCGGGCGGGGGTCATGGTCTCCAGGTCGCTCACGCTGCCCATGATGATGCCCACGAGGGGACCGGCGGGTGTGTCTGCCATGACGTCGATGCTAACCTCCCGCGGGTGATGATGCGCGGCGTGGTGTGGCGATGGGTGACATTGGCGGCCCTTGGGAGCGCGGGTTGCTTCCAGGAGGGCACCGAGATGGTGGTCTCCCCCGACGCGGGCTCCACGAGCGACCTCGGAGCTCCGTCCGATGTTCCGGGGTCGGCGGACGCGGGCCCGGCCGACGTGGGGGTGGTGGTGTGCGTCGACACCGACGGGGACGGGGTGTCCGACGCCGACGAGGGCCCCCCCACCCGCGACACCGACGGCGACGGGATGCCCGACGTGATGGATCGCGACTCGGACAACGACGGGTTCGAGGACGGGGTCGAGGCCCGGCGGGCCTATCCTGGCTACGAAGACCGGGCCCGCCCGTACGTCTGCGGCGGGACCCTTCCCCCCGACGAGTGCGACGGCCCCCCCGACGGGCAGCCCAACCACCGCGACCTCGACAGCGACAACGACGGCCTGACCGACGCCGAAGAACGCACCGCCGGGACCAACCCCTGCGCCGAGGACACCGACCGCGACGGGGCCAGCGACCTGGTGGAGGTGGTGGCCCGGAGCGACCCGCGCGACGCTTCATCACGGCCTCCCCCGGAGTCTCTGTACGTGACCGTTCCGTACTACGCCCCCGAGCTGCGGGGGCCGGTCGAGCGGCGGGAGTTTACGTTCCAGACGCGGATCCAGCGGGCCGATGTGTTTCTGCTGGTGGACAACAGCGCCAGCATGGACAGCACCATCGACACCCTGCGGGAGAGCCTGCGGACGGTGATCGTCCCGGGCATTCAGGCCCAGGTGACCGACGTGCGGATCGGGGTCGGGAGCTTCGACAGCATGCCCGAGCGGGCCGAGGGCGAACGCGAGGTCGAGGGTTTTCCCACCGACGGCGAGTCCGGCCGTCTGGGGGTCTTCCCGGGGGACTACACCCTGTGGCGCCGGCAGCGGATGACCCGCGATTTTGACGCGGTCCAGCGGGCTTTTGACGGGATGCGGACCATCGCCGTCGACACCAACAACCGCTACCTCGGGGGCTTCGCCGCGGAGTGCCAGATGGAGGCCCTCTTCCAGGTGGTGACGGGGCGCGGGAGCCGCGGCCACGAAATGAGCGAGGCGGCCCGGCGCAGCGTGATCAACGCCCGCGACCCGATGGGCAGCGGCTGGGTCAGCGCCATGAACCCCCTGCAGGACTGCGACGACCCGACGGAGGTGGGATGGGGGTGCTTCGGGCGGGGGCGGGTTCCGATCGTGGTGCTTTTCAGCGACGGGCCGTGGTTTGACGGGCCCCTGCCGAGCTCGCCCCGGAGCCAGCGGGGCCATCGGTACGCCGAGCTGGTCCCGGCCATGACCGCCCTCGGGGCCCTCTTCGTGGGCATCGACGTGAGCATGGCGGGTCGGATGGGCTTCACCTACGCCAACAGCGCCTACCTGGCCCGGGCCACGGGCTCGCTCAACGCGGGTCGGCAGGAGGTCTTGTTCGCCCCGGTGGCCTCGGGGGGGATCACCCGGACGGGGGCCGACATCGTCTCGGGGATTCGTACCCTGGCCGAGGAGACCCGCCAGGACATCCGCACGGAGGTCGACAGCCCCGCGAGCGACATGCGCCTGCCGATGGGGCGTCGGGCGAGGGAGTTCGTGCAGGCCGTCCGACCGCTGCGGGGCGAGCCCGCGGCCCCCATGGGCTACGAGCGCCACGACGACCGGGCCTTCTACGGGGTGCTCCCGTCGACCCGGGTGACCTTCGCGGTGGATTTCTACAACAACTTCGCCGTGGGCGGAGACACGGCCCAGGTGTTCCAGGCAAGCATTCTGGTGCGGGGACGGGCGGGGTCTGAGGTCGACCGAAGGCCCTTGTTCATCGTGGTCCCGGCCCGGGGCGGGGGCTTGCCGCCGGGGTGATCCGCCCTCCTCCACAGCGCCCGCGGCAACGCGCTTGACAGCCAGACTCCGTTGGCGTTCCTGTTTCCAGCATGGCGTTTCGCGACGATGAAGCTGCGCTGCAGGCGAATGTGGAGACCATGCGGCGGGAGCTCGCCGCGCTCGTGGCCGATTTCGAGCGGGTGAGACAGGGGCTCCTCCGGCTCGAGCGGCGCGGTGGCGATGTCGTCGAGGTTCGTGGGCGGGAAGCCCCGTGCCCCCTGTGCGGGAGCGTGCGTTTCACGTGGGGAGAGTTGCGCGGGCAGGGTGTGCGCTTCCTCGAAGCGGATGCCGGATGGGTGGACCGCAACTTCGCCCTGGCCACGGGGATCAAGGCGCGACGATGCGATGACTGCCGGTGCGTCCTCGCCTTCGACGCGTAGCACCGAAGGGCCCTACGCCCGTTCGTACGAGACCCTCAGCGCCCCGGGAAGGCCTTCTTGCGGGCCTCGAGGCACTGGGTCACCACGTCGGCCGGGAGCGGGTGCGGACCGCCCCAGGCGGCGGCTCTGGCCGCGATGGTGGCGAGGTGTTCGACGAGCTCCAGGCGGAGGTACGCCTGCTCGACGGAGTCGCCCCAGGCCCACACCCCGTTGGCGCTCACGAGGACGGCGTCGAAGGGCTCGACGAAGGGCCCGAGGGCGGTGACAGCCCCAGCCCCCGGCGCCGCGAGCGGAACGAGGGGGATCCGGGCTCCGAGCGACACCACCGCTTCGGGGAGGAAGACCACGAGCTCGCGCCCACTGACCCCGAGCCCGGAGGCGAAGGGGGGATGGGCGTGTACGACGGCGGCCACGTCGGGGCGCTTCTTGTAGACGGCCAGGTGCAGGGCGTACTCCGACGGGGGCTTCGCGCGCCCGGAGAGGTGCTTGCCCGCGGCGTCGGTGACGGCGAGGTCCTGGGGGCGGACAGCGCCCTTGTGGGTGGCCGTCGGGGTGCAGAGGATGCGGTTGGCCGCGACCCGGGCCGAGACGTTGCCGTCGTGGTTGGCGACCCACCCGCGGGCGGCGAGGAGGCCGCATACCCGGGCGATCTCCTCACGAACCCTGGCCTCCATCACGCCTCCACCACGGCGTCGACGACGCCCACGATCACGTCCTGGATGGCCAGCTTGTCGGTGGGCTGGAGGCCGAAGATCTGCCGAGCCCCGTTGCCTTCGGCGTTGACGAGGACGGTGTCGCCGACCCCCGCCTGGGCCCGGTCGACGGCCACGAAGACCTCGCCGTAGGCGTCGCCCGTGGGGGTGACGGGGGCGCAGAGGAGGAGGGTCTGGCCGTCGTAGTGGGGGTGGTGCACGGTGGCCACGAGGGTGCCGACGACGCGGGCGAGCTTCACGGGCGGGTCCCTACGTCGTCGCGGCCGCGGAGGAAGGAGGGGCCTCCGTCGGCGCGGAAGGCTTCGTCGACGAGGCCGACGATGGCGGCGTCGACGGGCACGAAGCTCTCGTCGAGGGCGAGGGCGGCCTCGCGGGAGGCCACGAGGTGAACGACCTCGCCATAGCCCGCGGAGACCGTGTCTGCGGCCACGAAGGGCGGGGCCCCGGTGGGCTCGCCGCCGGAGTCGACGGCCTCGACGAGGAGGAGCCGGACGCCCTCCAGGCCGGGGGCCTTCTCGCTCGCTACGCAGGTGCCAATGACGCGGCCGAGGTACATGGGGTGCGGGGGAGATAACCGCCGCGGGGGGTAGGGTGTCAAGCGCGAGGGAGGGCCTACGCCTGGGGTTGCCGCGCGAACCACCGCGGGACGCGCAACGAAGCGGCGCCCGACGAGCATGGCGAACGCGTCCTTCCCCGCGGCGAGCATGGCGGTACGCTGGTCTCGCGACGGCCCGACTCCGGCGGAAGACTCACCCGAGGTACTAGACCGCGGCCAGCTCGGGATGCGTAGTTTTCTCTGCCGATCCGCGTCGCCATGCGGCGTCAGGTCTCCTCGCCGGGCATTCAGCCCGCCGTCGTCGCCCTTCCTTGCCTGGCTTGCGTCTCGTTGAGAAAACTACACATCCCGAGCTGGCCGCGGTTTGGTACCTCGTCGCGCGAGACCGCGACCCCTTGAGTCCCCACGTTTCTGCTCGTGCCCTTCCGCGGGAGCCTCAGCGCGGGCAGAGCTCGGTCGCGTCGCCGCCCTGGCCCGTGGCAAACCACCACGCCGCGAGGGCCCGCTGGCCGTCGAGGAGGGCGTCCACCACACGAATCTCGGCCTCTGTCGCGGCCTGCTCGCGAAGGTTGACGAAGAGCAGCGTGCCCTCGCCCAACTGAAACCGCTCGCGCTCCTGCGCCGCGATCTGGCTGGCGAGTTCGAGCTCCTGCCGCGCGATGGCCACCCGCTGCCGGGCCGCCTCCAGGGCCGAGGTTGCATCGCGCACATCGGCCGCGATCCGATCGCGGGCGAAACGAGCCTGCTCCTCGGCGCGCTCCATGGCCGCCGCCGCCACCTGCATGCGCCCCGTGGCGGTACGATTGCGCAAGGGAATGTCGAGCAGCACACCGGCTTCAAACACCGGCCTGGTGAGCCGCTCGGGGCCCTGCCCGAGGTCCTGCGAGGCGGCCACCACGAGGTCGATGGCGGGCATCCGTTGGTTGTCGGCCCAGTCCCGCTCTACGGCGTCACGATCACGCTGGCGCTCAAACCGACGCGCCTCTGGACGCAGCCGCACCGCGAGGGCCTCGGCCTGCCGCGCACAGCCCGCATCGAGCGCCGGAGGCTCGGGAAGGCCCGACGGAAGCTGCGCGCGATCGGCGAGGGTGGCGCGCCCCTGGGCATCGCGGAGGTACAGGGCGAGCTCGATGGTGGCCTGCTCCAGCGCCCTTCGGGCCGCCACCACGGTGCCCTCCCGCTGCACGATGGCCCTGCGGTTGTCGGTGCGCTCAAACGGGGGGATGTCGCCGCGGGCCACACGTTGGGCGAGGCCCGCGTCGCGCGACAGGGCAAGGTCGAGGAGCGCCCGCTGCACGGCCAGGCGCCGCCCCGCGGCCACCCACTCCCAGTACCGCAACGTGGCGGCCCGGGTGGCCTCCAGCTGCTGTTGCAGGAGCGCGAGGTCGGCGATCTCCTGGCCAATCTCCGCGCGGCGCAGCGAGGCCCGGGCGCGGTCGATGCCGCGGTTGCGCCAGAGCGGCAGCGTCATGCCCAGGCGCAGCTCGCCCAGGGGGGCAGTCTCGGCCTTGCCGTCGTACACCGCGAAGCCGGTGTAGCTGAGAGGCTGCCCCAGGCGGTAGCCCGCGAAGAAGCTCGCGCCCCAGAGTTGGGTGGGCTGCACGAGGGCCGTGTCGACGGCGAGGGGTTGGTAGTACCCCATCGGCGTCGCGCTGAAACGTGTGCGCCACAGCGGGTCAAACCCGCCCTCCGCCGCGAGGCGCTCGCCGGCCGCCGCCTCACGATCGCGCTCCGCCGCGCGCAGGAGCGGAAACCGCTGCGCCACGGCCGCCAGCACCGTGCGCAGGGCGAGGGGCTCGCGGGCCTCGATGGCAGGCTCGGCCGAGGCCGCGTCGGGATTCGCCGCGGCAGGTTGGGCCCCCGCCTCCGCCGCCCACAGCGACGAGAGCAACACCCAGCGCGACGACCTCACTTGCCCCCTCCCCCGCCGCCGCCGCTGCTCCCCGAGGACGAGGCGCCGCTGCCCTGGTACGCAGGGGCCTCGGCGGGATTGACCGTCGGCGGAAACCCGTTAAACCGCCGCCACAGCTCGTACCCGAGGCGCACCCGGTTGAGCAGGATCCACCCGTTGGCCCGCACGCCCTGGCGCAGATATCGCCCCGAGGGCCACCCCTCGCGCCCCGCCGGCACCACGATGACCCGAAACTGTCCGCGCCCGTTGTCGGCCGCATCGATCACCGCCACCCGGCCGCCGAAGGTCCCGATGCTCGCGCGGGGCCACCCTGAAAACTGGATCGCAGGCCAGCCCTCAAACTGGATGCGCACATGGCGATCCTCGCGCAGCAGGGGCACGTCGTTGCCGTCGACCCACAGCTCCACCGCGCGCTCCTCGGTGTCGGGCACGAGCACGAGCAGCGGGTCGCCGGCCTTCACCATCTCGCCGCCGGTGTTGACCATGAGCCGCAGCACGGTGCCGTCCCGCGGGGCCATCACGCGCTGAGTCTGCTGCCGCGCGAGCCGCACGTCCATGCGCGCGATCTCCGCCGTCGCCGCGGCGATCTCGGCCTGCACCGAGGCGCGTGTGGCGCGACCGTCGTTGATGGCGGCGAAGCCGTCGGTGCCCGCCCGCGATCGATCGGCGGTGATGGCCTCGACCTCGGCCCGCGCGGCCTCCAGGGAGGCTCGGGCGCGGTCGACCTCGGTGCGCGTGCGGAGCTGATCGAGGGTGGCCAGCTCGATGGTGCGCGTCGACGCGAGCCCCTCGCGCACGAGGGCCTCCTGGCGGTCGAAGTTGAGCTGGGCGGTGCGTTGGGCGGCCTCGGCGGCGGCGACCGATTGGATCGCGGCGCGCACACGATTCTGTGCCATCCGAATGCGGCTCTCGCCGGCCGTGAGGGCGTTGTCGCGGGAGAGGGTGAGCTCGCCGAGGCGGGCCTCGACGGCGGCGGCACGGGCCCGGGCGGCCTCGATGCGCATCACCGCGGCCCCGCGCTCCTGCTGCAGCCGTTCGAGGATCAGCGGGTCGTTGTCGGTGAGGTCGAGGAGGGCCTCGCCGCGGCGCACCCGGCTGCCCTCTCGCACGTGGACGCGCATCACCCGGCCCTCAATGGGGGCTTCGACGTTCTGCTGGCGTTCGAGGGGCGCGTAGGCCACCACGCGACCCGAGCCCACGCTGGTCTGTTGCCAGGGTAGAAACGTGAGACTCAGCACGATCGCCGCGAAGAGGGCCACGACGATGGTCGCGAGGGTGCGCGCGACCCGGGGAGAGGCCACCATCGCGAGCGCCGCGCGATCGGCGGCCTCGGCAGGGGCGACGGCATGGACGAGATCGTGATCGGCGATCATCGCGGAGCCTCCGGAATGAGGGAGACCGGCCCATCGACGGCGGAGGCGCGACCCAGGAAATAGCGGCCCGGCAACATCCGCGCGAGGGGCGGGCGATGCGTGAGCAGCACGAGGGTCCAGGGCGCCTCGGGGGCAGCCAACGCTTGCAAGAGCTCCTCCGCCGCGCTGTCCTCGATGCCATCGAGGGTGCCGTCTACCAGGAGCAGCCGCGGCCGTCCGGCGATGGCCCGCGCCAGCGAGAGCCGCACCGACTGCGTCTGGGACAGGGGCGCTCCCCCTGACACCAAGGGGGTAAACATGCCCTTGGGCATCGCGGCGATGGCGCGTCCGAGCCCCACGCGGCGCAGGGCCTCGCGGACGGCCATGGCGTCGACGTTGTCGCGGCGCAACGACACGTTGTCGGCGACGGTGCCATCAAACACCTCGGCCCGGCCCACCAACGAAACCTCGTGACGCAGCGAGGCGAGGGAGAGCTCGGGGAGGTGGGCGCCGTCCACCGACACGACCCCCTGGCTCGGGGTGCGTAGGCCGAAGAGCAGCTCGGCGAGGGTGCTCTTGCCGCTGGAGTTGATCCCCAGCACGGCCACGCGGCCGCCGGGCTCCACCGTGAGGGAGACATCCTCCAACACGGGCCGCCCACGATCGAACGCGAATGACACGTTCTCCACGTGGAGCAGCGCCCCCCGGGGATGCCGCTGCGGCAGGAGGTACCCGTGGCCGCGCTCGGGCGGCAGGTCGAGGAGGTACCCCAGCTTGTCGGCGGCGGTGACCAGGTCGTAGTACGCGTCGAGCTGTTTGCCAAACTTCGCCATGCCCGTCACCACCGCGCCCACGATGAGCTCGGCGGCGACGAGCTGCCCGACGGTGAGCCCTCGATTGATCACCAGCCAGCCCCCGAGGCCCAACAGCACCCCGGAGATGATGGCCTTGAAGACCCGCGTGCCGATGTGCTGCCGGAGCACGATGCGGAAGTGTTTGCTGCGCGCGTTGAGGTAGGTGCGCGCGAGCGTCTCCATACGCGTCGCGGCGAAACGTTGCGCGCCCGTGCCGCGAAAGGCCAGGGGATGCTGGGCGAGCTCCTCCAGCCAGGCTTCGACGGCATACTTCGCCTTCGACTCCTTGATGCTGCTGGTCACCGCGCCACGTCCCAGGGGAAAGAGCACGATGGCGATGGCCCCCACGAGCACCACGTCGAAGGCCAGCAGGATGGGGTGATAAAAGGCCAGGAGCAGCAGTCCGATGGTGGTCTGCAAGGCGATGCCGAGGCCATCGAGGAGCAACGTCGCCGCGGTCTTCTGCACCGTCATCACGTCGAAGAACCGGTTGACCAGCTCGGGGCGGTTGGTGCCGTCGACGGCGTCGAGACGCACGGCCGGGAGGCGATGGGCGAGGTCGACGGCCACCCGCACAAACACCCGGCGTTGGATGAGCTCCACCAGCCAGAGCTGCATCAGGTCCATGGTGCCCTCGAAGCAGAGCCCCAGAAACACGAGGAACGCCAGCACCACGATGGGCTGGAGCACCGTGCCGAAGGTGATGGTGTTGACCAGCGCCGCCACGGCGATGGGCGTCGCGAGGCTCACGAGCCCGACGCCTACCGCGTAGACCAGCACCGACCCCAGCGCGGGGCGCTCGGCCTTGAGCAACTGCATGAGCCTGGCGAAAGGCGTAGGGTGCGCGCCGTCGTGCGACGTGTCGGCGTGGGCCTCGGTCGAGGTGTCAGCGTGGGTGGACATGGGTATGAAGGGGTCTCGAGGCCGGGCCGTCAGGGTCGGGCATGGCGCGGGAAGGCTTCTGAGGCGGCAACCGGCTGCGCGCAATCGCCCCCCGAACAATGCCATGACATCCGTCAGACCATGTGGCATTTCGCCATGTTCCCCGCGCTGGACGCTGGTCAGCACGACGCATGCCGTGGCGCCGTAGTCGCTCGGATGCGTGTTGGGGCGGGTTCTGGGCACGCGGCAGCTTGCCACCCCGGCCGAACAGCAGCGGGCTGCCGTGTTGCGCCACCCGTTGGCGGCGCTGCGGGCGGCCCGCGACGACGCGCTCCGGCTGTGCGCCTCGGCGGTGGTCGGCCCTCCCCGGCCGCGGCGGTGATCCCCGGGCGACGGCGCCGTGCTAGCGTCGCGCGATGACGAGTTCGCGCGCGCCGACGAAGGGACAGCGGGTGTGGGACGACCCGCGGATCCGACTGCCCGACGCCGAGACCTGGGCCTCCCTCGACGACGCCGCGCAGGACGCGCGGATCGAGGAGATCGTCGCGGTGCTTGACGAATACCGCGAGGCGATGTCGGAGGGCACACGGCACGTGCGGCGCAAGGTGGGCGCAGCGGCGGACCTCGACGCACACTTTCGCCGGGCGGGCCGCGGGGTCTACATCGGGATGGAGCTCGGGGTGTTCTACCCCGGCGAGGCGGTGATCGTGCCCGACGTGCTCGCGGTGATGGACTGCGACCCCGACTACGAGCCCGAGAGCTGGAACGTGACCCGCGAGCGCCGCGGCATCGACGTGGTCATCGAGGTGCGCAACCTCGGCAAGAAGCACAAAGATCTGCGGGAGAACGTCGAGGACTACGCGCGGCTCCAGATCCCTGAGTACTTCAGCTTCGACTGCCGCAGCGGTCAGCTCCGCGGGTGGCGCCTCTCCGATACGCAGTTGCGCACCTATGTGCCGCTGATCCCGCAGGGGGGGCTCTTGCGTTCGTCGGTGCTGGGGCTCGACCTGGCGGTGGTGCGCACCCGGCTGCGGTTCTTCTCCAACGGCGCCCTGGTGCCTTCGGAGTCCGAGCTCGTCGTCCGCCTGCAGGCCCTCGTCGACGAGCGGCAGAACGAGCGCGACGAGGCCGCACGTGCCCGCGACGAGTCACTCGCCCGTGCCGCACGATTCCAGGCCACCCTGACCCAGACCATCCTTCAGGCGCTTGCGCTGCGGGGTGTGGCCCTCGACCCACGACAGACCGCGCGGGTGCTGAGCGAAGACGACCCCGCCACGCTGGCCACGTGGTCGCAGCGCGCGTTTGCCGTGACCGAGGGGGCCGCGCTCTTCGCAGACTGACCGCCGCTCCCCCTCCGTCCAGGGCGGCGTCGTAGGCCGCGCCGGCGTCGGCGACTTCGACGCAGCGTGGGATGTCCCCGGCCCCGTGTCGCAGCGCGAACCGTCCCAACACGGGCCCGCGCCCGGGCAGCAGGGGGCTCCCGCGAAGCCGCGAGCTCTGCGTCGACCGCCGAGGCCCCACCGCGCGGGCCCGTTGGCGTACCTTGTGGTCCCCGATGCTGACGCGCGTGTTGTTCTCCCTCCTCGCGGCGACCCTTTCCGGGCGCTGCGCGTCGTCCAACCCCGCGCCCCCCGGCGCCCCCGTCGACGCCCCCCGCACGGCCCCCACGGCGCGTTATCTCGCCCTCGGGGACTCGTTCACCATCGGCACCGGGAGCTCGCCCGCGGAGGCGTTTCCTGCGCGGCTGGTCGCGCGCTGGACCACCCCGCGGTGCGCGGTCACCCTCCGCAACCCCGCGGTCAACGGCTTCACCACCCAAGACCTCATCGACCAGGAACTCCCCCTTCTCCGCACCTTCCCACCCACCTGGGTGAGCCTCGCGGTGGGCGCCAATGACCTCGTCCGGGGCGCCGACGTCGCGCAGTACCGCGTGCAACTCGGGCGGATCTTCGACGCCATCGCCGCGTCGGGCGTGCCTGCCTCGCGCGTGCTGGTCATCCCGCAGCCCGACTGGGCCCACACGCCCACCGGGCAGCGGTTTGGCGACACCGAGACGCTCTTCGCCCGCATCGTGGCCTTCAACGACGCCCTCCGTACCCTGGCGGTGGCGCGCGGGGCGCGTTACGTCGATCTGTTTCCGCTGATGCGCGAACAAGCGCGGGCCGGGCGTGTCGCGCGCGACGGGCTGCACCCCGACGCACAGGCCCACGACGCCTGGGCCGAGGCGCTGGCACGAGAGGTTTCGACGCCTTGCTTGTAGGTACCGCGCTGCGCGGCGTGGGGGGCCTCGGGATTGTCGGGGAGCTTGACCATCGCCAACCCTGGCTCGGTCAGCACCCTGCCGGGCCGTGTGCGCGTGGTCAGCACGGCCCGGGGCGGCTGCCGCGTGCTCAGCGGCGGGGCAGGGAGTGCTCGCGGGTGGGCTCGTCGGCGAGGGGGTCGTACGGGGGCGGCTCGTCCGAGGGCGGGTCGTTGCGCGTAAACAGCCGGTCGAGGGCCCGGAAGGGCGCGGCCAGGAGGTGGGCCACGGCGGCGATCCGGCGCGAGTGGGCCAGGTCGTCGAAGAACGAGTACACCACCGGGGTCGCGATCAGGGTGAGCAGGAGCGACAGGCTCTGCCCCCCGATGATGACCGAGCTCATGGCCCGGTTGGTCCCGGCCCCGGCCCCGGTGGAGATGGCCAGGGGGATCATGCCCGCCACGAAGGCGATGGTGGTCATGAGGATGGGGCGTAGCCGGTCGCGGTTGCCGATCATGATGGCGTCGGCCCGGCCGAGGCCCCGTCTGCGCAGGTCGCGGGTGTGGTCGACCTGGAGGATGGAGTTCTTCTTCACGATGCCGAAGAGCACGAGGATGCCCAGGGTCGAGAAGATGTTGACGCTCTGCTGCAGGGCCACCAGCGAGAAGAGGGCGAAGGGCACCGCCAGGGGCAGGGAGATGAGGATCGTGATCGGGTGGATCCAGCTCTCAAACTGAGCCGCCAGCACCAGGTACATGAACACGAAGGACAGGATGAAGGCCGTGGCGAAGCTCTGGCTCGCCCGACCGAGCTCCTTCGAGCGACCGGCCAGCTCGGCCGAGAAGCCCGCGTCCATGTTGAGGGTGCCTCGGATGCGGTTGAACTCCGTGATGACCTGCGACTCCGAGGTCCCGGGCACGACGTTGCAGTAGATGGTCACCATCCGCTGTCGGCCCACGCGCTGGATGCTCGACGGCCCCGTCCCCTCGCGGATCTCGACGACCTCCGAGAGCCGCACCGAGCGCCCGGGGGTCTGGCTCGGGACGGTGATCGACTCGATGGCCGCGATGCGGCTGCGGGCCTCGGGGGTGGCCCGGATCCAGACCTCGAACTGCTCGCCCCCCTCGTTGTAGTTGGACACCTGCAGGCCGCCCACCAGCATGCGGAGGCTGGTGGCGATGTCGAGGGCCGAGACGTTGAGGTCGGCGGCCCGGGCCCGGTGGATGCGGGCCACGAGCTCGGGTTTGCCGTTGACCAGGGTGGAGTCGGCGTCGACCACCCCCGGGATCTGCCGGACCTGGGCCAGCATCTGGTCGGCGTAGCGCCCGAGGCGGGCCAGGTCGGGACCCTTGAGCACGTACTGGATCGGGGCGCTGTCCGCGGCCCCGCCGCCGAAGACGTTGACGGGGGCCACCAGGGCCCGCAGGTGCTGCTGGGCGAAGCGGGGCAGGATGCGGGTGCGGACCTCCCCCATCACGCCCTGCTGGTTGAGGGTCCGCTCGGTGGGGGGCACGAGGGAGACGTAGATGTTGGCCTGGTTGGGTCCGCGGCCCGACGGGTCGCCCGGGGGCGAGCCCGTGGTGGTCACCGTGTGGTGCACCCCGGGCAGTGCTCGGATCTCCCGGGCGATGCGCTCGGCGATGAGGTGGGCCTGGTCGAGGGAGGTGCCCTCGGGGGCCCGGATCACCACGTCGAAGCGGGACTCGTCGTCGGTGGGGAGGAAGTTCTTCTGGACGATGCGGCCGAGGGGGATGACCGACAGGAAGGTCACCAGCATGGCCAGGCCCACGGCCCAGCGGTGGCCCATGCTCCACCCGAGGAGCTTCAAGTAGGCCCCTTCGAAGAGGCCGTAGAGCCCCCGGGAGCCCCCGTGGGGGCCGTGGGAGAACTCCGCGGGGATGGTCCGGGTGCCCCGGCGCCACTCGACGTAGGCGGCCTTCTCCTGGGCCCGCGGCTCGGCGGCGGGGTCGGCGTACTCGGCGTCGAGGGGCGCGTCGTCGTGGTCGGGCCCTGCCGCGTGGGCGGGGTCGCCCCGTTTGCCCTTGAGCCACCGCGACGAGAGCATCGGGGTGAGGGTGAAGCTCACCAGGAGCGACACCACGATGGCGAAGCTCATGGTGAACCCGAAGGAGGCCATGAAGCGCCCGACGATCCCGCCCATGAAGGCCACCGGGAGAAACACCGCCACGAGGGACATGGTGGTGGCCAGCACGGCGAGGCCGATCTCCTGCGTGGCGAGGATGGCTGCGCGGCGCGGGGGGTAGCCCTTCTCCTCGACGAAGCGCACGATGTTTTCGAGCACCACGATGGCGTCGTCGATGACGATGCCGACGGCCAGGGTGAGGGCCAGCAGGGTGATCACGTTGAGGGTGAGACCCATGGCCTTCACGAGGGCGAAGGTGGCGATGATCGAGGTGGGGATGGCCAGGGCGGCGATGAGGGTGGAGCGCCCGTTCCAGAGGAAGAGGAGGACCACGAGGGAGGCGAGGAAGCCGCCGACGATGAGGTGCTCTTGCACGGCGTGGACGGCGTTGCGGATGAACTCGCTCTCGTCCCGCACGACCTCGATCTGGTAGCCCGCCGGCAGGGTGGGCCGGATCTCCGCGATGCGCTCGCGCAGGGCGTCGATGACCGCGAGGGTGTTGGTCCCCGACTGCTTGCGCACCGCGAGGATCACCACCGACTCGCCGTTGAGGGAGGCCTGGGAGCTGACCTGGGCCTCGGAGTCTTCGGCCCGGCCGACGTCCCGCACCCGGATGGGCAGGCCCCCGCGGGAGGCCACCACCAGCTCGTTGAGCTCGGCGAGGGAGGCCACCCGCCCCTGGACCCGCAGCGAGAAGGTGCGGTCGCCCTGGTCGACGGTCCCCCCGGGGATCTCCACGTTCTGGGTGAGGAGCGAGCGCTGGACGTCCACCACGGTGAGCCCGAAGGACTGCAGGCGGGCGGGGTCGAGCACGACGTTCATCTGGCGGCGGCGGCCGCCGAGGACGGTGACGCCGCCGACCCCGTTGAGCGACTCGATCTGCCGCCGGATGCGCCGGTCGGCGTACTCGGTGACCTCGCGGGACGAGCGCGGGGCCCGCACGGCGGCGAGGAGCACGGGGGCCGCGTCGGGGTCAGACCGCTCGACCCGCGGCTGCTGAATGCCCTGGGGGAGCAGGGACAGGGTGCGGTTGACCCGGTCGCGCACCTCCTGGGCCGCCTCGGCGGTGTCCTTGTCGAGGTCGAAGCGGGCGATCACCACGCTCAGGCCCTCGTACGACACCGACCGGAGCTCATCGAGGCCCGAGATGGAGTTGATGGCCTCCTCGAGCTTGTCGCTGACCTCGGTCTCGACCTGCTCGGGCGAGGCCCCAGGAAGCACCGTGGTGACCAGCACCACGGGGAAGTCGATCTTGGGAAACCGGTCGACCCCGAGGCCACGGATGGACGCGATCCCCACCACGACCAGGGTCAACATCAGCACCCAGGTAAACACCGGGCGCCGTACACACACTGCGGCGAGCCACTGCATGGCCTACGCTCCTCTCTCCACGCGATGGCTTCGGATCATGGGGTCGTTCCCGGGGCCCCGGGGGCCGCGGGGGCTGCGGGGGCTGGGCCGATGGCCACGGTAGCCCCGTCGTGCAGGTCGGCTACTCCGTCGACGGCGACCTGCTCGCCCGGGGTGATGCCCCGGTCGACGAGGACCGTGCCCTCGCTGCGGTCGACCACCTGAACGACCCGCTCGGTCGCACGCCCGTCGACGATGACGAACGCGCGGTGCACCCCCGCCTCGGTCACGAGAGCCCGGGCGGGCAGGGCCACGGCCGTACGCCGGGTCCCGAGGTCGATGCGGCCGGTGGCGAACATGCCGGGGCGCAGGGCCCCGTCGGTGTTGGGCACGACGGCCTCGGCCACGAGGGAGCGGGTCTCGGGGCGCACCGAGGCCGAGATGTACCGCACGGTGCCCCGGAAGACGCGGGTCGGGAAGGCGTCGACCCGAACCTCCACGGCCTGGTCGCGGCGCAGCCCGGCGATGCGCTCCTGCGGGACCTGCATCTCCAGCCGCAAGGGGTCGGTGCGCACCAGGTTGACGATGGCCCGCTGCGGCGAGACGTACTCGCCTACGTTGCAGAGGCGCTCGGCGATCTCGCCGTCGAAGGGAGCCCGTACGACGCTGTCGGCTACGTTGCGCTGGGCGGCGGAGAGGGCCTCGCGGGCTTGCTGGTAGGCGAAGTACGCCCCGCGTACGCCGTTGAGGGCGGCCCGGTGTTGCTCCCGAGCAGAGGTGGCTTGCATCACGGCGCGCTGGTACTCGGCGTCGGACAGGGCGCCCCCCCGGTGGAGCTGCTCGGCCCGGCGCAGGCCGTCCTCGGCGAGGTCGCGTTGGGCCGCGGCGGCGCGCACCTCGGCGGTGTCGTCGGCTCGGAAGGTGCCGGCCCCGGGCTGGTCGAGGCCGAGGCGGGCCCGGGCCTGAGCCACCGCGGCCTGGGCGCTCACCGCCTGGGTGCGGTAGTCCTGATCGCGCACCCGCAAGAGCGCCTGCCCCTCGGTGACCCGCTGCCCGCGCTCGACCATCACGGCCATCACCCGCCCTGGCACGATGGGTGTCAGGGCCGACTGCTGATCGGCCACGAGCGACCCCGAGGCCGACAGGGTGTCTGGCATCTGCCGGGCCGCGGCCTCGATCACCGACACCTGCACCGGGCCCCGGCGCCCCGACGCGGCCGACTCCGCCGACACCGACGGGGCCGACCCCGCACTGGCCGGGGCGCTGGCCCCGCGGCCGCACCCGCCGAGGAGGGCCATCGCCCCCAGGGCACACAGGGCCGCGCCGTAGACTCCGCCGTCGCGACCGCGTCGGCTCTTCGCATGATCGTGTAGATGCATAGATATCCCTAGGGGGCCTCTCAGGCCGCCGCTGGACAGGACCTTCACCCAGCGCAGGCCCAGGGATGCACCGTGGCGGGGCGAAGATCAATCGGGTCACGAAATATTTTTTGCGATGGGCCCTGAGGAGTGCCATACCCGTCGGCGAAGTCCCATACCTGAGGTCGATCGTGAAGAAGGGAAGGGGGGCCGACGCCCGCCGCCGCTTCCAACCCATCGCCCTACGATGTATGAGCCCAGCGCTCGCCCGCCCCGGAGAGGCACTCCCCCAATGGCCACCCTCGATGACAGGCTCGATCAGCTTGGGGAGATCGTCGTGACGATCTTCCACAGCATGTCGCGCCTCGTGCGGTCGAGCGGGGCGTGCGGCGACGTGACGCCGCAGCAGGTTCATCTGCTGGCCCAGCTCGCGCAGGAGGGGCCGCGGACGGTGGGGGAGCTCCGCGATTTTACCAACGCCGCCCAGAGCACGACGAGCGAGATGGTCGGGCGCCTTGCCAAAGCGGGCCTGGTGCACAAGAGACCGGCCCCGGGTGACAGCCGCTCGGTGCGGGTGGCCATCACCCCCCGAGGGCGCTCGGTCCTCGATGGGCACAAGCGCGCGATGCGCGAGCGTCACCGGGCCGTGCTCGAGCGGTTGTGCCCGGCCGACCAGGACAAGCTCCTGGCGGCCTTCCAGACGGTGAGCGAGCTGGTCGTGCAGGCCGCAGAGACGCACCCCGAGGGCCCTGCCTCGGTCGATGATGAGGGTGGAGAGGTTCGATGATGGATGCCGTGAGCGTCCCGGGGGTGCCCGGGCGAGTGTCGAGGGGGAGCCGCACGTGGGTGGGGCCCCTGGTCGTGTCGATCGGTCTGTTTGTCCCTGGCTGGGCGGGGGCCCAGACACCCCCCGAGCCAACCCCGGCTGCCCCTTCGGAGACGGAGGCCCCGACGGCCCGCGAGGCCGCGGTCTTGCCCGCCGCCCTCACCCCCGTGCCCGGGGGTCTGACCGCCTCGCGCGCGGCCGAGCGGGCGGTACAGACAAGCTTCGCCGTGCGGGCGGCCCGGGCCAACACCGCCTCGGCCGACGCCGCCCAGAGCGAGGCGGCCCTGCAGATGATCCCCCAGATCAACCTGACAGGTCGCTACACCCGCCTGTCGCCCATCACCCTGCCCGCCCTCGGGGCGGCCCCCGCCATTCCGCTCCTGGTCGGCTCCCGGGGCCTCGCCTGCGTCACCACCAACGGCACCGTCCAGGCCGCGCCTCCCGGGGCCGACGGGAGCTTCCGATGCCCCGCCGGGACCGACCCCATCCAGCAGCCCCCATCGCCGGGGTTCCGCTTCCCGGTCATCCTCGACAGCATCGCCTTCCGGGGGAGCGTGACCCTGCCCATCACCGACATCCCCCTGCGCCTCGCCCGGCTCTACCAGGCCGCGGGCCTCACCCTCGAGGCTCGACGCCTCGACGAGGCCGCGGCCCGCTCGCAGGTGGCCACCGACGCCCGGGTGGCGTTCTACGAGTACATGCGGGGCATCGGGCAGCACGCGGTGGCCCTCCAGGGGCTGGAGGTGGCCCAGGCCCACGCGGCCGACCTGCGGCGCTTCGTCGAGGCCGGCACGGTGGCCCAGGTCGAGCTCATGCGGGTCGAGGCCCAGGCCGCCGAGGCCGAGCGCTTCGTGCTCGCCGCGCGCGAGGGCCTGGGGCTCGCCGAGGCCCAACTCCGCATCCGTACCCACCTCCGGGCCGAAGAGACCGTCACCCTCGGCGAGTCCCTCGACGGCGAGGTGGCCATGCCCCGCAACCTGAGCGACCTCCTCAGCCGGGCCGCCCACGACCGGCCCGAGATCGGCAGCATCGACCGCCAGCTGCGGGCCCTCGAGCACAACCTCGGGGCCGTGCGGGCGGGCATGTTCCCGAGCATCGCCGGGGTGTTCAACGTCGACGTGGCCAACCCCAACCAGCGGTTCATCCCGCAGACCGCGGAGTTCAACACCACCTGGGACGCCACCCTCCAGGTGTCGTGGTCGCCCACCTCGGCCCTGGTGACCAACGCCACGGCCAACCGCATCGCGGCCCAACGCGACGCCCTCCAGGCCCAGCTCCAGCAGCTCCGCGAGGGGCTCGAGCTCGAGGTTCGGGCCGCGTGGATCGCCGCCCAGACCGCCCAGGCCGCCCAGGAGGCCGCCCGTCGGCAGCTCGGGGCCGCGGTGGAGAGCTACCGCGTGCGCCGCGAGCGCTTCCTCGCCGGGGCGGCCATCTCCACCGACCTCACCGACGCCGAAAACGACCTCCTGCGCGCCCGCTTCGCCGTGGTCAACGCCAACGTCGACCTGCGCGAGGCCCTCGCCCGGATGCGCCGGGCCATCGGCGAGCGCGAGGCCGAGTAGTCTGCCCGGCCGCCCGGGTTGACGGTGGCCCGCCCGCGGGGGATGGTCGTCGTCGATGCGCACCCCGTGGCTGTTGACAGCGTCCCTCGCGGCAGGGTTGGCGATGGCCCAGGCCGGCTGCGGCGAGGGGGCCGCGACCGACCAGTCGGTGCAGGCCCTGCGCGAGCTCGACACCGAAGAGGCCGCCTTCGTGCGGCTCCTCAACGAGTACCGGGTGGCCAACGGGCGTCCCCCGGTGGTGGCCACCCGGCTCCTCAACCAGGTGGCCTACGACCACTCCCTCGACATGGGGACCCGGCGGTATTTCAGCCACAACAGCCCCGAGGGCACGACCCCCTTCCAGCGCATGAGCCGGGCGGGCTACTCCGGCGGCCGCGCGGAGAACATCGCCGCAGGCAACGCCGACGCCCAGCGCACCTTCACCCAGTGGCGCAACTCTCCCGGGCACAACACCAACATGCTCGCCTCGACGTCGCGGGCCATCGGGATCGGCCGGGCCTATGTCGCAGGGAGCCCATACCGGTACTACTGGACCAACGTGTTCGGTTCGGTGGTGGACGATACGGCCATCAACGGCTCCACCCCGACCACGCCCCCGCAGCCCCCCGCGGGCGCGTGCGTGAGCGGCCTGAGCGGCAGCGGGGCCGCCGGGGCCAGCGGCCAGACCTGCCTCGGGCGCCACAGCTTCAACGTGGTGGCCGGGCGCACGTACGTCATCTCGACCTGCGGACGCTCCTCGGGAGACACGTTCCTGGTGGTGACGGGGGCCTGCGCGTGCTCCAACGACGACGCGTGCGACCTCGGGTCGGAGTGCCGCTGCACGGCCACGGCCACGGGCGTGGCGGTCCTCTGCGCGTCGACCTACGGCAACGAGAGCGCCTCCTGGAGCTACGCCGTCACCCCGACCGACGGGGGCGCGTGCAGCCTCGTGGGCGGAGCCCCGTCGACTCCCGTGGACGCAGGGACGGCCCCCCGCGACGCCGGGACGGCTCCGCGTGACGCAGGAGTCGCGGCGCGAGACGCGGGGGTCGCGGTGCGAGACACAGGGGTCGCGGCGCGAGACGCGGGGGTCGTGGGGCCCGGCAAGGACGGAGGCGGGGTGGCTCCTCTGCCCGATCCGCCGGAGGAGACCCCTGACGCGGGGCCGCGGTTGCGGGAGGCCTGGGCCTCGGAGTCGGGGGGATGTCGGGCGGGTCGACCCGCAGCGAAGGGCGGCGTCAGGGCCGTGGCCGCGGTGGCCGGAGCCTGGGCCCTGGGGCTGTGGATGCGGCGTCGCAGGCGGTAGAGGTCCCCGGTCAGGGGTCGAGGGTGCATCGGAGCGGGACGTGTTGGGTGGCGGTCCACCCGTCGCCCTGGAGGACCCCGTCGCGTACGCTCAGGGAGAAGCTCTGCACGGCCCCGGGGTCGCGGGAGGCTTCGTCGTCGGCCGATCCGCCCGCGATGCCGTCGAGGCAAGGGCCGGCTGCGGTGAGGACAAACCGCGCGCTGGTGCGCCATGGGAGGGCCGGGCGGTCCCAGCCCGGGCCCGCGAGGGGATAGGGGGATGAGGTGGTGCGGAGGCTCCCCGTGGCGGCGAGGCCGGGGCCGCACAGGGGGGTACGCCCGTCGGGGGCGGCGGTGTCGGCGGGGGCGGCGGTGTCGGCCGCTTGGAGGACGGGCAGGAAGTACATCCGTCGGGCGGAGGTAGGAATCCACAGGCCGACGCGGTCGCCGAGGGTGCCCGGGTGGAGGGCCTCGGGGGGGGCGGCGTGGGCGATGGAGCGTGGAGGGGACAGGGCCCCGGTGCGCGGGTCGAGGGCCCAGGCCACGGTGCCCGAACGCCCGTCCCCGACCACGAAGATCCGCACGAGGGCTCTGCCCGCGTCCAGGCTCTGCACGTCGCTCCCCGACGGAACCATTGCCCCCGGCAGGGCCACCGCCTGCATCCCCGCCGCCGTGCCCACCACGAGGTCGCAGCCCGCGTCGTCACAGCGCTCAAGGAGCCCGAGGGGTCCGGGGGCTCCGGGGGCGAGGCGCAGAGCCACCTGGGCTCCGGAGGCCCTGGGTGCGATCGGTCCGCGGGCTGTCCCTTGCACCGCGCCTTCCCACCGCATCGTGAGGCCCTCGGGGGTCTGCTGCCAACGAACCCCGACCCCCGACACGCTGGCTCCCGCGGGTCGCGGCGAGCTCAGGGTGGGCCCCCCGTGGGTGCACCGCAAGACGGGCCATGGGGCGGGGGGGGGCAGGCCCGGGGGCGGGGCATCGCGTCGGCCGAGGAAGGGCAGGGGGCCCGCGTCGGGGGCGAAGACCCACTCGAGCCAACCGCCGAGGAGGCATCGCGGACCGACGCAGTACGAGGGCTCGGCGGGGTCGAGGGCGTAGGCCCCGGGGTGTCCGTCGACCGGGGACGGGAGGGGTACGAAGGCCCCGCCCCGGGCGCTCCAGGCCAGGGTGGCCGCGGTGGGGCCGAAGGCGAGGGCCCTCGGGCCCGGGGCGAGCAGACCCACGGTGGTGCCTTCGAGGGGCGAGACCTCGGTCCACACGACGGCCCCGCCCGGTCGCAGGAGCCCCCGGTGCAGGACCATCCCGCGGCTCGGGCGGGCCTCCCAGGCCAGGAGGGTGTCACCCTCGAAGCGCAGGCCAGAGGAGTCCCCGCCGGGGAAGGGAAGGTCAAGGGGGGTGACGATGTCCCCGCGCACGAGGGCGGCCCGGGTGCGACCCTCGGTGCGGGCGGCCTCGACGGCGAGGAGGGTTCCGTCGTGGAAGGCTGCGGGGCTGCCGTCGAAGGGCAGGGTGATCTCGCGTCGACCCCCGCGTCCGTCGTAGAGGCACAGGCGGGTGGGGTCGACGGTGGGGCTGCGGGCGCACGGGGCCCCGACGGCCCAGGCGGGGGTGGCGTCGTCGAAGGCGAGGTCGCCCATGGGTTCGCCCGCGAGCTCGTCGCGGAGGGTGACCCAACCGCCCGCGGGGGTGAGCGCGAAGACGGCCCGGGCCCAGCCCCCGTGGGTGCAGACGGCCCGCAGGCCAGGCAGGGCCGTGTAGAGGGCGCAGGCGGTCCCGGGCAGGCCGAGGTGTTCGGTCTCCAGGCCCGAGCGGGCGTCGACGAGGGTGAGGTGCTCGTGGTCGATCAGCCCGAGGCTCCGGTCTGAGCGCATGGCGGCCTGGGTGGGATCTCGAGGCAGGACCCGGGCTTCGCTGCGGCGGGCTCGGAGGATTCGCTCGACGGGCCCCTGGGCGGACAACAACGGCCCCAGGGCCGGAGCTCCCGGGTCGGACACGAGGGCCCCGCCCTCGAATCGCAGCGATCCTGCGGAGGTGTAGACCCACGCGTGGTCGCCGACGAGGGCCACCCGGTAGGCGACCGCGTCGTCGGGCAGCCGCAGGGCGCTCAGGCTCGCACCGCCGTCGCGGGTCAGGAGGACGACCCCGGGCTCGCGCACGAAGAGGCCCACCTGGGCGTCGAGCATTGCCCCGTCGAGGTAGCGGGATCCAGGCACGGAGCGGGGTCGCCCCTCGGGCCCCACCACCCAGAGCTCCTGGGTGTCAGCGAGGGCCACCATGACTCCGCGGCTGTAGATCGCGCGGGCCTGGAGCATGCGATCGTCGAAGCGGGGCGGGGGGCTTCGTACGGGCAGAGTGCCCACGCGGTGCAGGGGGCCGGTGAAGCGGGGCGATACGAAGAGCGATCCGTCGGCGCTGGCGAAGAGCCATCCGTCGCGGGTCTCGGCGGCGGCGACGAGGGGCGACGGGGGCCACGGGGCGGCGGCGATCTCGGCGTCGGTGAGGCGTTGGGCTCCGGCAAGGTAGTGACCGGTCCGCACCCGCAGGGCCGGGCCCCCGGGGGGGCTGCCGGTGTACCGCCCGCGGGCCAGGGCGGAGACGGCGGAGACGGCGGGGTGGGCCCGCGACCGTCGCGTCCGCCGGAGCTTGTGACAGGCGGGCGCGAGGAGCCCGAGCAGACTCAGGGCCACGAGGAGGCGAGGCATCGGGGAAGGGGGAGGGGGCTTAGCCCTTGCGGGGCTTCTTGGCGGCCTTGGTCACCTCGGCCTTGAGCCGTGACGCCGCCCGGAACTTCACCGTACGCGAGGCGTTGACCTGCACGGTGCGGTCGGAGCCGGGGACGCGGGCGGTGCGGGCCGGGCGGTCGTGCACGACGAAGCTGCCGAAGCCCGCGAAGCGCACGGGCTCGCCGCGCTTGAGGCCGGCGGTGATGGTGGCCAGCAGGTCGGTCACGAAGGCCGTGGCGGCCTTGCGGGTAAGCTCGGGGTGGGCCCCCAGGAGGTCGTCGACGAGGTCGCGCTTGCTGATCGGCATATCGAAACGCTACCACGGGTCTTTGTGGGGACAGAACGGCCTTGTTGTAAGCTGCGACGGCGGCGCGGCGTACGAGCTCGCGCAGACGGCCCCGCCATCCGCGTGGCGGGTGGATCTGGCTTTGACATCGGGCGCGCCGCGGTGTGATGATCCGCGCCCGCGTGCTGGGACACGTAAGATCGTCCGTGAGGAGACTCGAGAAGATGAACAGGAATCTGGTGCTCTCGATCGCAATGTGTGTGGCTGCCCCCCTGATGGTGGGCAACCTCGGTGGCTGCGCGCAGCAGCAGCCGACGGCGCAGCCGCCGCCCCCGCCTCCCCCGCCTCCGCCGCCGCCCCCCGAGCCTCCTCCTCCGCAGCCCACGGGACCGGGCATCAACCAGGGTATGCCGACGGCGGGCAACAGCTCGGGCGGCGTAGGCTCGATGGTCACCCAGGCCTGGACGGCCTCGGGGTACTCGGTCAACGACTGGGTGAGCGCCAACATGACCACGCGGGCTCGGCAGTTTGCCAACGGCTTCGTGGCCGTGACCGACCTCATCCGCGGCACGATGCGCGAGGGCGAGCGCCGCACGGTGGTGGCCTCCGTGGTGGCGGGTCACTGCTACCGCATCATCGGCGTGGGCGGGGCGGGCGTTCGCGACCTCGACCTCTTCCTCCGCGACATGACGGGCCGGGTCATCGACCAGGACCGGGCTCCCGACAACTACCCCGTCATCGGCCTCGACCGGCAGCTCTGCATCCCGCAGGGCATGGGCAACCAGCCGGCCCAGCTCGAGATCGTGATGTTCCGCGGCAACGGCGAGATCGGCGTGCAGGTGTTCGGCACCCCCTGAGGCCGCCGGCCCGCATGGGCTGACGTGACGACGCGTCGCGCCTGGGGTCGTTCCCGCGCGGCGCGTCGCCGTTTGGGGATACACTCCGCCGCGATGGTCGGCCTACGCACCCCCGATGCAGAGCACGGTCGCCGCAACGTCGGCGCGGTGCTCTTCGTGATGGGATCGATCTTCGGGGCCGTGCTGTTGCAGCTCGTGTTCCTGCTGCCGCCCCTCTTTGAGGCCAACCCCGCGGCCCGCTACGCCTCCATGGCCGCAGGGGCCGTCCTCGCCTTCCCTGCCGTGCTGGTCTACCTGACCGTGCCGCGGCTCCTCGACCGCTACGACCCGGAGCCCGGATGGGCCCTGATGATGGTCTTCGTCTGGGGGGCCCTCGCCGCGTGTGGCATGGCCGCCACGGTCAACACCCTCGCGGGGCACGTCGGCGGCGAGAACTTCGCCGCGGTGGTGAGCGCCCCCATCTGCGAGGAGTTCTTCAAGGGTCTGGCGATCTGGGCGATGTTCTCCCTATGGAAAAGGGAGTTTGATGGAGTGATCGATGGCATTATCTATGCGACATTTGTTGCGCTAGGCTTTGCTGCAATCGAAAATGTTGTGTACTACTCCAAGGCCCAGATCGAGTCGCGGGATGCTCTGACGGCGACCTTCATTCTGCGCGGGGTGGTGACCCCGTGGGCCCACCCGCTGTTTACCTCCATGACGGGGATCGGGTTTGGACTGTCGCGGGAGTCTACGCGGCCTACGGTCCGATGGCTCGGGCCGCTCCTCGGGTACGCCGCCGCCGTCTTCCTCCACGCCGTATGGAACGGGGCCGCCGTGCTCTCGTCCTCCCTGCGCGTCCCGCTGGTGCTCTTGCTCCTGCCGCTGTGGTTTCTGTTCGTGATGGCCTTCATGGTCATGGTCATGGTGCTGGTGCTGCGTCGGGGGCGCATCATTCGCGAACACCTCCACGACGAGGTCTTGATGGGCTTTCTCACTCCCCAGGAGTTCGCCCTGGTCTCCTCTGCGTTTGGCCAGCTACGGGCCCGCTTCGGTCCCCATGGGGCCCTCCGGATGCAACTGGTGGCCACCGCCGCGCGCCTGGCCCTCTCGAAGTGGCACGCCACCCGTGCGTTTCAGGGAAACACCCGCACGATGAGCTTCGACTTCATCGCGCCCCTGCGCGAACGCATCGCCAGCCTCCGCGCCCGTATGGGCGAGGCCCCCCCTCCCCGCGGAGGCCCTCCGACCTCCGGACGATGACCGTCAGGGCGGGCGGCCAGACCCTCCACGCGTCGAACCAGAAGAAAAATCGCCCTGCGCGGGGTGTGTGGGCTCGACACCGCAGGGCATCTGGGTGCAGGCTGGCCCTGGGACATGCAACTAATTGCGCAGCGGATCGAACGGACGCGTGGGGGGCTCACGCACGCTGTCGGCGCGGTTCGCGCACCGCAGGACGCGCGGGCGGGCCTTCTGTTGACGTTGTTTGACGACGAAGGGCGCGCGGGTCAGGGCGAGGCCTCGCCCTTGCCGGGATACTCTCGCGAGTCCCTCGACGAGTGCGAGGCCGTCCTGCGACGGGTCTGCCGCGAGATGACCGCCTGGCGCTTTCAGGGCGAGTCCCTCGGGGCTCTGGGGTGTCTCCTGCGCGGCTACCACGCGGAGCTTGAGGCGGTCCCTGCGGCACGATTTGCGCTGGAGACCGCCCTGCTCGACCTGCTCGCCCAGCGGGCCCGGGTGGGCGTTCGGGCCCTGCTGGGCGCCCCCCCCGAAGGGGTCGTGCCGCGCAACGCATCGCTCGGGGCCGCCCTCGACGCCGACCTCGCGCATCGCGCCCGCGCGGCCCTCGACGCCGGGGCTTCGACCGTGAAGGTGAAGGTCGGGGCGGCAGACTTCCCGTCCGAGCTCGCCGCCCTGCGGGCCCTGCGGACCCTCCTCGGGCGCTCGATCACCCTGCGCCTCGACGCCAATGGGGCGTGGACGCCCGCCGAGGCCCGCGCGCGGGTCGAAGCCCTGGCCGCGTTGTCGCCTGAGTTCGTAGAGGAGCCGGTGTCGGGCCACGCCCTGCTGGAGTTGGGGGTTCTTCCCGTGCCCTGGGCGGTCGATGAGTCGCTGCGCGATCCCGCCCTCGCCGCGGCCCTGCTCGGCGACGACCCCCGCCCCCGGCAGGGGTGCGCCGCGGTGGTGCTCAAGCCCACCACCCTCGGGGGCCTCCTCGCGTCGCTCTCCCTGGGAAAGCTGGCCATCTCGCGGGGGCTGCGCGTCGTGGTCACCCACTGCTTCGACGGCCCCGTGGCCCTCGCCGCGGCGTGCGAGCTGGCCCTCGCCTTCGGGCCCCACAGCGTCGCGTGCGGGCTCGATCCGCACCCGGGTCTCGCCGTCTGGCCGCGGGTGTCCATCCCGCAGCTCGCCGCCCCGGGCATGGTCATCCCCTCGACCCTCCCGGGCCTCGGGCTGCCGCGGCTGTCCCCCCTCGACGTCGCCGTCGAGTAGTCGCACCCTCCGGCCCACAACGTGACGCCCGTCGACCCCCTGTGTCCCTTCGCCGCCGCCCGTGACGCCCCCGAAGGGTTGTGCCTCGTGTGCCCCGCGGAGGGGGTTCGGGAGACCTTCGGCACGATGGCCCTGCGGGTCGCGGCGGCTCAGACGGCCCTGCGGGGCGCGGGGGTCAATCCCGGCGATCGGGTGGCCGTTCTGGCCTCCAACCGCGCGACCACCGTGGTGGCCCTCTGGGCCGTGGCCTCGTGCGGAGCCACCGCGGTGCTCGTGCCCCCCCGCCTCACGCCGAGAGAGGCCGAGGCCCTGCTGCGGGACGCCCTCCCCCGGCTGAGCCTCGACGACGCGGGCCTCGACGTGCTCCTGGGCGGTTCACCCGCGGGGGAGGTTGGCCCGACGGCCGACCTCGACCCCGAGACCATCCTGGCGATGGTGTACACCTCGGGCACGACGGGGCGGCCCAAGGGGGCTCTGCTCTCCCGCAGGGCCTTCGCGGCCAGCGCGGCGGCGAGCGCCCAACGGCTCGGGTGGCGCGGCGACGACCGGTGGGTTCTCTGCATGCCGGTGTGTCACGTGGGGGGGCTGTCGGTGCTCACCCGTTGCCTCGCGGCCCGCAGGCCCGTGGTCCTGCTCCCGCGGTTCGACCCCGAGGCCGTGCTCGGGGCCATCGCCGGGGAGGGGGGGACGCTGGTGTCGGTGGTTCCGACCATGGCCCAGGGGCTGATGGAGGCCGACCGGGGAGAGGTCTTGCGGGCCCTGCGGGTCATGCTGATCGGCGGGGCCGCGTGCCCCCCCGCCCTCCGCGCCGCCCTGGCCGCCCGCGGGGTCTCGGCCGTGCCGACCTACGGGCTCACCGAGGCCTGCTCGCAGGTGGCCACCCCCTCGCCCGACGGGGCCGCCTCCGCCCTCGATGTACCCGGCCACGTCGGCCGTCCCCTCGATGGGATCCGAGTGCAGACCGTCGACCCGCAGGGAGCCCCGTGCCCGCCTGAGGCGGTCGGCCGCATCCTGGTGGGGGGCCCGACGCTCCTCTCGGGCTACTGGGGCGATCCTCCGCGCCGCGAGGCCTGGTTCGACACCGGCGACCTCGGGGCCCTGCAGCCCGACGGGAGCCTCGTCGTGGTCGGCCGGGGCGACGACCTCATCGTCACAGGCGGCGAAAACGTCTACCCCCAGGAGGTCGAGGCGGCCCTTCTCGGGTGCCCGGCCGTCGAAGGGGCCCTGGTGTTCGGTGTAGAAGACCCGCGGTGGGGTCACGCGGTGGCCGCGGCCCTGGTGATGGCACGAGACCCGGCTGGGGCTGACGAGGGCCCTCTCGGGGCCGTCCTGGCCCACCTGCGGGGCACCCTCGCGGGATACAAGCGGCCGCGGTACGTGGCGGTGGTCGAGGCCCTGCCGACCCTCCCGAGCGGCAAGCCCGACCGGCGGGGCGCGGGGCGTCTCCTGGCCGGGCGTCTCAGGTCGTGGGCGGGGTAAACGCCCGGCGCACCTCGGGGGGGACGGGCACGGGTCGCCCCCCCGTCGGGTCGATGCAAACGTGCACCGTCTGAACCAGGGCGTGCAGCCGCTGCCCGTCGGGGCTTCGCATCCGAAACCCGAGGGAGAAGCTGGTGGTCCCCACCTCCATGGCCACGAGCTCCACCACGAAGGGGTCCTCGAAGAAGAGGGGGAAGCGGTAGTCGGCCTCGGCGTGGCGCAGGGGGATGGCCAGGGCCCGGGCCTCGAGCATGGCCCGCATGGGCACCCCGAAGGCCGTCAACTGCTGGATGTACAGGTCGCTCGCGTACTCAAAGAACCGCGGGAAATACACCGTGGTGGCGGCGTCCACGTCCTGAAACCGCGCCACCCGGGCCTCGGTCCGATAGACGGTGGTGGCGGCGGCGAGGCGCTCGGGGTCGAAGGGGCTGGGCATGGTCGTTGGGGCTCCGGAGGGTAATACACCGCCCACGGGGGTGCGAGGGAGGTTGACGCGGCCCCGGGTCATCCGTGAAAAGCTCAGGCCTATGCGGAATGCGGCGCGGGGCGGCTTGCTCGACCACACACCCACGGAGATCGAGGCCTCGGACTTCGCCCGGGAGTACCCCCTCGACCCCGTCGAGCCCGGGCCCCCGGCGCCCGACGCGCGGTTTCGTGGCCTCGCCCGCAAGGTCTGGCGCCTGCGCCTCGCGCCCGAGCTGGTCGAGCTCGAGGCCCTCTTTCACGCCGACGGCCACGCCGAGGTGGTGAGCCTCTGGATCGACCGCCGCTGGCTCGCCAACCGGGCCGAGCTGCCCGCCGCGGTAGGCGTCTACGGGGCCTTCGTGGCCGCCATGCTCGGGGCCCTCCCACCCGCCGACGTGCGCCCCGTGGGCGACCTCCTGGCCGTCCCGTACGAGATGATCAAGCCGTTTGAGGGGCTCCTGCGGCGGCTCCCGGCCACCCCCCGCGACGGGGCGGGGGCCTTTACCGAGGTGTTCCTGGGCAAGCGCCTGGAGGCGACCCAGGTGATCCGGTCGCGGGGGGCCACCCTCCTCGCGCGCAACGACGACATCGGGCGGATGTGCGTGGGCATCGCGGCCCAGTCGGCGGCCCTGGAGTTTGGGGCCCTGCTCTTCGCCGCCCCGCTGCGCTTCAGCCGCCGAGAGGGCACGGCCGCCGGGGTGGCGGGGTTTCGTACCCAGGAGCTGGAGGTCACCCCCTTCGGCAAGCGGTTCGGGCTCGACCTCGACCGGGCGGCCCCGCCCGTGGGGCGCATCGCCCGGCGGTACTTCAGCGTCGGACGGGTCGGTCGCGGGGCCAAGGTCGAGCTCCTCATCGAGCCCACCCGGGGCGTGGCCGGGGTCATCCTGCGGCTCGACCAGGAGTGGATGGAGCAGTCCGACCGCAACTTCTTCGCCGGGCTGGGAGTGCTCGCGGCCTTTGTGCTGGAGGGGGTGGGGGACAGCCCCGACGCCCCCACCCGCGTCGAGATCGGCGACTTCCTCGCGTGCGGGGCCGACGACGCCGACCTCCTGGCCGTGCTGCACAAGGAGCTGCCCTTCGTGCAGAAGGGCAAGATGGGGGCGGGGACGGCGGTGTTCGTGGGCGAGAGCTCGCGGGGCGAGGGCAGCCTCGACGGCGGGCGGGTCACCGTGGTGATGCGCGAGACCGACGACGGATGGCTCGACTGCCTCTTCTATCTCACCGAGCTGCGCGAGCACATCGACCCGGTCGAAGGCTGACGCCCCGCGGCGGGCGTGGCAGAGAGCCACACCGGAGCACGGAAGCCACGGGCCCGGCCGGTCGGCGAGGCCGTGTACGAGGCGCCGACCCTCGCACAGAATCCCTATCTCCCCGCAGCGAACGCGCCCGAGGCACCCGGGTTGCTCCGAGACTCGTTGGGGCCCCGCAGGACCCCAAGCAAACTGGAGGTCTCTCATGCGCGATCGTTCCCTGCTCCGACGGGCGGTCTGGCTGCTCGCCCTCGCCGCGGCCCCCGCTGGGCTCCTGGCGCAGACCCAGCCCTTTCCCCCGGGGCCCCCCCACATGCCTCCGGGGCCGCCCCACATGCCTCCAGGGCCACCCAACCAGCCCGTGCACCCGCCCCACCTGCACCCCGTCCCGCCGGTGCAGCCGATCGACGCCTCCCGCCCCCCGGGGGCCCCCGGCTTCGACGCGGGCCGCCGACCGTAGACTCCGGCTCCGAGCATCCCACCCGCGCGGTTCTTTATCAGGACGAGGCACCCCGAAACCCTCCCGCGCCGCACCCGTCTGGGGCCGCGGGCAGCGGTCTACAACCGGGATGCCGCCTCTCGGAGCTTGCCCGCGCAGTCTTCGGTGATGGCGTCTCCGTGGCTGAGCGAGATGGCCTTCCAGGGTCGCTCGGCGAGGCCCTCCAGGAAGGCCCGGACCTTCTTCTTGTCCTGCACGAACATCCACCCGACGATCCTCGGCACCCCGAGGACCCCGCCGCTGCCGAGGAGGTTGAAGATCCCGCCCTGGAACCCCTTGAGCTTGGGCCCGTTGCCGAGCAGGTCGTTGACGATGAGGGCCTTTCCGTCCGGGACGTCGACCTCGTACACAAACTCGTGCGACGGCGGCTTCGCTCCGTCGGGGTTGTGGCAAACGATCCCGAGGCCCGGGAGCACGTCCTCGCAGAGGGCCTCGACGGGGATGATCTCCTCGACCTTGGTCTTCGACCCGGAGGGGGCCAGGACCTTGAGGTCGGGGTAGCGGGCCTTGTAGCGGGGGGCGTCGGTGCGGTGGCCCTCATTGGGCACGATCATGTACTTCGGGGTCCCGAGCTTCTCGAGGTCGGCCATGCGCTTCGCGTCGAGGCACACCACGCTGTGCAGCACGAGGTCGCCCGAGGGCAGGCGGTACACGGCCATGTTGCGCGGCAGGGGTAATCCCCTTTGGGCGCTCTTGATCCACCAGAGGTTGTCGGCGAGGGGGACGAAGTCCCCGTGGGGATAGACGGCGGCGTCCCAGTCTGTGCTCATGGCGGCCATGATTGGTGCGACGAAGGGCTCCCGTCAACATCGGTGCGGGGCGGTGCGCCCTCCCGCTCACCGACGGAGGCCCCGCGCGGCATGGTCCCGGGGCTGGAGGCCACGGCCCGCATCGCCCCGAGGCTCAGGGCCACGGCGGCCATCGCGAAGCCCACCGCGAGGGGCCTCTCCCACCACGCCCAGACGGGACCGGGCCGGGCCCCCCGGACGGCGTCCGACACGGCCTGGCGCAAGCGGGCCCGCGACGCGGGCGACGGACCGGGGAGGTCATCGGTCTCCTCGATGGCCCGCTTCAGGTCGAGAAAGGCGCGGAGGCACGCGGGGCAGCCGAGGAGGTGCTCCTCGACCCGCAGGCGGGTGTCGGGGTCGAGGGTGCCGAAGTGAAAGCCGGTGAGCTCGGTCTCGAGGGCGTCGCAGCTCATCGTGTCATCTCCTGCCGGAGCTGGTGGACCATCGCGTGGATTCGCGATTTGACTGTACCTACGGGGATCGCCAGGACCTGCGCAAGCTCCTCGTAGGACATTCCCCCCGCGCGCAGGGCGTAGACCTCGGCGAGCTCGGCGGGGAGCCTCGACACCGCGCGCTCGAGGCGCTCGGCGGTCTGTCGCGCCTCGAGGCTCGCGTCGGGTTGTTCGGCCGAGGTGTCTTGGGGTGTCACCACGACGAGGGCCCGGGCGCTGCGCCGTCGGGTCCGCAGCCGGTTGAGGCACTGGTTGCGGGCCACCTGGTAGAGCCAGGCCCGGAGGCTCACGGCGGCCCGTCCCGCGTCGCGCTCTCGGAGCATCGCCAGGAAGGTCTCGTGGAGCACGTCCTCGGCCTCGTGGGCGTCGGCGAGGTGCCTGCGGATGAAGCCGAACAGGGGCCGGGCGTGGCGGGTGTAGAGCAGGTCGAAGGCGTCGAGGTCGCCGCGTAACAGCTTCTCGCGGAGCGCCTCGTCGGAGACCATCACAGACACCTCCGAGAGCCTACACCGTGGCGCGGTCGGGGCCCTGGGCGAGGGCGGCCCGCACGGCGGCGAGGGTTCCCAGGAGCGAGGCGAGCACGACGAGGATGAGGGCGAGGACGACGTTGTTGAGCGACTCGGCGCACCCCAGGGCGGCGATGGTGAAGCGCTGGTCGAGGGCCACCCGGTCGAGGTACCGGAAGGTGGCGATGAAGCCCGTGAAGGTCCCCAGGAGGCCCGCCCCGAGGGTGGCCGCCCCCAACGCGAGGGTGACGACCGCGAAACGACGCTCGGGGCGCAGGAGGCAGAGCACCCCCGAGGCCACCAGGAGGAAGCCGAAGATCACCGTCGGGTACATGCCCCAGCCGCCGTCGCGAAAAAAATGGGTCCACATGATGTGGCGCTCCTTGAGACGGGGCGCACCGCGCGCCCTCCTGAGCACGAACCCGCGCAGGGTGAGATGTTCATCGAAATCGACCGGAGCCCTGTGGTCGGGCGGCCGACACCGTTGCGCGGACCGACGATGCCCAGAAGGGAGAACTCGCGTTCTCCAAGCACAGCAAAGTCCAAACCGTGCGTAGCGCTGTCATCCATCGTGGCCGCGGACAAGACGGCGGGTTTGGGAACTACAGCGCATCCGGCTCGAGACAGATATTTGTGATCCATCCGGTCAAAAACCAAGGTCACATCGGTCGCCTGCATCGCGCGAATTGATACGTTCACACAGTGCTTGGCACGCCGCCGAAAGACCAGGATACTGGGTATAGTTGCTGCTTGAACAGCGGAGATAGCCTGGATCGATACAATCCACAGCATAGCGATAACAGGCTGTGTGGGGCGGTGGGGAACAGGCGAAAACCACCCAGTTGTCAACGAACTCACAGTGTCCGCAGCCTCGATAGTCTGGGTTGGTGTCGTAAGTAAAGCATGTCGAACTGGATCCGTCTGCTCGGCCATCGTCGGCGTCGACGGCAGTCGCATCGAGCACCTCCAGGTCGCGGATCGAGGCATCCCTGTCCAAATTGGCATCTGTCGTCGGAGGACCGTCAAGATGGCATTCAAGTGGATCCATGCAGACCGAGAGATCGGTCTGTGGCGCGTCCCCATGATCGGAGTAAGAGCCATCCTCCGATACCGAGGCATCAATGAGTTGAGTGCCGGAATCGCCGTTTTGCTCGCACCCGAGCAAAGTTAGCACAAGAAGCAGGTAGATCACGTGGTACCTCCACAGAGCTGCACGGTCTTATTCCATGCGAGGCCGAAGTAAGTACCAGGCAGTCGCCATGAGTTGGCGAAAACTCTCAACTCATAGACACAGTTTGGCTGAAGATGAGCCTGGATCAGTTCGTATGTATTGTCGAAAAAAGTGCTGCTCGCGACAGTGGATTGGGAGATTGGATCGAAAAGCACCAGATTGATGTCGACATCGGGCCCATAACCAAAGCAGGTAGCCTCTCCACAAACAGGAGTAGCATCCCAAGCCATTGCGATCGACACCCATCCGCTCTCGTTCGTTGAAATCTCCTGAACAACGTTCCAAAGACCGCCAGGAAACTGAGATGAGCTAAGGTATCCGTACCGAAATCCCCTGGCAGATGGGCTCGTATCCGTTCTCAAATTGGCTGGGTTGGCAATGTCCAATAACGTTCCAACGCCAAAGGCGCATGCTCCGTCCCTGTCGTCAACGCCGTCAGAAAGATTCAGTAACCCACCGGATACGGAGCAATCAGCAGCAAAAAGTAGCATTGCCTTTTCGGCCTCCGGCCAGCTGCCAGCAGAAAGACCAAAGGGAGAATTCTGAGCAAGGAGAGCAATGGCGCCCGCTACCATAGGAGCTGAAAAACTAGTCCGCTGTACCTGAGTTGGCAGTGTTGCTGCAGTGGAAATGCCATCGCTTGGTGCAACAATTTCGGGCAGTTCACGGTCTCCATAGTTTGAGCTAGGATTCTGAGAGGAGCTAGGATTCCAGATGGTATCGTCGAAACGAGTGTCTGTTCTAGCATAGTCGTCCGTCGTTCCGCCGACCACAACGCCGTTATAGAGGGTGATAGCGACCACATCGTATGATACTCCGTTCACGTAAGGCCGGTTTCCCGCCCCTGCGACAATCAGAGCGTACGGAAATTGAAGAATGGACCAGTCATCGCTGGAGTTGGGAGGTGGATCAAGATGTAGAAGAACATTGGGTCGATACATCACATGGACTCCCCGAGCACGGGCCCATGCTAAATGCGCTCTCGTTTGCTCCTGGCGGAACGGTGCCATCAGAATTTTGAATGTTTGCAAAATGAATGGTCACTCCCGGAGCGCTACCAAACGGGACGATGGCCTGTCGTACAAATGATGCGCAATGGGTGCTGTGATCCAATGCTGCGCCGTCTGGGATCCTTATGTCGCCAACGCCCGCCAAGTGCTGAATATCATGCGGACGCCGAAGGTCCAAGGGAGCAACAGAAACACCAGTTCCAGTCACTCCTGCAGCATGCGCAGATGGGAACTCTACTGAGCCCATCCAAAAATACGTGGCGTCATGAACCGGCGGTGGAATCCTAATGAAAGCCACCTCTTGACGAAATGCGATCGAGTAAAGTTGATCGCGGGTGATAGTTCCTCGCAAGAGAGGCGTTGCACATGGGTCCTGATCCTCGTTTGCTGAAAACGACGAGCCAAGGATAGGAAGCAGCGCATGCTTAACCTGCGCAATCTCCTCGCAAACAGTCTCGTCGCGGTGGTTCAGGCGTCGGGGCGTGACACGGAGAGCAGGCCATATTTCAACCAAGACAGAAGTTGCGCTAGAATGATTGATCCACTGTACCAATTCGTCTGAAAGTCCGCCGCGTGACAGACGTCGACGTAAAGCAGCCATTCTCATTGTCTGCCGGACCTCGTTTGTGTTAACAGGAAGCCCTGCTATCGTATAATATTGGTCTCTGATCTGTCCCTCCCGTGTAACAAGCCTGGACCATTGCAGCTGGCTCCCATCTTCCAGTCTGACCAGCCCGGTCCTGCCCGAGACAGTTTGAGCCGTACCGCCAAAACCAATGGAGTGAGTCTCGCTGGAACAAGCTGGAGCGATGAGAGAGATAACAATAAGGAGGAACACTGCCGTCGATTGTAGCTGTTGTCCCGTTTCAACACATGGGCGAGGTGCGTGGCCATACGCAGCATTCGTGCCAGTTGGTGGGCGGGATGCTTCGCGTGAACCAGTTGGGTGCGAAATAGCCATGGTTGGAAGTCTGACCCCCATCAGTACGGGGGCGTCAAGAAGAAAAGTTCTTCGGCTGACACCCCCGGGTCGACCTCAAGCCCCGGTGGCCATGCGGTCAAACTCCTCGGCGTCGTGGGCGCAGAACACACGCACCTCGGGGTGTCCCGCCGCGAGGACGCGGAGGCGCTCCTGGTTGGCCCGGCGCTCCCGGTCGTCGATGGCCACGGCCCGCTGAAACACCCTGAACGCAGGCGGACAGTACGGCGGGTCGCGCATCTCGCCCGCGGAGAAATACGCGTCGCCCGCATGGAGGAGCCATCCGTCGCCGTCCTGCACTGCCACGGCTACGTGGCCGCGGGTGTGACCATGCAACGGGACCATGGCCACCTCCGGGGCCCGGTCGGTGATCGCCCGTACGGACGCGAAGCCCATCCATCGGTCGCCCCCGACCCCGTGGCGCACCCAGTCGGGGCCGTGCGCCCAGTGGGCGGGTTTGTACCGCTCGCGTTCGATGACGCTGGCCCGGGCCATGGCGGCGTCGAGCTCGGCCCCGAACACATGGACCTTCGCCCGCGGGAAGTCAGGAAGGCCCCCGGCGTGGTCGAGGTCGAGGTGGGTCACCACGATGTCGGTCACGTCGTCGGCCGAGAACCCCAGGGCCTCGACCTGCCGCACCGCGCACTCCGAGGCGTCACACCGCGGGGCACACCCGACCATCATGGCGTAGCCCATCCTGCCCGGGGGGTCGCGCACGTCGTCGAGGCCGAAGCCCGTGTCGACCAGGACGAGGCCGCTCCCGGTCTCGACGAGGAGGCAGTGGGCCACCATGCGCCCGCGCTGGAGCCATGGCCCCCCGCGTCGTGTGAGGGCGGCGCTGAAAGGGCACATGGTGCAGCAGTTGAGGTGATGGATCTTCATCGCCCGGAGGGTACCGGAATTGGCCCGGGCCCGGCGTCGGTTACAGGGTCGCCTCGCCCGCATTGTCCGAGGCGTCGCGGACCCGCACGGCGGTGACGTTGGGGGCGTCGGCTCCGGCTTCGACGCGGTAGGGTCCTCCCGCTGCGGGCATCACGTTGGCTACGGTGCGGGTGGTGCCCCCGCGCAGGACGAGCTCGACCGTGAGGGGCCGTCGCATCGGGATGCGGGCCGTGGGGCGCTCGCGCATGGACAGCAGGCGCCACCCGGCGGGGGCCCGGTATCCCACGTCGAGGGTGAGGGCGGTCCCGGCCCGGGCGGCGGTGACCGAGAGGGCCACGGGGGTCACCCGGAAGGGGTCGCTGCGGAGGTCGTAGGCGGCCCCCTGGGCCCGGAAGCGGTAGCGGCCGAGGGGGAGGGTCACCCGGTCTTCGAGGGCCGAATCGCCTGCTCCCGTCGGGGGCACGAGCTGCCACTCCACGGACCAATAGTGGGTGCGGGGTTGGGTGCCCGCCCGCTCCAGGGGGAGGGGAGTGGTGGTGAGGAGGAAATCGCCGTCCTCGACGAGGCGTCCGCTGCGGCGGGTGAGGGGCTCCCACACGTCGGGGCGCACCTCGCGCTCGAGGGTGACGGTGGGGGTGAGGGCGTGGGGGTCGTCGCCGATCCAGACGAAGCGGGCGCTGTCGAGGCGGGCCACCTCGGCCGCGGGTTGGGCCCGGGTGATCCGCCCCGTCATGGCCCCGTACACCTCCCGCCGCGCAAACACCTCCCGCGGAACCTCCTCCGGCACCGTCCCGGCCCGCTGGGGGGCGTCGGGGGGGGCCGGGGGGTTGTTCTCCGTGGGGAGGGCCCAGCGGTCGACCCCCCCGCGTTGGCCGTCTTCCCGGGCCGGAGTGACCGCGAGCCGGGCGAGCTCCATGGCCCGCTCGACGATGTACTCGCCCTCCAGGGGGCCCCAGAAATTGATGTTGGGTTCGTAGCCCCCGCGGAGCCAGTCGTCGGCCGTCAGGAGGTAGCCCACGTGGCCGTTGGCGTAGCCCACCACGATGGTGTTCTCCGGGGCCACCGGGGACAGGGCCCGGGCCCGGTCGGCCAGGATCGTGACGGGCTCGCCCGGGAGGGTGACAAACACATGGCCCCCGAGGCGCAGGGCCGAGACGGCCGTACGGGTCGATCCGCACAGGACCCGCCCGGGCGCAAACACCGGCTCGTACGGGGCGATGAGGGTGTTGACCAGGCGCACGAAGAGCTCGACCCGGTTGCACGACCGGTAGGGCCGCAGCCCCGACACGCCGCGGATGGCCGCCGGAGGATACCCCCCCATGTCGTTGCCGCAGAGGGCGGCCCCGCCCGGGGCACGAAACTCGTCGACGGGAGAGGCCACGGCCCCGGCGTCGGTGAAGAGCACCCCGTCGGGGTCGACCTCGGGGTCGAAGGTCCCATACGACAGGCCCCCGTCGCGTACGGTGAAGGTCCGCCAGTCGGGCCCGAGGGGGATCGAGCGGGTGAGCATCTCCATCTCGACCTCGGGGCGCAGGGCCGACTCGGCCCGCGACCAGGTGGCCAGGATGGACGGCATGGCCAGGCGCCCCACGCTCTCGACCCGGGCGAAGTTGTAACAGAACCGCCCCCCCGCCTGGCGCTCCTCGCCGCAGTCGATCCCCGAGCTCCCGCCGGGCGAGACGTCCCCCGCGGCGCCCTGCAGGTGCATGACGAGCACCCGACGGTCGAAGTGCTCCTCCAGGGCCCGCTCGATGGCCCCGGGCACGTCGCCCGAGGCGAGGTTGTTGTCGCCCCCGAGGATGGTCGGGTGCACCCCGAACACGGGCAGGATGGCCAGGGGTTGGCCCGCCTGGGTGTCGACCCGCACGACGAAGAGGTCGCGGTCTTTGCGGTCGCGTCCGTCGGGGAGGTCGTCGTTGTCGCGGCGGCGGTCGCGGGAGACCTGGTGTTCGGGGTCGAAATCGGGGTCGTGGGCGATCCCCACCCGGGACGGGACCCGGGCCCCGAGGGCTTCGCGGGAGACCCGCACGAGCGAGGCCACGAGGCGGCGGTAGCTCTCGGCCCGCCAGGGGCCAAACCCCAGGGTGGACAGCCCCTCGTTGGTGATGGTGTGCCCCAGGGCCGAGTGGCTGTGGGAGGTGGCAAAGAGGACCTTGCCCGCGTACTCGGGCCCGAGCTCGGCGGCCACGTCGAAGGCGATGGAGGTCTCGGCGGCCCCGAGGTCGGCCTTGAGGATCAGGACGGTCTCTTCGCCCGCGGTGAGGGCCAGGGCTCGGACGCGGGTGCGGGTCTCGACCCCGACGCTCGGGACAAACCACGCCGACAGCTCCTCGGTGCGCCGGTCGACGCTGCCCTCACCCCCGAAGAACCGGGCCCGCGAGGTGTAGGCGCCGAGGGCCGATCCCACGGGCAGGTCGACCCATCCTTCGGCCACCCCGGCGGTGACGGCCCCGGCGGTGACGGCGCCTCCGGCCCGGCCCGTCGGGGGGACGGGGACGTAGGTGCAGTGAGCGGTGCCGAGGGGTTGTACGTCGGCCGGGCCCGCGTCGACGGGCCCCCCGAGGTCAGCCCCCCCGAGGTCAGACCCTGTCGAGGCGTCGACGGGGGGGGCAGGGGTGGGGTCGCTGCACGAGGCCAGGAGGGCGCCCCCGAGGAGGGCGGCCCAGGAGCGAGGGTGGGTGCGTCGGAGGAGCTTCACGGCCCGGGAGGATACCGTCTCCGGGGTGGTCTTGGGGCCCAGACTGGACGATCAGCCGGTGGTCTCGGCGGCGAGCTGCTCCTCGCCGACGGTGGGCTGGCCGGCGTCGCCGACGTGGCGCACGGTGAGGACGGGGATGGGCGAGAGGCGCACGATGCGCTCGGCCACGCTGCCGAGGAGGAGGCGCGACAGGCCCTTGCGCCCGTGGGTCCCGACCACGAGGAGGTCGGCCCCGAGGCGGGTGGCCGTGGCCAGGATGGTCTGGGCGGCCGACCCGATGGCGAACTCGGTCTCGACGGAGACGCCCAGGGCCCGCAGGGGTTCGGCCTCGCGCTCCAGGAGCGATTGGGCCGTGGCCCGGACGTGTTCGAGGGCGGGCACGGCCACGACCGATCCGCCTGGGGTGATGAAGGTGTTGCTGTCGACGCCGGGGGGCATCTCGGAGGCGTGCACCACCACGAGGCGGGCGTTGCAGGTCTGGGCGACCTCGGCGGCGAGGCGGAGGGCGTCGCGGGCGGCGTCGGAGAAATCGGTCGGGGCGACGATGAGCTTCCAGGGCAACATAGGGAGATCTCCTTGAGCAAAGGCGGAAGCGCCTGCTAGCGACGAGCGTGCCACAACTGCGCCCCCGGACGACCCCTCAAGCGCGGGTCTTGAGAGGCGCCGGGGGTCCGGTCTGACCTGTGTACAGTGTGCGCACGCCCGAACGGCGGTGCGCCACGAACCGCACGGAGTCCGGCTCAGGGCCGTGGGGCGTCGACGTCGAGGCAGTGGCGGAACCCCTCGCGCCAGGTGGGGAACCGCAGCCCCACCCCGAGGGCTCGACACACGGCCCGGCCGTCGACCGAGCGGTCGTGCCGCAGGGTGGGCGGGGCCTCGGACACGGCGACCACGGGGGGCAGCGGGAGGCCCATCCAGGCGCAGAGGGCGGCGATGACCTCGGCCTGGGGGGTGGGGCCCTCGTCGGCCACGGGCCAGGCCGTTCCGCCGGGGACCCGGGGGGCGTCGAGGGCCGCGAGGCACAGGGCCGCGAGGTCGTCGACGTGGATGCGCGAGACGACCTTGTGGGGGTCATCGGGGGCCCGGAAGTCGCCCCGCAGGAGGCGCAGGTGGAGGCCGCGGCCGGGGCCGTAGATCCCCGCGGCCCGGAGCACGGTGGCCCCCTGGGCGCGGTACAGGGCCTCGGCGGCGAGTCGCAGCTGCCCGCGGGGGTCGTCGGGGGCGGCGGGGGTGGAGGCGTCGATGAGGCCGCGTCGGGCCCCGTAGACCCCGGTGCTGGAGAGGTACACGAGGCCCGCGGCCCGCCCGAGGCACGGGGCCAGGGCCGCGTCGGTGTGGCCGTCGGGCGGGAAACACACGGCCACCCCGGCGCCGTCGAGCCAGTCGGTCAACGCCTCGGGCTCCAGCCTCGGGGTGGCCCGAACCTCGACCCCAAGGGCCACGAGCGCCTCGGTGCGGGACGGGTCGCGCAGGGTGGCCCGCACGGCGCGACCCTGCGCCCGTGCGAGGCGTGCGAGGGCGAGGCCGGTGAAGCCGCATCCGAGGATGGTCACGGGGCGAGGCATGGGACACACTCCGGGGGTATCGGGAGATTGGAGGGACGACGATGGCGTTGACGGTGCGGGTGGTGGGCGTGGGCGACGCGTTTACGGCGCGGTACTACAACGCCTGCCTGCTCGTCGAGGGCGGGGGGGCCCGGCTCCTGATCGACGCCCCCCCGGCCCTGGCGCGGGCCCTCGGGTCTCTCGGGGCGCGCGGGGGCGAGCGGGTGGGCCTCGACGACATCGACCACGTGCTCATCACCCACCTCCACGGCGACCATTGCGGGGGGCTGGAGCAGCTCCTCTTCTGGCGGAGGTTTGTGACGGGGCGACGGTGCGCGTTGCATGGGATTCGCCCCGTCCTGGAGACGGTGTGGGAGACCCGCCTGCGCGGAGGCATGGACGTACTCCTCGGCCCCGACGGAGAGCGTCAGAGCCTGCGCCTCGAAGACTACGCCACCCTGCACCCTCTGCCCGACGACGGGGCCCCGGTGGAGATCGGCGGGATGCGGGTGTCGTGGCGCCCGACGGTTCATCACATCCCGACCTCGGCCTTGCGGGTGGAGGTCGGGGACCAGCGGTTCGGGTACAGCGCCGACACGGCCTTCGACCCGGGGCTGATCGCGTGGCTCGCCGCGGCCGACACCTTTCTGCACGAGACCAACTACGGGGTCCACACTCCCCTGGAGCGCCTCGTGACCCTGCCCGAGACGGTCCGGGCCCGGATGCGGCTCATCCACTACCCCGACACCCTCGACCCCGACACGGCCCCCATCGCCTGCGCCCGCGAGGGCGACCGCTACGACCTCTGAACAAACTCCCGCACCGCGGCGGCCACCCACTCCGGGTCGTCGAGGGGCAGGTCGTGCCCCGCCGTGGGGTGCTCCCGCAGGGTGGCCCCATAGTGGGCCGCGAGCCGTCGGCCGCAGTTGGGGTGGGCCAGCCGGTCGCCTTGGCCCACGAGCACGAGGGTGGGGACCTCGATGCGGGCTGGGGCCCGAAACCGCGTGGCCGCCAGGAGCTGCCGCACGAGGTTGCGGCGACGCAGGGGGCGGGCCCGGTGGTGCTCGGCCCACTCCCGGGCCAGGGCCTCGTGGTCGCGAAAGAGGCGGGTGCTCAGCCCGAGGACGATCTTCTCGCGGGCCACGTCGTCGCGGGCGGTCCCCACGGCCCGCACGATGTCCCGGAGCACGGAGAGGCTCATCCGCTCCCAAGGCAGGGACAGGTCGGCCGCCGAGGTGTTGACCAGGACCACCCGGGCGAAGTCGTTGGGGTGGGAGGCCGCCCACTGTTGGGCCACCATGCCCCCGAGGGAGATGCCGAGGAGGTGCCAGCGAGAGGCCGGGAGAGACCGTTGCAAGGGCAACCAGCGGTCGCGTACGTCGGCCGTGAGGGCGGGCATGGCGACGGGGCACATCCGAAGGTGTTCGGTCCCCGCCCCGGGAAGGTCAAGGGTGTGAACCATCGCCCCGGGCAGGGCCTCGCCGAAGCGCGCGGGGAAGGTGTGCCAGTGGGCCTGTTCGCGCCCGAGCCCGCGGAGGAAGACCCAGCGGTCGGTGACCGCGGGGCTCACAGAACCCTCCCGGCCCGCAGGGCGTCGGCCCGGGCCAGGAGGTCGACCTCGTCGGCGGGGTCCCAGACCACCCCCAGGACCGTGGGGCCGAAGCGCTCCCACGCCTCGGCCGGGACCTCGGTGTAGCTCGGGTCGAAGGGGGCCGGGCGGGCCGCGAGCCCGAGGCTGGCGACAAACTCGGTGAGGTCGGGCTCGTCCTCGACCACGGCGTCGGGCAGGCGGACCCAACGCTCCGAGGCCCCGGGGAGGGTCGGATGGGGGCTGACCGTCACGGGAAACTGAAAGGCCTCGGCCGCGGTGAGGTCGCGTACGCGGGGCTCGGCCTGGCCATCGCGCCAGCGCCAGCCTGTGTCGTGCCGGAGCAGGAGGCCCTGCATCGCAGTGAGCTGCGGAGGAGTCATCGCCGCGGGAGGGTAGTCTACTTTGGGATCACTCGAGCGGCCCGTCCGGGCCATTGTGCGGCATGGGGTGCACCACCCGGGCTCCGCCAGAAATCTGGGGGCGCGGAACCACCCGGGGGCGAACCCGCGGCGGAGGGGGCTGGGTCTCGGCGGGCAGGGGGGTGTGCTGCATCATCCCGCCCGGCACGGGCTGCGGGGGGTCAAGCTGCGGCTGGGGGGGCGGCTGGGGGGGCGGCTGGGGTTGATCGACCGGGAGGTCTTGCGTCATCGGCATGGCCCCGGCCGGGGTCACGTCCGTCTCGAGGGTCGTGCTCCGGTGGCGCAGCATGCCCGTGGCGAGGCCCACCTCACGCAGGACGCGGGTGAGGTCGGCCCGTTGGGCCGCACGCTCGACCGGCCCCGCGTGGGCGGTCAGCTCTTCCATCCGGGACTGTCCGCACTGGGGGGCCTCGGCCGCGGTCAGGAGCCTGCCCCCCGCCACGCCGACCAGGGCGGCCCCGAGCCCGACGCCCAGGGCCCGGCCCGGGGTGCGTGCCGAGGTCGTCCGCGGGCCCGCCGGCGTCGGGTCGGGGGCACGGACCTCTTCCAGAGACGGCATCGTGCTGGAGTGTGTCGCGGGGGTGGGACGACGGTCGGGCATTGGGGGCCTCTTGGGGGTGTAGCACCAGCGGGGTGCGACACCGTCAGAGGATGCCTCAAGACAATCCCTTGGCGCAAACCCCCCACAGGGGCCCTCCGACGCGTTATTCCCCGGCCGACGAAAGGCCATTCCCCTCCCTGTGATCACCCTGTGATCTCCCTGCGTCGACGGCTGTTGCTGGTGAGCCTGCTGAGCGTCCTGGCCTGCGGGGGGGCGGTCCTGGCCCTGCAGGGTCTGGCCCGGTCGGGCTCCCGGGCCCGGCTCGAACGGGCCGAGGACGCGGCCCGGATTCAGGTCGAGCGCCTCGTCAACCCGGGGGATGCGCCTCGGGGCCTTCGACTACGCCACCAAACCCTTCGCCCTGCGGGGGGCCACCGCCCGGGCCGTCTCCGAGGAGGCCCTGGCCCGGCTCCAGGTTTACGACTGGCCCGGCAACGTACGCGAGCTCCTCCACGTGGTGGCCCGGGCCGCCGTGATGTGCGGCGGCGAGGTCATCGACGTGCACGACCTGCCCCTCGCGGTCCGCGAGCCCGCGGGGGCGCGCCCTGCCAGCGCAGCGAGCCCTCCCGCCCCGGGGGCGGGCGGCGACACCGACCTGCCCGAGGGGGTCACCCTCCGCGAGGCCGTGGCCTCCCTGCTGACCCGCGACCGCGGCAACCGGGCCGAGGCCGCCCGGCTCCTCGGGATCGCCCGCCCGCAGCTCTACGCCAAATGGACGAGCACGGGATCGCCCGCGACCGCCCAGAGTAGGGGGAGGGCCCTCCGGGCCCCTGAGGTGCAGGGCGCCAGAGGGGGGGATGTGGGGGGGGGAAGGTCAGAGAGAGAAGGTCCCGACGAGCTGTCCGCCGCCCGGGCAGACCCGGTAGCCCGTCGACGACGAGCGCGAGCCGGTCCAGCGGCGGATCTCGACGCCCTGGCTCACCACCGAGACCACGAAGCTGGTGGTGCCCGAGATGCGGTACGGGGTGGCGCAGACCGAGTAGGTGCCCCGCGGGGCGGCGGCGCTCCAGAAGACGTTCTCCGGGCCCGTGGCGGAGGTGTCGTCGCGGTCGAGGGTGCCGCCGCAGGCGCTCGTGCGACGGTACGAAATCTCCGTCCCGCAAGGCGGAACGACGTGGAGGTCCATGTCGCCGGCGCGGTTCCACGTGAGGGTGATGCGCAGGCTCCCCTGGCCCACGCAGACACCCGAGACGCAGGCCTGGGTGCTCGTGCACGCCCGGCCGCAGGCCCCGCAGGCCGCGTTGTCGCTGGTGAGGTTGCGGCACACCCCCGAGCAGTTGGTGGTCCCGCTCGGGCAGCTCACCACGCAGTTCCCGTTGCTGCACACGACGCTGCCGCCCGTGGGGGCGGTGCACACCCGCCCGCAGGCCCCGCAGTTGGTGGTGGTGTTGGTGAGGTTGAGGCACACCCCCGAGCAGTTGGTCAGGCCGCTGGAGCACACGCAGTTGCCGCCCGCGGTGCACACCCCGCCCGAGGGCGTGGCGCACGTCCCGCTCGTACGGGGCGCGGCGCTGCACGCCGCCGCGGTGCCCGAGCACACGAAGGTCCCGGCGGTCTGGCAGCCGCCGTTGCCCGCGCTCGTGCAGGCCCCGCTCGGGCGGCAGACCCCGCCGCAATTCTGCTGGCCGCTGGGGCAGGCCTGCACGCAGCGGCCCGCGCTGCACGAGACGCTGCCGCCCGTCGGGGCCGCGCAGCGCACCCCGCAGCCGCCGCAGTGGCTGACGTTGGTGTTGAGGTTGGTCTCGCACCCGTTGGCGGCGTTGCCGTCGCAGTCGCCGAAGCCCGTGTTGCAGGCCCCGAGGCCGCACACGCCCTGGATGCACACCGGGCTGCCGTTGGCCGGGGTGGCGCACACCCGCCCGCAGACCCCGCAGTTGCCGAGGCTGCTGGTGGTGTTGGTCTCGCACCCGTTGGACGGGTTGCCGTCGCAGTCGGCGGTCCCAGGGGCGCAGGCCCCGATCCCGCACACCCCGGCGATGCACGAGGCCGACCCGCTCGGGGGCGTGGGGCAGCGGGTGCCGCAGGCCCCGCAGTTGTTGACGTCGCCGCGGGTGTTGATCTCGCACCCGTTGGAGGCCATCATGTCGCAGTCGGTGAAGCCCGGGTCGCAGGCTCCGACCGTGCACACGCCCATCGAGCACACGGGGGTGGCGTTGGGCGTGGCGCAGGTGGTCCCGCAGGCCCCGCAGTTGGAGAGGCTGTTGCCCGTGTTGGTCTCGCACCCGTCGGCGGGGTCGCCGTTGCAGTCGGCGAAGCCGGGGTTGCACATCCCGATGGCGCAGCTCCCCATCCGGCACGTGGGGGTGGCGTTGGGCACGACGCAGGCGTTGCCGCAGCCGCCGCAGTGGCTCGTGCTGGTGGCGAGCTCGGTCTCGCAGCCGTTCTGGGCGTTGTTGTCGCAGTCAGAGAAGCCCGGGTTGCAGGCCGAGCGGCAGCGCCCGCCCTGACACGCCGCGGTGCCGTTGGCAGGCACGGCGCACATCGCCCCGCACATCCCGCAGTGGGCGATGGTCTCCCGGGTGTCGGTCTCGCACCCGTTGGCGTCGTCGCCGTCGCAGTTGCCGAAGCCCTCGGTGCAGGCCCCGAGGGTGCACATCCCCATCGAGCAGGCTGAAGCGGCGTTGGCGCGGGCGCACATCGTCCCGCAAGCCCCGCAGTGGACCGGGCTCGTGGCGAGCTCGACCTCGCACCCGTCGTCGGGGTCGTTGTTGCAGTCGGCGAAGCCCGTCCGGCACTGGTATCGGCACACCCCGCCGTCGCAGGACACGTCCGTGTTGGGCCGGGCCCCGCAGGCCCGACCGCAGCCGCCGCAGTGGCCGAGGTCGGTGAGGGTGTTGGTCTCGCACCCGTTGCCCACCTGCGTGTCGCAGTCGCGGAAGCTCCCCGTGCACAGCCCCGTGGCGCAGGCCCCGGCGGTGCACAGGGCCTCGCCGTTGGGCACCATGCACACCATCCCGCAGGCCCCGCAGTGGGCGGTGTTGTTCTGCGTGTCGATGCATCCGCCGCCGCAGCAGGTCTGGCCCGTCGGGCAGCGGGAGCCCTCGGTGCAGCCCATCACGCAGACGTTGCCCATGCACCGGCTCCCCTCCGGGCAGTGGGCGTCCGCCGTGCACTCCACGCAGGCCCGGGTGGTGGTGTTGCAGCGCGGGGTGGCCGAGGCCCCGGCGTCCACGACGCCTCCGTCGGCTCCGCCCCCAGGGCCCTGTCGGCACGACTCGTCGTCGCGACAGCCGCGGGCGCAGCGGTTGGTGGCCACGTCGCAGTAGCTCCCGGCCACGCAGCTGTCGGCGTCGGCGGTGCACTCGACGCACTGGTTGGTGGCCATGTTGCACGCCCGGAAGCCAAACTCGTTGCCGTTGCAGTCGGCGTGGGTGCGGCAGCCCGAGAAGACGTCCGGCGGGGGCCCCGCGTCGACGGTCTGCACGTCGATCGGGGCGAGCACGTCCGCGGCGTCCATGTCAGGGCCCGCGTCGGTCCTGCCGCCGGTGTCGCCCAGGACGTCGAGGGTCACCGGGGGCCGGTCGTCGCCCGCGTCGGCGGAAGCGGCAGGGCCGCCCACCACCGAGCGGCCATCGCACGCGGCCAGGAGGGCCACCACGCCCATCATCCACAACGATCCCGCGGCGCCCCATCGAGCGCCCCAACCCTCTCTCGGTCCCATCCCTACCTCCGTCGTCAGTGAGCAAGCATCGCGGCGTCCCGCAGTGGGCCGCCGACCTGCGGAGGGAGCGGCGGCTGGCATCACGGAACGATACCGCAGGGATCCGAACTTCCACAATGTCCCGAGCGTTGTGCAATACATGCACAGCCAGCGTTCAGAGGGCGAGCTGGAGTTGGGTGCGCCCCCGGATCTCGTCGTGGGGCGACGGATCGCCGTGGCGTTGGATCCAGCCGAGGTCGGTCTGCCATCGGACGAAGGGCGGCAGGACATCGACCCGCAGGGCGATCCCGATCTCGTGCTCCGTCGACAGGGTTCCGGCGAGGGCGTAGCGCCGGGTGAGGGCCTCGCGGGTGTCGTTGGGGCCTTGTTGGCTGAGCCTCTGGGCCCGGGCTCTGGCGTCGTCGCGCAGGGCCTCGCTGACATCGACCTGGGCGTATCGCAGGCCGAGGGTCACCCGGGGGCTGAGCTCGGCGTGGACCTCGGCGAGCAGGCCCGTGACGGCCCCGACCCCGGGTCGGGTGGTGCCCTCCGCGAGGCCGAGCCACGCCGTGATCTCGAGGTGCAGGGGGCCTCGGGCCAGGGCGATCTCAGGGGCCACGAGGAGACGGATGTCGCGGGCCTCGACGGGGCGCAGGTCGTACTGGGCGTTGAGCCCCGCCGTAACGTGGAGCCGCCGCGGCGGGCCCGCGGGGCCTCGCCACAGGAGCCGTCCGCTGACCTCGGGGTGCGGAGGGTCGTACCCGTGCCCGACCCGGAGGTCGGACAGGTTGGCCACAGGCTCCGCGTAGACGTCGGCCAGGCCGCGTCCGTGGGCCGCCCGGGCCGTGCTCCCGTGCCACAGGCCCAGGGCGTACTCCCAGGACTGGCCCGACCGCTGGTTGTGGAGTTCGGCCCCGAGCTGCCGTTCGGTGCCAAAGGGCCGGGTCACCAGGGCCCAATCGACGAACACGAGGTCGGAGAAGGCCCCCATCCGGTAGGTCGTCGACGAGACCTTGGCCAGCCCCACCCGGAGCCGATGCCCGCGGCCCAGGGCCACCTCGCCCCAGGCGTCGAGGAGCTCCAACGCGAGGGGATTGGCGTTGACCACCACGAGGCCCGTGAGGGCTCCCCCGAGGGCCGAGGCCCGCAGCCCCAGGCGCAGCCGACGGAGCTCGAGGACGGGGGAGCCGGGCTCGGCCCCGAGGTCCTGGGTCGTCCCGAGACGGAGTTGGGTCACCAGGAAGGCGTGCAGGGGCCCCGACGTCGGACGCGGCTGGGCGTACGCGGACGACCTCGCCGCGAGGGGCAACGTCAGGGCGAGGGCGACGGGGGCGAGGCGCATCGAGGGGCTCCGCCGCGGGGCCTCTTCACGCCCCGTGCCCCGATGGCTCGTGCGGGAATTCCTGCGAGACGCGCGACGGCGTCTGCGCCGATGAAACAGGATGAAACAGGCTGCGGGCGCGGTGGGCCCTCAGAAGCAGGCCTCGTCGAGCTGGGTGATGTCGAGCCGCGAGGCCCCGATCATCCGCCGGGCGTGCGACAGCCCCGGGAGCACCTCCGCACAGAACCACCGGGCTGAGGCCACCTTTCCGTCGTAGAAGGCCCGGTCGTCGTCGGAGGCCCCGTCGCGTCGGGCGAGGGCCACGGCGGCGTGGCGCACGAGGAGCCAGCCGATGACCAGCTCGGCGAGGCAGTGCAGGACCCGGTTGCCCTGGAGGCCCACGTGGTCGACCGACTCCTGGACCTTGCCCAGCATGGTCATGAAGATGGCCTCGACGTCGGCCAGGGCGGCCCCGAGGAGGGCCCTCGGCTCGGCGAGGTCATCACCCCCCTCGGCGGCCTCGAGGGTCGCGCGGATGCGCCCGAGGAGCCCCTGGAGGGTGGCTCCCCCGTCGCGCCCCACCTTGCGGAAGAAGAGGTCGAGGGCCTGGATGTGGGTGGTCCCCTCGTAGAGGGTGTCGATCTTCTGGTCGCGGATGTACTGCTCGATGGGGTAGTCCTGGCAGTAGCCCGAGCCGCCGTACACCTGGAGGGATTGGGCGAGGAGGTCCCACCCGCGGTCGGAGCAGTAGCCCTTGACGAGGGGGAGCATGAGGTCGTTGAGGCGGTCGAAATCGCGGGCCTCGCGGGCGCTGTGGCCCCCGAGGAGCTCGACCTCGTCCTGGAGGGAGGCGGTGAAGAGGGCCAGGGCCCGCATGCCCTCGGCGTGGGACTTCTGGTTCATGAGCATCCGTCGGACGTCGGCGTGCTCGATGATGCGGACCCGGGGCGAGGCCTTGTCGGCGGCCTGGGCGAGGGCGGGGCCCTGGACCCGCTCCTTGGCGTAGGCGAGGGCGTTGAGGTAGGCCGTCGACAGGGTGGCGATGGTCTTCATGCCGACGGCCATCCGGGCCTGCTCGATGACGTGAAACATCTGCCGGATGCCGTCGTGAACCTCACCCACCAGGAGCCCCCGACAGGTGGACTCGGCCCCGTAGGTCACCTCGCAGGTGACCGAGGCCTTGATCCCCATCTTCTTCTCCAGCTTGGTCACCCGCCAGCCGTTGCGCTCCCCGAGCCCGCCGTCTTCGCCCACCCAGAGTTTGGGCACGATGAACATCGACAGCCCCTTGGTCCCCCCCTGGGCCCCCTCGGGGCGGGCCAGGACGAGGTGTACGATGTTCTCCGCGCCCTCGTAGTCGCCGTTGGTGATGAAACGTTTGTTGCCCTCGATGGCCCACACGTCGCCTTCGAGGTGCCGGGCCACGCTCCGGGCGGAGCCCACGTCGCTGCCGGCGTCGGGCTCGGTGAGGACCATGGCTCCGCCCCAGCAGCGCTCGACCATCTGGGGAAGGTAACGGGCCTTCTGGCTCGGGGTGGCCAGGCGGTCGATGACCTTGGCGATGAAGCTCCCGAAGAGCAGGAAGGCCGCCGCGGGGTTGGCCCCGGCCAGCATCTCGAAGGCCGCCCAGATGAGGGTGGGCGGGGCCCCGGGGCCTCCGAGTTGGGGGGGAAGCTCCAAGAGGTGCCAACCCGCGGTGTAGTACGCGTCGAGGGCTTTCTGCAGGGCCGCGGGCAGGCGCACCACGCCCTCGGCGTCGAGCTCGGGGGGGGCGAGGTCGGAGGCGGCGAAGCTGGCCGCGATGTCGCCCGCGCAGAGCTTCTCCAGGGCCCGCAGGGACTCCCGGGCGGTCTCGACGTCGATGCCCTCGAAGGGCCCTCGCCCGAGCGACCGGGTCCCGATGTCGAGGAACTCAAACAGGTTGAAATGCAGGTCGCGGAGGTTGGACTTGTAGTGATGCACGGTGCTCATGGGCCCGGGAGCCTACCCCAAACCCCGGAGCCCACAATGAATGACCATTCACTCCGCCCGCTTCGAGGGCCCTACGGCGGCAGGATGGCGACGTCGAGGGTGTACGAGCCACGTTGGGTGGGGCCGCAGCCTGCGGCGTAGATCCAGTACGTGCCGGCCCCGAGGCTGGCCTCGACCTGGCTGTCGGTGCCGAGGGCGTCGTCGTTGCAGGCCCCCTCGATGCTCATCCCGGGGCAGGTGCCGCCCTGACGGAACTCGAGGAGGGGGTCGTGCTCGACCCCGCGGAGGGTGGCCACCACACGGCGGGCCTGGGTGAGGACGAGGCGATAGAGGCCCCCGGTGGCTCCCTGGCAGCCCGAGCGGCCCGTGGCGCAGCGGGGGGTGGCCACGGCCGTGGCGTCGAGGGTGGTGCCCGCAAAGACCCCTCCCGTGGCGGGGATGTCGAGGACGGTGTCGCAGGTGAGGCCCGCGGGCCCGACCGAGCGGACCTCGGCGGGGGCCACGGGGTACCACCGGGCCGAGAGCTGCCCCGAGTTGCCGTTGGTCCCGGTCTGCAGGGTGTAGCGGGTGGCGGGGGTCAGCCCCTGGACCCGGTGCCAGACCGAGCGGGCGGTGCGCTCTCCGGGCCCGGCGCAGCCTCCGACGGCGCTGTCGGGGTCGTCGCAGCTAGCCCGGAGCTCGAGGGCCGCGTTGCTCCCGGGCTGCGACGACTGCACGTTGAACACCAGGTCGGCGGGCTCGGCCGGGGTGGTCACGGCGAACCGGGCCCCGACCCGTTGGGCCGTGAGGCAGGTCAGGGGCGTGAGGGGGGTGAGCTCGTCGAGGTTGGTGGCCCGTTGGGTGACGGGGTCGAGGGCAAGGCCTGGGCAGGTGGTCGTCGGGGGCGGAGGCGAGGGCGGGGCCGTGGTGACCTGGGCGGTGAGGACGTGGTCGGGTCGACCCTCGGGGTGGTAGTCGACGGTGACGTAGTACGTCCCGGGCGGCAGGCTCCGCAGGATGCGCCGGGTGGGGGCCCCCGAGGCGCACCCCAGGAGGCTCTGCGAGCGCGACCCGCACACGGGCGAGACATCGACCTGGAGGGTGGACTCGCCGGTCCCGGACACGGCCACGGTGACGTCGCGGGTCTCGGTGGTGGTGAAGACGAAGACCGCGTCGGTCCATCCGAGGCCTTGCATGCCGTAGTAGCCGCAGGTGGTCCCGTAGTCCGCGGTCTGGGCGAACGACCGGGTGTCCAGGCTGAGGGAGGGGCCGTCGGGCACGAGGGACACGCCCGGGCAGAGGTCGCCGAGGGCCCGGGGGCGGGCAGGACGCAGGTTGGCGAAGACCCGGGTGGACGAGCCCATGGCCGTGGCGATGGCCACCACGTAGTCGCCCGGAGGGACCGAGGGGGCCCGGAAGGTGGCGATCCCGCCGATGGCCGAGGAGGCGTTGTTGCACTCGAGCTCGGCCGTACGGTCGCCGCAGCGGGCCGCGGGGTACAGGGCGATCACGGCGGTGTCGCCCGTGTCGGCGACGGCGGAGACCACCACGTCGCTCGTCTCGGCGACTCGCAGGGGCAACACGGCGTCGGGGCCGACGGAGGTCATTCGCCCGGCGCAGCTCAGGGTCAGGTCGTGCACGAACCCGCGGAGCTGCACGGTGCGCTCGACCCCGTCGGACAGGTCGGGACAGGGCCCCGGGGGGTGTGACAGGCAGGCCTCCATGGCCCCGAGGGCGCAGGTCGGGTCGACGTCGTCGGGGGGGGCGTCGCGCCCTGCGTCGACTGAGACATCGACGGGGACATCGACGGGCACGTCGACCGCGGGGGGGGCGTCGAAGGCTGCGGGCCGGTCGGGGGCGGGGCCGGCGTCGGGGCCGGCGGTGACGGTCGATCCGCAGGCCAGGAGGGCCATGGGCAGGGCCCCCAGGACGAGGGAACGGCGCAAGCTGACCTGGGGGGCGGAGGAGGGAGGGGGGGAATGGGTCATTGGGGGGGCGAGGCCCTTCATACCGAAGCCGGGGCCTTCGTGCACCTCTCCGGGTGGTTGGGGGCGACGCGTCGCAGGGGGTTTTGGTTCAGGGAAGGGGGGGAGGCGGGGGGCGGGGGACGCGCCGTCGGCCCGCGGGGGTGCGGGCCGACGGGCGCCGGGAGAGTGCGGCGGGGCGCACGGGGATCACTCGCGGATCTGCTTGCGCATCTTGGCGAGGGCCTGCTCCTGGAGCTGGCGGATGCGCTCCCGGGAGAGGTTGTACTTGTCGCCGATCTCCTTGAGGGTGAGCTCCTCCTCGTTGTCGAGGCCGAAGCGCCACCGGAGGATGCGGGCCTCCATCGGGGTCAGGGTGTTGAGGAGATCCTGGATCTCCCGAGACCACGAGGCGCTCGCCACCACCTCGAAGGGCGACGGGACGTTGTCGTCAGCCAGGAAGTCCATGAACTTCCGGCCGTCTTCGTCGTTGACGGGCTTGTCCAGGGAGAAGGGCGTCTCCGCCCAGTCCTTCTGGATGCGCTCGAGCTTCTCCACGGTGAGTCCCGTCTCGACGGAGAGCTCATCGATGGTGGCGTCGCGGCCGATGCGCGCCTGAAGCTGCTGGGCCGCACGCTGGACGCGGTTGTACGTGTCGAGCATGTGGACGGGGATACGCACCGCCCGGCCCTTGTCGGCCAGGGCTCGGGAGATGGCGTGGCGGATCCACCAGCTCGCGTAGGTGCTGAAGCGGTATCCGCGGCTGTGATCGAAGCGCTCGACGGCCTTGATGAGGCCGATGTTGCCCTCCTGGATCAGGTCGATGAGGGGCATCCGGCCGCGGTTGTACCGGCGGGCGATGCTCACCACGAGGCGGAGGTTGGCCGCCACGAAGCGGTTCTTGATGCGGTACACGCGCGCCCGGGCCGCGGTGCACTTGTCGAGGTAGCGCCGAAACCCGGCGGAGAGCACGAGGCCCGGCTCGGCGTCGTCGTCCTCCTCGTCGAGCCCCGAGGCCCGGCTGAGCTCCTCGTCGGTGGCCTCGATGAAGAGGCGATCGGCGTCGAGCTCGCGGAGCTTGCGGGCGAGGACCGAGACGATCTTCGCCCACTTCTCGGCCGTCACCCGGTCGAACTTCGAACGATTCTTCCGGTAGCTCTTTACGAGCTTCCGGAGGTCGTCAAACTCCGTCAGGGTGATGGGCTCGGACGACTTCGACAGGAAGCCGACGATCACCCGCTCGAGCATCTCGGCCGCGGGGGGGTACGCAAAGGCGGCCTCCCAGCGCGCCACTTCGGCGGCCTCGAACTCTCGCGCGGAGGCCACCTCTTCGGTGGGCTCCATCACGGGGTGGGCGGCCATGTCGCGGAAGTACCGCGCCAGGGCCCCCTCGGAGACCTCCTCGGCCTTGATGGCGGCCACCTCGGCGGCGGCGTCGGCGAGCTCGACGTCCGAGGGCTCGACATCGCCAAACTCCCGGGTGGTGGCCGGGTTGGTGGCAGGCTCGGGGCTCTCCACGGCCTCGGCGAGGGGGTCGGGGGGGAGCACGTCGGCCACGGCCGCGACGGCCGAATTGCCGCGCGGAGTCGGAGAAGAGCCCTTGCGAACGGCCGCGATTGCGGCAGTCTTCACGGGCGAGGTGGTGGACTTGATCGGTCGGGCTTCATTACGCTTGACCATGGTCGATCCTCTTGCGCCCTGGCAGGCGTGGCCACATCAACGCGGGTCGTTGCGGCAGGGGAGTCCCATCGACGGCAGTGACGCCTCCGCGCCCAGGTTGCCGCGGAGGACGCCGCGCAGGGAGCGGCGGGCGGTAGGGTCGACAACGATTCGACCCCGCGGCCAGTGTGGCCGAGGGACAGCCTCGGGCCGGTGACTCCGCGGGGATGAGCCCGGGGAGGTGTCAGGGGTCGATGCACGATCGACCAGGGAACTTGGGTCGTACGTACGACCCTAGAGGCAGGCAACGACCCCTCAGAAAATTGGGTCAGGGAGAAGAGCCCTCGCTTTCTGCGAGACACATGCCCGGGGAGTGCTACATCCCGGGATGCCCGCCCCACCTCGTGAAGACTTCTGAGGGAGGGAGGGAGGTTGCCCGAGTCCTACGCACCCGAGGGGAAGGTTATTCCCCACAGGGTGGTATGTGCCATCGCACGTGTCCTTGAGTTGCACGAGGCACGCCAACGATTCATCCTCCAGCGCGGGGTCGCCGCCCCAGCAGTACTGTGGGGCCACGGTTGGGCTGCGTAAAGCCCTGGATGTGTAGATGTTCAGGAGGCCCCGGGGGGTCACCGGGCCCGGCTGTCAGACGCACGGAGGCCCCCACGGGTTTCCAGAATTGAAAGGTCGACCTCTCGTTTTGGCACGGTGTGGGCCGCAGCCGGGGGGCCTACCCTGACTTTGGTGACATAGAGGCTGTGGCGGGCCGTTGACAACGGCACACGGTCGGGTGACAACGGCACACGGTCGGGGCCCAACATGTCGGGGACGGGGGTTCAGCTGTCCTGGCGTCGGGCATGGCGTCGGCGTTGGGCATGGTTGTTGGCGTCGAGCCGGTCGCGGCAGGCTGTCAGTCGGGCGGTAGCCTGGGTGACGGACTGCTGGAGGGCGGCCATCCGCGCTTCGGCTGCACGGAGTTGGGCGCGGACTTCGGCCTCCTCGGCCTGGGTCTGGCGCACTCTCTGGATGCCGGCGGCGTGGCGGGCGCGGGCGGCCCACAGGGCGTCGAGGGATGGGGCCCCCCCAGGAGACGTCTCGGGCCGTGGGGGGCAGGCCGATCGGGCCCGGGCCGTGGCGGCTTCGGCGGCCCCGAGGGCCTGGGCGTATCGGGCCACCTCGCGCGCGGCGTGGTGCAGGGCCGCGGCCGCGCGCTGCTGTCGGGCCTCTTCGGCGACGGCGAGGGTGGCGATGGGGTCGCGGGGGGCGTTCATGGGTTGGGGGGGCTGACCACGGCGACGGCTTGGACGGGGGCCGTGAGCTCTTCGACGAAGGAGCCTGAGGCGATGCCCTGAACCCGTTCGAGCGCGAGCCCGCCCGGTGCGGCCCGACCCGTCCCCGAGAACCTCAGGGTGACCGTAGCCCGGTGGGCCTCGGTGGCGGCCAGGGCAGCCTCGAAGGTGGCTCCGAGAGAGACCATGGCCCGTCGACAGGCCGTGTCGGCGCAGCGCTCGTCGCACGGGACGGCCTCGTCCCGAACCACCCCGGCCACCACCGGGCACACCGACAGGGCGACATACTCCGCGGGGCTGGCGACCCCGAGGCGGTTGGTCAAGGCCACCAGGGCGCTCGAGGCCAGCCGGGCGTACGGGAGCGGAACCCCCTCCAGGTGCACTGCCACCCCGTCGCCCTGGGCCGTCTCGAGGCGCGCGGCGGCCGAGTCGTTGAGGAGGACGACCCCGTCGTCGCCGACCACGTCGGGGGTGCCCGGATCGAGGAGGGCCGACAGTTGGGTGACGCTCCAGCGCTCGGTCGAGCGGCGCATCTGGCCCACCATCCGGGCGCTGCCGAGGGCGGCGGCGGCCCCATTGCCGAGGCTACGAAACGTGACCGCGATGCCCGTGCCGCGCTGCGTGAGGCGGGAGGCCACCCGGGCCGAGAGCCCTTCGGCCCAGAGCCGGATGAAGGCTTCACGGTGGGCGTTGGCCTCCTCGGGCGAGGACGCCTCGGTGACGGCAGCGGCCAGGGCGTCGCCGAGCACGGTGAGCTCGCCCCCGCGGCGCTGGAGGTCGAGGGTGAGGCTCTGCTGCCAGCGGACGGCCGAGGCCATCGACAGGGTGCTGAGGTCGAAGGCCAGGGAGAGGTTGTAGCGGGCGGCGAAGGTGAGGGGGGCGTCGACGAAGAGCAGGTCGGCCGTGGAGGTGCGGCCGTCACGCACACGGATCGGGCCCGCGCAGCCCGAGGCCACGATGTCGTCGCCGCTGCCGAAGGCCGTGGCCCGCACGACGTAGTCGACCTCCGCGGGCACATCGGGAAACTGAACCGTGCCCCCGGGCAGGGGGAGGGGGGTGCTGCGCTCCTCCTCGAAGCCGTTGGCGGGGTCGCAGTCGAGGGCCCGCTGCAGGCCCACCTGGAGGCGGGTTGGGGCCCGGGTCCCGCGGTACACCGTGGTGGCGGCGAGCTGGCCGAAGCCCCGGTCGCTCACCACCACCGAGCGGTACCCCTCGGCCCCGCACCGCACCCCGGCCCGAACCCGAAACGTCCCCGGGGTGGACGACGCGACCAGGGTCATCTCCGCGGCCCCGTCGGCGTCGGTCAGCCGCTCGGTGTCGGCCAGGGTCGCGTCGAGGGCATCGCCCACCAACGCAAACCGCACGGCCACCCCCGCCTCGGGCGGATCGAGGACCACACGCAAGGTGTGCTCGGCCCGGATCTGCGTGCGAAGGTCTTCCGTGGGCACGAAGCGCAGGGCGCACCGCGGGGCGGGCACATCGAGCCCGGGCCCCCCGTCCGCTCCGCCGGGGGGAGTCGGCCCGCCGCACCCGAATGTGACGAGCCCGACGACCCACGTCCATGCCCTGATGTCGCGCACGGGGCCGAGTGTACTCCTCCTCTGGCGGGGTAGGGGCCCGACAGGGTACAGAAGCGGTCGTGGATTTTGCTCTCGTGGTCGCCAGCCGCTACCTCCGGGCCCGGCGCAAGGCCTTCGTCTCCATCATTGGGGTCATCGCCGTGGTGGGCATCGCCCTGGGGGTGTGGGCCCTGTCCGCCGTGCTCGCCATCACCTCGGGGTTTCAAGAGGCCTTCCGCGACAAGGTCCTGGGGGTCAACGCCCACGTCCTGGTGCTGAAGTTCGGCTGGGATTTTACCGAGTACCGCGAGGTCATGGCCGCGGCCCGGGCCACCCCCGGGGTGACCGGGGCGGCCCCGTTTCTCATCAACCCCATGATGATCACCCGGGGCGAACGCATCGCCGGGGTCCTGGTCAAGGGCGTCGACCCGGCCCTCGCCGGTCAGGTCCTCGACCTGCCCAGCTACATCGTCCAGGGCTCCCTCGCGGGGCTCCGCCCGGCCAACTCCCAACCCCCGCCCCCCCCCCACGACGACCCCTCGGCCCAACACGACCGCTCCCTCGACGACTGGATCGTCCGGGTCCGCACCGAGCTCCTCTCCGGCCGCCCCCTGGGCCGTCTCCCCCCGCTGAGCCCCGCGCCCACCGGGCTCCTGCCGCGGCTGCCTCACGACGACCTCGACCCCGATCCCGCCCCGGCCCCCGACCCGGTGCCCGCGGCCCCGCCCCGCGACGACCTCCTGCCCGCCGGGGCCACCCCCACCTACGCCCTGCCCCCCGATGACCCCACCGGGAGCGACCCCCTCGACGCCTTCGCCCGCGATGTGGCCCGCGACGCCAACGCCCAAGGCGTCGACGCCACCGCCCTGATGCCCGGGGTGGTCGTGGGCAAGACCCTGGCCCGCACCCTCAACCTCCGCCTCGGCGATCAGGTTCGCATCATCTCCCCCCTGACCGGGGCCGACGCAGCCCTCGTACGCCGCGGGGCCACCCCGAGGAGCCGGGATTTCCGCGTCACAGGCATCTTCGACGCGGGCTTCGACGAGTACGACTCCCGCCTCGTCTACGTCGACCTGTGGCAGGCCCAGCGCTTCTTCGAGCAGGGCGACGCCGTCACCGGGGTCGAGGTCAAGGTGCGCCACATCGACCGGGCCCGGGCCATCGGCCGACGCATCGAGCGCTCCCTCGGCAGCGGGGCCTACCACACCCTCGACTGGGAGGCCCTCAACCACAACCTCTTCACGGCCCTGGCCCTGCAGAAGCTGGCCCTGTCGTTCGTCATCACCATCATCATCATCATCGCGGCCTTCAACGTGATCGCCACCCTCGTGATGGTGGTCCTCGACAAGAAACGCGAGATCGCCATCCTCAAGGCCATGGGGGCCAACGAGGGGGCCATCCTGCGCATCTTCCTCACCCAGGGGATGGCCGTCGGGGCCATGGGGACGGGCCTCGGACTCGCCCTCGGAGCCGCCACGTGCTGGCTCCTCATGCGGTACCACTTCCCCCTCGACGCCCAGGTGTACCTGATCCGGTATGTTCCCGTGCGCCCGAGCGTGGGAGAGTTTGCCTTCACGGCCATCGTGGCCATGCTCATCGCCATGGCGGCCTCCCTCGTGCCCGCCATCTGGGCCTCCAAGCTCACCCCCGTCGAGGGGCTGCGCTACGAGTGAAGATTTTGGTTGACCCCCCGCCGGGCCAGGGCTAGAACCCGCCTCACCGACGCAAGCGTCGGTCTGCGGGTGTAACTCAGTGGTAGAGTGCAACCTTGCCAAGGTTGACGTCGAGGGTTCAAATCCCTTCACCCGCTCCATGGCACCGACGGCCCGGTCGATTCACTTCGACGGGGCCGTTGGCGTTTGGGCCCCAGGATAGGGTTGGATTGTCCCCGTGTCGCCCGCCTGGTTCGACGCCCTGACCCTCGACGCGGTGTTTGCGCGGTACGGGGCCCTTGTGACTCCGGCCCTGCACGCCGGGCTCTCGTACGGGGCCCCTCCGCGGCTCGACGACGGCGTCATCCGGGCCGTGCTCCAGCACCCCGACGACGACCCCACCCGCGGCGGACAACCCTTCGCCGTCGAGCTCGGCCCCTCCCTGGCCCAACCCGGTCAGTGGGTCGCCACCTGCACGTGCCGGGGATGGCAGGGGTGCCTCCACGCGACGGCGCTCGGGCTCGACCTGAGCCTCTCTTCCGCGCTCCGAGACGCCCTCGGGGCGGGGCGACCTGGGGCCACCCGCGAGGCCCTCGTGGGGCTCGTGTCGGCCCGGGCCGGGCTCGTGCGGGCCCTCGCCGCCGATCAAGTGGCCAGCGGCTGGATCACCGTCCCCGTGGCCGCGTCCCTCGACCCCCCCGTGTGGTGTCTGGGCTTGCCGACGGAGGACACGGGGGCCGTCCCGATGCAGGGCAAATCGCTCGGGTACGACGGGACCCCGACCCTCCTCGTGCGGCTGCGCACGGCAGGCAAACGGGCGGCCCTCGACGGCCCCTCGGTGATGGCGGCCTCGTTGCCCCCGGGAGACCGGGCCCTCGTGCGCCTCCTCCACAGCGCGGGACCCAAACACAAGCACCTGCGGGCCACGGGGACCGACGTGTCGGTGGCCCTGGAGCTCGCCCGCAAGCTGCCCGCGGCGCGGGTTCAGCTTGAGGACGGGACCGCCCTGACCTTCTCGGACGTGGCCCTGGCCCCGGCCCTGGTGGCGGCGCAGTTGCCGCGGTCGGCGGTGTCACGGGGCACACCCACGGGGCAGGGGTTTGCCGTGGGGGAGGGAGCCCAGGGGGGGCGCTGGCGGCCGCGCAGCGAGCCCGCGGGAGAGGTCGCGGCCCTGGAGGCGCGATGGCGCAGCCACGACGGGCGCATCGACGAGCCCGCCCGGGCCGTGGTGCTGCTGCGGGGGCCGTTCCCAGTGGTGTGGGTTCCGCGGGTGCGGACGTTGTATCGGGTGGCCGAGGGGGCCGACCTCGACGTGGCCTGGCAGCTCCAGATGACCCCCGCGGCCGAGCTCGTGGAGGGCCACGCGGGGCGCATCTACCAGAGCCTGCGGCAAAGGCTCCGGGGCCGCGGGGTGGCCCTCCCGAGCCCCAAGTCTCTCGGGGTCGAGATCGAGGCCCCGGGCATCGTGCTCCGGGTCGACGGGCGGCCCCTGCACATCGTGGCCTACCTCGACGCGGTCTACCCCCATGCGGCCGTGAGCCTCGGGGCCGACGATCCCGCGGGCCTGGCCGATTCGCGGCGCGACCCCGACCTGGAGGCCGAGGCCCGGGGCCGGGTGCAGTCCGCCGGCCTGCGCTGGGATGCAGGACAGAGGGCCTGGGTGGCCCTCGACGCGGACGCGGTGGAGTTCTGGCGGACGGGGGTGGCGGCCCTGCGGGGCGGGCCCGATCCCCTGGCGGTCACCGTGGCGGCCTCGATGCGCGGGGTGCGGGTGGGCGGGGCCCTGCGGCCTGCCGTGCGGGCCTCGGTGCTGCGGGGGGAGCTCGACCTCGCGTTGCAGCTCCAGGTCGACGGGCGGGCCGCGGAGATCGCCCGGATTCGTGAGGCCCTCGACCGCAAGCGCCGCTGGGTGGCCCTCGAGGACGGGACCCTTGCCGAGCTCACCGACCTCGCCGCCGAGATGCTCCAGCGCGACCTGGAGGGCTTCACCGAGCGCGACCCGACCACCTGGGCGGGGAGGGTTCCGATGCATCAGATCGGGCGGGTGATGCGTTGGGCCGAGGAGGGCGACGTGGACCTCGACGACGCCCTGCGGGCCCTGCGCACGAAGTGGCGGGCCGCGACCGTGGCCGCCAACCCCGACATGCCCCGCGGTCTGGTGGCCCGGCTGCGGCCGTATCAGGCCCAGGGCCTGGCGTGGCTCCAGTGGCTCGACGCCCTGGGGGCGGGGGGGGTCCTGGCCGACGACATGGGCCTGGGCAAGACCGTGATGGTCCTCGGGCTCGTGCAGTGGCGGGCCGAACGCGACGGGCGAGCCCCGAGCCTGGTGGTGGCCCCGACCTCGGTGGTGTCCAACTGGGCCCGGGAGGCGAAGCGGTTTGCCCCGGGGCTGCGGGTGGTGGCCCTGCACGGGGCCCAGGCCGAGGCTCGCCGAGAGCACAGGCTCGACGAGGCCGACCTCGTGCTCACGAGCTACGCCCTCCTGCGCCGAGACGCCGCGTGGCTCAAGACCCGGCGCTTTCGGTACCTCCTCCTCGACGAGGCCCAGTCGATCAAGAACAGCGACGCCGAGTCCACCCGGGCCGCCCGGTCGATCCGCGCCGACGCCCGCCTCGCCCTCACCGGAACCCCCCTGGAGAACCGCCTCCTCGACCTGTGGACCCTGCTCGACGTGTGCAACCCCGGGATGCTCGGAGCCCGCCGGGCCTTCGTGCAGCGCTTCGAGCGCCCCGTGGGCCTCGCCGCCGCCCCGGGGGCCGACCCCGCCCGACGCGTGGAGGCTCGTCAAGCCCTGGACCATCTCCGGGCCCGGGTGCGTCCCTTCGTGCTGCGCCGCACGAAGGCCGAGGTCCTCGACGACCTGCCCCCCCGCGAGGAGATCGACCTCGTGTGCGCCCTCGACCCCGAGCAGCGGCGGCGGTACGAGGCCCTCCTCATCGCCGCCCGGGAGGACGTCCGCCGGACCCTCGTGCGAGAGGGGCGTCCGGCCCTGGCGGTGCTCACGGCCCTCCTGCGGCTGCGGCAGGCGGCCTGCGACGTGCGGCTCCTCGACCCCACGGCGGAGGCCATCGGGGGCAAGCGGGCGGTCTTCGTGGCCCGGATGCGCGAGTGCGCGGCGAGCGGGCGCAAGGTGCTGGTCTTCTCGCAGTTTGTAGAGCTCTTGCGGCTGTGGGCCCGCGACCTCGACGCCGAGGGCATCGGGTACGAGACCCTCCACGGCGGAACGGTCGACCGCGACGGGGTCATCGCACGCTTCGGGCGGGGGCCCGCCACGGCCTTCCTCGTGTCGCTCAAGGCCGGAGGCACGGGGCTCAACCTCACCATGGCCGACACCGTCCTGCACTGCGACCCGTGGTGGAACCCCGCCGTCGAAGATCAGGCCACCGACCGGGCCCATCGCATCGGACAGACCCGCCCGGTCACCGTCTACCGCCTCATCGCCCGGGGCACGGTCGAGGAGCGTGTGGTGGCCCTGCGCGAGACCAAACGGGCCCTTGCCCTGGGGATCGCCCCTGACGGCGAGGTGCCCGCGGGACTTACCGAAGAGGATCTCGAAGCCATCCTGGCCGACGCGGGGCGCGACGAGGCCGAGCCCATCGAGTAGACCTCGTCCCCCCCATGAACGACGCGAGGCTCGGACAGATTCTCACCCGCGCGCGGTACCTCCTCCTGCCCGAGGACGACATCGCCGCGCTCGTGGCGGCCCTCCAGGGAGGCCCCGTCGAGGTCGCCCAGGCGGCCCTCCTCGCCAAGGCCGAGACCGCGGGCAGGCTCGTGGCCTCGATGCTCGCCTCGGGGTGGTGCGGGGCGCCGGTCGATGCCGCCGACCGGGTCCTGGTGCGCCTCGCAGGGTCGAGCCCGGCCCTCTTGCGGACGTTTCTGTCGCGGGTCTTGCCCGAGTCCTCAGGCTGGGAGGAGCTGGTCCGCTGCCTCGAAGCGCAAGGCATGAGCCCCGAGGCGGTCTTCGCCGAGCTCCTGGTTCTGAGCGCGGAGTGGGTCGACCGGGAGCGGGCTCTGACGCCCCTCGGGCAGGCCGTCCTCGATCGCCTCGACGCCGACCCCGAGGCCTTCGTGCGGGCCCTGCGCGGAGGGGCCACGGGCCCCCGAGGTGCGTTGGAGGGGGCCGACGAGGTGCGCTGGGCCGAGGCCGTGGAGCTGTGTTTCGCTGCGGTTCCGCCGCGGGTGGAGGCGGCCGAGGCCCTGGCGGGCAAGGCCCCGGCGGGGCAACGCGGACGGCTCGCGGCCACCCTGCTCGGGTACGATCCCGCGCGCTTCGCGGCCCTGGCCCTGAGCCTCGCGGAGGGGCCTCCGAGCGACGACCGCGACGCCGCCCTCGGGGCCCTCGTGACCGCCCTGCCCGAGGCGGCCCTCCCCCTCGCGACCCGGGTGGCCCTGGAGCCCGTACGGACGACCCCGGGCGGGGTCCTGCCCGTCCAGGCCGTGGTCCTGGGGCTCCTGGCGTCGCGGGACCCGGGCCGATGGTCGGAGGCCCTCCTGGAGACGGTGCGGGCCGTGCCCGGGCCTTGGGCCCTCCAGGCCCTTTCCGCGGTGCCGGCGGAGGTGGGCCGGGCGGGGCTCACCTGGATCGTACGCCACGCGGGCGGTCACCTCGCCCTCCAGGCCTTGGAGCGGCTCCTGGTCGCCCCGTGGCCAGGGCGCTCCGACGAGGCTCTTTGGGCCCTCGCTCACGACGACAAGGCCGTGCGGTCCGTGGCCGCGGCCGCCGCGCGGGGCTTTGACCCGACGGAGCGCGGGGCGGTGGTCGGGTTGCTTGACGATCCGCGGGTGGAGGTTCGGCTGGAGGCGGCCCGGCTGCTGGAGGGGGTGGACGACCCGATCGTTCGCGACGGCCTCGTGCGGCATCACGCCCGGGAGCGCTCCCCGCGGGTGAAGGCCGCGATGGCCCTGGCCCTGGGGCGCCCCGGGGGAGGGGAGGAGGCTCCTGCGGCGGGTTCGGTCGAGGGCGTGGAGGGCGTCCCGGTCGTGACCGGGGACACCGCCCGGGCGGCCCTGGTGGCGGCCCTGGAGGCGGCGGCGAAGGGACGCACGCGGGGGATGTTGAGCTGGTACGCCCCCGGGAAACTCCCCGCCCTGCGCTGGACGGACGGAACCCCGGCCCCGAACGTGGCGGGCCTGTGCCTCGCCCGGTGGCAGATCGAACACGCCCAGATCGACCCCGCCCCGGCGGTGATGGAGCGGGTGGGCGACTTCGACCCGGCCTCCGTCACCGCGTGGGCCGTGGCCATGGTGTCGGCGTGGATCGACGCGGGGGCTCCGGCCCGGGACTACGGCTGCCTCGCCCTGGCGGTGGCCCTGGGCCAGGACGCGTCCGTGCCGACCGTGGAGGCGCAGATCCCCCTGTGGTTTCGGGCCTCGCGTGGGGCCCTCGGGGCCGAGGCCCTGCATCTGCTCGCGGCCCTCGGGACGGGACCGGCCTTGCGGGCCCTCGACGCCCTGGCCGCGGGGCATCCGCGGGAGAGCCTGGGGCACCACGCCCGGCAGCTCCTGGAGGCCGAGGCCCGGGCGCGGGGGGTGGAGGTCGAGGCCATGCTCGACGCGGCCGTGCCGACCTTTGGCATGGCGGCCGACGCGACCCTCGTGATCGACAACGGAACCCGGAAGTACACCCTGGTCCTCGATGGCTGGACCCCGGTCCTGGTCGACGCCATCGGGCGGAGGCACACGACCTACGCCCGCCCGAGCCGTCCCCGGGAGGGCACGAAGGCCGCCACGGCCTGGACCCAGTGGCGGGCCGTGCACGAGGGCCTGGAGGCGGTGGTTCGACGCGAGACGGCCCGGCTGGAAGAGGCCCTGCGCAACGGGCGGGCGTGGGCTGCAGGGCAGTGGGTTCGGGACGTGGCGGGGCACCCGGTGTTGCGTCGATTGGCCGCGGGGCTGGTGTGGGCCCGCGACGACGGGGCGACCTTCGTGGCCGACCCCGAGGGGCTCCTGCGCGACCCGACCGGAACGGCCACGGCCCCCAAAGGGACCCTGCGCCTGGCCCACCCCGTGGAGCTCGCCTCGGGGGTGCGGGTGCGATGGCGGGCCCTGCTCGCCGGAAGGGGAACCCGCGGGGCGGTGTCCCAGATGGAGCGGGCGGTGTTTCTGCGCACCGAGGCCGACGCGGGCCGGGCCGTGTACGAGGGCTTCGCGGGGCGGAGCCTCCTGGCCGTGTCCGACAAGGGGCATCGGGTGGTTCAGCCCTGGGAGGCGGCCGGGTGGAGCCCCCTGCCCACCGAGGCGGGGTTGTGCCGCGGGTTCGCGCGGCGGTTCGGGATGGTCGGGGTCGAGGCGGTGGTGGAGGTCGAGGGCATGGCCCTGTGGGCCGAGTTCGCGCGGCAGAGCCCCGTGGTGGGGCTGCGGTTTCAGCGGGTGGAGGGCGCGGAGGGGCTGCGCCTCGGGGACGTGCCGCTGCGGGTGTACTCCGAGGCCCTCGCCGACGTGGCCCGGATGGTCGGGCAGTAGGGCCACCCGTCCAGCGCCGCTCCGTCTCCGACGCGGGGGGCAAAGACCCAGGGCTCGTCGCCGCAAGCTGCTCCCTGCCGAGCCACGGAAGGAATAAGTTAGCGGCGGTACCTCTGGCGTAGGGGGGAGACGCCGGTACCGCCGCTCGGTCTCCTACATTGCGCGCGGCGTGCCAACGATCGACCACGGGAGATCAAGCACTTACGCCCATAGGCCGGAGCCCGGATTGCAATTGTGCGAGGCCGACCTTGCACCCCTGCCTCGCGCCTGGCCGCGTCGAGCCCGGGCGCACGATCCATCCGGCGCCCCTGAATGCCGTGGCCCTCCGGTAGTCTCGCGGGATGTGCGTCAGCCCGTACCTCCTTCTGTACATCTCCGAGCGCGCGCGGCCCAAGCTCGGGGAGTGGCAGGCGATCCTGCGGCGCTACAACGTCGCGGTGCGCGGGGTCCCCTATCCGGCGCTGCGCACGGACGCGTCGGTGCGCATCGACGCCGAGGCGCGGCTGCGCAGGGCAGGGGAGTCGCCGATCCTCGGGGTGCTGTGGGAGAGCTCGGCCCTGGTGCTGCCGGGAACCGTCACGCCTGCGCCCCGCGCGCATCTCCAGGCGGTGGAGCACCTGTCGCGGGCCCGGCTGTTCTCGCTCCGCGACGGAGCCCTCGCGGAGGACGCCTACGAGGGCCGGGCCCCTGGCTACCTCGACCTCCGCGACGGTCCGGCGGAGGGCTGGTGGGACGCCCGCTTCCGCATGGACGAGACCGGGGCGACCCCCGCCGCGTGGCGCGAACGTACCGGGGCCAAGGTCTCCGCGCGCGACGTGACGGCGGCGCAGCTCATCGCCGACCGGCTCCAGGGGCCGCCGCGCGACTTCCGCTTCTTCGGCATCGTCCCGGGGCGCCCGGTGGACTTTGTTCGCCTCGCCCTCGACGACCTCGACGGCCACCCCTTCTTCGGGCTCCCCGCGGTCGCCACTGCCGGGCTCACAGGGCTCTTTCACGCGGTCGCCAACGCCGGGGTGCACTACCGCGCCCCCGCCGACAAACGCGGCGCGGTGCTCTGGCAGCCGGGGCTGCACGGCGGGATCCCCACCACCCCGAAGCCCGACCCCATGCACGAGGCCACCTACCTCGCCCACGACCTCTTCCACCACCTGCTGCCCGATCCCCTCTTCGAGGGGACCGTCACCGAAGCCACGCGCCGCGTCTACGTCGTGGCCCGGATGCTCTCCGAGGCCTTCACGCTCGTGCTCGCGGACATGGTGTTCGCCGACGCGGTGCGCGCCTCGGGCTACGCGTACGACTACGGTCGTCGGCTCGCGTGGCCCGTGTACGCCGCGGCGGGGCGCGCGGGGGCCCCCGTCGACGCCGACCGCCTGCGCGCGGTGCTGCTCGCCAACGGCCACTTCTGCGTCCGTGGAACGCTCGACCCCTGGCGCCGCGTGGCCACCGGACCCGAGGCCGACGCTGCCCTCGCGGCCTTCGGCGACGGGTACTCGAAGTTCTTCCGGGCCGACCTCGTGTGGACCGCCGCGAACTTCCGCGACATGGCCCGCCGCGCCGACGAGCACCGGCGCCTGCACGCCCTCATCGCGCCCGTCGTGGAGGCCCGCGGGCTGGGGCTCGAAACGGTGCCCGCCCTCGCTCGGGCCGCCGGGGTCGACGGGGACACGCCGCTCGAGGCGCTCGTCGACCGCCTCGGGGCCTGGCTCTTCGACACGCGCATCGCCCCGCTGCTCGGCGCTCCGGCTCCGCTCGACCCCCTGGGACCGCGCCGCGGGCGGGCCTTCGCACGGTGGATGTGCGGGCAACTGATGCTGCACGTGCGCTATGACTCCCTCCCCGAGGTGCACGACGAGGGACGACTGCTCGCCGACGCGCTCGCCCGCGGACCCGTAGAGACCGACGAAGAGATCGCGCGCCTGCGGGCCTTCTTCGAGCGCCGCGTCGACCGGCTCGCCGCGCGGGGCCTGCTCGGGCCTGCTGACGCGCGGATGTTCCGGGAGATGGTGCCGCACGTCGAGCCGCGGTTTGTGGGCTTCCGCAATGTGCTCGAGACCCACGCGGAGGCGTCGCGGCGGCTGCTCGGCGGGCGGGCGGAAGACCGGGCCCCGGGCGTGGTCCTGCTCATCCGGGATGTGGAGCGCGGCCGGTTCCTCGTGCAGCGGAAGGACCAGCGGCACCCGACCCCGGCGGCCCGCGGTCGCCTCTCGCTCTGGGGCGGGAGCATCGAGCCCGGCGAAGAACCCGAAGACGCCCTCCCCCGCGAGCTCGCCGAGGAGCTGCGCGACCCGCTGGTGATCGCCGAGCTGCTCGACCTGCACCGGTATCGCCGACGCTTTCGGCTCGCCGCCACGCCGTGGCCCGGGGCGTACGACCTCTACGTCTTCGAGGCCCCCGCGAGCGCCGAGACCTTCGACCGCTGGGCCCGCGACCTCGCCCTGCCCGGGGCCGTGCTCGAAGGGGAGCCCGCCGTGGTGGAGGCCGCGGAGATGGCCGCGCTCCTGGCCACCCCCGACGCCTTCCTGGCCTCGCAGGACGAGGTGCTGCGGGCGCTCGGGGGAGGTGTTCAAGGGGGCGGATGAAGCGGGGGGCTTGACGACGCCCCGGGTCGGCCATCCTCCGTCGGGGTCAAGTGCCCGCGCGCGACCAACGTGTACTCCACCGCGATCATGGCCTCGCGGGGCAGCAGCACGTCGCGGGTCGTGCGGTGGGGGCCCGGCGACGGCCGAGGCTGTGCATCGCGCGAACGAAACAAACGGCGTCGGCGTCGCAGGGCCTCGTGTGAGACCTTCGCGGTGGCGGGGACGGGTACTTCCTCTGCGGCGTCATTCTGGACCTCGATGTCGCGCCCGGTGGAGGCGATTCGCGACGACGGGCGTGATGAGCTTACGTCGGCGCGCCTGCGTGATCGCCTGCTCGATCCACGTGGGGGTGACGTCCGCCTCGATGCAGTCGGCGATGGTGCGCGCGGGCGACGTGATGGGCACGTACCCGAGCCACTGCACGTCGGCGGGAGGGGGCTCCGCGACGTGGAGTGTGACGTGCTCCGGCACGGAGAAGCGGGGATAACGCCACGAGGGCGGCACGGTCATGTGCACCCGCCCGGGCAGCGCGTCGGAGAGGTCGAGCAGGAACAGCGCGGTGACGTGGCTGAACACCGCCTCCTCGCCCGACCACAGCCAGAGGGCGATGAGTTCGTCGTGCTCTGTCGGCGAGGCGCTCACGAAGCGGTAGACGCCCCGGAGCTCGCGGCGGACCCAACCCGTGGTCGTGCGGTACCGTAGGAGTTGCGGGGAGATGTGGTGGGCCTGCGCCTCGGCGGCCGTGAAGAAGCCCGCGTGGGCGCGCGAGGACTCCATGAGCCCCGGCCAGTCAGGGGAGGACTCTGCAGGCGGAGCGGGAGGCATGGGTTTGCAGTTTGTAAAGCCTGTTTTTAGAAACTGCAAGTCGCCGCCAGGACGACGGTGGCAGGGTCACGGCGACCTCCGGCCATAGACTCACCGCGGCGGGTGCTGTGGACCCGAGTCGACCGACTTGAGGTCCACTGGTGGGTCGCGCGGAGGCACGAAGCGCCGACGTGACCCGCAGGGGCCCTACGGCGCGACGTCAAACTGTGACAGTCGAATCCTGAACTCCGCACGTTGCATGGCCGACCAGTGCTCTTGAACGGCCAGGGTCGGCTCGGACTCCCGCAGGAGGGTGAGGACCTCCAGCAACGAGCGGCGCAACCTAACGAACGCCCTCTGGACACGACCATAAACAACATACTCCGAGCCGATCGCAAGCGAGCCAATCAGCAAGAATGACAAAGATATTGCAACGGCCTTAGCCGAAGAAAGGCTCGACCAAATGGACAGCAAAAATCCAAGAAGAAAAATCCAGATCGCGAAGGAAACCACCAAGCCAACGAAGAGCCGCAACCTATGGGACGACAACTCATTCAGCCTTCGTTGCAACGACTCCGCCAGTGCCAGCAGTCGCTGACTGTCCCCAGGCTGTGCGATGACCTCCTCGTCGGATGGATCGACCAGCGCCACGGGGGAAAGAGGCCGCGGATCGGGGGTGGCGCGCTCGATGGTCATGGTGACGCCTCGCGAATCTCGCGCTGGCTGAGTCCATCGAGGACCTCCAAGAAGGTCGTAAGATAGTGGTCACGCTCCGGGCTCTTGAACCCCGAAACCACCGTGAAGTCGCCGAAGTCGAAGTCTTCCGGCCACGCACACACGGGCGCCACGCTCCACTGAAAGCGATCGGAGCCGATCTTCCCCTGCAACCTACGGAGGCGATCCGCGAAGGGGGAGTCTGCGTCGGGGCCGTACCACGCCTCGGCCTGTGCGAGGTCCTCCTGAAAAAGATCGACCTTGGTGAGGGCGACCAGGAGCCAGGAGGGCTTATGATTGCGGCGCAGCACCGCGTTGAGCCGCGTGCAAACGAGGTCAAGGTCTGCGACCTCCTGCTGCCGTCGGACAGCAAGAAATGCATCCAGGCTCGGCCACGCTACGGCCTCCAACCGTCGGGCCTCCTCGCTCCGGAGGGTGACATATCCGTTGGAGACCACATGGATGACGCCGTCGGGCAGCGCCTTCGGGTCGAAGGCCGCGTCCAGAGCGTCGTGCCGTTGGGGCGAGTCTTGTCCCGGCACGATCGAGAATGCCACCCGACGCCCCTCCAGGGACAGGTCGCGCTTCTCGACTGCATGGGAGACACCCGGCGGCTTGTATCCGGTCTGCGAAGCACGGCCGGTGATGTGGTCGAGCAATACGGTCTTGCCCACGCCGGGCATGCCCGTGCACGCGAGGCGAATCTTCCTCCCCAGCAGGAAGGCCCGCAGCTTCTCCACCGCCCCGACGACGTCTTGGCGCTGCCGCCAGAGCGCGCGCGACGCAGGCAGCACCCACGCGTGTGCCGCACCTGACACTACCAGGTCGCTTGGAGAGGCCATGGCGTGCAGCGTACCCAAAGTCCCCACGGCCGCAAGCGAGCAACACGGGTTTACGACCCGCGTCGCGGGCTTACTCCCCGTCAGGCGCCTTCCTGCGGCGCGTGGAGGGCGCCACGAAGTCCCGGTACAGGCGACGCGGCGCGGGGTGTCGGCCGTGCACACCCGCTTGCGCATCGGTGGCCGCGTCCCGCGGGCCCTTCAGGTAGAAGTCCAACGGGTTGCGAGCCTGAACCGCCCGCCTGCGTAGAGCTCCGGGGCCCACAGCAGCGCTTTGTGCTGGTCGCCGACGCTGTGGCCCTGCGCACGGGTCCCGATGCGCCGGGTCCGGCACTCGCGTCGGACGTCCCGGGTCCGGTGGTGTTTCGACGGGTTCGTGCCCGGGGTGGGGTCGTCGCGCTGGAGACCGTTGCGTCCGGAACCGCGGTGGATGCTTCGTGCGGGGCCCACGCTGCGCTGGCCCGAGGGCGCTCCCGCAGGCTGGCCGATGCGGCCGGTAGAGGGGGGGGTAGGACGCGGGGCGCGTGGACGGGGGCACGCGGTGCTACCCGGTTCCGCGACGGGGGAGACGGGCGACGGGCCCTCAGGCCTCGGGCTTGGGCGAGTCGGTCGAGTCGGTCGGGTCGGTCGGGTCGGCGGAGGCCGCAGCGCCTCGGCGGCGTCCCTCGGCGTGCAGGGCCGCGAGCGCGGGAACCACCTCGGCGCCCCGCGGCCAGAAGACCACCGCGGCCCCGCGGCGGGCCATGTCGTAGTCGGCCTGGAGGGCGGCCCATCCGCGCTGAAGCTCCTGCAGCCAGCGGGCGGCCTCGTCGTCGCGCTCCCCGAGGGTCGCCAGGATCTTGGCGGCCGTCGCGTCGGCGGTGGTGGCGTCGGTGGCGCGGTAGTTCTGCACGTCGCCCGCGAAGGCCGCGGCCCACTGGGGGTCGCGGTAGTACACGGCGAGGCGGGACAGGTCGGTGGCGAGGTCGAGGTACACCGACCCGTCCACGCTGCGGATGGAGGCGAGGTCCCGGGCGACGGGATCGTCTTGCCGCATCGGGTCGACGCAGTGGTACCCGACCACGCGGAACATGGTCGTCCGCAGGTCGGTGGCCTCTTTGACCAGGACTGCCGGGAGTTTGGCCGAGCTCGACATGGACTCGGCGGCGAGGTAGCGGGTGCGCACATGCCACAGGGCGAGGGCGTGGGTCTCGATCGAGGCCACGCAGGTCGCCACGAAGGGCCCGGCGGGCATCGGGACCGTCGCGAGGCCCTCAAAGGCCCGGGTCACCTCCGGGGCCTGCAGAGCCTTGGCCACCTGAAGAACCCGGGAGATCACCGCGGGAAGCGAAACCCGCGGGGTCTCCAGCTTGTGCACGTCCCGCGTCTTCCAGTCCGCCGCGCAGCGCGTGTAGGCCACTTCGGCCTCGCCCGTGCCTACCTCAATCACCCCATCGTCCATGATTGTAGCCCTCCTGGGGAACACCCCCGGCCCAGGATGAACACAGATTCACGCACCGCTCCACTCCAAAGATGGCCCAGGGGCCATCGGGACGCGCGGTAGGGGGCCGGAAGAAGGCTAGGTAGCCTTCTTGGCGAGGGCAGATTGCGCTTGGGACACGCACACGACGATGGGAGGGGTCCGTTTTGGGGGCGGGAGAACGTGGGGGACGATGGGCAGAGCGGGTTGGCGGACGCCGGGAAGGCTCAGGGCGATGCCTGACGCGCTGGGCCGGTCGGCCTCGGGCCTTACGTCGACAATGGTTGGTGCTGTGGCCTCCTACCCTACCTCACCCCCGCTTCCGCGCGCCCCTCTCCCTCCCGGGCGAGGGGCTCCGTTCCTGCTAACGTAGGCGCGTAGATTGCGGACGTCCTCGGGAAAACCCAACATTACTCACTAAACTTTCGACGAGAGGAGCCCCTCGCCCGGGAGGGAGAGGGGCGCGCGGAAGCGCAGGGTGAGGTCGGATCTGGGCATACCTGGGCGCAAGACCCAGAAATACAATAGTTCGTCAAGCCCACCTTCCTGACCCACCCCACTCCCGCCCTCAGCCCAACACCGCCCGGAGATACGCCCCCGTGCGGCTCCCCGCGCTCCGCCCCACCGCCGCGGGAACCCCCTCCGCCACCACCCGCCCCCCCGCCTCTCCGGCTCCCGGGCCCATGTCGATCACCCAGTCGCTCCCGGCCACCACCTGCATGTCGTGCTCGACCACGATCACCGTGTTGCCCGCCGCCACAAGCCCCTCAAGCTGCGTCATCAGCCGCGCCACATCCTCAGGGTGCAGCCCCGTGGTGGGCTCATCGAGCACATAGAGCGAGCTGCCCCGCCCGGCCCGCTGAAGCTCCGCCGCGAGTTTGATCCGCTGGGCCTCGCCGCCCGAAAGCTCCGTCGCGGGCTGCCCGAGCCGCAGGTACCCCACCCCCACCTCACGCAAAACCTCCAGCGACCGATTCACGCTCGGGTCATCCGCAAAGAAGGCCGCGGCGTCGTCCACCGTCATCGCCAGAACCTCCGCGATCGTGAGCCCCCGGAGCCGCACGGCGAGGGTGTCGGCGTTGTAGCGGCTACCGTGGCAGGTGGGGCAGGGGGCATACACGCTCGGCAGAAAGAGGAGCTCGACCATCACGAAGCCCTCCCCCTCGCAGTGCCCGCACCGCCCCTTGGCCACGTTGAACGAGAACCTCCCCGCGTCGTACCGCCTCGCCCGGGCCTCGGGGGTCTCGGCGAAACGTTTGCGGACGTGGTCGAAGAGGCCCGTGTAGGTGGCGAGGTTCGACCGGGGCGTCCTGCCGATGGGGCGCTGGTCGACGCGGATCAGGCGTTTGATGGGCCCCAGGCCCCCGGCGATGTGTCCCCCGAGGGTCTCGACCGGGACGTGCTCCAGGGTCTCCGCGGGCTCGTCGGGGTCTGCGGCAATCTCTTGCCCCAAAGCCGCCCCCACCAGCTCCACCAGAACCTGGCTCACCAGGGTCGACTTGCCCGATCCCGACACCCCCGTCACACACGCGAAGACCCCAAGGGGCAGGTCGACATCGAGCCCCCGGAGGTTGTTGCGGGTCACGTCGCGCAGACGGATCCAGCCCTTGGGCTCCCGCGGGGTTCGCGGAGCCGGGCGCGTCTCGCCGAAGAGGTGCTGCCCCGTACGCGACCGGGGGCAGTCCCGCAGGCCCGCGGGCAGGCCGCTGTACACGATCTCACCCCCGTGTTGCCCAGCCCCGGGGCCTACGTCCACGATCCAGTCGGCGTGGCGGATCACGTCGACCTCGTGTTCGACCACGAAGAGGGAATTGCCCGCGGCCTTGAGCCGGTCGAGGGCCCGCAGGAGGGCCTCGGTGTCGGCGGGGTGGAGGCCGGCCGAGGGTTCGTCAAGGACGTAGACGACCCCGAAGAGGTTCGACCGGACCTGGGTGGCGAGCCGCAACCGTTGGAGCTCGCCCGGGGACAGGGTCGGGGTGCTGCGGTCGAGGGTGAGGTACCCGAGGCCGAGGTCGCGCAGAACCTCCAGGCGGGCGCAGAGGTCGTCGGCGATCCGATGGGCCACCTCGCGTTTCTCGGGGTGGTCGAGGGCCGACGTATTCGCGCCCTGCTTTGCGGCGTAGGGGGCGAAGAGGGCGGCGAGGGCGTCGAGGGAGAGCTGTCCCATCGCGGCGATGTCGTGCCCGGCGAAGGTCACCGACAGGGCGGCCCGGGTGAGGCGTTTGCCCTCGCAGGTCGCGCAGGAGGCCCCCACCATGTACTGCGACACCCGGCGTTTCATCATCGCGCTCTGGGAGTTGGCGAAGGTGTGCAACACGTACCGACGGGCCCCCATGAAGGTCCCGAGGTAGCTGGGTTCGGCCTTGTGGGCGAGGGCCTGACGGGTCTCGTCGGGGGTCATGCCGGCGTACACGGGGGCGGTGGGCTGCTCGTCGGTGAAGAGGATCCAGTCGCGGGTCTCCTGCGGCAGGGTGCTCCAGGGGACGTCCACGTCGATGCCGAGGGTGGTGAGGATGTCCCGGTAGTTCTGGCCCTGCCAGGCCATGGGCCAGGCGGCTACGGCCCGCTCTCGGATGGTCAACGACGGGTCGGGAACCATCGAGGCCTCGGTCACCGCGTACACCCGGCCGAGCCCGTGACAGGTCGGGCAGGCCCCGGCGGGGGTGTTGGGCGAGAAGGCCTCGGCGTAGAGGAGGGGCTGGGTGGGGGGATAGGTTCCGGCCCGGGAGTAGAGCATCCGCAGGAGGTTGGAGAGGGTGGTCACGCTCCCGACCGACGAGCGGGTCGAGACGGCTCCACGCTGCTGTTGCAGGGCCACCGCCGGCGGCAGCCCGTCGATGGCGTCGACCTCAGGAACCCCGAGCTGGTGAAAGAGCCTCCGGGCGTACGGGGCCACCGAGTCGAGGTAGCGGCGTTGGGCTTCGGCGTAGAGGGTTCCGAAGGCGAGGGAGGACTTGCCCGAGCCAGAGACCCCGGTGAAGACCACGAGGGCGTCCCGGGGGAGCTCGAGGTCGACGTTCTTCAGGTTGTGTTCGCGGGCTCCGCGGACGCGGACGAAGCCGTCACGGGCCGGGGCAGGGGGCGTAGGTCGGGTGCTCATCGGGGGCCGTTTGGGCGCAGGGTGATAGCCCCGGAGAGGCCCCGGTGGCCAACGCTTTGGGCGGCCGGGGACGGAGAGGTCCTGCGGCGGGTCCCCTGCGGGGTCGATGACGCTTGAGGGCGGGGGCGAAGTGGTTCAACCCTCTCGGGCTGTCGTGTCGAGGCTCTTGCGGTTGTGGATCGTGTGCGTGTTGCTGCTGGGCCTCGTGGCCTGCGGCCCGGCGGGGAATGAGGCGGGGGCCCGACGACCGCGGCCGGCTCCGCATGTGACCACGCAGCGGCTTGTTCCGCGGGCGGTGCAGGTGGAGGTGGGCGGGCCGATCGACCTGCGCCCGAGCGCCGCCGTGGAGGTCGGGGCCCGGGTGCTCGGGTACCTCGACCAGCTCCTGGTCGACCGGGGCGATCGGGTGCGCCGGGGGCAGCTCGTGGCCACCCTTCGACCGAGCGACCTGCCCGATCAGCTCGCGGCCTCGCGCGGGGCCCTGGAGCAGAACCGGGCCCAATTGGAGCTCGCCCGCAGCACCCTTCAGCGCGTCGAGGCCCTGCACGGCCCCGGGGTCACCTCGCAGCAAGAACTCCTCGCCGCCCGGGCGGCCGTCGCCGCTGCCGAGGCCCAACGGGCGTCCCTCCAGGCCCAGACCTCGTCGGTGGCCACGCGTCTGCGCGAGACCCGGATCGTGTCGCCCCTCGACGGGGTGGTGTCCCATCGCCGGGTCGACGTGGGGGCCCTGGTGGGGCCGAGCACGGGGGGGATCGTTCGGGTGGTGGCGGTGGACACCCTGCGGGCCCTGGTGGCCCTCAACGAGCAGGAGGCCGTCGACGTGCGGGTGGGGATGCCCGCCCGGGTGCGCCTCGACGCCCTGCCGGGACGCGACTTCGAGGCCCGGGTGGTGCGCCTCGCCCCGGGGTTTGATCCCAACACCCGAACCCTCGACGTGGAGGTGGTCTTGCCCAACCCCGACGGGGTCCTGCGGCCCGGGATGTACGGCCGGGCGTCCATCGTGACGGCCGTGCGCCCAGGAGCCCTGGTGGCCCCGGTGGCGGCCGTGCGCATCCACGGCGACACCCGGTACGTGTATGTGGTCGAGGGCGACCGGGCGGTGCGTCGTACGGTCACCACGGGGGTCGACGGGGGCGACTGGCTGGAGATTCGTACGGGGCTGTCGGCGGGCGACGCGCTCGTGACCGCGGGCCTGGAGGCCCTGGCCGACGGGATCACGGTGCGGGCGGCCCGGGGCGTGGACGTATGGACGGGCCCGGGCGACGCCGGGACGAGGCGGTGACGGACGATGTGGCTCACCCGGCTCGCCCTGCGTAACCCCGTCCTGATCTTGATGGTGGCCTTGATGGTTCTGGTGCTCGGGCTCGTGTCGCTCCAGCGGCTGCCGGTCGACCTGTTTCCCGAGATCAACATGCCCGTGATTCGGGTGGCGACCTTCTACGGGGGGGCGGGCCCGGCCGACATCGAGCGGGCCGTCACGCAGCCCATGGAGCGGGCCGTGGCCTCGGCCCCGGGGGTCGACCGCATCGAGAGCACCTCGAAGCAGGGGTTCTCCGTGGTGAGCGTCTGGTTTGCGTGGGGGACCGACCTCGACGCCGCGCAGTTTGAGGTGCAGCAGCGGGTGAGCCAGATCCTCAACACCCTGCCTCCGGGGGTGCAGCAGCCCTTCATCTTGAAGTTCGACGTCACCAACATCCCGGTGGCCTCCCTCGCCGTCACGTCCGACACCCTCGACGAACGCCAGCTCTACGACCTCGCCTACAACGTCCTCGAACCCCAGGTCGAACGCCTCCCCGGCGTGGCCAGCGCGACGGTGGGCGGCGGACAGCAGCGCGAGATCGGGGTGTACGCCCGACGCGACGCCCTGCGCGCCCGCGGCCTCGGGGTCCTCGAGCTGATGGACGCCGTACGCCAGGGCAACTTCCTCTTGCCCAGCGGAACCCTCCGGTCCGGCGACCGCGACTACAACGTCTTCGCCAACACCCAGGTTCGCCGCCTGCGCGAGCTGGAGGAGATGGTGGTGGCCCCTCCGCCCGCGACCGACCTCGAGGCCGCCCCGGTGCGTCTTCGCGACGTGGCCCGGGTGGTCGACGGGATCGCCGACCAGACCAACATCGTACGCATCGACGGGCGCCGCGGGGTGTACCTCCGGGTGCTGAAGCAGCCCGGGGCCAACACCATCGCCGTGGTCGACGGCCTGCGGGCCAACCTCCATCGGTTTCAGGGTCTGCCCCCCGGGACCCGGGTCGAGATCAGCTTCGACCAGTCGCGGTACATCCGGGCCGCCATCGCCTCGCTCCAGCACGAGGCCCTGCTCGGGGGCGGGCTGGCCGTGCTCGTGATCTTGATCTTCCTGGTGAGCCTGCGGGCCACGGCCATCGTGAGCGTGGCCATCCCCCTGTCGATCGTGGCCACCTTTCTGCTGCTGTTCCTGACGGGGCAGACCCTCAACGTGTTTACCCTCGGGGGCCTGGCCCTGGGGGTGGGGCGCCTCGTCGACGACTCCATCGTCGAGCTCGAGAACATCCATCGACACCTCGTGCGCGGCGGGTCGCGGGTGAAGGCCGTGCTCGACGCCGCCCAGGAGGTGGCCATGCCCATCCTGGTGAGCACCATCACCACGGTGGTGGTCTTTCTCCCCGTGCTGTTTCTCACCGGGGTGGCCCGCAACCTCTTCGTGCCCCTCGCCCTCACCATCTCGTTTTCGCTGGTGATGAGCTTCTTTGTCTCGCGAACGGTCACGCCCCTCCTGTGCCTGTACTGGCTCGGAGGACCCCCGGGGCCCGAGGCCTCCCGGGGCATCGGGGCCCGGATCACCCGCGGCCTCGACCGCTTCGACGACGCCTACGCCCGAGCCCTGGGCTGGGTCCTGCGGCACCGGGCCATCACCGTGGGCGTGATCCTGTCTCTCTTCGCGGCCTCGCTGACCCTCTATCCCCGGCTCGGGGCGGAGTTCTTCCCGGAGACCGACGAGGCCCAACTGTCGGTGACCTACAAGACCCCCATCGGAACGCGGGTCGAGCGCACCGAGGCCGTCGGGGCCCGCATTGAGGCCGTCCTGCAGCGGGTGTTACGCGACCCCCAAGGACGACCCCTCGTGCGGATCTTCATCGACGACGCGGGCCTTCCCGGCGGCCGCACGGCTCTCTTTACGGCCAACACGGGGCCCCACGTGGGCAACATCCAGATCAACCTCGTGCCCGCTACCGAACGCACGATGCGCGACACCGAGGCCATGACCCGGCTCCGTGGGGCCCTGCGCGACGCCGTGCCCGGGGTTCAGACGTCGTTCTGGGCGGGGGGGATCGTCAAACGTATCCTCAACTTCGGGGCTGGGGCTCCCATCGACGTGGAGGTCCTTGGGTACGACCTCGAGGTCGGGGCTGCGTATGCACGGAGGCTCCAGGCGGCCCTGCGCGAGGCCCGAGGGCCGGACGGGGGGGTGGTTTTGACCGACCTTCAGTCGAGCCGCGAGGACGACTACCCCGAGCTGCGGGTCGAGGTCGACCGCGAGAAGGCCGGCCTCCTCGGGGTGACCGAACAGCGGGTGGCCCAGAGTGTTCTCGTGAGCCTCGTGGGCTCCAACGCGGTGTCGCCCATCCCCTTCACCGACCCCGTGACGGGCAACGAGTACCGCATCAACGTGCGCCTCGACGACCCCTTCCGTAGCCACGTCGACGACCTGTCCGAGGTCTTCGTCCGAACCCCCCGTGGCCCCCTTGCCGCCCTGTCGGCCCTGGCCACGGTGCGCCGCGACGCCGGGCCCGTGCAGATCACCCGCAAGGCCATGCAGCGGGTCATCGACGTGACGGCCAACGTGGCCCCCGGGCGCGACCTCGGTCAGGCCGCCGCCGCGGTCGAACGCACCCTCGCGGCCCACCCGCCTCCGGACGGGTTCTCGGTGCGACTGACGGGGCAGGTGCTGGCCCAGCGGGAGGCCTTCGCGGGGCTACGTCTCGCGGGGCTCCTGGCCCTGGCCCTGGTGTACATGGTCCTGGCCTCCCAGTTTCGGTCCCTGGTCGACCCGTTGGTCATCATGTTGAGCGTGCCCCTCGGGGTGTCGGGGGTCCTCGTGGCCCTCACGGTCACCCGCACCACCCTGAGCGTCAACAGCCTCATGGGGGTCATCATGATGGTAGGGATCGTGGTCTCCAACGGGGTCCTCCTCATCGACTTCGCCAACGTGCTGCGCCGCCGGGGGATGCCCCTGTTCGAGGCCGTGGTCGAGGCCGGGCGGACGCGGCTGCGGCCCATCGTGATGACCACCGTGGCCACCGTGGTGGGCCTCCTCCCCATGGCCGCGGGCCTGGGAGAAGGCAGCGAGACCAACCTCCCCCTGGCCCGGGCCGTCATCGGGGGACTCACGGTCTCGACGGTGTTTACCCTCTTCCTCGTACCCGCCCTCTACACGGCCCTCGATCGCTTCGCGCGGCGTACGGCTCCGCTCGCCGAGGTCTCCGACGAAGAGGCCCCGCATGGCTGACCCCAGGGCAACGAGGGTGCTCGGTGTCGTGCTTGGGGCGACCTTGTGGGCGGACGGGGTCTGGGCCGATCCCCCCGCGGTGCGGGCTCCTGCGTTGCCCGCGGTGTCGCAGGCTCCCGCGGAGGGACCGCCTCGGGTGAGCTTCGCCGAGGCCGTGGCCCTGGCCATGCGGTCGCATCCCAGCGTCGAAGCCGCCGAGGCTCAGACCCGCCGTGCGGTGGCCCTGATCACCGAAGCCCGGGCGGCTCTGCTCCCGACCGTCACCGCCAACGCGATCTACACCCGCCTCGACGACGACCGGCGCCTGCAAGACCGCATCATCCTCGCGGCCAATCAGCTCTCGGCCAACGTCCAGGCCATCGTCCCCATCTACTCGGCCCGGGCCTGGTCGGGGTTGCATCGGGCCGAAGACAACGCGGCCCTGTCGCGTGTGGCGGCCCTCGACGCCCGACGTAGCCTCGGGGTGGCGGCGGCTCGGGCGTGGGTGGCCGTGTCGTCGCAGCACCGGATGGTGGCCACCACCGAGCGGGCCCTCGACAACGGTCGGGCCCATCACGACTTCGCCCGGCAGCGCTGGGAGGGGGGGCTCTCCGGGCGCCTCGACGTGGTGCGGGCGGCCCAGGACCTGGCCACCCTGCGGATGACCCTCGCGGGCCAGCGGGCGGCCCTCGCGCGGCTGCAGGAGGCCCTCGGGGTGCTCGTCGGGGCGGACGGTCCGCGTGATGCGGTCGACGACATTGTGATCGGGGCGGTTCCCTCCGTGGGGGCGGCGATGGAGGAGGCGGGGCGGCGGGGCGACGTGCGGGTGCTTACGACCCGGGTGCACAACGCCGAGCGGGCCGTGGATGCGTCGTGGGCGGAGTATGTTCCGACCCTGAGCGCGGTGCTGCAGCCCTTCTATCAAAACCCCCCGTCGCTGACGCAGCCCCTGACGGGCTGGCAGGCCCAGGTGGTGCTGTCCTGGCCCATCTTCGACGGCGGCCTGCGGTCGGGCCTGGCCCAGGAGAGAAGGGCCGCACGCGACGAGGCCCGGGCCCTGCTGGACGGGGCGATCCGGCAGGCCCGGTCGGAGGTTCGGGCGGCGGTGGTGGGGATTCGGGAGGCCGACACGCGGGCGGAGGCGGCCCGGGAGGCCTCGACCCTGGCCGACGAGGCCCTCGGGCTCGCGGAGGCTGCGTACCGGGCGGGGGCCACGGGCAACCTCGACGTGCTCGACGCCCAGCGCAGGGCCCGCGACGCCCGGGCGGCGGCATTCATGGCCGAGGACGACGCCCGCGAGGCCCGGCTGACCCTCCTGGTGGCGAGCGGTCGGTTTCCGCCGCGGTGATGGGCGGCGCGGGGCCCTCGTTGGCCGACGGTCGGCGATGCCCCGACCTTCCCGCGGGCGTGGGTGCGGTACAGTCGGCCCACGGCGAACGAGGAGCTGACCGTGGTGCGGCACGGGGTCGATCGCGACAGCCGCGGGCGCCTCACCCCGCGGCTGACCCTGCACGTGGACTGACGCTACTCGCGCACCCAGGCCTCGAGCTCCGTGATGGTCCAGCCCGAGTATACCCCGCAGAGGTCGGTACGGCACGCGTCGTTGCCGTAGGTGCTCACGCGGCAGTGGTAGTTGTGGCCCAGGTTGCAGTAGCCCGAGTTGATCGAGCTGTCGATGTGCAGGTCGTGGCCGCCGCCCCAGGTGGGGCCGTAGCTGGAGGCGCCGTAGTTCCACCAGGGGCTGCCGCTGCCGTGCTGGCCGGGCGACGCGTGGCGAAACTGGTTGGTCAACGAGAACAGAAACGAGCTGGTGTTGCCGTAGTAGGCGTTGTTGCTGTTCCACCCCGTGCCGGCGTAGCCGCCGTAGACCCGGCCCGTGTTGTTGACCAGCACGACCACCGAGGGGCCCATGCCGTCGCAGCGCGTGTGGAAGGTCGCCGAGCTCGCCCCGTGCAGGCTGCGTCGATAGCACAAGCGCCACCGCTGGCTGGGTGTGCCGATCCACCCGTTGATCAACGCCGCGTTGCTGGAGTTGATGAGCGTCGACCCCGGAAAGGCCTCCGCGCTCGGGCACACCCCGTTGGTGCACACGCTGCCCGTCCCGCAGGCGTTGCCGCAGCGTCCGCAGTGGGCGCTCGTCGTGCGCAGATCGCTCTCGCACCCGTTGGAGAGGTTGCCGTCGCAGTCGCCGAAGTTGGTGTTGCACGTCACCCGGCACGCGCTGTTCGCGCAGCTCGCGGTGCCGTTGGCGTAGGGGCCGCAGACCGTCCCGCAGGCCCCGCAGTGGGCGGGGTCAAACGTGGTGTTGGTGCACGCGCCCGAGCACACCGTGAGGCCCGCGCCGCAGCTCACCGCACAACTGCTGTTGGAGCACACCTGCCCCGCCGGACACGCCCGGCCGCACATCCCGCAGTGGGCGTTGTCGCTCCGCAGGTCGCGGCACACCCCCGAGCACACGGTCTGCCCGCTCGCGCAGGTGACCGCGCAGCTCCCGTTTTGGCACACCTGCCCCGCGGGGCACGCCACGTTGCAGCCGCCGCAGTGCGCGTTGTTGCTCTGCAGGTCGCGGCAGGTGCCGCTGCAGTTGGTGAAGCCCGGGTTGCAGGCCAGCTCGCAGGTGCCGCTGTTGCAGTTTTGCCCGCTCGGGCACACGCGGCCGCACATCCCGCAGTGCGAGCGGTCGGTCTGCAGGTCGCGGCAGGCGCCCGAGCAGATGGTCAACCCGCTTGCGCACGTCACCGAGCACGCCGCCCCGTTGCACACCTGCCCGCTCGGGCACACGCGGCCGCAGGCCCCGCAGTGGTTGTTGTCGGTCTGCAGGTCGCGGCAGGCCCCGGAGCAGTTGGTCGTGCCCGGGCCGCAGCTCACGAGGCACATGCCCCCGGAGCAGCTCTGGCCCGGCGGGCAGGCGGTCCCACACGACCCGCAGTTGGCGTTGTCGGTCTGCAGGTCGCGGCAGGTGCCCGCGCAGTTGGTGGTGCCCGATCCGCACGAGACCTGGCACTGCGAACCCGAGCACACCTGGCCGGCGGCGCAGGCCCGCCCGCACATGCCGCAGTGGTTGTTGTCCGTGACGAGGTCGCGGCACACCCCCGAGCAGTTGGTCGTGCCCGAGCCGCACGACAGATTGCAGAGCCCGTTGGAGCAGAGCTGCCCCGCCGCGCAGCGCAGGCCGCAGGCCCCGCAGTTGGCGTTGTCGGTCTGCAGGTCGCGGCAGGTGCCCGAGCAGTTGGTGGTGGCTCCCGCGCACGAGACCTGGCATTGACCCGACGAGCAGACCTGGCCGCTCGGGCAGGCGCGGTCGCAGCCGCCGCAGTGGTTGTTGTCGGTGAGCAGGTCGCGGCAGGTCCCCGCGCAGTTGGTGGTGCCCGCCCCGCACGACACGCGGCACATCCCCCCCGAGCAGAGCTGCCCGGCGGGACACGCCGAACCACAGGTCCCGCAGTGGTTGTTGTCGGTGTTGAGGTCGCGGCAGGTCCCGCCACAGTTGGTGGTGCCCGCCCCGCACGACACGCTGCACGCCCCGCCCGAGCAGAGCTGTCCGCTCGGGCACCGGTTGCCGCACGCCCCGCAGTGGTTGTTGTCGGCCCGGAGGTTGGTGCAGACCCCGTCGCAGTTGGAGGTGCCCGCCCCGCACGAGACCCTGCACGCCCCGGCCGCGCAGAGCTGGCCCTCGGGGCATCGGGTGCCACAGGCCCCGCAGTGGGCGTTGTCGGCGGTGAGGTCGACGCAACGACCGGCGCAGGCCGTCGTGCCCTGGACGCAGGTGATGACGCACTGGCCGTCGTCGCACGCCTGTCCGCTCAGGCATTGGGAGCCGCAGGCCCCGCAGTTGAAACGATCGGTGCGGGTGTTGGCGCAGTACCGCCCCTCGGCCCCGCCGTCGGTGCCCGCGTCGCCGGGCCCGCGCGTGCAGGTGGCGAGCATCGGGCCGCACTCCAGGCCGCAGCGTCCGTTGGCGCACACCTCGCCCGCGGCGCAGGTCGTGCCGCAGGCCCCGCAGTGGGCCCGGTCGGTCTGGACGTCGACGCAGCGCCCGTTGCAGGCGGTCTGACCGCCGGGGCACTGGAGCTGACACCGCCCGGCCACACAGGCTTCGATGCGCGGGCACACGGTCCCGCAGGCCCCGCAGTGGTCGGGGTCGGTCTGGGTGTCGACGCAGGCCGTCCCGCACCGCAGGGTGCCGGTGGCGCAGGGGACGTCGAGCCCGACGTCGAGCGTCCCCGCGTCGGCGGGGGATGGGGTGTCCGAGCCGCTGTCGCAGCCGAACAGGGCCATACACAGCGCCGCGGCGCCCAACAACCGTCGTACGTATTGCATCCGCAGACCCTCCCGCTAGGAGGGCCTCCGGTACTCCAATCGCGGGGCGGCTGTCAATCGCGTCGCTCGGGGCGATGGGGCCCGAGGCCTACGATTTCGGGAGGTCGAGGTAGAAGTGCTTGACCTCGCCGCACATGTACGTGTCCTCGTAGAAGTCCACCGCCCCCGTCTCCAGGGCGTAGTTGCCGCCGATGAGGCCCAACTCGCCGCGCTCGATCATCTCGCGCAGCACGACGCTCTGCTCGATGATGGCCTCGACCGAGCGGTACACCTGGATGCGGGCCACCCGCTCGACAAACTCGGCATTCTTCGAGGTGCGGCCCTCGCCGACGCTCTTCTCGAAATAGACCGACGGCTGGATCTTGTTGAGGAGGGTCGACAGGTTGCCCAACTGGACCCCGTCGCAGGCGCCCTTGATCGCCCCGCAGTTGCTGTGGCCGAGGACCACCAGGAGCCGCGACCCCGCGACCTTGGTCGCAAACTCCATGCAGCCCAGGATGTCGGGGTTGATGACGCTGCCCGCGATGCGGATGGAGAAGATGTCGCCAAAGCCCTGGTCGAAGATGAGCTCGGCAGAGGTGCGGCTGTCGATGCAGCTCAACACCGTCGCAAACGGAAACTGCCCCTCTCGGGTCGCGTTGACCTGCTGGAGCAGGTCGCGATTGGCCCGGAGGTTGGCCCGGAAGCGCTCGTTGCCCTCTCGGAGATAGGCCAGGGCCGTGGCGGGTTGGATCGTCGCCTGGGAGTCCTTCGTGTGCACCCTCATGCCCTCTCGTATGCCGCCAAACCCGGCGGCGTTGCAAGTGCCCTGCGGGAGCGCTCCGGGGCCGTGGTGGGGCCCTTCACATGCCCCAGGGGTAGGTCTCGGGGGCCTCGCCGTCCTCGCGGAGCACGACGTGGAGGGGGGACAGGGCCCGGGTCTCCTCGAGGAAGAGCACGATGTCGTAGCGGCGCGAGAGCACCGTGGGGACATAGTTTCCGTAGCGTTCGTACTCGGGGCGGTAGACCACTCCGATCGCGCGGTGTCCGCGGGGGGCGAGGATCTCCGGAGTCGGCGGGGCGTCGGCCACGAGCAGGAGCTTGTCCCCGCCGCCCACCCGCTGGAGCACGTCCTCGTAGCTCCCCGGGCGGCCGGGCGGAACCTGCATCTCCCGCATGGGCCCGCCCCAGGCTTCGCCCGCGATGACCGTCCCGCGGTGGGTCGAGAACCCCACCAGGAGGACCCCGTCGGCCCCGTGGAGCTCGCGCACCCGCTGCCCCACGTTGAACTCCCCCGCCTCGGCCATGTCGGTAAACCGGGCGTCGCCGACGTGGGTGTTGTGCTCCCACACCACGGCCCGGGCCCCGGGTCCGTGATGGTTCATCAGCCGGTCGAGGGTCTCGACCATGTGGGCGTCTCGGACGTTCCAGGAGGCCGAACCGCCTCGGACCATGGTGCGATAGTAGCGCTCGGCGTTGCGGGCGATGAGGGCGTTCTGCTCGGCCTCGAAGTATGCCGCGTGTGGGTCGCCGCGTTGGGAGGCGGGGGCGCTCCGACGAACCTCCGCCAGGGCTTCGGCCACCGCGTCCTCGCACGAGGCCGAAGCGTGCACCGTGGCCCGGGCGTACCGCTGCTCGTCCTCGCCGTACGGCGCGAAACACGCGTACGCCTCGCGGGCCCGTCGGGCCGCCCCGGGGTCGACCCCGTCGAGGTACGCGACCACGGCGTGCATCGAGTCCCACAGGCTGTACACGTCGAGACCGTAGAACCCCACCCGGTCGTCGTCGGGACGGGCGGCGTTGTGGGCCCGGAGCCACTCGACAAATTCCACCACCTCGCGGTTGGCCCACATCCACGTCGGCCAGCGGTCAAACGCGTGCAAGACCCCCCGGGCCCGCACCCCGACCCCGTCCCGGCCCTGCACGTACCGGTTGACCCGCGAACAATCCGGCCAGTCCCCCTCGACCGCCACGAGGTCAAACCCCCTCTCCTGAATCAACCGCCTGGTGATCCGCGACCGCCACGCGTAAAACTCCGACGTCCCGTGGGTGGCCTCGCCCAGGAGCACGTAGTGGGCGTGGCTCGCCCGCTCGATCAGGGGGTCGAGGTCACGGTCGGTGGCGAGGAGCCGTGCGAGCGGTCGGAGCTGCTCAATCACGCCCTCGGTGCTCTCCAGGGAAAGCTCCGCGAAACGCTCCAGGGAGATCTTCTTGGCCATTGGGGTCGTTCCCCCTTCCGTGCGTGGGACCATGGCTGCACAACGTGCCACACGTCCCGGGCTGCACGTCCGGGACTGCACGTCCCGGACCCGCACCGACGAGGCCTTGCGGAGTGTCGTGGGATCGCGCGGGACACAGATCCATCGTGGCAGGACGCCACAACCTGTAGACCGCGGCCTCACCGGAACAAGCTCCGCACCTGGGATTGTGGGATGCCCGCGGTCGGTACGGATTTTTCATATTCCTGGGGGTTGGGAGGTACACCATGTACGCAGGTCGGTTTGACGCGGGTCGTCAGCTCGCTCCACGCCTTGAGAAGTATCGTGACCGGTCCCCCATCGTGCTCGGGCTTCCGCGGGGCGGGGTTCCGGTCGCGTACGAGGTGGCCCGGGCCCTTGGGGCGCCCCTCGACGTGCTCATCGCGCGAAAGCTCGGGGCCCCCGGGCAGCCCGAGTTGGGCATCGGGGCCATCGCCCAGGGCGGAGCGGTCTATCTCAACGCCGACCTCGTTCGGATGATCGGGGTCACCAAGGGGTACCTCGACGCCATCTCCCGCAAGGAGATGGCCGAGATGGAGCGCCGCCTGAAGGCCTATCGCGGCGACCGTCCTGCCCTGGACGTGGCGGGCCGGACCGTGATCCTGGTCGACGACGGCCTGGCCACGGGGGCCACCATGCGGGCGGCCGTTCAGGCCCTCCGAGGGATGGGGCCGCGGGAGATCATCCTGGCCGTGCCGGTGTGCGCCCCGGAGACCGCCGAGGCCCTGAAGTCCGAGGTCGAGGAGGTGATCTGCGCCCAAGTGCCCGAGCACTTCTCGGCCGTGGGTCTGTGGTACGAGGACTTCGATCAGACCACCGACGAGGAGGTGGTGAGCCTGCTGGCCCAGGCCCGGCGGGAGCGGGCACAGACGGGGGTGTCCACCCCGCCGCCGATCCCGACGGTGGCGGTGATGGTCCCTGCGGGGGACGTGATCCTCGACGGCGACCTGGGGGTGCCCGACGGGCCCCGGGGGGTGATCCTCTTCGCGCACGGGAGCGGATCGAGCCGACGTTCGCCGCGCAATCGCCGCGTGGCCAACTACCTCCGCGGGGCCGGGTTCGCCACCCTCCTCCTCGACCTCCTCACCCCCGAGGAAGAACACCTCGACGCCCGCACCCGCCACCTGCGCTTCGACATCTCCCTCCTGGCCGACCGCCTCGTGGCGGTCACCGACTGGCTCGGGCGCGACCCGCGGACCGCGGCCCTGCCCGTCGGCTACTTCGGCGCGAGCACAGGCGGGGGGGCGGCCCTGATGGCGGCCGCCGAGCGCAAGGACGTGGTGGCCGCGGTGGTCTCTCGCGGAGGACGGCCCGACCTCGCGGGCCCTGCCCTGGCCCGGGTCGCGGCCCCCACCCTGCTCCTGGTGGGCGGCGACGACGCCCCGGTGATCGCCTACAACCGTCAGGCCATGGCGGCCATGAAGGGGCCGGTGTCGCTGGAGATCATCCCCCGGGCGACCCACCTCTTCGAGGAGCCGGGGGCCCTGGAAGAGGTGGCCCGCCAGGCAGGGCAGTGGTTTGCGCGGCACCTGGGCGAGGCCAGGCCGGGGCAGGAGACGCGGCGCGCGGAGGGAGCGGGCGAGGCGCGTCACGCGGGGTGACGGGCGGCGGTCAGCGCCCCCCGGCCGACATCCGCGCGAAGAAGCTCGGGAGAAACTCTTCGAGGGAGGTGCTGCCGAGGACCCGGCGGTGCCCGCCCTCGAAGCTCACGCGCCCGGCGATCATGGCCTCGGTCATCTCCGCGTAGCGCCCCGCGAGGGAGGCCGACAGGCCGTAGCCCGTGAGGGTCGCGGCCATCACCGACACCGGGGCCTCGGCCACCGTCAGGGGCCGACCCACCACGGTCGACATCACGGCGGCCACGTCGCGCATCGTGCGGGCGGGGCCTCCGAGCTCGAGGATGCCCGCGTGGGCGGGGCCCTCCCGCAGGGCCGCGGCGGCGGTGCGTCCCACGTCCGCGCTGGCGATCATCTCGATGGGGAGGTCCTGGGGCACGAAGCTGCCCACGAGCCCCTGCGGCAGCATGCCGAAGTTGCCGCCGAGGTTCTCCATGAAGTAGCCCGCCCGGATGGAGGTGAGGGCGGTGCCAGGGATGGCCCCGAGCTCGGCCTCGGCCCGGTGCAGGGCCACGATGGGACCGGTGCCCGAAGGCAGGTGGGCCCCGATGCTCGACAGGAGCACCACGTGCGGCACATGGGTCGACCGGGTCGCCGCCACGAGGGTGTCAATGACCTCGTGCTGGTAGGCCGCGAAGTCCTCCGCGGTGTTGTTGGGCGGCACGAGCAGGTACGCCCCCTGGGCCCCCACCAGGGCCGCGGCGAGGGCCCGTCCGTCGCGCAGGTCGGCCACGGCCACCTCGGCCCCCCGGTCCTTCCAGCCGTCGCCCTTCGCGGGGTCGCGTACGATCACCCGCACCTTCTGTCCGCCTGCGAGGAGGGTCTCGGCGGCGGCTCCGCCCGTGTTGCCCGTCACACCTGCCACTACGTAGGTCATGGTCACTGCTCCTTGAGGGTCTGTCGGGCGATGGGCTCGCCGTGCGGTGCCGCCCCGCCTCGACCCCGCGAAGGTGTGGCTGCGTCGGGCATCCGTCCAATGCATGATGGGCGCATCTCGTCATGCAGCCGAAGAATCTCGCGGGCATCGACCTCAACCTCCTGGTGGCCCTCGACGCCCTGCTGGCCGAGCGCAGCGTCACTCGGGCGGCCCGGCGCGTGGGGCTCTCCCAGCCCGCGATGAGCCACGCCCTCGCGCGGCTGCGGGTCCTGCTCGACGACCCGTTGCTCGTGCGGGGTCGCGGGGCGATGGTTCCGACCCCGCGGGCCGAGGCCATGGCCCTGTCGTTGCGGGCGGCCCTGACGGCCCTGTCCGAGTCCCTCAGCGTGGGGCCGCGGTTTGACCCCATGACAGCCCGCACGAGCTTCCGGGTGGCCTCGGTCGACTACGCCGCCCTGGTGATGCTCCCGCCCCTGCTCGAGGCCCTCGCCACGCGGGCCCCCGGGGTCGAGGTGTGGTGCGTCACCCCGCCGCCCGACCTCGCGGCGGCCCTGCACCGCGGCGACATCGACCTGCACCTCGGGGTGCTCCGGGCGGGCGACGACCTCGAGTCCCTCGGGCACAGCCCCCTCTTCCGCGAGCGGTTTGTGTGCCTCGTGCGGCGCGGTCACCGGCTCGCCCGGGGTCGGCTGACCGTCGAGCGCTTCGTGGCCGCCCAGCACGCCCTCATCGCCCCGGGGGGCGGCCGCGGGGGCGTGGTCGACGACGCCCTGGCCAGCCTCGGGGTGCGCCGTCGGGTGGCCCTGGCCCTGCCGCACTTTCTGGTGGCCCCCCACGTGGTGGCCCGCACCGACCTGGTGCTCACCGTGGCCGAGCGGGTGGCCCGGATGATGGCCCGCAGCCTCCCACTGACCGTGCTGGAGCCCCCGATGCCCTTGCCCACCTTCGGGATCTTCCTGCAGTGGAGCGCCCGGCGCGGGAGCGACGCGGCCCTCGGATGGATGCGGCAGGAGATGGAGGCCGTGGCCCGCAAGGTTCGGGGCAAGGCCCGGGCCGAGCCGGAACCTCGCGGGTAGAGGGCCCTGATGCGCGCGGCCCGGTCAGGGATCGCCGTTGCGTCGGGCCTGCTTCTTGAGGACGGCGGCTTTGCGTCGGGCCGTGAGCTCGGGGGTGGGGGCCCGGCCGGGCAGGGGGAGCTGCTCGTCGTGGTGTTCGCGCAGGGTTCCGGGCTCGTAGCCGAGCTCGAAGATGGTGATCTCGCGTCGGCCGCGGTCGCCTACGCGGAGGGGCATCACGGCCGCCCCGAGGCCCGCCCCGACGTAGACGGCCCCGCCGGGGTTGACGTCCTTTCGTCGGCTGCCATAGAGGCCGTGGACGTACTGATGGCCGGCCATCCGGCCGATGGCGAGCTCGTGCAGCCGGGCCACGGTGATCTGCCCGGCGTGGGTGTGCCCCGACAGTACAAACGGAACCCCCTTGGGCCACAGCCGATCGGCCTCCTCGGCGATGTGGGACAGGCCCAGGACGGGCAGGTCGTGGCGCAGGCCGCGCAGGGCCTTGTCGCGGTCGGCGTGGCCCGTGTAGGCGTCGTCGAGGCCCAGGAGCTGAATCCGCTGGTGCCGCAGCGTAAGGACGGTGTGGGCGTTGTCGAGGACCTCGACCCCGCCGCGACGCAGGGCGATGCGTACGGCCTCGCTGCCCGACCAGTGGTCGTGATTGCCGAGGACGCCCACCACGGGGGCGTGAAATCCGCGCATGATGGCCTCGAGCTCGTCGAGGTAACGCTGGCTGTGGCAGACGAAGTCGCCGGTGATGACCACGAGGTCGGGCTGTTCGGCGTTGGTGAGGGCCACGGCGGCCTCGTGTACGGCCCGGGGGGTCACCCGGCCCACGTGGAGGTCGGTCAGGTGGGCCACCCGGATGTGCTGGAGCTGTTCGGTGTAGATGGCAGGTCCGGCGAAGTGCCGCACCGTGATGGTGTCGGCCGGGTTGCGGCGCCACCAGGGCCCCTGGGGGCCTCGGGGGGGCAACTGGGCTCGGTACTGCTTGAGCAGCTCGTCGAAGGAGGGGGGGGCCGACCGGGGGTAGTCATCCACGGCAGGGAGAATAGCTACGCCGACGGGCAGAGGCGAGCGGGAGCCCGAACTATGGGGTTTCCAGGCGGTGCCGGGCGAAGAAGGCCCAGGCCCGGTCGGCGAAATCGCTGTCGACGGTGTGCCCATCGCCCGGACGGAGCTGGAGCTCGACGGTGGACCCGACGCGGCGAAGGCCCGCGGCGAGGGCACAACTGTAGAGGACCGTGACGGTGGGGTCGGCGGTTCCGTGGGAGAGGAACGCGGGGGGCAGGCCGCGGGTGAGGGGGACGGGACGGGCAGGGCCCGGGCAGCGGCAGCGGTTGGGATGGGCGGCGAAGTCCTCGCAGGTTCCGCGGTTGGCCACGAAGGCGCAGGAGGCCGTGGTGGGGCAGGGGACGAGGCCCCCGGCGTTGGCGGCCATGGCCGCGAAGCGGTCGCGCAGGACCGAGGCCAGGGCCACGGTGAAGAACGCCCCGTTGGAGTGTCCCAGGACGTACGTCCGGGTGGGGTCTCCGCCGAGGTCGCGGTAGGCCACGGAGAGAAGGGCCCGCACGAGGAGGATGTCGTTGTTGGTGTCGGGGTCGAGGTCGGTGGTGTTCCAGAAGCAGGTGGGGTCGGTGTGGTCCCAGTCGCCGCGGGGTTGTTCGACGGGGAGGGGAGCCAGGAGGAGGGCCCCGTGGAGTTGGGCCATGGGCAGGAGGGCGGCCTCGTCGAGGAGGTTGGGGGGCGTGCAGCCGGTTCCGCGCAGGGCGATCACGACAGGGCGCAGGCCCGGGCGGGCAGCGGGCACGACGACCTCGGTCTGGCGCTCGCGGCGGTCGACGGTGAGGGTCACCCGATGTCGCCCAGCCTGCGTGGGCACGCGCCCGACGAAGGGGACAGGGTCGCGCCCGTGGGCCCTCCCGACGGCCCGGGAGCCCGACCCGGTGCACCCCAGGAGGAGGCCCAGGGCCATCGCGAGAGAGGTCAATCCGCGGGCGGTCATGGGTAGCGCCATCGGTCGCGGAGTCCCTCGTTCCAGGCCGCGAGGCGGGCCTTTCCGATGCCGCGGAGGGCTTCGGGGTCGCGGGCCCCGTGGGCGTCGATGTGGGCCCGGAAGGCCGGGTCGCCCGTGAGGAGGTCGATGGCCGGGCGGTCGGCGACAAACTCGTAGGGCTCGCGGCGCCACACAAACGCGGGAGCCTCGGCCGCGGTGGCGATCAGCAGGAGGTAACACCCGAACGCGTCGAAACGGGCCGGGTCGGTGACGTGCACCTGGACCCCCGCGCAACGAAGCCCCGCGTCCTTGTGGAACATGGGCTTGTACGAGAGGGGTCGCAGGACGAAGCCCTCGCCCCCGTGGCGCGCGAAAAGATCGCGGTCGGCGAAACGCGGGGCCCCCCGTTGCGTGTGGTCGAGCCACGCGGCCCCGAACCACTCGAACGGCCGTGTGGTCCCCCGCCCTTCGGACAGGTTGGTGCCTTCGAGGAGGCATCCCCCGGGGTACACCCGGGCCGTGTCGACGGTGGGCATGTTGGGCGACGGGGCCACCCAGTGAAGGCCCGTGTCTTCCCAACGCTGCCCCCGGGTCCAGCCGCGCATCGGGACCACGGTCAGCCCGTCGAGGCCCTCGTCCCGGGCGGCCCACGCGACGATCTCCCCCAGGGTGAGCCCGTGTTGCACCGGGACGGGTTTGAGCCCCACAAACGAACACTGTTCGGGGAGCTGGGGGGGCCCATGGACGGCCTCGCCGCCCAGGGGATTGGGGCGGTCGCAGACGATGACCTCGACCCCCGCGGCGGCGCAGGCCCGGGCCATCAAGAGGGCTGTCCAGACGAAGGTGTAGTACCGGGCCCCCACGTCTTGCAGGTCGATGACCACGGCGTCGAGGCCCTCCAGCCAGGCGGGCTGGGGTGAGAGCGAGGCGAAGGTGTCGCCGTAGAGGGAGTGGACCCGTCGTGGCGTCACGGGCCCGGCGTGGCGCGAGCTGTCGGGCCCGGGGACGGACTCCATGTCCTGGGCCTCGCCTCCGAGTCCGTGTTCGGGTCCGAAGACCGCGTCGACGTGGGCCCCGGCGTGGTGCAGGCGGTCGAGGGTGTGCACGAGGGCGCCGTCGACGCTGGCGGGATGCACGAGGGCCCCGAGGCGGCGGCCCCGGATGCGGGCGGGGTGTTCGTGGAGGAGAGTCTCGATGCCGAGCTGGATGCGTGGGGTCATGGCGGAGGGCTCAGGCTTCGGGGGTGGGCAGGGAGGGCGAGGCGGCGGTGGGGGGCCGCCAGTTGAGGGCCACGACGGGCAGGTCGTGGTCCCGGAGGGATTGGGCGAAGACGTCCAGGCCGAGGGTGATGACCCCGCGATGAATGCCGAAGACCTCCGCGGGCTCGGGGGCCTCGTCGGAGCGCGGGGTCGCGGGCGTATCGAGGCATCGGGTCGGGGCGATCTCGGCGGACAACAGGGCGGCGGCCCGGCGTACGGCGGCGGCGCTGCTGGGGCAGATCTCGACCCCTTCGGCCGTGAGCGTGACGACCTGACGGGAGCGGGCCTGGGGGTCGTCGTCGGTGCCGGTGGCCGAGGCCACGAGGGCCAGGGAGGCGCCCCGGCGGGAGGCCGCGGCGCGCATCGAACGCAAGACGGGAACGAGGTCTCCGGCCGGGTCGGGGGGGACCGCGGATCCGAGCACGAGGTCGAAGAGGATCACGGCCACGCGCGGGTCGTCGCTTGCGATGCGGAGGGCGGTGTTGCGCAGGGACGGGTCGAGGATGGGATGCGGGCGACCGCGAGTGAAGTCCTCCTCGCCCAGGCTGAGCACAGAGTGTCCCGGGTAGCGCAGGCTCAGGGTGTCGGCGGCGCCCGGGAAGGACACGTTGGACCCGAGGGCGAGGGTGGGCGAGAGGAGGGAGAGGGCCTCGGTGGCGAGGGTGGCGTCGAGGAAGAGGGCCCGCAGCAGGGGCGCGCCGGAGGCAGGGAGGGGTCGGGTGGGGGCGGGTTCGGGGTCGAGGGTGGGGGGGTGGCCTGCGAGGGCTGCGGCGAGGTGGGCTGCTTCTTCGAGGGTGGAGGCGAAGGTCACCCCGGGCCGGTCGGCGAGGTCGTGCGGGCCCAGGAAACACGCCACCACGGGGCGCCCGGTGGCCACGGCCCGGTCGAGAACCCGCGAGGCCACGGTGGGGTCGGCCTGCCGCCCGAGGAGCACGAGAACGCGGGTGGCAGGGTCGTCGGCGAGGCGCGCGAGGGCGCCGAGGGTCGTACGCCCGCCCACCTCGGGGCGGAGATCGCGGGAACCGGCCGCGAGCCCGTGGGAGATGCCCCCCCCATGGCGATGCACGAGACAGGAGACGGCCTGGAGGTCTGCGCCCGAGGCCCCGAGGACGCCGATGGTTCCGCGTCGTACGGCGTTGGCGAACCCGAGGGGAACCCCGTCGAGCAAGGCCGCCCCGCACCCGGGTCCGAGGACGAGGCGGCCTGAGGCGGTGGCGTGTTCTTTGAGGGCGACCTCGTCGTCGAGGCTGACCCCGTCGCTGAAGAGCATCACGTCGAGCCCCGCGTCGAGGGCCGTGCGGGCCTCGCGGGCGGCGTGTTCGCCGGGTACGGACACGAGGGCGAGGCGGGCGGCGGGGAGCCGGGCGAGGGCCTCGCCGAGGGTGCGAGGGGGAGTGGGCTGCGTGAGGCGGGAGGGGTCGGTCGCGTGGAGATCGGCAAACAATGTGTCGATCTGTTCGAGGGCCTCGGTGGCCTCTTCGGCGGACAGGGCGTCGACGACGACGAAGAGGTCATCGGGTTTTGGGGGGGCTGTCCAGACGGGGGGGGCGAGCCCCATGCGTGCGAGGGTCTCGAGGTTGCGGGGGGTGCACATGACGGCCGCGGCCCGACGGATGCCGGGCCAGGCCTCGAGGGCGCGGGCGAGCCGCATGAGGGTGCCCGAGTCGTGGTACGCCCCGGGACGCAGCCGGCCTTGTAGGATTCGTTCGCGCATGGAGTGCCCCGGGGGGGATTGGCCCGAAGGGGGCCACGGTGGGGCGCTGAGGGTGCACGAAGGGGCAGGGATCTGGGAAGACCCTTGGCCGACGTGCCGAGGGTCAGATCCCGGAGCCCGTGGAGCCCGGGTCGGGGTTGATCTGGGCGTTGAGGGCCGTGGTGGCCCCTGCCGTGCCGCGGGCCAGACCGTTGAGGGTCTCAAACTCGACCCGCACCCGCCCGACCCCGCCGCCGCCGCCGCCCGATCCGCCCGAGCGAACAGGCCCCGCACCGACGGTGGCCACGGTGCCCAGGAGCGACAACGTGGTGGCCCGCAGACGCACCGATCCGCCTGCTCCCGCGCCGCCGCATCCACCGCGGTTGCGCGCGGTGATGACCTCGCCCGAGGCCCCATTGGCCGAGACGCGGGCCGTAGCTGCGACCTCGATGCTGGGGGACGTGAGCGAGACCACGCCGCCCCCCGCTCCGCCTGCCCCGCCCGGGACCGTGAAGGCGCTGCCGCCGCCGCCTGCCCCGCCGTTGCCCAGCAGGATCACGCCGAAGCTGCTGTCGCCGATGAGGCCGCCGCCACCTCCGCCGCCGCCGCCGTAGAAGGTGCCCGTGGTGCCGCCGCCGCCCTGGCCGCTGGTGGCCCCCATGCCCGCCGCCCCTGCGAGGTAGGGCGGGGCCGGGGTGCTCGACGAGGTGGCCGTGCTCCCGGCCGACCCTGCGTTGCCGCCGTTGCCCCCGCGGGCCATGTCCGCGGGGTTGCAGGTCGAACCCCCGCCTCCGCCCGCCGCGATGCCCGTGTCTCCGCCGGTGCCGCCCGCCGAGCCGTCGGCCCCGCAGCCCGAGCCGCCGCCCC
>CAYUSB010000005.1:0-112731 GCA_964447205.1 uncultured Myxococcaceae bacterium
GGGGGCGTCGACGGTTGCGGGCGAGACGCCGGGGCCGTCGATCTCGATCTTGATGTTGTCCGAGTCGGGCGCGCCGGGAGGGGTCTCCTCTCCGGGGATGTCGCCCTTCGGGGGCCGTAGGTTGTCCGGGGGGCCCGCAACGCCCACCAGGACCCCGGCCCTCACCGGGACGATCGCGGTCCCGACCGTGGCGACCCCGAGTTGGGGAGCCGTAGCTGGCGGTTTGTGGCGAGGTTCCGAGGCCGAGGGCATGCCTGGACGATACCCCCTCCCGCGGGGGAGGTCGATGCACCTCCCATCGACCCGATCGACGGGCGGAGTCCCTCGCCCGCGGGCTCCCAGGCCCTCGCCGTCCAGGTCCTCGGTCGAGGAGCCCGTGAGCGTGAGCGCGTTCAGGAGGCTCCAGGCGTCGAAGTGCACCTCGCCACCCCCCACCGCGCCGACCAGGCAGTAGCGCCCGCCGTGGCGAAGGGCGCGGATCAGGTCTGGGAAACGCGGGCCCGCGACGACGTCCAGCACGGCGTCCAAGCTCCCAGGTCGCGGGGGCGGTGAATCGCGGTCGAGGGTCACCACGTCCGCGCCCGCTGCGCGCCCCAGCAGCACCGCGACGGAGCCCACATCCCCCGTCGGCCCGGTGACTGCCAGGGGCTTTCCTGCCAGGGCCCCGAGCCTCTGGAGGCCTTCGTAGGCCGTCACGCCGGCCAGCCCCACGGCCGCGAAGGCCACGGGGTCGGTCGCCGGGGGCAGGAGCGCCACCGCAGACGCCGCCACGGTCACATGCTCGGCGTAGCCGCCGTCGCGTTCGGCCCGCCCGCCGCCCGGGCCCGCCACTGCCCCTCCAGCACGCGACGCGTCCCAGACGCCACGACGCCGGGCGCGCCCTGATCCCCGCCGGAGCCTTGGGGTTGACGTCGTGCGCTACCTGTGTGCCCACCACGCCGATGGACACGACCTCTGCGCCCCGACCTGTGTTCACCCTCGGAACCCTCGCCTGCAACCCCGTCGACGGCGTCGTCCAGCTCGCCCTCGACCGCGCCGGAACCCTCCTGGCCGCGAGCTCGCACCTGGGCCGCGTGCACCTGTACGACCTCCCCGACGGAGCGCCCCGCGGTCTGCTCCTCGGCGCCCCGGAAGACCGCTCGTGGTGGCAGTCCCCCAGCTTTGTCGCGCGCTCGCTCGCGGTAGCGCCCGGCGGCGACGCCGTCGCGATGCACCAGGGCGGTCGCCTGTGCCTCTGGAGCGCGCGCGATGGCACGCTGCGATGGTCCGCCGAGCTCGCGAGCCCGTCGCCCCGGGCCGTCAACTTCGCCGACGAACGCACCCTCCTCGTCGGCGGCTACGGCGACGTGCTCCGGGCCTACGACGCCCACACCGGGGCCCTCCGCTGGACGCGCGAACTCCCCCAGAAGGACGGACGCCCGCCGGTGCACCTCGCCCTGGCGACCTCGCCCGACGGACGACGGCTTTTCGCCACGACCCACGAGCGCTCGCATGTCCTGTCCGCAGACGACGGAGCCGTGCTCGCGACCCTCGACGCGCCGTGCGTGTCCGGCACCTTGCAACAGGGCGCCGCGCGCTTCTCCGCCGACGGCGCGACGGTGCTCCTCGCCATCGACGACGCCGGCGTGCGGGCCTGGGACGCCTCCTCGGGCAAACGCCGATGGAGCAATGGGGCCCTGCGCAAACGCCTTCCCGTGAGCATCAACGGCATCGCCTGGGTCGGCGACGACCGCGTGCTCGTCAGCCTGAAGCAACGCGATCCGTTGCTCCTGGACGCCCGCACCGGTCAGCGCCGGACCCACGCGCTCCCTCGCTTCGGCCCCTTCGCGGTGACCGACGACGCGCGTGTGGCCGTGCTGATCTGCCACGGCAGCGCCCGGGTCTACGACCTCGCCGCGGAGGTCGAGGGCCGGGCCCTCCGCACCGGCGCGGGGGTCGCCGTGGGCTTCGCCGACGGCGGAGAGACGCTGCAGACCAGCACGATCGAAGGCACCCTCGAGCGTTGGGACTGGCGTTCGAACGCGCGCTTCGACGAGCGCCCGCTCGCCGCACGGGCCCTGTCGTCCACCGGCCGCTACGCCGCGACCCCGGGCGACGCACGCAAGGGTTGGAGCCTACACGACCTGCAGCAACACCGCGTGGTGGCGAGGATCCCCGCGGGGCCGTACTCCGACGACTTCGCCTTCGCCCCCGACGACGCGGCCGTCTATCACGCCGACTACACCCTCGGAGTGACCGAGGTGTCGCTGCCTTCGGGGCGCAGTCGTACGCTCCCCGTCGCGCCCGGGAGGTCATCCCTGGCGCCGCAACGCTCACGCGACGGCGCGGTGTTGGCCACCGTCGGCAGCGACCACGTCCTCCGTTGGCGCGTCGGCGACGGGCCCTGGACGGGCTCGTCGTCGAGGCACGCCTACCAATGCATCGCCCTGGACCCTGCGGGGCGCTGGGCCGTGCTCCCGTCCGAGGACGGCACGAGGTTGCAGCGCTGGGACCTCGCGCGCGACACCGCGATCGTGACCGTCCCGACGGAGGGCTTCGTCTGGAAGCTCGCCGTCGACCCGACGGGGACGCGCATCGCCGCGGCCTATGCCACCCGCATCGAGCTACGCGACGCCGAGACCCTCGCGCTGCTCGCCGTGCTGCCCGAGACCTCCTACCCGATGACCTTCGCGCCCGACGGACGCCACCTGGTCACCGGGCGCCCCTGGGTCCGCGTGTGGGCTCTCGAAGGCTCCGGGCCCTGAGCGGCGAGCCCGGCTGCACGCACGGAAGGACTCCCCGCCCCCGCCTCCGCCTCCGCGCCCCCAGCAGCCCCAGGGCCGCGAGCACACCCACCGCGCCCCCGCCCCGAGTCCCGCCGGCCCCGCGTGCCCCGACCCTGCACCCGCAGTCGCCCTCCAGCACCGCCCCGGGCACCTCCGGCAGCACCGCGACCGCATCCACCCGCACCAGCGGAACATCCTCCGGGATGCTGACCACATCCTCGGGCACCTGCATCCCCGGGGGCACATCCTCGTCGCCCTGCCCCCCGTCCGTGGGATCGCCCGCGTCCACCGCCCCACCCGCGTCGGCAGCCCCGCCCGCATCCACCGCCCCGCCCGCGTCCGGCCGCACGACCCCCGCATCGGGCGGGGTCGGAGCCACGCAGCGCCCGTTGCCGGCCGGGTCGTTCGTGCAGCGGGTCCCGGCCGGGCAGGCCCGCACGTTGCCGATCCCCCCGACGTTGCTGCACGACCCGAGGCGTCCATCGGGCAGGCACACGTCGTGGGCCCGCGGGGTCTCCGTGGGCCCCGCCACGCAGAAGACCGACATACACCGGGCCTGGCCGCCCACCGCGGTCGAGCAGAAGGCCCCGTACACGGCGCAGTCCCCCTGCTCGGTGAGGGCCCCGTTGCGGCAGTGCCCGATGCGGCTCTGCTGCCAGCACACGTCGGCCTCGCCCCGCTCGGGACAGAACACAAACACACACCGGGCCCCGAGCGAATCGCGGACGCACCGGGCCCCGTACGCAGAACAATCACCCGGCGGGCTCACCTGGCCGTTGTTGCACCGGGCGATCCGCGAGGCGTCGAGGCACACGTCGACCTGGCCCTGGCTCGGACACGCAAAGAACGCACACCGGACCCCGAGGGTGTCGTTGACGCAACGCGAACCGAAGACCCCACAGTCCCCGCGGCCGCAGTGGGCGTCGACCACCACGGAGCCCTCGCAGCGGGGCGTGCAGCGCATCCCGCAGGCCGTGGCGTCGGCGGCCTGAAGCAGCGGGAAGGGGTCGGTGTCGTTGTTGTAGTTGCCGTCGCGGTGGACGTTGAAATGGATGTGCGGGGCGGTGTTGGTGGCCCCGGTGTTGCCGAGGGTTCCGATGACTTGACCGGCCCGGACGCGGGTCCCCACGCCGACGGCGATGGTGTGGAGGTGGCCGAGGTAGTAGCTCCAGCCGCACTCGTCCTCGATGGTGACCCGGTTGCCCGACGTGGACGAGGCCACCCCCGAGCGGGTCACCACGCCGTCACGGGGGGCCACGACGGGGGTTCCGCGGGGGGCGAAGAGGTCGTTGCCGTGGTGGTCGCCGCCGTAGTCGCTGTTGTCCGGGGCGTGTCCGGGGTGGGGGTGGCACGTGAAGGTGCTCCAGCTCCGGTCGTAGCCGCCGTTGTGGGCGCCCGCCACGGGGTACCGATCAATGCGAGGCGGGCACCGAACCGGCTGCGACACGATCTGTGTGGGCTCGTCGCCGTCGTCTCCGGAGGGAGCTCCGAGGCACCCCACGAAGAGACTCCCGACCACCCCGACCCACGCCGCGCGCCGCCACATCGGCCGAGTGTACTCCGACTTGAGACGGGCCTACCGCCGGCGCAGCTCGATCGTGCCCGGCTCGCGGGGACCCGACCCCGAGGCGTCGCGGTAGCGCAGGGAGTTGCCCATGACGCAGTAGTCCCAGCGCTTGTTGCCGGTGACCGACACGATCTGCGTGGCCGTGGTGGTATACCGGTCGCCGTCGCGGATCTGGCCCCGCTGCCGGGTGAGGCACCGGCACGTCCCGGTGACCGGCTCGGTCGTGCAGGTGGTGTCGGGGTTGACCCCCCGGGCCGCGGCCTCGACCCCGGGGCACCCCCCGATGAACATCGCACACACCGCCGGGACCACCAGCGTGGCCTCGACCTCCCACTCCGCGGCCCGACGGGCGATGCTCCCCGCGAAGGTCACCCGCCCCCGGGCTCTGCCCGTGGCCCCGGTCACCGAAGCCCCCGGACACTGCATCAGGGCCGCGGGAACCGGCAGGTCGAAACACCCGCCCCCGACGTCCCAGGTCCCCGCCTCGGGCCCGCCGCAGGCCGCGAGGGGCGGACACGACGTGCTCGTGCGCACCTCCAGGGTTGCCCACTGGGGCTCGCCGAGGGTTCCGCCGTCTTCGAAGAGCGAACCGGCGTCGGCGGCCGTGGAGCCCGCATCGGTCCCGCCTGCATCGACCGCCGCAGGGACATCGGCCCCGCCCGCATCGACCGCCGCAGGGACATCGTCCCCCGCGGGGACATCCACCGCCGCGGGGACGTCCGCCCCGGGCGAGCCCGTGTCTACGGACGAGCCCGTGTCGACGACCACACCCTGGTCGACCGCCGTGGCCACGTCCGCGCCCGCGTCTCCGCCCGAACTCACCCCCGACGACCCGCAGGCCCCGAGGAGGGTCAACAACAGCACAGGGCCCAGGTGTCGATAAGTCATGGTGGCCGCGAGGATATCCCAGCTCGGCCAGAGGCGCGAGTCTCAGCCCTTGCGGGGCTTGAGGTGCCACACCGAATGGCCGTCGCGGGCATCGCCCGGCGTGATCTCGAAGACCTCCATCCGAATGCGCCGCACCGAGCCCGTCTTCTGAACCCGGATGTCCAGGGTCCCCGGCTCGGTCTCCCGCACCACCTCGCAGACCTCGAAGGTCGGGTGGAGGAGCCAGTCGCCCTCGTTGACCTCGGGGGCCTCGGGCTCGTCGTCGGCCCCGCCCGGGGCCTCCCGGCGCACGGGGATCACCTCCATGGCCTTGGCCGCCTCGGTCGGGAGCGACCGCGCCGCAGCCTGCACCACCACCGGCTTGACCGAGCTCACCACCGTGGCCGGGGCCCGGGCGCTCTCGCGCGCATTCTCCCGGGCGCTCTCCCGGGCGCTCTCCCGGGCGCTCTCCCGCGCCGCGGGTCGGCCCCCCGCCGCACGAAACGCCGGGATGCCCGTGGCCGCGTCGGTGACCCGCTCCAGGGCCAGGTCGTCGTGGATCATCAGGCTGAGCTCCACGGCCAGGACCGGGGCCTCGATCAGCCGCCCGCCGACGACCTCGACCCCGTTGCCCGTGTCGCGGGCCACGGTGACGTGCACGAAGCTGTCGACCTCGCTGGCCCCCTGGAGCATCAGGTGCCCGCTGAGGGACAGGAGCTCGATGGCCCCCCCGAGGGTGCACACGCCGCCGAAGCTCCGCCCCCGCGGGTCGTAGCTGTCAAACGTCACGCTCTCCAGGGCCCCGTGGGCCGACAGGACCGTGGCGGCCCGACCTCCGTGCTCCTTCATCAGGGCCACGAGGGACTCCTGCAGAGCCTCGCCCCGACCGACCCGAACCACCAACACCCTGGATGCCAACGAGGACTGGACGATCACCCGGCGCTCCTACCCTCATGGTCCCGGTCGACGCAAGGGCCCTGAGGCCATTCGTCACCGCCGCGGCGCCGCCAGAATTTCCAGGGCCTCCCCCGGACGCACCACCGCCCCGCGCCGAACCGCCGTCACCTGCCCCCCGCCCACCACCTCGACCTCGGCCTCCACGGGCCCCTCGGGCAACGACACCCGCCCGTGTACGGTGCTCGGGGCCCCGCCCGATCCGCCCGAAGGACGCAGCTCGACCACCCGCAACACTTCGCCCCCGCGCACGAAACTCACCCGCACGACCTCGACCGGCCCGCCTCCCCAGTCGCCCATCCGCACGCGCAGGTCGACCTCTCGCGGGGCCTCGGCCTGCAGGGCCCCGCCCACCACCACCACGGCCGCCACCACCACCGCGGCCGAAAGGAGCCGACGAACCTGGGGGGGAAGGGCGGTGAAGCGCGCGCGCAACGAATCGAAGGCGGTGGCCATACGTCTCAGGGCTTTACTCCCATCGTCCCCAAGGATGCAACGCGACCCAGAGACACTACACGGTCTACGTTGCGGGGCGAGGCCCGCAGGCATATCCCTAGAGAACCCCTATGCAGATGCAGGCGAAGGGCCTTGACTCACTCCTGGCGCGGGTGACCGCGTACCACCCCGAGGCCGACACGGCCTTGATCCGCCGCGCGTACGAGTTTGGCGACCACCACCACACGGGCCAGACCCGCAAGTCGGGCGAGGCGTACTTCACCCACCCCACGGCCGTCGCCCACATCATCACCGAGCTGCGGCTCGACACCGCGTCCATCCTGGCCGCCCTCCTGCACGACACCGTCGAGGACACCAAGGCCACCCTCGAGGACGTGGCCGAGGAGTTTGGCCCCGACGTGGCCTTCCTCGTCGACGGGGCCACGAAGCTGTCCAAGTTCAACTTCAGCTCGAAGGAAGACCGCCAGGCGGAGAACTTCCGCAAGATGCTCCTGCACATGGCGAAGGACATCCGGGTCCTCCTCGTCAAGCTCGCCGACCGCCTCGACAACATGCGCACCCTCGAGCACATGAAGCCCGACGCCCAGGAGCGCATCGCCCGCGAGACGGTCGAAATCTACGCCCCCCTGTGCAACCGCCTGGGCATCGGCTGGATGAAGTCCGAGCTCGAAGACCTCGCCTTCAAGCACATGGAGCCCGAGGCCTTCAAGCTCGTCCACGACAAGACCGAGGCCCTCATCAAGGAGCGCGAGGGCTACATCAAACGCACGAGCTCCCTCCTCGGAGCCCGCCTGTCCGAGGCCGGGTTCGCCGTCAAGGTCGACGGCCGGGTCAAGCACTGCTACTCGACCTGGCGCAAGATGCAGGCCCAGGAGTGCGAGTTTGAGCAGGTCTACGACCTCATCGCCTTCCGGGCCAACGTCGAGAGCGTGGCCGAGTGCTACGCCGCCCTCGGGGTCGTGCACGGGATGTTCACCCCCATCCCGGGGCGCTTCAAGGACTACATCGCCCTGCCCAAACCCAACGGCTACCAGTCCCTGCACACCACCGTCATCGGGGCCGAGCGCGAGCAGATGGAGGTCCAGATTCGCACCCACGCCATGCACGCCGTGGCCGAGTTTGGCATCGCGGCCCACTGGAAATACAAGGAGCAGGGCCGCGGGGCTGAGTCGGGAGCCCCCATCGAGTACAAAGACGCCCAGCGCTTCCACTGGCTGCGGCAGCTCATGGACTGGCAGAAGGAGCTGCGCGACCCCCAGGAGTTTCTGGAGAGCGTCAAGGTCGAGCTCTTCCAGGACGAGGTCTACGTCTTCACCCCGAAGGGCGAGCTCAAGGTCTTCCCCCGCAAGGCCTCTCCCATCGATTTCGCCTTCGCCATCCACTCCGACGTGGGCACCCACTGCGCCGGGGCCCGGGTCAACGGGGCCATCGTCCCCCTGCGCTCCCACCTGCGCTCGGGCGACGTGGTCGAGGTCATCACCGCCCCCAACAAACACCCCACCAAGGACTGGCTCGACTACGCCGTCACCTCCCGGGCCCGCAGCAAGATCCGGGCGTACCTCCGGGCCGAGCAGCGCGAGCGCTCCCTGCGCCTCGGGCGCGAGCTCCTCGAGCGGGCCATGCACGCGGCCGGGCTCAGCTACTCCAAGGCCATCAAGAATCAGGCGATCGTCAAGATCGTCGGCCAGCTCAAGGCCAACTCCGTCGAGGAGCTCCTCGTCCAGATCGGCTACGGCAAGACCGACCCGAGCGCCGTAGTGCAGCTCCTCGCCCCCCCCGAAGATCGGCTCCCGAGCGAGCTGCGGGAGGGCACGGTCGAGAAGGTCATCCGCAAGGTCACCCGCCGCGACGCCGCGGGCATCCTGGTCTCCGGGGAAAACGACATCCTCGTGCGCTACGCCCGCTGCTGCTCGCCGCTGCCCGGCGACGAGATCGTGGGCTTCATCTCGCGCGGCCGCGGGGTGAGCGTGCACCGCCGCAGCTGCGAGCGGGGCATGGAGGTCGACCCCGAGCGCAAGGTGACCGTGTCGTGGGACTCCGGGGCGAAGATCAACCGCCCGGTCTGCCTGCGGGTCATCACCGCCAACCGACCGGGCATCCTCGCCGAGGTCAGCAGCACCTTCCAGCGCTCGGGGGTCAACATCGAGGAGGCCGTGTGCCGGGCCGCCGAGGCCGACCGGGCCACCAACCTCTTCAACTTCACCACCTCCGACCTGTCGACCCTCAAGAGCCTCATCCGGGCCCTGCAGAAGGTCAAGGGCGTGGTCTCGGTGGAGCGGGTATAACCTCGATGCCCCTGGAGATCGCCCTCGGGTCGGCCAAGGCCCGCGTTCGTACGGCCCAGCTCCTGCGCGATCAGGCCCGGGCCGGGCCCACGGGCAACGCCCTGTGTGTGGTGTCCCCCGTCGGCCCCCCGCGCCTGTGGTCGCCCATCGTCGACGCGGTCGAGCAGGCCTTCCTGCAGAGCGTCGGAGACGGGCGGGGCGGCACCGTGGCCCTTCAGCGGGCGGCAGGGGCAGGGGCCCAGGGGCTCGCTCGATTGCAGGGGGCCCTGGTCGAGCCGCACCTCGGGCTCGACGCCCAACTCGTGGGCTTCGTGGCCCTCGCCGACCACGCCCACATGACCATCTCCTCCGGGATGCGGATCTACCGGGCCCGCCAGGGCGAGCCCCGCCGCCTCCTCAACAGCCCCCAACGGGCGCCGGGCATCTCCCGCGGCGGGATGCTCGTCTCCAGTGAGGCCCTCCTCAAGGGCGACCTCTACGTCCTCGGGAGCCGCGACGCCTTCGCCATCCGGTCGATCGGGGCCATCGCCACCCTCCTCGCCCGCCGCCCCGAGGCCCCCGCGGCCGAGCTCTGCGAAGCGGCCCTCGTGCCCTGCCGCTCCCTCGGACTCGGGGTGGCCCTCGCCGTCGTGCGGGTGAAATAGGCCCCGATGTCCACCTCCTCGGCCGACGGCCCCACCCTATTCGAGCTCGCCCGGCAGTGCCTGCGCGACGTCGAGGGGGGCTACGAGCTCCTGGCCCCGAAGTTTGACCAGACCCCGTTCCGCACGCCACCGACCCTCAGCGAGGCCCTCGTGGCCGCCGCCGTGGCCTCCGGGCCCGTCACCGACGCCCTCGACCTCTGCTGCGGGACGGGGGCCCTCCTCGGCCCCCTGCTCCCCCACGTCCCCGGGCGCCTCGTGGGCCTCGACCTGTCGCAGCACATGCTCGACGTCGCCCGGCAGCGGCTGCGCGGCCAGCGGCCCGTCGAGCTCCTGCGCGGCGACGCCCGAGCCCTGCCCTTCACCAGGGCCTTCGACCTCGTGGTGTCGGCCGGGGCCTTCGGACACTTCCTGCCCGCCGAGCTCCCGCGGGTCCTCGACGGGGTGGCCCGGGCCCTGCGCCCCGGGGGGCGGTTTGTATTGGTCACCGCCACCGCGCCCCGGTGGGGGACGGGGGCCTGGGTCCGAGAGGCCGCCTTCGACGCCGCGATGCGGGCCCGCAACGCCCTCGTCGACCCGCCCTTCGTGATGTACTACGCGACCTTCCGATGGCCCTCTCCAGCACCCCTCCTGCGCGCCGCGGGCCTCGTCCCCATGGCTCTTCCCCTGGGACCGAGCGACCCTACGGGCCGCCTCGTGGTCGTCACCGCCCGGCGTCCGTCCCCCTGACGGCGACCCTCCTCGCCCTGGGCTGCAACCCCGCCCCGCCCACACCCACCGGGCCCCCCCGGCCCCTCGCCCACGACCTCGGCCTCGTGCGCCTCGGACCGTGGTCCGTGCGCCTCGAGGCCACGGGACAGGGCGAGCGCCTCCCGGCCCAGGGGTCTGCCCCGCCCCGCACCCGCTGGACCCTCGAGGTCCGGGCCGACGGGGCCTCGGGCTCCACCACGGGCCCCCTCGGGGTCGTCTACCGCTGCGTGGCCGAGACCCCCCTGTCCGACCCCGCGGTGGCCGGGCACGTCCTGGGGCTGCGGGTGGAGTCCGTCACCCACCTCGTGGCCCAGGCCGCCCTGCGCCTGCGCCCTCCCCCCACCTGGACCCTCCCGTGCCCGCCGCCCTCCCCCCGCTGGACGGCCCTGTACGCCTCGTCCGAGGCCCTCTACCTCGGCGATGACCAGACGGACGCCCCCGACGGCCCGACCGCCCTCGGGAGGCTCCCTGGGGCCGAGGCGTGGCTCCGTGACAGCCTCGACCGGCCGCTGGCGGCCCTCGCCCCCGACGCCCCCGTGCACCGTCCCCTCCTGCGGGGCTTCACCCTCCCGTCGGGGATGCACCCGGCCACCGCCGATGCCCAGACGGCGTACACCATCGCCGCGGTGACGGGGCTGGCCGTCGACGCGGCCCTCGCCCGCAGCCTGTGGTCCTCCGTGGCGGGGTTTGCCCCGCAGGCCGACGCCCGGCTCCTCGCGCGCCTCCGGGAGGGCGAACCCCTGCTCGTGTCGACCCTCCGTCGGGCCCTCGCGGAGGGCTCTCCCGGGCGCCCCGAGATCGCCGACGCCGTGTGGGGACGAATGCTCGGGCAGGCCGTGGCCCTCGATCCCGACACCGACGCGGCGATGACCGCGGCCCTCGGGCGCTGCGCCGCGGCCGACACCCGCGAGCATTGTGGTCCGTGGACCTACGGGGCCCTCGCGGCCTACCTCGGACGCCGCCAGGACGACCCGGGGCTCCTCCGGCTCGTGCGGGCCACCGTGGAGCTCCCCCGCGACTGGCGCGACCCGGGGACCCGGAGCGAGGTGCGGGTCGAGGCCCTGCGGGCCGCCCAGGCCGGGCGCGCGGCACCCACAGCGATCGAGGCCGCCCGGGCTGTGGTGGCTGGAGCGGACGACGGACCCCTGCGGACGGGGCGATGCGTGGGGGTGGGGCGGGAGGTGGTTCGGGCGGAGTGCCGCGACCCGCGGATGGTGGCGGCGGCGATGCTGGTGGGAGACTGCGCCCCGGCCTCGCGACAGGCGGCCGAGGCGGGCCTTCGGACCGAACGACCCATCGCTGTCGGAGCGGCGGCGTGTGTGCTCGTGCGTTGCGGGGGCGAGGCCGAGGCCCGGACCACGCTGGAGCGGGTGCGTCCCGGGCATCGGTTCAACGGGGTGGCGATGGCCCTGGTCCCGCGCTGGTGCCGGGGATCCTAGCACTGCGCTACGTAAATTCGTTTCCATACCAGCAGATCCGGCAGTCATCACCCAATATTGTTCGCAGTCACCCATCGACCCTCTCCCCGTGACGGGAGAGGGTGCCCTCGTACCGTGAGAATCGAAGGGGTGAGGGCCGCCGGGCCGCCGGACCTATGCCTTGACGAGGCTGCGCAGGACGGTCTGCAGGATGCCGCCGTTTTTGTAATACAGCACGTCCACCGGGGTATCGAGCCGCGCGATGGCGTGGAACCGCAGCTCGGTCCCGTCCTCCCGCACCGCCCGCACGAGGAGCCGGGCCCGGGCCTCGATGGTGTCGTCGAGCCCCTCGATGTGGAAGGTCTCGCGGCCGGTGATCCCGAGGGACTCGGCGTTCTCCCCGGGCTCGAACACCAGGGGAAGAACCCCCATCCCCACCAGGTTGGCCCGGTGGATTCGCTCGAAGGTCTCGGCGATCACGGCCCGAACCCCCATCAGGAGGGTGCCCTTGGCGGCCCAGTCGCGGGAGCTGCCCGTCCCGTACTCCTTGCCCGCGATCACGACCAGGGGGGTGCCCTCGGCCTTGTAGCGCTCGGCCGCGTCGAAGATCGACAGGGTCTCGCCCGTGGGCAGGTGCACGGTCACTCCGCCTTCGGTCCCGGGCACGAGGAAGTTCTTCAGGCGGATGTTGGCGAAGGTGCCGCGGAGCATGACCCGGTCGTTGCCGCGCCGCGACCCGTACGAGTTGAAGTCGGCCTTTGACACCCCCAGGGACTGGAGGTACCGACCCGCGGGGCTGTCGAGGGCGATGTCCCCCGCCGGCGAGATGTGATCGGTAGTGACCGAGTCGCCGAGGAGGGCGAGGCACCGGGCGCCGCGGATGGGCTTGACGGGCGGGAGCTCCATCGTGAGTCCCTCGAAGAAGGGCGGCGACTGGATGTACGTGCTCGCGTCGTCCCAGGTGTACCGCTCGGCCGTGGGGGCGGTGATGGCCCGCCACTCGGGGGTGCCCTCGTAGACGGTCTTGTAGTTGTCCTCGTACATGGCCGGGGTGATGCAGCGGGTGATGGTGGCGGCCACCTCCTCCGCCGAGGGCCAGATGTCCTTGAGGAACACGGGCTTGCCGTCCCGGTCGTTGCCGAGGGGATCGGTGGCGAGGTCGATGTCGACCGTCCCCGCGAGGGCGTAGGCCACCACCAGGGGAGGCGACCCGAGGTAGTTGGCCTTGACGAGGGGATGAACCCGGCCCTCGAAATTCCGGTTGCCTGAGATCACGGCCGCGGCCACGAGGTTGCCGCTCTTGACGGCCTCGGCCACGGGCTCGGGCAGGGGGCCCGAGTTGCCAATGCAGGTGGTGCAGCCGTACCCCGCCACATGAAACCCGAGCTTCTCCAGGTCGGGCAGGGTGCCCGACTCGCGCAGGTACTCGGTGACCACCCGCGACCCCGGGGCCAGGCTGGTCTTGACGTGAGACGGAACCGTCAGCCCCCGGGCCACGGCCTTCTGGGCCAGGAGCCCCGCGGCCATCAGCACCGACGGGTTGGACGTGTTGGTGCAGCTCGTGATGGCGGCGATGACGACGGCCCCGTGCCCGATGGGGTGCGACCCCGCGGCGTCGGTGACCGTGGCCGTGGCGGCCCGGGCGGCCTCGGACAGGCCGTACCCGCGGTCCTTCACGGGGGCCGCGAGGGCCTTGCGGAAGGCGGCCTGCATGTCCGACAGGGCCACCCGGTCCTGGGGGCGCTTGGGGCCCGCGAGGCACGGGACGATGGCCCCAAGATCGACCTCGACCACGTCGGTGTAGGTGGGCTCGGGGGCGTCTTCGGTGCGGAAGAGGCCCTGCTCCTTGCAGTAGGCCTCGACGAGGCGCACGACCCGCTCGGGCCGGCCCGTACGGCGGAGAAACTCCACCGTGGCGGCGTCGACCGGGAAGAATCCCGTGGTGGCCCCATACTCCGGGGCCATGTTGGCCACGGTGGTGCGGTCGGCCACGGCCACCTGCCCGAGCGACGGCCCGAAGAACTCCACCACCTTGTCGACCACCCCCTTCTTGCGCAGGGCCTCGGTGATGGTGAGGACGAGGTCGGTGGCCGTCACGCCCGCGGACAGGGTCCCGTGCAGCCGAACCCCGACCACCTGGGGGGTGACCATAAACAGGGGCTGTCCGAGCATCACGGCCTCGGCCTCGATGCCCCCCACGCCCCAGCCCACGACCCCCAGGCCATTGATCATGGTGGTGTGGGAGTCGGTCCCGACGAGGGTGTCGGGATAGGCCACGGGGCCTTCGGCGTCGGTGCCCTCGCACACCACGGTGGCGAGGCGCTCGACGTTGACCTGGTGCACGATCCCCATCCCTGGCGGAACGGCCCTGAAGTTGTCAACGCTGGTCTGGCCCCAGCGGAGAAACTGGTAGCGCTCGCGGTTGCGGTGAAACTCGACCTTGAGGTTGAGCGACAGGGCGTCTTTGCTGCCGAAGTGGTCGACCTGCACGGAGTGGTCGATGACCAGGTCGACGGGCACGAGGGGGTTGATCCTCTTGGGGTCTCCGCCGAGGGCGACCACGGCGTCGCGCATGGCGGCGATGTCGACCAGGACGGGGACCCCGGTGAAGTCTTGCAGGATCACCCGGGCGGGTTTGAAGGGCAGCTCGACCGGCTCGGGGGCGGCGGCCTTCCAGTTGGCGAGGCGCCTTACGTCGTCCGCGGTCACCTCGAAGCCGTTGCAGTTGCGCAGGACGGCCTCGAGCAGGATGCGGATGGCGTAGGGGAGGCGGCCCAGGTTGGGGGCCACCCCGGTCTTCTCCAGGTGGGAGAGGCGGTAGATGCCGAGGGGTCCGAAGCCCGCGTCGAAGGTGTCGCGGGCCCCGAAGGCGTTGAAGGTGCGCTCGTTCATGGCGCCTCGTAGGTAGCGTCCTGGAGGGCGTGTCGTCAATGCATCGGCACGCGCTTTACCGGCAGCAGAGGACTCCCCCGCGGGCCGCGGTGGCCTTGGTGACGGTGATGCTCTCCATCACGCTCCCCCCGCAGGCCCACGGGGCCCCGAGGGAGCCACAGTCGTTGTTGGAGAAGCGGTCGAGGCCGTCGCAGGTGGTCGCGCTGCTCGCCGCCCCGGCCGTGCCGCAGCCGAAGAAGTCGTTGTTGAGGCTCGGGTCTTCGCGGCAGTTGGTGGCGCAGTTGCCGGAGTTGCAGCCGCTGGTGACCGTGTTGGTGAGCAGGGCGCACACGGCGCAGCCCGTGCCCGACACGGCGGCCGCGAAGAAGCTGTCGCTCGGATAGGTCGTGGCCGCGCATCCCGCCGAGGCCCGCGGACGGACCTCCCCGCCTCGGCACAGGTGCCATCCCGGGGCGCAGAGGTCGACCGAGCTGCACCCGGTTCCGTTGGGGTTGTTGCCGTCGTCGCCCGAGCGGGCGCAGGCCAGGTCGTTGCTGCGCAGGGGCGACGGGAAGATCCCCGGGCGGCTCCATCCCCCGGCGCAGGCGGCGATGTTGGGGAAGGCCGTACGGTCGACGAAGGCCTCGCGCTCTCCGTCGGCGCACCCGATGGCCGAGGTGTTGAGGACGGGGGTACACACCCCCCCGCTGCAAGTGTGCTCAGCCGGGCAGACCACCCCGCAGGCTCCACAATGGCGCGGGTCGTTGCCCAGGATCACGCAGGCCCCGGCGCACAGGGTCGAGCCCGCCGAGCAGGTGGGGACGCAGGCCCCGGCCACGCAGACCTGGCTCGTGGGGCACACCCGGCCGCAGGAGCCGCAGTTGTTGGGGTCGGCCGCCGTATTGACGCAGGCCCCCGCGCAGGTGACCGAGCCGGGCGGGCAGGCGCACGTCCCCGCCCTGCAGACGGATCCCGAGGGGCAGGCGTTGCCGCAGGCCCCGCAGTGGGTGGCGTTGATGGCCGTATTGGCCTCGCAGCCGTTGGCCACCATCCCGTCGCAGTTGCCGAAGCCCGTGTTGCAGCTCCCGATCGCGCAGACCCCGGCCGTGCACACGTTGGTGGCGTTGGCGAGCTGACAGGCCCGCCCGCAGCCCCCGCAGTGGGCCACGGCGGCGCGGGTGTCGACCTCGCACCCGTTGGAGGGGTTCCCGTCGCAGTCGGCGAAGCCCGTGGCGCAGGCGTAGGCGCAGGTGCCCCCCGCGCACGAGACCGTGGTCCCGGGCCGCGTGGCGCAGGCCATCCCGCAGGCCCCGCAGTGGGCCACGGTCGTGCGGGTGTCGACCTCGCACCCGTTGGTGGCGTTCCCGTCGCAGTCGCCGAAGCCCGTCGTGCAGACGATCCCGCAGGCCCCGCTCGCGCAGCGGGGGGTGGCATTGGGGCGGGTGGGGCAGGCGGTGCCGCAGGCCCCGCAGTGGGCGACGTCCGTGGCGGTGTTGACGCATCCGCCGGCGCAGAAGGTCGTCGGGGCCTGGCAGATGTTGCCGCAGGTGCCGTTGGAGCAGCTCATCCCGGTGGTGCAGGCCCGGTTGCACGCCCCGCAGTGGGCCGAGGCGGTCTGGAGGTTGACCTCGCAGCCGTTGGACGGGTCGTTGTCGCAGTCGGCGAAGCCCGTGGCGCACGCGTAGACGCAGGCCCCGGCGGCGCAGGTCGCCGACGTGTTGGGGCGCGTGGCGCAAAGCCTTCCGCAGCCCCCGCAGTGGGCCACGGTCGTGCGGGTGTCGACCTCGCAGCCGTTGGTGGGGTTGTTGTCGCAGTCGGCGAACCCGGTCGTGCACACGTACGCGCAAGCCCCCTCGGCGCACGAGGTCACGGTGTTGGCCCGGGTGTCGCAGGCCATCCCGCAGCCTCCGCAGTGGGCCGGCGTGGTGCGGGTGTCGGTCTCGCAGCCGTTGGCGGGGTTGGTGTCGCAGTCGCCGAAGCCAGGGGTACACCCGTCGACCGCGCAGCGGCCCATGGTGCACACGGGGCTGGCGTTCATGAGGGTGCAGGCGTTGCCGCAGGAGCCGCAGTGGGCGGCGTTGGACTGCGGGTCGACGCAGCCTCCGCCGCAGCACGACTGTCCCATGGGGCAGGGCTGCGACTCGTTGCACCCGGCCACGCAGGTGTTGCCCATGCAGAGCGACCCGGGCGGACAGTGCTCGTTGGTGACACAGGCCACGCAGCGCCGGGAGGTGCTGTCGCAGCGGTTGGTGCCCGCCATCGCGGCGCAGGAGCTGTCGTCGCGGCACCCCGTGGCGCACCGCGGCTGGGTGACGTCGCAGTACTCCGTGGGCATACACGCGGCCTGGTTGGTGGCCGTGCAGATCACGCACTGCCCCCGCACGGTGTCGCAGGCCAGGAGGCCCAACTCGTGCGAGCGACAGTCCTCGTCGGAGCGGCATCCGGGCGGCGGGGCGTCGACCGGCGGGGCCGCGTCGGGGGCGTCCATCGTCGGGGCGTCGACCGCGGGGGTGTCGACCGCGGGGGTGTCCATCGGCGGCGGGACGTCGACGACGTCGGCAGGGCCGGCGTCGCCGAGGCCCGCATCGACGACGTCGGGCCCGGTGTCCTGGGCCCCTGTGTCCTGGGGCCCTCCCACGACGGTGCGTCCGTCGCACGCGGCGACGAAGGCCACGGCGAGGGCCGTAACGACTAACAATCTCGTTCGCATGGCAGAAGCTCCTCCTCGGGCATCGTGCGCGTACGACCCCCCAGGAAGACCCTTGTACCTCGCAGGCTGCTCCGCCGTCGACCGGCCCTACAGAAAACGGGCGAGGCCCGTATGGCTCGGGCCGAGGGTTCCTCCGGCTACCACCACCGCCCGCTGGAGGGCCGTGGGAAGGCCCTCGACTCCCCGGGAGAGGTCGGCGTGGAAGAAATCCCGCACGTAGGGGATGAGGGCCTTGGAGAAGTCAAGGCTCGCGTCCCGGGGCAGGGCGCAGGGCAGGTTGTCGACGCTCATGATGGCCACCCCGGGCCCCTCGACCCCGACGGGATGGTCGCCCGTGACAGGGTCGTACACGAAGGCCGGGGCGTCGTTCTCTGTGGCCAGGAGGGTCCACTCGATGCCCCCCCGGATGTCGCAGGCTACGTCCCCGAGGACGGGGGGCAGGGTCCCGTTGGCGTACATCCGCCCGAGGGTCGAGGCGTCGAGGATACGCGGGAACCGCTCGTCCCAGTAGAGCCCGTTGATGAGGGCTCGGCAGAAGGGCAGGTACATGGCCCCGACGGCCACGTGATGCTCGGGGTGGGCCAGGAAGGCCTTGAAGTCGAAGCGCCGCGAGGCCGCCCGGACGTACAGCATGTCGTCGGTGAGGTGCAGGACCCGGAGGGTGCGGTCGTGGGGCGAGTCGGTGGCCAGGGTGAGGGCCTCGTTGACCGTGATCGGGATGCCCCCGACCATCTCCAGGTACTCCAGAGACCCTTTGGAGACCCGCCCGTTGCCCGTGACAGCCACGACGAAGGCGTCGAGGGCGGCGGGGCCCTCCTTGCGCAGGGCCGCGAGGCACTCCCGGGTGTGGGCGGCCATCTCCGCGAGGTCGTGATAGTCCACGGCGTGGCGCAGGCCCTGGAGGGCCGACGGGTGCCCGAGGGCGGCCATCCGATGGCCGAGGGTCCACAGGGTCTCGTGGGCCCCCGCGAGGCCGGCGTAGCGGCCGAAGGCCACCTGGCGCACCCCGGCCTCGTCGACGATGACCTCGTAGTCGATGAGGGAGGCCTTCTGGTCGAGGAAACGCTGGAGCAGGGGCATGTTGTGCGACTGCCCCTTGATGGTGTGGGAGAAGCACACGATGGTCTGCCCGGGGCGCACGAGGGCGGGCTTGACCTCCTTGACCCCCATGACGAAGCGGCAGTCAAACACGTCGTCGACGAGGAGGGCCCCCGCGGCGGCAAACTCCTCGTCGCGGATGGCCCGGGTGGGCGACCGCTGCACCCGCACCTCGATGCCGTCGGCCACGAGGGTGCGGACCTCCGCGGGCACGAGGGGGACGCGTCGCTCCCACTTGTTTTTGGTCTCGTGGACGATGCCGAGGGCGTTTCGCAGGGCGGTCATAGGGACCGAGCGTATGGCCGAGGCCCCGGGCCCCGGTCAAGTCCCCTGCGCACCCCCCAGTAGGGCCCTACTGCTTGAGGGCAGGTCGCGGCGCGGGGGCGGCCTCGGCCTCGCGGGCGGGCTCCGGGTCGTGGGTGTGCCCCTGGGCCCGCAGGCGCACCTCCACCCCCTCCGGGAGCTGGTCGAGCGGAACCCCCAGGACCTCCGCGGCCATGGCCTTGAGGTCGTGTTTGTGCTCGTGGGGCATCTCGTCGGCAGGAGACTCCACGTCGATGACCAGGACCGTACGCCCCGTCTCGGCGTCGTGACGGTACCGCAGGGTGACCCGCCGCTGGCCTTCGCGCGCCTCTTTCATGCCTTCACCGTGATGATCACTTCAAAGCTCCCTTGGGCGTCTCCGCGCTCTTGCACGCTCTCGACCTCTCCGAGGGCCCGGGCCCGGGTCTCCAGGGACTCGCGGTACACCCGATTGAGGGCGGTCTGCACGGTGGCCCGGATCCCCGGCTCCTGCCGCACGAGGTCGCCCAGGGTCTTGGCCGCGAGGCCCTCCTTCGTGCGGGTCTTGGCGGTCTCCAGGGCCTTGCGGGCTGCCTCCTCGGCGGCCTTCTCTGCGGCCTTCTCGTCGCCCGTCACCGTGGCCGTCCCTTGGGCCGTCACCCGGATCGTGGCCGAGGCCCGCATCGTCACCGTGGCCCCCGTCGGATCGAGCCGGGCGACGACGCCCTCACCCTCGTGCACGAGGGAGCCGTCGTCGGCCTCCTCCCAGCCCGCGGCCCGCAGGGCCTCGCGGAGCATCGCCCGCATCGCGGCCTCTTCGAGCACGGGCAGGAGCTTCACGTCGAGGGTGATCACGTCCTCGTGGGTGACGTCGCCCTCCAGGTCGCGGGTGCGGAAGCGCCGCCCGATCCCGTCCCACTCGGCCTCCAGCAGTAGCCCGCACGCCATGACCCGATTGGCCTAGCACATCAGCGGGCGATGACCCACTGCCCGTCCACCGGGCAGGCCGCGAAGGCGAAGGCAAACCGGCGGGTCCCGTCGCCTCCCTGGAGGGGCGGTCCCCCGTAGGGGTCGGTCACCCGCACGAGGCGCCCGCGGGCCTGGGGGACAGCGGCGAGGGCCGTGGGGTCGAAGGGGTCGAGGGCGAACCCCGGGGCCCCGAACCACTCGGCCCAGTAGTCGGCCTGCTCGGTCTGGTACTCCGCCTCGGGGATGTCGAGGGCCCGGGCCATCTCCGCATCACGCAGCCGGGTGAGCTGGAGAAGCGCCCGAACGTCCCGGGCCGACAGGGCCGCGTGGACCTCCGCCGCGAGCTGCACGAGGGCCGCGGCGTCGTCGGGTTGGGGGGCCACGGCCGGGGCGAGCTGCCACGCCCAGGGGCCGAAGGCCTGCTCGGGGGAGACGGTAAACTGCCGCCCCCAGACCCCCGTCAAGACCCCGGGCTCGACCGGGGATTGGGCCTCGTCCCAGGTGTACCCGGCGATGCGCCCGGCGGGGCCCGGGTCGGCTCCGTGGGGGCCCCGCAGGAGGGCCACCCGCAGCATCCGCTCGACGGGGAGGGGCACCCCGTCGTCGTCGGTCATGGGGGTGACCAGGACCTCCAGGGCGTTGGGCCCCTCGACGATGTACGGGTTGACCTTGGTCTGGACGAGGCGGGAGGCCCCCTCCCAGTCGGCGAAGACATCGACCCCGTTGAGGATCACCCCCGCCACGACGCCGACGCACTCGACCTGGAGGACATACAGAAGGCTCTCGGACATGGGCCCTACGTGTGCCTCAGGCCCCGAGGGGATGCCAGACTTTGGGCTGTCCGAAGAGCGATCCGCCCTCGATGGGCTTCCACTTGCGTTTGTACTCGACCATGCCCCAGGCGGCCTCGATGGTGACCTCGACCTCCAGGCCCGTGCAGGTGATGTCGTACTCGACGGCGGGCTTCTTCGACACCGGGGCCTTGGCGGCGAGGACCAGGGCCGTGCCCCCGTTGGCGTCGACGTTGAGGGCCCCCTTCTTCATGAGGAAGAGGTTGGCCCCGACCTTGACCCCGATCTTCCCCTCGCCTTCGACGGAGGCCGTGTGGGCCTCGGGGCTCGTGCGTCCCCACTTGCCGGCGAGGGTGAGCTGGCCCTCGAACTTCAGGTACATGTAGAAGTCGCCGACCCAGTCGGTGACCCACCGTTTGATCCACGGGGGGATGGCCGCGGTAGGCCCGAAGGGGATGGTGAAGGTCCCCTTGATCATGGGGTCGAGCTTGAGCTGGGCGCTGTACTTGTAGAAGGCCCGGTGGTCGGTGTGCTCTGCCCACTGCCCCTCGAAGATGAGCTTGGTCTTGAAGAACTCCCACTTGTCGGTGGGCCCGATGAGGGGGGCCAGGACCTTGTCGAGGACGTACTCGGCCTGCTTCTTCTTGTCGGTGAGGGTCTTGCGCAGGTCGCTCTTGAGGAGGACCGTGGTCTCCTCCCAGGGGGCCACCTCGACCTCGAAGCCCCACTGGGTGGGGGGCTTCTTGAAGTCGACCTCGAGCGACACCTTCCACGCGTCGATGGGGTAGGCCTTGATCTCAAACTGGCGGCTGCGGCCCGTGCAGCACGACACGTGGACCGTGTACGGCCGGGGCAGGACCTCGAAGATGCTCAGGGTCTTGTAGCCCCAGGACCTGGCCACGAACGAGGCGTCGACCCCCGTCTTGACCTCGCTCTCGCCGGCCCCTCGGACCTCCCAGCGGGCGTGTTTGCCGCAGCCTCCGCGCACATCGGCGTGCAGCTTGATGCGGTCGTCGTCGCGCCCCGGGACCACCTCCAGGACCCCCGAGGCGTTGGCCATCCGCCCCTTGTGGGCGCACCCGGCCTGGGCGGCCATGAGCTCGCACACCACCTCCGCCGGAGCCGGGGCGGGGGTGGTGGCATCGGGCGGAGGTGCGGGGTCGGCGTGGCCCGCGGCCCCTCCCCCGGCCCCCCGTCGGAGGTCGCGTTGACCCGGGAAGGCGAAGCCCAAGGCACGCCGTTGCACGAGGCCCACCAGGGCCCGCAGGACGGCGATGTCCGTGGCCGCGGTGCGCAGGAGGGACGGGTCGACCAGGGGCATCGTCGGGTCGGAGGCCAGGGCCACCAGAAGCCTCCGCCGCTCGGCCGGAACCACGCTCCCCACAAACCCCTCGACCGTATACGGGGCCGGCACCGAGGGCCCCCCTGGCCCCGGTCGACGCACCACCTCGAAACGGGCCCCCTGGCTGGTCGTGATCAACATCGCCCCGCACTCTACGCGACCCGAGGCCCCCCCGGAAGAAGGGCCCCGCGCAAAGCTCATCGGTCAGGGTATGTCCTCCGTGGGGTCTCGGCTGTCTTGCGGGCCGCGGGGGGGGATGGGTATTGTCGGCCCAAGCGAGGCGACGGCATGGCGAGCGTAAAATCATGGCGGGTGGGCGAGGTCGGGGCCCCGGCGTTTCCCGACGAGTTTGAGATCGTGAAGAAGTGCGCCCTCCAGGTCACCGACATCAAGACCAACCACAACAAGTACTACGCCCTGGAGCTGCACAGCGCCGCGGTGAAGGGGGTCCCCACCTTCCGGGTGTACACCCACTACGGCCGCACCGACGACCTCGAGACCAACCCCAACGCGGGCATGAAGGAGTGCCGCTACGCCACGACCCAGGGCGAGGCCGACGCGATCTACATGGCCCTCTACCGGGAGAAGACCTCCCCCCGGAAGGGCTACAAGGAGCTGTCCCTGGCCTCTTCGCGCATCGGCTCGCAGAAGGCCCGGGGCACGAGCGCCGGCGAGATCGACGCCAAGACCGTGCAGCGCCTCGCCGAGCAGCGGGCCGCCCGGGGCGAGGCCCCCTTGCCCAAGGCCCCCGTGCGCACCCTCGACCCGCGCCTCGAGTCCCTCGTCCAGTACATCTACGCCGAGGCCACCGAGGCCCTCACCGAGGCCGTCAACGTCCGCATCACGGCCCACGGCATCGAGACCCCCCTCGGCATCTTGACCCTCGGGCAGATCGAGAAGGGCGAGGCCATCCTGCAGGACCTCTACAAGCTCTTCCAGGCCGGGAGCACCAACCGCACGAAGATGCAGGAGCTTTCGAGCGACTTCTACACCGTGATCCCCCACCGCATCGGGCGCACCCGGACGGCCATCCAGGACGCGGTGATTGACAGCATGGAGGGCTTCCAGGCCCGGCAGGAGACCCTCCAGCTCATGAAGGACATGCTCCAGGTCAACGGCGACTCGGGGAGCGTGCTCTACGACGGCGAGACCGACGCCCGGTACGACGCCCTGCAGTGCGAGATCGGCCCCCTCGACCCGTCCTCGACCCCGTACCGCGAGATCGAGCGCTACGTCCTCGACCACCAGATCAAGACCAAGGCCATCCAGGTCAAGGCCGTGTACACCCTGCGCCGCGACGCCGAGTACAAGGTCTTCACCGAGCACCTGGGCAACCAGCGGCTGCTCTTTCACGGGTCGCGGATCAAAAACTGGGTGGGGATCCTGTCGCGGGGCATCCTCCTGCCGAAGATCGTGGTGAGCCTCGGGGTCAACCGCACCGACGCGGGCTGGCTCGGCAACGGGATCTACTTCGGCGACGCCTCGTGCACGAGCGCGTTCTACACCTCGCCGGGCCGCAAGAAGACGCGGTTTATGGCCCTGGCCCGGGTGGCCCTGGGCACCCCCAAGCAGTTTACGAAGATCACCTACGGGCTCGCGGCCCCGCCTCCGGGCTTCGACTCGTGCCACGGGGTGCGGCACACCCCCAAGACCCCGTCGCAGTTTGCCGACGACGAGTTCGTCATCTACGACGGCCGCCAGCAGCGGCTGGAGTACCTCGTCGAGTTCACCCTCTGAAATGTACCCACGGGGCAGGCCGAAGGCGCTGCCGCGGCGGAAGGAGTCCGTGCCATGACGGTCAAGGTCGTGCTGGTCGATGTCAACCCGAAGATGGTGGCCGCGTGGCGCGAGGTCTTCGAGGACAACCCCGAGGTCGGCATCGTCCAGGGGTCTCTCCTCGACCAGAAGGTCGACGCCTGGGTGTGCCCCACCAACGCCCGGGCCGTGATGGACGGGGGCCTCGACGCGGTGGTCAAGAAGCACCTGGGCCCGCAGATCCAGACCCGGGTTCAGTCCGAGCTGGCCAAGCGGTACCAGGGGGTGTTTCCGCTCGGGCACGCCACCTGCGTGAGCACGGGGGTCGGCCAGCCGCGGTTCCTCATCTCGACCCCCACCATGGGCGGGGCCGACGAGGACATCTCCGACACCCTCAACGTGGCCCTGGCCTGCGCCGCGGCCCTGCAACAGGTCCACATGCAGAACGCCCTCGCCCCCGGGAGCATCGGGTCGGTGGCCGTCCCGGGCCTCGGGGCGAGCACGGGGAAGGTCCCCGTGGAGATCTGCGCCGACCTGATGTGGACGGCGTACTCCCTGTTTCGTGCCCAGACCTTCGCGACCTTCGCGGCCATGCGTCAGGCCCTCGCCGATGAGCTCGGGGCCCTCGGCAATGCGGTGGCCCTGAGCGCCAAGGGGCACGCCGCGGCGGCCGTTCCGACGCTGGCGGCCGTCCACAAGACCATCGGGGTCGTGACCCCCAAGGCTCCTGGGGTGCTCGGGCCCGTGGTTCCGCTCGGGCCGGTGGTGCCAGGGAAGAAGCCCGCACCGGGCGCAGCCGCCTCGCCGTGGGCCTCCCAGAGCCCGCACAAGCCCGCGCCCCAGGGCCCGGGACCCTACAAGACCCCAGGGCACACGGGATACGCTCCACCCCCCAAGGCCCCCGGAGTCACCCCGAAGATCCTCGACGACTTCGACGACTCCGAATAGGGACGCAGCCCCCCCAAGAGCCAGCCTTCCAACACCCCTGTCCGTCGACCGCGCGGACAGGGGTTGACAGCCCCGCCCGGCCGAACCAGCTTACCCACCGCGTTTCGGTTTGTTCTTCAATCAGGGGGCCTCACACCTCTCTCCTCTGCAGGAGATCGAGGCACGAAGGGCGCGTGCCGGGATTCAAACCCGCCGCGTCAATCCCCGACAACCCCATCCGACCTCTCGGGGCGAGGTCGAGATCCCATCCTCATTGGACCTGCGGGAGTCGTTCGGCGCAGAAACGCACCGCGTGCATACGCCGTACAACTTTGCATACGTTCAACACCATTCAGAAAGCCAATGCAATGAATACCTACATGATCCGTCGGCGGAGGGCCTGGAACTCTACCGCCGAACTGAGCAAGGCCGCCGAACGCTCCAAGGCCGTGGCAGAGTCGGAGTTCCCGGACAGCATCCGTTGGATCCGCAGCTACGTCCTGACGGAAGAGAACGGCACCCTGGGCACCGTCTGCATCTACCAGGCGAGGGACATCCAGGCGGTGCGCCGCCACGCGGAGCGCGTGGGAATGCCCGCGGATGAGGTGGTTCCGGTGGCCGACACCGTCGTCGTGCGGCCCGACCCCGTATAGGGCCCACGAACCCGCTCCGACAACTAACAACAATCAAGAACCTGAGAGTGTTGTGGTCCCAGCCCGAGAGCACCACAGCCTCCCCTACATTCCATCCATCTCCCAACACGCAGACTCAACACAAGGATACTACCATGGCAACGATGAATAAGAAGGACATCTATCGCGAGATCGAGCAGAACCTCGGGCTGGTCCCCGAGTGGGTGCGTCAGATGCCGGACACGGCCCTCGACGGCTTCTGGAGTATCATGCGGGACTTCGATCTGGCAGAGACGAAGATCCCGAACAAGTACAAGGAGCTGATCGGGCTCGGGGTGGCCGGGGCGACCCGGTGCCGGTACTGCGCGCTCTTCCACACGGAGGCCGCGCGGATGTTCGGGGCCACCGACGAGGAGATTGCCGAGGCCAGCACGATTGCGGGCTTCTCCATGATGGCCAGCACCTTCCTCAACGCGCAGCAGATTGACTACGATGCCTTCCGCCAGGAGACGATGAGCATCGTGGCCTACGCCAAGGCCCATGTGGCCCAGCAGGGCGCCACCGCGCCCGGCAGGGTCGATGCGTCCAGGGTCGATCGTGGCCGCCACTGAGCCCGAGCTGTTGGCGCGCCTCGTCGCCGACGGGCTGCTCCGCCGAGAGGCCAACAGGCCCCGTACGACGCGGCGGTGGCAGGGGGCCATGGCCCGGTCGGCCTTCCGGCTGATGTACGGCGGGGCGGCCGACGAGGACCTGCGGCTGCCCGTAGCCTGCGCCCTCGTCGAACTCTACGGACACCTCAGCGACGAAGAGCTTACCCGCATGATCGAGATCATGACCCCCATCGAGGCCGCCGAGCTCGACCCCCGGGTCCACCTCGAAGAGGCCGGGTTCGTCCGCGTGGAGTAATCTCTTTCTTCCCATGAACCCCACATCCCTCGTGCGCCTTGTCCTCGCGCTCTCTCTCGGCGCCCTGGGATGCGGCTCGACGGTGGTCTCGTCCGACGCCAGCGCCGACGGGTCTCCGCCGGTTGATGTCCCGCCCGACGTCCCAGCCGATGTCCCGCCCGACGTCCCGTCGCCCCCGTCTGCGTGCCCGAGCGTTGAGCCAACGCCCGGGGCTCCCTGCGCCCGCCCCAGCCTGGCGTGTGAGTACGTCCCCGACCCGCGTCGTGCCTGTCGCCGTGTGGCCACCTGCAACGGCGGGGCGTGGCGCATCACCGGGCCCGAGACCACGGGCTCCGAGGCCAGGCCCTGGTGCGCGTCGCCCCCGCCGGCCGCGCCCTGCCCCGCGACCCGAGAGACCGCCGACGGACAGTCCTGCGACACCGTCGGGGCGGTGTGCACCTTCGGGGGGTCGCTCTGCGCGTGCACCCCCTGTGTACGCTTCCCCATCGAGACCTGCTCCCGGCCGCCCTTCTGGTCGTGCGACGCCGTGCCCGGAGGGGGCTGCCCCGTGGCTTCCCCACGCTTCGGCGAGGTGTGCACCCAGGACGGGCTCTCGTGCGAGTACGGCTGCAACAGCCCCAACGGCTCGGTGATGTGCCGCGATGGGGTGTGGCAGCGGGGCGACTTCCGCGACTGCCCCATCTCGACCCGGCGGGCCAAACGCGACATCACCTACCTCAGCCCCGCGGAGGTCGACGCCCTGGCCGCCCAGATCCGGGCCACCCGCCTCGCCACCTACGAGTACACCCTGCCCGCGATGGCGGGACGCAGGCGCCTGGGCTTCATCCTCGAAGACCAGCCCGGGAGCTTCGCGGCAGACCCCGAGCGCAGCCAGGTCGACCTCTACGGATTCGCGAGCCTCCTCGCGGCCACCGTGCAGTCGCAAGACCGGCAGCTCCGGGACATGCGCCGCCGCATCGAGACCCTGGAGCGCCAGCTCGCCCGGCGGTCGCGCTGACTCCGCGGGTGGCTCAGGGGGTTGAGCGGGGCGCAGCGAGGGCAGCCAGATACGCCCGCACGGCGGCCAGGGTCTCGTCGGAGGCCCAGGTCGCCGAGGCCTCCTTGTCGAGGGCGGTCTGCCGTTGCACCGCGGCGTAGATGGGCTCGGCGAAGGCGCGTCGGGTAAGCGCATAGGCCGCGGCGGGGATCCGGGCCCGTTGGGCAGCCCGCTCGATCGCCCGGGGCAGGAGGGCCTCGGGTTCGCACAGCTCGTCGGCGAGGCCGAGGCCGAGGGCCTGATCGACGGGGTAGGTCTCGGCCCCGTACACGAGCGACCGGAGGTGGTTCGGCGACACTCGGGCGGCCATCATGGCCAGCGGCAGAGCCGGGAAGGCCACCCCCACGGCGAGCTCGGTCACACCCATTCGGGCCCCTCCCCGGGCGAGAAGCACGTGGTCGCAGCCCGCGGCGATGATGCACCCGCCCGCGATGGCGTGGCCGTTGACCGCGGCAACGAGGGGCCGCGGAAAGTCCAGGACGGCACGAAACATCCTGTCGAGGGCGGGCAGAAACCGTCGGGCGTACGCAGCCCCTCCCTCGGCGAGGCGACGCAGGTCGACCCCCGCCGAGAAGGCCCTCCCCTGCCCCGTCAAGACCACCGCCCGGGCGGGGCCTTCGGAGGCATCCGCGAGGGCCGCGGCGAGGGCCTCGCAGAGCTCGAGGTCGAGGGCGTTGACCTTGCCGTGGGCGAGGCGCAGGACGGCCACGTCGCCGTGGGTCTCTCGTTCGATCATCGTAGGTCACCTCAGGGCGGGTGCAGGGGAGCAGACGGTTGAGACTGGCCCAAGGCGCAGTCTGGCGCTAGGCCCTTGGATATGGCCCGTGTGCTGGTGTGGATGACATTCTGTGCGGTGGCTTCGGCGGGGTGCCTGGGGAGCCGGGGCGGGGTCGGGCCTCCGATGCTGAGCCCGCAGCCTGCGAACGCCCCGGGGATGGCTCCGTCAGGGTGCCAGACCGTGCATCAGTACGGGTCGCGGCACGGCTGGGGCAGCGGCATCCACTGCCAGTGAGAGACCGGAGGCCAATCGCCGGCATCGCTTGACGACCGTCACCGAGGCTCTCCAGCCCGCGGGCTACGACCGCGCGATGCCACAACGCCCCACCACGCCCGGCGCGATCCTGGCGCTCTTCCTCGCGGGATGCAGCACCGCCCCCACCTCCGTCACGACCGACGCAGCGACCGACGCAGCGACCGACGCAGCGACCGACGCAGCGACCGACACCGCGACCAGCGCACACGACGTGGACCCCCACGCAGGTCACCTCGACGTGGGCAACGATGTGGGCGAAGACGCCCCGGTCCCCGACCTGCCGCGGGCCGCCGCGCGCGACCTCCAGGTGCGCACCGCGGGATGGACGGAGCACCCCAGTCGGCTGAGCGAGTTCGCGCTCCTCGATCCAGACGGGGCCGTCCGCGCCCGGGTCCTGCTACACGGGAACCTCGCCGAGGACGGGTTCGCCCTGTGGGGCGTGCTGACCGAGGCCCCGGGTCGGCTCGCGTGGTTTGTTGACGACAACGACAACCGCATGGAGGACGCCCCGCCCCTAGACCGCGCCGGATGCCTCTCGGTCGGTGCGTCCCCGGGGCCTCACACCGTCGTCGCCGGGGCCGAGACCCCTCCGTGCGAGCGCGGGACGCACCCTCCCCCCGCAGGGGCCTTGTCTGCGCGCTTCGAGGAGTTCGAGGTCCATGTGGGCGTCTATTTCTCGTTCACCCTGACCCCCGAGCACAGCGACCGCACGGTCGGGATGGTTCGCATCCGAGGCCTGCCCGAGGCCGGACGCTTCGACTTCGTGCTGCGCGACGTGCTCGCCGAGGGCCAACGGTACACGGCCCAGTGGTTCATCGACCTGAACGACAATGGGGTCTACGACCCGCGGGGTGACCACGGAGGCAGCCTCAGCTTCGACGGACGCTCGGCAGGCGTCCTCCTCGTCCACATGCACCACATGAACCGCAGTTGGGTCCGGTAGGCCCGCTCAGGGCGTCGCGCACACAGTCCCCGGCTCGGCCCGGGCCCGCGTGCGGTCGTCGTGTCCGGCCTGCCCCGACACGTTGTCACCCCAGCAACGCACGGTTCCGGTCGTGTCCAAGACGCAGGTGTGCCCCTGCCCCGTGACCACCCCGGTCACCCCATCGACGCCCACCCGGGTCGGGGTCTGTCGGGTCGCGGCCCCACCGACGCCCAGCTGGGCCACGGCGTTGTTGCCCCAACACCACAACGCGCGGTCGGCGCCGATCGCGCAGGTGTGCTCAAACCCACCCGCCACCCGCTGCCAGCCAGTGTCGGCCCCGATCCGCTGCGGCATCGTTCGGCTCAGGGTGTCGCCCGCCCCGAGCTGTCCGAAGTCGTTGAGCCCCCAACAAAACAGGGCCCCGTCCACGCGGATGGCGCAGGTGTGCAGCGGCCCCATGGCCACCTGGGTCCAGCGAGCCCCCGGGGCGGTGGCCGTGGGCGCGAGGCGGTCGGTTGTGTCCCCGAGGCCGAGCTGGCCGTCGGAGTTGTCGCCCCAACACCACAGGCTATCGTCCGGGCGGAGGGCGCAGTTGAAGCGGGCCTTGGCCGCGAGCCCGTGCCAACCGTCCTCGGCCCCCACCCGCTGCGGGGTCAGGCGGTCGCCCGTGCGCGCGCCGAGGCCGAGCTGCCCGGCCGGATTGGCGCCCCAACACCAGAGGGATCCGCCCGCACGAACGCCGCAAGAGTGAAGCCCCCCGCAGACGACCTCGACCCAATCGGTCTCGTCGCCCACCCGGACCGGGCGGGTCCGATCGTCGGTGTTCCCCGTGCCGAGCTGCCCGTGCACGTTGACCCCCCAACACCACAACGCGCCATCCTCCCGAATCCCGCACGCGTGGCGCGACCCGCCCGCGACCGCACGCCACCGCGAGACCCCCGGCTCGATCGGGACGGCCCGGGGCGCGTCGACCTGATCGCCGCGTCCGAGCTGGCCGCTCCCGTTGGCGCCCCAGGCGCGCAGGGTTCCGTCGGTCTGCACCGCGAGGGAGTGGTTCCAGCCGACCCCGAGGGCCTGGGCAGTGATCTCGCCGCAGGGCAGCGGGGCGTCGCGGCCGTCTCCCGTGTCCGCGTGGTCGTCGGCCGCATCAACGTGGTCGGCCAGGGGGGTGTCCTGGGGGACCGCCGCGTCGAGCCCCGGGGGGGTCGTGTTGTCACAGCCGCCGACGACCAGCGCCGCGAGCGCCGCGAACAGCCTTGGCCGCCGCATCACGCTCTCCCCCGGCCCGAACGCCGCCTGCGCCGCCCCGCCCCGGCCACGACCGCGCCGAACACCAGCCCCGCGGCGTACAAACCTCCTGGCGACGAGGCCCCGGCGGCGCGGCACGCGCAGTGGCTCCGCGGGGTCGAGGGCGCGGCGGCCGGGCCCGGGTCCGTGGGAGCGCCAGGGACATCGATCGACGGCCCCGCCTCCGACGCGACATCGCCTGGGACATCGCCGGGGACATCGACGACCACGGCCGCGTCTACGGCCGCGTCGGGGCCGGGACCGGCGTCGAGGATGGGCACGATGCCCGCGACGTCCCAGGTCTCGTTCCACCACGAGCAGGTGCGGGGCTGACAGCCGCCCAGGGAGAGCACCATCCGTCCAGGCCCGTGCAGGATCGTTTGATGGAACGCACGAATGGTCAAGGCGCTTTCCATCCCAGAGAACCCGACGGCCCGCGCGTCGAGGAGCTCGTTGGAGAGGTCGCACCCCGTCCGGGTCTGGCACCCCTGGGCCACCATCACGGTGTCATTGGGGAGCCGCACGGCCATCGCGCCCACCCGGGGCGACCGCATCGCGGGGCCGACCACGAAGCTCCGGGTCGCCGGGTCGTACAGGTCGGTGCTGGCCAGGACGCGTGTGCACGTCCCGTCGGGGCACCCGCCCCCGACGATCACCCTGCCGTCGGCGAGGGCGGCCGCGAAGTGCCCCCCGCGGGCCGAGCCCATGGCGTTGGCCGTCGCGGTCCATCGGTCGGTCGCGGGGTCGTAGACCTCGGCCGAGGCCAGCACCGACCCGCAGGCGATCGTGGTGCAGCCCCCTGCGAGGAGCACGGTCCCATCGGCGAGGAGGGTCGCGGCGGCGCGACCGCGGGCCACGCCCAGGTCGCCCGCGCGGCGGAGGTTGCCCGTGGCAGGGTCGAGGAGTTCCACCCGGGTCGAGCCTCCCGTGGCCGTACAGCCGCCCGCGAGCAGGACCCTGCCGTCGCCGAGGCGCACCGAGGCGATGCCCGCGCGGGCCTCCGACAGGGCCCCGGCGGCGCGGAACTCCGCGCGCAAGGGGTCGTACCGCCGCACGTCCGCGGTGACCGCCTCACAGGCCGGGTCGGTGCATCCGCCTGCGACGACCACCGACCCGTCGACGAGGCTCTCCGACGCGTGGAAGAACCGCGGGACCGGGTCGTCTCCGGCCCGCGACCACGTCCGCGTGACCGGGTCGAGGGCCTCGGCCGAGGGCACGACCGTACGGCAGGCCGGGAGGGTCAGGTCGCCGCTGCACACCGAGGCCGAGCACCCCCCGGTCACCAGCACCCGACCGCTGGGCAGGACGTGGGCCCCGTTGTAGAAGCGCCCGAAGGCCATGTCGGCGGTCGGCCGCCAGTCGGGGTCGACCAGCACGGGAAACGACGCCTCCCGCAGGTCGACCGAAAGCACGAGGGTGCTCCCGACGAGGCGGATGTCGCCGTCGATCCGCCGACGCTCGGCGTCGAGGGCGAAGGGGCGGTTGGCCCGGAGCCGGGCGGCCCCCTGGGCGTCGAGTGCCTCCACGGCCCCCGGGGTCTGCCGGAGCGAATGGAGGCCGGGCCCCAGGGCCACGCGGTAGCGCCAGGTGGTCGGGGCCCGCGGGCTTCGCAGCAGCAGGTACTCGTCGACGTGGGTCGGGGTGGCCTTGTAGAGCGCGTCGGTGTCGACCCAGGGCCCGGGATAGACCACCACCCCGTCTTCGATGCGCGCCCGTGACGGGCGCGCGGCCAGCGGCGTGACCTGCACGTACATCCCCGGCTGCCCCACGACCGCGACCCGCATCGGGTCGGTGTACGCGGCCGCGAAGGTGGGGAGGATGGAGTACCCCGCGGTGTCGCTGCGACGCACCCGCGGGTGATGCATGGTCTGGTAGTCCGGGGTGAGTCCGCCCTCGGGGCCGAGGTCGAAGCGGGCATCGGCCACGAGGCGGAACCACCCGCGGGCCTGGGGGAAGAGGGCCTGCACGGTGTCGACCGCCGTCAGAGGCGGGGCCGTCGGCACGGGCGGAGGCGCAGGGCCCGCGCGCTGGGCGCGGAGTTCGGTGGCCCCGAGGCTCAGCGCGAGTCCGGCCGCGGCGGCGACGACAAGGTGTGGGCTTCGCATGGCGCCCAGCATGGGCAATTCAGCGCGGCTGGAGTTGACGGGGGTCAACCCGGGCGGGGCCGCGTGGACCACATAGTCCCGTGTGGCTCCTCCGGCATCTCGAGCGCGCAGCGCGGTGGGCGACGTCGGCCTCGACGTCGGCTCGACGACGGTCAAGATCGCCGTGCGGATCGGCCCCCAGGGCCCCTGGGCGACCCGGGCCGCGCGTCACCACGGCCGACCGGCCGAGGCCGTCCTGGGGCTCTGCGACGCGATGCTCCCCGAGGCGTTTCGGCTGCGGGTGACCGGGTCGAGCGCGCCCCTTGTGGCCACGCCCTGCGGCGCCGAGACCGTGCACGAGGTCGCCGCCGCGATGGGGGCCGCCCGCGCCCTTCACCCCGAGGTCGCCACCCTGATCGACCTCGGCGGCCAGGACGCCAAGCTCGTGCTGCTCGACCGCGACGGCGCGGGGGCCCACCCCTGCCGCCCGGTCTTCGTAATGAACGACCGATGCGCCGCGGGCACCGGGGTCACCCTCGACCGATGCCTCGGGCGCCTTGGGGTGTCCTTCGCGGCGGCCCGCGGAATGCCGTACCGCCCCGACGCCACGGCCGCCCTGTCCGCGCGGTGCGGGGTCTTCGCCGAGACCGACCTCGTCAACCTCGCGCGGCGCGGGGTCGCCCCAGAGGTCCTGGTGTCGAGCCTCGTCGACGCCATCGTGCAGGCAAACCTCGCCGTCCTCGCGCGCGGCCTGACCCCGCGACCGCCCGTCTTGCTGCTCGGGGGCCCCCACGCCCACCTCCCCGCGCTGACCGAGGCGTGGCGTCGTCGCCTCGGCGAGCTGTGGCAAGAGCGCGGGGTCGCCCCGGGCCTTGTCCTCGTGCCCGACGAGGCCCTGTACTTCCCGGCCCTCGGGGCGGCCCTCGGGGCCGCGGGGACCCCCTGCCGGGCGCCCTCCCAACGCCCCGCTGTTCTCCGCGCCCTTGGCCGCCCCCTGGACCCGCCTTCCTCCGCGCGCGATGTCCCCTTCGCCTCGACGCTCCACGCCCAGATCGAGCGCCCCGCGTGGCCCGAGGGCTCCCGCACGGACAGGCCCCTGGGCGCAGGGCCCGCCGGAGGCTTCGTGCTGGGCATCGACGCGGGCTCGACCGTGACCAAGGCCGTCTTGCTCGACGCCGAACGCACCGTGCACATGACCTCCCGACGCGCCAGCGGGGACCCCGTCGTCGACGCCCGCGGGATCCTGGACGAGGCCCGGGGGGCCCTCGACCGCGTGGACCCTGCGGCCTTTCTCCAGGCCACCGTAGTCACGGGGTACGGAGCCGCGTGGATGGCCCCGCTGGTGGGCGCCGACGCCGAGGTGGTCGAGACGGTGGCCCACACCCTCAGCGCCCGCGTGGTGGCCCCCGAGGCCGACCTCGTGTGCGACGTAGGCGGGCAGGACATCAAGGTGCTCAGCCTCGACCCCGACGGGGCCCTGCTCCGCTTCGAGGTGTCGTCGCGATGCAACGCCGGCATCGGCCTGGCCCTGGAGAGCACGAGCCGCGAGCTCGGGATCCGACGCGAGGCCTTCTCGGCCCAGGCCTTCGAGGCCACACGGGCCCCGTGGTTCGGCGACGCCTGCGTGGTGTTCCTCGACGCCGACCGCGTGTCGTTTCAGCGCCAGGGATTCACCCCCCAGGAGATCCTCGCGGGGCTCGCGCGGGCCCTCCCCCGGATCGTATGGACCCAGGTGGTCCGCGGGGCTCCCATCGCCAGCCTCGGCCGCGTGCTGGTGCTGCAAGGGGGCGTTCAGCACAACGAGGCCGCGGTGTGGGCCCAGGCCGAGCACATCGCCGCCGAGGCCCCCGAGGTGCGCATCGTCGTGCACCCCCTGCCCGACCTCGCCGGGGCCCTCGGGGCGGCCCTCCACGGCCTCGCGGGGGTCGCCCAGACGCGAGGCGCCCCGACCCAACCCTCCCGACCCACACGACCTGCCCGACGCGCCGTGTCCCTCGCCCAGGCCACCACCCGCGAGGCCGACCCCTGCACCCTCTGCGAGAACCGCTGCCCCCGCACCCGCATCGACGTCCCCGCCCCCCTCGACGGTCGCACGACGACCCTCGTCGGTCAGGGGTGCCCGGCCGGCGACGCCGACGACCCGGCCGAAGGGGCCCCTCTGCGCCGTGCCCTCGACCACGCGGTGCCCGATCTCTACAGCGCCGAGGCCACCTCCCTGTTTCGTGTCGACGCCGCCGTACAGGCCCTGGCCGCCCCGCGCCACCGGGTGCGCATCGCCATCCCCCGGGTCCTCGCCCTGTACCGGGCGGCCCCCCTCCTCCGGGCGTACCTCCAGGGCCTGGGGGTCGCCCCGCGCGACATTCGGTTCTCGCCGCCCACCGACGCCACCCTGTGGCGACGCGGGGCCCACCACGGGGCCACCGACCCGTGTTTCCCCACGCGCGTCGTGCTGGCCCACGTCCATCGCCTGCTCGCCGAGGGGCCCTGGGACGTGCTCTTCGTGCCGAGGGTGACCCACGCCCCGACCCCCGTCCGCCATGGCCCAGGGTCAGCCTCGTGCCCCGTCGTGGCGGCCTCGCCCGCCATCGTCCAGGCCGCCTTCGGACGAACCCTGACCGCCCGGGGCATCACCCTCCTCGACCCCGAGCTCTGCCTCACCCAGCCCACCCTCCTGGCCGCCCAGCTCTACGAGGCCTTTGGCCCGCGCCTCGGGGTGACCCGGACCCTGTCCGATCAGGCCCTGGAGCAGGGCGCCCAGGCCGCCGCCCGCTACGACCACGCCCTGCGCACGAAGGCCCGGGCCGTGCTCGACGCGACCCGGGGCGGCCGCGGGGCCGTCCTCGTGCTCGGGCGCCCCTACCACGTCGACCCGGGGATCAGTCACCACCTCGGGGTCGAGTTGCAAAACCTGGGCTTCCCGTCGTTGTCGCTGCGCGCCCTTCCCCGCGAGGAGGGCTGGCTCGCCGGGCTCCTCGCCGACGACCTCGCCCGCGGGGCTATCGCCGACCCTTTCGACATCCGCGACCTGCATCCCGACTGCGACAACTCCGGCAGCGCCGAGCGCCTCTGGGGGGCCCGGGTCGCGACCCGCCACGGGGCCCTCGGCCTCGTCGACCTGTCCAGCTTCAAGTGCGCCCAGGACGCCCCGACCAGCCTCCCCATCGCCCGCCTCGTACGCGAGACCCAAACCCCCTTCTGCGCCCTGCACGACCTCGACGAGACGCGCCCGCGTACCTCGCTCCGCCTCGCCCTGCGCACCTTCGCCCACAGCATGCGGCAACGAGGCCTCGCCCCATGGACGTGATCGTCGGCTTCGGCCCCCTCCACGACACCCTCCTGGCCGCCGCCCTGCGCGGCTGCGGGGTCGCGGCCCAACCCGGCCCCGCCCCCGGCCCCGAGGCCCTCGCCCTGGGACGCAGGCGTATGGCCCGGGGCCACCCGTGCAGCGTGTACTACCTCGCCGGCTGCCTCACGGCCTACGCCCGGGCTCACGCCCCCGACCTGGCCTCGACGCGCTTCGTCGTGCCGGGCGATCGCTGCGGAGGGTACGCCGCCGACCTCGCCCGCGCCCTGGCCGAGGCAGGGTTCCCCGCCGCCGTGGTGGCCCTCGCCCCCGAGCGGTCTGCGTCGTTGGGGTCCGCCCTGGGGCTCGACTCCGCGCGGGCCTGGGCCCTCCTGGCCGAGGCCGTCGCGGTCGGGGACGTGCTCGACGCCGTCGGGATGCGCCTGCGGGCCATGGGCCGTGACCCGGCGACCACCCACGCGCGCATCGCCGCCGCCTGCGCCGACGCCGCGGACACCCTGGCCCGAGGCCTGCGCGCGACCGGAGCCCTCCAACAGCGCCGGGCCGCACTACGTCCCCACCGCGGAGCCGCCTCCCCGAGGCAGAGGGTCCGCCTCACGGGAGAGCTTCTGCCGACCCGCTACCACGCCGAAGTCGCCCCCGGGCTCGTGTCCTGGATGGAGGACCGGGGCGTCGCGGTCGAGGCCACCGGCCTCTGCGAGTGGGTCTTGTACGCCGCCTGGCGCGGGGCCCTGGAGGCCTCGGCCTTCGCGGCCCTGCGACAGGCCCTGGGATCGGCCCGGGCGCGCTGCGCAGCGGCCCTCGGGTTCGTCCCGCCGCCACCTGTCGATGTCACCGCCTGGATCGACGAAGCCGCACGGTGGCTCCCGGTCTCGCTCTGCGCCGGCTCGGGCATCCTCGAGGTCGCCACGTACCTGTCCGTCGACGCCGACCGTCGGGCCGACCTCGTGGTGTCGCTCAAACCCTTCGCCTCCATCACGTCGAGCGCGGCCTCCGACGCCGTCCTGCACGTCCTCAGCCGGTCGCGACCGACCGCCTTCCTGGCCCTTGAGCTCAACGGCGACCTGTCGAGCCAACTCGAGAGCCGACTCGAGCTCGCCCTCCACGCCGCCCACCCCGCGTTCTACAGCCCATGAGCGTTGTCTCCCGTCGCTCCTTGTTCGCGGCCCTGTCGGCGGCCTCTGCCGTCGCGACCCTCGCCCTCACCGCCTCACGGCGAGCCCGCGGCCCCTCCCGGCCCGCGCGGGTATCCCTCGGGGTGAGCGCCCTGCGCATCAGCCTGCCCCTCTGTGTGGCCGCGGCGCACGGTCTGTTCGCGCGTCACGGCCTCGAGGTCGACCTGCAGCCCTACCCCACGGCCCAACCCCTGATCGACGACCTGGCCCTCGGTCGCCTTGACGCCGGAGGCTTCGCCGCGTGGCCCATCCTCTTCCTCGCCGCGGCCCGAAGCCCGGGGCCCCTCCACGTCGGCCCCGCGGTGGTCGAGGATCGAGACCATCGGTTGAGCTACGTCCTCGCCCGCCGGGGCGCGGGGCTGCGTTTCCCCCGCGACGCCGCGGGGCGCCGGGTGGGGGTCCTGCCCACGGTGGCCTACCGACGCTGGCTCGCCGCGATCCTGAGGGCCGCGGGGATCGACCCCGCCCGGGTCGCGACGATCCCTGTGGCCCCCGCAATGCAAGCCCAGGCCCTGGCCGCGGGGGCCGTCGACTTTCTGTTCACCAACGACCCCATGGCCACCGCGATGCTTCGCCGCGGACGCGCCGAGCTCGCCGACGACGGGCCGCCCTGCGCCCTGCACCTCGGCACCCCCTTCTCCTTCGGGAGCTTCGCCCTCTCCGACCGCTTCGTGCGTCGGGAGCCCGACCGGGCCCGTCGGCTCGTGGCGGCAGTCGACGAGGCCATCGCCCTCGCCCGGCGCGACCCCAGGGCTGGGCGCGAGGCCCTGGGCGCCTACCTCCGCCCCGACGAGGCCCCCTACGTCGAGCACTACCCCGACACCCGCTATGTCCCCTCGAACGAGGCCGCGGGAGTCCTTCCTGCCGCCATCGCGCAGGCCCGCCGACTCGGCCTCATCGACCAGGCTCCCAACGTGACTGCGATCCGCGGGTTCGCATGACCCGAGCCCTCCTGACCCTGGAGGCCCTGCGCACCGCTCCGGCGGCCGAGCCCTTGTGGCTCAAGGTATTCGCCGGGGAGGTCGTGGCCCTCCTCGGCCCCAACGGGGTCGGAAAGACCACCCTCCTGCGTACGATCGCGGGCCTCGTTCGTCCCGTCGGGGGCCGGGTCCGGGGCCCCGCTTCGGTCGGGTACTGCCCCCAGGACTACCGGGCGAGCCTCCTGCCCTGGGCCACGGCCCGGGCCAACATCGCCCTTACCGCACCCACAAACCGAGAGGACGCCCTCGCGGCCCTCGACGCGGCCGCACGGGTCACCCTCCTGACCCCGACCCACCTCGGCCGTCGTCCCGGCCGGCTGTCAGGCGGCGAACAGCAGCGGGTGGCCCTCGCCCGGGCCCTCGCCGCCGAAGCCGACCTCCTCCTCCTCGACGAACCCCTCTGCGCCATCGACCCCGCCACCCGGGCGACCCTCCGCCCCCGCCTCCGCGCGGCCCTTCGGGGCCGCGACAGGGTCTGTCTCCTGGTGACCCACGACCCCGACGACGCCCTGGCCCTGGCCACCCGGGCCCTCGTATTGGGGGGCCCTTCGGGAGGCCTCCGCTACGACGGCCCCGTCACCCCCCGCCTCGTGCGCGGGCTGACCGAGGTCGGGGCGTGATGACCCCCGCAGCCCTGGTCCGGTCGGTGCTCTCCGACCTCCTCAACGACACCCTCCTCGCCGACCTCGGGGCCACCTTCGCCCGGGTCCTGCTCGGAGCGACCCTGAGCCTGGTCCTGGGAGGGTCCCTGGGGCTCCTCCTGGGGGCCTCCCCGCGGCTGCATCGTGCGACGGGACCCGTGGTCGATGGGATCCGGTCGATCCCGCCCGTCCTCGTGTATCCGCTCCTGCTCCTGGCGTTGGGCTACGGCGAGGGGTCGCGCCTCGCGGCCATCGTGTTTGGGGCGATGGGGGTGGTGGTCGTCCCCGTGGCCCGAAGCCTCCTCGAGACACCGACCGCGCGGCGAGACATCGTGCGGCTCGCGAGGCTGCCGCCCCTGGCGACCCTGTGGCACCTGCACCTGCCCCAGGCCGCAGGGGCCCTGGTGACGGCCGCCCGCCTCGCCCTGGCTCAGGCCCTCGTGGTGGCTGTGGTCACCGAGATGTTGGTCTCTCCCGCCCATGGCCTCGGGGTCAGGGCCCTCGGGGCCCTTCAGGAGTACCGCTCCGACCGGCTGTGGCAGGTGATCCTGCTGGCGGGCGGGGCGAGCGCGGGGCTCAACGCGGCGTTGGGCGCCCTCGATCGGCGGGTCCGCGGGGCCGACGGCGCCCGGCCGAGGGAGGTCGAGCCCGGGGAGTAGGCGCGGGCTCGGCCGGGGGAATGGGCCTACGACAGGTCCGGGGGCAGGCCACAGGCGTCAGACTCGTCGAGGGTGGGCAGGGCGACCCGGCGACGGTCCTCCCGGGCCGGTTCGATGGCCCCGGGCTCCAGACCTACAGCTCCGGTCGGTCCCATCGCGAGGTGGTACAGGTTGCCGAGGGTCGCGCCGACGTCCGCGCCGAGAGCCTCCAGGGGCTCGGCGAGGCCCCGGTCGTAGGCCATGAGGTCGGCCGCAAGGGCGTTCAGCTCGAGGCCCGTCGCGTCGGTGGGCGGCAGGAAGAGGAGGGACAGCGCGCGGTAGCGTGCGGCCCGCAAAAGAAGCCGGGGCGATTTCGTCGTCCATGGTCGGCTCCTCCGTCACTCCATCACCAGCCGGACCCACTGCTCGCTCCGCATCTTGCGAGCTCCCACGTTGCCTGCGGATCCCTCCCAGACTGCGAAGGCCACCTTGCTCTCGCGCCCGGGGCGCAGGGTGCTGCCGAGGTTCTCCGCGGGGCTGGCGAGGACCACCTTCCAGGTGCGACCGGCGTAGACCCCGCGACCGTCCAGGGCGCTGACCTGGACCCCCGTCAACGAGCCGAACATCTCGGCCTCGGCCACGACCACGGGGACGCCCCCCGGACGGTGAACGTTGGGATTGTGGACGTTGTCGGCGGGCGCGTAGTGGGCCGCCATCCGAGCCCGATGCTCCTCGGGGGCCGCCTCAAAGGGATAGAAGGGCGGCGGCCGGTTGGGGTGCAGGGCGGACAGCATGTCGGCCGTCTGCCACGGGGCCTTCCACAACAGAATCCGCACCGCGGAGCCCGGGTGCCCCATCATCGGCGACGGCTCAGCCCCGATCGCACGCGGCACCTGCACCGCGGCGGCGTCGCAGAACCGGGAGGGCCCCTGGAGCTTGTCCGAGACCGCGTCGGTCCACTCCAGGCGCTACGCCCCCCAATGGCGTCGAGCAAGGCCATCGCGTTGGCGAGGCGGTACTGCCCGAGCACCCGGGTCACCCCGAGGAGGGGCATCCCCCCGCGGAACTTCAGCACCTGGGTGCCCGCCCCCCGCATGGCGGTGACGGTCTCCGGGTCGTAGCCCTGGGCCGTCAACCTGCGGGCTCCGGCGTCGCCGGAGTAGGTCTCGGCGGTGTTCTTCAGGGTCTTGGCGACGAGCTCGGCGGCGGTGTCCCAGGAGACCCGCTCGAAGGTGTCGTGACCGCGCCGCATCAGTTCGGGCGGGGGGCGACCGTTGTCATCCCGCGGGAACCCCTGCTCGACCCAACGCCTGAAGCCCGCCCGCACCCTGGGGTACCGCACCCGGCGGTCACCGTAGAAGCGTCGGGTGAGGGCGATGCCCTTGTTGCAGCACCGCGGGTCCCACCGCGACGAGCTCTGGTTGCCCTGGAGGTCGCGGGCCTCGCCATAGCGGTACGTCGGCATGATGCGCACGACGACGCCGTTCTTCAGGTGACCCTTGAGGTGGCAGTTGTGCGTGTCGTTGGGCGCGCAGGTGAACACGAAGGTGCTGTCGTGCTGCCACAGCTCCCGGTAGGCCCGCTCCCAAGCGCGCTGGGGATAGCTCCGGAGGGGGTTGTCCACACGCTCGATGGCCCACGCCTGGCGCGCCGTCCCGATCAGGGTCCCGACGCCCGCTGCGGACATCAGCTTGAAGAAGCTCCGCCGTCCCAAACCCTCGTCCGTGCTCATCGCCCTCGCTGCTCCTCTCCGAGGCTGTCGCCCTACGGGCGGAGCCGCGCCCACGTTGGGGGGCCCGGCTTCCGTGGCGGGACCATGGGCCCATCCGATGGGCGCCGACTTGACGGTGGTCGACTCGGGCGACAACACCGACGCTGCGCTCGTGCCTGGCTGCGCCGTTGACCATGCGCAAGTCACTCCGCCCCGAGAGCGTCCATGTTCCCGCTCCCCGATCGGGGCCCGCGAGGGCCCACGGGACGCGCCATGACCTTGTCGACCCCAGAGCCCACCCGTCCGGCCCGCGTGCACAGCCCTGTCGCGCCGGCCCCGCCGTACGATACTCTCGTCGCGGCCCTCGACGCCACGGGGGGCCCGCCCATCACCTTCCACGGCCTGCGAGAGGCGCCCTCCCTGCACGGCCGCGACGCCCTCGCCCTCGCCGGTCGCTGGAGCGCCCTGCTGCGCCACCACGGAGTGCGCCGGGGCGACCGCGTCCTGCTCCTCCTGCGCACTGGACCCGACTTCGTCGGAGCCCTGCTCGGCACGATGCTGGCAGGGGCCGTGGCGGTCCCCCTCGCCTCGCCGATGACCTTCGGGGCCCTCGATCGTTACCTCGCCAACCTCGCGGCCATCGTCGACGACGCCGAGGCCCGCTGCCTCGTCACCGACGCCCGGGTCGCCGAGGCCCTGGCCGTCGACCCCACCCTGCGCCGGAGCCTCTCCGTCGTGCTCACCGCGGCTGACCTCCGCGAGGCCCCGCGCTGCCAGCCGCCCCTGCCCTCCCTCGCCGCCTCCGACACCGCCCTCTTGCAGTACACCTCAGGCACGACGGGTCGCCCCAAGGGCGTGGTTGTGTCGCACCGGGCCCTGGTCGCCAACGCCTTCGCCATCGCCCACGGGCTCTGCCTCGAACCGCACGACGTGGGAGTGAGCTGGCTCCCGCTGTTTCACGACATGGGCCTCATCGGCGTGCTGCTCACCGCGGTGTGCCACCCGTACCCGCTGCACTTGATGCCCCCTGAGGCCTTCCTCATGCGGCCCACACGCTGGCTGCGGACCCTCGCGGAGACCGGCGGGACCCTGTCGGCCGCGCCCAACTTCGCCTACGCCCTCTGCGCCGGGCGGGCCGAGGGCCTCGACGGCGCTCGCCTCGACGTCTGGCGCCGCGCCCTCAACGGGGCCGAACCCGTCCAGGCCGACACCGTCTCCCGCTTCGCCGCGCGGTTCGCGCAGGATGGGTTTTGCCCCGCCGCGATGACCCCGGTCTATGGCATGGCCGAGTGCACCCTGGCCGTGACCTTCCCGAGCCCGGGCGACACGTTGCGGGTCGTTCGGAGCCCATCAGGGCAAGGAAGTACCCTGCCCGGCGAGGCCGTCTCCGTGGGGGCCCCCGTCGCGGGAACGAGCCTCGGGGTGTTCGACCCACACGGCGGGGTCCTGACCGAAGGGGCGGTGGGAGAGGTTCGCGTGGCCAGCGCCTCCTGCATGGACGGCTACTTCCGCAACGACGCCGCCAGCGCCGCGGCCTTCGACGGGGCATGGCTCAAGACCGGCGACCTGGGCTTCCTCGACGACGGCAGGCTCTACCTCGTCGGCCGCGCCCGCGACCTCATCATCAAGGGCGGCCGCAATCACTACGCCCACGACATCGAGCGCGTGGCGGCCGAGGTCCACGGCGTCCGGGCGGGATCCGTCGCGGCCTTCGCGCGCCCGAGTGCCCACACAGGCACCGACGACCTCGTGCTCGTCATCGAGAGCCCCGAACCCCGCCCCGCGGCCCGGGCCCGACTCGTGCGCGACGTGCGGGGGGGCCTGCTCGCGACCCTCAACCTCAAGGCCGACGCCGTGCACCTGTGGCCCGTCGGGGCGATCCCGCGCACCACCAGCGGCAAGGTCCGGCGCCAGGCCTGTGCCCTCGCCCTCGAAGCCCGGGAGCGCCCCTGATGCAATGCCTCGTCCTCGGCGCGACGGGCTTCGTCGGCATCAACGTCGTCGACGCCCTGCTCGCCCGCGACCACAAAGTCCGCGTCACGCGTCGCCGCCGCTCGCCGACGATCCTCCTCGGGCGGCGCCCCGTCGAGCTCGTCGATGCGAGCCTCGAAGACCCCGCCTCCCTGCGCCGAGCCATGGACGGCTGCGACGTGGTCTTCCTCACCGGGGCCTACTACCCCCGCCACTCCCTCGACCTCGAGGGCTCCCTGCGGCAGGGCGTCACGGGCGTCCGCAACGCCTGCCAGGCCGCCCAGGCGGCGCGGGTCGGGCGCTTCGTCTACACCTCGTCCATCGCCACCCTCGACCGGGCCCCCCCCGGGCGCCGGGCCGACGAGGGCGACGTGCCCGTCGCGATGCCCGTGGGCAGCGTGTACCGAGCCGTGAAGTGGGCCATGGAGCGCGAGGTCGACCGCGCCGTCGCGCGGGGACTTCCCGCGGTGACCCTCCTGCCCGGCGGATGCGTCGGCCCCTGGGACGCGCGGGCCGGCACCGGGGGCATCCTCCTCGGGGTCGTACGCGAGGCCCTGCCCTGGTACCTCGACGGCACCGTCAATCTCATTGACGTCTGGGACGTAGCCCGCGCCCAGGTCGCCGCGGCGGGCGCCGAACCCGGGACGCGGTACAGCCTGGCCGGTCACGACGTATCGTTCGTCTGGCTCCTCGGCCACATCGCCGCGCGGTACGGGGGCACGGTCCCGGCCGAGCGCCTCGACGCCGTCGAAGCCCGGGCCCGCGCCGACGCCGACGAGCGGGGCGCCGCGGCCGCCCGTCGCCGGGTGCCCTTCCCGCGCGAGCTGGTCGACCTCATCGCGACAGGCCAGCCCGTCTCCAACGCCCGGGCCGAGGCCGCGCTCGGCCTGCGCCTCGGCCCCCTCGACGACGCCCTCGACCGCGCCCACGCCTGGTACGTGCGCTTCCGTTTCCTCCCCCCCCCCACCCCAAAGGCCTCGCCATGATCACCCCTTCGCCCGAGCTCCGCGCCACGATCCACGGGCTCATCGCCGAGATCGCGCAGGTCGACGACCGCACCCTCCGCGGCCCCGACCGGCTCCGCGAGGACCTCGGCATGGACTCCCTCGGCAGCATGGAGCTTCTGTCCCGCATCAGCGCCGAGCTCAGGCTCGACATCGAGGCCGAGGAGGCCATGGACATCCAGACCGTCGACGACGCGTGCTCCTTCGTGGCCCGGCGCCTCGCGGAGGGGGGCGGCCGTGACGCCACGCGCGACCGATGACCCCCTCGCCGCGGGCCTCCGGCTTCCCTACGGGCGCCCCGAGGAGGTCGAGGTGTACGGCCTCCTGCGCGACCAGGTCCAGCGGTTCCTCGCGCGCTCGGTCGACGCCAGGGCCATCGACCGGGCGGGCCGCCTCGACCCCTCCGTCCGCGAGGGAGCCGCCGCCGCGGGCCTCTTTGGGCTGACCATCTCCGAGGCTTACGGCGGCGCGGGCCTCTCGCTCCAGGCCGCGTGCAGCATCGTGCAGGCCCTGGCCTGCCACGACCGCGCCGTGGCCATCCTGGTGGGCCTCCACGCGGGCCTCGGGAGCCGCCCCCTCACCGCCTCGGGAAACGAAGGGCTCCGCGCGCGCTACCTGCCCGCCATGGCTTCGGGCGAACGTGTGGCGGCCTTCGCGGCCACCGAGGCCGGGGCGGGCTCAGACCTCACCGCGGTGCGTACGACAGCCTCCCGTGCGGGCGAGGTCCTGCGCCTGACGGGCGAGAAGAGCTACGTCACCAACGGGGGCTTCGCGGGGGTGTTTACGGTGCTCGCGCAGACTCCGGGCCTGGGGGGGGCCCGAGCGATGTCGCTGCTCTGCGTCCCGCGAGAGACCCCTGGGATCGAGGTGGGGCCGGAGGAGGACAAGCTCGGCATCCGAGGGTCGTCGACGGTGACCGTATGCTTCGACGGAGCCGCGGTGCCCCTCGATCACCTCGTGGGCTCCGCGGGGCGCGGCATGGACGAGGCCCACAGGGCCCTCGAGTGGGGCCGCACCCTCATGGCCGCCGGCAGCACCGGAACCGCCCAGGCAGCCCTCGCCCTCACCCTCGCCCACGTCGCGACCCGGCGCCAGTTTGGCCGCCCCCTCCGGGAGTTCCCCACCGTGCGGGCCCAGGTCTCGGACATGGCCGCGCAGGTGTTCGCCATGGAGTCGCTCGTGCGCCACGCCGGGGTCCTGGAAGCCTCTCGCGCTCCCCTCGCGATGACCTCCCTCGCCGCCAAGATCTACGCGAGCGAGGCGGCCTGGGCCGTGTGTGACCGCGCAGTACAGCTCCACGGAGCCCTGGGGTTCGTCGAGTCGGCCGGAGCCGCGCGGCTCCTGCGCGACTGCCGCATCACGCGCATCTTCGAGGGGGCCAACGACGTGCTCCTGCTCCGCGGGGGCCTCGCCCTCCTGAGCACACCCGCATCGTCGGCGCCCCTCGACCCCGCCACCGCAGGGCCCCTCGGGGCCCCCGCCGCGGCCTACCGAACGCTCACCGCGCGCCTCGACGCCGCACGGGCCGCCGCACGGGCCGCGTACGGGGTGGGGGTCGTGCACCAGCAGCTCCTGCTCCAGGCCCTGTGCCGCGCGGAGGTGTGCCGCGCCGCAGCCTTCGCCGCCGCAACGCGCGGGGCCTGCGGGGAGGATCCCCACGCGTACGGCCTGGCCGCCCGGGCCACGGAGTCGCTCGTGCGCGAGGGCATGCGTCACCTCGACGACGCGGCCCGGGCCGTCGACGACGCGGCGGAAACCCAGGCGATGAGCGCGCAGATCTACGGCGAAGACCGCAAGGAGCCCCCTCAATGAAGGTCCGTTTTGTGTATCCCCGGTTTCTGCGCCACGCCGAGGCCCACCCCGAGCTGCTCGAATACGTCCCGTGCAACGAGTACTTCGGCCCGCCGTCGCTCGGCATCGCGTGCCTCGCCGCGGTGACCCCGCCCGACTGGGAGATCGAGTTTCGCGACGACCGGGTCGACGACGTGGGCCTCGACGACTGCGCCGACGTCGACCTGGTGGCCCTGTCCTTCTTCACGGCGGCGGCGGTGCGCGGGATGGAGCTCGCCGACGCGTTTCGCGCGCGGGGCAAGCAGGTGGTCGCGGGCGGGATCTTCCCTACGATGATGCCCGACACCGTAGCCCCCCACGTCGACGCCGTGGTGATCGGCGAGGCCGACGGGGTGTGGCCCGAGGTGCTCCGCGACGCCGCGGCGAGGGCCCTCAAGCCGCGGTACACCCCGACCGCCCCGGTCGACCTCGCGACCCTCCCGCTGCCCCGGGTCGACCTCTACCTCGATCGCGAGGGCGACCGGTACCACCCCGACGACTACCCCGTGCAGACCTCGCGGGGCTGCCCCCTCGCGTGTTTCGCCTGCGCCCTGCCCACGAGCATGGGCCGGGCCCTGCGGGAGTACCCCGCCCCGCATGTCCTCGGGCAGATCGAGGCCCTCAACCGCCGGGGCAAGCTGGCGTCGTTCACCGAGGACACGAGCTTCTTCGTGTTCGGCGGGGTCCAGCGACGCTTCGGCGCGCTCCTCGATCGCATCGCCGACACCGGAGGACCGGCCCGGGTGAGCTACATCGGCATCAGCATGCCCATGATCCTGGCGACCCCGGCCTCGGTCTTTGCCACGATGCGCCGGGCGGGCATCGGGATGTTCTACCTCGTGGGAGGCTTCGACCCGATCACGCGGGGGGCCTTCACGGGCCGCGACCCCAGGGCCCTGCAGCGCGCCCACGACGCGATCGCCAAGTCCCACGACGCAGGGATCGAGCCCTACACGTCGTTCCTCGTCGGCAACGACGACGACGACGCGGGCACCTTCGATCGCATGTTGATGTTCGCCAGCGCCGCGTCAATTCGGAAGGCCGAGTTCGCCGTGATGACCCCGTATCCCGGCACCCCCGTGTGGGACAGAATGCTCGCGGAGGGGCGCATCCTGCACCGCGACTGGTCTCGCTACAACGACGCCAACGTGGTGTTTCAGCCGAGGCTCATGACGCCCGCACAGCTCCAGGAGGGATACCTGCACCTCTGGCGAGAGTTCTACCGCACGCGGCAAGGCCTCCGGCACGACGACGCCTTCGCGCGCACGATCCAGTTCTAAACCGCGGCCAGTTCGGGATGTGTAGTTTTCTCAACGAGACGCAAGCCAGGCAAGGAAGGGCGACGACGGCGGGCTCCATGCCCGGCGAGGAGACCTGACGCCGCATGGCGACGCGGATCGGCAGAGAAAACTACACATCCCGAACTGGCCGCGGTTTAACCCAGACCCCCGCGGCACGATCCCCGATGCGCCTCCCCCTCCCTTCGTCGTGTCGTGCGGCCGCCCTCGCCGCCGCCCTCGCCGCCGGATGCGGGGCCGCAGGAGACGACCCCGGGGCGTGTCCGACCGGCCTCGTCGTCAGCGCCGCGAGCGCGCCCGACCGGAGCCTCCTCGGGCCAGGCTCCCCCTACCCCGCCGACCCCACCCTGTCCGCACAGGCCGACGCGATCGACCGCTCCCAACGGGTGCGCCGGGCGGTGGCCTGGGAGGTGATGGCCCGCGTGCTCGAGCCCGTGACCATCGCCGGCCGAGACAGACTGGAGCACGCGACCGTGGCCCGGTTTCGCACCTGGTACGACCGCGAGGACCTCACCCGGATCTTCCAGGGGCTCTACGCTGACCTCGGCCCCGCGGGACGGTCCGCCCGCGCGCGTTTCCCCGAGGCCGCCCTCGACGCAGCCTTCCGGCGGGACGTCTCCCACGTCGACACCCTCCCGGCCTGGACCCCCACCCGCTGGCGCGACTACCTCGGGTCCCTCCACAGCCCCGAGGCCCTCGTCGGCGTCGGCGGGCTGCGGCGTGTCCTCGTGAGCCCCGACGTCGCGCGCCATCTGGTGCGGAGCTACCCCGAAGTGCTGGGCTGCCTGGAGGGGGCCGTGCCCCCGGCGATCGCGGACGGTCCCGCGGCAGGCTCGGGTCTTCCTGGGGCCTCGGGGCCTTGCGGGGGCCGCGGCCTGCAAGGAGGGTCCGGGTCGCGGCGCGCACCCTCGCAGACGACCGGGGCGACGTGCCTCGACGGGGTCTTCCCCCTCGGCTCCGCCACGGTCTCGATGGACTGGCGCCGCGCCGACGCGGGCTGGACCTTGCCCGTGTACGACAGCACCGGCCCGGCCATCGCGCGCCGGTATGCCACGGGCCGCGACGCCGCCTGGGGTCCCGGAGACGCGGTCGGGTCGCCCTCGCCCGCGGAGATCTACACGATGCAGCTCCCGGCCGGGACCCGCTTCCGCCTCGCAGGGATGCACATCCGCACGCGCGAGCTCGGCCGATGGCTCAACATCACCCTGTGGTACTCCGACACGCCCGACTCGGATTTTGGCGCCGACCGGCCCGTGTCCATCCAGGCCCTCGGGGCCCCGTGGACCTCGTACAAGCTCTGCGTCACTACGGACTTCGACGAGGGAGACCCGCGGCCTGACGGAGGATTCGCCCGCGCGGCCCCCTCGCTCGCCGAGGCCCTGCGGGCGGTCCACGAGGGAGCCGGTGGGCCCTCATGGTGCTCCAACCCCTACATCGACGCGGGCCCCGGGCTCGTGCGCTCCAACTGCGTCGGGTGCCACCAGCACGCCATGACGGGCGTCCGCCCCGCCCAGACCGTCGGCGACGAGGCCCGGTACCCGCGCGTCGGCCGGGCCCAGGTGCGCAACAACTTCCCCACGGACATGTTCTGGGGGCTCGACGCGGGCGACAACTTCGCGGCCGTGTTCGCCGAGACCGCATCGTGGTGGCGGTCAGGGCCGTAGCCTTGGGCGGCGCTCAGAACCAGCGCGTGACCCACACCTCCCCCGTGCCCGCGTCGCGGCTCCGCAGCGGGTCGTAGTCGTCAAATTGCTGGTGCATCCACGTCGCCCGCAGGCCCACCTCCCACACCGGGGGCGTCGGCCACGCGGGCCATACGAAGCGCATCGAGGCCTGAGGCCAGACGGTGGCCAGCGCCCCGAGCAGGCGGTCGCGGGTTCGCCACGCGGTGAGGGTGGTGTACTGACCCTGGTAGAAGTGCGTGGCGGACTGCCGCAGGACGCGGGCCCGCAGGTCGAGCAGGGCCCAGGGGGTGGGCTCCCAACGGAGGCCGAACTCAGCAGCGTGGGCCACCAGGCCCCAGGTGTCGGCGGTCAGGCCGTACTCGGCGCTGGCCGCGAGGCCGGGCCGCAGCGAGCGCTGGACGCGCACCGTCACCGCCCCGCGGACCCGGTCCTCGGGGACCCGCTCGGGAAACCACCGTCCCCCGACGGGGACGTACCGGTACACCGAGGATTGTAGGCCCGACAAGGCGTCGGCCTGGAGCCCCACCCGCAGCAGGGTGCGGCGGTCGAGGACCTGGGTGAACGACCCGGCCAGGGCGGCGGTCGACAGAGCGGCGGGGGTCTGGAGGGTCCACCCGGGGCCGACGCGGTCCCGGCGCCCGCGCAACTCGATGTGGAGAGTGCGGTCGCGGGCCTCGGTCTCGTGGTCAAGGGTGGCAGCGAACCCGGCGGAGCGGTAGTCGGGTTCGCGTGAGTCACGGCCGATCAACCCGACGGAGGTCCGCGGGCCGAGGGCGACTTGGAGCCCGCCGCTGGACTCGTGCCGCGACTCGCGCGACCGCGACGCGCTGGCCACCACGTCGACCGAGGCCGCGGAGATGATGTCGAGCCCGTACCCGGCCCGCGCCGTGACCCTTCGCGAGAGCGGGACCGTCGCCCGGAGGGACGGGTTCCACACGGAGACGTGGTCGTTGTCGGCGTAGTAGCCGGCGTGGAGCGAGACCTCGCCCCGCGGCGGGCGCGGCGGGGCCCGGCCGCAGCCCGCGACCCAGAGCACCAGGGCCCCTCTCAGTTGCAGCCGCATCCCCCGCCCCCCGCCCCGCCCGCGACCACGTCGCCGCTGCGCACGGCCCGGACGTGCCCGTCGAACGACGCGCTCGCCGCAGGGTCGTCGGGCTCCATACACCGCCGGGCGAGGCGCTCGCGTTGCCACGGGTGGACCGTCACGCAGCCCAACAAGACCAGCAACCCCGCGAGCCCCAGCCGCTTCACTGCGCCTCCCCCGTGCGGAGCCACGCGACCAGGGTGTCCCAGTCGTCGTCCGGCAGCGTAAACACCCTGCCCCCCAAGTGCGGGACGCGGTCGAGGGGCTTGGTCACCAGGAGGCTCTCCTCGGCCGAGGCCCCCGCCGCGAAGGCCTCGGCGGACAGCGCGTTGGCCCGGACCTCGTCGTCGGTCAGGGCCTCGTCGCGGTGGAGGCGCCGCGGGTCGCGACGGAAGAGCCCCGGGGCGTACACCCGGAGCCGCCGACGCTCGGAGCCGTGACACACCGGGGTGGCGCAGCGGGCGGCGAGGATGGGCTGCACCCGGGCGGCGAAGAACGCGGCGTCGAGGGCAGGCGCCTCCACCGTCGGGTTGCCCGCGCAGCCCGCGACCAGGGCGAGGGCGCACCCGAAGCGACTCACAGCGACTCCAGGAAGGCCACGAGGTCGTCGATCTGCGCGGGCGACAGGTGCGACGTGGCCCCGTGGGTGTCGGGCACCCCGTCGGTCTCGTTGAAGCCCCGCTCGCCGGGTCGCAGTCCCGGGTGCCCCGGCGTAAGCAGCACCTCCCGCAGCGAGCGGGCCCGCCCGTCGTGCAGAAACAGCGCCGCGTGGGCCCAGATCCCACGAAGCGTCGGCACGCCAAACTCGATGCTCCGGGCGTCCTGGGTGGTCTCGGGGAAGGTGCGGCGAAAGCCCTCGCTCACCCGGTCGAGGTCGCGCCCGTCGGCCGAGCGCAGGGGCGTGACCACGGGCCCGAAGCGCAGCCGCACGACGCGTTCGGACGACACAGAGGCCGCGAAGCCCGGGCCGTCGTGGCACGACAGGCAGCCCACCGCGGTGGAGCGGAAGAGGGCCGCGCCGCGCCGCACGGCGGCGGTGTCGCGGGGGTTGGGATTGGGCAGGATCCGCGATCGGTGCAGGAGCGACAGCCCCAGGGCCCGCGTGATGCCCTGGAAGTTGAGCGGGACGTCGAAGGCGTCGCCGAAGGTGCGGGTCCGGCCCAACACCCGGCGCGACGCCTCCAGGTAAAAGGCGTTGCGGGTGGGGAGACTGCGCGGCCAGGGGCGCGTGGCGCACACGGGCGGGGGCGAGGTCTCGCAGTCGGGCGGAGCGGGGCGCCCGAGGGGCCACTGGACGGGGTCGGTGCAGCAGAAGTTCTCGACCCGGGCGAACTCGTTGAGGACAGGGAAGAAGTTGTTCTCGTCCATGGCCGCCTCGAAGAACCATGGGCGGGTGTCGGCGAGGCCCCGGTGGGCGAGGGTCATCCGGGTGCCCTCGGGGTGCTCGAGGAGCGGCATGGAGAAGGCCTTGTCGGGGCTGCCAAACTCGCGGTGACACATCACGCACGACTGGTCGCCGTCGACGGTGAAGGGCGCCGTGGCGACGTTGACCAGCTCGCCGATCTCCTGATCGGTCGCGGGGAAGGCCCCGCCCCGCAGGTCGCCTACGGGCACCTCGACCCGCGGGGCGTCGGGGACGGTGTAGAGCGACAGGGTCTCCGCGAGGGAGGCCACGACCGCGGCCCCCTGGGGGGTGCAGGCCACCGCGGTGGGTCCGTGCCCCGTCGGGCCGCGCGCGCGGGGCCGCAGGGTGCCCGTGGCCGCGTCGAGGGAGAAGGTCTCGACCTCTGACGAGCCGAGGTAGGTCACCCACAGGGTGTCGCCGCAGAGAGCGGCCGCCTCGGGCACGGCCCCGCCCACGATCCACAGGTCGCGCCGCGGCACGAAGGGCCCGCGGACGGGGTCGTCGGGCGACACGTCGCGCCAGTCGCGGCAGCAGGCCGTGTCGCTCGTATACCGACGCACCACGGCGCCGTCGTCGGCCCGTAGGACGGCGATCTCGTTCTGCTGGTCTTGAAAGTTGTCGTTGGCGGTGGAGTCTCCGGGACGTCCATCCTCGTCCGTGTCGGGGCCCACGTCGTGCGGGTGCCCCGAGCCTGGCCCCTGGGTCAGCGCGAGGAGCCAGGGCCCCGCGAAGAGCACGTCGTTGACGGGGGCCCGGAGGTTCACGTCCGCCACCCTGCCCCCCTCGGGCAGGGCGAAGAGCGACACGACGAGCCCGTCGAGGCCGGCCACGGCGAGGCGCCTGCCGTCGGCGGAGACGGCGACGTCCCGGGGGTGCGTCGAGACCGTGAGGACCTGGGCCCGCGGGTCGGTGACGACGAAGCGCCCAGGGCCCACGTCGAGGTCCCAGCGCACGACGTGGTTGCGCCAGCGGTTGGAGACCCAAGCGTGCCGACCGTCGGGGGTGAAGGCTACGTCGGTGGCGTAGAAGTCGACGGGCACCGTGGCGACGACCCGCAGCGTGGTCAGGTCGATCACCCGGGCGCGGTCTTCGTAGCGCGTGGTGACCACGGCGAAGCGGCCGCCGGGGTGCACCGCGACGCCCGTGGGGCTCGACCCGACGGCGATGCGCGCGAGGACCCGACGCGCGGCGAGGTCGACGACGGCCACCTCGCGGCCGGGTTCGTCTTCGAGGCCTTGCAGGGTGACGAGGGCCCGAGCTCCGTCGGGGGTGACGGCCACGCGCAGGGGGCGGTCGCGATGCGGCTGGGGCGTCCAGTCGGGGTCGCCCGGCCCGAAGAGCCGCGCGGCGGGGGCGAGCACACGCGGGCCCGGGGCCTCGCCCGCGGGCTCCCCCACGCACGCCATCAGCGCGAACGAGACCCAGGCGCGTCTCACGGCGCCCCTCCGTCCGCGCGGGGAGGAGGCTGACAGCGGGCTTCGACGTCCTCGACGCAGTTGGGGTCCCAACGCACGGGGCCTTCGAGGGTCGCGGTGGCGCGATGGCGGCCGTCGTGGAGGTCGAAGCGCAGGGTGGCCCGGCGCCCGACGGCGCGGGCGGGCGTGATGTCGTTGGCGTAGACGAGCAGCGCCTCGCTCTCGTAGTAGCCCTGGGCGCGCTCTTGAAACTCGATGGCGCGAAACCGCTGCTCGGCCGGGTCGAGGCCCTCCACCTCCAGCCGCGCGAGGCCCGGCGTCCGGGCGGGCACCGCGCCCTCGGCCACCAACACGACGCGCACGTACCGAAAACCCTGAAACCCAACGCGCATCTCGATGCCCGCGTCGGCCCCGCCCTGGGGTCGCAGCGAGAGCGCGTACGGCGTCGCGTCGACGCCCGCGTCGGGCACGGGGACCGGGTCGCCGCAGCCCACGAGGGTCGCCGCCGCGAGGAGTACGAGCTCTCTCATGGCGCGGCCTCGGCCTGCCACGCGGCCCCTGACTCGATCCAGCGCACGAGGGCCCTCAGGGCGGCGTCGTCGAGGGGCGGCGACCCGCGATGGGGCGGAGCCCCGCGGATGGAGCGCGGGGCGTCGAGCTCCTCGCCGAGGATGCGCTCGATGAGGTAGCTGCCACGGGCAGAGGTTCCGGTGAGGTCGAGGTAACGGAATCCGTGGGCGGATCCCTCTCCGCGCGCGACGAGGGAGGCATAGGCGAGGTCGTACCGCGGAGCCGGAGCCGGGGTGAGCGCGAGGCCCGCGACCCGGGTGGTGGCGTCGTGACACCCGGCCCCCCCACACGAACGGGCGAGGGCCGGGGCCACGTCGCGGGCCCACTCTGCGGCGAGGGCCCCCTCCACCCAGAACGGTTCGCGCGGGCGGTCCGGGTCGTCGTCCTCGAAGCGCGCGAGGGAGCGCGAGGCCCGGGCGGTCGCGTCGACGGGCTGGAAGGCCCCCTCCGGGCGCCCCGAGCGGGCTCCGTGGCACACGGCACAGCGGCCGTCGTACACGCCCGGGGCGACCCCCTGCCGCAGGAGCTGTCCGCCCTGAATGTCGAACCAGCGGTTGTGTTGCACCCCCACGGCCATCCCGCGGGCGTCGAGGTACTGCAGCCGAAACGCGCTCCCCGCGGGCAACGACGCGTAGAAGGTCCCGTCGGCCTCGACGGGGATCTCCGCGAGCACCCGGGCGGGCAGGTGGGGCCCGGCCCCGCTGCGTCGCAACGGGCGCGGGAGGTCGCCGAAGGGCTCGAGGGCGGGGTCTTCGCCGCGCGGGATCCAGCCGAGCACCCGCACCGCCCGGATGTCGTCGCGGACCGCGCGGGCCCCGGAGGGGCCGACCTGCCGCAGGAGCGCCTCGATCATCGGGATCCCGGCGTACAGGAGCCTCCCCCGGTCACCCTGGGGGACCTCGGCCCCGAGGGTTCCGGGAACGTTGCGGAAGACGGGGACGGGTTGGGTCTCGGACGCGCCGGGCAGGTCGACGAGGCGCGCGCGCGCTGCCACGCCCAGAGCTCCGGTCACCGGATCGCGGCCGAGGGTGACCGCATACAGCCCGAAGTCCGGGGCCGCGCTCCGATCGCGGAGGGACACCGCCCCGTCGGCCCACGCGGCCACGATGCGCCCGTCCGGGAGCGGGTGCGGGTCGCGCCAGGCCCCGTCGCTCCGGGTGCGCCGTACGGTCGTCCCGGCGGCGGGATCGTACGGGTCGACGAGGGCGTCGTCGTGAGACCCGTAGGGGCCCAAGAAGGCAACCGGTTGACGATATCCCGCGAGCGAGCTCGTGCCCGCGACCGCGGCGGGCAGGGCGATCCCGAGGTTGCGGTCGACGTGCACGAGGGCCCCCGCCGACCACACGGCGTCGCGGTCGAGGAGGAGGCCGACGTAGTTGCCGTCGGCGGTCTCGCGCATGTGCCAGGTGATGTCGTCGGCGAGGGCGATGCCGACGTGCTGGTGGTACTCGCTGCGGAGGTCGTTGGGGAAGCGGTAGACCACGCCCTTGTAGCCGTCCCCGAGGCGACGCATGGCCGTGAAGGCCACCGACCCGCTGGTCTCGTGTCCCTGGCGGAAGAAGGCCGTGGCGAGCTCCGGGCTCGGGGTGAACGAGCGCCGCGTGAGTCCGCCGCCCGGCTCTAGGACGTACAGGTCTGTGTCGTAGCCGTCGGCGTGTTCGGCCAGCATCGCCGCGCGGGTGGAGACGAACCACAGCCTGCCGTCGGGACCGTACGCGGGCCAGCGGTCGATCGACCCGCGCCCATTGGGGAGCCGTACGCCCCGGGTCACGGCGCGGCCGACCCCTGTGTCGAGGTCGAGCTCCCACAGCACCCGCGGCGCGTCGGGGCCCTCGCGCATCGAGAAGGCGAGGCGCGTCCCGGTGTCGTCGACGGCGGGGTCGCGGATGTCGGCCGGGGCCGCGTGCAGGGCCGCGGTGAGGTTGCGAAGGGCTCCCCCTGGAGCGGCAGGGGCCAGGAGGAACAGGTCGCTGCCCGGGACATACCCGTCGTGCTCGACGACGCGGGCGGGGCCCACGGGGCCGCCGACGAAGGCGATGCCGCGCAGGCCGCCGTCTCCTTCGCCCGTACGCAGGCGGCGTTCGAGCCGGGCCCAGGCCGTCACGGCCTGCGGAAGCGGGTCGGTTCCCACACCTGGGAAGCCGCCGCCCCCGTTGCCCCCCCGGTGCGGCAGGGCGTGCACGAGGTCGCGCAGAGGCTTTCGCCCTAGGCGAGACAGGGCGGGCCATCCGCCGAGTGCGAGGTGCACGAGGGCCTCGCCGTAGTTGGCCCGGGTAGCGGCCACCCCGAACACCCCGTCGACCCCCGCGTCGAAGCGCAGGGGCACCGCGGAGACGAGGCCGTGGCAGGGTCCGAGCATACAGGAGCCCGACGCCAGACGCGGCTGCACCTCCGCGGCGAAGAACCGCTCGCCCTCAGTGAGGGCGTGGGGGTCGCCATCTTCGCCGCCGCCGTGCTCTGCGGCGATCCACGCCCGTACGGACCGATACGCCGCGTCGTCGCGCCCGTAGAACGCCGCCCCGCCCGCGTGGGCGAGGCCCCCGAGCTCGGGCCGCAGGGCCTTGCGCAGGAGGGTCGACAGGGCGGGGCCCTCCGTGGTGTTGATGAAGCGCCGCGCGGACGCGTACGCGTCCCCCAGGGCGTCGGCGGCGATGCGCCCGTCGGCGTCGACACGAAACACAAACTCCCGCGGGGTGCTCCCGTCGGGGCGCAGGGCGTGGCAGGCGCTCGTGCCGCAGCGCCTGGCGAGCACCGGAGCCACGTCGGCGTCGAAGCGTGCCCGAGGGGAATCGCCCGCGCACGAGGCCGCCCCCCCGAGGGCCCACGCCGCGGCGAGGAGGGCGCCCCGGGCCGATCTCACGCGGGCTCCGGCGGATCGAGGGGGACCCGGGCCTCGAACATGGCCCGCATCGCGGGGGTGATCTCGCTGCGCAGGGACGGGTCGGTGCGCACCACGGCGACCCCGAGCGATCGGGCCAGGGCCATGGCCTCGGGCGGGTTCATCACGAACAGGGCCGTGTCGAGGGCGTCGGCCTCCAGGGCCGTGCGGGTCACGACCGTCACCGAGGCGGTGTGCGCGACGGGCCATCCCGTCCGCGGGTCAATGACGTGGTGATACCGTCTGCCCCCGTGCAGGAAGAAGTGCTCGTAGTCGCCGCCGGTCGACACCGACCCCGCGGTGATCGACAGGGCCCCGAGGAGCCCGTCGGGGTCGCGCGGGTGCTGGATCCCGACGCGCCACGCTCGCCCGGCCCGGGTGCCCTCAGCGAGGACCTGGCCGCCCGAGTAGAGGACGAAATCGTGCACTCCGGCGTCGCGGAGCATCACGCGCATCCGGTCGAGGGCGTACCCCTTCGCGATGCCGCCAAACCCGAGGGCCATCCCGCGGTGGCGTAGGCCGATCGTGCGGGCCCTGGGATCGACCTCGACCGCGCCCCAGTCGACGAGGGGCAGCCGGGCCCGCACCGCCGCGGGGTCGGGAGGAGCGGGCCGCTGGGCGTGGAAGTCCCAGAGCGAACGCAGGGAGGCCCAGGTGGGGTCGAAGGCTCCGTCGGAGAGGGCGGCGTAGCGGAGGGCGTGTTCGACGACGTTCCAGGTGTCGGCCGAGACGGGCACGGACTCGTGGCCCGCGGCGGCGTTGATGCGCGACACCTCGGTGTGGGGGCGAAACTCCGACAGCACGTCCTCGAGGCGCTGGACCTCGTCGAGGGCCCGCGACGCGGCCTCGGGCCCGTGGGATGGGTGGCCCGGCGGGAGCATCACCCGCCAGACCGTCCCCATGGCGTGTCGCTCGGCCGTAAAGGGCCCCTCAGGAGCGGGCGGGGGCGGATCCGACCGGCGCGACCAGGCGCGGGCCGCGGCCGCTCCGGCGAGGCCGATGGGCAGCAGGACCAGGGTGCGTCGGCGCATGGAGTCAGCGCTCCAGGGCCGCGACGACCCGGGCCTCGAGGTGTTGCAGGTCGTCGCCCGTGAGCGCCGCGACGACGAGCCCGTCGCGCCCGATGACGTAGGTGGTGGGCATCGACGGGGGGCTCCACCGCGCAGCGATCTGATGGCTGCCGTCGTGGACGACCGGAAACGCGGGGCGCATCTCGTCGACGAAGGCCCGAAAGCCCGCGGCCTCGTCATCGACCGACACGCCGACGACCGTCAGCCCCTGGCCCCCGTACCTCCGCGCGAGGCCGTCGAGCACCGGGAACGCGCGGCGACAGGGTTCGCACCAGCTCGCCCAGAAGTCGACGACCACCACGCGGCCGCGCAGTCGCCCGAGCGAGACCGGCTCCCCCTGGGACGAGGTCGCGCGGAGGGCGGGGGCGGGCTGGCCCGGGGTCGCGGCCCCAATCAGCAGCGAGAACAGGACGATCGGCACGGCGCGCTTCATCGCAGCCTCCTCATGGATCGCAACCGTAGTGCCCCGCGTCCCCGCCGTCTTGATGTCGGTCAGGTGCCGCGGGGGGAGTCAGGGCAGCGGAGGCGGCCGCGGGGCGGGCGGCCCGCGCAGCATGGCCCAGGACCGGAGCGGCTCGAGGTCTTCGTCGCAGACGGCAGAGATCTCGACGCGATGGATCGACACGCACGCGTGGCACGACTCGCCCGCGGGGCCCGCGAGGTCCCGCAGGCGCGGGTGCCGCAGCACCTCCGGGAAGGGGGTCGACTTCAGGTTGGCGATGGGTCGAGTGCCCCAGTGCATACAATCGACCACGTCCCCGTTGGCCTCGATGGGCAGCATGAACTTCGGCCAGTGGCAGCGGTACCCGAGCGGCCCCTTGGCCATCTTCTCCATGTGCGTGAAGGAGTTGAGCACGGGGTACTCCTGCCGCTAGAGGTCGCGCAGGGTCTCGTAGGCCGCGGTGAGTTGGCCCTGGGTGGGCGCGTACCGATCGAGCCCCGCGTCGGCGTCGGTCGTAGCAGCCTCCTCGCGCAGGCCGTTGTAGACGCCGAGGACGCCGAGCTGGTCGGTGAGCCTGACCAGATCGCGGAGGGTAGAGGGGCCTCGTGTACGACCTGCGCTTCACCGGCGACGACGGGGCGGAGTACCTGCTCCACGGCGAGAAGAGCGTGCGCCTCAGCGCGGCCCTGTCGAGCGTGACCACCCTCGCGACCGAGGTGGCCCGCGCGCGAAGCCGTCGGTCGTCGTCGGCCCCTGAGGGCGGGAGCTGAGCCCAAACGGCGACACCCCACGGCACGGACGAGATTCCCACAGGCGGGCTTGATCACGCGCAAGTCGCCCGCGATACGAGAGTGATTCTCTCTCGCAATGCCTTTCCCCTCGTTGGGCGAACTCGCGCGCCGCGGCCTCGAAGGCCTGCTCGATCCCCTGTTCGCGCTCGTCGACCCGACCCGACGCACGAGCCTGCTCTACCTCGGCGGGGCAGGCCTGCTCGCGGCCTTCGTGTGGCTCGCGCGCACGCGGCGGCTCCGCGGCCTGGTCCGGTACCTCTTCCCGCGGCGTGTGTGGTTGCACCGCTCGGCCCTGCTCGACTACCGCCTGCTCTTCGTCCGGGCCGTCCTTCGCCACACGCTCCTGTGGCCCCTCGCGTTCTCCGAGGTCGCGGTCGCGGTGACCCTGCTGTCGCGGCTCTCGGCGCACATCGCGCCGCCGACCCCGTCGTCGCTGGCCGACGCCTGGATCGTGGCCCTGCTCAGCGTGAGCGTGTTTGTCGCCGAGGACCTCGCCCGCTTCCTCGTGCACCTCGCCGCCCACCGCGTGCCGGCCCTGTGGGAGCTCCACAAGGTCCACCACTCCGCCGAGGTGATGACCCCGCTCACCGTACAGCGCGCGCACCCGCTCGAGAGCGTGGTGATGCGCGCAGGGGCCCAACTCGCGGTCGGGCTCACCCTCGGCGTCTTTGTCTGGCTCTTCCCCGGGCGCATCCGGGCGTGGGAGATCGGCGGGGTCTACGGGCTCAGCTTCCTCTGGACCCTGCTCGGCGCCAACCTTCGTCACTCGCACGTGTGGCTCTCGTACGGTCCACGCATCGAGCACATCTTCATCAGCCCGGCGCAGCACCAGATTCACCACGCGAACCACCCCGATCACTATGACCGCAACTTCGGCTCCGCCCTGGCCCTCTGGGACTGGGCCTACGGCTCCCTCGCCGTCACGACCTCGGAGCGGCCGCCCCTCCGCTTCGGCCTGCCGCCCGCGGAGCGCAACCACGGGGACACCGTAGGCTCGGCCCTCGTCGATCCTGTGGTGGCGGCAGTCCGCACGCTGTGGCCGCGTCCCCGGGGAAGATAGGATACCCTGGTCGTCAACCCCACCGATGCCCCACGTCGTCTTCATCGCCCCGCGGTTCCTTGAGAACACCAACCGTTATCTCCGCGCCTTCACGGCCCTCGATGACATCACCCTGAGCGTCATCAGCGAGGATCCCGCGGCTGCCATGCCCGCGGCCCTCCGCCCCCGGGTGGCGGCCCACTACGGGGTCACCGACTGCCTCGATGGGGCCCAGCTCACCGTGGCCACCCGGGCCCTGCGCAACCACGTGGGCCCCGTCGATCGCCTCGCGGGCGTGCTCGAACAGCTCCAGCTCCCGATGGCCCACGCCCGGGACGCCCTGGGCATCGAGGGGATGGGCGTCGAGGTGGCCCGCAACTTCCGCGACAAAGACCGCATGAAGGCCGTGCTCCGCGCCCACGGGGTCCCCGTCGCCCGGAGCGCCCTCGTGCACAGCGTGGCCGAGCTCCACACGTTCATCGGCCGGGTGGGGCTCCCGGTCATCGTCAAACCCCAGGCGGGCCTCGGGACCCGGGCCACCCACCGCATCGAGGCCAGCTCCGACCTCGACGCCCTCGTCGCCCGCGGCGAAGGCCCCACCCAGACGGTGCCCCTGCAGGTCGAGGAGTTTGTGCGGGCCCGGGAATTCACCTGCGAGACCGTCACCGTGCGGGGCCAGGTCGTCTGGCGCTCGGGGACCCGGTATTTCCCCTCCCCCCTCGAAGCCGTCGAGACCCCGTGGATGCAGTACTGCGTCCTCCTGCCCCGCGAGGAGGAGGGGCCTCCCTGGGACGGGTTCGCCCCGATCAATACGGCCGCCCTCCGTAGCCTCCTCGGGGACGCGGCCACCACCGCCGCAGGCACGGCCCTGTCCCACATGGAGTGGTTCCTCCAAGAAGACGGGACCCGACTCGTCAACGAGGTCGGGGCCCGCCCCCCCGGGGTCCAGATCATGCCCATGATGTCCCTGGCCCACGAGCAGGACATGATCGCCGCCTGGGCCGAGCTCATCACCCACGACCGCTTCGTGCCGCGGCCCCGCCGATGGGCCTGTGGGGCGGCCTTCCTGCGCGGCCACGGGGCCGGGACCCGGGTGGCCTCGGTGACCGGGGTCGACGAAGCCGTCGAAGCCGTCGGAGAGGCCCTGGTCGAGCTCCGGTCCCCGAAGGTGGGGATGCCCAGGGCCCCGGGCTACGAAGGCGAGGGATGGGCCCTCGTGCGTCACCCCACCACCGCGGGAGCCACCGAGGCCCTGCGGGCCCTCATCGAACGGGTCCAGGTTCGGTACGGATGAGACAATCTCTGGCGGCTGCCGCGGCTCAGGGATAGTCTCCCCGACGCCCCTGAACGCGTGGAGGGTGTCGGCGTGATTCCGGTCGTTCGTCTCTACAACCCCAACGGCCCGCACCGCGTGGCCGTGGTCTACACCCAGGAGGTCTGGGGACGCCCGGGGTACGCCCAGATCCAGGTGGCCCGAGGGCCCAACCGCAGCGCCGTGTCCGTCGGCGAGACCCACGGCCCCTTCCCCGCCGGCGACCTCGACGCCCAACACGCCGCCGTGCTCTCGACCCTGCGGGCCCAGGGGTTTCGTGGGGCCGGCCTCGACGCCCTGCGGACCGAGCTGCACAGCCCCCAGCCCAATCGCCGGGCCCACGCCGCCGCCCGCCTCGGATGGCGCCGCGAGACCGACGCCGTACCCGACCTCCTCGTCGCGGCCACCCTGCAAGGCACCGAGCTCTCCAGCTACGTCGACGCCCTCGGACGCATCGGCGACGCCCGGGGCGTCCCCCTCGCCCGGGCCGAATCCGCCCGCAAGCTCCTGTCGCGCCGACGGGCCGGGGTCGAAGCCCTGCGAAGCCTCGGCGACTCCGCAGGCCTCGCCGAAGCCACCCAGGACACCCTCGGACGCCTCCCCCCCGCCCTCGCCAGCCTCGTGCAGTCCACGGCCCCCACGGCCACCGACCCCGACACCCTCGCGGCCTTCGAGGCCGCCGTCAAACCCCTCCCCCCCAAGGAGCTCGGCCCCGTCCTCGACGCCCTCTACGAGCTCGGGACCCCCGTGGCCGTGACCGTCACCCAAAGCCTCCTGCGGCGGGTTCAGTTTCAGACCCCGCACCTGTGGCGCTACACCAAGAGCATCTTCAAGCGCTCCATGCTCCGGGGCGACCACCCCACCTTCGCCCTGCTCGCGTGGCGATTCGACCGGGCCTCCGAGAAGGCCCGCGGGGTCTCGGCCCCGCTCAAAAGCGGACGCGACGGAGTGACCCGCCCGACCCGGGTCTTCTTCCCGGGGACCCAGAAGTTTCTCAAGCGCCTCGCGTGGCGGTACCTCAAGACCCTCAGCCGATGGCGCCCCGCGGAGTACCCCTTCGCCGCGGCCCACATCCTCGCCGAGGCCCATCCCGAAGACAGGTCCCCGTCCAAGCGGACCAACACCGACGGGTGGCAGCGGCGGTTTGTCTTCAACCACGTGTTTCGCGGAGGCAACGCGCGGTACTCCGTGCACCCGCGTTCGCTGTCGTGGCAGGTGGCCCCCCTGCGCAAGGGCCAGAAGACACCCGGACCCGAGGCCCGCACCGAGTCCTTCCCCGAGCTCTGGGACGCCTCCCCCCGGGCCTTCCTGGTCGTGCTCGCCCGGGCCCAGGTGCCCGAGGTCCTCGACTGGGCCTTCGCCGCCGTACGGGCCCGCGGGGCCTCCCTGCTCGACGAGGCCCCCCACGCCGACCTCATCGCCATGCTCGCCGCCCCCCACGCCGGGGTGGCCTCCCTCGCCCTCGACGCCCTCGACCGGCGGTTTCACCCGGCCTCGCCCGACCTCGACCTGCTCGAGGCCCTCTGCCGCGACGGCCGCCCCTTCGTGCGCGAGCGGGCCCTGACCTTCCTCGCCCGGGCCGCCCCCGCGTGGACGGGTCAGCTCGACCGGGTCATGGTGTGGCTCGCCCTGCCCGACCCGGCCCTGCGCAGCGCCGTGGCCACCCACGTCCTGGCCGCCCTCAACGACGCCGACCCGTGGTACCGCCGCGAGCTGGCCGAGCGGGTCCTGGCCGCCCTCCAGGGCCCCGAGGCCTCCGAAGGGGCCCACGACGGACTGGCCCGGGTCGCCCGCGACGGCCTCCGCCCCGAGCTCACCGCCGTCCTGTCCCTCGACGAGGTCCTCGCACTCCTGCACGGAGGCGCCCCCGCCGTACAAGGCCTCGCCGGAGCCCTCCTCGGCCACTACCCCGAGGCCCCCGCGTTTCTCGGCCCCGTCCGGGTCGCGGCCATGGCCCGCCACGAAGTCGCCGCCGTACGCGAGGGAGCCTTCGGGCTCATCCGTCAGTCCCTCGACGCCTACCGCGACGACCCCTCCCTGCTCTTCCTCCTCGTCGAGAGCGAATGGAGCGACGCCCGGGCCTTCGCCTTCGAGCTCCTCCGCGGCCCGGTCGACCTCGAGCCCCTCGGCCTCGCGGGCATCCTGGGCCTGTGCGACTCCACCCGCCCCGACGTCCAGGCCTTCGGGCGCGAAAGAGCCCTCGCCCACTTCGCCACCCTCGACAGCTACGAGCTCCTGCAGAAGCTGGCCGAGCACCCCAGCCCCGCCATGCGGCGCTTCGCCGTCGACCTCATCGTGGCCCACCTCAAGCCAGGGTTCGTGCCCCTCGCCCGAGTCGAGGGGGTGTTTCGTGCGGCCTTCCTCGACCTCAGCCCCTCGCGGGTCGAGAAGCGGGCCGTGTGCGAGTTTCTCCGGGCCCGGGCCCTCTGCGATGAGCGACAGGCCGAGGTGGGACTGCGGGTGTTCGGTGAGCTCGCCCGCAGCAAGACCCGGGTCGACCGCGAGGCCGCCCTCGACGCCCTGGCCGCCCTCGTGCTGAAGTTTCCGCACCTGGAGGCCCCCCTGCGGCCCCACAGCCCCCAACCCGCGGGGACCGAGGAGGCTGCCCCATGATGGTTCCGTTTGAGTACTCCGGGGCCACGGGGATCGTCTCGGGCCTGCGCGACACCCGGGCCGCCTTCGCCACCAACCGCCTGCGCGACCCGGCCTTCTTCCGAGGCGAGGTGCGCAGCCCTGTCCTCCTGCGCGAGGCCCTCGCAGCCCTGTACGCCGTGGTGGTCAGCGACTTCAAATACCACCCCCGCGACCGCCTCGAGTTTCGGGCCTGGCTCGAGTCCCAGGACAAGAAATTCCTCGCCTCCCTCCAGGCCCGGAGCGAGGCCGTCCGCACCGAGATCGCCGCCCTGGAGTCGCGCCTCGACGCCCTCGACCTCGCCCGACAGCAGCGCCTCAAGCCCTTCTACGGGGCCCGGGCGGCCTACTTCGAGTGGGTGTACACCCACAAGTTCGAGCTGTTCTATCTGCTCGACCCGGTCATCACCGTGCACCCCGACGAGGTCTCCTTCGAGGCCTTCTCCAAGGACGAGAGCTCGTACGCCCGACTGGCCGTACGCCACGACCTCTTCCACCGCGTCGACGACTTCGCCTGCGGGACCACCAACGTCGACTTCAGCACCCGCCTCGCGGGCGAGCTCGACCGGATGCGGAGCTACCGCGCCACGCAGTTCTCCATCGACCCCGCGGGCTTCACCGTGGCCACCGAAGGCGACGCCCCCCACCGCGAGAAGAAGATCGACCTGCCCGAGTCGTGGGTGAAGGGCTTCCTCCAGGTCCAGTCGACCATGACCCTGGGGCTCACCCGCTTCCGCATGGAGGCCGTCGACCTCTTCAACCTCTGCCGCTTCTTGCGCGGCCACAAGGCCCGGGTGTCGCCCCGGGCCATGCGGTTCGAGCTCGTCCCCGGCCAACGCGTGAAGGTCGTGATGGAGCCCTGGGAGCACGTCATCGAGCTCTCCCCCACGGCCGTCTACGAAGGCCCCAAGCCCGCCACCATCCGCACCTGGGGGCGCGACCGGCTCCTCACCCTCGCCCGGCTCCTGCCCGCCGCCCAGGGGGTCGACGTCTTCCTGGCAGGGCCCGGGATGCCCACCCTCTACGTGGCCGACCTCGGCCCCCTCACCTTCACCCTGGCCCTGTCCGGATGGACCGACAACGACTGGACCGGGGCCACCCGCTTCGACCTCCTGTCAAGGCGCTTGACGGTCGACTCCTCGACCCTGGCCCGGGCGTGGCAGGGCCTGACGGCGCGGCGGTACGGCTCCGACGTGGGCCTCGCCCAGGACACGGGCCTCGGCCTGGAGGAGGTGCGCAGCGCCCTGTCGTACCTGTGCCAGACGGGCCGGGCCATGTACGACCTGGCCGGAGGGGTCTACCGGCAGCGCGAGCTCTTCGCCACGCCCTTCACCTTCGCCGAGGCCCAGGCTACGGCCCGCACCGCCGGGGGGGCCATCGCAGTCGACGCCACCGAGCGCATCGCCCAGAAGCTCTTCGTGGGAGGCCGGGTGATGATCACCGCCCGTCGCCCCGCGGGGGGCGGGTACAAGCTCTCCGGGAGCGTCGGGGCCGTCGACGGGAGCCGGGTGCGACCCACCCTGCACGTCGACGGGCAGGGGCGGCTCGTGACGGCGTCGTGCAGTTGCAAACAGTATGGGAAACATGGTCTAACCCAGGGCCCGTGCGAGCATGTGCTCGCGCTGCGCCTCGCGCACATGAGCCGCGTCGAGGCGGAGCAGGGCCCGTAGCCGGGAGGTGGTGACTGCGAGAGAGGGAGTCGTTCGAGGACGGGGCGCGTGTGGGTGCTCGGAGGTTCTAGCAATCTGTGCGGTGTTACGCCGCGCGTGCTTCCGTGCCTGCCATTCGTCACGAGCGCGTTCGTCACACCGCCTACCGGGCGGGTCTCCGCGGCACGACTGGTTCGACCGCGTCCGCGGTCCGTGCCGCGGTAGACCCGCCCGGTAGGCTTTGAGTGGAACGCGCGCGTCCATGGGTTGTTCGTAGACCCGACCGCCGCCGCGCCTCGTCCCCGGCCGACTCCCCCCGCAGCCCACCCGCCTCCCCATCCACCCTACGGCCCCCAATGGCGAACGACGACAAGGCCACCCTCTACCGCCGCCTCGTGCGCGAGGCCTCCGACGCCCAGGTGGTCGAGCGGATGAAGGTTCATGGCTTCTGGCCCTGGACCCAACGCCTCCCCGCCGATCCCCCCCAGGAGGTTCAGGAGCGCCTCTCCATCGAGCGCGACCTCGCACGCCTGCGGGCCCTCGGCACCCAAGGCCAGGGCGACCCCCAGAAGCTCCTCGCGGCCGAGCGCAAGCGCCGCTGGGAGGCCAGCAAGCTCCGTCGGGCCGCCGCCAAAAAGGCCCGGGCCCTCGCCCTCCAGCAGCGTAAGGCCGCCTTCGCCGCCCTCCGCAAGAGCACCGTCCTGCACCTCGGCCAGGGGGTCTCCGCAGGCCTTCATGACACCGCCGTCACCCCGGGGCCCCTGCACGCCCGCGGGCTCCCCGTCCTCGGCACGGCCTCCGACCTGGCCATGATGCTCGGGATCCCCCTCGGCACCCTGCGATGGCTCACCTACCACCGCCGGGGGGCCACCCTCGTGCACTACCACCGCTTCGGGATCCCCAAAAAGCAGGGCGGCCAACGGTCGATCTCGGCCCCCAAGCCCCGCCTCGCCGCGGCCCAACGGTGGGTCTTTCGTAACGTCCTCGCGCGCCTCGAGCCCCGCCCCGAGGCCCACGGCTTCGTGACCGGCCGCTCCATCATCACCAACGCCACCGCCCACGTCGGCAAGGCCGTGGTGGTCAACCTCGACCTGCGCGACTTCTTCCCGTCGGTCACCTTCCGCCGGGTGAAGGGCCTGTTTCGCGCCGCCGGCTACAACGAGCACGTGTCCACCGTCCTGGGGCTCCTCTGCACCGAGCCCCCGCGCCTCGCGGCCACCCTCGACGGCGACGACTGCTACATCGCCCTCGGGGCCCGGGTCCTGCCGCAGGGGGCCTGCACCTCCCCGGCCCTTACCAACCTGCTCTGCCGACGCCTCGACGCCCGCCTCGCGGGCCTCGCGAGGCGCCACACGATGACCTACACCCGCTACGCCGACGACCTCACCTTCTCGGGCGACGACCCGCGGTGCGTGGGTCGGCTCCTGCGCTCGGTGCGGTCGATCCTCACGGCCGAGGGTTTTGTCGAGCACCCCACCAAGACCCACGTGATGCGGCCCGCGGCCCGGCAGGAGGTGACCGGCCTCGTGGTCAACCGCACCCTGTCGGTGCCCCGGTCGTACCTGCGCGAGCTCCGGGCGGTGCTGTACAACTGCGCGAAACACGGGCTGGACAGCCAGAATCGGGCGGGACACCCCGCCTTCGCGGCCCACCTCCGGGGCCGGGTGAGCTTCGTGGCCAGCGTCCGGCCCGACCTCGCCGAAGGCCTGTGGGCAGCCCTCGACCGGGCCCTCGGGGCGACGCCGACGTCTGCCGCGGAGTAGCGTGGAGCGCCCGCGGGTCACAGCCCGCGAGGGTGCGGCGATCGAGTCCCGGGTGTTATGATCGGGCGATATGCTTCGCCGTGGGCCGTGTTGGATTCTGTTCGGGATGATGGCCGCCGCGGGGGCCTGCCTGCCCGAGGCCCCAGGGTTTCGCTGCGCCCCGGAGGGGGCGTCGGAGCCCTGCAACGGCACGCCCCGCGGCGCGTGTCGGCAGGGTTATTGCGCCGAGCCCGTGCCGACCGCGGTGTGCCCCTCGGGGTGGCGATTCAGCGCCTCCGCGGCACAACCCGGGGCCTGTGTCCCGGCCCTGGACGCCGACGCCCTGGACGCCCCCGCGGACGCCCAACACGACGGCGGCCAGGACGTGACCGTCGATGCTCCCCGCGACGCGGCGGAAGAGCCAGGCCACGACCTCGGCGACGACCGCGGGACCGACCTCGGCCACGACACGGGCAGCGACCCGGGCAGCGACGTACCCCGGGACGCCGACAGCGACACGGGCATCGACGTATCCCGGGATACCGGCAGCGACGCGGGCATCGACACGGGCGTCGACGTGCCCCTTCGTGACACAGGCATCGACGCGGGCATCGACGCGGGCGTCGACGTGCCCCTTCGTGACACGGGCATCGACACAGGCGTCGACGTAGTCCTCCGTGACACGGGCATCGACACGGGCATCGACACGGGCATCGACGTGCCTGCCCCGTCGCGGGTGATCGCGCGGGCTCCCCTGGCCAACAGCCGCCTGCTGGGTTCGCTCGTGCACTTCGAGGTCGCGGTTCCGGCCGGAGCTTACATCCCCAGCCTGATGCTGATGGACCGCCATTGTCAGAACCCGACCACGTCCGCGTTGCATTTCGGCCGCGGCGACAGGGTGCTGACGGCGGGCCTGCATTGCTGGAGCGTTCGCTGCGTCGTGGCAGGACGTGTGTCGGAGAGCCCGCCCCAGCGCTTCTGGGTCGCGGGAAATGGCGGCTCCTCGGTCGTGGCCCGGAGCGCGGGGTTCTTCCCCGACTACGACCGCGCGGGCGGGGCCGACCTCCTGGTCGGGTACAACCACGGAGGAGCCTCCGGGGTGGTCCTCCAGAGCACCATGGCCCGAGCCACCGCGTTGATCTCGCCCAGCGGCTCGCGGGTGATCGAGATGGGATGGCACGTCGGCGACCTGGACGGCGACGGGTTCGGCGACGCCCTCTTGCGGGTCCGAGACGGCTCCAACTACCGGCTGCTGTACGCCCGGGGTGGCGTCGCCGGGCTCGGCAACTTCCTCTCTGAGATTCACACCGTCAGCGCCACGAGCAGTCCCGGTTTCGCGCGCGTTGTCGGTCCCCTGGGCGACCTCGATGGCGACGGACGACCCGAGGTGGCCAGCATCGGCTTCACGTCCCCCGCCTCCTACTACCTCTACCGCTCCACCGACGGATACCGGCCCACCCAGGGCACGATCCCGTTCCAATACATGGCGGTCCACGCGGCGGCAGTCGGCCCAGGGCTGCGTCCCAACGACGCCGGGAGCCTCGTCGTTCGCAACGCCCAGGGGCTGCATGTCCTGCCCATCACCACCGCCGGAGCCGGCGATTGGGTCACGATTCCCAACGGGGAGGCCGACGACCTCGGCACGCGGTTCGTGCTGCGCGCAGGGATGGACCTGAGCGGGGACGGCCTGCCCGAGTTCGCGCTCTACCAGTCGTCGCCCCAGGGCCTGAACGCCATGCAGTACAACCCAGACCCGATTGGAATCGCGAGCGTGCTCCGGGCCGACTTGCAGAACAGCCTCAGATCCGCCGCCACCGCCCTCCTGTCCCCCGGGCCGGTGGCCCTCGGGGCGGCTGACTACACCGTGCTTCTGTCTCCCCAAGGGCTCCTCATCCACAACGGCACCAGCGTCTCGTTCTCCAACGCACTTGAGGTCGAGCGATACGGAGCCAGCCTCGGCCCCTTGACCGACGACACCCAGGGCGCCTTCGCCACCGTCGCCACAAGCCCCCCCCGGAGCCTCGCCTCCATCACCCAGTCCGCCATGAGCGGCAGCCTGACGATCGTCCGCTACACCGGAGTCGACGCCACCACCGTCACCTGGATGGCCCCATGACCCCCGCCCGCGGCGCACTCTCCCTCTCGGTCGCCCTCGTGGGTCCTGCCCTGTGGGGGCAGACCATCGCGTCGCGCACCGAGACCACACCCTACCCCGGGGTGCGGGTGGTGGTGGGTCGTACGGCCTCGCCCGCCGCGGACTTCCGGGCGGCCATCGTCAACCTCTGTACCAATTACGTGCACGTCACGGCCACCCGCAGCCCGACGGGCTTCGTGCGCACGAGCACCTGGGCCGGCGGGGCGGGGGTTCAGGTGGCGGTCAATGGTGACTTCTTCACGTCGGGGCCCCGGGTGTACGGCAACGCCCTCGGCGGCGGGATGGCCTGGCCCGTGCGCCAGACCGGCAACGACCCCGCCGTGGCGAGCGAGTGGTACTACCGGCGCTACGGCTGGATCGGGTTTGGCCCGGGGCGCGTAGAGTTTTCGCACACCGAGCACGTCAAGCAGCGGGCCGCGGCCCTCGGGGTGGTTGACGGGTGGATGCCCCGCACCGTCACCACGGCCCTCCCCCCGGGCCTCACGGCCCTCGTGAGCGGCTTCCCCGAGCTCGTCACCGAAGGGACCCAGGTCACCTGCACGAGCCCCACGACCTCGTCGTGTTTCCCCGACCGGACCGACATGCGGGCCCGCCACCCGCGTACGGCCATGGGCCTCAGCCGCGACCGACGGACCCTGTACCTCGTGGTGGTCGACGGCCGCACGACGCGGAGCGCGGGCATGTACGGGACCGAGCTCGCGCGGCTGATGCAGCTCCTCGGGGCCTGGCAGGCCTTCAACCTCGACGGGGGCGGGTCGAGCACCTTCTGGCAACGCGGACGGGGCGTGATCAACACCCCCTCGGGCAGCGAGCGGGCCGTGGCCAACCACTGGGGCGTCTTCGCGGGTTCGGCCAGCGGGCGACCGAGCGCCCCGGGGAGCTGCTACACCCCGCCGGTCGACGCCGGGGTCGACGCCGGACCCCGCGATACGGGGGTGCGCGACACGGGGGTGGATGTTCCGCGGGATGTGGGCCGCGACGTGGTGTCAGACCTGGGACGGGATGTAGGGGCCGACCTCGGGGCCCTGCTCGACCGGGCCATGGTGGAGGATGTCCAGGCCCTTGACGATGTCGGGAGCGAGGACGGGGGCAGCGCCGAGGACGGGGGCGAGGCCGAGGATGTGCCCGAGTTTGTGGACGCCCCGCGGGAGCCGGAGCCTGACGATCCCGACGGGGGCGAGGTCGACGCAGGCGACGAGGCCACACCGCCGCCGGGGTGCGCGTGCCGGGCCGCGGGGGCGCCGCGGGGCGGGAGGGGCTGGGGCCTCGGGGGGCTGCTCGTGGGAGCCTTGGTGCTCGGGCGACGGCGCCGCCGTGGGTGATGGCGGGATGACCCGTCGGGGCAGCGATGGCTTTCACCTAGAGGACGGACACTCAAGGTTCGGGACGCTGCCATCGGAGGGGCCCCTGCAAGATGCCTCGATCATGGGGCAGGGACGAGATCAGCCCACGACCGTCGTCGGTCATGAAGACCGGTGGGTGCACAAAATGCCCGAGGAGTCGGGCGGTCCGGATGTCGAGTACCTCGTTGTCGTACACGACCAGGGGCCCAAATTGTCGACGCATACTATTCGGCCCTGCACGCAGGGCGACAGGTGTCTCCGTGCCGGTTTCAAGTTCGACGACGACGAACCGCGCGCCGCGCCGAACAAGTGCGTGATGCCCATATAAGACTTCAAATTCGCCATTCAAACCGAGCGCACGCACAGTCTCCATATCAAGAATACGAACTTCAGACTCACTTGCGGACAGGGGGACCGACACCCGCACATATCGATCTCCCGCTGAATTGGCTCGGCCAAATGCCACGATTCGCAATCCAGCAGAACGAGGGCCACGCCGTGAAGCGGTCCATAGTGGCGCAGAATACATGGCCCTGGATATAGTGGAAGTGTAGCGTCGGCCGGACCCGCTAAAGTGAAGTGTTGTCCAATGGCCCATGCGCGACCCTACTCCTGGGCATACAACAAAAAAACGATCTCGTGTCTGCTGCCAGCCGACGAGGTGAGCGGCGCAGGTGGGCGGCACGAGTCGTGTGCTCACTCCGTCGGGGCGGACTTGCACGAGAGCACCACCCTCACGGATGATCGCTGCGGTCGGCGATGTGGCCACGACCTCGGCCACGGTGATCTCTTCACCGCCCGACACTGGAAACAATCGCGTCGTAACCGCGTCTCCTTCTTGGCCATACGTTGACCCTATCATCGCCTGGCCGTCGCATGCAGACCTCAGAGGAAGCGAAGTCAACAGGTGCGGAATTTCGGTACGTCCGTCGCCGTTGGTATCGCCTGTCAGCATATCAACGCGGATCCATCCGGAGAGGAACACTGCGCGTACCACAGTGCCCGCGCCGGGATCCAACTCGCGCTCAACTCCTTCGGGCAGCGACCGCATGACGACACGACTCTGCTCGCCCGATCGACGTATGTAGAGCACATGCGCGCTGTCGGCCGAGAAGTGTGCGGCGCGATGCGGTGCAAGTGGATACCGATCGTCGGTCGTGTCGGCCCCAAGGGCGCTCAGATCGGTGTTGGTCCCATCGGTTGCATCCCAGAGAATCAATCGCCCCCCCCGGATGTAGGCGAGCCAGCGGCCGTTTCCGCTGCGCGCCACAGGTTGGTCTAGTTCGATGCCGGGGCCGCCCCCGACGACCAGGTAGGGTCGCATTTGATCTCCACGGAGACCCCCGTGGTAACCTACGTCGATGCCGATGCGACCGTCTCCATTGGTGTCTTCGCGGGCCTGGCAGAGCACCGCCCAGCGGCCTTGTGGATCTGCCATTGCGATGACGGTTGGGTGCGCAGTGCCGAGGGTGGTATCCGTCCCCGCAACGATCCTGGAGATGGGCGTCTCAGCCGCTGGAGACACGGGAGCGGACGCGGTCAAATCGTCCAAGATGGCCAGTGGGGAAGAGAGTACGGGCATCGGTCGAGGCGAGCACCCAAGTAGAACAGATACCAAGGTCACAACGGGTAGAACACCGCGAGACTGCATCAGGTCCCTTGGAGCGAGCTTCTCCACACCGAGGATGATCTCTCTCGCAGCCCGCGGGGTCAACCAGGCGGACCGAGAAGCGTCCCGCAGACCTCGTGCCCCACGTCGGCAACGGTTGGCGCCCTGGTCGGATGCCCTACCTCACCCCCGCTGCCGCGCGCCCCTCTCCCCCCCGGGCGAAGGGCTCCGTTCCTGCTAATGTTTGCGAGCGGTATAAACTCCCCGCCAGGGAAAACCTAACAGCACACACTGAATTTTCGACGAGCGAAGCCACTCGCCCGGGAGGGAGAGGGGCGCGCGGCAGCGGGGGTGAGGTCGGATCGACGCCGCCACCATCGCCTGGATGGCCCCGTAACCCCCGTCCGCGGCGCCCCAACAACCGCGTGGTTATCGAAGGGGTTATGGGTCCCCTCGCCCTCGTCCTCGCGTTCGGGTTGAGCGCCGGGTGTCTCGGTCGCCCCCTCGTGTGTCCGCCCGGGTCCCAGTCGGTGTGCGGGCAGGGCTCCGGGCGCGCGGCGCGATGCACCTGCGAGCCGCGGCATCGTGTGCAAAAGCCCGCGCCTGCCCCGCGCTGAATCAGCCCGCAGCGTCGCCCCGGGCCCCGCGCAGGGCCAGGCCCAGCCCCGCCACCACCCCCAACGCCCCAACCGCCGCGCTCGCAGGCGGAACCTCCCCCAACACCCCCAACACCAGGGCCGCCGAGCCGATGGGTTCGGCCAGGATCACCGCGCTCACGGCCCACGCCGGCAGGTACCCGAGGGCCCAGTTGAGCAGCCCGTGCCCGAGCACCATCGGCCCCAGGGCCAGGGCCACAAAGAGCCCGTGCTCGCGCGCCGGGAGGGTCAACGGATCGCCCGCCGCCAGAGCCATGGCCCCCAAGGCCAACCCCGCCACTGCGTACACGGGACCGAGGTAGGCCGCGAGCCCGAGGCTCTTCCGAACCTTGCCCCCGAGCAGGAAGTACCCCGCTCCCGCCACGGCCCCGCCAAACGCGAGGGCGTCCCCCGCGAGGTGATGCCTTCCCCGGCCGATGTCTCCGAGGGCGATCACGGCCGCCCCGCCGAGGGCCACCGCGATGCCCCAGCGTGCTCCCCGGGGGACAGGGCGCTCGGCGATCCACGGGGCCCCGAGGGCCACAAGGACGGGATGCAAAGCCACCAGGGCCGCGCTCGCCGCCACGCTCGTGGCGTAGGGGGAGGCGGGGGCCAGAGAGGCGATCCACAGGGCGAAGTGCAGGGCGAGGCACACTCCCGCGAGACCGAGGTCGCGCAGCACCCCAGGGGGCTGCCGTGGGAGCTCGCGCAGGGCCGCCCGGAGGGTCCATGGGGACAGGGCCAGGGAGGCCCAGGCGAGGCGCCAGAATGACAGGGCCAATGGGCCCGCGTGCGACATCCGGATCCACAGGGCCGCGGACGACACGGCCACCACGGCGACCCCGAGGGCCCCGAGGAGGGCCCCGCGGGAGGGAGGGGCGGGAGAGGGGGTCACGCGAGGGGCTACGGGGCCACGCAGCCGAGGGTCTGGGCCGTGAGGCCCGTGGGGAGGCAGCGTTCGCCGTTGGTGCAGTCGCGGTCGGTCTGGCACTGGCGACGCTGAACCTGCTCGCTCCACTGGGCGATGTGATTGCCCGAGCGGAGGTCTTGAAACGGCAGCCAGAAGGCCGGGGCGCTCGCGTCCCCCGTGGCCCCAGGGCGGAAGGCGGCCATCCAGAGCTGCGAGGTGCGCATCTCGACCTCGCGCGACTGCTGCTGCAGCCGCAAGCCGTAGTCGCGGCGCGAAGAGAACGTCAGCCACAAGAGAGGCTCCCCCCGGAACGACTGCACAAAAGGCGCCCACTTGGGCCAGGAGTTGCCGAGCTCTCCCTCGCCGTCGGCGTGGGCGAGCCGAACGGGGGCCCGGGTCCGGTCGAGGGGGGCGGCCCAGAGTTGGGACGCGATGTTGTGATAGCTCCCGCTCGACGAGCGGTTGAACATCACCCAGCGGTCGTCGGGCGAGATGGCGGGGTAGTAGTGGTTTTGCATCCCCGCGGCGGTGACGAAGGGCTGGGGGGCCGCGAAAGTGCTGCCGTTCCAGAGCATGGTGAGGAGGTCGGCGGGGGCGTTGTGGCCGGGTTGGCCGAAGAGGGCGAGGCCGCGGGGGCGGGCGAAGACCACGGTGCGCCCGTCGCGCGACCAGTCGGGCATCGAGCCGGGCGTGCCTTCGGCGAGGCCGGGGACGTAGGCCGCGGTGGTGCCGTCGCGGAGCCACATCCGGGCTCCGTCCGAGAGGATCACGCGGCTGCTGTCGGGCGAGAAGGTCGCGAAGTTGGACGGGACATTGCCCGAGGTCTCGGCCCGCGTGGCCACGTCGAACACCCGGGTCTGCGCGGGCCCGGGGATGAAGCGTCCCACGGCGGCACGGGTGCCGTCGCGGGAGAGGACGTGGCAGCCGAGGCAGTTGATGGGATCGCCGCGCAGAAAGGGCTCGGGACGCGCCCCGGGTCGGCCCCACTCGTAGCGGAGGATGGAGCCGGAGGAGGCGTTCCAGTAGTAGAGGCCGCCGCGGACGTCGGTGTTGGTGACGTGAACCGTCCGTGTAGCCGACCGGCCCAGGTTGCCCCCGGTTCGGGTCACCCCGCGTACGGAGATGGCCACCGCCCCGGAGGGCCAGGCCACCCGGGCAAACTCGGTGTAGGCCTGCTCGTTGAGTGTGAGGGCGCAGCCTCCGCCGACAGCCACGCAGGGCGTGAAGACCCGCACGAGCCCGCGGTCGCCGCGGAGGGAGACCTCGAAGAGGTCCTGCCCCGTGGCAGGCCGGAAGTGAACCTCGAAGCCCGTGAGGTTGGGCGGGAGGATCGTGCCGTCGCTCGGGTAGACCAGGGTGGGGGCGCGGGCGGGGTCTTCGGTTCCGGCGAAGCGGGCGGCGCTGTCGGGGGCGGCGCTGTTGGCGGTGAGGTCGACGTTGCGGGGGGTCGGGTCACCCGCGTCGCGTTCGCCCTGAAACACGTCCCCAAGGACAGCGGCGTCGCGGCCCGTGTCGGGGGTTGGGGTTCCGGCGTCGAGGGCGGGGGTGCCTGTGTCGCGGGGGGCGGGGCCCGTGTCGAAGGGGGGGACGGGGCCGGTGTCCATGGGCGGGGCGATGCCCGTGTCCATGGGGGGAATGCCGAGGTCGGCAGGCGGGCTGCCGAGGTCGCGGGCGGGGCCGGTGTCGCGCCGGACGCCGGCGTCGCGGGCGGCGATGACGCCGGGGTCGTCGTTGGCGGCGCATCCCTGGGCCGCGAGGGCCCCGAGGAGCAGGGCCCCGAGAGCGGAGGGTCGGGCGTTCACGGGGCGGGAGGGTACGCGGTTTGGGCGTCGGGGGCCACTGGGGGGAGACGGGGTGGACGGGGCCCTCACCCCTTCGATTCTCACTGTGCGAGGGCACCCTCTCCCGTAACCGGGAGAGGGTCGATGGGTAGCGTTCGAACAATATTGGGTGAGAACCGCCAGGGTAGGTCAATGCCGTGGATCACGGAGACCGGACTCCTCTCCCCGTGCGGTGCGCGCGTCACCCGATTCCCCTCTCCAACGGAGAGGGGAGCCGCGTATCGAGAGAATCAATGGGGGAGAGGGAAAATCTTCACTCGTACCCTATCTCGATGTCAGGCGAGAGGCGTACAGTATCAGGCGGGACAGCAATGGTCTGATGATTAGTGACTCTCCGGCCATGCACCTATCCTCGACAACCGTAGGGGTAGGGGCGGGTTTTGAACTCGCCCGAAGCGGCCCCAGGGCGCCATGAATTCAAGATCCTCCTGGTCCGCGGGCTGAAGCCCACGGCACCGTCGGGAAAGCCCGTCGAAGACGGGCTGCCCACCCATCGAGCACAACGGTCACAAGGGTGTCTTCCAGGGAGGAATCTCCCCGGCGGTGTCGAGCAAGGACCCGAGGAACACCGGGCGCCACTGAAGGGCTTCGCGGCGTGAAGCCCGTCTTTGACGGGCTTTGTCAACAGTGCCGTGGGCTTCAGCCCGCGGCGCGTCGCTTCAGAGCGGATCGATTGTCGGAGTTTGACGAGAGGCCTGAGTCTCCTTGGGGATGATTTGAACAGCGACAAGCACCAGATCCGTGCGGACTTGCCGCATGGACACTGATCATCCGCATAGCTCCGTCCCGCCTTATGCTGTTCGCCCCAGACCCTACCGGAGAGGTCTCCAGACCCTACCGGAGAGGTCTCCAGACCCTACCGGAGAGGTCTCCAGACCCTGCGGAGAGGTCTTGGGTGGCGGCCCGTGATTGCCGCCAGGGGAGTGGTCAACCGTACCCACCGCCGGCTTCGCCTTGCGGTACTGGCGGACGGGGGGCACGAACAGGAGGGAGCACGGACGGCTGCCGTGGCGGGTAGCACCCTTACCTCACCCCCGCTGCCGCGCGCCCCTCTCCCTCCCGGGCGAGGGGCTCCGTTCCTGTTGACGTAGGAGCATACGCTGAGACATCATCCGGAAATACCTAACAGCCATCGCTAAATTATCGATAGACGGAGCCCCTCGCCCGGGAGGGAGAGGGGCGCGCGGCAGCGGGGGTGAGGTCGGATCTGGTCGTCCGCAGTCGTATGCTCTCCCCCCTCCCCCCGCCCCAACCTCACCCCCCGTTGGGCCGTCGCCTCCGCTGGGCCTCCGCCCCCACCCGCCGCGGAACCACCTCCGTCGACAGCACGAAATTCCCCTCGTTGTCGTCGTTGTACCCGTCGACCACCACCCACCACGACCCGGCCCGCAGGTCGAGCACCAGGGCCGCGTGGGCGCTGTCGTCCCCGTCGTCGATGCACGCCGTCTCCCGGGCCGCCTGGTGACACACCGCCCGCACGTACATCGCCACGTCGTAGTCGGCCGCCACCCGCAGGGTCACCCGGGCGTCCTCGGTCAGGTCGAGGCGATACACCCGCTCGCCCGACAAGGCTCCCTCGGCGCAGCTCGCGTGAAACCAATCAGGCTGCCCCACCGTGCTCCCGCGCACCGACATGTTGTGCGGCAACACCGGGGCCGACCCGCACACCCCCCGCACCGCCACAACCTCCGGCATCGGCTGAGCCCAGACCCCACACCCCGCCCACACCCCAAGGGCCACCCCCAGGAGGGCCCCGCGTCGGCCAGTTCGTGACGGCACGGTCTTCATCGAACAGTCCCAAAGCCTAGCAGCCCACGGGCCACGCCCAGGATGCCGCCATTTCGAGGGCTTCTGTCAGCAATCCCCGCGGTCCTGTCAAGCCCGGGCGGTGTGCCCGTGTGGCACGGTGTCGCCCCGGGTTGACAGAAGGGCTTCGGCCAGTCGCACGCGGAGGTTGCCGTGGCGGGTGACGGCCCGCACCGAGTCCACAGCCATCCGCAAGGCCCGGGGGCTGCCCACGATCACCGCGAGCCGACGGGCCCGGGTGATGGCCGTGTACAAGAGCGAGCGGTTGAGCAGCATGAAGTGGCTCGTGTGCAGGCCCATCACCACCGCGTCGTACTCGCTGCCCTGGGCCTTGTGCACCGTAGCCGCGTAGGCCAGCGACAGATTGTCAACCGCGTTGCCCACATACACAACATCCCGCCCGTCGATGTTGACCACCACGGCCTTGTCGTCGGCCGAGACGATCGTGCCGACGTCGCCGTTCCAGACGTCGAGGTCGTAGTCGTTCTTGCGCTGCATGACCTTGTCGCCGGGGCCGAGGCCCTTCCGCCCGCGGGCCGTGGCCGGGTTGAGCCGAGCCTGGAGGGCCTCGTTGAGGCTCTGGGCCCCCAGCGGGCCGCGGTGGGTGGGCACCAGCACCTGCACGTCCCGCAGCGGGTCGATGCCGAACGAGCGCGGGATCCGCTCGGCCACCAGGTCGACCAGCACCCCCGCAGCCTCCGCGGCATCCTCCACCGGAACCAGGAACAGCTCGCCCCCCGGAGCCACCGGGGCGCTCCCTGGACGGGCCTTGCCGCGCGGGGTCGACCCACGCGGGACGATCCCCTGCAACACCTCGTAGGCCCCCCGTACGATGGCGCTCGCCGCCGCCTGACGAAACACCTCCGTCAACCGCACCGCGCGAACCTGCGGGGTGGCCAGGAGGTCGGCCAGGACCGTTCCGGGGCCGACGGGGGGGAGCTGGTCGGCGTCGCCCACCCACACAAGCCGCGCCCCCAACCGCACCGCCTGAACGAGCGAGGCCCCAAGCTGCACGTCCACCATGCTGGCCTCGTCCACCAGCACGAAGTCCGCATCGAGGGGCGACGTGCGGTCGCGCTGAAACCGACCGAGCCGCGGGTTCCACTCAAGCAGGCGGTGCAGGGTGCTGGCCGGGTGCCCCGTGGCCTCCGACAGCCGCTTGGCCGCACGCCCGGTCGGCGCCGCGAGCACCATCTTGTGCCCCGCCGCGGCGTGCAGGGCCACCATGGCCCGCACCGTCGTGGTCTTGCCCGTCCCCGGGCCCCCCGTGAGCACCAACATCGACGCCGTCCCCGTGGCCTCCACGGCCTCCCGCTGCAACGGGTGCAACACCCCAAGAGCCTCCCGAACCCGCTCCGCCCCCCACACCCCCGGCGGCAATGGCCCCACCCGACGCCCGAGCAGGGCCCCCACCTCGGCGGCCAGCCGCACCTCGGCGTCGTACAAGGGCGGTGGGTAGACAAGGTCCTTGTCGATCACCACCATCGCCCGAGCGGCCAGCTCGGTCAGGGCCTCGTGCACCTGGGCCCGCGAGATGGCAAACCGGTCGGCCAGGACGGCCAGCTCCTCGGGGGCCAGGCCCGTGTGCCCCTCCTCCACGGCCTCCAGGAGGAGAAACAGGGTGGCCCCGGCGATGCGCCGCGGGTCGTCGTCGGCGATGCCCACGGCCCGACCGATCCGGTCGGCGGTGAGAAACCCGATCCCCGCGATCTCCTCGGCGAGCCGGTAGGGGTTGTCGCGGATGACGGCGGCGGTGTCGGTGCCGAAACGTTCCCACACCTTGCGGGCCAGGGCGGGGCCCATCCCGAGGCCCTGGAGAAAGGCCTTGCTCTCCACCTCGGCCCGCCGGGCCCGGAAGGCCTCCTGGATGCGCAGGGCCCGCTTGCTCCCGATGCCCTCGACCTCGGACAGGCGCCCCGGGTGCTCGGCGATCACGTCCAGGGTCGACGACCCGAACCGCTGCACGATCCGCTGGGCCAGGGTGGCCCCGACATCGGGCACAAACCCCGACCCCAGGAGCCGCTCGATCCCACCCGGGGTGTCCGGAAGCTCGGGGACCACCGACTGGGCCCGCAGCCTCCGCCCGTGGCTCGGGTGGTCCTCCCAGCGGCCCGTCACGCGGATGCACTCGCCCTGGGTGAGGCTCCCGAGGGGGCCCACGACCACCACCTCCTCGCCGTCGACGCACACGAGACGCACCACGCTGAATGTCAGGTCGTCGGAGCGGAAGGTCACCGTACGCACCGCCCCGCGCACCGTGGCCTCCCCCGTGGCGGTCCGTTGCAGCAGCGATGGCGTCGAAGTACCCATACAACCCGTCGAAGGGTGCCACATCGCCGCCCCCGCCGCGAAGGGCCTGCCGGACATTGTCTGACCTCCCTCCCCCATCGACCCGCGATGGCTTGCCGAAGGGGGCAGCGGCTTCGTATGGTCCGCCGATGCTTCTCTGGCGTAGCGGTTGGATGCGACAGGTTGTTGCCTGCACGGCGGGGGCCCTGGTGGCGGGGTGCAGCGCGGGGGGGACCGGGGGCGGAGGGGGTGACCCCGACAGCGGTCCGGGGCCCCTCGACGCGGGCACGCGGATCGACATGGGGGCGCCTGCCGTGGACACCGGGCCGCAGTTTGACTCGGGCTGCCCGGCCCCGCAGCGCATCACGCCGCAGCAGCTCCCCGCCGGCTTTCTGGCCCCGCGTACGGTGACCCTGCAGGGCACGGTCGACGGCGACACGGCCCACTTCTCCTGGCCCGTCACGGGCCGCATCACGGTCCGATTCCTGTGGGCCAACACCGAGGAGTCGATGGGGGCCGAGACCACGGCCTTCGGGACGTACACCACCGCCCAGGTGGGCCAGATGCTCCGCGCGGCCCGCGAGATCGTGGTGGTCCAGCAGCAGCACGCCACCCGCCCGGGGCAGCCCGCGGTCGACCAGTTTGGCCGCTCCCTGGCCGTGGTCTTCGTCGACGGCGACCTGTTCGAGACCCGCCTCGTGCGCGAGGGATGGACGGCTTACTACACCGACTTCAACTGCGCCCCCGAGCCCCTGCACAGCGTCCTCTTGAGCGCCGAGGCCGAGGCCCGGGCGGCCATGCGCGGCATCTGGCGCCCGGGTCACCCCACCGACTACGCCGCCGTCTTCGCCCGGTGGATCCCCCTCCGCAACGCCTGCCGCCCCAACCCCTTCCGCAACCAGCCCTACTGCCCCTGAGGCCCGGTCAGGGGCACCCGCCGGGGCGCGGGGTCCCGTCCGGTTGGGCCTCCGTCGCGTACGCGCAGATGCGCCCGAGGGAGGTCTGGGGGCGGCCCCCGCTCTCGGGGTAGACGCAGCGCAGGCGGGCGTCGACCTGGCACCCGCAGTTGTCGTCGCAGCTCCGGAAGCGGCACACCCCGAGGTTGTCGGCCCCCACGGGGCCGTACATCACGATCTGCCCCGGGGCGTCGGGGCAGGCCCGGCTCACCCTGCGGTCGGTGTAGCTCGCGCAGAGCCCGCGGCCTCCGCCCGCCGCCGCGCAGAGGCCGCGGCAGCCCGGGTCGGCGGCTGCCGGGTCGCACGGGAGCCCGTCCTCGATGCGCCCGAGGTCGAGTCCCTCGGTGCCGCAGCGCCCCGTCCGGGGGTTGCAGCGGGGCCCGAGAGGGTCGCCCAGACACTCGGCGTCGACGGCGCAGAAGCGCATGCAGCCCGTATGGTCGGGGCTGTTGCCGACCCGGGAGGTCCACAGGCCCGTGCACACAAACCCCGCGGGGCAGGCCCCGTCCGCGACGGTGGTCGCCCGCGGATCGCAGGCCCGCACACACTGTCCGCCCCCGGGCCGGCCGTCGGTGTCGAGGCAGGTGGCGGCCGGGTCGCCGCAGGCCATGGCCTCGGAAGAGATCGGGTCGGCGTCGCGGTCGCAGAAGCGCGAGCACAGGCCCCCGAGGGAGGCGTCGCAGGCGAAGCCCTCGGCGCAGAAGTCGTCGCGGTCGCAGCGGGCCCCCACGGCCCCGGCCCGGGCCTGACAGACGCCCTGGACGCAGCGTTCGGTGGAGGTGCAGGGGCGGTCGCAGCCTCCGCAGTGGGCCGGGTCGCTGAGGATGTCGCGGCACACCCTGGGGCCCTCTCCGGTCGTACACAGGGCCCGCCCGAGCCCGCAGCGGGGGTCGACGCAGCCCATCGCCGGGTCGCAGCGCAGTCCCGGGTCGCAGCGGGTGTCGAGGGCGAGGTTGCGGCAGCGCCCGGCCACACACTGGTCGGCGGTGCAGGCAAACCCGTCGTCGCAGTCGGCGGCAACGGTGCACGTCCCAGGCGAGACAGAACCGTCGCCCGGAGGGACGTCGGCTACGTCGGGCCGGGCGGCGTCGCCCCCCTCGACCACACGGCCCCCGCAGGCAGACAGGGCCGCGAGGAGGGCGATCAGGGCTGCGGGGCGAAGGCTGTTCCGCTCCATCGATAGGTGACCGTACGGGGGGGTTGCCATGGGAGGATGAGCCCGAAGTGCCCTTGCGGGGGGAGATCGCGGAAGGGGTAGGTCTCGGCGGTCCATCCGAGGGCGCTTCCCCCGTCGATGACGATGGACCCGGGAGGAGCCCCCTCGCCCGGGAGGCGTACGGTGTTGGTGATCGACTGGGCCCCCACCCGGCGACCCACCTCGGCGGCGAAGAGCCTGCCCCGTTGGGCCCCGAAGCGGTACACGAGGAGCATCTCGCGTTGGGAGGGAACGGTCTCTCCGCGGATCTGCGAGGTGGCCCCCCGGCGGACCCGCAGGACGGCCTCCCCCTTGCCGTCGCCGGTCAGGTCGACGAGGCGCAGGGAGAGCACGGCGTCGCCCTCCTGGAGGGGCAATCCCAACTGGTAGTAGTTGCGCCCGCCCAGGAAGGCCGGGCCGACCACCACCAGGGTGCGCCCGTACACATGAACCTGCTCGGGGGTGGGGTCGTCGGCCACGTCTCCGACCTCGGCGAAGTTGGGCGGGGTCTCGGGCCCGAGGCCGGCCTGCTGCCGGTAGAGCCGCAGGAGGGCCGGGACATCGGGCGGGGCCAACGGGCGTGGGAGGGCGGCCGTTGGGGACGGGCCCGGGGTGGCGGCCGAGGGGGTGGCGACCGAGGGCGTGGCCGCGAGGGGGTTGGGCTCGACCCGGGCCCGCTGGAAGCTGCGGGAGGCGGTGTTGTAGGTGTACACCCGGAGCCGGTCGGGCCCCCAGGGGACGAGGGGCGGCTCGACCCCGGCTTCGGCCGCCGCGGGGTAGTTGGAGGCCGTCCACCCGACGGCCGAGCCGAGGGACACCCGGAGCCCCCCTCCGGCCTCGTCGCTGAGGAGGTTGGTCACGCGGTTGGCCCCCCCCTCGCGGGAGAGCTCGTGGGCGAAGACCCTGCGGGGCGTTCCGTTGTCGTCGGCGGTGTAGACCGAGAGCACCTCGCGGCTGTACTCCCCGGTCGGAACCCGCTGCCTCACGAGGACCTCGGCCCGCCCGTCGCCGGTCACGTCCCGGGCCTGGGCGTCGACGAGGGTGACCTCGGGGGCCCCCGGGAGCTCGGCATAGGCGTAGCTCGTCCCCCCGGCCACCCCAGGGCCGTAGACCACGAAGTGCCGCGGGAAGACCACGAGGCGCTCGGGTTGTCCGTCGCCCGCGAAGTTGATCCGGCGATCGAGGCGGGGGCCAACCCCGACGAGGCCACGTTCGGTACGAAACCGTTCGAGGAGATCGGGGCCCCCCGCCCCGGCCTGAGCGGCGTTGACCGTAAACGCCAGGAGGGACGGGGTTTGCGCGTCCCCGCGTCCCGTGGCCACCACGGAGTCGACCCGGGTCGGGCTCTCGTCGCTGTCGTGGTAGGCCACCCGGGCCCGCAGGGTCGACGCGGCCTCGGCGAGCCCGGGCAGGGCCGCCCAGGGGATGCGGGCCTCCAGGACAAACCCGCTCCCCGTGGCCGACTCCACCACCGTGGCCCCGGCCACGTCGCCCCCGCGGCCCCGAATCCGTACAGCCCCCGCGAACGATCCGGGCTCTCCCGGGGAGAGTGCAATGTCGTAGGCCACCACCCGCCCCCCGACCGGACCGGCCGCCAGGGAGATCACCAGGGCGTCCTCGGTCGGTCGATGGGCCCGGGAGCGCTGGATCCGGTCGTCGCGAATCTCCGCGGCCACCCACAGGTGCGTCGGGTCACGGGCCAGGGCGAACCCGAACGAGGCGTCATCCGGTCCGCGCCATGCGGGAGCCCCCGACACCACCGCGGAGCCTTCGTCTACGGCCCGGAGGGAGCCGAAGCCCTGCCAGTCGCGCACGAGGCCGTCGACCACGAGGACGGCCCCCGCCCGCTCGAACACCTCCACCGGGGTGTCCCCCGCGGCCCCCTGGGACCAACCAAGCGCGGCGAGGAGGGCCGCGGCCATGCTTCTGCGTCGCATCGAGGCCCGGAGTGTAGCAGCCACCTTGCGGGCGCACAGGGCGCATCCATGCTGGAGGGGAGGGTTGAAGCGAGGACCCGGGACGTGCTACGCGGCCACTCCGACCACCGAGGGAAGTCATGTTCAAGTCGCTCACCGACGGGTTTCGCAAGGCGCGGCAGAAGCTCACGGGCGTGGGTGAGCTGACCGAGGATGTCATCGACGGGGCCCTCCGCGAGGTGCGTTTGTCCCTGTTGGAGGCCGACGTCGAGCTCAACGTCACCCGGCGCTTCCTCGCCAAGGTGCGGGAGAAGATGCTCGGCCAGCGGGTGCAGCTCCGGGCCGAGGCCGGCGGGCGCAAGGCCGCGGTGACCCCCGAGCAGCTCTTCATCAAGTCCTGCCAGGACGAGCTCGTGGCCATGATGACCTCGGGCAAGGAGAATGAGATCGAGTGGGCCCCCAAAGGCACCCCCACCCTCATCATGATGGTGGGCCTCCAGGGCCAGGGGAAGACCACCAGCTCGGCCAAGCTCGCCCGGCTCCTCACCAAGCAGGGCAAGAAGGTCCTCCTGGTGGCCGCCGACCTCCAGCGCCCCGCGGCCGTCGAGCAGCTCCAGGTCCTCGGCAAGAAGGTCGACGTCCCGGTCTTCGCGGTGGCCGGGTCGACCCCCGTGGAGGTGTGCCGTCGGGCCCTGGCCGTAGCCCGGGTGCAGAAGAAGGACGTGGTGATCTTCGACACCGCGGGCCGACTCGCCATCGACATGGTCTTGATGGAGGAGCTCCGGGCGATCAAGGGCGAGGCCAAACCCCACAACATCCTCCTGGTGGTCAACGCGGCCATCGGGCAAAACGCCCTGGCCACGGCCCAGGCCTTCCACGACACCCTCGGGCTCACGGGGGTGGTGATGACCATGCTCGACGGCGACGCCCGGGGCGGGGCGGCCCTGTCGATCCGCGAGGTCACGGGGATCCCCATCCGCTTCGCGGGGACGGGCGAGCAGCTCGACCGCCTGGAGCAGTTTCGCCCCGAGGGCATGGCCTCCCGCATCCTCGGGATGGGCGACATCGTCGGGCTGGTGAAGGACTTCACCGAGGTCGTCGACCAGAAGAAGGCCGAGCAGGACGCGATGCGTATGCTCCAGGGCCAGTTTGGCTTCAACGACTTCATCGCCCAGATCGAGACCATCCAGAAGATGGGGCCCCTGCAGGAGCTGTTTGAGAAGATGCCCTTCTTCTCCGACGCCTTGCCCAAGGACTTCAAGGTCGACGAGGGCGAGCTCGACCGGGTCAAGGCCATGATCGGGTCGATGACCCGCCAGGAGCGCGACCGGGCCGAGCTCTTCCAGGAGCAGCCCACCCGCGTCTCGCGCGTGGCCCGCGGGGCCGGGGTGGCCGAAGAGGCCGTGTCCGAGCTGGTGGCGAAGTTTCTGATGATGCGCGACCTCATGGGGGGCATCGGCCAGCAGGCGGGGCTCCTCGGCAAGATGCCGGGGATGAAGCAGATGGCCATGGCCCGCAAGCTGCGGGACATGGTGAAGGTTCAGGGCGGCGATCAGGCCGTGGCCTCCCTCGCCCAGGAGATGCTCGAAGCGGCCGTGGCCGGACAGGGCGGGCCGGGGGGAGGATTCCCTGGGATGCCGGGGGGCTTTCCGGGCATGCCCGGGGGCTTTCCGGGCATGCCGGGCGGGTACGACCCGCAAAACTTCCTCGGCGGGATGAACCGCCCCAAGACGGGGGGCGCGGCCAGGCCCAAAGAGAAGCGCAAGAGCGAGCGCGACGCCCGCAAGAAGAACCGCAAGAAGTGACCGCAGTTTCTACTCACGGCGCCGCCTTCCGCGGCGATCCGACCATGCTTTTCGAGATGAGGGAGCGATGAAGACCGTAGCGCGCGTGTTGGTGTGCCTGGCCGTGGCGGCCGGGTGTGTAGAGCAGCCTCGGGCCCGCTCTGGCGGGGGCCCGTCGCAGGCCCAGGTGGAGGAGATCCGTCGCCGGGTCGTCTCGCGGACGGCCCCGACGCCGCAGCATCCGCTCAACATCACCTTCGACGGCAAGGTGAGGCTCGTGGGGTACGACCTCCAGGGGGCCAACAACGACACCCTGCGGCCGGGCGGTGAGGTCACCCTCAAGCTGTACTGGCAGGCCATTTCGGCCACGGGCGACGGGTGGCGGCTCTTCACCCACCTCGACGACGCCAACGCCCCGCGCACCAACATGGACAACGTCGGCGACGTACGGACGGCCTACCAGCCCGAGCGCTGGCGGGCCGGGGAGTACATCACCGACACCCAGACCTTCACCCTGCCCCAGGACTGGGCCTCGCCCGTGGTGCGCATCCACGTCGGGCTGTGGAAGGAGGCTCAGCGGATGCAGCCTACCCCGGCCAACCTCACCGACGGCGACCGCCGGGCCCGGGTGGTGGAGCTCCAGACGGGGGTGCAGCCCCCGCCCCCGCCGCCTGTTCCCGAGCTTCGGGTGGGTCGGGCCAGCGGGGCCATCACCCTCGACGGCAACCTCACCGAGACGGCCTGGGCCACGGCGGCCCGGACGGGCCCCCTGGTCAACACCATGACGGGCGATCCCGCGGGCGATACCGAAGCCCGGGCCTCGGCCCGCCTCCTGTGGGACGACACCAACCTCTACGTGGGCTTCGAGGTCACCGACCAGCACCTGGTCGACCCCTCCACCCAACGCGACGACCACCTCTGGGAGAACGACGCCGTCGAGGTGATGCTCGACCCCGACGGGGACGGCCGAAACTACTTCGAGTTTCAGGTCTCGCCCCGCAACCGCCTCTTCGACACCCGGTACGACACGGCCCGTCAGCCCGGCCCCATCGGCCACGCCGACTTCAACCCCGGGGTGCGCTCGGGGGTTCAGGTTCGGGGTACGCTCGACAACGCCGACGACAACGACAACGGCTACACGGTCGAGATGGCCATCCCGTGGGCCGACGTGTCCCAGGGCCTCGCCCGCACGCCCCCCCAGGCGGGCGACACCCTGCGGCTCAACCTCTACGTGATGGACAAGCCCAAGTCGGGCGGTCAGCGGGCCGCCGCGTGGAGCGCCCCGCGCCGGGGAGACTTCCACACCCTCGACCGCTTCGGCCGGATCACCCTCGTGGCCGACGCCGGGACCCCTGGCCTGCCCGGGGCCGCCGCAGCCCCCGGGGCCCTCCCCCCCGGCGGACCGACCGGGGCCGTGGTGATCCCCGCCGTCCCCCCGCCTGGGCAGCCCATGCCCCCGGCCCTGCAGCTCCCCCAGGCCGTGCGGGACGGGCTCCTGCGCCCCGCGGCCCGCCCCGCCGCCCCCGCCGCCCACTGAGCTCATACCGATTCGCCCTGCGTCCGAGCGTGAATCAGCCGTCGAGCGCGCCCGCAGCGACCGACCAAGACGTACTCCGGTACGTCGCGGGAGGGAGCGAGGACGAAAGCCGACGGATGATTCACGCTCGGACGCAGGGCGGATTGGTATTCAGTCGTCGAAGTCCTCTTCCTCTTGATCGAGGAAGAGGTCTTCCTTCGCCGTGTCGGCGTCGATGTCGAGGTCGTCGAGCGACCAGCCCACCCGGGTCTGGGGCCGAAGCTCTTCCCGAGCAAACTCCTCAAACGAACCATAAAACCTGGACATCTTCGCGTGGCCTCCTGACCGTCGAATCGAGTGGCTTACCCACCCGCACCTACATCTGCCCCCATGTAACCGAGATCTTCCGGCGGGCTGAAATTCTCGCTTGCTTTTCTCGCTGTCGGCTTCTTCCTGGGCCTTCGACAGGGGCCGTTGCCACGGGGCGTCAATCGCGGTAGGGGACAGGGCCATCTCCCAGGCCGCGCAGGGCGGCGCAGGGATGGGATCCGGGCATCGGGCCCGATGGGCCCCGAAGAGCGGTGAGGACGATGGGCAGGGTCTACGCGGTTGCAAACCAGAAGGGCGGCGTCGGCAAGACCACCACCAGCGTCAACGTGGCGGCCTCCCTGGCCGTGGCCGAGAAGCGCGTCCTGCTCATCGACATGGACCCTCAGGGCAACGCGGGGTCGGGCCTCGGGGTGTCCTCGCGGGAGGTGACCCGGGGCACCTACGACGTGCTCCTCGGCCGGGCCCGCCTGGAGGACGTCCTCTGCCCGACGGCCCTGCCCACCCTCAAGGTGTGCCCGGCTTCGCCCGCCCTGGTGGCCGCGGAGATCGAGCTCATCGACATGGAGGGCCGCGACCTGCTGCTGCGCAAGGCCCTCGAGCGCGCCCGCCGCCGGTTTGACTACGTCTTCATCGACTGCCCCCCCTCCCTCGGGCTCCTCACCCTCAACGCCCTGTGCGCCGCCGACGCCGTCCTCGTTCCGATGCAGTGCGAGTTTTACGCCCTGGAGGGCCTGGCCCAGCTCGTGTCGACCATCGAGCGGGTCAAGGCCGCCCGCAACCAGGGGCTGCACATCGAGGGGGTCCTGCTGACGATGTTCGACCCGCGCAACAACCTCGCGCGTCAGGTGGGCGACGAGGTCCGCAGGCACTTCCGGGTGTTTGAGAGCGTGGTGCCCCGCAACGTCCGCCTCTCCGAGTCTCCCTCCTTCGGCAAGCCCGTGCTCCTCTACGACGTGGCCTCCAAGGGCTGCCAGGCCTACCTCTCGTTCGCCAAGGAGCTCATGGCCCCGCGCCGCGCCCCGCGCCCCGTGACTCCCTAAGACCGCCCGCACCCGAGCGCGCCCCGGAGTCAGGGCCGCACACCCCCGTGAGCAAGACCCCCCCGAAGCCCGAACCCAAAGAGCCGCGGCGCGTCCTCGGACGCGGCCTCGACGCCCTCCTGTCCGTCACAGCCGTCGCCCAACAGGCCGCAGCCCGGGCCGACAGCCCCTACCAGACCGTGGCCATCGAGCGGGTCCACCCCCGCGTCGACCAGCCCCGCAAACGCTTCGAGGAGGCCGCCCTGCAAGAGCTCGCGGACAGCATCCGCGAGCAGGGGCTCATCCAGCCCCTCATCGTACGGCGACGGGAGGGAGGCGACGAAGGCTACGAGATCATCGCGGGCGAGCGCCGCTGGAGGGCCAGCCAACGGGCAGGCCTGCACGAGGTCCCCGTCGTGGTGCGGGAGGCCACTCCCGACGCGGCCTTCGAGCTCGCCCTGGTGGAAAACCTCCAGCGCCAGGACCTCGACCCCGTCGAGACCGCCTCGGCCTACAAGCGCCTCCTCGACGACCACGGGTACACCCAGGAAGAGCTCGCCCATCGCGTCGGCAAAGACCGCTCCACCATCGCCAACACCCTGCGCCTCTTGCAGCTCCCCGGCGACGTCCTCACCCACGTCGTAGCCCGCGAGCTGACCGAAGGACACGCCCGGGCCCTGCTCTCCGCGGGCGAACCGCGCGAGATCCTGCGCCTCGCCCGCAGCGCCGTCGACAAGGGCTGGAGCGTCCGGCAGACCGAGGCCGCCGCGCGCAAGCCCCGCCGCCTGGAGGGCCCTGGGACGCCCGACAAGGCCCCGCCCGTGGCAGAGCCCCGCCCGTCCAAGTCTCCCAACCTCCGCGACCTCGAGCGCCGCCTGGAGGCCGCCCTGGGCCTGCCCGTGGCCATCCGGGCCGAAGGGGGCACGAGCGGGACCGTCGAGGTGGCCTTCGACTCCCTCGACCAGCTCGACGGCTTTCTGGAGAAGGTCCTGGGGCGGTAACCGGGTTGATCAGGGGTGGGGCTTTCCCCCCCACCGCCTACATCGCCGGGAGCTCGGCGGGGTCGTAGCCCCGGCGGCTCCACGCGGCCCGCACGGTGTTTTCGAGCAGGCACGCGATGGTCATGGGGCCCACCCCCCCCGGGACGGGGGTGATCCATCCGGCCCGGCCCTGCACGGCCTCGAAGTCTACGTCGCCCACCAGGGTCCCGTCGGGCAGGCGGTTGATCCCCACGTCGATCACCGCGGCCCCGGGTTTGACCCAGTCGCCCGCGACCATCCGGGGCCGACCCACCGCGGCCACGAGGATGTCGGCCTCGGCGCACAGGGCCCCGAGGTCGCGGGTCCGGGAGTGGGCCATGGTCACCGTGGCGTCGGCCGCCAGGAGCAGCAGGGCCATGGGCTTTCCCACAATGTTGCTCCGGCCCAGAACCACCGCCCGGGCCCCCCGGAGGGTCACCCCCGCGTCGCGCAGGAGCCGCATGCACCCCCAGGGGGTGCAGGGCACGAGCCCGGGCCGTCCTGCCAGGAGGGCCCCCGCGTTGATGGGGTGAAACCCGTCGACGTCCCGGGCCGGATCGAGGGCCACCAGGACGGTCTGGGCGTCGATCTGCCGGGGGAGCGGGAGCTGCACGAGGACCCCGTCGGTCGCGTCGTCGGCCTGAAGCGCCGCCAGGAGGCCCAGGAGCTCGGCCTGGGTCACCGTGTCGGGCAGCCGATGCACGGCCCCCCGCATCCCCGCGGCCTCGCAGGCCCGGGCCTTGTTGCGGACGTACACCGCCGAGGCCGGGTCGTCGCCCACCAGGATCACGTCGAGCCCCGGAGGCCGACCCGCCCGGCCCGCGAAGACCCCCGCGGCCACCCCCACCCGCGCCCGAAGGGCCGCCGCCGCGGCCTTGCCATCTACGATCGTCGTCATCGTCGCCTCCGCGCCCTCGCGCCAGGGCAACATACCCATTTGTCGGATGCCGCGGGCGTGACTTCCGGCGCGTTCCTTGCTGGAATGGGGCGGAGCCATCGATGCGTACCCACCGCCTGCCCCTGCTCGCCCTCCTCGCCCTCTTCACAGGGAGCTGTGCCCCCGACGGCCCGAGCGCCCCCGCGGCCCCCACGGCCCAGGAGCTCGACCGCATCGCCTCCGCCACCACCCTACGCGACGCCATCGGCCTCGCGGCTGCGGCCTATCGGGTACCGTCCGACCTCCTGGCGGCCCTCGCCTGGAGCGAGACCCGCTTCGGCGACCCCGCGGCCGACCACGACCACGACCGCACCCAGGGCCCTGGCGAAGGCGACGACCCCCACGGCAATCCGTCCCTCGGGTCGCTGGGCCTACGGACCGGGGTGGACAGCGCCCGCGGGGCCGGGGTCGACACCGCCGGGCGGGCCATGGCCCTGCTCGGGGCGTCCCGCGAGGCCCTGGGCACACGCATGGGCCTCGGGGTGGCCGGAGCCGCCGCCGTCCTGGCCGAGCTCGGGGCCGAGACGGGAGCCCGGACCGACGACCTCGCCTCGTGGGCCGAGGCCGTGGCGCGTTTCTCGGGAGTGCCCGAGCGGCCGTTGCAGGTGTCGTACGCCGAGCAGGTGTTCGCGGTCCTGCGCGAGGGCGTGACCGACACCACCTACACGGGTGAGCCCCTGAGCGTCACGGGCCGCGCCGACCTCGCCCCGGTAGCCTCCCTCCTCGGGGTCAACCAGGCCGCCCAGCACTCCACCGACTACGGTCCCGCCCTGTGGACCCAGGCCTCGACGTCCAACTTCTCCGTCGGGCGCAGCGGCGGGGGACGTCCCCGGTTTGTGGTCATCCACACGATGCAGGGCAGCTATGCCGGGACCATCTCCTGGTTTCGTAACCCGGCGGCCCGGGTCTCGGCCCACTACAACGTCCGGTCGAGCGACGGCCAGATCACCCAGATGGTGCGCGACAGCGACACGGGGTGGCACGCCGGCAACTCGTACTACAACGCCAACTCCATCGGGATCGAGCACGAGGGCTTCGTGGCCGACCCGGGGCGCTGGTACACCACGGCCATGTACACGGCCAGCGCCCGGCTCGTGCGGGCCCTGTGCGACCGGTACAACATCCCCATCGACCGGCAGCACATCATCGGGCACTACCAGATCCCGCGCTCGGGCAGCGGGGCCCCCTGCGGCACCACCGCCACCGGCTGCGGCGGAGCCGGGGGCCACACCGACCCCGGCAACGGCTGGGACTGGAACCGCTTCCTCGCCCTCGTCCGGAGCAATGGGGCCACCACGCCCCCCCCGCCACCGCCTCCGCCCCCGCCGCCCACCTACGCGGCCACGTACGTCGGGATGAGCTGCCCCACCACGGCCGTCTCGGGCGAGCGCCCCGTGGCCTGGGTGGAGTACCGCAACACGGGGACAGCCACGTGGGACGTGCGCAACACGCGCCTGGGGACCACCAACCCCCGCGACCACCGCGGGATCTTCTTCGACATGATCAACTGGACCAGCACCAACCGGCCCACCCCGGTTGACCGGGCCACGGCCCCGGGGGCGGTCGGGCGGTTCTCGTTTGTGCTGGGGATTCCGACGGTGGCCGCGGAGATGACCCTGTCGGAGAACTACGGCCTCGTGCAGGAGAGCATGACCTGGTTTGGCCCGAGCGACACCACCGTACGGTGCAGCGTCCGGGTTCGTCCGCGACCCACCCCCGACGCGGGGACGCCCCCGCCTCCGCCCATCGACGCGGGCCGTCCCACCCCGGTCGACGCGAGTCCTCCCGACCCCGTCGACGCGGGCTCTCCCGACCCCGTCGACGCGGGTCCTTCGCCCGACACCGACAGCGGGGTCACCCCCGACCCGGTCGACGCAGGCCTGCCGCCTCCGCTTCCCGACCCCACTGAAGAAGACGCCGGGGTCGACCCCGAGCCCGCACCCGCCATGGAAGAGGAGAGCGGCTGCGGATGCAGGGTGGGCCCGGGTCTGCCCGGTCGTTCGTCGGGCCCTGCCCCGGGGGTCGGGGCCCTGGCCCTGGGTCTTGGGGTGGCCCTGTCCCGGCGGCGGCGCAGCCCGTAGCCAGGGTAGCCAAGGCCGAGCCCTCCGTGGTGTAACAAGGCCCATGTCCACACCGCGAACGTACCGTGCGAGCCTCGTCGTGACCGTGGCCTTCGGCTCCCTCGGCTGCAACCCTCGTCCCGCCGTGAGCACGGCCCCCGACGGTCCCACGGCCCAGAGCCGTCCCGATCCCCCCCCAGGCAACCCGCCGCCTCCGACCGATCTCACCCCGACCAACCCGCCCGCGCCGCCCGCGTGCCCGGCCGCCCCGCCCCAACACGGCGAGGCCTGCACGACCCCCGGGCAACGCTGCGGGTACCCCGCCTGCAGCATGCCCGACCACATGATGGCCACCTGCGAGGGGACCACCTGGCAGGTCGTGATGGGCACCTGCAACCCGCCGCCGCCGCCTGAGCCCACCCCACCGAGCCGCAACCCGCCCCGGCCGCGGTAGCCCGCCTGGTCAGTGCTGCGAGGTCGTGGCCTCGGGCTCGGCGTAGCTCAGGGCGTACTTGCGCCAGTGCAGAAAGAGGCTCTGGGCGATGCTCATCGCGGGCACCGCGAGGAGGGCCCCGAGGATGCCGAAGACGTGCTCCCCAGCCAGCAGGGAGAAGACCACCATCACGGGGTGGATCTTCGCCGCGTCGCCCATGATCTTGGGGTTGAGGAGGTTGGCCTCGAGCTGGTGGATCCCGAGGATCCATAGGAGCACGAAGAGGCCCGTCCCGAAGCCCTGGGTGAGCCCGATGGCCACCGCGGGGATGCTCGACAGGATCGTCCCGAAGATGGGGACGAGCGAGAACACCGTGGCCACCACCGCCAGGGTAGGCCAGTATTTCAGGTCGGCCAGGGCGAACCCCACCGCCGACAGCGAGCCGTTGACGAGGCAGATGAAGAGCTGCCCCCGGACGACCCCGGACAGCCCCCGGTCGAGCCGCACGAGGAGCTCGTCGAAGGCCGCACGAGACTCCGGGCGCACGAGGCGTCGGAAGAAATCCAACACCCGGGCCTCGGTCACCAGGAGGTAGGCCGAGACCATCAGGGTCATAAAGAACCCGAAGATGCCCCCGATGACGCCCCCGACGATCCCGCGCCCCACGCGGAAGATGTCCGAGGCGTGGCCCTCCCCGAGCCTGCGCAGCTCGCGGCGCAGGACATCGGCCCCGTCGTGAGCCCGGGGCCGCGCGGGGACGGCCCGGAAGTGCCGGTCGTCGATCTGCTCGACCTCGATGCCCTCGCGCGGGAGCACGATGCGGTAGCCCCCCGCGGGCACGGGCTCGACCCGAATGGCCGGGTCGCGCGGGTCGTCGTCGTCGTCGTCGTTGACCCCCGCAGGGGTCACCGGGCCCCGGGTCGGGGTGAGGGCCCCCTGAAGCCTGCCGAGCCAGGCCCGGGTCCTGGGCAGCCAGGTGCGCTCGGCCTGGGCCCGGAGCGAAGGGACCTCGTGCACGACGAAGTCACGGACCTCGCTGACAACCCGCGGGGTCACGGCCAGAAACACGATCACGAGGACCGTGAGGAAGGTGATGTACACCGCGAGGACGGCCACCCATCGGGGGGGGCTCCGCCCGACCACACGCACCCGGGTCAGGGCCCGCACCACGGGGTGCAGCACGTAGGCCACCAGGAGGCCCAGGACGAAGGGCAGAAGGACAGCCCGAAACACCACGAGGCAGGCCAGGACCAGGGCGGCCGTGACGGCGACGAAGACGGTCCGGCGCCGGAGCGACGGGACGACCTCGACGGAGGGGGGCTCGGGGAGGTTCATCGCGGGGTGGGGTGGTGTCGCACGAGGGGGCCTCCGTAGGCCAGCGAAGGACGCAGGAAGGGCCGACAGACCCGCGGCGGTCGGTCAGCCCCGGGGGCCGCGTCGGACCGTACGCCGGGGAGCTCCCTGGCTCTCCGGGGGGGCGTCGGACAAGGGGCGGAAGTACGGCTCCAGCCGAGCCCAGGTGGCGTCGAGGTGATCGGGCATCACCCGCAGGTCGGCGATGACGGGCATGAAGTTCTGGTCGCCGCGCCAACGGGGAACGAGGTGAACATGGAGGTGCTCGGCGATGCCCGCCCCCGCGGCGGCCCCGAGGTTGACCCCCACGTTGATCCCCTCGGCGTGCACGGCCACGGTCAGGGCGCTGGCCGTGGCCCGCACGAGCTCCCAAAGGGCCCCGTGCTCGGCCTCGTTCAGCTCCCCGAGGTCGCTCGCGTGCCGCCGCGGGACGACCATCAGATGGGCCGCCGCGAAGGGGTACTTGTTGAGCATCACGAAGGCCTCGGCCCGCTCGCAGAGGATGAGCCGCTCGCGGCGCCGCGAGGCCTCCTCCTCCTGGTACCGACAGAAGATGCACCCGGACTCCTTCGGGCCGCGGATGTACTCCATCCGCCACGGAGCCCACAGACGCGGACGGGGCGGAGCCTTGGGGGTGCTCATGCAGGGACCACAGAAGGATTCAGGGAGGAGAGAGGCTCCATGGCGCCCGCCCCGGCGATCGAGGCGAGCGGTGGGAGACCCAGACGAGGGGAGCGATCAGCCCTTGGTGGGCAGGTCGCCGAGCTGGTCGCCGAGCTTCTCACGGAGGAGATCGCCCAGGGTGCCGCTGCGACGCGAGCCCCCGCCGGCCGCAGGGGCCACGGAGGAGGCCGCCCGCTCGGGGCGGGGGGCGTTGGGGTCGGCCTCTTCGGCCCGGTTGGCGAGGTTGCGCATCGACAGAAGGACCCGCCGCTCGCTCATGTCGAGGGAGGCCACGTCGAGGCGCAGGACCTCGCCGCGCTTGAGCTTGCGCTGGCCGTCCACCACGTCGGCGCTCAGCTCGTGGCTGGCGATAAACCCGTCGACGCCCTCTTCGAGCGCCACGTAGACGCCGCCCTCGAAGATGGAGATGATCTTGCCCTCGAGGCTACGCCCGGGGGGGTAGTCGTTGGGGATACGCGACCAGGGGTCGTCGAAGAGCTGCTTGATGCCGAGAGAGACCTTCTTGTCATCGTGGTTGATGGACAAGATCACCGCCTCGACGTCGTCGTTGCGCTGGTAGAGGTCGCTCGGGTTGGCCACCCGGAGGGTCCAGGACAGGTCGGTCTTGTGGACCATCCCGTCGACCCCGTCGCGGATGCCGATGAAGATCCCGTAGTCGGTGATCGAGCGGACCTTGCCGCTGATCTTGTCGCCGGGGTTGAACTCGTTGACGAAGAGCGTCCAGGGATCGGGCTCGAGCTCCTTGATGGAGAGCGAGATGCGCTTGGCCTTGGCGTCGACCTCCAGGACCTGGCACTCGATCTCGTCGCCGACGTTGAGGATGTTCTTCGGGTGCTTGACCCGCTTGGTCCAGGACATCTCGGAGACGTGCACGAGGCCCTCGACCCCGGGCTCGAGCTCGACGAAGGCCCCGTAGTCGGTGATCGAGACGACCTTGCCGCGGACCTTCTTCGCCTGAGGATAGGCCTCCTCGGCGTGGTTCCACGGGTCGTCCATGGTCTGCTTGAGGCCGAGGGAGACCCGCTCGTTCTCGGGGTTGTACTTGAGGACCTTGACGGTGACCTCGTCGCCCACCTGGAAGAGCTCGCTCGGGTGGTTGACCCGGCCCCAGCTCATGTCCGTGATGTGCAGGAGGCCGTCGATCCCGCCGAGGTCGACGAAGGCCCCGTACTCGGTGATGTTCTTGATCACGCCCTTGGTGATCATCCCCTCGGCGAGGTTCTTCAGGGTGGTCACCTTCAACTCGTCGCGCTCCTTCTCCAGGAGCACGCGGCGCGACAGCACGATGTTGCCGCGCTTCTTGTTGAACTTGATGACCTTGAACTGATAGGCCTGCCCGATCAGCTTGTCGAGGTTGCGGATGGGGCGCAGGTCGACCTGCGAGCCCGGGAGGAAGGCCTTCACCCCGCCCTTGATGGTGACCGAGAGGCCGCCCTTCACACGCGCAGAGATGGTGCCCTCGATGATCTCGTCGCGCTCGCACGCGGCCGAGATCTCGTCCCAGACCTTCATCTTGTCGGCCTTCTCCTTGGACAGGAGGACGAGGCCGTTGTCGTCTTCGCGGGACTCGACGAGCACGTCGACGCGATCGCCGGGCTGGACCGAGAGCTCGCCGCCCGCTCCGGTAAACTCAGAGACGGGGATCACCCCCTCGCTCTTGTACCCGATGTCGACGACGACGTTTTCCTTGCCGACGCGGAGGACCGTGCCTTGCACGATCTCGCCTTCGCGGATGTTGTCGTGTGCGGCCAGGCTCGCCTCAAAGAGCGCGGCGAAAGAGTCAGGGTTGGTGTTGGGGGTGGCGTCCGTGGTGGTCATGCAGTGTATCCGAGACCGTCCTTTCCTGGGGAGTCTCCGGCGTGGCGCGTCGTCTGAAGCCCGATCGAGGCCCGCACACAAGCGGGGCGCACCCTGGGAGGGTTTTGGGCACCTCCGCGACCATCGCGGGGGATAAAGCCCAGTCTCGATCTGTCTGAAGGTGGAGCTGGGTATTAGGCGGGTGCAGGTCGACGATCGCCCCACGCGGAGCGAGGCGCAAGGGCATACACCCCCCCTCTGCCATGGTCAAGCCCCCTCCACCCCGCCAAGGGACCCGCGGACCCGGGCCCCGGTCAACGGGAAAAAACACCTGCGACCTCGGGGCCTGGCTTGACGCCTCGTGCGGGGGCCGAAGACAATCGTCGTGTGGATGCATAGGTTAACGGCCCGTGGCAGGTTCGTCCCCTGCTGAGCGTCCCAGACACCCTCCGAGGAAGATCGACCAGGACCCATGGCGGCCAACGCCTCCAGCCCGCGTTCTGTCACCCCACGTGTCGCCCATGGCGAGGCCCCGGGCCATATGTTTGGCCGGTATCGGGTGGTCCGGGTATTGGGCGAAGGCACGAGCGGGACCGTCTACGAGGCCCGCCATGAAGACCTCGGGCGGCGGGTGGCCCTGAAGGTCCTACGGGCCGAGCATCTGTCCTCGCCCAACGCCGTGCAACGCTTCTTGCGCGAGGGTCAGGCCACATCCCGGCTGCAGCACCCCAACGCCGTCGGGGTCTACGACCTCGGCTCGGCCAACGGGGCCGCCTGGCTGGTGATGGAGCTCCTGGAGGGCGAAAACCTCGGCCAGCGGCTCGAACGGCGCGGCAAGCTGAGCCCCTCCGAGGCCGTGGACATCCTCCTGCCCGTCATCTCCGCCGTCGACGCGGCCCACGCCCAGGGCATCGTGCACCGCGACCTCAAGCCCAGCAACATCGTCCTAGCCCAGGGGCCCTTCGGCGAGGAGCAGCCCAAGGTGGTCGACTTCGGCATCTCCAAGCTCCTGCACGATGGCCCCGTCGTCGCAGAACAGTTCGGCGGAGAGCTCACCGGCCACGCGGCCATCCTCGGCACGCCCATGTACATGCCCCCCGAGCAGGTCCGGGGGGCCCGCGACGCCAACGCCCTCAGCGACCAGTACGCCCTCGGGGTGATCCTGTACCGCTGCGTCACAGGGATCCCGCCCTTCCAGGGGGGCAACATGTACGAGGTCATGACGGCCATCCTCGCCGGGCAGTACCCCCGGGCCCGTACGGTCGAGCCAAGCCTGCGGGTGGAGTTCGAGTCGATCCTCTCGCGCACGATGCAGGTCGACCCCGCGGCCCGGTACCCCTCCCTGCGGGCCCTGGCCGCGGCCCTCCTGCCGTACGCCTCGCCCGCAGCCCGAGCCGCCTGGGCCCCCCGCTTCGCCCGGATGAACAGCCTCACCCCCGCCGGCCATCAGCCCGCCTTCGTCCCGCCCGCCGAGGCCGAGGAGAGCGACACCCGACGGGCCCTGCGGACCCACTCCGCCCGATCTGGACGCCTGCGCCGGGAGAGCGCCCCGCCCCCTCCCCTCGTGCGCGAGGCCCGCGACGCCTTCACCGTGGCCGGGGTCATCGTGGCCGCGGCCCTCCTCGTGATCGGGGCCCTGTGGTGGGCCCAGCGCCCGACGGTGCTGCCCCGGGCCGCCGTGCCCGCCCACACCTCCGACCTGTCCACCCTGCGCGGTCAGCTCTGAGTCGTGGGCGACGCCGAGAGGGCCGCCTCCGCGTAGGTCACGAAGGCCCGCTGCGCAGCGGCCTCTCCGTGGTGCAGGGCCACCCTGCGCAGGCCCGGGAGGTGACGGAGCCAGGCCACCAGCTCGCGGCGATCGGCGTGGGCCGACAGCCCGCGGAGCGAGGCGATCTGGGCACGGACGGGCACGACCTCGTCGTCGATGCGCACCGTGGCCCCCTCGGGGGCGGCCCGTTGGATGCGGGCCCCGAGGGTGCCCCCGGCCTGGTACCCCACGAAGAGGACGGTGTTGCGCGGGTCGGGGAGGCCCTCCCGGAGGTGCCCGAGGATGCGCCCCCCGGCGCACATCCCGCTGCCGGCGATGACCACCATGGGGCCGTCGAAGGCCCGGACCCGGGCCGAGTCCTTGCCGCGTTTGACGGCGAAGAGGGTCTCGAAATCGAGGGGGTCGTCGCCGTCGGCGAGGCGCCCGAGGCTCTCGCGGTCAAACAGGGCCCGGTGGTCGTCGTAGAGGTCGGTCACGCTCAGGCCCATCGGGGTGTCGAGGGCCACCGGCACCGTCGGGATCCGCCCGGCCTGCCCGAGCCGATCGAGGAACCACAACAGGGTCTGGGTGCGCCCGATGGCGAACGAGGGCACGAGGATCTTGCCTCCCCGGGCCGCGGTCTCGGTCACCACCCGGGCCAGGGTGTCCTCGATGGAGGCGTGGTCGTGAGTGTGCTCACGGTCGCCGTAGGTGTTCTCGACCACGGCGAGGTCGACCGGGGCGTCGTCGTCCCAGGTGGTGTTGGGGTCGCGCAGGATGGGGGCCTCCGGGCGCCCGAGGTCGCCCGAGAGGATCACCCGGCTCCGCCCGGTACGAATCTCGACGCTGGCCGACCCCAGGATGTGCCCGGCCTCGCGGAAGGCCACGGTCCCGCCAAACCCCACGAGCCGCGCGGGCCGGTCGTAGTGCACGGGCAGCCGCAGGGCGTCGAAGCGCTCAAGAAACGCCCGGATGTCACGGTTGGGCCAACGCTGCATCCCCAGGGAGTCTTCGAGCGACAGCCGGGCGAGGCTCAGGGTGGCCGCGGTGCCCACGATGGGCCCGCTCCAGCCGCCGTCGAGGAGCTGGGGGAGCGAGCCGATGTGGTCGTGGTGGCCGTGGGTGAGCAGGAGGGCCTGGGCCTCGCGGGCGGCCTCGGGGAAGCGCCAGCGCCGGGCCTCCGCCCCCTGCCCGATCCCGCAGTCGACCAGGAGCTTGCACCCGTCGAGCTCGACCTCGGTCATCGCCCCCGTCACGCTCTCGACCGCCCCCAGGAGCCGCACCCTGCCGTCCGGGAGGGGATGCTCGACCGTACACGCCACCAGCTCTGTCATGGGCCGAGGGTGGCACGGATGGCCCCCGCCCGCGGCGGCAATCGATCCCTGCGGCGGCCCGCGGACGCCTACTGCGGGAGGAAACACCAGGCCAGGGCCGCGGGGTTGTGCACCCCCTCGGCGGCCATCCAGCGCTCGGAGGCCTCGCGCATCCGCTGACCGTCGGAGCCGCCCACCAGGCGCCCGAGGGCCCCCCGGGTCACGGCGCCGAAGAGACCCATGGACAGGGCGTCGAAGCCCTCGGCCGCGGCGGCAAACTGCTGGGCCGCCCGGGTCTCCTCGCCCGTCTGGGCCGCCAGGGCCCCGCGCAGCATCGCCGCCAGGGGGGCCGCCCAGCCGAGGCCGCTGCGGGCGATCCCCTCGACGTCCTGGGCGCAGCGCCGCAGGAGGCGCGACCGGTCCCACCGGCCTCTGCCCCCCTGGGCCACCGCGGCCAGGGCGGCACGGGCCCGGAGCTGCAGGAGCTCGATCCGAGGGCTCTCCAGGCGCAGGAGCTGGGCCCCTTCGAGGGCCGGCCACTCGCGCTCGGTGAGGCTCAGGGCCTCGGCCCCGCGGCCTTCGTACATCAGGGCCTGGAGGCTCGCCACGAGGTGCTGGTAGCGCTGCAGGTGCCACGCCCCGGGCTCCCAGCCCGCCTCGGCCCGTCGGGCCCGGGCCCGCCACTCGTCGACGGCGTCGAGGGCCAGCCAGTGCACGGCCTGCTGCCCCAGGACGTACCCGTCTGCGGCGAACAGGTCGGCCCGGGCCTCGGCGTCGCGCAGGGTGCGGGGCAGGCGCTGGGCGAGCTCGCCGAGGCGGCCCATGAGGGCCAGCGAGGACAGGGCGTAGATCTCGGTGGTGGCCACCTCCCAGGCTACGCCCCGGCAGCGCTCGCGGTACCCCCGGAGGGCCGCGTCGCAGGCGGAGTAGGCCTCGGGCCAGCGCGACTCAAACCACGCGATGGCTCCCCGGGCCATGTGTACCCACGCCCGGTCGTAGTCCACCCCCGTCTGGGCGGCCAGGGCGTCGGCCTCGTCGAGGAGGGTCCGGGCGCTGCGACGGAGGAAGTCGGTGCCCACCGAGGCCCGACACGTGGCCTCGTACCCGAGGGCCCGCACGATGCGCGAGCGGTCTCCCTGGTCGAGGCAGGCCCCGAGGTGCCGCACTCCGAGGGCGTCGGCGAGGGCGGGCTGCACCATCGAACAGCTCACCACCGCCGACCACAGGGCGTCGAGGCGCTGGAGCCCGAGGGCCTCGGGCGGAGGAGCCTCGCTCCATACGGCCGCGCGGGCCCGGCGTACGACCAGCCCCAGGCGCCCGAGGACCCCCTCGGCCGTGGCCATCCGCGGCGACCGCGGGAGCCGCACCCCGAGGGTCGTCAGGACCTCGCGCATCACCCGCATCCCCTCGGCGTACCGACCCGAACAGGCGTACTGGGCCGCGGCCATCCGGCGCAGATCGACCACGGCCCGAGAGTCGCTCGGAGACTCCCCCTCCCGGTCGGCCGCTGCGGCCATGAAGGCCTCGGCCGCCTCGCCCCCGAGCCCCGCCCCCACCAGGGCCTCGGCCCGTCGGCGCAGGATCTCCGACCGCGGGACCCCGGGGTGAGCGACCCCGAGGGCCACCCGGTACAGCCCCGCCGCGCGATCGAAGGCCAGGGCCGCGGCCGCCCGGTCGGCGGCCACCAGGGCGTATCCCGCCGCCCGGGTCGTCTGCCCCGCGGCGAGGAGGTGGGTCACCACGGGCTCGGGGTCGACGGTGGCCGCCCCCCGGGCGAGGAGGGCCTCGGCCAGGCCGAGGTGACCGGCCTCTTGAGCCGGGACCGAGGTCTCGGCCAGGACCGCCGCACGAAACCGATCGTGCCGAGGCTCTACGGCCGGCTGGCCGTCGACCCGGCCCATCCGCAGGATCTGCATGGCCACCAGGCGCGAGATCTCACGACGCCCCGTGGCCCCGAGGCCCGAGGCCGCCAGGAGGAGGTCGCGCTCCAGGGGACGGCCCGCGAGGGAGGCCAGGGTAAACAGCGACCGCTCGGGGTCGGAGAGGGCCGCCAGACGCCGGGCCAGGAGCTCGCCGAGGTCGGCCGGAGAGGGCGCGTGGGAGTCTCGGGCCCATCGGGCGAGCTCGACCACGAAGAAGGGAGACCCCGCGCTCTCGACCGCGAGGGCCTCGGCCCGGGCGAGGTCGTCGGGCCCGAGGAGGGACCCGGCCAGGGAGAGGGCCTCGGCGGGCCCGAGGGGCTCCAGGGCGATGTCGACCCGGCGCCGCGGGGGAAGGGCCGCTCCCAGAGACTGCACGGCGGAGACCATGGGGGCCTCGCCCCCGAGCTCGGACTGCCAGGTGACCACCAGGAGGAGCCGCGGGGCCTCGGGGCCCACGAGCAGGGCCCGGGCCAGGGCCACGCTGTCGGGGTCGGCCCACTGGGCGTCGTCGATCCACAGGACGAGGGCGCGGCCCGCCCCGATCTGGGCGAGCAGGCTACGCAGGGCCTCGAAGCCCCGATCGCGCTGGGCCCGCGGGTCGACCGGGGCCTCGGGGTCAGGGGCGAGGCTGTCGACGGGCCCCGACGACACCCGCGACAGGACCGGGAAGAGCCGGGACAGGGCGCTCAGGGAGCCCGGGTCGACGCCCTCGAGAAACTCCGGGCGCCGCACGAGGACCCGCCGCAGGGCGTCCACGATCCCGTCGAAGGCCTTGAAGGGGACCCACTCCTGCGGCCGACACCGCCCGCAGAGCACCACGGCCTCGGGGTCGTCCTCCACCTCGGCGAGGACCCTCCGGACGAGCTCGGACTTGCCGATGCCCGAGCGCCCCCGCACGGTGGCCAGGGCGAAGCCTCCCTCGGCCGCGGCCAGGGCCCCGCGCAGGGCAGAGGCCTCGGCCACCCGGCCCACGAAGGGCGCCTCGGCCACCCCTTGGGGGGCCTCGACCGGGGCCCGGGCCGCGGGGGCCTCGCCGATCTACTGCAGGATCTCTCGTCCCGTCGGTCGCCGCGTGGGCTCGGGGGCGAGGAGGGCGCACACCAGGGCGTCGAGGCGGGGGGGGGTCTCGGGATGCAGGGCCCGCGGGGGGGCGAAGCGGCCCGCGAGCTGCTGGGTCAGGGCCTCGGTCCGATCGAGGGAGAACGGGAGCCTGCCCGTGAGGGCCTCGTAGAGCACGACCCCGAGGGCGTACCAGTCTGACGGAGGCCCGAGGGGCTGCCCCTGGGCCTGCTCGGGCGACATATACGGTCGGGTCCCGCCCGTGCCTGCGGCCCCGTCGTCGTCGTCGGGGGAGGAGCGCCCAAAGGCGAGGGTCAGGCCGAAGTCGAGGAGCACCGCCGCGCCCTCCCAGGTGACCATGACGTTGCTCGGCTTCACGTCGCGGTGCAGGCGCCCCGCGGCGTGCACGGCCGACAGCCCCACCACGAGTTGGGGCAGGACGGCCTCGAGGCGCGCGAGTCCCCCGGCCGACAGGCCCGGGCCTCCCACGTCGTCGGACCACAACCAGTCGAGGAGGCCGACCCCGTCGACGACCTCCATGGTGAAATAGGCCCGCTCGCCCTCGACGAAGAGCTCGTGGAGCTCGACGAGGTTGGGGTGGGCGATGCCGGCGAGGGCCCGAAACTCCTCCTTGAGGCGATAGAGGTCGTCGGGGTGCAGGCGACGCAGGGTCTTGAGGGCGACGTCGCGCTGCATCTCGGCGTCGCGCACGCGGTAGATCACTCCCGTGCCCCCCTTCCCGAGGGTCTCCAGGATGCGAAAGCGCTGCGTCCCCGTAAACATCGCGGGGCCATCGTGGCGGGGGGCCTCGGCCCAGGTCAAGCCCTCATGCGCTATGGGCCACCGGGCCGAGCCAGGTGATGAGCCCTCGGGCCGCGGGCAGATCGCGCAGATGTGCCGCCAGGGCGTCGGCGCTCTTCTGGACGAAGCCATAGAGGACATCGAGCTCGATCCCCGTTTGCACGGCCCGGGCCCGCATGGCCTCGTCGTGGCTCTGGGTGGCGCGCTCGAGGGCCGCGACGGCGTCGCGGGCCCCGGCGAGGGTCTGCCGGGCCGACTCCACCCGGGCTTCGGCGGCGGCCTGGGCGGAGCGCAGTCCGGCGAGGCGTCGGTGAAGCTCGCGCCAGCGGGTGGCCTCGGCCCCGAGGGACTCCATCTGGGCGGCCCGGGCCTCGTCCATCAGCCCGGGGTGAGGCGACGGGGTCCCGAGGTCGTCCCACCGGAGGGCGATGGTGTTGAGCAGGGCGGACTCCTGCCCCCGGGCCTCGGACACGTGGGCCACGGCAGCGGCCAGCTCGGCCTCGGCGAGCGACAGGGCCCGCGAGGCCTCCGCGGCGCTGTCGAGGAGGGCCTCGCGTCGGGCCTGCTGCTGCCGAGCGTGGTCGGCGATCTCGCGCACCACGGCCCGGCGCTGAGACTCCACCGTGTCGAGGGCCATCATGGCCGCGTTGAGGGCCCGGAGGGTCTCGGCGACCCAGTCCGTGGGGCCGTCGGGGTAGGCCACGGCCACCGCGGCCTCGAAGGTGGCCCGGTGCTGCCGCAGGGTTGCGAGGGAGGGCGGGGTGTCGAGCGACCGGGGCACGGTCTTGCGCGTGTCGTCGTCGTCGTCCGGGTCGTCGTCGCGCCCGTTGCCTCCCAGGGAGAGGGTGGCCTTGCCCAGGCGCTTGCGGACGCCCGAGTAGGCCGGGTCGAGGCGCCCGAGCAGCGAGTCCAGCATCTCGCCCAGCGCGGCCGCGCTGGGGGGGCGGGCCCCTGGGTCCTTCGCCATGAGCCGCAAGATAAGATCGTCGAGGGCCGTCGGAAGGGCAGGGTTGCGGGCCCGGGCGGAGGGGGCCGGGGTGGCCCGGTGGTGCTCGATGATGGCGGCCATGTCGCCGTCGAAGGGCAGGGCTCCGGTGACCATCTCGAAGAGCATCACCCCCACGGCGTAGAGGTCGCTCGCGGGCTGGCAGGACTCGCCCCGGGCGAGCTCGGGGGCCAGGTACTCGGGCGTGCCGAAGACCTCGCCGGGGGCCGTGAGGCGGGCCTCGTAGCGCAGGTGGGCGATGCCAAAGTCAAGCACCTTGACAACGAACTCCCCGCTCGTCGCGCGGGACACGAAGACGTTCTCGGGTTTGATGTCGCGGTGCACGACCCCGAGGCTGTGGGCCCGGGCCAGGGCCGCCGCCACGGGGCGCACGAAGCGCAGGGCCTGGATCACCTCCATGGGCCCGGCGCCCATACACGACGCGAGGCTGTCGCCCACCAGGAGCTCCATCACCAGGAAGACGCGGCTGCCGTCGGTGGCCACGTCGAACACCTCCACGATGTTGGGGTGCCGCAGCATGTTGGTGGCCTGGGCCTCGCGCAGGAAGCGCTCGCGCATCACCGGGTCGCGGGTCAGCTCGGGCGACAGGAGCTTGAGGGCCACGTCCCGGCGCAGGAGGAGGTGTTGGGCCCGGTAGACGGTGCCCATGCCTCCGGCTCCGATGCGCTGCACGAGTCGGTAGCGCTCGGCGAGGGTGCGCCCCAACATCGGGTCGACGGCGTCGACGAGGGCGGCCCCGTCGTGGAGGCAGTGCGTACGACCGTCATCGAAGCGGGCGTTGCACCGCGGACAGCGTTTCATCGGCAGTCCGGGATCCAACCCCCGCCCCCTCCCCCTGTCAAGCCCGACCCGGGGTATGGCCTCCTCATCGATCTCGGGCGATTACGAAGTCGACCACGGCCTCGAGGACCCCGCGGTGCACCGATGGGGGCATCCATCCGAAGCCCTCCAGGGCCTCGGCCGCTGCGGTCGCCCGGCCCTGGGCCACCGACTGGGCATAGGCGATGGCCCCGGTCCTGCGCACGGCGTCGTCGAGCCAGGCCACCTCCTCGGCGGTCTTGAGCGGAACCCCCTCGGCCAGGACCTCCCGCAGGGCCGTCTCGCCCGCGGGGCTCAGGGCCCCCGAGGCGACGAGGGACGGCAGGAGGCCTCGGGCCCGAGCGGCGGGGTCGTGGGTGGGGCCAGGGCGGGCCTTGGCGAGGATGGCCCGGGCCCGGGCCTGGTCGTCGGGGGGGAGGACCCGCAGGGTGTGGATCACGAGGAGGGTGTGTTTGCCCTCCCAGAGGTCGCCCCCGATCTCCTTGCCGTAGTCGGACTCGCGGGCCAGGAGGTTGAGGACGTCGTCCTGGATCTGGAAGGCGGCTCCGAGGGCCCGGCCGAAGGCCTCGAGGGCGGCCACCTGGGCGTCGGAGGCCCCTGCGGCGAGGGCTCCCATCACCAGGGGGGCCACGAAGCTGTACCAGCCGGTCTTCTGGTCGACCATGCCGAGGTAGTCGTCGTCGGTGAGGTCCCACCGGGCCCGTCGCACCCAGTCGAGCTCCAGGGCCTGCCCTTCGGCCGACTCCCGGGCCATGGTGGCCACGCACTCCAGGATGCGCAGGGCCCGGCCCATGTCGAGGACGTGCATGTTGTCGAGGAGGGGACCGAGGGCCATGGCCAGCATCGCGTCGCCGACGTTGACCGCGATCGGAACCCCGTGGGCCCGGTGCAGGGTCTCGGCGTCTCGGCGTTTCTCCGAGCCGTCCTCCACGTCGTCGTGGATGAGGAAGGCGTTGTGGTAGAGCTCGAGCACCGCGGCGGTCGGCAGGACGGCCTCCAGGCTGCCGCCCAGGGCCCTGCAGGTGGCGATGCACAGGGCCGGACGGAGCCCCTTCGCGGGCCGCAGGGGATAGTCCATCACCAGGTCGTACAGGACCGCGTCGGCCCGGGTGCCCCGCGGGATCCGACGGGCGATCTCCTCCAGAACGAAGGTCCGGCACTGGCCGAGGTAGGCGTCAAGGTCGACAGGGGTTCGCATTCGCTCGTCGGGTGCTCGGTGGGTGCGCAAGGACTCTTCCCTTGCCGCGGACAAGAGAGGATAATCTCCCATCGTGAACACCGGTGGGAAGAACGAAGCCGATCTCCTGGGGGCACTGCGGCGCGGGGGCCTCGACGCGGCCGCCGAGATGCTCAAGCAGATCCACGACACCCGCGACGCGGGCCAGCGTCTGGCGGCCAGACATCGCCTCGTCTCGCTCGGCCCCAGGCTCCGCGCGGAGGCCCTCGGCCTGTCGGGGCTCGCGTACGAGCTCGCCCAGCTCCAGGGCGAGATGCTCTCGCGCGTTCTGGGCATTCAGCGGCGGCACGCCACGGCCGTCCAGCGACGCGTCGAGACCGCCCTCGGGGTGGGCACGGCCGAGACCCCCTCGGCGGCCCTCCAGGCCACCGGGCCGGGGCCCGAGTTCGCCCTGCGCTTCCGCGTGAAGAACACCCTCCCCCAGGCCGGTCCCCTCGGCGGGTCGCTCGAGGGCGAGGCCCTCACCGACGCCCAGGACACCCGCCACCTGGCCAAGGCGAGCTTGGAGTTCCCTTCGGTCCTCGGGGCCGACCGGGTGCTCCCTGCGGGGACCGTGACCCTGCTCACCCTTCGCATCGCGTGCCCGTCGGCGGAGAAGGGCGCCCGGCTCCAGGGCCGCTACCTCGTCACCGTCGGCAAGACTCCGGCCCTCAGCCTTCACCTCGACCTGCACATCTCCTGAAGGCCCCCATTGACCTCCGTGCCCCCTGCCGACGAGGACATCCCGCTGTTCGAGCTCCGCGAGGCCGACCCCTTGCACGAGCCCCTGCGCCTCGCCCAACGGCTCCTGCTCGAACACCCCGCCGCCGCCCAGCGCCTCTTCTCGGCCCTGGTGGCCGAAGGTCGCCAGTACGCCCAGACCCCCGAAGGGGCCGCCCTCGCCCGTCGCCTGGAGGGCTCCGAGCTCATCCGTCGCGGCCGGATCGTCTGGGAGGTCGGGACCCTCAACCTCCTGGAAGAGTCGAGCCCCTCGGTCCTGCCCACCCGCCTCCTCGACCTCTTCGCCCGGGCCACCGCCGTCCACGCGCTCGAACCCTTCCTCGCACGCCTCTTCGGCCTCACCGACGACGATGCCCCTGCACCAGCACGCGACTGAGTTTAGCCCCCGCAACCTCCTGCTGTGCCTCGCCCTGGGGCTGCGCAGCCGTGGCCAGGGCCTCCTCGGCCTCCTCGACCGCTACGCCTCCCCGGAGGCCCCTCGGACCCCCGCCGAGCCCGGCGACGACGCCCTCATCGCCGCCCTCCTGGGCCTCGTGGCCTTCTTCGGCCGCCTGGAGACCCTCCTGCAACAGGCCGCGTCCCAGAGTCCCCCCGTCGTCGACCCGCCCGATCCCCCGAAGCCCGGACGAGGCCTGCTGCGATGACCGGACCGCGGGCCGCCCTCGAAGACGCCGACTGGCTGCGCCGCTCGCCCTTCCTCCACGGGGGCCAGCAGGGGCACAAGGAGTGGTGGCACTTCGCGGCCTACGCCCCGGGGCTCGATGTCCTCGTCAACTTCTCCCTCGTCGACGACGCCCGCCCGGGAGCCCCTGGGGGGCAGGAGTTCGCCCGGGTGACGGTCCTCGTGCGCGAGGGGCTCTGGGACGGCGACGTGGAGCTCGTCCCTGCCGCCCGGGTCGAGGCCCCGGGGGGCGGCCTCTCGATGCGCTTCGGCGCGCACAGCGCGGTCTTCCGCGACGGGGCCTACCACCTCCAGGTCACCCTCGCCCAGCGCCCCATCGCCCTCGACCTCGTGCTGCGCCCCGAGGTCCTGCCCTCGGTGGCCCACAACATCCCTCTCGACCCGGGGCCTCCCATCCACTGGCTGGTGGTCCCGCGGTGCCGGGCCCAGGGCACCGTGACCGTCGGAGGGGTGACCCACACCCTGGTCGACGCCCCGGCCTACCACGACCACAACTGGGGGCACTTCGCCTGGGGCCGCGACTTCGCCTGGGAGTGGGGCTTCGGCCTCCCCCCGGGCCGTGACAACCCCTGGAGCATGGTGTTCGTGCGACTGTCCGACCGAGCCCACACCCTGGCCCGGATGCAGGCCCTGTTTCTCTGGCGGGGGGTGTGGCAACACCGGGTCCTGCGGGGGGCCGAGGTCACCATCACCCGCGAGGGGTTTCTCCGACCCGCCCGGGTCCTCAAGGTGCCCCGGGCCATGGCCCTGGTGTCGCCCTCGGGGGTCACCGACGTGCCGGCCCGGCTCATCGTCGAGGCCCGCGGAGACGGCGACCACGTGCGCTGCGTCTTCGAGGCCCACGACCTCGCCCAGGTGGTCATCCCCAACGATCACGACCCGGGAAACACCCTCATCAACGAGGTCGGGGGCGCGGTCTCGGTCGAGGGCATGGTGCGGGGCGAGCGAGTGTCCATGGAGGGCCGGGCCGTGTTCGAGTTCCTGGGGGCTTGAGGGGCGATGTTGGGCGCGGTCATCCCGTTTGGTCACTGGGTCCGGCGCGGGGTCGTCAGCCTCGGGCGCGAGCTCCCCTGGGCCTACGCCCGCATGGGGGCCGCCCTCGGCCCGCGGGTGGTGGCCCTCGCCGTCGACGGCGAAGACGCCTTCGTAGGCTGGCGGGACGGGGCCGCCTGGGTCCGCGAGACCCTCCCCCGGGGCGTCACCCCGACGGTCACCCTCCGCACCGCCCGGCGCGCGGTGGTGGCCCTCGCCGACGGCGACGACACCCTGGTCACCGCGGTCATGGCCGGACGGGTCGTGCTCCGCGGCCCCGTCGACGACCTCGTGGCCTTCCACAACGCCCTGATGGCCTTCCTCCAAGGGGCCGTACGGGCCCCGAGCTTCGCCCTGACCCTCGACGAGTTTCGCGCGTGGCAACAGGCCCGCGACGCACAATCCCAGCCCCAGGAGTCACCCCCCCGCCATGACTGATCCCCCGTCCGCGCCCTCCGGTCAGCCCGTCGTTTGGATCTTCGGGGCCGGCATCACCGGCCTCACCGCGGCCCACGAGCTGGTCGAACGCGGGTTCGAGGTCTACGTGGTCGAGCCCGCCGACGACCCCTGGGAGACCGACCTGCCCGCGGTGGGTGGGGTCGCCCGCACCCAGTGGGCGATGATCCCCGAAGGCGCCCCAAGCGACACCGCCGAGGGCCTCAGCGAGACCGTCTCCATGCTCCGGCACCCCGTCCTGGAGTTTGTCGGCGTCATCGGGGCCGGGTCCCTGCGGGCTCAGGACCGTTGGGAGATCGCCGCCTTCGGCAGAAAGCTCCGAGAGTGCTACGGGGCCCAACCCCCCGCCGTGTCCATGCTGGTCAGCTCCGACCTCGGCACAACCGACGATGGCTTCAACAAGGCGGTCCAGGAGCTCCTCGAGGCCCTCGTCGCGTGCGCCAAAGAGGCCGGGTTCGAGCTCCAGATTGACAGCACCCTCGACGTGTACGAGCAGGACACCAAGCGCGTGCGGGTGACCTTCGTGCTCCCGGGCCGCGGGGTCGTCCCGGGCGAGCATGGGTTTCGGTACTTCCCGGGGTTCTATCGGCACCTGTTCGACACCATGCGCCGGACGGCGGTGCTCAGCACGGGCGAAGACCGGTACGGCCCGGTGGTCCGCAGCGTGTTTGACAACCTCGTCGGCACCGAGGCCACCTGGCTGCACGTCCCCACCGAGCCCGCAGCCGCCGAGACGGAAGGCCCGAGCGGCAAGCTGATCCGTTTTCCGCGTCGCCCGCCCCGCACCCCACAGGCCCTGATGGCGGCCCTGCAGAGCTTCGTCAACGAGCTCGGGTACGCCTCGAGCGACCTGACCCACCTGTCGCTCAAGCTCTTTCAGTACATGACCACCAGCAAGGAGCGCCGCGCGGCCGAGCACGAGGACATGACCTGGTGGGAGTTCCTCCAGGGCGAGAAGTTCTCGCCGAAGTGTCAGGCCCACATGGAGCGCGGCCCGGAGGTCCTCGGGGCCATGACGGCCACCGAGAGCGACGTGCGCACCCAGGGCAACATGGTGACCCAACTCCTGCTCGATCAGCTCGTCGGGAGGCAGGTCACCGACGCCACCCTCAACGGCCCCACCTCCCTGGCCTGGTTCGACCTGTGGCGGGAGTACCTGATCTTCCGCGGGGTGAAGTTCTTCCGGGGGACCCTGGTGGATTTCGACCTGCCCGACCGGGACAACCCCGATCACCTCTCCGATGTGCTCCTGCCCCGGGTGGCCATCGCCGACACGATCCTCGACCCGCGCTGCTTCACCACCGCGGTGCGCCCGCACTATTTCGTGCTGGCGACGCCGGTCACCGCGATGATGGGCCTGGCCCAGTTTGTCCGGGACAACCCCGAGCGGGTCGTGCCCCGCGACAAGGCGGGCGCCGTCGGGACCAACCTCGCGGCCCGGTTTCTCCAACAGCACGACAAGCTCGGGGCGACCCGCGCCGCCGCCGCCGAGGTGGGCGACTTCCAGGCCCTGCGCACCTGGCAGTCCGCCATCGAAGCCGAGCACCAGCGCGACCCGGTCCCGGCGCGTGGGGCGGGGCCCCTGCGGCACCTCACCGGGGTGCAGTTCTTCTTCCCCGCCAACATCCAGTTTGGCCAGGAGCACACCCTGTACATGGAGTCGGGGTGGCGCCTGTCGTCCATCTCGCAGGTGCACTTCTGGCATCGGCGCCCGACGGGCACCGACGGCTACCGGGGCATCGTCTCGGTCGACCTCGGAGCCCTGTTTCGCCCGCTGGGCCGCGCGATCCCGCATCGCTCCCCCGACGACGACACCTGGGCCTGGAACCTCCCCCGGGCCACCATCGCCCAGGAGGTCTTCCGCGACGTGGCCGACAGCATCGCCGTCAACACCCTCTCCCGTCGACGACGGGCCGACCACGAGGCGGGCGGGATCTCAGGGGTCATCCCCGACGGATTCAGCCCCGTGCATCAGTCCCCGCCGAGCGTCTCGGTGCCCGCCGCCCGTCCCCTCAAGCACAGGGCCGCGCCGATGGACCGCGACCCGCGCTCCACCGCGGCGCCGACGCCCCGGGCCCACGACGACCTCGAGCCGCTCTGTTACCACTTCGATCAAAATGTGATCTTCGACCCCGGGGGCAAGGGGATCACCCAGAACCTCTCCCCCTACCTGATCAATCGCCCGGGCGAGTGGGCCCTGCGGCCGGGGGTCCTCCCGACCGACGCGGCGCCCCAGCGGGGCTACACGTTGCAGAACGCCCGCTGGGTGCTGGCCGGGACGTACATGAAGACGTACACCCGCTTGACCACCATGGAGGCCGCCAACGAGTCGGCCCGCCACGCCGTCAACGCCATCCTCCACGATCAGAGCACCCTGGGGGACCGCTGCATGATCTGGGACCCGGAGGACTATGAGCTGCCCGAGTTTGACGACCTCAAGGCCCTCGACGCCCGGCTCTTTCGGGACGGGTATCCCCACATGGTAGAGATCCTGGGGCTCGATGAGATCCCCTGGGCCCTCCTGCCCAACCTCGCGGCCCCCGCGAAGGAGTCCCCGTGACAAACCATCAGCGCCTGAAGGAGGCCTTTCTCGCGGTGGCCCGGACCCTCGGGTGTGTCGCCACCCACGAGGACCCGCGCGGCCCGGCCTCGGTCTCGGAGTTTCTCGACCGCTTTGGCGGGGAGCTCGGGGGGCTCCGCGCCACCACCTCGACCATCGCCTACCTCCAAGCCCCAACGGGCTGGCGGCAGCGCATCACCCTCCAGGTGGTGTTGGGGGTCAATCACCCCTTGTCCGAGAAGGTGCCCCTGACCCCGGGCGAAATCGACCAGGGCATGACGTTGCCCCCGCAGTTTTTGCCCACCCGATTGCCCACCGGCAAGGAGCTCAAGGACCTCACCACACACCTGGAGGTGTTGGTCCGGAGCGGGATGCCCCTGGTCTTGGAGAAGTGCGTCACGGACCGTCTGCCGCTCGACAGCTTCTCGCCCCGGGTGGTCGGCCCGCAGGGCGTTCAGATCGTGCAGCGACAGACCCTCCGCGTGTGGAACACCCTCGCGGTGTGGATGCGCGAGTACACCCAGTCCCCCCGCGGGATGCCCAGCCTCCTGCGCGAGCAGGAGCACCGTCCCAACCACCACGGCCTGCCCGCGTCCGCTCCTCCCTTCCTGCTCTGACCCGCGCAGCAGACTTGGGGACGGGGCCCTCGGTGCGCCCCGCCCCTCCGCCCTGGCCGACGGCCCGCTCAGCGCCCGAAGACCTGAACCCCGAAATCGCCCTGCCCCTGGTACATGATGACCTCGAGGCGGTACTGCCCCGCGGTCTGCGGACAGAGGGGGTGATCCTGCCGAAGGCCGATCACCGGGTAGTTGTCGGTGGCCACATCCTCGTCGATCATCTGGTTGGACGGGTCGTAGATCTTGAGGTCGAGGTCGATGACCCCAGGGCCCCCCACCCCGATGATCTTGTAGCACTGGCCCGGGGTCATCTGGACCGCGTAGCTCTGGGTCCCGTGCTCCTGGAGGGTGCCCCGGGACAAGGGGAGGACGGGGTTCATCCCCTGGGCAAACTGCTGCTGCCGCATCTGCATCTGGGCCTGGATGTAGTCACCCTGGCCCCCCGGCTGGGCCATCCCCGGCTGCTGGCCCCCGGGCTGCTGCATCCCAGGCTGCTGGCCCCCGGGCTGCTCCATGCCGGGCTGCTGCATCCCAGGCTGCTGCATCCCGGGCTGCTG